>JAEWGO010000021.1 GCA_023388255.1 Pseudomonadota bacterium | reverse complement strand
GGGGTGGCGGGGCCCCGGCCCGGGGCCCCGCTACACCGACCTCGCACCATCGCCAGCGCGCGCAAGCGAGGCATGGACGATATCATCGGAGTTCGCCACCCACGACGGACCGATCCATGCGCCCATTTCCCCTCGGTGAAGAACTCGACCTGTTGCGTGAAACCGTGCACGCGTTCGCGGAGAAGGAAATCGCGCCGCGCGCGGACCTGATCGACCGCGACAACGCATTCCCGGCCGATTTGTGGCGCAAGTTCGGCGAGATGGGACTGCTTGGCATCACCGTCTCCGGCGAATACGGCGGCTCGGAACTCGGCTATCTCGCCCACCTCGTCGCGATGGAGGAAATCTCGCGCGCGTCCGGCTCGGTCGGCCTGTCGTACGGCGCGCATTCGAACCTGTGCATCAACAACATCTTCCACAACGCGAGCGAGGCGCAGAAGCAGAAGTTCCTGCCCAAGCTGTGCAGCGGCGAATTCGTCGGCGCGCTGGCGATGAGCGAACCGGGCGCCGGCTCCGACGTGGTCGGTTCGATGACCTGCCGCGCCGAGCTGAAGGGCGACGTGTGGGTCGCCAACGGCACGAAGATGTGGATTACCAACGGCCCCGACGCCGACGTGCTGCTGGTCTACATGCGCACCGCGCATCGCCCGGCCGGCTCGCGTTGCATGACCGCATTCCTCGTCGAGAAGGGCATGAAGGGCTTCTCGACCGCGCAGAAGCTCGACAAGCTCGGCATGCGCGGCAGCAACACCTGCGAACTGGTGTTCGACAACTGCGAGATTCCGGATGCGAACCGCGTCGGCGAGATCAACGAAGGCGTGCGCGTGCTGATGAGCGGACTCGACACCGAACGCCTCGTGCTTTCGGGAGGCCCGATCGGCCTGATGCAGGCCGCACTCGACATCACCCTGCCCTACGTGCGCGAGCGCAAGCAGTTCAACGCACCGATCGGCACGTTCGGTCTGATGCAGGGCAAGATCGCCGACATGTATACGGCACTGCAGTCCTCGCGCGCCTACGCCTACCTCGTCGCACAGAACTACGACGCCGGCGTGAAGTCGCGCATCGATCCTGCCTCATGCCTGTTGCACTGCTCGCAGAACGCGGTGCAGGTCGCGCTCGAGGCGATCCAGTCGCTCGGCGGCAACGGCTACATCAACGAATACCCGGCCGGCCGCATCCTGCGCGACGCCAAGCTGTACGAGATCGGGGCCGGCACCAACGAGATCCGCCGCATGCTGATCGGGCGCGAGCTGTTCCACGGCAAGTCGTGATCAGCTCTGCGGGCGATGCGCAGCAGAGCCATTGGCTGGACTGGCCTTGCGCACATTGGCCGAGGCCGATCCCGGCAGCATCGATGCGGCGACCCGGCGCGATCCGGATTGCGCTCGCCGCCTTTCGCCCGGGAGCGACGGGCGGCATTGAACGAGATCCTGCTGCTCGCCGAAGCCCTCGGGCCGCGACCACCGCCGCATGAACCGATGCGGCATTGCGAACGGCGGCCGGGCATCAACGTTTGCCGCATCGCAATACCGGCGCGATAATCGCCCACTTCACCTTCGATGCTCGTCGTCGGTCCCACGCAAGAGGTTTCCCCATGTCAGATATCGTCATCGTCGGCGCCAAGCGCACCGCCATTGGCTCCATGCTCGGCCAGTTCAACGGCGTGCCCACCACGACGCTTGGCGCGACGGCGATCAAGGCGGCCGTCGAACAATCCGGCGTCAATGGCGAGGACGTCTCCGAAGTCATCATGGGCTGCGTGCTGCCGGCCAATCTCGGCCAAGCGCCGGCGCGCCAGGCTTCCCTCGCGGCCGGCCTGCCGAAAGCCGCCGGCTGCACCACGATCAACAAGGTCTGCGGTTCCGGAATGAAGGCGATCATGCTCGGCCATGACCTGATCAAAGCCGGCTCCGCGAACATCGTCGTCGCCGGCGGCATGGAATCGATGACCAACGCGCCGCACATGGTCGCCGCGCGCAACGGGCTGCGCTATGGCGATGCCAAGCTGGTCGACCACATGGCGTGGGACGGTCTGACCAATCCTTATGATGGCCAGTCGATGGGCGTGTTCGCCGAGGCGACCGCGGAGAAGTTCGGCTTCACGCGCGAAGCGCAGGATGCGTACACCATCGAAAGCGTGAAGCGCGCGCAGGCCGCGATCGCATCCGGCGCATTCGCCGACGAGATCGTGCCGGTCAAGGTCGCGACGAGAAAGGGCGAGGCCGAGTTCGCCACCGACGAGCAGCCTGGCAAATCCGACATCGCCAAGATCCCGGCCTTGAAGGGCGCGTTCAAGAAGGACGGCACTGTCACGGCGGCCAGTTCATCGAGCATTTCCGACGGCGCCGCGGCCACCGTCCTGATGAGTGCCGATGAAGCGGCCAGGCGAGGCCTGACGCCGCTCGCGCGCATTGTCGGCCATGCGACGTTCTCGCAGGAGCCGGAATGGTTCACGACCGCACCGATCAGTGCGATGCGCAATCTTCTCGCGAAGGTGGGCTGGAACGTCGCCGACGTCGATCTGTTCGAAGTCAACGAGGCGTTCGCGGTAGTCGCGATGGCGCCGATCAAGGAACTCGGCGTTCCGCACGAGAAGATCAACGTCAACGGCGGCGCCTGCGCGCTCGGCCATCCGATCGGCGCATCCGGCGCGCGCATCGTTGTCACCCTGCTGCACGCGCTGAAGAAGCGCGGTGGCAAGCGTGGCGTCGCCGCGCTGTGCATCGGCGGCGGCGAAGCGACCGCGATCGCGATCGAACTCGTCTGAATCCGCCTGATCCGAACCGCACACCTGGTGCGGACCCATGAATCCGGACGACTATCGTCCGAATGTCAACGGCGTGGATCTGATACGGTCCGCGTCGACCACAACGGAGGGGAGAACCACATGAAAGCGAACCGTACCAATCTGACCCGCATCGCCCTCGCAGCCGCCATGATCGGCGCGCTTGGCGCCTGCAGCGACAACTCGCAGCAGCAGGCCAAGGAAGCTGCCGACAAGGCCGCCGCTGCGGCCAAACAGGCTGCTGCAGACACCGAAGCTGCCGCGAAGAAGGCCGCCGACGCGACCGCCGCTGCCGCCAAACAGGCGGCCGAAGCCACGCAGCAGGCCGCGCAGGACGCCTCCGCCGCGATGTCCTCCACCGCCTCCGATGCTTCCGACGCCACGCAGAGCGCTGCGGACAAGGCCAAGGAAGCCGCCGGCAATGCAGTCGACGCGACCAAGGATGCTGCCCACGATGCCGGCACGGCGATCAAGGAAGGCGCCAGCGCCACTGCGGATGCCGCCATGGCTGCCGGTCATGAAGTGAAGGAAGGCGCAAAGGCGATTGGCCATGACGTGGCCGAAACCGCCAAGAAGGCGAAGGACGCAGCCGCCGACGCCGCGGACAAGAAGAAAGAGTGACCTGATTGTCGCGCGCATTCCGCGCGACGCAGCGACGCACCGGCCGCCTCGCGCGGCCGGTTGCGTTTCGGCGCCGGCGCAGGCGAATCCGCGCACGGTCTTGGCCATTGTCCATCCGCGTGCTTTGATGCGCGCATCCGTCCGCACAGGTTCGCCATGACGCCCATCGAAAGCAAGATCGATTCCCGCAACGCGGACTTCCAGGCGAACGCGACGCAATTGCGCGCGACCGTCGACGACCTGCGCGCCGAAATGGCGAAAGCCGCGCTCGGCGGCGGCGACAAGGCGCGCACCAAACACACCGAGCGCGGCAAGCTGCTGCCACGCGAGCGCGTCCGCGCGCTGCTCGATCCGGGTTCGCCGTTCCTCGAACTGTCGTCGCTGGCAGCGCACGGCATGTATGACGACGCCGCACCGTGTGCCGGCGTCATCACCGGCATCGGTCGCGTGCATGGCACCGAGGTGCTGGTCATCGCCAACGACGCGACGGTCAAGGGCGGCACCTACTTCCCGATGACGGTGAAAAAGCACTTGCGTGCGCAGGAAGTCGCGCTGGAGAACCACCTGCCCTGCGTCTACCTGGTCGATTCCGGCGGCGCCTTCCTGCCGCTGCAGGATGAGGTGTTCCCGGACAAGGAGCATTTCGGCCGCATCTTCTACAACCAGGCGCGCATGAGCGCGCTGGGCATCCCGCAGATCGCGGTGGTAATGGGCTCGTGCACCGCCGGCGGCGCCTACGTGCCGGCGATGAGCGACGAGACGATCATCGTCAGGGAACAGGGCACGATCTTCCTCGGCGGGCCGCCGCTGGTGAAGGCCGCGACCGGCGAGGTCGTCGATGCGGAAACGCTGGGCGGCGCGGATGTGCATACGTCGATCTCCGGCGTGGCCGACCACTTTGCCGAAAACGATGCGCACGCGCTCGACATCGCGCGCAACATCGTCGCCAACCTCAATCGCAAGAAGAGCGTCCAGCTGGCGCTGCGCGAACCGGTCGAGCCGCGCTATCCCGCCGAGGAACTCTACGGCTGCGTGCCGCGCGACACGCGCATTCCGTTCGACATCCGCGAGGTGATCGCGCGCATCGTCGATGGCTCGGAGCTGCAGGAATTCAAGGCGCGCTACGGCAAAACGCTGATTACCGGTTTTGCGCATATCCATGGCTATCCCGTCGGCATCGTCGCCAACAACGGCATCCTGTTTGCCGAGTCCGCGCTCAAGGGCGCGCACTTCATCGAACTGTGCAACCAGCGCAACATCCCGTTGGTGTTCCTGCAGAACATCACGGGCTTCATGGTCGGCAAGAAATACGAGCAAGCCGGCATCGCGAAGGATGGCGCGAAGATGGTGACCGCTGTCGCGTGTTCGCATGTACCGAAATTCACCGTCGTCATCGGTGGCAGCTTCGGTGCCGGCAACTATGCGATGTGCGGTCGCGGCTATCAGCCGCGGTTCCTGTGGATGTGGCCGAACGCACGCATCAGCGTGATGGGCGGCGAGCAGGCCGCGAGCGTGCTGGCAACCGTCAAGCGCGACGGCCTGGAGGGCGCCGGCAAGACGTGGTCAAAAGAGGAGGAAGACGCGTTCAAGGCGCCGATCCGCGAGCAGTACGAACACCAGGGTCACCCGTACTACGCGACCGCGCGGCTCTGGGACGACGGCATCATCGATCCGGTCGATACGCGCCGCGTGCTGGGCCTCGCAATTTCCGCGTCGATGAACGCGTCCATCGAGCCGGGACGCTTCGGCGTGTTCCGCATGTAGATCCGGCGCGGGCGCCGCAGGCGGCCGCATCGCTCGCTTGGCGCACCCGGGCGTTGCCGTTCATGTCCGCCGCAAGTTCCTTTTCCGCTCCTGCTGAGTGGATGGAAAGCCGTCGGCACGCAATCCCCAAGCGACGACCGCTCAATCCCCCTTGCCCGAGTCCAGTCTCTTCTGGAAGCTCACGTTGCTCGCGCCTCAGGGCTCGAAGTCGCTGGCCAGGATCCGGTCTCTGGTGAATATGCTGACCAGGTTGTCAGCGGGCCAGCCGACGATCAGACGATGACGGACCGCGTCGTAGTCCGATGTCATGGAATCGCCACTGAAGGGAGCTTTCCCAAGTGCGCTGTTCCAAGACTCAATGGTGCCCGTCGACCGATAACGGCTGTCGGCCAGTGTCGCGGCCCCTGTCCTGGCATTCCAGTCTTGACTGATGACCAGATAGTCGCCGTCGCCGAGCGCGATGACGCCACGCCCTCCAATGAGGTCATGCGCAGCGGTTCCAACCAACGAATTGCGCGAGGATATCGCACCGGCGACACCTCTTTCTCCGTGCCCCCAAGTGACTGCTCCTACCGCACTCCCCGCGCCACTGTTCCATATGGTGCTGGTCACCACATAGTTGCCGCCGCCCACGGCGATCGCCCCCGCGAAACCTACGTGATCGTCGATGGCCGTGCCGACCAGCGAGTTTTGGGGCGACACATATCCAGTCGCTCCCGTTCCGCCATCGGCCCAGGTCGCCGCACCGAAGTGGCTGTCACGCACACCGTTGTTCCAGCTCGGGCTGACCACGACGTAGTTGCCGTTGCTCAGCGCCGTGATGCCGCCAGCTCCCACGGCGTCGCCGGCCGTGCTGCCAATCAGGGAGTTGCCGATCGAGATGAGTCCGTGCACGCCGCCGCTGCCATTGCCCCAGGTCACCGCGCCTACGCTTTCGTTTCCGGTGTTCCAGTTCGGACTGACTACTACATAGTTGCCGTTGCTCAGAGCAATGACGCCCGCGCGGCCAGTCGGGCCGACACTGACTTCATCATCGGGCATCGCTCCGACCAGCGAATTGGTTGAAGAAACAGACCCATTGCTGCCGATGCTGCCGTCGCCCCATGTTGCCGCACCGAACGTGGCGAATACCTGTCCATTGCTCCAGGCAGGACTGGCCACGACGTAGTTCCCATTGCCGAGAGCCGTGACGCCACCTGAACCAACGCGATCGCCACTATTGGTCCCGACAATTGAATTGGCAGCCCGGACAGTACCGCTGGAGCCGATGCGACCGTCGGCCCATGTGGCAGCGCCGAGCGCCCTGCCCCATACGCCGTTGCTCCAATTCGGACTCGCGACAACGTAGTTGCCGTTGATCAGGGCAGTGACGCCGTTGCTGCCGACTTCATCGCTCAAAGTCGTCCCGACGAGAGAATTGCCAACTGAAACCGGCCCGCGGATTCCAGTACGCCCATCGCCCCAGGTCACTGCACCGGCGCCCGACACATCGCCATTGGCCCAATTCGCACTGACTACGACATAGTTGCCATTGTTCAGCGCGGTGACTCCGGCAATGGACGTGTAGCCGCCTGACCCAACCATGTCCCCGGCCCGCGCTCCCACCAACGAATTGTTGGCCGAAACCCTTCCACGGATTCCGCTCCGCCCGTCGCCCCAGGTCACCGCGCCGAAAGAACCATTCGTGATTCCGTTGGTCCATCTTGAGCTGATGACCACGTAGTTGCCGTTGTTCAGCGCAATCGTTCCGCCGGAACCTACAACGTCGCCATAGGCGGTTCCGACCAGCGAATTGCCGGGTGACACGCGTCCACTGACACCACGACTCCCGTCGCCCCAGGTTGCTGCGCCGACGCTTGGCATCGAGCCATCGGTCCATCCCGGACTACTCACCACATAGTTACCGTTGCTCAAGACGACAACGCCGCCATCACCAATCCTGTCGCCGTAGTTGCTTCCGACCAACGAATTGCCGACCGACACCACACCGTTCAGGCCGGTTGTGCCATTCACCCAGGTAACCGCGCCAACGTCCCTTCCAATGTTGTCCTTCCAGCGCGGACTGACCACCACGAAATTGCTATCGCCCACTACGACTACGTTGCCACCTACTGCATCGTAGGCGCTGCTGCCACTCAAGGTGCTGACCAACGTGCCATCAGGGCGGTACAGATGTACTGCGCCGACCTTCTCCACCGAGTAGCTGGTGACCACGAAATTGCCGTTCGGCAGAACGGTGACCGACTTGCCGAATCCGAGGAAGCCGGTCGGCCCCTGGATATCCACCTGTGCCGCGTGCACAGGCGTGCCGAGCGCAAGTACACATACGCCGGAGAACGCTGCGCCGAGGACAAGACAGTGCGTCTGCGCGCGAAAACGGCGCGCGAAGTTTGAGAACGGTTGCATGTGTGCCCCCCAGATTCGGAGGGACACTGCATTACAACCTCGCGACGGTCAACCTCGTGCACACGTTCAACCGATGCAAGCAGATGAACGCCAAGGCCATGCGCACTATGTCAGCGCGCGCCTGTGAGCGACATCATCGACCGGGCCGATACGCCCCGCGTGCTTGGCCTGGCGATCTCGGCATCGATGAACACGCCGATCGAACCGGGGCGTTTCGGCGTGTTCCGCATGTAGCGAGGCCGCAGCGAGGGTTCCGCTGGCATTGGTCGCGACCCGCAAACGTCATTGCCTTGCAAAAAGGCGTTCATCTGGCCTGCTTACTGTGACGGCGTATGCATGGGGCGACCCGCCCTGTCGCCTTCGCCGGGGTTCCAGATGCACCGATGCCTGTCGTCCTTTCTTGCTGGCGCGCTCGTCGTGCTCGCCGTCGTTGCACCAGCGCGGGCGGGCTCACCCTCGAAGCTCGATGCCCGCTTCGCCACGGTTGCCGTTGCCGCTGGCATTGCCGTCAATCAGCCGCTCGGTGCCGCGCCGAGCGGCGTCACCGACCTGAAATTCCGCGACCTGTTCAAACTTCCGGTCGGGCCGAAGGGGCTGGAGCCGACTGCAAAACTTAGACGCCTCGATGGCAAGCGCGTGCGCATCGTCGGTTACATGGTGCATCAGCAACCGCCGCTCGCCGGCGGCTTCCTGCTGTCGCCATTGCCGGTCGCGGCCGGCGATGAAGACGATTCGCTGGCGGACGACATTCCAGCGAACGCGATCTTCATCAGCCTGCCGGCGCACGCCACGACGGCCACGCCGATGCTGCCGGGGCTGCTCCAGGTGAGCGGTCGCCTCAAGGTCGGTGCACATGAAATTCCGGGCAGCGACCGCGTCGCCCCCGCGCGCATCGAGCTTGATGCCGAATCCGAACACGCGCTCATCGCAGCGATCGAGCCGGCCGCCACGCCTTGAGCACATCGATGCCGGCGATGCCGCGCACCGGGCGCCTCGCTTTTTCCTTTCATTCCCGCAGGAGAATTCCCATGCAACGCGCAATCGTGGCACGCCGATCATTGGCAACCTTCGTCGCCCTCGCGCTGGGCGGCACTTCGTTGCACGTCGGCGCGGGTGAAGTCACGCGCCTGACGCCGCCGAGCGAACTGTTCTCGTCCGGCACTTCCGATCCGGTCATCGCGCGCTTCCTGCCGGGTCAGTTGTTCGATCTGCAGGCGACCGTGCAGCCGGATCCGGGCACGACGATCAAGAAGTTCGCGTTCTCCGTCGATGGGCTCGGCGCGACCCGCTACGACGCGGCTGGCCTCGCCTCCCTCGGCAACGTGACCGAGACCGGCCCGGCCGAAACCTGCATCGGCGCGGACGGCAAGACCACCGGCAAGGCCGGCTGCGTGCTGGTTGCCGGGTTGCCGGCGAATACCGCAGTTCTTTCGCAGCGCGGCTTCTCGAAAGGCATGCCGGGCGTGCATGAACTCAAGATCACCGCCGAGCAGAGCGACGGCAAGCTGATCACCGCGATCGGCAATTTCGAGATCGTCGGCATCGACAAGGACAGCGGCGCGGTCGCCAGGAACATCATCATCTTCCTCGGCGACGGCATGGGCGCCGCACACCGCACCGCGGGCCGCATCATGGCCAAGGGCTATGCGCAGGGCAAGGCGAAAGGCCTGCTGACGATGGACACGTTCCCGAACACCGGCATGGTGATGACCGCGTCGCTGAACTCGATCGTGACCGACTCCGCGCCCGGCATGCAGAACTACGTGACCGGCAACAAGGCCAACAACAATCAGGAAGGCGTGTTTCCGGACGACACGCTGGATGCGTTCGACAACCCGCGCGTGGAATACCTGTCCGAGTACCTGCACAACCTGCAGGGCAAGTCGCTCGGCGTGGTCACCACCGCCGATGTGTTCGACGCGACACCGGCGTCGATGGCGATCCATACCTCGGCGCGCGGCAACGGCACCGGCATCGTCGACCAATTCCTCGACGACCGCAGCCTGACCGGCCTCAGCGTGCTTATGGGCGGCGGACGCAAATGGTTCCTGCCGAACACCTCCAACAGCGTCAGCCCGCAGCCGGCCAACGGCTCGCAGCGCCGCAAGGCGAACGACTATGTGCTGTCCGACGACATCGTCGCTGGTTGGGGTGCGGCCAAGGGCAAGCTCGATCCGGAACGCGACCTGATCGGCGACTTCCAGCGCGCCGGTTTCGCCTACGCGCCCGACAAGAGCGCGCTCGATGCCGCGTTCGAGCGCGGCGTGCCGAAGCAGTTGCTCGGCCTGTTCGCGTACTCGAACATGAACGTCGCCTACGACAAGATCGCAGGTCGCCGCGGCGACAGCACCGTCGTCGACGCGTTCGGCTTCCCCGACCAACCGATGCTCGATGAAATGACCGACAAGGCGTTGCAGGTGCTGGCGAAGAATCCGAAGGGTTTCGTCGCGCTTGTCGAAGGTGCCTCGATCGACAAGCAGGCGCACCTGATGGACAGCGATCGCTGGCCGCTCGAAGTCATCGAGTTCGATCGCGCCATCGCGGTCGGCAAGGCGTTCGCCGAAAAGCATCCGGACACGCTGGTCATCGTCACTGCCGACCACGAATGCTCGGGCGCCGCGATCATCGGCGCATCGACCGCTTCCGCAGCGACGCTGCAGGCGAATCCGGCGTCGGGCTCCGGCATCGTCGGCACGTACGAAGCGGCGAAGTTCCCGAAGTACGCGATCGACGCCGACGGCTATCCGCAGACGACCAACATCGACCACAAGATGCTGATCGGCTACGGCGCGAATGCCGACCGCTACGAAACCTGGCTGCCGAGCGCATTCCCGACCAAGGACACGCAGCAACCGTTCCCGCCGGCCGAATCGCCGGC
Organism: Pseudomonadota bacterium; assembly: GCA_023388255.1. Taxonomy (GTDB): domain Bacteria; phylum Pseudomonadota; class Gammaproteobacteria; order Xanthomonadales; family Rhodanobacteraceae; genus Dokdonella_A. Next base: position 182,625 of record JAEWGO010000021.1, on the reverse strand, counting down.
CGATCCGAACGTGCGCAACAAGGACATCGGCTATCTCGTCACCGGCCAGGTGCCGGGCGATCAGGCCGTGCACACTGCAACCGACATCCCGCTGTCGGCCTACGGCCAGGGCTCCAGCCTGTTCCACGGCGTGTTCGACAACACCGAGGTGATGTTCAAGATCGGCCAGGCCGCGGTCGGCGGCGTCGAGTAACCGACGAACACTTGCGCCGCTGCGCTTCACACCTTGAAGCCCCTCTCCCGCCGGGAGAGGGGCTTCGAGCGAGGGTCCGGCGAAATCAGCAAACCCGAACCGCGATCCAGCCCGCCGGAATCGAGCACTCTCTCAGATCCGTCCCTGCGCCACCAACTCCGCCAGTTCGTAACGCCCCGGCACCGCGCCGGCAAGCGCAAGCGCCGCGAATAGCGCGCCTCGCGCGAAGATGTCGCGATCGCTCGCCTTGTGCGCCAGCTCGATGCGCTCGCCTTGCGTCGCGAACACGACCGTGTGTTCGCCGACGATGTCGCCGGCGCGCAGGACCGCGAAACCGATCTCGGATGGATCGCGCAGGTCTTTGGCGCTTCCTGCACGGGCAAATCGCGCGACCTTCGGGAAGTCGGCATTGCGCGCCTGTGCAACCGCGCGACCGAGCGCGAGCGCGGTGCCGGACGGCGCATCCTTCTTGTTGCGGTGGTGCGCCTCGACGATCTCGCAATCCCAGTCGGCGAGCAGGCGCGCGGCTTCGCGCACGAGCCGATCGAGAATTGCCACGCCGACGCTGAAATTCGCGCTCCACAGCACCGGAATGGTTTCCGCCGCATGCGCCATCGCCGCTTGTTGCGCTTCGGAAAGGCCTGTCGTGCCGCTGATGAAGGCAAGGCTCCGCGCCTGTGCGAGCGCAAGTGCGCGATCGAATGCGGCAGGCGTGCTGAAATCGATCAGCACCGCAGGTTTCACCTCATCGGAGAGTGCGGTCGCGTAGGCGAGATCGGGGGCACGATCGCCAAGTTGGCGCGCGAGCGCATGGCCGGCAATGGAGGAATCAGCGCCGACAAGCGCCGCGACGATGGGCGTATCAGTGCGCGCGCAGGCGAGTCGCAGCACCGCCTGGCCCATGCGGCCGGAAGCGCCGTTCACGGCGATCGGAACGGAAGCGGTCATCGATGGCTCGCTGTCGGCGACGGTGCGGGCGCGTAGCCTAGCGCATCCGTCGCCGCAGCCGCGATGCTACGAGGTGACGCGATCCCAGAAACGGCGCACGCCGTCGAGCCAGGAACTGTTGCGCGGCGAATGCGCGGCGGCGTCCTCGCCACTGAACGTGGCTTCGAATTGCTGCAGCAGGTCGCGCTGCTCGGCGGTCAGCCGGATCGGCGTCTCCACCGATACACGGCACAACAGGTCGCCGGTGCGTCCGCTCCGCGCGGATGTGACGCCCTTGCCGCGCAGGCGGAACAGTTTGCCGGTCTGCGTTTCCGGCGGCACGGTAATCTGCGTCTCGCCGTCCAGGGTCGGCACCTTGAGTTCGGCGCCGAGCGCGGCCTGCGCGAAGCGGACCGGAATCTCGCAATGCAGGTCGTCGCCCTCGCGCTGGAAGATCGCATGCTCGCGTACGCGCACCTCGACGTAGAGATCGCCCGGCACGGTGCCACTCGGACCGGCTTCGCCTTGGCCGGTCAGGCGGATGCGATCGCCGTTGTCGACGCCCGGTGGAATCTTGATCGAGAGCGTGCGCTCGGAATGCACGCGGCCTTCGCCATGGCAATCGCGGCACGGATTGGCAACGACCTTGCCGGCGCCGCCGCAATGCGGACAGGCCTGCTGGATCGAGAAGATGCCGTTCTGCATGCGCACGCGGCCCTGGCCGCGGCAGGTCGTGCAGGTGGAGGTTTTGCCGTCGGCGGAACCGCTGCCGTCGCAGGTGTCGCATTCGACCAGGGTCGGCACCTCGATCTGCTTCTCGATGCCAAACACGGCTTCTTCCAGATCGAGTTCGATCAGGTAACGCAGGTCGGACCCACGCCGTGCGCGGCCGTGTCCGCCACCGCCCATGCCGCCGAAAATGTCCGAGAAGATGTCACCGAAAATATCGCCGACATCGCCGTTGAAGCCACCGCCGCCACGTCCACCACCCATGCCATGCTCGAACGCGGCGTGGCCGTGCTGGTCGTAGGCAGCACGCTTGCGGCTGTCGGACAGGATCTCGTAGGCCTCCTTGGCCTCCTTGAACTTCTCCTGCGCGGCCGGATCGTCCGGGCAACGGTCCGGATGGCACTTCATCGCGAGACGACGGAAGGATTTCTTCAAGTCATCTTCGTTCACGCCGCGCGCGACGCCGAGGACTTCGTAGTAACAACGCTTGCTCATGACGCCACAACCTTCTCCATGCGCCGATCAGGCACCAACCAGACCAGCGCAACCGTCACGTACAACGCGCAGGCGATCCAGGAATTGACGAACAGCGCCAGCGGGATTGCCAGCGCGTACAACACGATAGAAACCTTGCCCTTGAAGTCGCCGCCCATCGCGGTGGCCAGCGGGCAGTCCGGCCCGTTGCAGGCGATCAGCTTCCGCGTGACCAGCGGCCACGCGAGCGCAGCCATCATCAAGACGAAACCGTACAACGCGGTCGGCACGGCAGCGAAGTGGTTCTCGCTCATCCACGCCGTCACGAACGGGAACAGCGAGATCCAGAACAGCAGATACAGGTTCGCCCACATCACGCGTCCGTCGATCCGTTCGATCGTCTTGAACAGGTGATGATGATTGTTCCAGTAGATGCCCACGTAAATGAAGCTGAGGATGTAGCTCAACAACACCGGCCACGCCGCGTGCAGCGCTTCCAGCGTGGGATCGTGCGGCGGCTTCAGCTCCAGCACCATGATCGTGATGATCACGGCGAGCACGCCATCGCTGAATGCCTCAAGCCGCCCCTTGTCCATCGTCCCGTTCCTCCAGCCTCCGATGCGAAATCGGGCGGCGCCATGCGCAGCCCGATTCGTTACGCCATTACCGATTGCCGGACGACTTACTTGTCGTCCTTGACCTCGGTGAACTCGGCGTCGACGACATCGTCGTTCTTGGCCGAGCCGCCCGCGTGCGCGGTGCCATCCGCGGCCTCACCGGCCGGCGGGGTCTGCGACGCGGCCGCGAACAACGGTTGCGCGATCTGCTCCAACGCAGTCGTGCGCGCCTCGATCTGCGCCTTGTCCTCGCCCTTCATGACCTTCTCGAGATCGGCCAGCGCTTCCTCGATGCGGGCGATGTCGCCGGCCACCTTGCCGCCGTGCTCCTTGATCGCGGCACGCGTGGCATGCACCAGCTGGTCGGCCTTGTTGCGTACGGCGACAAGCTCGTGGAACTTCTTGTCTTCTTCCTTGTTCGCCTCGGCGTCGCGCACCATGCGCTGGATCTCGTCCTCGGACAGACCGGAGCCGGCCTTGATCTCGATGCGCTGTTCCTTGCCGGTGTTCTTGTCCTTCGCACCGACGTGCAGGATGCCGTTCGCGTCGATGTCGAACGTGACCTCGACCTGCGGCATGCCGCGCGGCGCCGGCTGGATGCCGGCCAGATCGAAACGCGCCAGCGACTTGTTGAAGCGGGCCTGTTCGCGCTCGCCCTGCAGCACGTGCACGGTGACCGCGCTCTGATTGTCCTCGGCGGTCGAGAACACCTGGCTCGCCTTGGTCGGGATCGTCGTGTTCTTTTCGATCAGCTTGGTGAACACGCCACCGAGCGTCTCGATGCCGAGCGACAGCGGCGTCACGTCGAGCAGCAGCACGTCCTTGACGGTGCCCGAAAGCACGCCGCCCTGGATCGCCGCACCGACGGCAACGGCTTCATCCGGATTGACGTCCTTGCGCGGTTCCTTGCCGAAGAAGTCCTTGACCGCTTCCTGCACCTTCGGCATGCGCGTCTGGCCGCCGACGAGGATGACTTCCTGGACATCGGAAACCTTCAGGCCTGCATCGTTCAACGCGGTTCGGCACGGTGCGATCGTCTTCTCGACCAGATCGCCGACCAGTGCTTCGAGCTTCGCGCGCGTCAGTTTGATGTTGAGGTGCTTCGGGCCGGACGCGTCCGCCGTGACGTACGGCAGGTTCACTTCGGTCTGATGCGCGGTCGACAGCTCGATCTTGGCGCGCTCGGCGGCGTCCTTCAGGCGCTGCAGCGCAAGCGGATCGTTCTTCAGGTCGACGCCTTGTTCCTTCTTGAACTCGTCGACGAGATAGTCGATGACGCGCTTGTCGAAGTCCTCGCCACCGAGGAAGGTGTCGCCGTTCGTCGCCAGCACCTCGAACTGCTTCTCGCCATCGACTTCGGCGATCTCGATGATCGAGATGTCGAACGTGCCGCCGCCAAGGTCATAGACCGCGATCTTGCGGTCGCCACCCTTCTTGTCGAGTCCATACGCGAGCGCGGCCGCGGTCGGCTCGTTGATGATGCGCTTGACCTCGAGACCCGCGATGCGACCAGCGTCCTTGGTCGCCTGGCGCTGCGAATCATTGAAGTAGGCAGGCACCGTGATGACAGCTTCCGTCACCGGCTCGCCGAGAAAATCCTCGGCGGTCTTCTTCATCTTCATCAGGATCTTCGCCGAGATCTCCTGCGGCGGCATCTTCCTGCCGTCGGCGGTCTCGGTCCACGCATCACCGTTGTCGTGCGCGATGATCTTGTACGGCACCATGTTGATGTCTTTCTGCACTTCGGCGTCGGTGAATTTGCGGCCGATCAGGCGCTTCACCGCGTAGAACGTGTTCTTCGGATTGGTGACGGACTGGCGCTTCGCCGTCGCACCCACCACGACTTCATTGTCCTTGAACGCGACCACCGACGGCGTCGTGCGATCGCCCTCGGAGTTCTCGATCACGCGCGCCGACGTGCCTTCCATGACCGCCACGCACGAGTTCGTCGTGCCGAGGTCGATACCGATGATCTTGCCCATTTCTATACTCTCCCGCTCTGAATTCTGATGCGGCCCCGCTGGCCGCGACTGTCGCCCAATCTGGGGTTCCGGGTTGACGTTTCAAGCGTTTCCGTGCCCGCCTACTGCGTGACCGCGACAAGCGCAGGTCGCAGCAGCCGCTCGTTCAGCACGTAGCCCTTCTGCATGACGGCGGCGATATGTCCGGCCGGATGGCCGGCGCCGTCGACCATGCTCATCGCCTGGTGATGCTCCGGATTGAACACCTCGCCCACCGCCCCGGCCGCCTTCAGGCCGTTGGCTTCGACGACGCGGATCAATTCGCGCAAGGTCAGCTCGACACCGCCGCGCAGCGCCGCGAAATCGCTGCCCTCCGCAGCCACTCCGCGTTCCAGATTGTCGAGCACCGGCAGCAGATCGGCCAGCAGTTTTTCGTTGGCGAAGCGACGTGCCTGGTCGAGATCGCGCTGCAAGCGCTTGCGCTGGTTGTCGAGCTCGGCACGCTCGCGCAATACCGTATCGCGCATCTCGGCGAGCTTGGCCTCGCATTCGGCGAGCTGGCGCGAAAGGACCTCCAGCTCGTTGTCGGCGCCGGACTCGGCGTCGGCGGACGTTTGTGCCGTCGGTTCCATTCTTGGATCGCTGCTGCTCATTGGTTCCTCCACATGAAAAAGCGCCCTCTGCCGCGCGTCGGCCGGATGGCATGTCGAAAATGTCCAGGCGCAACCGCAGTCGACCGCGTGGCGGTCGGGCAATGCCCCTTTGACCGAGGGTTATAAGGCCGGCTGCGAGCGCTTCAAGGCTCCGGAAATGATCGCCGCGGTCGCCTGCACCACCGGAATCACCCGCTCGTAGGCCATTCGCGTCGGCCCGATCACGCCGAGCACGCCGAGCACGCGGCCGCCAACGCCGTAGGGCGCGGTGACCAGACTCCAGGTATCGAGCGCCGCGAAGCCCGATTCTTCGCCAATGAACAGGCGCACGCCCTCGGCGTGCGAGCAGCGCTCCAGCAACTGCAGCAGATCGCGCTTGCGCTGGAATGCCTCGAACAGTTCGCGCAGGCGGTCCACATCGGACACATCCTGCCGCCCCATCAAGTTGGTATGCCCGGCGACCAGCATGTCGCTGCCGGACCCGCTCTGCTGGAACGCCGCCTGCGCCACCTCGACCGCGGTCGACAGCATCGTGTTCAGGCGCGCGCCCTCCTCCTGCATTTCGCGCAAGAGGCGTACGCGGATGTCGTCGATGCGCATGCCGGCGAAATTCGCGTTCAGGTAGTTGGCGACCTGCTCCAGTTCGCCGGGACCGTAGCCGCGTTGCGTCGCGATCACGCGGTTCTGCACCTGGCCGTCGGCGAATACCAGGATCACCAATACCCGGCTGCCATCGAGCGGCACGAAGTCGATATGGCGGAACGGGAACTCGTCGTGCTTGGGCACGCTGACCACGCCGACGAAGCGGGTCATCTCCGACAGCAGCGAGGTCGCGCTGCCGAGCAGGTCCGGCGTCGCCGCGTCGGTCGGCAGTTCGCGGCGCAGCTGGTCGACCTGCGGCTCGTCGAGCGGTCGCATCTCCAGCAGGCTGTCGACGAACAGGCGATAGCCCTGCGAGGTCGGCACCCGTCCGGCCGACGTATGCGGCGCCGCGACGAGACCGAACTCCTCCAGATCGGAAAGGATGTTGCGGATCGTGGCCGGACTGACGTCCAGACCCGATGCCTTGGCCAACGTGCGCGAGCCGATCGGCTGGCCTTCGGCGATGTAGCGCGCGATCAGCGTGCGCAGCAGGTGGCGCGCGCGGGCATCGAGGTCGGGCGAGTGGGACGATGTGATCATCGCAGTCCGGATAGGCGCAGGAGCGCCGGATATCGGCGCACGCTAACAAGCGGCTCCAGCGCGATCAATAGGGGCGCGGACGCGCAGATTCAACGCGGCGTCTTGGCCGCCTTGCTGCCGCATGCTAGCGTTCCGCCGTTTGCTTGGGAGCGTTCGCGGCCGATGCTGGAAAGTCTCTACGTCAAGGATTTCGCGATCGTCGGCGAAGCCGAGATCGCCTTTGGCCCCGGCATGACCGTGGTCACCGGCGAAACCGGCGCCGGCAAATCATTGCTGGTCGATGCGCTGCTGCTGCTCGCCGGCGGCCGCGCCGATGCGTCGATGGTGCGCCATGGCAGCGAGCGCGCGGAACTGTCCGCCGACTTCAACCTCGTCGCGCATCCGCACTTGCGAGACTGGCTGGCCGCCGAGGAACTCGACGAGGACGGCGCCTGCCAGTTGCGACGGGTGATCCGCAGCGAAGGCAGCTCGCGCGCGTGGATCAATGGCCGCCCGGTCACGCTGACGCAATTGAAGGCGCTCGCCGCCGGATTGATCGAGATCCACGGCCAGCACGAGCATCAGGCACTGCTCGACCGCGCGCAGCAACTCGCATTGCTGGATGCATTCGGCAATCACAGCGACGATCTCGCCACGGTCGCCCGCATAGCCAAGGCCTGGCGGGGCGCGGCGGCGCGCATCGCGGAACTGTCGCGCGGCAGCGACCACGCCGAACGCATCGAATGGCTGAGCCATCAGGTCGACGAACTCGACCGCCATGCGCTGGCACCGGACGATCTTGCCGAGCTCGAAGACCAGCACCGCCGCCTCGCCAATTCCGGGCAATTGCTGCAAGGTGGCGCGGCGCTGGCCGACCGCATCGACGGCGACAGCGAATTCGCGATGCTGCGCCTGCTCGCGCGCGCGCAGTCCGAAATCGCCCATCTCGCCGTGCTGGATGAGCGCCTCGCTCCGATCGGCGAACTGGTCGATGCGGCGCAGATCCAGCTGACGGAAGCCGGCGATGCGCTGGCGCGCTACCAATCATCTCTCGATCTCGACCCCGAACGCCTCGCCGAAGCCGAGGCGCAGCTCGGCAAGCTGCACGAACTAGCGCGCAAGCATCGCGTGCGCATGCCCGAGCTCAAGGCGCACGCGGACAACCTGCGCGAGGAACTGGAAAGCCTGCGCGGCGCCGGCGCCAGCATCGACGCGCTGCGAATCGAACAGCAACGCCTCATCGACGACTACGCCAACGCCGCACGCACGCTCGGCACGAAACGCGCGGCGACCGCACGCACGCTCGGGGATGCGGTCAGCAGATTGATGGCGGAACTGGGCATGCGCGGCGGGCGCTTCGAAGTGCAACTCGAAGCGCAAGCCGGCAACGAGCCAGATCCACACGGTAGTGAACGCTGCGAGTTCCTCGTCAGCGCCAATCCGGGTCAGCCACCGCGAGCGCTGCGCAAGGTCGCATCTGGCGGCGAACTGTCACGCATCAGCCTTGCGATCGAAGTCGCCGCGCTCGGCAGCGACGCGGTCGGCACGATGGTGTTCGACGAAGTCGATTCCGGCATCGGCGGCGCAGTCGCCGAAGTCGTCGGCCAGAAACTGCGCGCGCTCGGCGAACGCTGTCAGGTGCTGTGCGTGACGCACCTGCCGCAGGTCGCCGCGCAGGGGCACCGGCACCTGCGCGCGAGCAAATCCAGCGACGACAGCTCGACCGAGACGCGCATCGCGGCGCTCGACGGCAAGGCCCGCCAGGAAGAAGTCGCGCGCATGCTTGGCGGTATCGAGATCACACGCGAGACGCTGGCGCACGCGAAGCAGATGCTGACCAAGGCAGCGCTGCGGGCTGAGGATTGAGGTCGAACAACCTGCCGATCCGTTCGCCCAGAGGTATCGAAGGGCGAACGGCTATCGCGCCCCATGGAATGAGAATCGAGCGATCGAGAATCGCGCCGACGACATAGGGCAGAGCTTCTCCACCCGACAGGCCTGCGAGAATCCTCTCCCTGCGACGGGCGGCTCTTTGTTCCGCGTCGCGCTTGCGAGCCACGACTTCCTCGGCCGGGAACAACAGTTCAACACGCCATGGTTGCGCGCAAGCCCCACAAAACGAGCAGGCCCGGCTGAGCACGCGAAAACCGCAGGCCGGACAGCGGAAATCAGGGCACCGATTACTTCTTCAGCGGCCGCACGTACAACACCAGGCTGTGATCCTCGATCACATAGCCATACTTCGCCGCGATCTCGTGCTGCAGGCGCTCGATTTCCTCACTGGAAAACTCGATGACCTTGCCGCTTTCCACATCGACCATATGGTCGTGGTGCTTGCCGCGATCCAGCTCGTAGACGGCCTGGCCACCCTCGAAATTGTGCTTGAGCACCATGCCGGCCGCCTCGAACTGGGTCAGCACGCGATAGACCGTGGCAAGGCCGATGTCGTCATGCTTGTCGAGCAGTTCGCGGTAGATGTCCTCTGCGGTGAAGTGCTTGCCGTCGTGGCTGTCGAGGATCTCAAGGATGCGCATGCGCGGGTGTGTGACCTTGAGGCCGGCCTTGCGCAATTCGGTCGATTCCATGTTCATTCTCCGCTTTCCCCTCCTCGCGCGAATAACCTTGTCGTTCAGCGCCCTAGTGTATCATCGGCGACTTTCCGAACCTCTGGACCCTTCGCGCATGCGTCTTCGCTGGCTCGTCCTTCTTGCTTTCGTTCCGCTGGCCGGCTGCGGCCTCATCTACAAGGTCGACACGCAACAGGGCAACCTGTTCGACAAAGCCACGGTCGAATCGCTCAAGGAAGGCATGAGCAAGCGCCAGGTGCTGCTCGTGATGGGCTCGCCGGCAGTGACCACTCCGTTCGATCAGAATCGTTGGGACTACGTCTCGTCGATCCGACGCGGTCGCAACAGGATGGAAACGAAGGACCTCGTCCTGCACTTCAAAGACGATGCCTTGGTCAAGATCGAAGGCGACTACTTCCCGGAAGATCCGGACCAGATGATCCGCGACGCGCGCAAGTACAAGCGCCAGTACCCGGACGAAAAGAACCCGGAAGAGAAGAAGAAAAAGAAGCAGGGCCAGGATCAGGGTTGATCACCGCGCCCTTGCCTGCCTGAAGTGCGAGCGGCCCGTCGCCGCCGCGCTTCCTTCGGATCGGCCGCCAGCGGCCGGTACAGCTCGACCCGATCACCATCGCGCAGCGCCGTGTCGCGCGTGACCGGCTTGGACCAGATCCCGACCGTCAATGCGGTCGCGTCGATCGCGAACTCGCGCTCGATGCCGCATGCGGCGATCGCCGCTTCGACCGTCGCGCCTTCGGCCAATTGGACCTGACGCAGGAACTGTCGCGCCGGCTCGGCGTAGGCGACTTCGACGAAGATCGACCGCTCACTCATCGCTCTTCGCCGCCTTGCAGAAATCATCGACCATGCGGTTGGCGAGTCCCTGGAAACCGAGTCGCAGGGCGGAACCGACCAGGCGGCCCGAATAGTCGAAATCAAGCGCGAGTGCTATCCGGCAGCCATCCTCGCCGAGCGCGTCGAACGTCCATACGCCGTCCAGCGCGCGCAGCGGGCCATCGACCAGCTGCATGCGCAGTCGATGCGGTCGGTCCAGCGTGTTGCGCGTGGTGAAACTCTGGGTCAAGCCGGCAAAGCGCAGGTCGAGACGTGCGGTCAGCGCAACCTCACCCTCACGTTCCACTACCTCGGCCGCAGCGCACCACGGGAAGCGCCTCGGGTATGCTTCGACATCATTGACGAGATCGAACATCCGTTCCGGCGTTTGGCGTACGAGGGCGTGGCGGCGGATCTGGATCATCGTTCATCGCTTTTTTCGATTGTAACGGACATGACCAAGCAGAAAAGCAAGGACAAGAACACCAACAGCACGATCGCGCAGAACAAGCGCGCCCGGCACGAATATCATATCGACGAGCACTACGAAGCCGGCATCGCGCTGCAAGGCTGGGAAGTGAAAAGCCTGCGTGCCGGACGCATCAATCTCGGCGATGCCTACGCGATCGTCAAGAATGGCGAGATATTCCTGTTCGGCGCCTCGATCGTGCCGCTGATCTCGGCTTCTACCCACGTGGTCGCCGACGATCGCCGCACGCGCAAGCTGCTGCTGCACCGCGAGGAAATCGACAAGTTGATCGGTGCCATCGAGCGCAAGGGTTACACCCTCATTCCGCTCGCAATGTACTGGAAACACAACCGCGCCAAGGTCGACCTCGGCGTGGCACGCGGCAAACAGGAACACGACAAGCGCGACACCGAAAAGGACCGCGACTGGGCTCGGGAGAAGCAGCGGGCGATGCGGGCAAAGAACAAGGCGGCGTGAGGCGACGAATGCCCGCATCCGCCATTCTGGCGTCCATCGCAAAGGCAGCGCGATTCAGAATCCGGCGGGCACGTATTTGAAACGCGCCATCTGCTCGCGATGCGCTCCGATCACACGCCGTACCTGCTCACGGCTCAACACCTCGCGCCACTCGTTCACGCGACCCTTGCGGAAGAAGCGCGCACCCTTGCCCGACGCCTCGACGAAGCCGTCCTTTCTTTCCATCGCCGACAGGTTCTGGAAACTCGCGTGGCGCATCGCACGCTCGATGCGCGCACGATCCTGCACGATACCGACGAGCTTGGCGACCTTGCCGAACGCCTTGGCCGGCTTGTCGAGCAGATCCTCGTAGCGCACCACCACGAACCGCTCGTCCGTGATATCGGCCCAGCTTTTGACGTGCGTGGACCACGAACCGAGGATCTGGCTCACGAACAACGCATCGTTGCCGGTCGCGACATTCTCGTCGGCAAGCCGCTCGATCGCCTCGTCGAGCCCGATGCCGAAGTGATGCGTCATGCTGACCGCGACATCGAGCGGATTGCGCACGACGCAGATCGCGCCCGCGCTGACCTGCCAGTTGTGCAGGGGATGATCGTCGAAACTGCCGTTCATGTTGTGCGTCTTTACGAAGCGCGTGCCCTGCGCGCCTGCCGCGATCGCCGCGTGCACCTCGGGCCGCAGCGCGGCGATTTCGCCAATCTCCAGTTCGACGCTCGGCCGTCCGGCCAGCGTGCCGAACAGGTGCGGACTCGCCTCGTCCTCGGCATAGCCCGGCAGTTCGCTCAACGGCACCGGCTCGCTGCGGTTCGCGACCAGGTTCGCGAGAAACGCGCGCAACCACGTATTGCCGGATTTCGGGTACGACGCCAGCCAGACGATGTTGCCCATGATGCGTCCGTCGATGAACGAAAACCGCGGATGCTAGCAGTTCGTGCTTGATTTCCCTCGGCGCGACCGCCACCATCATCGTTCCCCGGGGGCGATCTGGTTTCGACGGGGGACGCGAAGTAGCTTGGAGCATGCCGAGGGCGTCATCTTCCTCGTTAATCCGGTGGCAAAAAACCTAGACGCGAACGACGACGTCTACGCTCTGGCCGCTTAAGGCCTAGCCCCGAACCCACTTGTGCCTGTGCTCGTGGATGTAGGGTCATTATCACGGGATCGCTTGAAGCCGGCGCCTTTCGGCAAGAGCCAAAACCAAGAGGCTGGTCCTGCGGTGCGCTTTGCTCGCCGTGTTGCCGCAGGACGAGATCAAACGGCGAGCTAAGCATGTAGCGCTGGGCGCGGAGTGCCTTCGGACGCGGGTTCAATTCCCGCCGCCTCCACCATTTGAACCAATCCCAACCCTTATCGGTTGGGATTTTTTTTGCCCGAAACGCCAGTGCTGGCGCGGTTTGGGGCCTTGGCCTCGTGAGCGCGGGCCTGCCGAACGACCTCGTTTCGGCCCGTCCTCCGCCTCTCTGTCTCCGTTTTTCCCTGTTTGCCTCGTGAGCGTTCCCGGCCACGCACCCCGCGTTTCTGCGGATTTGCGGATTTGCGGATTTGCGGGGCGCGGATGGAGATTGCTTCCCCCGGTCGGGAACCGAGAGCGGGGAAGGCACAAAAAAACCGCTGCGCCCATGCGCACAGGCCAAAGGACCGCCTCGTTCCGCCAATCAGGCGATCTCGCCATCCGGGTGCGCACCCAGCGGCATGGTTCCTATTCATAGGTTATCGTTTACATCTACCGATATTATGGAACAATACGCAGGACCATGGACACGACTGCAGACAAGCTGCTTGATCTGGTGCGCACGAAGGGGCTGGTGCGCCCCAACGATCTGGCCCCGCTGGGTATCCCACGGGTGGCCCTGACGCGGGCCGTGCGTCGTGGCCAACTGGAACGCATCGGTCGTGGCCTGTACGGCCTCATGGCGCGTCCGGTGTCGGCCCACGGCACGCTGGCCGAAGTCGCGCGTCGAGTGCCCAAGGGCGTGGTCTGCCTGCTGTCGGCGCTACGCTTCCACGACCTGACGACGCAGGCCCCGTTCGAAGTCTGGCTGGCCATCCACAACAAGGCCGCCACCCCGAAGCTGGACTATCCGCCGCTACGCCTCGTCCGCTTCTCCGGTGCAGCGCTGACAGAAGGTGTTGAGGAACACGTCGTCGATGGCGTCACCGTCCGCGTTACCAGCGTCGCCAAGACCGTGGCTGACTGCTTCAAATACCGCAACAAGATCGGCCTCGACGTGGCGCTGGAGGCGCTGCGCGAAGCATGGAACGCCAAACGCATGACCAGCGACGAGATCTGGCACTGCGCCAAGATCGACCGCGTGGCCAACGTGATGCGTCCCTATCTGGAGAGCCTGGCATGAACCAGCGCAATGTCGCCGCGTCGGTTCGCACCCGGCTGCTCAACAAGGCCCGTGCCAAGAAACTGGACTTCAACCTGCTGCTCACCCGCTACGCGCTGGAGCGGGTGCTGTACCGCCTGAGCATTTCCGAGCAGCGCAGCCAGTTCCTGCTCAAGGGGGCGTTGCTGTTCGACATCTGGTTCGACGTGCCGCACCGTCCGACGCACGATGCCGACCTGCTGGGTTTCGGCTCCACCGAAATCCCGCATCTGGAAAACCTGTTCCGCGAGATCAGCCAGATCGCCAGCGACGACGGCATCGTGTTTCAGGCCGACAGCGTGAAGGCCGCCGAAATCCGCAAGGAGGCGAACTACGCGGGCGTGCGCGTGACGATGCTGGGCCTGCTCGATGGCGCGCGCTGCCCGGTGCAGATCGACATCGGCTTCGGCGACGCCGTCACACCCGGCCCGGAAAACGTGCAGTACCCGATCATCCTCGATGGAATGCCGCAACCGCAGCTGCAGGTCTATCCCCGCTACACCGTGGTCGCCGAGAAGCTGGAAGCGATGGTCAGGCTCGGCATCCTCAACAGCAGGATGAAGGACTACTTCGACCTGTGGATTCTGGCCGCACATTCCGACTTCGACGGCGCGGTGCTGGCCACTGCAATTCGCGCCACGTTCGAGCGCCGGGGCACGGGCATCCCATCGGGCGCGCCTCTGGGCCTCACCGACGAGTTTGCCCTGGACGAGCAGAAGACCAAGCAGTGGCAGGCGTTTCAGCGCAAGAACACCTTGGAGCCAATGCCGCTGACCACTGTGATCGAGGTCTTGCGCGAATTCCTGTTGCCGTTGCTGACGGCGCTCGCGGCGGGCGAAGGTTTCGACCACCAGTGGCAGGCGGGCGCGGGTTGGGCTGCGGCGTGATTGCCGCAGCTTTCGGCCAAATCATCGAACCCGTGCCCTCGAGACCGCTGCATTGCTATCTGGTTCGGAACGCGGACGCGGGTTCGATTCCGGGTTCCGCCACCAAAAAAAAGGGCCACCGCAAGGTGACCCTTTTTCTTGTTGTGTGCAGGCACCATGAATGCGATTTCTGCCGCACCGCGGCTTCATTGCAAGGTGTCAGAGCAGGCATCGCTGCGTGACGCCCCTCGCTCCGCGAGTAGCATCACAAAGAAGTCGCCGCGCCGCATCAGCGGCACGACGGCACCGGTTTGGCCACTCAATCGGTGATATTGACGGCTTCGATGACGTGCATGCCTGGATAGCCAATGTCCGTAGTTGGCGTCGGATCCGAGATGCCGCACGAAACCGAGCTGATGAAGCTCGGGTGTGTCTCGGCCGACGGCGTCGAGCCGATATAGAAAGCTGTGCCGTCCACGCTGCCGTCGTCGGTGGAGACTTCCACCACCAGGTCGGTGCCGACAGGGTCGGCGACCGTGCCGGTGACGGGCACGTTGATCGAGCTCAATGCAGAGTTCGCCGGCGAAGCGACTGTAGCCTGACCGATCTGGCTCAACTGGCCGAGGTCGATCGTGTCGACGGCAACGGAGTGAGGGATCGTGTAAAGCGTGACGTTGATATTCGGTGCGCCGGTCGTCTGTTCGATCGACACGTCCAAGCTGTTGACGTCGGCTGCGGTGGTCACGCCGTAGTCGCTGAAATAGTAGCGGCGCCAATACTGGTTGTCGGCCGTGGTGCCATCGGCGCTGTGGCCACAGGCTACCGAGTTCTTCGCTACCGGCGTGGTGTCGGCGGTCTGCGCGATCGCGGCCGAGCCACCGGCGCTGCTTCCGTCGAAGCCATCCTTGAAGATCTCGTCGGTCGGGCCGCTGGGTTGCCTCGTGAAGAAATAGGCCGAGCCCGGCATCGTGCCCTCCGGCGACCTCCACAGCCACGAGCCGACCAGCGCCGTGTCACCGTCGAGTGTCACCGGGAGGCCGAACTGGTAGCTCGGGGCACCGTCGCTTGCCACGAACCTTTGTGTCTCCATGAACACGCCGGAAGCCCCGTCGAACACGTAGACGGCACCCTGTGCGCTGCTGTTGCTCCAGCCGTCCGCACCGATCAGCGCAGTGTTGCCCTGCAGGGCAACGGAGTGACCGAACTTGTCACCCACTCCGCCGTCACTGGCGACGAGCTCCTGGATCTGGCTCCAAGTTCCGTTCGACTTGGTGAAAATGTACGCCGCACCTTGGGTATCGACGCCGCCGGGATTCGCACCCCAGGAACCGATCAACAGGGTCGAGTCCGACAACGCGGTCGCGTAGCCGAAATACGTGTTGCCGGCGCCGTCGGCCGCTATCAGCTTCTGGCTTTGGTTCCATGTGCTGCCGGTCAATCCGAACACGTATGCGGCTCCCTGAAAGCCATTGTTCCCGTATGCGCCGATCACCGCTGTCGACCCGTCGAATGCAATCGAATAGCCGAACACATCACCAATCCCGCCGTCGCTCGCGACGAGCGTCTGCCCTTGCGCCCAGGCGCCGTTCGACGATTGGTTGAAGACGTAGGCCTTGCCTTGGAAGTCCTGACTGCCGACGGTGGCGCCGTCGGCACCGATCAGCGCCGTCGTGCCGTGCAATCCAAGCGAGTAACCGAAATTGTCAAATGCCTGCCCATCGTTGGAGATGATCTTCTGCGTCTGGGTCCAGCTCCCATCCGACAGCGTGAAAGCATAGACCGCGCCCTGCGAAAAATTGTCGTTGACCACGGCCCCGTAAGCGCCGATGAGCGCGGTGGTGCCGTTGAACACGATCGCATGGCCGAATGTGTCGAATGCCTGACCGTCGTCCGCGACAAGCTTCTGCGTTTGGGTCCAGACACCGCCGGATTCCTGGAACACATACACCGCACCCTGAGCGTCGTTGCCGTTGATCTTGGCCTGCTGTGCGCCAATCATTGCGGTCGTGCCGTGCAGTGCAACGGAGTAACCGAACTCCGGGTCGAAAGCGGGATCGGTTTCGGTGACTTCCTGCGTCTCGGTCCATTGAGCGGTTCCGAGCGTCTGATTGATGGCGTCGCGCAACCCGACCGGAACCCTGGATGTCGAAAACGCGGCTTTGCCTGACGATGCCGCGTGCAGAGGGAACGCCCCTGCCAGAAGGATCATGCAGGCCAAAAACGACAAAGTGCTGAAGACACGTGGACGTGAAGCGGAAGCGAAGCCGTTCATACTCGATCTTTCCTCATGGATGCACAAAGCGCGGAATGACCGGAAGTCGCCGCTCGATTCGCCGGCAGCGGGGCCAAGGCGCACAACTCGCCGTCGCATCGGAACGCCGACGGCAACGAGAAGTATCCGCAGGGTCGCGCCGCGCGTTCAATAGCGCATCGTGACCAGTTCACGTCATGACGCGTTTACGTCAGCGGTGTTCGATGACCCGCTAAGGCGAGGACCAGTGCCTCGCCGCCAGCCACCCCAATTGGAAACGCGTCTGCGCATCGAGTCGATGCATCATGTCGGTTATGCGCCGCGTCAACGTACTCGCAGAGATGCCGAGCTCGTAGGCGATCGCCTTGTCGTTGAGCCCGGCTGCCAGCAACGGGATCAGCTGTTCGGCCTCCGCCGGAAGGCGCGTCCCAGGTTCACCTGTTTGCAACAGGCCTGCCTGCGTCACCGCGATCGGGGCGGCGCGCTCCCACAGAAGCTCGAACATCGAATACAGCGCATCGAGCAACGCCGACGAGCGGACGAGCAACGAAGGGCTATTGGGGAGCTCCAGATTGAGCGGGATCAGCGCGAGGTTGCGGTCGGCCATGACCATCTTGAACGGAAGTTCCGTTACCACCCGCACTTCCTCGCCGGCTTCCATGTCTGCCCGGATTCGCGCCACCACGCCGGGAATCGCAAGAAACGCCTGGTCGGCGATGCTCCGATAACGTACTCCGCGTGCAATGGCATCGACCTGCGTGGAACTCGGTTGCTCGGGTCCCGCAATGAGGATTGGCGGCCGCTCCAGGAAGATCAGCTCATGTCTCGCCGCGTGTTGTATCTGTTCGAAGACATGTCGCTCCGCTTCATGCGTGGTGATGAATTCGATCATCTGCCTGCGCTTGCCGGCACCCTCGGTGGCGCGCTGCTGCAATCGTTGTATTTCTGCACGGGCGCGACGCAACTCGCCCTCGCGTCTCGACAGCATGGCTTCAATCGCAATATCCGGCGAGGCCGGAACGAAACGCCGCGGCTCGCCCGCCGCGAAGGCGACCAGCCCCATGCCCTGCAAGGTCTCGAGCAGGCGCTGGACCTTGCGCGTCGGGCACGCAAGCACAGCCGACAGCTCCGCCAGAGTCGCCTCCGGATGGTCGAGCAGTGCGACGTATGCGCGTTCCTCGGAAGCGCCGATACCCAGCGATTCCAAGGGCCGCTCGGCAATGGCATAGCTGGAAGCGGCATTCATCCGAAAGCTCCTCTCTGGCAGCCTGCAGATTGCCCGAATCAACGCTCGATGGGCACCTTGGATTTCCCCGGGGAGCAAGGGAGCGTCGGGGTCGACAATCGCCGTCCACGGTCATGAGGTCTCCGCGTATTGACGTTCCTCTGTCGATAGCGGATGCAAGGTCGCAAGCGAAACGCCGGCCCTGCGCGTCGCGCGACCGCGGAAAATGGCGGGACGTGGCCGGTGCCCGCTGAAGAGGCGAAAGAAGATTTCCCGAGTTGGGCGCCGCGCCGAGCCCGATCCAGCTGCCTCCTAGTCGCTGTCCACCGGCGTCGTCCCACCGGTGAACTTCACCCTCGCCTGGCCCAGCCGATACCGATGTTCCGCCCACCAGCTGCGCAGCTCGCGCAGCGAGCAGAACGCGTAAATGACGCGGAACAAGGTCAGGCGGCGCAGCACGCTTGGTGTGTCGAACAGGTCGCCGGCGAGCATCGAGATGACGCCCTGCTCGACCTGCCATGTGTTGCGCGGCGCGCGGAACATCTGCCTCATCACCGGAGAGTTGAAGCGGTAGATGAAGAACGAGAAACGCGCCATGCCGGCACGCATGCGCTTTTCGAGCTTCCTTTGCAGCGCCACCTCGCGTGCCGGCTGCTTCAATGCGGCATCGACGACAGCGGCCACTTGCTCGGCGCCGCTCATCGCCAGATACACGCCGGATGAAAACACCGGATCAAGGAACGCGAATGCATCGCCCGTCAGCATCCAGCCGGGACCGCCGATCGTCGTCGCGTCGTAGGAATAATTGCCGGTGACGCGCACCTCATTGTCGATCAGCTCCGCATGTTCGATGCGCGCCCACAGCGCGGCATTGTGTTTCAAGGTTTCGAACAGGAACTCGGTGATGCGGCCGCGGCGTTGCTTGAGGTACTCCGGACGACACACGGCACCGACGCTCATCACGCCGTTCGGCAGCGGGATCATCCACATCCAACCGTATTCGAAGTTGTAGATGCTGATGTTGCCGGCGTCCTCGCCGACGCGGTATTGGGCATTGCGGAAATGACCGAAGATCGCCGCGCTCTGGTGTTCCGGATTCTTGCGGCGGAGCTTCTTCTTGCCGGCGAGGAACGCGTCGCGCCCGCTCGCATCGACCACATAGCGCGCCTGCAAGGTGTAACGACCGCCATCGTCGTTGCGGACGTCAACGCGCGAGTCGCGCGGCGCGCGCTGTTCGACGCCAAGCACTTCCGCGCCTTCGCGACCATCGACGCCGCTCTCGCGCGCATGGTCGAACAGCATCTTGTCGAAATCCTGCCGCCACACCTGGAACGCATGCGGTGGGCTCTGGCCGATCGCGCGTGCGAACGCGTAGGTATTGTAGCCGCGCTCGTTGTCGGCCTCGAAATCGGCGCCGGCCTTGTACACGCCGAGCGCGCGCACCTTTTCCAGCACGCCGAGCCGCTCGAACACCGGCAGGTTCATCGGCAGCAGCGACTCGCCGATGTGGAACCGCGGATGGTGTTCCTTCTCCAGCTGGACGACCTTCCAGCCGTGCCGCGCCAGCATCGTCGCAACAGTGCTGCCTGCCGGACCGCCGCCGATCACCAGCACGTCGCACGTCGTCGCCTCGGTATCCATTGCCATGCCGCTTCCCCGAAAAGCAAACGACTAGGCTACGAAGTCCATGACCCGACGTCCAGCATGTCACTTGTGCGAAAAAGGCAAAGCGGGCACAGGCTGCGCCACGATACTGATGCCGCCGACGGCAGCGCGGTGCGCGATCGCGGCGTCACTCTTCCTCGCCACCCCCACCCGCTGCGACGCGGCGCTCGACGCCCCGCAGCAACGTGTTCCGCATGACGTATTCCTCAGCCGGATCGAACACGCCGATGAACCGGACCTGGCCGGCTACGCGCGCCGCCACCGGCACGCCGTCGCGATAGAGCACGCGCGCCCCGGTCAGTCGCGGCACCTTGTCGCCGGCGATCAGGCTGCCGACGAGGTTGAGCGGATCGGCGCCGCAGATGCAGACCAGCGTTCCGTCCGATGCGCGCTGGCGCACGCTGCGCAGCGATGCGATCGCCTCCGGCAACGCGAACTGCTCGCCCGCCACTCCGGCGATGAAACGACCGCCGCGGATTTCCCCGCGTGCTTCGAGACGATGAAAAGTGCGCAGCAATTCGCGCCACGGCGGCAGCCATTCGGCCTCGTGCGCGAGCAAGCGCCAGCAGACGACGCCGTAACGGCGCAGCAGCACGCGTGCGATGTGTTCGACCGACGCACCGTCGACCTGCGGTCGGCCACGGATCGTCTCGGGCACTACCCGATTGCGCACCAGCGACCAGCGGCCGGCGTCCTCGATGCCGAACAGGGAACGGCGGCGCCCGTGCCGGCGTTGTGCCGAAGGACGCTTCGCCGACGGCACCAGCAACGCACGCAGGCCGCTGAAACCATCCGAATTGACCAGCCCCGACGCGACCAACTCACCGAGCGCGTTTTCCAACTCGACATGCAACAGGCGCGTACCGGACAGCAGCTCGTCGAAGAACGAAGCGCCATTCGCACGAAGATGGTCGGCTACTGCCTGCGCGCGCGACGACACCGTCGGCATCGTGTCCGCTGCGATGCCGCCGAAGTTCATCCACGCATCGAGGTTGCGTCGCTGCAGCAGCACGGTTGGCGTCGCACGCACCGGTCCGCCGGCGTGCTCGGGAGTGCCCGCCTTGCGCTCGCGCAGGCGCGACCAGACGACGCGGCCAGACTGGCACAGCGCGTCGAGCCAGGCGATCTCGTAGGCATCGATGCGCGCCGGCAGGAGTTCGCTCTCCCACGCGGACGCCGGCGCCTCGAATCCTTCGAGCTGCGCGAGCACGCCGGCCAGTGCGTCCGGGCCACTGACACGTGAACCGGGCGCGACATGCTGCCAATCGAACAGGAAGCGCATGAAGTCGCGGGGCTCGATCGGCTCGATCTCGCGGCGCAGCCGTTTGACCGTATAGCGATGGATGCGCGCAAGCAGGTGACGTTCGCACCATTCGATTTCCGAGTCCGCCTCCAGCGCCTGCGCCGTGAAGCGTCCGCGCATCACGAAACCGTCGGATTCGAGCGCGAGCAGTGCGATGTCGACATCGCCCTGCCCAATGCCGAGCGATCCTGCGATATCGCCCGCTCGCGTCGGTCCAAGCGCGGTCATTCGCGCACGCAGGACGTCAACCAGTGCGTCCTCGGGCGTCCATGCGACGGCGGCGTATTCGGCCGGCGCAGCGATCACGGGCTGGCACTGCGCCGAAGCCAGCATCGCGTCGAATTGCGGCAGGCGCTCGGCGGTGATCCATATGCCGCCACCGGCTACCGGAATGCGCGTCACGCGTCGGTCCGCGGCCAGCTTCGCCAGCCACTCCGGCCAACCGTGGTTCGCGCGCGCTTCGGCGTCGGTGATGAAGGCGATGCCGACCAGCGCGGCATGCAGTTCGTCCGGCGAGCGCGACTCGGGCCACGCTTCCTCGCGCACTGCGGCGATCGCATCCGGATCGAGACGGGCGAGGTCGTCTGCGCTTTCGGGATCGGCCCAGCGTCGGCTCGACACCGCCTGCGTGCGGCGCTCTTCCAGCGGCGCGTCGTCGAGAAATGCATAGGGCCGGGCGCCGAGGATTTCCGCCGCCAGTGGCGATGGCCCGGTGAGGTCGCGCGCGACGATGCGCACGCGGCCCTGTTCTAGGCCTTGCAGCAAGGCGATCAGGCCATCGATGTCCATCGCGCCGTGCAGGCAGTCGCGCAGGGTCTGCTCGACCAGCGGATGGTCGGGAATCTGGCGTTCACCGACGATGTTTTCGAGGCATGCCACCTGATCCGGAAACACCGTCGCAAGCAGGTCTTCCGCGCGCATCCGCTGCAATTGCGGAGCGACCTTGCTGCCGCCCTGGAAGCGCGGCAACGCGAGCGCGGTCGTCGCGTTCCAGCGCCAGCGCACGCCGAACATCGGCGCATCCAGCAGCGCCTGCACCAGCACGTCGCGCACCGAGGACGAGTGCAGGTAGCGGGCAACGTCTTCCAGCGGAAAACTGTGGCTGGTCGACAGCGAAAGGATGATCGCATCCTCGGTGGCCGCAGCCTGCAGTTCGAAATTGAACGTGCGGCAGAAGCGCTTGCGCAGCGCGAGACCCCAGGCACGATTGAGGCGGCTGCCTAGCGGTGAATGGATGATGAGCTGGGTGCCGCCCGATTCATCGAAAAACCGCTCCATCGCAAGCGTGGAATGCGTCGGCAACACGCCGAGCGCGATTTTCGCGCTGGCGAGGTAGTCGACCAGCTGGCGCGCCGCGGACGGGCCGATGCCGACCGTATCGACCAGCCATTCCTCGGCGGCTGTGCGAGCGGCGGCGGCCATTGTGCCGTTCGCTTGCACATCACCGCGGCTGGCCGCATCGCTGACGCCATCACTCCCCGCATGCGAGGATACGCGATCGGAAATTTCCTGACGCAGGCGTGACACCGCCAACGACAGCTCATCGCTGCGTCCGAGCGCCTCGCCGAGCCAGAACGGGATCGTCGGCGGTGCACCCTGCGCATCGTCCACGCGCACGCGCCCCCGCTCGACGCGCAGGATGCGGTACGACTGGTTGCCGAGCTGGAAGATGTCGCCGGCGATGCTTTCGACCGCGAAATCCTCGTGCACGCTGCCGATCATGATCGACTGCGGTTCAAGCACGACTTCGTAGTCGGCCGTGTCGGGAATCGCGCCGCCGGAAGTGATCGCGGTCAGGCGCGCGCCGCGGCTCGCGCGCAGGATTCCGTTGACCGCATCGCGGTGCAGCCACGCGCTGCGCGGGCCGCGCCGCGTCGTGAAGCCGTCGGCCAGCATGCGCACGACCGCAGTGAACTGTTCCCGCGCGAGCTCGGCGAACGGATACGCCCGCCGCACCAGCGCGAACAGATCATCCTCGTTCCATTCGCGACAGGCGACCTCGGCGACGATCTGCTGCGCCAACACATCGAGCGACGTGCGTTCGACATGCAAGGTATCCAGTTCACCGCGGCGCACCGCATCGAGCAAGGCCGTGCATTCGACCAGTTCGTCGCGCGACTGAGGAAACAAACGCCCTTTCGGCGTGCCGTCGACCGCGTGGCCGGAACGGCCGACGCGTTGCAGAAACGCGGCGATCGCGCGCGGCGAGCCGATCTGGCAGACGAGATCGACGTCGCCGATGTCGATGCCGAGTTCGAGCGATGAGGTCGCGACCAGCGCCGACAGGTCGCCGCGTTTCAGGCGCTGTTCGGCGTCGAAACGCTTTTCCTTGGCCATGCTGCCGTGGTGCGCGGTGACCTTGTCCTTGCCGAGGCGTTCGCTCAAATGCCGCGCAAGGCGCTCGGCCATGCGCCGCGTGTTGACGAAGATCAGCGTGGTGCGATGTTCGCCGATCAGGTGTTCGAGGCGCGCGTGGACCTGGTTCCATTGGTCGCCGGACATCACCGCTTCGAGCGGCGCCTCGGGCAGTTCGATTGCGAGATCGCGCGGGCGGGCGTGGCCGGCGTCGACGATCGAAACCGATGCGCTTGCGCGATGCCTTCCGGCATCGCGCTCATCGGTTTCGGAGGAGGCAGGATGCCGACTAGCCGACGCGTCATGGACGACTGCTTGATCCACACCCGCCAGAAACCTCGCCACTTCTTCGATCGGCTTCTGCGTCGCCGACAAGCCGATGCGCACCAACCGTCGTTCGCACAATTCGTCGAGCCGCTCCAGCGACAGCGCCAGATGCGCACCGCGCTTGTTCGGCGCGAGCGCGTGGATTTCGTCGACGATCACCGTGCGCGTGGTCGCCAGCATGCGCCGGCCGGATTCCGAGCCGAGCAGGATGTACAGCGATTCCGGCGTCGTCACCACGATGTGTGGCGGCCGCTTGCGCATCTTGTCGCGATCGGCCTGCGGGGTGTCGCCGGTGCGCACCATCGTGCGGATCTCGACGTCGGGCAGCCACATCTGCAGCAGTTCGTCTCGGATGCCATCGAGCGGCGCTTCGAGGTTGATGCGCACGTCGTTCGACAATGCCTTCAATGGCGACACGTAGACCACTGCGGTTTCGTCCGGCAGCGCGCTTTCGATGCCGCGCCGGACCAGGTCGTCGATTGCGGCGAGGAATGCAGCCAGGGTCTTGCCCGAACCGGTCGGGGCAGCAATCAGCGTGTGCCGGCCGGAGGCGATCGCCGGCCACGCCTCGACCTGCGCAGGCGTTGGCGCCTCGAACGCGCCGCGAAACCAGTTCGCGACTGCGGGATGGAAGGTATCGAGCGTCATGCGGCTATTGTGCGCGGCCCTGTCTCACCGCGTGATACGGCTTCGTAAAGATGCGGGTCGACGCAGGCCGATCAAGCATCCGCAGACGTTCGACCGGTCTACCGGCTTCGGAGGCGGGATTGGCATCCGCGCGCCCCGGCGGATCGGGCATCCCGAAACCGAAGCCAGTCGGCGACCGCGCCCTGCCGCGGCTGTCGATGTTGATCCGCAACTGAACGCCTGCGGCGACGGTGTTCGGTCGACCGGCGCATTCCTCGACTGGGGAAGTCCGGCTCGCCGCGGTTGCCGTCCGGCAAGACCGAGGCAAGCCATGAAGCTCGATCGCACGCCGTTTCCGTCGCACGCACGCGGCGCCATCGTTCCACTTCCGCCCGATCCGGCCCGCCGTGGCCTGCGCGACCATGCCGGCGCCACGTCCGTTCGATCCGTCGACCGCACCGCGCGGATGCCGCCGCAGGCTCGCTGGCAACTCTGCCCGCAATCCCTACTGTCCGAGTGCCGCTGGAACCGGGTTCCGGCACCAAACGCGGCGGCGCCGGCAATATCGACGTATTGATCAGCGGACATGATCGCGCGTCACCGCGCTCGCGCGCAGCCGCGCACCCGCACGCCATGACACCATGTGACGGCGCGCATCGTCACCGGAGTACACCGATGAACGGAACCCTCGCCCTGCTCGACATCGCCGGCTACGTCGCCCTGCTGCTGTGGGGCACGCACATGGTCACCAGCGGCGTGCTGCGCGGCTACGGCAGCGCACTGCGGCGCTGGCTCGGCCGCTATCTCGGCCATCGCCTGAGCGCATTCGGCTTCGGCCTCGCCGTCACTGCACTGCTTCAGAGCAGTACCGCGACCGGCATGATGGCCACCTCGTTCGCCGCCAGCGGATTCCTCGGCCTCGCGCCCGGGCTGGCGGTGATGCTCGGCGCGAACGTCGGCACCACGCTGATCGTGCAATTGCTGTCGTTCGATATCGCGGTCGTCGCACCGATCCTCGTGCTGATCGGCGTGATCATGTACCGGCGCAGCGACGACGTGCGTTTGGCCAATATCGGCCGCGTCGGTATCGGCCTCGGCCTGATGCCGCTCGCGCTGCATCTGCTGGTGCTGGCACTGGCTCCGGTGGAGAACGCCGTGGCGCTGCGCGCGGTGCTGCACAGCCTGGTCGATGAGCCGGTGCTGGCGATGCTGGTCGCCGCACTGCTGACCTGGGCCTGCCATTCCAGCGTCGCCGTGGTGCTGCTGATCGCCTCGCTGGCGAGTGCCGGCGTAGTGGGCGGCCCCGGCGCACTGGCGCTGGTGCTCGGCGCGAATCTTGGCGGCACCTTGCCGGCGTTGTTCGATGCAGACACCCCGGTCGCGCGACGCCTGCCGCTCGGCAACCTGCTGGTGCGCCTTGCCGGATGCCTCGTCTGCCTGCCGCTGCTGCAGCCGATCGCGGCACTGCTGGCGCCGCTCGGCGACACTGCGGCGCGCATCGCGGTGAACTTCCACACCGCGTTCAACCTCGCACTGGCGCTCGTGTTCATCGCGCCGCTCGATGGCCTCGCACGCCTGCTCGTGCGCCTGTTGCCCGAACCGCCGCGACCGGACGATCCGGGCTTGCCACAGTACCTCGACGAAGCCGCGCTGGAATCGCCCGGCGTCGCGCTGGCCAACGCCGCGCGCGAGGCGATGCGCATGGCCGACATGGTCGAGAACATGCTGAAGGGCCTGGTCGAAGTGTTCGGCAAGAACGACCGCAGCCGCGCCACCGCGATCAGCCGCATGGACGGCTCACTCGACCGGCTCGGCGTGGCGATCCGCGAATACCTCGCCGATCTCGGCGGATAGGCGCTGAACGAGGAAGACGGCGAACGCAGCCAGGAAATCCTCGTGTTCGTGATCAACATCGAACACATCGGCGACATCACCGCGAACAACCTGATGGAATTCGCCGCGAAGAAGGCGCAAAGCGGGCAGGATTTTTCCGCCGACGACATCCAGGACCTCGCCGCGATGCATGGTCAGGTCATGCAGAGCCTGCGCCTCGGCCTGGCCGTGTTCCTGCGCAACGACCTGCGCGCGGCGCAAGCGCTGGCCGCGCGCAAGAATGCGTTGTGGCGGGTGGAGAACGAGGCCTCGGAGCGGCACCTGCGCGAGTTGCGCGAACGCCGGCCGCCCGCGCAGGGTGGCGATGTCTACCTGCGCATCCTGCGCGACTTGAAGCGCATCCACTCGCATCTGGCCGCGCTGGTCTGGCCGGCGCTGGAGCGCGCCGGACTGCTGCAGGATCGCGTGGTCGGTGAAACGAGGACACCCACCCATATCGACCCACACGTCATGGCGACGTTCGCGGAATCGGGGCACAGAATCGGCGAACCGGCGGCGCCGGCTCCGCCCGTCGACCCGAAATGCTGAGCGTCCCCCTGCGCACGGATTCCCGCGCGATCGTCGCCGCGGCCGCGCGATGCTTGACTACAGCATCCCGAACCGCCGGATCAGCCGTGCCTTCACGAACTGCGTCAGCAGCATGTATGTGCCGAGAATCACCACCAGGTACAGCCAGTACATGCCCGGCAAAGGCGCGAAGCCGAATTTAGCGGCCAGCGGCGAATAAGGCAGGAGCGCACCGGCCGCGCAGATCGCGAGGCCGGTCAAGGTCAGCGGCAGGCTGGCGCGGCTTTCGAGGAACGGGATCTTGCCGGTGCGGATCACATGCACGATCAGGGTCTGCGACAGTAGCGACTCGACGAACCAGCCGGTCTGGAACAGGGTCGCGTGCTCGGGCGTGTTCGCCTTGAACACGAACCACATCAGCGCGAACGTGGCATAGTCGAAGATCGAGCTGATCGGGCCGATGAACAGCACGAAGCGCGTGATCGCCGGCATGTCCCACTGACGCGGCTTGGCCAGGTATTCCTTGTCGACATCGTCGCTGGCGACCGAGGTCTGCGAGAAATCGTAGAGCAGGTTGTTGAGCAGGATCTGCACCGCCGCCATCGGCAGGAATGGCAGGAACGCGCTGGCGCCGAGCACGCTGAACATGTTGCCGAAGTTCGAGCTGGCGGTCATCTTGATGTACTTGAGGATGTTGCCGAACACCTTGCGGCCTTCGAGCACGCCCTCCTCCAGCACCATCAGGCTCTTTTCGAGCAGGATGATGTCGGCCGCTTCCTTGGCGATGTCGACCGCGGTGTCGACCGAGATGCCGACATCGGCCGCGCGCAATGCAGGACCGTCGTTGATGCCGTCGCCCATGAAGCCGACCACGTGGCCGTCGCGATGCAGCGCCTCGATCACGCGCACCTTCTGCTGCGGATTGAGGCGCGCAAACACCTGCGTGTCGCGCGTGGCGATGGTCAGTTCATCGTCGCTCATCGCTTCGACCTGCTGGCCGATGAGATAACGGCTGACCTCGAAACCGACCTGGCGGCAGACGTTGCGCGTGACGATGTCGTTGTCGCCGGTCAGGATCTTCACGGCGACGCCGTTCTCGTTCAGCGCCTTGATCGCGTCGGCGGCGCTGTCCTTGGGCGGATCGAGGAACGCGATGAAGCCCATCAAGGTGAGATCGATTTCGTCGGCGAGCGAATACGCGGCCTTCGCCTCGATCTCGCGCACGCCGAGCGCGATGACGCGAAAGCCGTCGTCGTTCATGTCGCGCGCGACATCGCGCGCCTCGGCCAGCGATCGTGGGGCAGCAGCATCCGTGCCTTCCGGCGCGCGCAACGCGCTGCAGATGCCGACCGTCTCGGCCACGGCGCCCTTCGCGATCAGATAATGCTGGCCGGCGCGATCGCGCACGACCACCGACATGCGCCGACGCGTGAAATCGAAGGGCACTTCGTCGACCAGCGTGTATTCGCCCTGCAGGCGCGCGCGCGTCGCCTCGTCGACGCTGTCGAGCACGGCAACGTCGAGCAGGTTCTTGAGGCCGGTCTGGTAGTGGCTGTTGAGGAAGGCGAAGTCGAGCACCGATTCGTCTTCGTCGCCATTGACGTCGACGTGGCGTTCGAGGATCACCTTGTCCTGCGTCAGCGTGCCGGTCTTGTCGGTGCACAGCACGTCGATCGCGCCGAAGTTCTGGATTGCGTTGAGGCGTTTGACGATCACGTCCTTCTTCGCCATCGCCATCGCGCCCTTGGCGAGATTGATGGTGACGATCATCGGCAGCATTTCCGGGGTCAGGCCGACCGCGACCGCGACTGCGAACATGAACGCATCGAGCCAGGCGCCCTTGATGAAGCCGTTGAGCAGGAAAACGATCGGCACCATCACCGCCATGAAGCGGATCATCAGCCATGCGAAGCGCTGCACGCCCTTGTCGAAACTGGTCTGCACACGCTGGCCGACCAGCGAGCCGGCGAGCGCACCGAAATAGGTGCGACTACCGGTCGCCGCGATCACGCCGGTCGCGCTGCCGCTGATCACGTTGCTGCCCATGAAGCAGAGGTTGCGCGCTTCCAGCGGCACCTTCGCGTCGGCATCGACGCCGGCGAATTTCTCGACCGGCATCGATTCGCCGGTCAGCGCGGACTGGTTGACGAACAAGTCCTTCGCGCCGAGCAGGCGCAGATCGGCCGGAATCATGTCGCCCGCGGACAAGTGCACGACGTCACCCGGCACGAGCCGGTCGATCGGCACTTCGGTCTTCTGCGCGGCCTGCACGACCGAGACTTCATCCTCGTCGCCGCTGTCCAGCGGCTCCGGCACGCGCCGTGCAGTAGCGGTGTTGCTGACCATGCTGCGCAACTGCTCGACCGCGCGGCCGGTACGCGCCTCCTGGAAGTACGACAGGAACACCGCCATGAACACCATCGCCAGCATGATCGCCGCCCCGACCGCGTCGTCGCCGAGCCACGACACGACCGCCAGCACGGTCAGCAGGATGTTGATCGGGTTGGTGAAGAAGCGCTGCGCGATCTCGACCAGGAAGGACTTCTTTTTCTCCTGCGCGACGACGTTGGGGCCGTATTCCTGCAACCGTGCCTCGACCTCGGGCCCGGACAATCCCTCACCGCTGACGCCGAGGCGCGCGAGCGTTTCGGTGCCGTCGATGCGGACGAAGTCGAGCAGCGGATGGGCGGCCTGGCTGTTGCGGCGCGCATCACTGCCGTTGACGCGCAGCGCGGCGGGCACCGAGGCGGTGAAGAGGGTGAACTTGAACATGGCGACTCCGGATGCGGGCGGTGGTGCGGATCACGCTGCCGCCGCGGGAATCGCCGGAATCGTTGTCAGTGCGTCGTCGTTGCGACGCAGGCAAGGTTCATCCGGCCATTCGCTCCGTGGTGGCAGCGCTGCTTCGTCTGGGGCTACTGCAACTGTCCACGAAGGGAACCTCTCGGTTGGAAATGCGCGCCGGATCGCGGCGCGCGCGGAGTATGGTGCCGCATGCCTCTTACGGCAATCTTTCGACGTCGGCGCGATGTTCTCGTCAAGCCTGACGAGGTGGTTCGCGCAGGCGCGCGAGCAGCGCCGCCACCCCCGTGCGCGCCAGTGAAACGACATGCTCGAAGTCCTGCATCGTGCCGTAATACGGATCGGGCACTTCCGCCTCGCCGAGCAAAAGCACGGGTTCGATGCCCCGCTGCGCGGGACGGAACCGCTGCAGTGCACGCAGGTTGACGCGGTCCATCGCGAACAAATGGTCGAACGTCTCGAAATCCTCGCCCCGTACCTGCCGCGCCCGATGTGCCGCAAGCGCGTAGCCATGCGCCTCGGCAACCTCGATCGCTCGTCGATCCGCCCGATCGCCGATGTGATAGTCCTCGGTGCCGGCCGAGTCGACCTCCGCCGCGATGCCGGCGCGCGCCAGCTCGACGCGCGCCACCGTCGCCGCGATTGGCGAGCGACAGATGTTGCCCATGCACACCATTAAAATACGCATTTTAACTTTGTAATTCATATGGTTACATCAACTTTTACAGCGCAATAAACGTGCAAAAACATGCCATTGCAGCCTAACAGAATCAATCGGTTGCAAGCCCGAAGCGGAGAGTAGTTTGGGCCTCACCGCTCCTCGATCACGCGCAGATCGGCCGCATAGTTCGGGCCTGCCTGGTGGCGAATCTGCCAGCTGTCGGCGATGTGTCCGTATACGCCCGTGCGACGTGCCCAAAGCGGTGTGCGCGTGACCGGCACGGCGATCACTTCGCCGGTCAGGCCGGCTTCCATCTGCAGGCCGTCGAAGCTGGGCGTCGTGCCGGAGCTTGCTGCGGATTCCGCGAATCCGTATGCGATCTCTGGGGGCAATGCGCTGAAGCTGAAGCTGATTGCACGGGCGCGTGGGCGCGGGTCTTCGTAGGCCTCCAACCCAGCGGCGAAATCGAGACGGCCGGCGTCTGTGAAGCCGCGCGACCAACCTGCCTCGACGCCATCAGGAACCACAATCGCATCACCCAGCCAGAGCCGGCCGGCCTCGTAATACGTCGCGGCATCCACGCGGCTCCATGCCGGTGTGATGCGCCAGTAGCGCGCGAGGATGCCGGTGGGCAGCACGGCGATCAGCATGCCGGCGATGTCTTTCGACTTTGCTGGCTGCTGACCTTCTCGCGCCCATGTCACGCCAGCGTCGGTCCACGCGATGCCGTTGGTGCTGTACTCGACCTTCGTCGTGTTGGCCTGGTCGTGTCGCGCGTTGGTGTTGGCCAGTGCGACCAGCCGAATCGTCTTCGCCGCGCCGAAATCAACCACGGTCGGCGTGGCGCCGGACACGTTGCAGCGCCATGTCGTCGAGAGCTGTCGGACCTGCAGATTCGTCAGCGGACACTCGACCGTCGCGCCGCCGCTGAGCACGGCCGTATCCACTTCGTTGCGATAGCTGATGACAGCGCCGGCCATGTTGTTAACCCCACAATTTGAGGTCGACGCGGCGCGCGAAGAAGCGCGAGCGCACTCCGACGACGAGAAGATTCTTGCCGGTGTCCAAGCCGAAGCCGGGCCACGTCAGGCACACGGTGTCGCCGGGTTCCAAATCGGCGTGTTCGTCGAGCAGCGCCTGCACGGCGTAGAACATCCGGCGCGTGCGCCAGATCGTGCAGATGCGATTGATCTCCGCCTTGATCTGCGCGGCATCCTGCAGCACGGTTCCGCGCGGCTTGGCCTTCTCAGCGTGCGCGTAGGCATCGGCAACGGCAGCGGCGAGCTTGGACGCGCCCGCACACGTCACGCCCCATTCGCTGGTCAGCCGCGCAAGCAGATCGGCATCGTAGGTCGGGCTGTTCGGATCGCTGACCGAGGTGGCGATTTCGGCGCTGGTGTGCACCGTGAAATTGCGCTGGCCGCACAGCACTGTGGTCAGGCTCTTGGCCTCGTCGAGCGTGACGACGGGCGTGTCGCGCACGTTGGTCGTGTCGAGGTAGGCCACAGCGGTGCGAGATGGCTCGACGATGCGCGCGCCGCGCAATGCGCCGGTTCGATCGGGCACCACCGTGGCGAGCACGGCATCGAGCAGCGCGCGCATCTGCGCCAGTGCCGTGACCGGCTGCGCCAGGTAGTCGCCAATGGGCATTGTGTCGATATCGAGGCCGGCCGTGTTGAGGCTGAGGCCGACGCGGTTGGCGACGGCGCGCACGGCGTATTCGAGGCCGAAGTAGGTGCTGTCGATCGGATGCGCGGTGACCTTGCCCTCCGGCGTGTTGTTGAGGCGGAAGCCGGTTTGCGTGCCGGTGGCCGGCCACACCGTCCAGTCGATGATCTGTTGCGAGTCCATGCGCAGCGTGTTGATGGTGACATCGATACCGAGGTCCGGCCCGAACAGATTGCCGACGACAAGCTGCAGCTGGCCCGCCTTGCGCACGTCGAGCGTGACAGTCTTCGCGCCGGTCGTCGTGATCGCAATCGATGTTTCCGACCGCACGCCGCCACCGCCATCCACGCGGAAGCGCAGCGTGCCGGCCTTTGTGACCGTAGCGACGCTGAACGTGATCACATAGCGGCCTACAGACATGAACGGTGCGCCGTTGAGCAGCACGGCATATCCGTTCCCATCGGAATAGCAGCGCGCGCCGGGCGTGAGTGCGCCGAGGGTGGCGAACCCGTTGGCCGCTGTGATCGGTGTGATGGCGGACCAGCCGGATGGCACCGCGGGCGTGCCGGCCCAGCCCGAGAGGTTGCCGCCATTGAGCGCCGTGATCGGGCTTGACGGCGTGTAAGGATCGGTCGGCGCGACGAATCGGCTGCCATTGTCGAACACATCGCTGACCGTGACGCCATGACCGCCGCGGCCGTCATGCAGCTGGCGTGCGCGCGCGTTCGCGCCGACAGTGAGCGTGTCCTGCAGCACGCCCGGCACGAACTTCGGCGTGCCGAGCACGATCGGAATCGGCGTGCCGGCGACCTGAGCGTTCGCGAAATCCTCGGGATACACCTCGCTCTGCAGCGGCACGTCGGCCTGCGCGAGTGGATCGGCGAGCGGCAGAATCACGCGGCGGTCGCTCGTGAACTCGATCCGATCGACGAGGCCGGTCGAATGCTCCTGGAACATGTCGAGCGTGTAGCCGTCATACCCGCGACGCAGCGTGATCGGCGCGTTGCGCCAATCGAGGTTGGCCCATCCGTCCAGGCCACCATCTGCGTTCGCACATACGATCTGTCCCGGCCGGCTGATCGTCTGTCCACCCCAGACCCAGCAGCTGCCTTCGCGCTCGATCTCGACGTCCTGGTCGCCAACAATGCGGCCGAGGTAGTGGATGAGTCCGGTTTTCGTCGGGGCGTAGAACCCTTCGCTGCCGAGGTACAGCGTGGTCGGCTCGGACGGTGGAACCGTGTAGATACCGGCATTGCAGCTATCGGGCACCGCGTAGGTGAACGGTGACGCGCCGAAGTTGGCGGTAATGCTCGCCGTGGTTCCACTCGGCCGCTGGAATCCACACGCGGGGAACGGATCCTTCTGGAACAGTGTCCGCAATACTCCGTTTGTCGGCAACACCTTTACCCACGCACCCGCATCGCGCGCAAGCCAGATTTCCATCGCGTCCGCATCGATCAGCATCCGAACAATGCTGCCCGCTACGAGCGCACCGAGCGATCCGACAATCGCCGTCGCCATGCGCACGTTGCCGGCGCGATCGACGGTCACGCCGGCCAGCGTGACCCGCGGATCGTCGTCGAGGAAGAAGTCGCCACGCATCATTCCGACAGTGAAGTTCGGCGAGCCGGTGTATGCGACGGTGAACTCCGCATAGTGGCGGCCGACCGGCGTCTGCGTTGTTGCGCGAACGCTTGCCCAGTCGGTGGCATGCGTGGTCGACTTCGTCGCCGTCAGGTTGCCGCCGGACAGCGCGATGCTCGCGTCGCGGTCTGCAGGGTTCCACGTGGCATACACCGGCGCCTTGATGATGCGCGGCTGGACCTCGGCGAGCAGGATGCGACGGCGTTCACTCATTGACCTCGGCCTCCGGTTGCGTTCTTGCGTTGGATTTCGTCACGTTGGATGAAGGCCTTGTGGCCCGTGGCGTTGACGGTGTCTGCGGTCTGGCGGTGGCCGGCGCTGTTCTCGCGACGCAACGCCGCGACTTCCTCGCGCAGCGCGTTGACGGCGCGCTCGACGCGGCTGTCGTCGTTCGCCGCGCCGCCGCGTGCGACCGGGATGCCGTTGCTGCGCATCCACGCCGCGAACGGCGCGGGAATGATCGCCTCGCCCTGGTGGATCATCGCCAGGCCATCGTTCGGCACGTAGCCGGTGCCGACCGCGTAGCTCTCGACGCCGGCGGCTTTGTTCGCGGCCGCGAGATTGCTGCGGATGCCGCCGAGTTCGGTGAGCTGGTCCGCCGCGATGTCGTGGATCTGGCTCAGGAAGTCGAGCTGGTTAAGCGCCTTCACCGGCATGATGTCGTCGAAGTACGGCGCGAGCTGGTTCTTGATGTCCGGCGCCATGTCGTCGACGTGATCGCGCAGCGCCTTCACGGCTTGGTTTTTCTGCTCGTCGCCGGCGGCGTTCTTCACGGCATCAAGCAACGGCGTCAGCTCGGTCTTGATGTCGGGCGAGAGGTCACCGATGTTCTTTTCCAACGCCTGAAAGATCGGGCTGTTGATGTCGGTGAGCTTGCCGAGATCGATGCCGAGCGCTTCGGACAAGCCCTTGAGATTCGTACCGAGCGACGTCGCTAGCCCGGCCAGCTGCCCGGCCGTGGTGCCGGTCAGCGCCGTGAGGTCGATGCCGAGTTTCGTCGTCAGTTCGACCAGGCCTTCCTTCAGATCCGGCATCGACAGGCCGAGCTGCTGCACCAGTTCGGCGAGCGGCACGCCAAGCGTGGTGGCCATGCCGCCCAGCGCCTGAATGCTGGCCGCGTTGAGGTTTGCGAGGTCCACACCGAGATCGGTGGCGAGCTTGGCGAGATTCACGCCTTGCGCCGCGATCAACTCGAAGATCGGCACGTTCAGCGCCGTCGCCAAATCGCTCAGGTGCTGCGTGAGCTGCTGGGCGAGCTGCGCGCGATACTCGACCTCCTGCGCTGCCAGAGCGGCATCACGCGCATCGTAGAGCGCCTGCAATTCGGGCGATGCGACCACGGTGGTCGTGCCGCCACCGCCCGTGTTGCCATTCCCGTTGCCCTCGGTGCCGGGATTGGGCATGTCCACCACGCTCTGCAACAGCTGGCGCACCCAGTCGAAGCCGGCGTTGTAATCCTCGCCGCTAGCGGTCGAGCCGCGCAGCAGGCGCAGGTACGCATCGGCAAGCTGCGGCAGTTGGTTGAGCGCGCCGGCATCGCCGCCTGCTGCGGCCTGCTGCATCGCGATCAGCTGCCGCTGCGCTTCGGCCAGCTGTTCCTCGGGCGTGAGGCCCGACAGGTCGCCGAGCAGCATCGAGTCCAGATAGTCCTGCACGGACTTCACGCCGTCGCGCCACTGATCGAACAACTGCGCGCTCGCATCGGCGGCGCTGTTGATGCTGTCGGACCAGCCGCTGCCGATATCGCTGGCCTGCTGTTTCAGCTCCTCGATGCGCGCGTTGATCGCATCGAGCGAGCCGGGCACGCCGCCGTAGAGCTTGGCAACTTCGTCGCGGATCTGCGTCTGCAACTTCCGCACGGCCGCGGCCATTTGCTGGGCCGTCCATGTGTGGATCGCAGCGAGCTGCATCGCGCTGGCGCCTTCGCGGCCATGCGCTTTAGCGAGGAAATTGGCCGCGTCGACGGCACTCGCTTCCTGTGCCTTGATCGATACCAGAGAGCGGCCGAACTCGCTCAGGCCGCCGGTGGCAATCCCCATGCTGTCGAGCAGTTTCACCGCTTCTGACGTTTGCTTGTCGAGTGCGGTGTAGTACGCGTCGGATACATCGGCGAGGCGCAGCAGCGTCGCGATCTGCGCGCGGCCTGACTCGGTGGTCGCGTCGAGGGACTGCATCAGATCCCACATGCCGGCGCGCGTCGCCGGCAGCGTCAGGCCCGCCTCGGTCAGCGCCGAGTTGAGCGCATCCGCGTTGGTCGCGAACTGGTAGCTCTCGGGCGCAAACGCGGACACGAACGTCTTCATGCCTTCGATGAAGGCATCGAGTCCGCCCGCTGCTTGAATCAGCGCGTCGGAGATCTGCGCGAACTTCTCAGGGTCAGTTTCGGTCACAGCGATGCCGAGCTGGCGGAACCCTTCCTGCACGACTTGCACTTCGGTCGCGATGCGGATCAACGTCTCGCCGAGGCCTTCGCCGACTTTTTGGAATTGCTCGATGAAGGGCACCACGCTGCCGGCGAGGCCGTCGAACAGCTGGCTCAAGACGGCTTCGATTTCTTTCTGCTGTTCCTCGGCGCTCAGCCCCTTCAGCGAAATCTTGATCTCCGCGACTTGGAACGCGTCCAGCGCAGCCTGAATGTCAGCCGGCAACATCCCGATCGCGAGCGCGCCAGCGCGCACCGTGTCGATGATCGAGCCGATCACCAGCTGGAACTGCCGGCCGAACGTGTCGGAAACGCTCGTGACGTTGTCGAACGTCTTGTCGCTGCCGAACAGCCCGCCGTCTTCTTCGATTGTCTGGTACGCGCCGACCACGATTTTGTCGAGCATGTCAGTCAGGGCGCCGCCGGCGACGACGATGCCCTGGTCGATGATCTCCTGCGATCCACCGAACAGGAATCCGTTGATCGCTTTGCTGATCGGGTCCGCCATGTGGAGATCCAACAGCGGACTGGAAATCGGGAACCCGGTGTTGTCCTGCAGGCCGGGGAACGCGGCATTGCCTGCGCCGCGCGCGAGCTGGTTTCCGGCAGCGCCGAGGCCCGACTGCAGCGCGCGCAGCGCGTCGAGCATGCCGCGGTTGAGGCCGACGAGCTGCTGCGTCGCATTGGCCGTGATCTCGGTGGCGTGCAGGATGGATTCGCTCTTCGCCTCGCTGTCGCCGAGCACAGAGCCGGTGCCCTGCTGAGCTTGCCGTACCTCGGCCGACTGCGACGACGGGCCTCCGCCGCCACCGAGGCCGGCCAGCGTCTGCCCAATGCTGGCAAGGAACGGCGCCACTGCGGCAGCCATCGCCGCCATGCGCGCCCAAGCGCTGTACGGCTCACCCTCACCCTGCGTGAGCACGGCGATAATGGCCGCGCGCATCGCAAGCGCGTCCTGCACAATTTGCAGAGCGGCCATGCCAGCGGATATCTGCTCGTACGACTTGCTTCCTTCTCGGGTGAACGCGCGCACAGAACCCAACAGCGCGCTGTAGGACCCCACCATCTTGACGCCAATCTGCATGTTCGCAGCAGCGATCGCGTTTTCGTATTTCTTCGCCAGTTCTGGATCGAGGGCTTCGCCCATCGGGCCTTTCAGATTTTTCAGCGCCTTCTCGGCCTTGCCGACGCTGTCGACGAGATTGAGGAACGGATCGGTGTCGCCGAACTGCTGCAGGATGTCGTTCAAAGAGAAGATGCTTTCTGCCTCGGCTTTCAGCGCGTCGATCTTGCTCTTCTGGTACGGCAGGCCGTCGCGAATCAGCTTCTGCTCGATCTGTCGCGCGAAGTTCTCTGCGTTGATTGCCGCCGAAGACTTTCCGCGAGCAGCCGTCTCGCTGGTGAGTGTCGCCATTGCGGTGGCGATCACAGCGTCTGCTGATCCGACCGCTGCCTGAGTTTTGTGCAAGCGGTCCGCAGCGACGCCAGCCGAGTCGCTGAGCATCTGCATGCCGCGCGCGTACTGCTCTGGCGTAATCATGCCGAGATTCATTTGCGTGGTGAGGCCGACCATGCCCTGTGCGATGGTGTCGATCTGCTTGGCGTACTCTTGCTGCGCCCTCGCCCACGGCCCGCTATAGCCGTTCGAGAGCCGGTCATTGAGTTCGAATGCCGCCTCGACTTGCTTGTTCGCTTCGGACTGCACCTGTGCAAGGATGCGTTCGTTCTCCGCGGCCTCCTTGGCCGCAGAGGAATCTCGCGGCGGCAGCACCGGCACGCCGGGCGCATCCGGCTTGGCCACCTGCTTCGCGTGCAGACCGAAGTCGTCGACGGCTCCCGTGACCGTTTCCCACATCTTCGTCAGATCATCGAGCAGCGGACGTGACAGGTCGACAAGCTGCTGGGTCGATGCGATGTTGAAGGGATTGTTGGATGCGGCATCGGCTGCCTCTTTTGCGGCCAGCTTTGCCCTGCGGTCGAAAATGACACCACCCGGCGTATCCCCGTTGATCGCCTTCAGCCATTCCGGCATGGTCCATTGCACTGTCGTGCTCGCACCCGGCTTTATGTCCCTGATCGAATCAGGAACCAACTTGGCAATTTGCTCCAGCTCCCACCGGGTGCGCTCAAGGAACTGCAGCAAGCCTGGATCATTCGCCATTTCAGCGAATGCGCCGGCCAGCTCGCGAACGAAGCCGGCGCCCGTCTTTGCGGCCTCCCAAATCGCCGACAGCGTCGCCCGCACTGTTTCGTTCTTTGCCGCCGCATCCAGCATGTCGGCAAATCCTGCCGCTCCGTCGATCAATGCCGGCAAGAGAGCCTCGCCTATCTCCGATGCCACTCCGATGACCCGGTCCTTCGCGCGCTGCAGTTCGTCGTTGAACTTGGCAGCCTTTTCGGCAGTGTCGCCACTGATCAGACGGCCGGCGGCATCAGCCTTCTCTTTCAACAGGTCGAGTCCATCTTCTCCGAGCTGCCTGAGCGTTAGCCGAAGCGCGCTCGCGGAGTCGCCGAACAAGCGATTTTCCAACGCTGTCTTGGCGACGCCATTGCGGTACGTGGCCAGCTTGGCGGTGACCTCCCCAAGGATGGCTTCCGCAGGTTTGAGCGCGCCAGTGTTCGTGTCGCGAACCGAAATACCCATCGCCTTGAAGTCGGCCGCTTGCGATCGCACTCCAGCGGCAGCCTTCGCGGCCGATGTTTGAATCGCATCGAGCAATCGAGGAATCGCATCCAAGCTTTCGCTGTTCGAGCGTGCGGCCTGCTGCAAGGCAGAAAGGGCCTCAACCGACAGCCCTGTCCGAGCAGCCATCTTGCCGGCGGCGTCCGCGGCGTCGATCTGGGTCTTCACCATGACAGCGAGCGTCGTCGCCAAGGCGGCGGCCGCCGCGCCGGCCGCCGTCCCCATGCGGACGACAAAGCTCTCCGCGCGATCAGCGGAGGAAGCAACGCGGTCAAGTCCTTTTGCGGCCTTCTCGCCCTCATCTCCGAGTCCGCGGAGCGCACCCTTCGCGACGTTGACTTCACCGACCATCTTTCCGCTGTCGGCGACGATTCTGAGGGTGACAGTTTTCTCAGTCATGAGGGTTCGCTATGCTCTTCGTGTCGATCGGGTCAGGGGCTACCAATGGCGCTAGTCACATGTTCGGACTGCGGCAGAAGCGTTTCGGACTCAGCTCGTGCATGTCTAAGCTGCGGCAAGCCGATGCCTACAGCCGGAGCGGGCACGAGCCGTGCGATCAAATTGCAAATCACGTTCGCAGCAC
Organism: Pseudomonadota bacterium; assembly: GCA_023388255.1. Classification (GTDB taxonomy): domain Bacteria; phylum Pseudomonadota; class Gammaproteobacteria; order Xanthomonadales; family Rhodanobacteraceae; genus Dokdonella_A. The sequence goes on along the minus strand of JAEWGO010000021.1, from coordinate 143,706 downwards.
TTTTGTTCTGGAGTGGCGCAGCGACGCTCTATTACCTGTACAGCCAAGCCCAGCAGGGCGACCACGTTCTGCGGGTGTTCTTTTCCCCGTTCGTGACCGCCACCGGGTTCTTTTGGTACGCGGCCATTCGCTTCTACTTGTGGTGGAAGCGCACATAAAGCGCGCACTTCGCCGACCATCTGGCCGCTGTTGGCGACGATTCTCAGGGTGACGGTTTTCTCGGCCATAGGTCGGGTGTACGCTCGTTCGTTGATCAATCAGGGGATGGGCAATGCGCGCACTGGGGAAATGGTTTGCGGTGCTTCTGCTCGCCGGCATGGCCGGCACCGTTGGCGCGGCGAAGAAGGCGGACTACTCGGCGATCCATCGGCTCACTGTCGATGTGCTGTTGGGACAGGATTCGGTCGAACTCGCCAACGGCCCTGCCGCCGCTTTCGCAGCAGGGCTGCAAACGAAGAAGTCCCTCGAATCCCACATCGGCGCAGCGCTGGCCGCGGCGAAGAAGAAGCCGGACCTGCTCAAGGCGACAAAGGAGCTCTACGTGGCCGCGACGAGCTACTTCGAGAACGCGGCGCCGACGTCGCTGATCGACGCGGCGAACAGCAAGCACGCGAAGGCCACGATGGACGAGAAGCGAACAGCGCTCGAACTGGAGCTGAAGCTCGTCGAGTAGCGCCCTCGCCTGCCCGTTGCTGATCGCCGCCCGAGCGGACTTGATCGACAGTAATCGTTCGATTACACTCGCATCATGTTCACGATCAAGAAAACGCCCGAGTTCATCGACTGGTTCGACGGCATCCGCGACGTGAAAACGGTCGTGCGCCTGTCCAGGCGGCTCGACAAGGCGCAGCGTGGCATCCTCGGCGACGTGGAGCCGGTCGGCGAAGGCGTGAGCGAGATGCGCGAGCACTTCGGCCCGGGCTGGCGCATGTATTACATCCAGCGCGGAGCGGTGCTGATCGTGATGCTGGGCGGCGGTGACAAATCCACGCAGGCCCGCGACATTGCCGCCGCGAAGAAACTGGCCGCCACGTTGGAGGACTGACCCATGACCAAGAAGACCAAAATCGCCGATCTTCCCGAGTTCGACATGGCCGAACACCTCGATAGCGAGGAAGCCATCGCCGAATACCTTACGCTGGTGATCGAGGAAAACGACCCGGCAGAACTGGCGCGCGCGCTTGGCACTATCGCCCGCGCGCGCGGCATGTCGGCCGTTGCAGAATCTGCCGGCATTGCGCGCGAGGCATTGTACAAGGCGCTTCGTCCAGGCGCACATCCGCGCTTCGAGACGATCCAGCGCGTGTGCACCGCGTTGGGCGTGAAGCTGACCGCCGTTCCGGCCTGAGACACGGCGGCGCCCAAGGTGCCTCCGCATGCTCTCGACGCTCTCGCTGGCAGCCATCGTGTCCATGCCACCAGCGTGCCGTCCGCAGGTGTTGACTAGGAACGGGGGCGAGTCAACGCACGAATGCGTCGGGCTGGATGTGGGTGGCGCGACCATGCAAGCAGCGTGGCCGCGCGGGGTGGTAAGTAGATAGGCGGGCGGGTTACCACCGGGCTGCAAGCGCGAGTCAACGCACACCAATCGTCATCGCAATCGCTGCGAATGCGACTGCTGCGCTGCGGGAACGATCGGAAAGGACAGCCAGAGCCGAATCGGCTAGAGTCGACGAGTGCCTACCGGGAATAGGCCGAAAGCAATTGCCGATGGACAGGGGACGGCATGAAAATCGGAAGCAGTCTTCTTGCGACACCGATCAAGCTGATCGATCGCGGGACAAGAACGACGTCAATTCTTGCAGCGGCCATTCACCAGGCCCCTCCTGACAAAATTCCTGCCGCTCTAAGCTTCGTGACCGATCCGGTCAGGAACGGTTGGGTACTTCCAGCGCTCGCCGTCGCAACTCCGATCATAGTGTCCGCGCGTCACTTTACGGATCGGAGCCGTCGAGAAGAAGTATGGCGGGTTCTGAATGAGATCAAAGACGCCACGTTCAAGGATCAGAAGCTCGACTATGAACAGCATGGTCGAGTCACCCTGTTTCGACATCACAAATTCACACTTCGTCGATGGCCGTGCGTCGGCGGATGGCTGATGCCCTACGAGCGATCAGGATTCTCGACGCGCAAGACTTCTGCGATCTTCTGTGCTCCGGACGATGGTGAGTGTGCTGAAGGCGTCGCCGGGAAAGCTTGGTCATCTAGGGAAATCAAATATGTCAGCGGACTTCCAAACCTCCGCGCCCCAGGAGCGACCGACGCCCAGTTCGCGAACTACGGGGAACAATCTTTCTGCAGTCCGAGTCGCCTAAGGAAGAAGCCGCCCCAGGCTCGCTCACTTATGGGCATCCCTGTTGACGTAGATAACAAACGATGGGGCGTCATTGTCATAGACTGTGTTAAGGAAGGGTTCGACCCCAAGCGCGCACAAAAGGCATTCAAGCCCCTAGCGTCGCACCTGGCCGGGTACTTGAGAGGGAAATGAAATGAACGATCAAGTGACCAGTAGCACCAAATGGTTGAAGCTCAACCCCGATCGCATAGCACCCTTCGTTCATCCGAAGGATGCCCCGTGGTCACTATCGTCGCCGTCGCCATACAACGTACCGACGAAGGTGCGAGCTGAATACAGCACGCAATCCGGCTGCCTAACCATCGAGTTTCAGTACATCACCGAGGAAGGCGCGGACGAGGTGCTGATCTCCCCTTATTTCCGCGTCTCGGTCGGAAGGACAACTCGTCGAATCTTTTCCATCAGCTTCGACGTTCATCAGTTCCAGCGTGACCGTAAGCTCATCGAGCGCCAAGCAATAGCGTCAATCGACTCACTCTCCGTCGATGAAGTGACGAACGGACCAATCGTGGCACGTGCCTTCTCAGAGAAATCGAACGATCTTCTACAGGTCGCTGCACCATAGGGGGCCGCGTCGCTCTATGCGTCGCTATTGCGGGACGTTCCCATCGGCGTAGATTCGTAACTCTGAGAGCCTGCTGGATGCCACACAGCGACACCACGCGCCGCTGCTTGTCGGCACATGTCCGCCGTTCCTCGACCTCCCGGGAAGGCGACCAAGCCATCCGGCTGTAGGTCGAGCATTTGGCCATTGCGGATCGGTCCGGCTGCCTTGCCGTGCGTCCGCCAGTCGGCGCGAATCGTCAGGCATTCGACGCCGCGAGCATCGGCCCAGTGCTTTGCCAGTGCATCAGCCCCTGTCGCGCCACCCTGTACGACCTGCGTGACGCTTCGCTTCGCGTGCACACGGTCAAGGGTGGGGAACACAAACGCTTCATCGCTGTAGTCGCGGCCACCGCAAACAATCAGGCGCATCGTTTCCCTCAAAAAAAGCTCCCGCAGTCCCGGCGTCTCACGACGAGCGGCTGCGGGATAGTGGTTATGGCGCTCGCCGGGAGGGGTTGGCGAGCAGATTCAGAATAGTGGGGCACGATCTCACTCGCTGAGACGAGCCGACGAGCGAGCTATGCCTCCGGCTCACCGCGGAACCTGATTTCCCCTTTTTCATCATAGTCAACAAGATCCTCGCGATAGAGCCACACGCGGTACGGTTTCGCCCAGCGTTCGAGCTTCACCCAAAGGCCTTGAACGTCGCGCGCTAGTTCAGCCACCGATGTTTTGATCTGCGAGTACTGAGCGACGGTGCCGACCAAGCCGACGACCAGAGAAATGGTTGCGATGGTGCACCCGCATCGAACGTCGACCCGTCGGATACTGACAACGCCGCGCAGACGATCATCGTGCTCAAGCAGCTCGCGAAAGTACGCAGCAACTTGCGCGCCGAGTTCGATCATCTCCTCCTCCGTCGGATGATCGCCTTTGGGATTTTGAATGAAGAAGCTGATTGAGTTGATCGGATAGACGTCGCCAGACATGCCTTCCCCCCTGTCGATGGAGCCGCGGCAGCCTATCATCGTAAAGAACCCCGGCAGAGAACTACCGGGGTTGGTCGCGATGCCGCTCCCTGCCACTCGACGTCACGCCGGGCCACACCTTGCCTGCGATGCGAAGCCGCGCCGTGCCAAGCCGAGCCTTGCCCAACCGTGCCTGCGTTGCCGGACCTTGCCCGACCTTGCCTTCGAAGCCAATCCTCGCCTGCCGCGTCTATCCCTCTTGCGCAAACCGGCCGATCCGTCGGCCGGGTAGAACTCACGCGGCGTCCTTCTTGCCGCGCTTCTGTTGCCGCTCGAATGCGCGCTCGGCCTTGTCGACCTCGCGGAACACCTTCGTCAACTCCGTCAACTTCGCGAATCGCCGTTGAGCCGACTTGAGGTCGGTCAGCGCATCGCGCATCAGCGCAGCGTGCAGTTGCTCGTTGCTCATCACATCGGCGAACTTGCGATAACCACCGCCTTCCTTCCGGTCGCCACGCAGCGCGACGAATGCCCGTACCGGTTCGGCTGGCTTGGAGTCCTCGACGACGACATAGCAGCGAATGACCGCCCTCGCCTGCTCGATACGCCACTGCTGTGCTGCCTCGGTGTCATCCCACTCGAAGCAGGCATGCAATGCCGTTTCCGGATTGCGCGCGAACTCCACAACATCCGCCGGCTTCACGATGCCATTGCGCTCAAGCTGTTCGAGCTCGGCTTTGATCTTCTCGCGATCGCGACTCATGCTGGCTCTCCTTGCAGTTCGAACGTGCCCCAGCCCACACCACCGGACGCTTTCGAGTCTGGCCTGCCTTCGCCGATGCCAACTTGAAGGCCGACGCGTGCCAGCAGATTCGCGACGTCGCTAAGCGACAGCATGTCAGCATCGAAGCGCACTCGAAGTTCGGCGCGCCACTCCTCGAACATGGCGCGCACGCGAAGATCGCAAACGCCCGTAGCGTTTCTCGTCATAGCCTCGTGCTGCATCGGATCTCCATGAACGCGAACCAGCGGGGTTCCATCTGCCGCGTCGAAGCCATCCGCCTCAATGAACACAGCCAGCTTCGCGCGGGTCATCGGCACGCCCACCGTCCTGCATGCGCTGATCATTGCGTTGCGGAACGAGCCGGCGTGCACGCCGACCCAGCCGTCCTTGCTGCGATACATCGACCCCTCGAACAGCGCTCTGAAGTCCTTCGCCTCGCGCTTCTTCTTTCCGCGCGCCGTGCTGCCCTCTGCCTGCGTGGCTCGAATCATCTCGCGAGCTTTCAGGCTGAAGCGGTTCACGACCAACGGCGCAGTGCCGCGGATACCGAAGACAGCAGTCTTGATGTTCGGCGCCGCAATGGTGAGAGTCTGTGCGCTCATGCCACACCTCCCTTGCGGGGCGGGAAAAGACGTTCCTCGATGCCATCCGACGTCGCTCCATCCGCGACGCCGAACGCATCGCTGGAAAGGTAGTGAGTCAGATTCGCGAGGGTGCGGATGCGATCCGCAGCGACGCTGGGATGTCGCCCATGCGCAGCGGTTCCGGCGACGACCCCGGCTGCAAGGTCGTCAACGCAGGTGGCCAGCACTTCCATCCATCGCAAGCGCTCGCGCAGGTCTGATAGTGCGTGGAACAAGTCGCGTGCGTCGGAGAGGTGGCTCGGCGCGGCTTGCTCTTGTTCGATTTCAGTTGTAGTGTTCAGCATTGAAATGTCCTCTGAAGACTTTCATCCGAGGCCTCGACTGTTGGCGCAGTCGAGGCCTTTTTGTTTGTGGTCATGCGGCTTTCTTCATACCGAGACCAACGACGCCGAGCAGCTTCGAGAACTCGCTCTCGTAGAAGTGCGGCTGCGTTTCGCGCTGGTTCGACGGGTGTGACATGTTCTTGCCATAGGCCAGGCCAGCTTCGGAGAAGCTCCAGAATCGCTTCGAGCCGCCTTTGCTGCTCGGCCTGCTGCGGTGCTCCATCAGTCCGGCTTTCTCAAGCAGTGGGTAGACCTTTCGGCTACTCAGGCCAACGCCGAACTGGTCCAGCAGATCCTTCAGGGCCTTCGTCGCATGGCTCGACCCATCGTTGGCAGGGCTGTCGACAGCGTAGGCAGGGAGCAGCCGAGCATGCCCGGAGCTGTCCGCGAGCTTCTGATACATGCCGAGCGTGGTGGATGCGGCCGGATTCATCGTTCGCTTGAACGACTCGATCAAAGTGCAGCCATCTGCGACGTAGCCCGTGAGCTGGTGGGGCATTTCGGCGATGAGGCGCTTTGCTGCGAAATACCCGCTCACGATCTGCCGCTGGACCTGCCACGCAAGATCATCGTTGAACGGCTTCACCAGCATGGTGTAGCCGGTTTCGGTCAGAAGAATCACGCGATCGGGTGTTCCTCCTTGCGGACGGATGAGACCAAGCCGACGAATTTCGTCCGGTTGGTTAGCCTCGAAGTAGTCCACCCCTTCCACGAATCTGGCGCGATGCTCTCGGAAGTTGCGGCCAGCAGTTCCGGACGGCCGCCCATGAACCGCGTCGACCTGCGCGAGAGTGATGACGCGCTGCTCCCGATGTTCCATCACCGGCAGATCCACGTTGTTGACCGTGACGATGTTCATGCCGCCCTCCTCACCGCCCGGAACAGCCGCTCGCGCGTGTTTCGCTCCGCAGCCTTCGCCTTCTTGACCGTCTCAATCTCCCCAGCAACCGCACCGAGCATCTGATTCCAGGCCTCGGAGCCCCTCTCGATAAAGCTGACTCCGTTGCCTTCCTTCCATTTAGAGCAAGCCGCATCGAACTCGAAAGCGGCATCTCTCCTGGCATCCACGGCGTCCTTGTACTCGATGGCCTTCAGGCCAATCCCAGCCAGTTCTGTGGTGCTCATGCCACCTCCTTTGCTTCCATCCCAAGCGCCTGACGCAGCAGGCGGTCGTGCAACCAGTTCATCGATCGATCCTGCTCCCGCGCCTTGCGCCGAAGCTCTTTCTTCACTTCCTCAGTGGTCCTAAGGTTCAGGACCGCGGGCTTGTTGTCTTCCGAAGTCACGCCGGCTCTCCTAGTTTGCATGATGGCGAGTCGCCATCGACGCAGATAGTGTCGAGTCGCCACTATGCTGTCAAGCGCTTTGTGTCGATTCGCCACTATTCCAAGTGTGGCGATTCGCCATCACAATCGCAGCATGGCCAAGACCCCCGAAAAGAAGTCCGCGTACCCATCCGACGAAGCTGACAAGTTCGTTCTTCGCTTTCCGCCTAGATCCGATATGCGCGGCAGACTCGCCGAAGCAGCCAAAGCGAACGGACGTTCCATGAACGCCGAGCTTCTTCACCGGCTTGAGGCAACTTTCGAAACAATCGAACTGGATACGACGCCGGCCCAAGATGACCTCTTGGCGAGATGGGCCGTCATGAACTCGATTTACCGTGACACTAAAAAATTTCTGTCGGACGCTAAGGCAGCCGATCCGCAAGACCTTGATGAGATCAGTGACCTGGAAGGAACGATCGCCGCAGTACATGACGAACTCCTCAAGCTAGAGACGAAACCCAATTTCCCGCCTTACATTCGGCGGGCGACCGTCGGCGAGCCCCTTGTACAGCCATCCATTACAGAAGCGCAGAAATGACACTTCTTTCGTGTCATCATCACATCAAGCCACGACACGGAAACAGTGTCAAGACTTTTTGACACGAAAATGGTGGAATGCGCGCATGAACGACGATGGCTACACCAGAATCACGCTACGCATGCCCGACGCGCTACATGCAGCGTTGACCGAAGAGGCTGCGCGCACCTCCAAATCCATGAATGCCGAGATCATCAGCCGCCTTGACGGCAGCTTCGGCGCCTCCGCGACCGTCCATGTTCTTCGCCTAAAGCTGGACGTCCCGCTGAGCGCTAGCTTGATGGACGTTATTGCCGCTATCAGTAACGCGAGGAAGGACGTTGACCCCGGCATCACTTCTGTCGAGATCCAGTTCGTTCCGTACGGCGAGCCCGACTTTCTCAATGTCATTCAAAGAGCACGAGCGCTGGCATCTGTTGATGGCGATGGAGCGGCCGAACTCCTTGAGAGGTTCCTCGTCAACTACCGCACCTTCGGACCATCAAACGACGGCGTTGAAAAGGTCCACATCACGCGCGAACAAGCCCTCCGCTCTCTCGAAGAGGGTTCCGCGCCCGTCGAGCCGAGGCCTCAAAAAAAGCGCGCAAAGTAGATTCCACCCATTTTTCTCCTCGTTGCGAGTGGCGATTCCACACCGATCGGCGCGCTGCAACCACGTTTGCTTGCACGCGCTGCGCACGCAGATTCGCGACGCAGGCTCTGGTAGGGCCAGCTTGCCCCATGCCCGCGCCGAGCGCTTGAGGCGCGAGTTTCAAGCGCTTTGAAACCATCAGCGGTGGAAACCTGATTCGAGCGACCAGGTCGCGGCGGCTACTGCCTGCGTAGGAAATCTCCTACAGACCGCGCACCCAGTCTGCCGACGCCAGCGAAAGACTTCGCGTCCTACACTCGCAGATGGCCGCGCCATTGCGGTCATTCAGGGGTAAGACGTGAGCAAATCCAACGAAGAAATCGCCGCAGACATCTTGATTGCGGCGATTCAGAGCAAGGCTATCTTTGCGGCCGGCGTGCACATGGACAGGGCAGTCGATGCCGCCAAGGTTATAGGCGACGCGTATCAGGTGATCCTGAAGCGCACCTACGACGAGATCGATAGTTAACCCGTTTCACCATGTAGCAGGTCGCGCGCTTGCGCGGCCTGCTCTATGCACTCATCGAGTCGCCAGCCATGCGCGACCGCGAGCCTCATTGCGGCGCGCCAGATCACGATGCGGTCCCACCACGTACGTGCACTTCCAGTCGTTCGTTCCATTGGTGTGTTTCCTCAATTCAGGGCTCGGTTTTGGGAATGGAGGGAATGTTCTCTCACCCCTTCCGCTTCGCCTCTGCCGCCGCACGTCGATTGCGCTCGCTGGCGACGGCGTTGCCCATGTCGTGCACGTCGTCGGCGAGGTCTGGCCAGTCCGCTCGCCGTACACGACGGAGCGCGAGCGCCGCGCGCAGCTCCGTCGCTTCGATACCGGTCCACGCGATGCCGCCCATGCCGGCGCCGATGCCAGCGATCGAGCAGAGACGGAACACGTCGACAGCCGCGAGGTGGCATTCCCAGACATCGACATCGACGACGAGCGCGCGGCCGGAGTCGTCGGAATCGTCCAGCGATTCCTCGCGGTCGCCGGTATCGTCGTCGCCGTCGTCGTCATGGCCCGGGGAGTGGTCGCGGAGTCCGCTTAGCGCGAGCGCCGCTTCGCGGAGTTTCCCCGGCGGGCCTCACCAAACTGCTCGAAGTACGCCGCGGTCGCGGCCGGGTACAGGTACGCACTGGCCTTGCCGGTCAGCAGTTCCGCGAAGCCGTCGGCATCGCCGAAGCCGTCGAAGCGGTCGTACATCGTGCGCAGCAGCTCTTCGTCGCGGCCCTCGTACTCGCCATCGACCACCGCATTGCGCAGCGCGTCGAACGCGGTCTTGCTGACGACGTGCGCGTGGCCGATGAAGTAGCCCTTCGCCACCGACGTCTGGATGTCGACGCGGATCGGGTGCGTCTTGGCCTCGGCGATCTGGATCATGGATACGGACATGGGGGTTCTCCTTGGGTGTTACGCGCGGCCGCACGACGCGGCCGCGCGTGATGGGTGGTGTTTGGCTTACGCCTCGTCGCCGAAGCCGATGTAGAACTCGTCGCCGCCGGTGTCGCTGGGGATGCACGGGCCGGTGATTTCCCAGCCGTCGTCGCCGTCGATGTCGGTCTCGGTGACGTTATCGACCTGGCAGCGCACGTTGAGCTCGCTGTACAAGCCGGTCAGCACTGAATCCGGCGTGCCGCCCACTTCGAACAGCTTCACGTTGGCGACCAGCACGATGCCGTTGTCGCGCACGTAGAGCGGGTCGAAATCGTTGGTTATGTCGGTCGTGGCGAGCTTCAGCGAGAAGGTCGGCTTGCGGTCGCTGATCTGGTTGACGGACTTGCTGCTGTATTCCTTGTGCTTGAGGTCAGAACCGAAATCGACGCTGAGCGACTTGGCCCACACCAGCAGATCGGCGAGCGGCGTGGCATTGGTGCTCGCGGTGGCGCCGCGCACCAATGTGGAGAGCGTGGTGCGCATGTTGCGTGCGCTGGCGACAGTCGGAATCTTGCTCGGCAGCGTGACGGCGGGGATCACGCTGGTCGACCAGTCGACGTAGTCGCCCTGAATGGATGCCTTGCCCTTCATGCGCTGGCCGATCTCGATGGCGATGCCGGAGAGCGACGTGCGCGCGCCGGTGACCTTGAGCAACCGGCGCACGTGATACCAGTACGCAGTGACCGACGGGATGCCGCTGCTGATCGGGTTGTAGCGCGTGGTCTTGCCGACGGCATCCTTGACGACACTCATGCCGCCGGGCAGCAGGACGCGCGCGCAGTCCGCGTCGCTGGTGCTCGCAGCACCCGGCGTGGCCGGCGGGTAGATTTCGAACTCGCCCTCGATCTTCGCGCGCTTGTTCGCGACCACGAACGGGTCGCCGCCGAAGAACGGCTTGTCGAGCGGGCGGTCTACGCGATCGAACTCGGTCGAGCTGCTGCCATCGAACAGGCGGAAGCCATCGGTCGCGCCGGTCGGCGCGCTGTCGGTGCCCTCGGTGGCCTCGGCCTTGACGAGCAGGTTGCGCTTGCGGAAGAAGTCCAGATTCGGTTGTGCCATGACGTCAGTCCTCGGTGTGCTTGGCCGGCACAGCCGGCTTCTTGGTGGCGGCGGCCTTGGGCGTGTACGAATCCATCTGCGCGCGCGGGCTGTCGAACGTGGTGGGGTCGAACGTGCCGGCCGCTGCATCGCCAGTCGCGGCGTCATCGCGGACAAGTTGGCCGTCGACGACTCGATAGCTGCCGCCCTCAAGCGGGAAAGGTGCGTTCTTCATGCGTCCCTCGCGTAGGTGACTGTGGTGCTGAAAATCAGGTCGGCGGTCATCAGGGATTCGGTGGAGTCGCCGTCCTGCGCGGACTCCCACACCAGCGGCTCATCGGCGCCTGGCGGCGTCCAGTCCTTGAGCGCGTCGGCGACGGCGTCGTGCAGTGCGTTGAGGCGCTGTTCGGCGTCGACGCTGCCATCGGCGTAGCGCTGCACGACCAAGCGCACAGCGATGTCGACCTTGCAGTGCTGGCGGAAGCAGCCGGAGAAGCCACGGCCATCGTCGATGCGCGTCATACGCTGCGCAGCGATCCAAACGGCCGGCCATGTCTTGGCAAACGCGGTCAGGTAGTCGCGGTCGTAGCCGGTGCCGATCCGGATGCCGGCGAGCGCAGGCAGCGTGCGCAGGTGCGCAGCGATGGCGGCGATGGACAGGCGCGCGTTCATGCCTCGACGGCCTCCGCCATTTCCTTGCGTACCGGCTCCATCACCGCATCGAGCCACGCTTGCGTCGGGTTCGGCGTGCCGAAGTTGGTGATCGGCAGGAATGGGCGCGCCGGCGCGCGCAACGTGCCGAACTGGTTGTACCAAGCGCGCGCGTCGGGGAGGCCATCGCCAACGGAGACACTGGCTTCTGTGTCGGTGTTGCTAGCTTCGATACTGGCGTACATCGCGCCGGTGGCGATCAGTGGCTGTTTGCTGTGATTTCCCTTGCGCGCACGTGCCGCGAGCGTAGCCGGCGACAGCGGCGGCCAGTTCGCCGCGCCATCGCGAAACGCCTCATGGGTGAGGTTGCGCAGCACGAGCGACACGGCGCGCATCGTCTTCGCGCCCGACCCGACCTTGGCGACGCGATCAAGCATCGCGCGCGCCTTGGCGTCGTCGAGGGCGACGGAGAACGTCGTCATCAGCCCGCCCTCGCGTAGCACTCGACCAGTACGCGGGTGCCGGCCGGATTGAGTGTGACGACCGGATCCACGATGACGCGTGATCCACCGTTGTAGGCGACGCGATCGCCGGCTTCGGGCTTCACGGTCGCGTCGACCAGCAGCTTGTCGTCGCCGACGGCAATGCCGGAATCGCCAAGCGCGTGCTTGACGGTCGCTGCGACCACCGCGACAGCCGTGAACGTGCTGACGGCGCCATCCGGCGCAGTGCGCGAGAACGTCATCACCTGCCCGAAGCGTTCGAGCAGCCGACCCGCCGATGCAGCGATGCGCGCATAGTTGAATCCGGTCACGAGGCGCGCTCCAAGCGGAGCGTCATGCGGCCGGAGACGCGCAGCAGCCCGCGCAGGAGATCATCGACGACGGCGAAGCGCGTCTGACCACCGTTCTGCCCTGCTCCGTATTTCACGGTGATCGGGCCGACGGTTTCCTCGGTGACGGGCGCATCGCCCTGGTCGGCGTACAGAGCGCCGGTGGATGCCCGCAGGGCGAGTTCGCAGCACGCATCCTGCACGCGCTTGACCGGCCATGGCGCGACGTCACGCGGCCATGCCAGCGCCTGCGTGCTGGTCAGCGGATCGCCGGCGAACTGATGCCGCGTGTCGAGGTACTGCGTCGCGCGGCGCAAGGCCGCTTCCATGACCAGCACATCGAGATCGGCCCACGCGAGGTTGCCCATCGCCGAGTGATAGGCGCTGGCGTCCGCGACGGAGACATAGCTGTCCGCGTCGGGCTTGCCGGTGCCATTTTCGACGATGAGCGCCATCGTCAGCCCTGCGCCTCGGGCTGGACTTCGGACACACGGATACACTGGCCGCCATGCACCAGCAGGTCGGCGTATCGGCCCGGTTCGATGTAGACGCCCGGATTCCCATTCGACTCGCCCGTGCCAGCGTCGACAGGGATCGCGTGGATCTGCTTGTCGCCGCCCGGCGAGCCGTGGGTGATGCGCACAGTGGTCGTCACGGTCAGCCCTCGACCCAGCCCGCGGCTTTGTGCGCGTCAACGCACGACGGATGCACGTCGAGCGTCTCACCACCCTTACGCATCGCGATCAAATGTTCATCGGCGCCCGAAGCGGTCTGCTCCGACGTCTCGTTCTGTTGCGTCTTCTTGGGTGTAGCCATGATCTTCTCCGCAGCGCCCGAAGCGGTCTGCTTCGGGCGCTATCAAGGTCAGCCAATGAGGGTCGCGATGTGCTCCGGCTTGATCGCCGAGCAGCCCCACGCCAAGCACACTTCGTACTTGACCTGACGGTACTGGCGGTACACGCGCACCTCGAACGTGATGCCGGTCAGCGGATCGGTCAGCGTCATGGCGTCATCCGCCGAGTCGCCGCCGGTCGGGACTGCGGGGGCGCGCGCCGCCAGAACGATTGCATTGCGCGAGAACGCGAGGTTCGGCGTGTAGCTACCGCCAACGGTCAACGCATTTGCGGTCGGGATGACGATGCGCGCGCCGGGCTTGTTCAGCGTGATCGTGCCCGGCGCGGTCACGCCGGTGCCGACGACATACTTGCGCGCGGCATCCGCGGCGAACGTCACAACATCGCCAGCAAGCACGGTGCCGGTGCCGGTGACCAGCGCGACGCTGCCGACGCCGACCGCGGTCGAGCCGCTCGTAACGTAGCCCGCGCCGGTGCCGGCGGTATGCGTCACGATGCCGGCCGAGTTGCGGAGCGCGAAGCCCTGCAGGCGATCGGTCATGCCGTTGCGCAGCATGTCGGAGCTGCCGGCCTCGTTGACCTTGAACAACACGGACTGTTTGCCGCGGAGGTTGGCCATCGCCATCGAGCCGAGCGCGAGCTGCAGGTCGGTCTTCGGGGCGCCGTTGTCTTCCAGAATCTGCAGGACGCCCGCCACGTCGGACAGGTCGCCCGCGGTGCCGAAAGGCGCAGTGCCAGCGGTGCCGTATGCGCGGGAGGCGCCAACCTTTCCGGCTGTCGCCAAATCGATCTCGACTGCATTGACCAGTTTGCGCATCGCATCAGTGAACTGGTCGGCGAGAACCTGGTTGTAGACGCCAGCCGTGCCGACCGCGCGCTGTTCCTCGCCGTTCCAGCGAACGGGCGCCGCCTTGGACTTCGTGATCGTGATGTCCGTATAGCCGACGGTCGTATCGCCGCTGTTTGCCGGCGTCACGCCGGGCGTGATGTCTTCCAGGGCGCCGGATTCGCCGAGCGGTACGCGCACGGTCTGGCCGACAGCGGCGCGCTCGGCATTGCTGTCACGGCGAACGGCCGGGATCATGCCGACCATTTCGCGCGAAATGGTGTTGAGCGCCTCGTAGAGGGTGGGGATGATGCCGGTGAGGGTGTTAGCCATACTGATGAACCTCGCGTCGACTAGTCGGTGACCACGCCGCCCTTCGAGATAAAGTCGCTTCGGCCGGACGGCTCAAGCGCCTCGAATGCAGCTCGATTGATGGATTGCTTGCCGCTCTGACCGCCGCTATTAGCTGGCGCGCCGGAGCCGCCTTTCTGATCCGCCTTCAGGATCGAGTCCTTGTGCGGGTACTGGTCCACGAGGATTTCCAGCGCTTCGTCGAAGTCGGCTGGCGCGCCCGGATTCTTCCGGCTGAACACCGGATTGCCGTCTACGCCCGTCGCCTTGAGCTTCCCTTCGGCGATCTCAAACCGATTGCCGAATGCGGCCTGCACCATGTCGGCTGGAATCGCGAGCTTTTCGGCGATGAACTTCGAACGGGCAAACGACCCGCCGACGATCTCGCTGTGCAGCTGCTGCTCCAGCGTCGCGGCCCGCTTGGCCTCGGCGTCGAACTTGTCCTGCACCGGCTTGAGCGCCGCCGCGACTGCGGCATCGACCTGCCCCGCGTCGATGAGCTTCTTCTGATCGAGCTTGCCGACCGTTTCGATGGCCTTGCGTGCGGCCTCGGCATCGACACCCTCGAACGCCTTGAGCGCGGCTTCCGCCGTCTCGGCGCGTTCGCGGTTGGTCTTCGCCTCGGCATTGCGTGCGCGGATCGTGGAGACGGTGGCGGATGCGTCGAAAGGCGCTTCCTTGCCATCGTCGTGCACGTAGACGGGCATGCCGTCCTGAAGAACCGCATACGTCTTGCCGTCGATTTCGGTCGTTTTGAGCTTCATGGAATCCTCGTGCGGGCATCCGCCCATGTGCGGCCATCTGGCCGTTTGGCGCCCGCGCGCATCCGCGATCGAGCTACGAGGTGAAGCGTGGAGGGAGGGGGTGGTAACAAGAAATGGCAGCGACTTACCACCCGACGCAGGAACGGCGAGCCGCGCCGCATTCGTGCGCGATTCACTTCCTGGTGCTACGATGATTGCGCTGGCGGCAAATTCTCCAGAGCCTTCCGGGCTTGGGCGCACGCGAGCCGACATGTACCGTTGACGGGGTGTTGGAGTCCGTCACGCCAGCAATGGGGCCGCCTCGCGAGCGGCCCCGCTTTTTTCAGTCCCACTCGCCGAATATTGGCTGCAAGTCACGCAACTTGCTGAACTCGCGTTCGCGGATGTAGTGCACGCTGCGCACGAGAATTCTTCCGACTGAATCTGGACGCATGACGACGAGCAGTTTCCTGCCGTCATCGTCGATAACCAAGACGTCATTGCGTCCCTGCCGCACTGCTACAGCGGGATTCCCCAGCAACGACGGCAACCGGGTGTAGACCTCCGTATCCATTTCCGGATGATTCGCGAGCTGTTTCTTGCGGAAGTAGCTCGTCAGAATCGCTTCATTCGATGAGGCAGCCATTGCCGATTGCAGCTCGTCTGGCACGCGCACCGCAACCAAATCGCCCCTCGGACGCGCCCACCACAACGCAATCTGCGTTTCCGGAGTGATACGCATGTCGACCAGGGCGCGTACGCTCAGCGTCTCCCCGCCCCTGCCAAGCAATCCGCGCGTGTCGAGTGCGCCGGCGCGCCACATTGCGGCGCGCGTCGGACCGAGCAGTTCGTCCTGCGCCGCCTCGGGCTGGCGCTTCAGCCATGCATCAAGCGATTCGCTGTAGGGATCCTGCCCGTCGGCCGGTATCTGGCCGTCCGGGTACTTCATGCCCACCAGGATCGACCGGCAATTCCAGTGCGCCGGCGGCGGCGTGCCCATCGGGATGTCGTGCCCGACCGGCTGGAAGTCGAGGTCGTAGAGCTTTCCTGAGCGCGTGGCGCAGTTGATCGTGGTGCGGCTGTCGAGGATCGAATGCCACTTCAGCGCGTTCACGCCGCCGGCCTTCCATGCTGCTACGCGGCCCGCGTACGCGACGGCGTGCGCGGTGGTGTCCGCCAGCGTCTCCGCCTGCTGGCGCGCACCTTCCATCAGGCCGCCGCGTTCGCGCCCGCGTGGGCCTGCGCCGACGATGGACGCGATCAGGTCTGCCGCAGGAAGCGTTGTGGCGATCGCTGTGCGCAGGGTGGCGGCGACTCGATCCGACAGGTTCGATGCCTGTCTCTCCCAATGCCTCACAGCCGGGAGTCCGAGCACCAGCGCGTCGGACGCAGCCACATCGATCGCACCGGCGCCCGCAGGGCGCGACAACTCGCCAACCCGCGTTGCCCACGCCGATTCGATGGCGGCGAGCTGAGCCAGCGAGGCCGCACTGTGGATGGAGATCGCTGCGTAACGCGCTTCGATGGCGTCGCCAAGAGTGCGCAGCAGCGCCGACAGGTCGCGCCGGCCGAGTGCCGACAGGTCGGCGCCGACAATTGCCGCGCGCAGATCATTGGCCAGCGCTCGCAGTTCCTTGTCGTTGTCTGCTGCGATCCCTCGCGCGACGCGCAGCAGCAGCAGCGCGCGGCGCGTGTAGGCGTCGACGATTTGCCGTTCTGTCGGCACGTCACGCGGCCAGCGGCATGCCCTGCGACGCGATGCGCGCGGCCTCATCCGCCCACGGGATGTCGCCAGCGACGAGGCCACGACGCTGTGCCTCGGCGAACAAGGTTTCATCCGACAGTGCGCCCGCATTGCGCAGGCCGATCAGTGCCGTCAGCGTGTCCGCCGGGGTCGGATCGGGGTCGAGGTTTGCGCGTACGGTGACCGTGCCGCCCTTGGCCTCGCCGCGGTACTCGGCAATGAGATCGAGTACGTCGACGAGCGTGTCCTGCAGCTGCGTCGCCATGCCGCCGAGCTCGCTGTTGTCGCCGGCGGCGTCCTCGCGTGCTTCGGTCGCGGTCTTCGCCGCGTCGGCTGGCTGCAGCAGCTTCGCGCCAGCGCGCCGCATGTCCTCGACCAGGTCAGTCAGTGCGCGCCGTCCGGCGTCGATTGCAGCACCGGTGTGCTCGACGTACTGCATCGTCGCGCCTTGCGGCAGTCGAACGGCATGCTTGGCGCCGATGACGATATCGTCGCTTTCCTGCACGCCGCTGATCGACAGGATCGGCACGCTGGCCGTGTCGATCAGCGTGTCGGTGCCAGACTGCATGCGCCAGTGCTTGGCGTTGAGGTGCGCCAGCTCGCGCAGTGGCGGCGTTGCTGTGAGCATGCCGGTGCGCGCGGTGTAGAGCGTGATCAGCGGGATGCGCTGCAGGTCCGTCGGCACATCATCGACCTGCACCCACGCGCCATCGCGCGCGCCTTGCTCGTACGTGCGCACGCGGCCGGGTTCGTAGACGCGCACCTGCTCGACCGTCTTCTCGCCGAACTCACCGTCGTCGACCGTGCGATCGAACCGGATACGCACCTGCACCAGCCTCCCATCGCGCTCCTTCCAGCCCAGCACGCGGCGCGGATGGACATGGATCAGGTACGGCCGCAGCCCGGCGCGGCGCTGATCCGCCTGTGTGCGCACGCCTTCCGCGCGCGGCGATTCGACGATGCAGTGCGACAGGCCGTAGCCGAGCGCCTCGGCGAACCATTCGCGCGCAAACACGTGCAGATTGCGGCCCTGTCGATCGACGTCTGGCAATACCTCTCCGTCGATCCACTTAGGAACGTCTTCGCCGATCAGCATCGGCTCGGCGAACACGCGGCCGACCATGCGCTTGACCGTTTCGGCGAATGCCGGCAGCAACGTGGCAGCAGACAGGCGCGCGGCGTAGTCCGTGACTTCTTCGAGCGGGCGCTTCGGAAGGTGTCGATCGCCGGCGGCGCGCATCGCCTTGGTGCCGCCGAGCAGGTCGTCGACAAGCTGCCAGTCGGTCTGCATGGCGGCGACCTGCGGCGCTGGCGTGTTGACCTGCATGGCCATGATCAGATCCTCAGGGTTGTGGCGGTGGCGCGGCGGCACTGGATCGGCCAGCGCTGCGCGATGAAGTAGCCGGCGGCATCGCAGGCGTGATCGTGGCCGCCGCTCTTGCTCGGCTCGCCATTGCGGTCGTAGGCCTGCTGCTCGAGGGCCTCGACCAAGTGCGGGCAAGCGTCGGTGTTGATGCGCCAGCGCGGCAGAATCGCGTTCACCGCGTTGACGCGGTCGCGCACAGCCGGATTGCTCGGATTGACGCGAACGACGAACCCGGCCTGCTTGAGCAGGGCGATGTCCGATTCCTGCGCGTTCACGCTCTTGCGGCTCGCGCCGCTGGCATCGGGATAGACCGTGATGCTGTGGCCGGCATGACGATCCTGCAGCAGGGCCGCCATCGTTGGTGTGTCGCGCACGCCGGTGTGCTCTGCCACCGTGAAAGGCAGGTCGTCGCGGATCACGGACACGACCGCGGTCATGTTCATGACGTTGAAGTCCATTCCGATGTGGAGCGCCTCGCCCGGCTTGGCAACCGCTGGCATGTGCACGGCGTTCCGATCGAAGCCCGGATACACGTTGCCGCTGGCGAGATTGACGAACTCGCCGTCGAGGTATGCCGCGAGCAGGTTCGCCGGATAGCTAGCGCGCAGGTTCTGGACGTAGTCCGCCGGAAGATGCGCAGCATTGCTCTCAGTGCGCGCCTTGATGAGTCGATAGCCGGCCGCCGGATTGCGTTGCCAGCGATCGTAGACAAATCGGAATCCTTCGGGAGTGGTCGCGACGCCGACCGTGTTGGTCGAGCCGTCAGGCTTCTTCTGGCGATTGCGCGCGATGATCTTGTTCCACACCTCGCGCGCCTGCTCGGGCTTGAGCGTGTCGAGCTCGTCGACCAAGGAGTCGGCGACCTCGTAACCGACGATGCGCTCCGGCGTGTCCATCGTGCGGAAGATGATCTGGCCGTATCCGGCCACGCGCATGACGTTCTCGGCACGGTTGGGCGTGCACGGCAAGCGAAGCTCGTCGAGGGCTTCGGCGAAGCGAGGGAAAGCGATCGTGCGCACCAGGTCGTAGGTCGGCAGGTAGTACGCGACCGACTGCGCCGGGTACTGGAGCTTGCGCGCGATGGCACGATGGACGGCTGCGTACGTCTTGCCGCTGCCGAATCCGCCACAGAAGCACGGATAGGGGTCGTTCGCCTGGACGAACTCGAATTGCTCCGGCGACAGCTCGACGCGGATGCGGTCATGGCTCACGGCGAACATACTCGATGACCGCCGGCTGCAATGGCGCGCCGTCCTTGCCAGTCAGCTCGCGGCGCTCGAGGAAGTCGCCTTCCATCTTGCCGAGCAGCTCGCAGGCCTTTAGGCGATCCTTCATGTCGCCTTCGGCATCGCGCAACGTGGTGGTCAGGAACGTCTTGCGCTCGACTGCATCGGCGATGGTGGCGCTTTCAGTGCTGCGGACAAGGCGCCCAAGCTCGGCAACGATGTCCGCATTTGTCAACAAGCGCGATCCCTGAGCGCGCGCAGTCCGCTTGCCGTAACCAGCCTCCACAGCAGCACGCTCAGCCACCCCATGCTTGGCATAGGCAGCAGCGAACGCGAGCTGGCGGGGCGAGAGTTCCCTCACCTTCCCGGCGCTCCATTCACGGCAGCGCGCACACCCTCGTACGCAGCGATCAGCGCTCGCTCTTTGGCGTCGGAGTCGGCGCCGACTCGAACAACAGCGCTCGCAAGCGCGATTCGGCGTTCGTCGGCTTCTGCAAGCTCGCGTCCAGCGGCGGCACTGTCGGCCAGACGGCCGGTTTCACACGCGGCCCACTCGCGCCGCAGGCGGAGAGTGCCGCTGCGAAGATCATCAGCAACGCGATCGGCAGTGGTTTGTGCATGGGTCAGCCCTCGCTGATAGGCGGTGCCGGCGTCGAAGATGACGCCGATCGCCTGGTTGTTGGTTTCGCTCGCGCGATGCTCGGCGGCAGCAAGCGCAATAGCGGCGTCGCGCTCCATGCCGGCCATTGCAATCTGGGCGGAATGCAGCCGGGACGACTGCCATGCGAGCGCGGCGAGCGCGAGAACCAGTGCGATGGCGAGTGCGCGGATCAATCGCCAACCCTCCGCGCCGGGCCACGCGAGGCGCGTGCCTTGTAGCCTCTGCGCCAGCCGACGACGAAGCCGATGAGATAGATGACGCAGGCGGTCACGTAGATCTGCAACGGGGTCATGCGTCCGCTCCTTTCATGGCCAGCGCCGCAGTCGCCTCGTAACGCGCCCGCATGCCCGCCTCGATCGTCGAGCCGGCCCAAAGCCGCGTCATGCTGCGCAGCGCGCGGGCGATGCAGGCGACGTCGCCAGCGGGCACGCATGCATCGCGCAGCTCGCGCATTTCTCGGCGGCGATCGCCCTGCATGCCGGCGCCGCGGTTGTAGACCGTGGCGACGAGTGCGCCGCGGGTACGCGGCGCCAAGGCGTCCCAGCCGTGCCGGAAGGTGCGCGCGGCCAGGTCGCAGTACGTGGGCAGCGTCGATGCACCGAAAACATCGGCCGCCAGCAGGTATGGCGTTCGCACGTCGGCGAGGCCAGGAATCAACGCGCGCGCAGGCAGCCCGGCGATGCCGCTGGTCGCGGCCAGCCGCGCCACCTGCGCATGCGCATGCCAGTCGGCGGCGATCCTCGCGCGCGTCTGCTGGCCGCCGTCGTAGCCGACGCCCCAGGTCACGCCGGACGACTCGCCCGGCCACACCGGCGCCTGCAGATGCGCCGTGTAGTACGCCGGCGACGTGACCTCGTAGCGCACGATCAGCGCGATCGCGTCGGGGTGCGTGATGCACGCATTGCGCGGCGGTGGCGGTGCGACCACATCGACCGCGTCGCGCGCATCCACGATCGTCGGCACCGTGTCAGCGGCCACATCGGCTTGCGCCGCGGCGATCTCCGTCGGCGCCCGCGCACTGGGCGCGGCCTCGACGGTTGGGGCGGGCGTGCCGCCGCAGCCGGTCATGGCCGCGATGAGGATGACGAGGGCCGCGGCGATGACTGCCGTCGCCGCACGGTGGATGCGGGCTGCGTCGCTCATCGTGCGAAATAGACCAACAGTGCCGCGAACACACACAGGTAGAACGCGGCATTGACCAGATAGATCACCATCGGCCCGGGCGCACCGGCGAGCAGGCCCGCCCAGTACGCCCGCAGCTCGTCGTCGTTCATCCGGTACGACCAGCGGCGCCACACGAGGTAGGCCACCCCGCTCGCCGCTGCGGCATAGAGCGACTTCACGGGCAGTTCGAGCAGCCAGCGAATCAGGTCGTCGCGATCGCTCACTGCGCCCAGCAACACCCACGCGCCAACGGCCACGATCAGCAGCAGCGGCATCCATCCGAAGAACTCTTGGTGGCGTTTCAACCATGCGTTCATTTGCCGAAGAACCCCGCAATCAGTTCGCGCAGGCCCATTGCCGCGCCGCCCAGGCCAAGCACAAGGCCGACGAACGTGCCCTTGCCCATGCGGAAACGCCCCTCGACCTCGACAAGGCGGTCTTCGAGTGATTCAAGCTGAGCGCGAGTCGCCTTCAGCTCGGCCGTCAGATGGTCAAAGCTGGCGAGTAGCCGCCCGTACTGGATCGCATCGATGTCTGCCATTTGCCTCGCCTGTCGTTGTAGAAGCGCGGTCACCCAGCCGGAGTTCGCGAAGCGCGAGCACCCGATCAGCCCACTCACGGGGTCGAGCCACGCGTCGGCGACGCCGAGATAACCAGGCCCGCGCTGCCGCGGTTGTTCGGGTGAACCGTCCCGCGACACTCACGGCTGGTCGCGAATCAGACGATGCCGGTAGCGGGTGGTAACTGGACAGACGCGCGACTTACCACCGCCACGATGGCGGGATGTGTGAGCCCAACGATGCGCGCAATCTGGCGGTAGCTGAGTCCAGCTGCGCGGGCCGCCACGATGAGTTCGTCGCGCTGCTCGCGCAGGTGGCGCACCGCGACATCGGCAGCGGTGGATGCATCATCCAAGCGCAGCCCTGCGGCGTGCATGGCACGTGTGAGGCTGCGGCGTTGGGTCATGCCACTTCCCCAACGCTGTCAGATCGGTACGCCCACGAGGCCAGCAGCAGCGCATCTGCGCGGCCGTGATCGCGCTTGCGTGCGAGTGGTGCGTCAGGGAACCGATCGATCGCGACGCCGCGCGAGGCATCTTTTTCAGAGCCGATCAGGCCGAACATGCGCTTCCAGGTCTGCGGCGCCGGGCGTACCACCGGGATCCGGAGCGCGGCCAACACGCCTGCGACGGCGCCGCAGGATTCCCCAAAGCGAAACGTGCTCGACAGTCCCTGCTTCGGCATCGACCCAACCAGTTCGACTGCAGCCATCACTGACGCGCCGGGATGCGCTGCAAGATGCTCGCGCAGGGCCGCAGCCAGTGCGGCGCAGTTGACGACCTGGCGCGCGGCCTTTCCTCGACCGGCAGTCGGCATGTCGATCACGTCGACGAATATGCCGTCCGCGAGGATGGCGATGGCGCCCGACAACCCGGGATCAACGCCGATGGTGAGACGGAACGTCATGCCGACTCCCTCGCAGCGTCTGCCGCCCTTCGCTGAAGCTCGCTGCGCATCTTCTGGACGTTTCGCATCAGCCCTGACGCTTCTGATTGGAGTCCGTTCGCGCGCCGCTGCTTTTCCGCCATCATGCTGGCGAGCTGTTTGTCGGACAGGTACTTGAAGGGTCGATTCGTCATGCCCCGTCCTTCAGCTTCAGATCGATCTCGGCGCCGGGGTAGTGGGTCAGGTGCCAGCGCGCGCAGATCCCGCACAGGTACGCGCCGCGCTCCTTTCGATTCCCCTTCCGCCTCAACCTGCCGTGCCTGTTGAATCGGCACGCCAGCAGTGCGCGCAACGCTTCGCTTCGATTGCGATAGGCCTTCTTTCCCGATGGGCACGACATTCGTCATCTTCCCTGCGCCTTGAATTGGTAGCCCTCGCGGATGAGGGAGTCGATCGTCCGCAGCACGCCCTCGGCGTGAGCAAGACGGACGTACTCGGTTTCGAGGCGCCGCGTTCGGCGGTCGACCTCGTCGTGACAGCGCGAACAAGTCCATGCGCCGAGTGCGTCGACCGGCTTCATGCCGACGCCGCAGAGACCGGCGAGGCGGTAGTGCGCAAGCACCACCGTAGCGGGATCGCCGTTGCACACGCCGGGAAGGCGGACCATGCAATTGCGGCCACGGGCGGCATCGCGAAGCTTCATGCGAGACCGCCTGTCGCTATCCTTTGCGTTCGTTGGTACGACAAGGGGGAGTTATGGGTCTGGAACTTTCGATCAAAATACTTGGCGTCGCTGCGCCTGTGATCGTTGCCATATTTGGCGTGGTGATCGCGCGAAGTAACCGTCGCTACAAACTTGAGGAAGCCGAAGCGTGCCTCAAAGCTCTTGCAACAGCGGAGCCGCATATATTCGATAGCTTCGACCTGTCTCGATTGGCGGAAGCCCGCGCCGCACTCGCCACCCAGGTGATTGATCTCACCCGACGAGGAACCAAGCTCGGCGTCAATGACAGCCTCCGTGCATTCAGACTGCAGCCTTGGTACTACCGTTCGCTCGTCCCCCCCAACACTGCAGGAAGGCCCGGAGCTTTTTACATTCTCGTCCTGCACTACTACGGCATAGCGCTCGTGTGTGTAACCCTCACACTTGCGGCGCTTAAGATTGAAGACTCGCCCCCGCTGACATGGCTCGTCGCTGCAAGCTTGTTCGGGGTCGAATGGTTCTGCCGCAGGGAGTTCTGGAAGCGCGTGCGCAAAGAGAGTCCTCAAGTATTTCAATAGGCTCGCGTGCATCATGCCGCCTGCGCCTCCCGCCAGAATGGATCGGGATCTGGAACGTGCACGCCGTTCTCTGCCGCGCGGCGCTGGATAAAATCGAAGTAACCAGCGAAGTCGATCGTCGACAACGTATCCGGCTCGCCGCGATAGCCTGTCGTCGTCGTCCGCGCTGGCCGCGCCTTCTTCTTTCCGAACACCGTCGATTCGATCCAGCCGAAATACTCGCCGAGCATGTATTCGTGGATCGTGTTCACGTCCTCGCCGATCGCCTTTGCAATGATGGGATAAGCCAGCCCCCACAACGTCTCGTTCTGATCGTTCGTGCGCGTCTTTCGGTACTGCTTTATTTCGATCGACCACGACTTGGCCGCCGTCAGCTTGCCTAGTAACGCTGCGCAGTTGGCGAGGATGCGCATGCGCTCCGAATCGCCAGCATGTAGAACGAATCGCTGGCTCATCGCGACTTCTCCCGCTTCGCGGCGATCTCGTCCGCGCATCGCCGACAGCACGCGCGCGGCTTCTCGTGCACGATTCGATCAGCGAGTACGTAGTGCCGCCCGTAGGTGCAGAACCGTTCGCCCGTCGCCTTGACGACAGCCTTCTCGACCTGCTTTTCCAGTGCGCCCGCGCTCATGCAGCCACCCGAAATACGGATGCGGACCGACCACTACACGGCTTGCGCTGGGGCTCCCGTTCGGCCATGCCTGCGAGTTGAAGCAGTTCGATCTGCCGACGCACGTGCTCACGGCTGGCACACAGGCATCTGGCCAGCTCGCTAACCGTCATCGGCGAAAGGCGCAGCGCGTCAAAAACGCGGACGGAAAGCGCGCGTCTCATGCCGCGCCGTCCAGGCGCATTTCGGATGCCGCAGGCTCGTTGTCGACAAGCCGAAGTGATGCGGCGATCCCATCGAGGTGCCGCTTCACGACGTCCGGCGATGCCGGCGTGCGCTGTTCTGGCTGCTGTTCGATTTCGGCAGCCGGCGCTGGCGGCAGTTCGCCGCCGCGCATCACGTGCTCGCGCGCCAAGTCGTACGCTTCGCGCAGCAACCGGTCGGCCTTGTCGGCGTCGGACGTACGGTAGCGGTGCGTATCGAGGCGCGACCAGACGAGGCGCGCGAACGCAGATCGACGCGAGTCGCGCGCGGCGAGCTCTGCGCGAATCATCGCCAGCGCCGGGATGCCGAAACACATCGAGCGAAACGCCGGCAGCGTTGGCGGCCAGTCGTCGGCTGACGCCAGCGCGGCATCCAGCCCTGCCGCGATCTGCGCGACCGACAGTCCAGCGAGCCCCTTGGCCCATGTCTGGCCAGCGCTCGCGCCGGCGTCGTCGCCGTACGCGCTCGTCCAGCGGTGGCCGTAGATCTCCGCCATACGCTGCCACAAGCGGCGCATGACCGGCAGCTCAGCCGACACGGAAGGCGCCTTCGATGACGTTGCCGGCGAGCTCGGAAGATTCCCGTTGCTCTGCATCAGCATTGATCCGGGCGACACGCTCGGCAGCGCTTTCGCGATGTGTTGCATTCGATCCTCCGTTGGATTTTTTCGCAGCCTCGTTGGCGAGGCGGGATGCGGTGTCGGTCAGGTCGCGCAGCCCGCGCATCACGGCCGCCTCCAGTACCTTGTTGCCGTCATGGCCGTCTCGCACGACACCGTGCAGTTGGACCAACGCCAGCTTGTGACGCGAGATCGATGCCTTGCCGTCATCGGCGAGCTGGTCGAGGTAGAGGCGCCAGCGCTCGGGATCTACCCCATCCGGCAATCGCGCCTCGTCCGCCAGCTCGCCCGCGCCTCTCTCCCTCTCGCTTTTTCTACTGGTGTCTGGGTCTGGTGAATGGGTAGCCGTGTCGTCACGCGTGACAGGTGGCGTGACAGGTTGTGACGTGACGCGTGACAGCGCTCGATGTAACTCGGCCGTAGACGTGTCCCAGTCGGGAACAATCCCGTGACTGCGAAGCTGTGAAAACAGATCCGCTCTACGCTCGCGAGCGCGACGCTGGCGTTCCTTCGCGTTCTCTCGCTTGGCTTCACGATCACCCTCGCCCTCCTTGTATTCCGAGATCACCGCATCGCAACGCCGCTGACGCCACGCTCCATCAACCAAGGTGAAGAACTCAGCCAGCACAGCATCAACCGCCGCTTTTTCATCCCTACTTCGCGCGCGCGCCGCGCGGTGCACCTGATCGGCAGGAATCCCGGACTCCGTGGCGTAGTAGCGGTCCATCAGCAGGTTGTAGGCGCCGTGCTCCAACATCGACAGGTGTGCCGTGTCGCGCGCGTAATCACCCAGATGGCGCTCGTAGTAGTTCACTCGCCACCCATCGCTCGTGCGTGGGCGAGCAGTAGATCGAAGACCTTCTGCCCATCACGCTCACAAGCACCCGCAACCAACATCACGTCATGTATGTTGTTACCGTAATTGCCGCCTATGCACCGACCGATAGCCCCAGCGAGAACCGCGAAGTGATCCGCCCCCTTCAGTAATTCCAGGTTCGCGTAGCCGCAAATTACGTCTGCCATCGAATCTCGCGATAGCGGACCATCCATCGAAAGCATGGAGCACGCCATTTTCAAGCGGTCGTCCGACGCGTGATGCTCCCCGTGGCAGGTCTCACACAAGACGGCCAACTGTTTCAGGTCGTAGTCCCATGGCTCCCTGCCCTTGAAATATTCTTTGTGGTGTACGTTCAAGGTCGACTCATTGTCTTGGCAGATCTCGCACGCGAATTCGGCGCGCGCCATGGCCTCCAATCGTTTGCGTTGCCAGCGCGGATCTTTCAGTTTTTCCCAGTAGGCTTTTGCCATTTACCTCTCCCAGTCGGCCTAGTTCAGCGCACCCCACCAACCCGCTAGGCTCGGGCTGTCCGCCGGTAGCGATCCGGCGTTAGGTGGAAATGCATTCGAATCGTCGATGCTGCTGAACAGCTTGGTGTAGGTATCACTCATGCCGCGCGCTCCATCGCCACGATCGCGACCGCCGTGCTGGTGCCAGCGAATTTGTTGTCGAACACCTGCGACCATTCGTGTGACCAGCCGGGCAGGATCGACTTGCCGCGCATCGAGGCCGGCAGGATCGCGACCAGTCGTCCGCCTCCCGCAATCAGCCTCGACGCCGCTTCGACGTGCGCGAACGCACGGCCTTCTGAAAACGGGGGATTCATCACGACGCGATCGAACCGGCTCCATGTCTGCGCCCATTCGATAAAGTCGGCGCACTCGGCGGCAAAGCCCTTCTCGCGCAAGATCGCGCAGTGCAGCTCGGAGATCTCGACGCACAGCGTTGACGCCGGAAGGTATTGCGCAAGCCCGCCCTGCCCTGCGCTTGGCTCCAGGCAGGTCATGCCGTCGCCGATGCGCGCCATATCGACTGCGACGCGCGCGACGCACTCGGGCGTCGGGTAGAACTGGTGCGACACGCGGTCCGGCACGCAGCCGGACAGTCGAATCTCGCGCAGCACCTCGGTCGGGTCGTAATCAAACGTGACTGCGCCGCCGGCAACAACACCGCCGATGCTCTCCAGAACGCGCGCAACTTCCTTGCTCGATGCCTTGTCGGTACTGGCGTAGCCGAACGTCGCAACGCAGCCCTGCACCCGTAGGTCGTCAAGGATCGTCAGCACTGCGAAAGGCAGCGGTCGGCCCATCATCCGGAATGTCTTGGCCTGCTTCGGCGGCTTGACGCGGTAGTTCGCCGGGATTGCGAGCGGATACAGCGTGTGCAGGATCGCGTTCAGCCGCCACGCCATGTCCGGGTGCACCTCCAAGTGCGCGGTGCCCTTTAGGTAGCAGCGGATTCGCAGCGCTCCAGCGTCCAGCGAATGCCATACGCCGTGCACCGCCTTGCACGTTTCGAGCATGCGCTGGCTCGAATTCCACCGCGGCTCATCGCGGCCCATGAATTTCGCGATGACGCAGCGCAGGTCGTTGATCAACCCGGCCTTGCTGTCACGGGCGCCGCCGTATTGACTGAACACATATCCGACAATCATCCGCTTGCCGAACGCCATCGGGCTGTTCGTCACGTGTTCGCCTGACAAGCCACGGAAGATGCCGTCCACGCGCTCGGCGAGGAACTGCGCGCGCGCTGCCAGCAATGTTTCCATCGTCGCGCGCACGTTGTCCTCAGTGAACTCCGGCGCTTTCAGTTTGCGGATCGACTCGTTCCATTCGTCGCGGCGCTTCTGCGGCATCGCGTTGTACACGTCGGTCATGCTCAGCGTGCGTTGCCAGAAATCGGCATCCAAAGCCTTAATGGCAGGCTCGACACGAAACAGTCGATCGGCAGCCGGGAAACGATGGTCATCGTTCGCGTTGCCGATTCGGAAGTAGCCCAGCGCCATACTGTTCTCGGCGTCCATCAGTGTGGACAGACGTTCGATACGTGCGCGCATCGCGCGGTATTGACCGAACAACCCGTC
The DNA here is from genome assembly GCA_023388255.1 of Pseudomonadota bacterium. Taxonomy (GTDB): domain Bacteria; phylum Pseudomonadota; class Gammaproteobacteria; order Xanthomonadales; family Rhodanobacteraceae; genus Dokdonella_A. The sequence continues at coordinate 115,563 of JAEWGO010000021.1, read as the reverse complement.
AATCAAGCCGTGTGGCGTTGGCGCGAAAAAGGGCTCATCGACGACAAGCTCGCCGAAGTCGGGTGCCGCGAGCGTCATGCCGCGCCCCGCAGATACACTTCACCAGCCTCGCGATGCTCCGCGCAGTACCAGCGCGACGGCTGGCCGGCACGGCGATAGCCGAATGGAGCGTGATCGATGCCGCAGGAATCGCATGGATGGATGAGCATGCGGGCGCCGGATGGCAGCTTGCGGAGGACGGCAGTCACGCAGCAGCCCTCGCGTAGAACTCAATCAGCTCACCGAGGTTTGCGGCGACGAGCGCGCGAGCCATCGGCGGGCACACGCTGTTGCCGCACATGCGTACCTGGGCGTCCTTCGGCAGCTTCTTGCCATTGACGCCACGGTCGATGATGTAGCTCTCGGGGAATCCCTGCGCGCGGAACAGTTCGCGCGGCGTCAGCATGCGCAGGCCGATGTCGGCAATGGCGTAGTCGGTGCCGTCGACAGTAACCAGCCCGAAGCGTTCGCGGCTCACGACCGTGCGCATGGGTTCAGCGCAATCGATTCCGTCTTTTTCGTTGCCGTAGTACGCGATGAGAAACGCGCGCACTTCCGCGTGATGCATGCCCTGCGCGCTGACGGTGTGAAGCGGCTCATTGGCGGCGCTGCCACCGTTGTCGCCGCGCAACTTGCACAGCGATGTCGCCACCAGCCGTTGCATGCTGCCCTGCGCGCAGACCGTCGCGGCCGGATCGGAAACGCTGCGCCCGGCGCCGTCGTAGAACCCGGCGTTCGCCTGGTCGAGATGGGCCGCGATGATCGCGAGCGGTGGATTGCCGCCCGGACGGTCGCTCTCGCCGTTCGCGGTGATTGTCGGGAACGGCGAATCTGCGGCGGCTCCCGCGTTGTCGGCGCGGTACTTCGTGAGGAAAGCTGATGCGAGCGCGAAGTGCCCGCCCTTCACTTGCGCGCATTGTGTGCGCAGTGGTTCGGCGGCGGTCCAGACGGCTTGGCGCGATGCGTTCGCATGCTCGGTCAGAACAGGGGCAACGAACGCCAATTCACCACGGTTCGCGCCAGTCACGGTACGGAATGGCTCGGCAACGTCATAGATCCGCGCGTCGCCTGGATGAGTGACTGGCACGATGAAAGGCCGCGCTGCGTTCAGCACGAACCGATCCACTCCTTTGGCGATGCGTTTCATCGTCGCGGGCGCCAGCGGACGCTTCACGCCAAGCGCACGTGCCTCGTCCTTCGTCAGGAAGATGCTCGGGCATGGCAGCGTCCAATCGATGCAACCGGCAGCAGTCAGCCACGGCAACCGCTTCCCCTTGCGCACGTCGACACTGTCGGGCTTGCCGTGGGTCGGCTCCGGCCAAGTGATCGACCGACCATCGCAGCGTGCGATCAGGAAGAACCGCTTGCGGATCGTGGGCGCTCCGTAGTCGCACGCGCGCAATTCCTTCCATTCGACCTTGTAGCCGAGCCCGCGTAGGCGCGCGACCCAGCGCTTGAACGTGCTGCCCTTGCGCTGTGGACACGGCTGGCCGTTGCCGGCGAGCGGCCCCCACGTCACAAACTCCTCGACGTTCTCCAGCATGATCACGCGTGGCTTCACCGTCGCCGCCCACTTCACGACGACCCATGCCAGCGAGCGGATCTTCTTCGAGCGTGGCTTACCGCCTTTGGCCTTCGAGAAGTGCTTGCAGTCTGGCGACGCCCACAACAATCCGACCTGGCGGCCACCGGTAGCCTCGACCGGATCGACCTCAAAGACATCGCAACGCAGGTGATGCGTGCTCGGATGGTTCGCGGCGTGCATCGCAACTGCATCAGCATCGTGGTTGACGCTGATATCCGGCGACCGACCGAACGCCTGCTCAATGCCGAGGCTCGCGCCGCCGCCACCTGCAAACAGGTCGACGATCAGCTCTCGACCGAGGTCGAGCGAACGACTTGATCCATCAGCCATTGCTCGCCCCCATGAAATCGGCGAGATGAGCATCGCAAAACCTGGCGCGCGCCCCGTTCGGCAGCACGGCGCACGGCTCGTCGCAGTCTTCGCAAAACTTCGGCACCGGCTTGCGAACGCTGAGTGCGAGCGCAAGGTCTTGCTCCGCGCGTTCGTTCGCGCGGTCGATTTCATCGGCCATTGGAATCCCCTGTCAGGTACTTGTTGACGGCGTCCTTCGTCCCCCGCAGCGAGCACGAAGGCTCGGGCCTGCTCAAGCTCTCGGCGCAGACGGCGTGAACCCGTACAGGCGACTCGAAGCCTCGCGGGATGACGAGCCGGAAGACAGGCTCGCCGTCTTTGACGTTGAGCTTCTTCCCGCATTGCCAGCAGAACGACGCGCCGCTCATGTGCGCGCACCTTGTGGCGAGAACATCACAGCGCGGCCGGCAATCTCGCGGCTGCCGAGCTGCCCGGAGCCGATTGCCCTTCCCTCGCAGGTGGCGCAGATGGGCCGCCCGGCGCTTGGTTCGTCGACGAGACGGCTATCGCGGTTTCTTCCGCCGATGCAAATGACCATCCCGCACCACAACCTGACGGCGATGTGCGACTTGCCTCTGCAGGTATGCAAGCTCGCGCTTTTGACGCGATGCGAGTAGCGGCCGCCACCAGATTCCGCGAACGGCTTCGATCGTGCTACTGCGTAGATCGGACTCGATCTGAACGCGGACATTTTCGGCGGAAGCAGTTCGACCATTGCACTCATACCGGCCACCACGGCTCCGCCAAGCGGCCCGTCACTGAGCACTTGCGCTTCGGCATGCGGCGCACGGCGCCAGCGGTTTCACATTCGGAAACGCGCCGGCCAAGCTGGAACCGACAGATGCCAGTGCGCTCGGAAAGCTCTTGCATCGTCAATCCGGGAAAAGCACGAATAGCGGCGATCGTCAGCGCCTGTTGCTGTGCGCGCAGGCCGGTGGCCGTGACATGTTCGGCGGCGTCATGGCTGCTGCTGGGGTCAGTTGCGCGCGCGGCAGGCGTCTCGATGCGACGGTGCGCGGTGCCTCCAACTTCAAAGCCAGCATCGAAGCCGATGGAGAGCTGGTTCACAGCGCCACTCCCGCTTGCCGGAACAGTGCAGTCAGCTCCGGCAGGAGCGCGCCGATCTTGTCGATCGCAGCATGCTTGCGCGCCTCGTCGTCGCGCAGGTACTTGTCGATCAGGTAGTAGATCGGCGTGTAGTCGTGCGTCTCGTCGAGCACCGCCTCCAGCGCATCAAGATCAAACCGACGCGCGGTTGTGTCGCCCTTGTGCCTGTCCGCCAACGACTTGGAGAAGTTGCCCGGGCCTTCATCCGCAGCGATGGCGCAACGATCAAGACCAGAGCGATACACGACTTCAGCCGTCGCGCGACGCAGCGATCGGAACTTGGACGAAAGCCCCGGCTCGAACTGCAAACTGAGCTGTCCGTCAGGAGCGGTCTTCGTGACTTTCACTGAAAACACCTCTTGTCAGTCGTTTTCGCACCGGCACGAAAAAATGCGCCGATGGAAGCCAGCGCAGAAGCCAACGAAGAAAGAAGCCGCCCGGCCCGGAGTGGGATGGCCGAGCGGCAAAGGGAAAGGTGCGGCCGCTGCGCGCAGGGGGACGCGCAGCGGCCGCGATCCGCGCACGCCAGGGGAAACGGGCGCGGAAACTGGAACTGGGGTGCGGGAAGAGGCGTGCCATCGATGGGATTGGCCTCACGCGGCATGGCGGGCGGCCTTCCGCTTGTTGGCTGCGGCCTTTCGGCGAGGCGTTGGAGCGGCTATGAGGTCCGGGCGCAGTATCTCGATCACCTGCATTCGGGCGTCCGGGATGCCGTGCTTGCGCCATCCACTCACAGATGGCGGCTTGACCCGGAACATGCGCGCGACGGCAAGAGTCCCGCCAAGGGCGTCAATCACGGAGGATGCGTTCATGGGATGCATTATTAGGCATGCCTTATTTTTTTGCAATAGGCATTCCTTCCAGCAAGCCGGTTAGGCTTTCCTATATGCAAACTCTCCGACAACGCCTTGACCTAGCTATGCGAGAGGCAAGCAATGTCAACAAGGCGGACATTGCTCGCGCCGCTGGGATACGCGCGCCATCCGTATCCGATTGGTTCTCCGGCAAGACCAAGACCATTGAAGGCGCAAATCTGCTCGCCGCTGCGCGCGTCTTGGGCGTACGCCCGGATTGGTTGGCCACGGGCCGCGGACCGATGCGTACAGTCGATGGCGACGACTCAATATCCGTCCATGTCCCTGTCTCCCCTCCTGCGACACCTCCCGGCTATGTTCGCCTCGAACGCTTGGCGATCGAGGTATCTGCAGGGGGAGGCAGCGTCGTGGGGGATGAATCCGATGTCGTGGAGATGCTGGAGGTAGCGGACTGGTGGGCACAGCAGAATCTGCCGCGGGATCTGAGCAAAGTACGAGTGGTCACGGCGCGGGGCGACAGCATGGCGCCGGACATCCAGCACGGGGATGTGCTGTTCGTTGACGTCAGCCAGCCGAGATTCGAGGCGCCAGGTCTCTACGTGATGAACTGGCACGGCCACGCGTTGGTGAAGCGCCTTGTGCCGGAGATGACGCGGCAACGTCTCGCGATCGTCTCGACGAATCCGCAGTACCCGGTCGAGCACGTCGATGCCGGCGACATCGATTCCCTACGGATCGCAGGGCGTGTGGCGGCGTGGTGGACGCTGCGGAAATACTGACGCAGGCCCAAGCCTGCATGATTGAAATGCGCCGTTCCTGCCCTGTAGGAAATTTCCTACACGCACAGTCTGACGTCTCCGACTGTGCCATCCCCTCGCGCAGACGCATCATTCCCAAGCGCCATTCCGGCGCATCAGGGGATCAACCATGAACAAGATCGTCGTGGCGCTCGCCGCCCTCTTCCTCATCGCAGCCAGTCCGGCATTCGCTCGTGGTGGCGGCCGTAGCCATAGCTCGAGCCATAGCTCGACCGTCCATGTGAAGGCACACACGACAAAGAGCGGCGCCTACGTGCCAGCCCATACCCGCACAGCTCCCGACCATAGCAAGCGCAACAACTGGTCGACGAAGGGCAACGTCAATCCGCGCACCGGCAAGGCTGGCACGAAAGATCCCTACAAGTAGTCGATTTCGCCGCGGGTAGCGATTGCGCCCGCGGCAACCCTCACGATAGAGACACCGCAGTCGCGACTTGAGAGCTTCCCTTGCGGGGGCGATGCGCTGACTTGCGGTGTGGGGATAGTGTCGCGTGGCGCGTTGACCTAGGCTATCGGAGACCGCTGCGGTGTGATGTAGGAAAATCGCTATGTGCTACTCGGCTCAGGTCCACGAGGCGTATCAGAAATTCGTCCGCCATTGGGGAGCTACATTGTCCCTCCCTGAATTCGTGCGGCTCTACGGGTTCCGGAACGAGGATCGGCGGATCAAGATTCCGCGCGCAATCGATCAATGGTTCGACAAGCCCACGTCCAACGGAGAGCGTGAGATCAGCGCATTGGTCGATGCGTTCGACGCCGCCGAGGTCACGCGGCTGGAAACCGAGCTATTCGCTCAGAAGACGCGACTGAACACTGCGAACCGATCGCTCGAAACGAAGGTCACGAAGAAGGCACAGGAAGACGTTCGCATCGCGACGAACAAGATCGAGGCGGCAACACGCAAGCTGGCTGACCTACGCCGCAACGAGGTCACCGCGGGCGATAGGCGGTTCTTCCCCGGATGGTACGCGCCAGTACTGATCATTGACGAGGGGAAGCCTCAGATCGTGCCCATGCGCTACCAATGCCGGCCAGCCGGGAAGCCAGCCAACTACGACCAGCGCTACCCTGGCACCTACAATGCGCGGCGCGACAACCTTGAAGGATTCTGGAAGAGCCAGTTCGGACACACTCACGGCCTCATCATCGCGGACGTGTTCTTTGAGAACGTGGAAGGCCCGGACGGCAAAAACCAAGTGCTGCGCTTCGCGCCGCGCGACAGCTCCCCGCTGTACATCGCATGCTTGTGGTCGCGCTGGAAAGATCCTGCCGGCAAGGAGCCTGATTTGCTCTCCTTCGCAGCGATCACTGACGACCCTGAGCCAGAAGTCGCCGCAGCCGGCCACGACCGCACGATCATCAACATCAAGCCTGAGCACGTCGACGCGTGGCTACGTCCCAACGGCGACCTCGCCGCGATGTATGCCATCTTCGACGACAAGCAGCATCCTTTCTACGAGCATCGGATCGCCGCCTGACCGAGGCGCAAAGAAAAAGCCCCGCGCTTGGCGGGCTTCTACATGTCGATCGCCATCATACTAATAAACTTCGTAGCAGCCTGCTGGCGCTTACGGCATTTATGCATGTGCTAGTTGCCAAACCTATCGCTAGGTCGGAGCGCGCTGAGTTCCCGAAGCAGTACCCTGCGGCCGTTTAATCCGATGTGCCGGAAGGACGATCTTCGGAAGACCCATCCGTCCACATGCTGACTGAAGCAACTCCCTCCAATATGGCCAGACATTAAAAGGGACATTCTGTTTAGCGAATTCTTTCAAGCAACTCTCATCAAGAAAGTCACCATCGACCGGAATCTCCCTATAGGACGCCAGAAAATTAGCCTCAAATATAGCCACAATATACGACTGTAATTGAGATTCACTTAGATCCGGAGCATGAAGATCAACATCGCTCCTAAACAGACGCATTCCACATTTAACATCGTACACTACCAGCCTATCATCGTTCGGCCCCGGGTATTCCTCAATCGTAACGCATGTAGGACCCATTGTTTGGAATTGATTCAAATCATCCGCATCGCTATTTACATTAGGTATGAAGCCATCAGTCAATCGAGCATCAATGGACTTGACAACAATGTCAGCTATAAAAAGTCTATCGACAGCTGCTCTAAGTTGGTCGGAAACACTCATCTTAGGCGCCTCAATGTCGCTACTTTCTCAATATCATTGTATAGACCATCATTGCTAGATATTAGGACGCGCTCGCGGACTCTCGCCCCATTAATCTGAGCATTAACAACAAGCGTTTCGATAGCGTCATAGGCCGACCCGGGGCGTATTACATAACGATGGAAAAGCTCTTCTAGAGCGACATCGAGGTCATGCGAGATGCCGGCGCAAACAGGGGACCATTGCAATGCACTGCTATCCCTAGGGAGCACCGCACCAATAATCTCATCCAATGAATCCGCACTTTGATCTCTACGTCTAAAGTCCGATTGAATACGCTGAAACTCTCGCCTCAAGCCAGCCCCATCGCATCCGGGGAAAACTTGAGAGATTCGAAATGTGCTTGCCGTAATGAGCGCCCTTACGGACTTAGAGCCGGGAGCATATAACGCGATTCCAACATTGACGAATTCCGAAGCAATTACATCATGAACATACCGGAGGACGCTATATACATACCCCTGACGAATTGAGTTTGTCATATCAACGCTCCTCGAAGCTGCTTGAACGCAATGCGGATGTTAGCCTTTAAGATCAGAAGGTATTGGATGATCTCATCAGTAACCGAACTTGCTTTCCACGTATCTGGCAAGCAATCAACATAAGACCTTATAGCATCTTCGGACACCTTTTCCCACGACTCGGCCATTCTTTCAAGTGATGCGCCCGATCCTTTTATGAAGTCCCAAAACAAATGAGGCTGCAAAGTTTCTGATTTTTTGATACTCCCATCCGACCAGGGATAAGGAACCAAACCTCCAATCCCGGTCACTTCCAGCGCAAGCTCGTGATCGATCAGGGCAATATATTTATCGTTGGCTAAACAATTGGGGCGCCCACGCCTACGGTCAGGATTCAATGTCAGACGGTCGAATGCCCAAATTTCGGCAACCTCCTCATGCGGAATACCAGGGGGCACTTCGATGCACCAGCGAAATCCGTCACCTACGTTCCTAGACCCGAATGAAGGGACTACTGCCGAACGAAGACGCTCGCCAATCACTCTGTCCACTCCGGACGCAATATCAACGAGTTCCGCGGGAATTAGTACGCATGCACCGGCAGCAACTCTAAGACCTAAGTCTGTCGCCAATTGATAGCTGACAGCCTCTCTTACCAAGCTCTCGACGGGACATTTTCCCCAAGTCGATTTTGTGAAGTAGTTTGCAATTTCTCCATCGCTCGTCCGACATCCGAACTTAATCGGCTCAGTATTGCCCCCCGCGGCCAACCCGTTGAACTGCTCTGCCGATACATACTCAATCATCCCCCTCCTCCCCCTTGCTCCTTCCGCCTTATACCTAACTCTACCGGTCACGTCACGTGTCAGACGACCTCGATAGCTAGCTGCGGTGGATCGCACCTAGCGGAAATGCAGCCGGTTGGCGGCGACCAGTTGTGCGCCTACGAAGAGGGTGGCGGGCAGGCACAGGTTGAGCCGCTGCCGCCTCAGATCGCGCGACCTTCCAGCGGCACCGCGCCGTGCTGCGCCAAGACAACCGGCTCCGCATACTCGCCTAGATCAGGGTCCACGGCCTGGCTGTACGCGATGACGCCGGCAACGCTATCCGCGAACGCCCTCGCCCGCCCGATCGCATCCTGATCGCTTCGACAGATCACGGCTCGCTCCGGCCAGATCTCGCCTTCCGATTCCTTGTACGTCTCGACCACGTAGATCGTCTGCATAGCGCCTTCTTATCTGCATAGCGCCTTCTTAGATGTAGGGATGAGCCCAGCGCGGCGAATCTTACGGATGGCGGCAAGGAATTAGGCCTGCCTATTGACATCGGAATAAGGTATGCCTAATCTACTTCCATCGGCCGCACGGGCGGCTCGGAGGGAGACAGTCATGCGAAAGGCAATCTTGGGGATCGTGGCTCTTGCGCTCGCAGGGTCGGCTCAAGCCGACACGCTGACGCTGCAGATCGGCGATCGCATCGACGTGCACACGGGTGTCATCGTGCGCATCGATCAGGCAAACGTGCTCGCGCGGCTCGACTTCGGCAGTGCCGGCTACACCAGCCGGCCCACCAAGGCGATGCCGCCGATGGGCATCGGTCACTGGACGGTGGTCGTCAACGGGTCGTCGTACGGCGACTGCGAGTTGACTTCCACGCGGTTCAACGGCGCAGACCGCGACATCGCCGTGACGTTCGGGTGCGCGCCGTGAACCAGACAATCCGCCAGCGCCGCGACCTTCACCGCGCAACGCATCAGGGGCAGCGCAATCCGCGTCGCCGCAACGCCGGCCGCAAGGCTGCACATCCGATTGTCGCGAGCGCCTTGGCCGGCATCGCGTCGAAGTCTGCGGGCGCACTCGAACGCTTCGCTGATTCGTGGACGTTCTTCTGGATGCTGGGGATCGTCAGTGCCGCGATCTTCGCTGCTCGCGTTGGAGGTGCGCTGTGATGCACGCCGACAGCTACCACGACTGCGTGCCGGCCGACGCGCCGAACCACGACCGCGCGATTGAAGATCGCCTCGCGTCTGTCTGGTCCGGCGACAGTGACGACATGATCGCAGCGATGCGCGCTTGCCCGATCGTTGCGGAACTCGTGCAGGACATCGTGCGCAACATCCACGATCGACTGTTCTTCGCGAATCGCGCGCCGGTCCTGAATCTCGACAACCTCGACGAGCTGCGCGGCCTTGCCGTACGCATCGATGCCGCGATGCTCGATTGCGTGGAGCGCTCGTTCACGGAACGCACGCCGTGGTCGGCGGTGGCTGACCGGAGGGCGCAGGCATGAGCAACAAACTGATCCCGATCCACGTCACGCGTGCCGCCAAAGAGCGCGGCATCGCTGCCGCCGCTGGAATCCGCGGTATCGCAGCTGGCCTGTCGCCAATCCAGATCGAAGCGCTGATGCGCTACGCCAGAGATCGCTACCGCAAGGACCATGTAAGCGCTGCATCAGCAGTCGCGGATGCGTGGGCCAAGACGCTCGAGATGGCCAGCGGAGCGCGCGCATGACCTCTCGCGCCTCAACCCATTCCACAGGAGCCACAACGATGAATCGTTTCTCGAAAACCGTTCCCGGCGTCGTCAAGGAATTCAGGCCACACCACGAAGACGATCTTGAGTGGCAGGAGCCCGGCTTCCCCGAGCCCATGACATACGCGGAAGCGGAAGTCGCGATCAAGAAGCTCAACGATGAAAAGTTCGGTGGAACTGACACCTGGCGCCTGCCGGTCGTTGAGGAAGAATTCCTTCTCGCTGATCGCACGACGTTAGATCCCGCGATCGACACCAAGTCCTTTCCGACGTGCAAGAGCGGCGCGTACTGGACCTCGTCTCCCGATCCTTCCGTTCCGGACTGCGTGTTCGTCGTCAATTTCTACCACGGCAGCGTGCTCCTCGGCTACCGCTACTACCGGTGCCGTGTCCGCGCCGTGCGGTCTGTCTCGCGCGCCAGTCAGTAATTGGCCTTTTGGGCTCTCGACATGGAACGCATTTCGCGAATGTCCGGAACGCTCGCCGCATGCCCAGGTTGCGGCGGGCAACCCAAGCACGTCGAACGGTTCGGATACGGCGGAACGCATTGGCTTGAATGCCCGCCGTGCGGAACGCGAACACCACGATTCCCGACGCTCAACGAGGCGATCGAATCGTGGGAGCGCAACGAAACAAAACATCAGGGAGTAGCAGCATGAATGCACTTGTTCGTCAGGAGAGCGGCGCGCTGGTTACAGCCGAGCATGCGAGCGCCATCCGATCCGCTTTGAAGTCGAGCCTATATCCCGGCGCAACCGACGACTCCGTCGACATGGTTCTGGCGTATTGCCACGCGGCGAAGCTGGATCCGATGACGAAGCCGGTCCACATCGTCCCGATCTGGATTCCCGAGAAGAAAGTCGACGGCCGCGTTGTTTCGTCAGCCGGCATGCGCGACGTCGTGATGCCCGGCATCGAGTTGTACCGCACCAAAGCGCATCGCACCGGCGAGTACGCGGGGCAAGACGAAGCAGAGTTCGGCCCCACGGTCAGCGAGAAGCTGGGCGGCGTCGACGTTCGCTACCCGGAGTGGTGCAAGGTCACGGTCTACCGAATCGTCGGCGAACAGCGCGTGCCGTACTCCGCGAAGGTGTACTGGCTCGAAACCTATGCCACTGCCAAGCGCGACACCGACGCGCCGAACTCGATGTGGAAGAAGCGCCCGTTCGGCCAGCTCGAGAAGTGCGCCGAAGCCCTGGCTCTTCGCAAGGCCTTCCCGGAAGCCGTCGGCGCCCAGCCGACCGCCGAGGAGATGGAGGGCAAGTCGCTGCACGTCGACTCGACCGAGGCGCCGCGCCTCAACACTCAAACAGAGCGCCTGCCCTACCCGGCCTCCGATTTCGACACGAACCTGCCGAAGTGGCGCGCGCTGATCCAGTCCGGTCGCCAGTCTGTAGACGCCATTGTCGCGATGGTCATGACCAAGGGCACGCTGTCTGCCGAGCAGATCGCGCTGATCCGTGGTGAGGCCGGTGCGGTGCTCGAAGGCGAAATCGTCGAGGAGGACGCGGCATGAATACGCCCGTAATTCTCGATCTAGTGCAAGGAAGCGTGGCGTGGCACGCCCACCGCGCTACCGCGCTGAACGCGTCCGACGCGCCGGCGATGATGGGCGCGAGCAAGCACCTGTCGCGCACCAACCTGATCCGCCAGCGCGCCACCGGCCTCGTGCCTGACGTGGACGAAGCCATGCAATGCCTGTTCGACCGCGGTCACGCGGCCGAAGCGGCGACGCGGCCGGCCATCGAAGATCAACTTGGCGAAGAGTTGTATCCGGTCACGGTTACGCGCTACGTAGAAGGCCTCGCGCTGTCTGCCTCGCTCGACGGCCAAACCATGGACGGCGCGACGATCTGGGAACACAAGCTCTGGTCCGAAGCGCTGGCGGCGCAGGTACGTGCCGGAGAACTGGAGCCGCACTACTACTGGCAGCTCGAACAACAGCTGCTAGTGTCCGGCGCCGAGCTGGTCATCTTCACCACCAGCGACGGTGCCGAGCGGCGCGAGTCGATGGAGTACCGCACTGTGCCTGGTCGCGCTGAACAGCTGATCGCCGGATGGCGCCAGTTCTGCGCTGACGCGGCCGCGGAGCCGGCGAAAGGCGCGCCTGTCGCGATGCCCGTCGCCGCACCGGTCGAAGGATTCGGCGCGCTGTCTCTGCGCATCGAAGGCCGAGTCTTGGCATCGAATCTTGACGCGTTCAAGGCCGGAGCCGATGCGTTCATCGCGCGCTTGCCGAAGCCTGCGGACCTGCAATCGGATCAGGACTTCGCGGACGCCGACGCCGCGGTGAAGGCCTGCGCCGAAGCCGAAGCCCGTATCAAGTCCGCGAAGGACTCAGCACAGGCGCAGATGGCCGACGTCGACGCCGCCTTCCGACTTGCGGATGTTGTGTCCGAAACGATCCGTTCTGCGCGCCTGGCATTAGACAAGGCGGTGAAGTCGGAGAAGGATCGCCGCAAATCGGAGATTGTTGCCGCCGGCGTCGACGCGGTGCGCGCGCACTACGCGACGATCAACGCAACGCTCGGCGAGCACAAGATTCTTGCTCCGCAGTCGCTCTCGCTCGACATCGGCGGAGCGATCAAGGGACTGCGCACGCTTGCCAGCATCACGGATGCGGTAGACACCGCGGCGGCGAGCGCGAAGATCGCAGCGAGCCAGCGCGCAGATTCAGTGCGCGCATGCGTCGCCGTCCTGACCGACCTAGGCGAAGGCTACGAATCGCTGTTCGCCGACCGCGTGGCGCTGTGCGCAACGAAGTCGCCCGATGACCTGCGCAACCTGATCGCCGCGCGCATTGCCGAGCACGAGAAGCGCGAAGCGACGCGTCTGGAGCAGGAACGTGAGCGCATCCGAGCCGAGGGAGAAGCGAAGGCACGCGCCGCTGCGCCGATGCATAGCCATTCCCCAGGCAAGGGCGAGCCGGGCTATCGCGCACCGATGCCCGCCGGGGAAGTGTTCGAGGCGATCACAGAAGCGGGCCCCATTGATTCAGGCCAGCGCATCAAGCTCGGCGACATCAATGCGCGTATCGCGCCGCTGTCGATCACTGCCGACGGACTCGCGCAACTCGGCTTCTCGTCGGTCGGCACCGAGCGTGCGGCGAAGCTCTACGCGGCATCCGATTTCCCGGCTATCTGCGACGCGCTGATCTCGCGCATTGCTGCCGCCGCGCAGTCGCCGATTGCGAGGGCTGCGTGATGAGCACGATTAAGGATGGTGGGCCGGCGTTCCCCGGCGGCGTGAATCAGACCTACACGAACATTGAACCGGGCGAGCCAACACAGCACGGCATGGCCCTTCGCGATTACTTCGCTGCGAAGGCCATGCAAGCGGCATTCGCTGGCGACGGGGCACGCATGATCGCCGATCGCGACGCTCGCTACGACGAAACGAACTGGGCTCAGATCGTGGCGATGAACGCGTACGAGATGGCCGATGCCATGCTCATCGCGCGCGAGGTCCAGTCATGAGCCGTGGCGTGAACAAGGTCATTCTGGTCGGCAATCTCGGCGCCGACCCCGAAACGCGCTACACCGCCAACGGCGGCGCGATCACCAACATCCGTCTCGCGACGTCCGAGAACTGGAAGGACAAGCAGAACGGCGAGAACCAGGAGCGCACCGAGTGGCACCGCGTGGTGCTGTTCGGAAAGCTCGGCGAGATCGCCGGCGAATACCTGAAGAAGGGCCGGCAGGTCTACATCGAAGGTTCGCTGCGCACGAACAAGTACACCGACAAGGAAGGCGTCGAGCGCTACTCGACCGACATCGTCGCGAACGAAATGCAGATGCTCGGCGGCCAAGGTGGTGGCGAGGATCGCCAGCAGCAGCGCCCGCGCCAGCGCGACCAAGAGCGCGCGCCGCCGGACTATGGGCGCAACGATTCCCCGCCATCGCATCGGTCGACTGGCGGCTCTGTCGGCGGGTTCGAGGACGACGATATTCCGTTCGCTGCTCCGATCACGCGACGAAACTGGTCGGTGCTGTGATGTACGTCGGCGCTACCCGTCCACGACGTCAGTCCGAGATCGGAACGCTCGACCAGTGCGCGACGTGCCGAGGCTGGTGGCCGATCGACCGCACGTTCTTCGCAAACCGCAGGACGATGGATTGCATCGCTTGCCAGACCGAACGCGGCGATACCTCTTTGCGAAAGCAGTTCCCCACCGGCAGCCCCGCGCCGGTAGCTACGGCGAACCCTCCCCCTTCCCCGCCGTAGCGACCACTGCCCATCCGTCGCCGTTGGCACGCAGGGCGAGGCGACGCTAATTCAACAGGCCACAGGAGGCCACCGTGAGCACCAGCAACAAGACCAACTTCGCCGAAATGATCGGCGAGCTCAACGCAGGCGTTTTCGAACAGCAGGTCAATCAGGCGATCAGCGATGTCGCGCTCGGCGTCGTCACGCAGGGAAAGGCCGGCGAAGTCACGATCAAGCTGTCGCTGAAGCAAATCGGCGAAGGCAACCAGGTCAGCGTCACGCACAAGCTCAGCTATGTGAAGCCGACCATGCGCGGAAAGCTGAGCGAGGAAGCGGCAACCGATACGCCGATGCACGTCGGATCCGGCGGCGTCGTCTCCCTGTTTCCGAATGCGCAGACGCGTATGGAACTGGGTGCCGGTGCCGCCACGAGCCGAGCTGACGGCGTGCGCGCACCGAACTGATCCGCATCAGCCACATTACAGAAGGAGCAACACCACGATGTTCACCCAAGATGCGCTTCAACTTCTGCAGTCGACGGCCGTCCAGGCCGAAGGTGTCAAGAAGATCGACACGTTCATCCCGCAGCTCGCGGTTCCCGGCGGTATCAGCATGGAAGATGCCGAACACCTGCAGCCCGGCCGCTCTCGCTTCCGTGGCAAGTACTCGACGTCGGCGCTAGCCGAGTTCAATGCGTACACCAAGGCACGTCACGAGGCGGTCGCGAACACCGGTTCGTCCAGCGGCCTTGTTGCCGGCGCTGGAAGCACGAGCGTGTTCGTGAACGCCGACAACGGCAGCGCAGCGGCGTTCTTCAATCTCGGCGGCCCATTGAATCCCGGCCACGCCGACGACATCGCAGTGCTTTCCCTGAAGCATACCGCCGCGTACGCCGCGCTGATCGGCATCAACGGCAAGCAGTTGAAGCAGCGCCAGCTCGCCGAGTTCCTTGAAGACTGGTTCGACATCGTGACGCCGATCTACCCGGAATCGTCCGCAGAAGCCTCGGCACCATCGGTGAGCGCGGCCATCGCCGCAGTCCGCGACATCACGATCGCGGTCAAGGGGGAACAGAACTCGGTTCAGGGCGACCTCAACGCGTCGCGTTCTGCGCTCGAGGAAGTCGAAGCGCGCAGCAAGAAGCAGTTGCCGTCCGGCTTCTACTTCGCGGCTTCGCCATACGACGGATTCCTGTCGCGCACCTTCAACCTGCGCCTTGCTGTGCTGCCGCAGGAGAAGGATCCGCTTCTGACCCTGCGCATCGTCGGCTTGGCAGACGTCGCCGAGAAGATTGGAAAGGAGTTCGAGGACAAGGTCCGCTACGGCGTGCCGGATGACGTTGCCGTCTACCGCGGCTCGTTCTCGCCGTAATCCGAATCCCGAAGCATCGGCCAATCGGTCGATGGCGTGCAGGAACTTCCGCCACCCGGAGCCTGTGCGCGGCGTGTGGTGGCACGGAGAGCGACCAATTCGCTCGGACACGATGGAAAGACGACGCACCTGTCGGCCGCCCATGAACGCCGACGCCGGACGAGAGTAACCGGCACCCATTCAAGGAGAAGACATTGAACGCATTGACTCTCAGCTTCACCGGCAGCGCGACGTCGGCGCTGCGCATCGACATCGGCGGCGTTTCGACACTCGTCATTGGCAAGCAAGCGATCAATGAGCAGCCGGCGAACGCCGACACGAAGGCTGCGCGCGCTAAGGTCGACGTGCCCGGCGGCTTCATCATCGCTGACCGCGGCAACGGGCTTGAATGGTCCCACGACCTCGGCGAAATGACGTATGCCGAGGCCGAAGCTGCCGTCGAAAAGCTCAACAAGGAATCGTCGTCCAGCGCTGGCACCTGGCGCATTCCCGTGTTGCATGAGCAGGAGTCGATTCGGGACATCACGCGCTACAAGCCAGCGTGCGATCCGATATTCACGGACATGAAGTCGACCTACTACTTGACGGCGTCTCCCGATCCTTCCGATCCGGACTGTGTGTTCGTCGTCAATTTCAACCACGGCCTCGTGTACCTCACCAGCCGCTACAACCGGTGCCGTGTCCGCGCCGTGCGGTCTGTCTCGAGCGCCAGTCAGTAATTGGCCTTTTGGATAGATAGCCTGCCATGTCATTCGTGCCGCCGGCTTCAGCTAGACACTCGATTCCCATGGCTTTCGTCCGCCCGCCGCCGGCGTCGATTTCGGTTGCGCGACGAAGGTCGCTACATCACATCGAGGATTCGCTCCAAATGACCACGATCCCCGCATACCCGTTGCAGTGGCCGACCGGCTGGAAGCGCACGGCCAATCGCGCCTATGGCCGATTCGGCACGCGTAGCAAGCATGCCACCTACAGCTGGAGCACTCGCAAAGACATCACCATCGCCGGCGCAGTTGACCGCGTGCGCGCCGAACTTGGCCGCATGGGGCTGCACGACGACGACGTCGTCATCTCGACGAACCTGAAGCTGCGCCTCGACGGCCTCCCCAGATCCGACCAGCGCGAGCCCGAGGACAGCGGCGCGGCGGTCTACTGGATCGACAAGGCCGGCGCCACCCGCTGCATGGCAATCGACCGCTATACCAAGATAGCCGACAACCTGGCCGCGATCGCAGCCACGCTCGAGGCGATGCGTGCGATCGAACGCCACGGCGGCGCCGAAATCCTCGACCGCGCGTTCACCGGCTTCACCGCGTTGCCGCCGCCGTCCGGCGACAAGCCGTGGCATGTCGTGCTCGGCTGCCCTGCGCATGCCAGCACAGATCACGTGCGCCAGAACTACCGCAAGGCGCGCAGCACGTTCCACCCGGATCGCGACGGCGACACCGAAATCTTCATTGCCATCCAAACGGCATGGTCCGATTTCTGCGCGGAGCGCGGCATCTCCGAATGAACAGGAGATTCATATGACAGAGACAACATACAACTATGCCGCCGACCATACCGGCACCCCGATCAAGATGTGGACGCGCGGTGTGCAGGTCGAGGACGCCGCGATGCGGCAGCTCCGCAACGTCGCCTCGCTGCCATTCATCCACCGGCACGTCGCCGCGATGCCGGACGTGCATTGGGGCATGGGCGCAACCGTCGGCAGCGTGATCGCCACGAAGGGCGCGATCATCCCGGCCGCCGTCGGCGTCGACATCGGCTGCGGCATGATGGCGGTCCGCACGGACCTGCGCGCCGAGAATCTTCCCGACTCGCTCGCCGGCGTGCGCGCAGCGATCGAGGAAGCCGTTCCGCACGGTCGCACCGACGACGGCGGGCCGAACGACCGCGGCGCGTGGGGCGAGCCGCCGGCGTACGTCGCGGGCGCATTCGCCACGCTCTACCCCGGGCTGGCCCGCGTCGTCGAGCGGAACCACAAGCTGCAGGGCGCGGCCGCGCGCGCGCAGCGCCATCTCGGCACGCTCGGCACCGGGAACCACTTCATCGAGGTCTGCCTCGACGAGGCCGGCGCCGTCTGGATCATGTTGCACTCCGGCTCGCGCGGGATCGGCAACCAGATCGGCCAGCGCTACATCGAGCTCGCGAAGGCGGAGATGCAGCGCTGGCACATCCAGCTCCCCGACGCCGATCTCGCGTACCTGCCGGAAGGCTCGCAATACTTCGACGACTACATCGCTGCGGTGACCTGGGCGCAGGGATTCGCGAAACTCAACCGTGCGCTGATGATGGAGGCGGCGCTTGGCGCTGTAGCAAAGGCACTAGATCGCCACGTCGGCACCACTGCCGAGGCCGTCAACTGCCATCACAACTACGTCGAGCGCGAGAATCACTTCGGCTCGAACGTGCTCGTGACGCGCAAGGGTGCCGTGCGGGCGCGGGCGACTGACCTCGGCATCATTCCCGGAAGCATGGGCGCGCGCAGCTTCATCGTGCGGGGCAAAGGGAATCCCGAATCGTTCTGCTCCTGCTCGCACGGCGCAGGTCGGAAGATGAGCCGCGCGGAGGCAAAGCGCCGATTTACGATCGCCGACCACGAGGCAGCTACCGCTGGCGTCGAGTGCCGCAAGGACGCCGACGTTCTCGACGAGACGCCCGCGGCGTACAAGGACATTGACGACGTCATGGCGGCGCAATCAGACCTGGTCGAGATCGTTCACACGCTGCGCCAAGTCGTTTGCGTAAAGGGCTAGAGCATGCACATCGACAGCTTCAGCGGCGCCGCGGTGAGCCTGCCGCCAGCCAAGCGAACGCCAGATGACGTTCTTGACGCGCTAAGGCGAAGCCCGCGCGTGTCGTGCTTTGACATGTCCGAGCACGCGTGGCTGCGCAACGCGATCCAGCGACTCGAACAGCAAGGTCGAATCATCGAGACCGGCGAGCCGTATCCGTGGTTGAGATTCAAGATTCTTGAAGGAGGCGAAGGATGATGGAGCCAAAGCTGTTGCCACTGGATGACTGGGCGCGCGCCACCTATGGTGATCGCGCCCCGGGGATCGGAACTCTTCGTCGATGGGCGCGCGATGCGATGATCAGCCCTCGTCCCGAGAAGCATGGGCGCACATACATGGTTGTACCTGAAGCCAAGTATGCCCCGCAATCGCGCCGCCCTCGACTGGTAGACAGGATCAAGGCGAATGTCTCCGCATCCAAGAAGCGCGCGTAACAAGGGGCTTCCTCACGGCGTCCGCGAGCGCGGCGGCTACTATTCATGGAAGGACCCGCGCACAGGGAGGGAGCATGGTCTTGGCCGGGATCGGCAAGCCGCGATTGCAGATGCGATCGAAGCCAATCTTCTGGTCGCCGGCGAGCTGCATCGCTCTCGGCTTGTCGACCGCCTTGACGGGTCGGATGGGAGAACCATTGGGGCATTGGCCGAGAAGTTCGATGCCGAGTTGAAGAAGCGCCGTCTCGCTGACAACACGCGCAGAAGCTACAAGAGCATGCTCTCGCGAATCCGTGCCGATCTTGGCGATGACACGATCGTCGCTCGGGTCACAACGCTACGCATCGTCGAGGTCCTAACCGCTTTGCGCGAGGCCGGGAAAGAGCGGCTGGCGCAGGCACTGCGGTCCTTCATGAAGGACTTCTTTCGCGCTGGCATGGCGGAGGGATGGATCACCGCAAACCCGGTTTTGGTCACAGCCGCGCCCGAGGTCGAAGTGAAGCGCGCACGCCTCACCCTTGACGTCTTCCTGCAGGCTCGCGATGCCGCGGAGGGATGGCTGGTAAACGCGATGAATCTGGCACTTGTCAGCGCTCAGCGCCGGGAAGACATCGCATCAGCGCGCGCGGCCGATATTCGGGATGATTCCTGGTGGTGCGAACAATCCAAGACCGGCCAGAAGGTTCGGATTCCGCTTGCACTCCGACTCGACGTCGCGAACCTGAGCCTCGCTGACGTCGTGCGCGACTGCCGAACCACCGGCGTGCTGAGCAAGTTCCTCGTGCATCAAACATCGCCACGTGGCAACAGCCCGGTCGGACGGCACATCTTCGTCGACACAATCACGAAGCGCTTCAACGCTGCGATCACCTCACTGAAGCTGGACTTCGGCGACCGAAGCCCACCAACTTTCCATGAGATTCGCAGCTTGTCCGAGCGGCTGTACAAGGCGCAAGGGAACGTCGACACCCAAGAGCTTTTGGGACATCGCGACCCTCGCTCGACTGCCATCTACCACGACTCACGCGGCGCCGAATGGGTGCAAGTCAAGATCGCGTGATGGGAACTGAAGCGGAGACGAAGCGGAGAGCAAGCGGAGAGAAGTCTGGAAACATAGCTGCGAAGCCATTCATAGGCATATGACGTCTGCTGCCCATGCATATCATCAGGATGCGCGTCATGCCGGCATTCCACACAGCCGTTGCTCTGCGCGCGCGAGGTCATCCGCGGTGTCCACGCCGGGGGGGAACGGATCCGGTGCGATGCGCACGGCGATCGCATATCCGTGCTCGAGCGCGCGCAGTTGTTCGAGCGACTCGATCCGCTCCAGTGGCGTCGGCGGCAGCGCGGCGAAGCGGCGCAGGAAGCCGGCACGGTAGGCATAGATGCCGATATGTCGCAGGAACGGCATGTCCGCGGGCAGGTTCTCGCGATCACGCGCGAACGCATCGCGCGGCCACGGCAACGGTGCGCGGCTGAAATACAGCGCGCGCCCGGCCGCATCGCGGACCAGTTTCACGCAGTTCGGATCGAACAATTCCTCGACCGACCCGACCGGTGTCGCCAGCGTCGCCATCGGAGCGTCATCGTCGGCCAAGGCGGAGGCGACCGCGCGGATGCCGCTGGCCGGAGCGAGCGGCTCGTCGCCCTGCAGGTTCACGACGATCGCATCGTCCGGCCACGCGAGATTGGTCGCGACTTCGGCGAGGCGATCGCTTCCGGAGGCGTGGTCGGCTCGCGTCATCGCGACCTGCACGCCACTGCCGGCGAGCGCCTGCGCGATGCGCTCGTCATCGGTGGCGACGACGACTTCGGCCGCGCCGGCGGCCAACGCACGGCGCGCGACCTGCACGACCATCGGCACGCCGGCCAGTGGCAGCAGCGGCTTGCCGGGCAGGCGCGTCGACGCGTAGCGCGCGGGAATCGCGACGATGAAGGGCGGCACGTCAGTATTCATCCGGAGCGGCTTCGCACGAATCGTGAAAAGCCCAGCGTACTGGAGCGCACGCGCCGCCGACAATGCCGGATCGATCGCGGTCGCGCCTCGCTCGCTGCGCCGATGGACCTGGCGCGAGCACGATGCCAAGATGCGCGCCCGATCGCCCAGGCCCCTGCTCCGCTGGCCGTGAACCCTGCCGTTTCCACGAACATCGCGGCACCCGCGACACTGCCGCTGCGCGCGGTAGTGATGATGATCGCCAGTGCCAGCCTGTTCGGCATGATGGCGATCGTGATCCGCATCGCGTCGAAGTCGATGCATCCGTTCGAGATCGCGTTTTTTCGCAGTTTCTTCGGCGCGCTGTTCGCGCTGCCGCTGCTGGCCCGCGCCGGCTGGCGCACGCTGTATACGGACAGGCTCGGTTTCTACGTCGTGCGTTGCGCGATCGGCACCGCCTCGATGCTGGCAGGCTTCTGGGCGATCGCGCACCTGCCGCTGGCGCAGGGGATCGCGCTGTCATATTCGTCGCCGATGTTCGTCACGATCGGCGCGGTGCTGTTCCTCGGCGAAGTCGTGCGCCTGCGCCGCTGGAGCGCGGTCGTCGCCGGATTCCTCGGCGTGCTGGTGATCGTGCGACCCGGCACCGACGGTTTCACCGCGGCCAGCCTCGTCGCGCTGTTCGCGGCATGCATGAGCGGCATCGTGACGATCAGCATCAAGTTCCTCTCGCGCAGCGATCCCCCGGACACGATCGTGCTGCTGACGACGTGGCTGTGGGTGCCGCTGACGCTGCCGGCCGCGGTACTGGTCTGGCAGTGGCCGGACGCGACACTGTGGCCATGGCTGGTACTGGCCGGCGCGCTCGGCACCGGTGGCCAGTATTGCTGGACACATGCGCTGCGCCTTGCCGATGCCTCGACCCTGGCGCCCTTCAGCTATCTGCAACTGGTCATCGTCGCGGTGCTCGCATGGTTCGCGTTCGACGAGGCGCTGGACGGCTACACCGCATTCGGTGCCGCAATCGTGATCGGTGCGAGCCTGTACATTGCGCGCCGCGAAGCGATGCTCTCGCGCCAGCAGAACATCCGCCCTGCCACCGTCGCCGACCCGCCCGTCTGAGGCTGCATGAACGAAACCACGCCCGACGCCGTTTCAAAGCCCGAGCGCCGTTTTTCGGCGACCGATCTCAGCAGCGTGCTGGCACTCGCGGTGAGCGTGTTCGCGCTCGCGCTCGGCGCCTGGCAAACGCGCCTGATGCAGAGCCAGGCACGCGCCAGCGTGTGGCCGTATCTGAGCATCGGCTACACCTACAGCAACAACATCGATGCCGACGCCTTCATCTGGACGATCGACAACAATGGCGTCGGTCCGGCGCGCGTGCAGTCGGTCACGCTGAGCCTTGACGGCAAGCCGATGCGGAACTGGGCGGAAGTGCTCGCCGTTCTCGGCACCTCCAAACACCTGAACACGGCGATCACCAGCTTTGCCGGCTCGGTGATTCCACCGAACACCAATCGCGAGACGACGGTCTCGGCGATCCGCGTGAACGACCAGGAATTCGGCATGCTGTTCAAGAACGCGATCGACCGCTTTCGCATGGACATCTGCTATTGCTCGGTCTACGACGAATGCTGGATCGCGCATTGGCAACGGTGGCGCGTCGACCCGGTCGACCGTTGCCCGGTCGACGGCGTGCAGTTCGAGCAATAATTGCCGCGCCTCACCCGCGGCGACGCCACGCATCACGGTCTTCCCGCCAGCGTGCCGATCGAGGAATGGCGCGCCGTCAGATTCCGCTTCGCGACGAATGCCGGCTGCCGAATACGACCGCATACACCGCAACCGTCCATGCCAGCGCCGCCATCCATCCGGCGACGATGTCCGACGGATAGTGCACGCCAAGATAGACCCGCGACAGCCCGACCAGCGCGACGAACAGGGCCGCCGCGACCAACACCGGCCAGCGTGCACGGGTCGGCCAGCACAGGAGCACCAGCACGCAGGCCAAGGTCATCGACCCCATCGCATGACCGCTCGGGAAACTGAAATTGCTTGCCGGCGCGATCGACTCCCACAGACCCGGTCGCTCGCGCGCGAACAGGGCCTTGGCGCCGACATTGAGGAGAGCCGAGCCGACGATCGAGATGCCGGCGAACAGTCCCTCATGTGCGCGCCGCCGCCATGCAAACACGACGATCAGTGCGATGTCGAAAGGCAGCACGCCGTACTGATAGCCAAGCGCCGACAAGGCGACGAAAAATCGGTCGAGGCCAACGCTCTGCAGCGCGTGCGCGCGCTGCAGCAACGGCGCGTCGAAGAAGAATCCTTCGCCCTCGCCCAATTCGTGCACGAGCATGCCGAATCCGGTCAGCGGCAGCAGCACACCGAAGAAGAGGATCGCCAGCAGGATGCCATTCCGGCGCAGGAATGCGACGCCGAAACGCGCATATTCGCCATCGATGCGCTCGAACTCAGTCGGCATGCATCGTGCGCTGATAGCGACGCGCGACATACTCCTCGACCACGCCGACAAATTCGTTGGCGATGTTGTCGCCGCGCAAGGTCATCGCCTTCTGCCCGTCGATGAACACCGGCGCGGCTGGCGATTCGCCGGTACCGGGCAGCGAGATGCCGATATCGGCATGCTTGGATTCGCCCGGCCCGTTGACGATGCAGCCCATCACCGCCAGCGTCAGGTTCTCGACGCCGTCGTACTTCAGGCGCCATTCCGGCATCTTCGCACGCACATGGTCCTGCACGGTCCTGGCCAACTCCTGGAACAACGTACTGGTCGTGCGACCACAACCCGGGCACGCCGTGACCAGCGGCGTGAATGCGCGCAGGCCCATCGTCTGCAGCAGTTCCTGCGCGACGATGACTTCGCGCGTGCGCGGCTCACCCGGCTCGGGCGTCAGCGAGATGCGGATCGTGTCGCCGATGCCTTCCTGCAGCAGCACGCCGAGCGCGGCGGCCGAGGCGACGATGCCTTTGGAACCCATGCCGGCTTCGGTCAGGCCGAGATGCAGTGCATGGTCGCAGCGCGCGGCGAGATCGCGATAGACCGCGATCAGTTCCTGCACGCCGGACACCTTGCACGAAAGGATGATGCGATCGCGTGCGAGCCCGAGTTCCTCGGCGCGCGCGGCGGAATCGAGCGCCGAGCGGATCAACGCCTCGCGACCGACCCGCGCGGCATCCCACGGTTCGGCGCGCGTGTGGTTCTCGTCCATCAGCGTCGCGACCATGCTCTGGTCGAGCGAGCCCCAGTTCGCGCCGATGCGCACGGGCTTTTCGTACTTCAACGCGAACTCGATGATCGCGGCGAACTGCGTGTCCTTCTTCCTGCCGAAGCCGACATTGCCGGGATTGATGCGGTATTTCGCCAACGCTTCGGCGCAGGCCGGCTCGCGTTCCAGCAACTGGTGGCCGTTGTAGTGGAAGTCGCCGATCAGCGGCACGCCGATGCCCATCATGTCGAGGCGCTCGCGGATGCGCGGCACCGCCGCCGCGGCCTCGGGCTTGTCGACCGTGATGCGCACGAGTTCGGAACCGGCACGGGCGAGTTCGGCGATCTGCTTCGCGGTTCCCGCCACGTCGGCGGTGTCGGTGTTCGTCATCGACTGCACGACCACCGGCGCCTGCGCTGGCGTGCGCCCGCCGACGACGACCGGGCCGATCGCGACGGCAACACTGGGGCGGCGCTCGGCAGCGCTGTGGTTGGGTGCGGAGGACATCGTCGATTCTCAGGCTGTTGCGAAGGTGCCGGCCGTGTCTGCGCTGGCGTCGACACCGGACACCAATGCGAAATGGTGATGGATACCGCCTGCTTCCAGCAAGCGCAAGCCGTTGATGCGTATGTTGCGTGCGGGGCGTGACGATTCGGGCTGTGCCGGAATGAACACTTCGACCTCGGTCACGGCACGGTCGATTTCGGTCGGCACCAAAAGCGCGTCGTGGCCGCCCTCTCTCGATCGTTCCGCCGTCGAGAGCAGCAGACCGCGCACCACGCGGCCGCGATCCGAAGCGCGTACACCGACCGGCAACACGTGCGGCGCCAATCGCTCGATGCCGGCGTCGGTGCGACCGTCGTCGTCGATGCGCAACCAGCGGATCACGCCGATCGTCCATTGCGCGTGGCCGCCGGGAGCGCGCAGACCGACCAGCTCGCCAACCCGCGCACGCGGGCCTTCGCCGACGGCAGCGGGCTCCCACACGATCCTGCAGCCGCCCGCACTTTGGTCGATCACGCGTGCCTGCAAGCGCCTGACACGCCAAGCCTCGCTCACGCGATGTTGCCACGGCGCGGCGCGGTCGGTATCGCTGAGGCTGATCGCCTCGCCTTGCACGTTGCGCATGAAAGTCTCGAAATCCTCGTCGCCGGCGAGCACGAAATGCAGGTCGTGCAGACCGAGCACGGATTCGAGCGGGTGGTCGTCAGGCATGCGCGCACGCCCACGGTCTCCGCGTCCGCTCCAGCCCGCGAACGCGCGGCGCACCAGTCCGCTGTCCACCTGCAACGCCGTGCCGCCTGACCTGCGGAAGGCCATCACGCGCGCGTCGGACCGCGCCATCGCCATCTGCTCTTCGACGAACGTGAGCATCGGTTGCAGGCGCAGCACCGGCACGTCGCGCCGGCCGCTGGCCTGCTCGTCGGGCAGATAGCCGGGGCCGCGGTCGGTCATGTCCGGGATCACCACGTCGTGCGGCGCACCGTTGCCATGGCGCAATTCGCAATGCGGTGCCAGCGCGCATGTCCATCCGGCCAGTTCACCCTGCTCGCGCTGCGTGCTGCCGTAAGGATTGGCGAGTGCGAGCAGCAACGCTTGCACGTATTCCAGACGTGCACTGGTGCCGTCGACACCACGATCGTCGAGTCGCAATGCGGCGACGAACGCGTAGACAGCATGCAGTGCCTGCCACGCGCCAATCGGGGGCATGCGATACAGCAGGTACGCAGTGGCCAGATGCGCGCTGCCGTGCTGCAGCGCGCGCGTCGCAGCCAAGGCAACCTGGCCGCCGCGCAGGAAAGGTGCGTTGCCGGCCGGCGCGCAGACTTCCGCGAGCGCGATGCGATAACCGGCGGCAAGTTCGCCGTGCAGCGACAACGCGAGTTCGCCGAAGTCGATCTTCTGCGCCGGCAACGGAAAACTCGATCCGGTGATCTGGCGCTCGAATCCCTGCGCCAACCCCTTCGCCGCCGCGCGCAGGCGTTCGAGCGCGTGCAGGCGGCGCGAACCGTCCAGCACCTTTGCGTTGAGCGCGCGAAGGCCCTCGCACATGCGCACCGCAGCGACGCTCGCGTTGGCCAATGGCAGCGCATCGACCCACGCGCCAAGCGCGCCCGGGTCGCTGGCAAACGCCGCCGCTCCGGCATCGCGTTGCGGCAGGTTGGCATTCAATTGGCGATAGGGGTCGCTCATCGGGGGCATCCGGCCATAATTGCGTCTGCATTCATGCAGGCACATGCAATGCGCATAGGCAAAGTATAGGCCGCTGGCGGTCGCGTGCCATATCGAAGGCAGCCATCGCAGCTACACTGAGGCAATGCCCGCCTCCGCACAGCCTTCCGGCAACCCGCTTCGCCTGCTCGCAGCACAGGCCTTCAGCCGCGCCGCCGGCGCTCCGCTGGTGGAACACAATGCGATCGAGCTGCTGATCGATGCACGCGCGAACTTCGACGCCTGGCTCGCCGCGATCCGAGGCGCGCGGCACGCGATCCTGTTCGAAAACTACATTTTCCGCGATGACGAGATCGGCCGCGCATTCCGCGACGCGTTGGCCGAACGTGCGCGTGCCGGCATCCGCGTATGCGTGCTGCGCGACTGGCTCGGCTGCCTCGGCCAATCCTCGTCCGCGTTCTGGACGCCGCTGCTCGAAGCCGGCGGCGAGGTGCGTTTGTACAACCCCTTGCGGCTGTCGAGTCCGCTCGGCTGGCTCTCGCGCGACCACCGCAAACTGCTGGTGGTCGACTGCGCGGTCGGCTTCGTCGGCGGCCTGTGCGTCAGCGCCAAATGGCTCGGCGCGCCGCAACGCGGTATCGCGCCGTGGCGCGATACCGCGGTCGCGGTCCGCGGTCCGGCCGTGGCGGACCTGATCCAGGCATTCGCGGATGGCTGGGCCGCCCTCGGCGATGCACTGCCAGCCGATATCGCCAGCCTCGGCACCAACGCCGCAGCGCAGGGCGATATCTCCCTGCGTGTCATCGCCACGGTGCCGAACACTGCCGGCCTGTACCGCCTCGACCAGTTGATCGCCGGCATGGCGCGCACCAACTTGTGGCTGACCGACGCCTATTTCGTCGGCGTCGCGCCGTATGTGCAGGCGCTCGCCTCAGCCGCGCGCGATGGTGTCGACGTGCGTCTGTTGGTGCCCGGCAGCAGTGACATTCCGGCGGTCGGCTCGCTCTCGCGCGCCGGCTACCGGCCGCTGCTCGAAGCCGGCGTGCGCGTGTACGAATGGAACGGCTCGATGTTGCATGCGAAGACCGCGGTCGCCGACTCGCGCTGGTCGCGCGTCGGATCGAGCAATCTGAACGTCGCGAGCTGGATGGGCAATTGCGAGATCGATGTCGCGATCGAGAACGACGCCTTCGCGCAGCGTATGGAAGCGCAATACCTGCGCGATCTCGACAATGCGACCGAAATCGTCCTGAAGATGCCGCGGCGCGCGCGCCGGCGTGCCGAGCGCGATCCAGCACAGCGCGCGCAAGGCGGCAGCTCCGGCCGCGCTGCCGCCGGCGCGATGCGTCTTGCCAACTCGATCGGCGCGGCAATCACCAACCGGCGCGAACTGGGCCGCTCCGAATCCGCACCTCTGCTGCTCGCCGGTTCGGCGCTGCTCGTCGTCGCAGTGATCGCCGTGCTCTGGCCGCGCATCCTCGCCTGGCCGCTGGCACTGCTCGCCGGCTGGGTCGGCATCAGCCTGGTCGCGCGCTACGCTGCCACACGAAAGAAGCCGCAGGACGACATGAATTCCGACGACTGAAGCGCTTGCCGCCCGCCTGGCGGTGTCGCAGACTGCTGCCGTTACATCTTTCCAACATTCCCGCGTCGCGCTTCGGCGACACTC
Source organism: Pseudomonadota bacterium (assembly GCA_023388255.1). GTDB lineage: Bacteria > Pseudomonadota > Gammaproteobacteria > Xanthomonadales > Rhodanobacteraceae > Dokdonella_A. The sequence continues at coordinate 87,848 of JAEWGO010000021.1, read as the reverse complement.
CAGCACGCATGCCCGCTTCCACCGACAACCCGATCGCCACGCGCGAGGTGTATTCGCCGTCCGCGTTGACCCGTTTCGTGCGCGACCTGCTCGAAGACGTGCTGCCGCTGATCTGGATCGAGGGCGAAATCTCGAACTTCTCGCGCCCGGCCTCCGGCCACCTGTATTTCACGCTGAAAGACAGCGGCGCGCAGGTGCGGTGCGCGATGTTCAAGCCGAAAAGCAGTTGGCTGCGCTTCAAGCCGACCGACGGCATGCGCGTGCTGGCGCGCGCGCGGGTAAGCCTGTACGAGGCGCGCGGCGAGTTCCAGTTGATCGTCGATTCGCTGGAAGAAGCCGGCGAAGGCGCCTTGCAGCGCGCGTTCGAGCAACTCAAGGCGAAGCTCGCCGCGGAAGGCCTGTTCGATGCCGAATGCAAGCGCGCGATCCCGGCCCTGCCGCGCCGCATCGGCGTGATCACCTCGCCGACCGGCGCTGCGGTGCGCGACGTGCTCAGCGTGCTCGCGCGGCGCTTCCCGCTGGTCGAAGTCGACATCCTGCCCGTGCCGGTGCAAGGCAAGGAAGCGCCGCCGGCGATCGTCGCGATGCTGGATGCCGCATCAAAGGCACGCCGCCACGACGTGCTGCTGCTGACGCGCGGCGGCGGTTCGCTGGAAGACCTGTGGGCGTTCAACGACGAAGGCGTCGCGCGCGCGATCCGCGCCAGCGCGATCCCGGTCGTCGCGGCGATCGGCCACGAAATCGACTTCACCATCGCCGACTTCGCCGCCGACCTGCGCGCGCCGACTCCTTCCGCCGCGGCGGAACTGCTGGTGCCGGATGGCGGCGAACTCGCGCGCGCGCTGACGCGCCAATGGCAACGCGCCGAACACCTGCTGCAGCGTGGCCTCGAATCACGCGCGCAACGCCTCGACCATCTGCTCGCCCGCTTGAATGCGCAGCGCCCGCAGGCGCGCCTGGCTCGCGCGGACGAACGCATGCATATGCTGCATCGCCGCCTCGGCGATCGCCTGCGCGGCGATCTGGAACGCCGCGAAGCACGCGTCGCGCAGATGCGCACGCGACTGCTCGCACAACATCCCGCCGCCGTGCTCGCGCGCAACGCGGAGCGCGTCGGCAGCCTCGGCGAACGCCTGCGCGCAAGCACGCAACGCGGCATCGAACGCCGCATGTTCCGCATCGCCGAACTCGGTCGCACCTTGCATGCCGTCAGCCCGCTGGCCACGCTCGAACGCGGCTACGCGATCCTGCTCGATCGCGAAACGGGCGACGTGGTTCGTTCGATCGCGCAGGCTGCGCCCGGACGACCTCTGCGCGCGCGGCTTGCCGAGGGCGAGATCATGCTGCGGGTCGAGCCGGACTGAGCGGCGATGGCGTTCTGGACGTATCTGCTGCAATGCGCGGATGGCAGCTACTGCGCCGGGCATACCGACAATCTCGAACAGCGCCGCGGCGCACACCCCGCCGGAACGCTCCGCGGCCAGAACGCAAAGCGACGGCCGATCGTGTTGCCGTGGTCACCGGAGTTCGCGCCACGCGAGGAAGTACTGGCCGCTGTGCGACAAACCAAAGGATGGAATCGTGCCAGGAAGGAAGCGCCGATTCATGGCGACTGGAAGGACGTCCAGCGGCTGGCCCGGGGCACGAAGAACCCGCTACCTGAGCGGCTTCGCCAGATTGCGCCCTTCGATACCTCGGGGCGAACCGGTTTCATGGAGACGACGCATGCGTTCCTTCGGATCGATCTTCGAAGAGTTGGCCATCACCTCTTTCATTCGTTGACCACCCTCCACCGTTCGCCCTGAGGTATCGAAGGGCGACCCGCGCAACATAGCCGGAGACAAAGCGTGCTCGCAAAAACCTATCCCTGCTATCTGGCAAACGAGGCGGTTCAGCCCAACGCTGCGCTCGAAGTCCTTGACAAGTACTCCGGCGAAATCGCCACACGCGTCGCGCTCGCGGACGCGAAAATGATCGACGACGCCATCGCCGCGGCCGTGCGCGCGCAAGCACCGATGCGCGCGTTCCCGCCCTACGCGCGCCAGGCCGTGCTCGAACATTGCATCGCGCGCTTCCGCGAACGCTTCGACGAACTCGCGCTCGCGCTGTGCGTCGAGGCCGGCAAGCCGATCAAGGATGCCGAAGGCGAGGTCACGCGGCTGATCGACACGTTCAAGGTCGCCGCCGAGGAGAGCGTGCGCATCGACGGCGAAGCGCTGAACCTCGAAATCTCCGAGCGCGCCAAGGGCTATCGCGGCTTCGTGCAGCGCGTGCCGATCGGCGCATGCTCGTTCATCACGCCGTTCAATTTCCCGCTGAACCTCGTCGCCCACAAGGTCGCGCCCGCGATCGCGGCCGGCTGCCCGTTCGTGCTGAAACCCTCCGAAAAAACACCGATCGGCGCACTCATCATTGGCGAGATCCTTGCGAAAACCGACCTGCCGCAAGGCGCGTTCTCGATCTTGCCCTGCCGCATCGACGACGCCGACCCGTTCGTCGGCGATGACCGCCTGAAGCTGCTCTCGTTCACCGGCGGCCAGATCGGCTGGCAACTGAAGGCGAAGGCCGGGCGCAAGAAGGTCGTGCTCGAACTCGGCGGCAACGCGGCCTGCATCGTCGATGCGGATCAGCACGACAAGCTCGATCACGTCGTCGAACGCTTGGTCTTCGGCAGCTATTACCAATCCGGGCAAAGCTGCATCAAGGTGCAACGCGTGTTCGTGCACGCATCGCTGTACGACGAAGTGCGCGAACGCTTCGTCGCCGCGACGAAACAGCTCAAGGCCGGCGACCCGAAACAACGCGACACCTTCCTCGGCCCGGTCATCGACGAGGCGTCGGCAAAACGCCTCGAACAGTGGATCACCGAAGCCAAACAAGGCGGCGCGAACGTCCTTTGTGGCGGCGGCCGCAACGGCAACATGCTCGAAGCGAGCGTACTCGACAACGTGCCACGAGGCGCGAAGATCAACGCACTCGAAGCGTTCGGCCCGGTCACGCTGCTGGCGAAGTTCGACGCTTTCGACGACGCGATTGCACAAGCCAACGATTCCGACTACGGCCTGCAGGCAGGCGTATTCACCGACTCCCTCGCACACGCAATGCGCGCATGGAATGAACTCGACGTCGGCGGTGTCGTCATCAACGACATCCCGAGCTTCCGCGTCGACAACATGCCCTACGGCGGCGTGAAACGGTCCGGCCTCGGCCGCGAAGGCATCCGCTACGCGATCGAGGACATGACCGAGCAGCGGCTGATGGTGTTGCGAAGCGACTGAGCCGTCGTCGACCGCGCGAGAAGCATGAGTATTGCGCGGGAAACGGTTCCTCGCGCAGTGCCAGCGAGTATCGCGAAGCGAATGCGTGGTCCGTCAGTGGGCGAGGGTAAAACGCGTTCCTGCATGAACCGGATTCTCCAGCTCATCGACGATCGCGACGGCAAAATCCTCTGCGCTGATCGAGCCGCCACCCGGGCCGTTCGAGCCGACGCGATTCGCAGCCGTGCGCGTTCCCGGCGCGATCATCGGCGCGGGCGACAGCATGGTCCAGCCGAGCCCCTTCGATGCGAGGTAGAGATCGAGGATCGTCGAGAACGTGCTGGCTTCGTTGTAGTACCGGCGGAAATCCGGAGTGGTCCTTGCGGCGCACGCCATCGATCTCAAACGACCGGGCACCGCCGGCAACGAGAAAACGACCGGACGGATGCGCGGCAATGAGGTCGCGATGCGCGGCGCAGAGAACGGCAACGTGGCCTCATTGACCTTCGGGCGGCTGCCACAGTTCGATGCGATTGCCCTCGGGGTCTTGAACCCAGCCAAACTTCCCGAATTCGGATTCGTCGACCTTGTCGTCGACATCGCAACCTTCCGCCCGCAGCGCTGCAAGGAGAGCGTGAAGGTCATCCACCCGGAAGTTGACCATGAAGCTCGCCTTGCTCGGAGCGAAGTACGACGTATCTTCCTTGAAGGGATTCCAGATGGTGGTGCCTGTGCCCGCAGGGTTCTCGTCGGTGACCCAACGAAACGCGACTCCACCCCATGGTTCGACATTGAGCCCGAGATGATTGCGATACCACTCGCCAAGGGACTTTGGGTCTTTCGACTTGAAGAATATGCCGCCGATGCCAGTAACGCGCTTCATGAGAGGTTTCCTTGATGCGACGAAATTGAACTGCCCGGGAATTTCCGGAGGCCATCTGGTTGGAGTCATGTCGCCCGGAAGAACTTGGCCCGTTGCCGATGGTAATCCGCTTCGGCTTCCACCGGCGGGATGTTTCCGGCAGCGCAACAGCCGTTCGTGCTCGAACACCCCCAAGACTGCGAGTCCCATCGCTTGCAGGCTCCGTCACGAACGCCGCAGGAACCGTTCCGTCCGCTGCCTCCGCGTGTCAGGCGTCTTTGTGCGACTGGCGCCGCAGTACAACATGCGTGGCTTTCTCCGAGGCCACGAACTGAACGCATTCGTATCCCAGGGCGCGCATGTCGATCCCCTCGAACAGTCGCTCTCCCCCGCCCAGCAGAACCGGCGAGATGGCCACGTGCAACTCGTCGATGAGACCCGCACGAAGATATTGCCGGATGGTGTCAGCTCCGCCGCCAATGCGCACATCCATTCCGTCGGCCACATCGCGTGCCCGTTCGAGCGCCTCGTGAATACCTCCCGTCACGAAATGGAATGTCGTTCCGCCTTCCATCCGGATGGGCGGGCGCGCATGATGGGTCAGGATGAACGTGGGAACGTGATAAGGCGGATTGTCTTCCCACCAGCCTTTCCAACTCATGTCGGGCCAGGAACCTCGAATCGGCCCGAACATGTTTCGTCCGAGAATCCACGCGCCAACGTTCCTGAAACCCCGCGCAGCGAAGTCGTCATCGATGCCCGTCGTGCCGCCATCCGCGCCAAACAGGGTGCGCTGAAACGTCCGTGTCGGGACCAACCACTGGTGCAGATCCGTTCCGCCCACGCCGAGCGGATTCCCGATGTCCTGATTCGGACCAGCCCCATATCCGTCAAGCGAGATGGTGAAACACTCAACACGGACGCGTGTCATACATGCCCTTCTTTCGATTGACGCCTGACGTGGCTTCGCACGGGTGGATTCCATCCTGGCCCGAGTCCGTGCGACTCCCCCAAAGGCCGGCTACACGACGGCAACCGCACCGCTTGCCCAACAGCAATCGACTCGCTTACTTGCACGAGGAGTCCATACGGAATTGTCAGCCGCACTCGCGCCGGTAGCGCATGGCGACCGCGCCGTTGCGAAGCGGCTTCGCCGCAACCAGATCGAGCCGTCGCGTACAGGGCAGTCCACTCTGGTACAGAGTCGGGCCATGGCCGGCAATCCTGGGGTGAACGAGGAACATGTACTCGTCGATCAGATCCAGTCGATCCAGCTCGGTCGCGAGCTTGCCACTGCCGAGGAGCACACCCGCCGGGGTCGCGTCCTTGAGCTCTTGCACTGCCGTGCGCAGGTCGCCCGTGATGTGGTGGCTGTTGCTCCAAGGGAAGTCGTTTCGCGTTGACGACACCACGTACTTCGGCTTGGTCTCCAGTTTGACCGCCCACTCGCGGATCGCCGGCGGCGCCTCCACGTCGCCTCGGGCGATTGCCGGCCAGTAGCCCTCCATCATCTCGTAGGTAACGCGGCCCCACAGCATCGCCCCGCCTTCGTCCATGAGGCGGGTAAAGAAGGCGCGGGTCTCGTCGTCGGCGATTCCCTCGCGATGGTCGACGCAACCATCGAGGGTGACGTTGATGCTGAAGGTCAAAAGCCCCATGGCTGCGAATTCCTCGTGGCAATCAGTGCCAGGGCCAAGCGGCGGCGAAGCCGTCCGCGTTGAACGAAATGGCGGGCCATATTGCCCGATATCTAGCCGAGGCGATGGAAGGCCCGTTGGACGAAGCGTAACCCGGCAACAACCTGATCGATACGTTCTTCCGACAATGATCCCATGTATGCGCCCAGCCGCGCCTTGTAGACGCAGGAAATTTGAGAGGCGATTACGACGCTTTGCCGTTCCAAGCCGCCCTCACCAGGTTCCAGCAAGACATTGCCAGGTTCAGAGGCTTTATGGAGGTTTGAACTCAGGGCGCAGACAATGACGGTGCTGATGCGAGAGAGATTAAATACATCGTCTTGCACGACCACATGTGGATGCGGCGCCCCCGGACACGAGCCTCTCGTCTCGTCAGCGGCGATCCAGAACATGTCGCCGCGCATGACGACGCGAAGAGGAGACTGAATCTGGAGTCCGACTTCTCTGTCCATGCGGCCCAACGCCCAAGTCAAGCCGAAACGCGTAGCGGAGCCAAATACATGGCACGCACTTTCTGCCATGTGTTTGGTGGAGCGAATCGGTTTCGCCTGGAATGCACTATCAGGCAACCGCTCCATCAACCCAACACTTGCGGATTAAGCTGCCACACAGAGTAGTTGAGTGCAGCAGCGAAGCCAATCCACATTAGATATGGGAAAAGAAGCGCGCCTGCGAGCCGTTGGATTCGCCAGAAGGCGACCAATGTGGCCATGACCAGCAGGATCAGCAGCAGGATGTCGGCGAACGCGATTGCGCCGTGGTGCCAGGCAAAGAACAGCCAACTCCAGAGTGCATTCACGACAAGTTGAACCATAAACAGCGTGAGCGCCCACCGATTGCGTTTGAATCCCCCGGAACGCCAGACAAGCCACGCGGCAACGCCCATGAGTGCGTAAAGCACCGTCCAAACCGGCCCAAATACGAACGAGGGCGGCGCCCAAGTTGGCTGGGAAAGCTGGCCGTAGAAGGAGCTGGCATGTACCGAGGCGATCGCGCCCACTGCAGACGCAGCAAAACTCGCAGCCAGCCAACCCAGCAATCCCAGCGTCTGCTTCTGCTTTGAGTACGACGGCATACAGGTATCCGATTGTTGCCTAACGCTGGAGATATGCGGTGCGCGCAGCGCATCCGCTGGACTGAGCTGTCAGGCGCCGGCTCATGGCTTACGCGATATGCTCGATGTCCGATGGCATGCAAACCCATGAATGCATGCGCTCTTCGTAGACCGAAACTGTGGGACTCGGAAACGTCGGGTCAGCGAATGCACCAACCGGGATGGCGATGCTGCCCACCATAGCATCCGATGTGTAGTAGACGATGGACCCGCACACGGGACAGAAATGGAACGCGGTTTTAGAGCCAAAGTCTCCCGTACGGACGTACTCGCTGCTCCTTCCGCCGACGATGACCGATTCCGCTGGAAACCGCGCCACGACACCAAAGGCACTCCCGGTTCTTCGCTGGCACGCGAGGCAGTGACAAACTCCAACTCGGATGGGATCGGCTGCCGCCTGTGCCTGGAGCTGACCGCAACTACACGAAGCGCTATGGATGATTTTGGGCACTACCGAACCGTACATAAGTTTTGACCAGAAAACCTCAAACGCGCCTCACTCAGTAAGACCTTGCTGGCGACTAACGCCTGAAATCAGCGGCGCGCGTAGCGCGTCCGCTGGATTGAGTTGTTAGGCGCCAAAGAACCTTTGGTTAGCAGGCAACCGGCAAGACCACTTACTCCCAGCCCATGAAGCGTATCCATAGCTGACGCAAGTATTACCTTGAATTTACTCATACAGTTATCCTCTTTCGCGGACGGATCCCCCGCGCTGGGCATTGCTAGTAAACGGCTTACACCGTATTTCACTGTCACCAATGCAAAGAGGGCTGAGAGTAAAACAGTCCCAGCAGGAGTCGAACCTGCACTGCTCCCCACTAGCCAAAGATTCCTTGACACCTCCTATTTATAGCGACCTTACGGTTGGCGCCTAACGCCTATTCGATTCCGAAGTGAAGCCTAATCCCGCAGCCTAATCCGGCCATCTGGACATCGACCACCGAAAACTTCACCACCCAATCAATACCTTGCATCAACCTCACCGTCTAATTCCGCAGCCTAATCCCGCGGTCTTTCGGGACCGGCGATTGCGGCGCTCAACCATACCGCCCGAGCGTCGCCGCCGCATCCCCTGCCCCGATCTCCTCGCTCCAATCTTCCATCAGCGCGATCAACAGCAGCTTCTCGAACTCGCCGCCGAAGCGCTGCACGATCGCGTCGGGGTCGCGAACGCGCTTGTGGTCGCCGACGACGCCGAAGTGGACGCGGCCGTTGTAGCTGATGATCGAGAGGCCAAGGCCGATCGAGCCGGTCTGCGGTACCCAGAACATCAGCTCGCGCACTTCGGCGCCGGCCATGAACAGGGGCTGCTGCGGGCCGGGTACGTTGGTCGCGACGGCGGTGGCCTTGCGGCTGAACAGTTCGAGCGCGGGTTGTTGCAGTGCGGCCGGGGCCATGCCGAGCGCGGCGAGCAGGCCGAATGCGACGACGGCTTGGCGGCGACCCTTGAGGTCGCGCATGCAGGCGGCGACGCGTTCGAGGCGGCGCAGCGGGTTCGGTTCGCCGATGGGCAGGTCGAGGAAGACGAGGCCGAAGTGGTTGCCGAGTTTTTTCGCGTGTTCGAGCGGGCGCAGGTTGACCGGCACGGTCGCGCGGATCGTGAGGCCGTCGACGTCCTCGCCGATGTCGCGCAGGTAGCCGCGGATCGCGCCCGATGCGCAGGCGAGCAGCACGTCGTTGACGGTGCAGCCGAGCGCCTTGCCAAGCGTCTTCACTTCGTCGAGCGGCAGCGGCTCGGCCCAGGCAACACGCTTGGCGACGCCAAGCCTGCCCTTCAATGCGGTTTTCGGGTCGTCGGACAGGGTCAGCGCGATGCCGAGTTCGCGCGTGATCTCGCTGCCCTCGTGCGCGACATCGGCGGCGACGGCGGGATCGGCGATCATCTGCGCAAGCTTGGCCCAGGTCTTCTCGCCGGCCGCGAACATCTTGTGGAGGCCGCCTTGCATCGGCTCAAGCAGGCGTTCGAGCACCGAACCGCGGTCGCGTTTGAGCCAGGTCTTGGCGAGTTCCGCATGCGCCTCGGGTTGCGGCGCGGTGTCGGTCAGCGACAGCAGTACCTGCACCAGCGCGAGGCCGTCGGCGTAGCAGTGATGGATGCGCGCGACGAGTACGCTGCCGCTTCCTTCGGGCGTCGCGTAGTCCTCGATGACATGGAATTGCCACAACGGTCGCGCGGGATCGAGCGCGGAGGATGCGAGGTCGCTCACGAAGGCTTCGAGTTCGAGCTTGCCGGCGGCACCCGGCAATGCGGCGACACGAACGTGCCAGCCCAGATCGAAGTCGGGATCGAACTCCCACCATGCGCCGTTCGCGCCTATCGTCGCGCGCTGACGAAAGCGGCGAAATGCGAGGAAGCGTTCGGCGAGCAACGCCCTGATCCGTGCCGGATCGATGCGGCCGGCGAACATCAGCACGCCGGTGATCATCATGCGGTTCGTCGGGCGCTCCATGCGCAGCCAGGCCGTATCGACCTTGGACATCGGTTCGCGCTGCGCGCGCGCGCCTTCGGACATCGTCGAACTCCCCTGCTGGGCCGGCGACGTGGGTGTCGCGAAGGGCTTCGTGTAGCATCGGGGGCGGAAGTTGAAAACGCAAATCGGACGAATGACCGCGTGCCCTGCTGGCGATTGATCGATACGCGACAGACTACCCGTCCGCCCCGTGGTATCGAGGGCGAATCATCGGACTCGACAAGGGACTCGCATGCACGATGGCGCACAAATCCTGTTGACCTTGTTCGCGATCTTCGTCGCCGCCCAGATCGGCGCAGAGATCGCGCAACGGTTCAAATTGCCCGGCGTGGTCGGCGAGATCGTGGCCGGCTGCGTGGTCGGACCATCGGCGCTTGGCTGGATCGCGCCCGACCAGGTCGCCGCGGGTATGCCGCTCGACGTTCTGGCAGAAATCGGCGTGGTGCTGCTGCTGTTCTCGGTCGGCCTTGAAACGCGGCTCGATGATCTCAAGAAGGTCGGCAAAAGTGCGTTCCTTGTCGGCGTACTTGGTGTGATCGTTCCGTTCGTGTTCGGCGCGTTGTGGGCGCACGGCAGCGGTTTCGAATGGACCAAATCGCTCTTCGTCGCGGCCGCATTCGTCGCGACGTCGGCCGGCATCACCGCGCGCGTGCTGCAGGAGCTGGGCGTCCTCACGCGCATCGAGAGCCGCGTGATCCTCGGCGCGGCGGTCATCGACGACATTCTCGCGATGCTGCTGCTCGGCGTGGTCACTTCGCTGCAATCGGACGGCGGCGTGAACGTCGTCGGGCTGCTGCTGGTGCTGGCGCAGGCGATCGGTTTCGTCGCGATCATCGGCTGGGTGGGTACGCGCGTGATGCGCAAGCGCGCACACTGGCTGGATCGGCCGATCAATCCGCTGTCGCCGCTGACGATAGCGCTGGCGATCTGCCTCGGCCTCGCCTGGCTGTCCACCGAATTCGGGCTCGCCGCGATCATCGGTGCGTTCCTCGCCGGCATGATCGCTTCGGAGATGCACCAGCGCGAGGAACTCGAACACCAGATGCAACCGCTGCTCGCGCTGCTGACGCCGTTCTTCTTCGTGATCACCGGTGCCAAGATCGATCTGTCCGTGTTCGCCAGCGGCGCGGCATTGTGGATGCTGCTGGTGGTGACCGTGATCGCGATCGTCTCCAAGCTGATCGGCGGCTTCCTCGGCGCGCTATCGCTTGGCCGGCGCGGCGCGTTGATCGTGGGCGTCGGCATGGTGCCGCGCGGCGAAGTCGGCGTGGTCATCGCGAGCCTCGGGCTTGCTGCCGGAGTGTTCTCGAACCAGACCTATGCGGTCATCGTCGCGATGTCGCTGCTGACGTCCATCGTGACGCCGCCGGTGCTGGCCGCGCTCTTGAAACGCAATGGCGATTCCGCCGCGAACTGACGGACATCGCTTTCGCTTCCCCGGGGAGTCATCCTTGCGAACTGCAGTGTTGATCGCGCTGGCGCTGGCATGCTCGACGAGCATCGCGGCCGGCGGCAAGAGGGCCGATCCGGGCCTCTCGTTCCCGGGCCTGACCCGGCTCGAACTCAAGCGCGAGGGGGTGCGCGTCTGGTACGCGGCGGATCGCGCCAAGCCGATGGCGACGCAGCCGGAATACCTGAAGTCCTACGAGGAAGCCGGCGTGTACGCGTCGCAGCCGTTGCTGCTCGATCTCGGGCATGGCCTGCCACCGCTCGCGCTCACCTGCGATTCCGGCCCGAGTGCAGACCCCACCTGCCGCCTGCTCACGCAGCCCGACGACCCGCTCAGCACGGTGTTCGAATCTTCCGGCACCGGCTTCGTGTTCGCGCCCGACGCGGACATCCGCGTGTTCGGCCAGAGCGATTCGATGTATGACCATCGCCGCCTGTTCCGTTACGACGGCAAGCGTTTCAGGGAAGTCGCGCAACCGTTCCGCTACGTCGGCATCGAAGGCCGCACGACCGCGCAACTGGTACTGACCTCCGCGATCGGCGGTGGCGCGGACGGCGTGGTCGCCACGCTCGCGGCGAACACCCCGGTCACGATCCTGCTGAACGCAGCCAGCGAGGACAACGACCTCGGTTGGAATCCCGACTACCTCGTGAAGACTCGCGAAGGGCTCGTCGGCTGGGCGCACATCCCGACGACGCCGGATGGAAAGACGATCGTAGAAGGGCTGTATTTCAACGGCGACTGAGGCCGCGTGAAGCGCGAGCGTTGAAGGAACGCAACAGCGCGCGGCCACGCAATATCGCCCTTCGATTGCCCTGCTCCAGCGTGCCGAAAGATCAGGCCGAACGGTTTGGAGGTGGTTGCGCAGTCATGGCAGGCGCGCTCAATCGGCCACATCCGGCTCGAAGAACGACCAGCGGATTTCCGGGAATGTCGCCTTCAGGTCCTTTTCGACCGTGTTGATCGCATCGACGATGCCCTTGGTCGAGAGGTCGCGACTCATCTCCGCCTTGATCGCGACCATCACGTCGTTGCCGAGCTGCAGGGTGATCAGGTTGAACACGCGCGCAATTTCCGGGCGCGCATCGAGGAAGCGCAGGATCGCGGCCTTGGTCTCGTCGTCGACGCTCTGGCCGATCAGCAGCGCCTTGACCTCGATCGCGATGAACACCGCGACGACCACCAGCAGGAGGCCGATCGCCAGGGTGCCGATCGCGTCGAACAACGGATTGCCGGTGACCAGCGTCAGCAGCACCGCGGCGAGCGCGAGCGCGAGGCCGAGCAGCGCGGCGAGGTCTTCGCCGAAGATCACGATCAGTTCGCTCTGGCGGCTTTCGCGGAACCAGCGCCACAGACTGCGCTCGCCGCGCGCCTTGTTCACCTCGCGCAGACAGCCCCACATCGAGACGCTTTCGGCGGCGATGCCGAACGCAAGCACGCCGATCGCCAGCCACGGCCACTTCAGCGGTTCCGGTGACGACAGCTTGTGAATGCCTTCGTAGATCGAGAACGCACCGCCAACCGAGAACAGCAACAGCGCAACGAGGAACGACCAGAAATAGATCGCCTTGCCGCGACCGAGCGGATGGTCCGGCGTCGCTGGAGCCTTGGCGTCCTTCAGCCCGAGCAGCAGCAGACCCTGGTTGCCGCAGTCAGCCAGCGAATGCACGGCCTCGGCCGTCATCGCGCCGGAGCCGGTGACGAACGCGGCGAACGCCTTGGCGAGGAAGATCGCGAAGTTCGCGCCGAGCGCGAAGAAGATCGTCTTGAGGGAATCGGCTTTACCGGACATGAGGCAAGTTCATCGAGAGTGGAAGGCAGGCGGCCCGACGCGTTCAGTCGCCGAGCGCGGCCTGGGTTTTCTTCGGCAGGTTCGCGCGCACTAGCTCATAGGAACGCCGCACGAACGCAGCCAGTTCGTCCTGCGAAAAGCGTTCCGGCTCGGTCACGCTGATCCAGAACGCGCGTGCCATGTAGTGCGCAGGCGCCATGCCGGGTTGTTCGGTGAGTTCGAGGAAGCGTTCGGTGTCGACCTTGAACGAAAGCCGCCCGCGATCCGGCCCGAGCGCGCACATCACGACGAACATCTTGTTGGCGACGCTGTAGACGAGATCGACTTCCCACTTGATCGAGCGCGTCGCGCCGGGCCAGCCGGCGCAGAGCGCGTCGAGATCGCTGTCGCGCATGCCCGTGGCCTGCTTGCCCATGGCGCCCGCTCCCCATCCTGTGAAACACCCATCCTATCCCGCCGCGCGGCGCGCCGATACCCAGCCCTCAAACCTGCGTGGCGCCGCGCTGCGACTCCGCGCCGCAGCTAAAATGCGGCATCTGCGACCTTTTGCCTTGATACGGATCAAGACACGGGGCCAACCTATTTCAGACACTTGCATCTGCATTCATGGGAGGTCGCATGCCGAACACCGAAACCTACAACGATCAGGTTGTCCGCCTGTTCCTGCTCGCCGCAGCGGTTTGGGGCATCGTCGGCATGGGTGTCGGCGTGTACATCGCCGCGCAGCTGGCGTGGCCGGCGCTGAACTTCGACATTCCCTGGCTGACCTTCAGCCGGCTGCGCCCGGATCACACCTTCGGCGTGATCTTCGCGTTCGGCGGCTCGGCGCTGATGGGCACCTGCTACTACGTCGTGCAGCGCACCGGGCACACGCGACTGGCGCTGCCACGGCTGGCCAACTTCACCTTCTGGGGCTGGCAGCTGATCGTGGTGCTGGCGATGGTGACGATGCCCCTCGGCATCACGCAGAGCAAGGAATACGCGGAACCGGAGTGGTTCATCGACCTGCTCGTCGCGGTCGTGTGGGTGTCGTTCGGCGTGGTGTTCTTCGCCACGCTCGCGCGCCGACGCATCCGCCATATCTATGTGGCGAACTGGTACTACGGCGCCTTCATCATTGCGGTCGGATTGCTGCACATCGTCAACAACCTCGCGCTGCCGGTGTCGATGTGGAAGTCGTACCCGATCTATTCGGGAGTGGTCGATGCGATGGTGCAATGGTGGTACGGCCACAACGCGGTCGCGTTTTTCCTGACCGCCGGCTTCCTCGGCATGATGTACTACTTCGTGCCGCGCCAGGCGCAGCAGCCGCTGTGGAGTTACCGCTTCTCGATCGTCAACTTCTGGGCGTTGATCTCGGTCTACATGTGGGCCGGCTCGCACCACCTGATGTACACCGCGCTGCCGGACTGGGTGCAATCGGTCGGCATGGCGTTCTCGCTGGTGCTGCTGATGCCAAGCTGGGGTTCGGCCGCAAACGGCCTGCTCACGTTCAACGGCTCGTGGTCGAAGCTGAAGACCGACCCGGCGGCAAAGTTCATGGTGCTGTCCCTGGTGTTCTACGCCGCCTCGACCTTCGAGGGCTCGATGATGGCGATCAAGACCGTGAACTCGCTCTCGCACTACACCGACTGGACGATCGCGCACGTGCATTCCGGCTCGATCGGCTGGGTGGCGATGATCACGATCGGCTCGCTCTACGCGATGGCGCCGCGCGCGCTCGGCCAGCCGGCGATGTACTCGCATCGCGGCATGAACGTGCATTTCTGGATGCACACGATGGGCCTGCTGCTTTACGTCGTCGCGATGTGGGCGGCCGGCGTCACCGAGGGCCTGATGTGGCGCGCGACGAGTCCCGACGGCTCGCTGACCTATGCATTCATCGACAGCCTGATCGCGATCAAGCCGTTCTATGCGATGCGCTTCCTCGGCGGCCTGCTGGTGCTCGGCGGCATGGTCGTGATGGCGTGGAACCTGTGGCACACCGCAGCGGATGCGCGCGCACGACTGATCACGCCGATCCCGGTGCCGATTCCGGAACCGGAAGCGCATCAGGTTCCGGCTCCGCTGCCGGCACTGGGTTGAGGAGATGACCATGGCTGGTGGTTACAAGTATTTCGAAGCGATCGAGAAGCATGCCGGCTTGCTCGGCATCGGCATCGCGATCATGGTCTCGCTCGGCGGTCTCGCCGAAATCACGCCGCTGTTCATGAAAGCGCACATGGTGGAAGCGCCACCGGGAGTGAAGCCGTACGACCCGCTGCGTCTGGCCGGCAAGGACATCTACGTGCGCGAGGGTTGTTACCTGTGCCACTCGCAGATGATCCGCGCGCTGCGTGCCGAGACGGAACGCTACGGCCACTATTCCACCGCCGAGGAATCGGTCTACGACCGCCCGCACCAGTGGGGTTCCAAGCGCACCGGGCCGGACCTCGCGCGCGTCGGCGGCAAGTATTCGGATGAATGGCAGCGCCTGCACCTGATGGATCCACGCAAGGTCGCGCCGGACTCGAACATGCCGGGCTATCCGTGGCTGGCGACCGAGAAGGTCGACGCCGACGACATCATGGCGCGCATGCGCACCCTGCGCCGACTCGGCGATCCGTACAGCGACGCCGAGATCGCCGCGGCACCGAAGGCGCTCGAAGGCAAGACCGGCATGGACGCGCTGGTCGCCTACCTGCAAGGCCTCGGCATCGCCAACGAACCGACACCGGGCGCCGCGCCGGCCAGCGCCGGAGGCGCGCCATGAGTCCGCTGTGGGGACACGCCGCCGGCGTCATCACGACCTTGCTGCTGCTCAGCTTCATCGGCACCTGGATCTGGGTCTGGAACTCGGGCCACAAGGAAAAATACGACGCGCTCGCGCGCATGCCGATGGATGACGGGGAGGATCGGCCATGAACAGTTTCTGGTCGGGATGGATCATGTTCCTGGTGGTGCTCAACATGGGCATCACGTTCTTCCTGTTCATCTGGGGCCAGCGCGTGAAGATCCCGGTGCAGGACGACGGCACCAGCGGCCACGTCTGGGCTCACGGCGTGTTGCGCGAAGGCGTGCGCAAGCTGCCGCTGTGGTGGGTTCTGATGTCGGCGGCGATGTTCGCGGTCGGCGCCACCTATCTGGTGCTGTTTCCGGGTTTCGGCAGCTTCAAGGGCGTGCTCGGCTGGACCGCGCACGGTGAACTCGCGCGCGACAGCGCCGCCAATGCGGCCAAGCTCGAACCGCTGATGCGCGACTTCAGCCTGTATCCGGTCGAAAAACTCGCCGGCGATGCCGCGGCCACGCGCATGGGCGAACGCCTGTTCATCGACAATTGCGCCGCCTGCCACGGGCGCGACGCGCACGGCAACGCCGCACTCGGCGCGCCGAACCTCGCCGACAACGACTGGCTCTACGGCGGCGACGGCAAGGCGATCATGACCAGCATCCTCGATGGTCGTCACGGCACGATGCCGCCGTTCGGCGCGACCTTCGGCGAGGCCGGCGTGAGCAACCTTGCCAACTACGTGCTGAGTTTGTCCGGGGCAACGCACGACGAAACCAAGGCGAGCGCGGGCAAGGCCATGTTCACGGTCTGCTCGGCCTGCCATGGCCCCGAGGGCAAGGGCAATCCCGCGCTCGGCGCGCCGAACCTGACCGATACGACATGGCTCTACGGCGGCGACCTCGCGACGGTCGAGAAGACCATCCGCGACGGCCGCGGCGGCGTCATGCCAGCTTGGCGCAGCCGCCTCGGCGAGGACGACGCGCGCGTGATCGCGGCATGGATCTATTCACTGTCGCAGCACGACACGACGGCAAAGCCCTGAGATGGATAGCCGCGCGCGCCAAGACGCGTGGTACCGCCAGCCGGTGCTCTGGCTCGGAGCGCTGCTGTTTGTCGCTTCGCTTGGCGGCTGCGTGCTGATGATCGTGCTCGGCGCACGCCACGCCGATCCGCCGGTGCCGACCACCGGCGGCGAGGTGTTCAGGGTGCCACTGGCGAAACCAGCGGCGCCGGCCGCACCCGGACGCCCGCAGCCATGAACACGACGGCGACCGCCTGCTGGCATTGCGGCGAGTCGCTGCCGGCGAGCGACGCGCCGCATGCAGTCGTCGCCGGCGTCGCGCATCCGGTCTGCTGCCACGGCTGCCGCGCCGCCGCCGAATGGATCGACCAGCTCGGCCTCGCCGACTATTACCGTCTGCGCAGCGCGCCCGCACCACGCGCGCCCGAGGGCGACGACACCCGGCGCGACGCGTCCGACTGGTCACGCCCGGAGCTCGCGCGTCACGTTGTGCGTCCCCTCGACGGCGATCGCCGCGAAGCCATCGTGCTGGTCGACGGCCTGCGCTGCGCCGCCTGCGTCTGGTTGATCGAACGCGCCCTTGGCGCCCTGCCCGGCGTCGCCGGCGTGCAGGTCAACGCCAGCGCGCGGCGCGCTCGCATCATTTGGGACGACACGCGCTGCACGCTCGCGCGCATCGTCGAAACGCTGAACCGCGCTGGTTATCGCGCGCTGCCTCTCGATGCCGCCGCACTCGACGATTCGCGCCGTCGCGAATCACGCGCGGCGCTGAAGCGCCTGATCGTCGCCGGTTTCGGCGCGATGCAGGCGATGATGTATGCGAGCGCGCTCTATCTCGGCGCGTTCGACACGATGGACGCCTCGACACGCGACCTGTTCCGCTGGCTCGGCCTGCTCGTCGCGACGCCGGTGGTGTTCTATTCGGCTCGACCGTTCTTCGCCGGCGCATGGCGCTCGCTCGCCGCGCGCCGACTCGGCATGGACGTGCCGGTCGCGCTGGCGATCGCGCTGATCTACACGGCCAGCCTGGTCGAGGCGCTGCGCGGCGGCGCCGAGGTGTACTTCGATTCGGTCAGCATGTTCGTGTTCTTCCTGCTGGTCGGTCGCTATCTTGAAATGCGCGCGCGCCATCGCGCCGGCGACCTCGGCGACGCGCTCGCGCGGTTGACGCCGATGTTTGCCGATCGCCTGCGCGAGGATGGTTCGCTCGAACGCGTTGCCGCCGCCGATCTCGTCACCGGCAACCGCGTGCACGTCGCCGAGGGCGCCTGCGTACCGGCCGACGGCACGCTCGTCGGCACCTCGTGCCGGGTCGATGAAGCGCTGCTGTCGGGCGAATCGGCCGCGGTCGCGAAACGCGCCGGCGATGCGTTGGCCGCCGGCAGTCTCGTCGTGCAGGGACCGGCGCAACTGCGCGTCGAGCGCACCGGCGCCGATACCGTGCTTGCCGGCATCCTCGCGCTGGTCACGCGCGCGCAAACCGAACGACCGCGCCTCGCGGTCGCGGGCGAACGCGCCGCTGCAGGCTTCGTCGCGCGCGTGCTGACGCTCGCCGCGGTCACCGCGCTCGGCTGGAGTCTGGTCGACCCGCACCGCGCGTTCACGGCGACGCTGGCGGTGCTCGTCGTGTCATGCCCATGCGCGTTCGCGCTCGCCGTGCCGGCCGCGCTCACGCGCGCGCTCGTGGTGCTTGCCCGACGCGGCGTGCTGGTCGTGCGTCCGGATGCGATCGAGGCACTCGCGACGGCGACGCATGTCGTGTTCGACAAGACCGGCACGTTGACCGATGCGCATCTGGGGCTGGAACGCGTCGATACGATCGCAAGCGGGAATCCTGATGCCTCCGATTCAGCCTGCGCCCACGACGCGGCCCTCGCACTGGCCGGCGCACTGGCGCGTGGCAGCCGACATCCGGTCGCGCTGGCGATCGCCGCAGCGGCCGATGCGACGGCGCGGCATGCGGTCGAACAGGTCGTCGCCGAAGCGGGTGGCGGACTCGAGGGGGTCATCGATGGGCGACGCGTGCGCCTGGGCCATGCCGGCTTCGCGTTGCGCGGCGCGATGCACGCCAACACATTGGAAGACGCGGTCGTGCTCGCCGATGACAACGGTCCGATCGCCGCATTCCATTTGTCCGAACGCTTGCGCGGCGATGCGCGCGAGACGGTCGCGGCCTTGCGCGCCGACGGACTGGGCATCGAGATCTCGAGCGGCGACGCCGCGACCAAGGTCGCCACGGTCGCCGCACGGCTCGGCATCGCAACCTGGCACGCGCGCCAGCGACCGGGCGACAAGCTTTCACGGCTCACCGCGTTGCGCGCCGACGGCGCGCGCGTGATCGCGGTCGGCGACGGCATCAACGACGCACCGGTGCTGGCCGGAGCCGACGTCGCCGTCGCGCTCGCGAGCGGGACCGAACTGGCGCAGGCATCGAGCGACATCGTGCTGGCCGGCGAGCAGCTCGGCGCTCTCGCGCACGCGCGCACGATCGCACGCCAGACGCTCGCGATCCTGCGTCAGAACCAGCGCTGGGCACTCGCCTACAACCTCGTCGTGATGCCGTTCGGCGCGCTCGGTTTCGTGCCGCCGTGGCTGGCCGCGCTCGGCATGTCGGCGAGCTCGCTGGTGGTCGTGCTGAATGCACTGCGCATCGGTCGCCGCACCGGGCACCTCGCAGCCTCCGCACCGCAACCGCTGGAAGTGCCCGCATGAACGTGTTGCTCGCGCTGATCCCGGTGTCGATCCTGTTGCTGATCGCGGCCGGCATCGCGTTCTTCTGGGCTGTCGACCATGACCAGTTCGACGACATGGATACGCCGGCTTTGTTGCCGCTGCTGGACGAACCGGACCCGCCGCCCGCCGCCCGCCGCGAGCCGCCGGCATGAGCGGTGCGCTGACCCTCGGCGCGGCACTCCTGCTCGGCCTCGTCGCGAGCGGGCACTGCCTCGTGATGTGCGGCGGCATTTCGGCCGCGCTCGGCATCGCCACCGCCAAACGTGCGGACGGCCGCGCGCGGCCCGCGCTGCTGCTCGGTTATCAGTTTGGCCGGATCGCCTCATACAGCATGGCCGGCCTGCTGTTCGGCGGCGTGCTCGGTGGCCTGGTCGGGCTGCTCGACATCGAGAACGTGCGACGCGGTCTGCGCGCGCTCAGCGCGTTGGCGCTGCTGCTCGCGGCATTGGTCGCGTTCGGACGCGTGCGCGATCCCGGCTTCGCGATCGGCCGCCGCGTATGGCCACGCCTCGCACCGATCGGCCGTCGCCTGCTGCCGGTCGGCAACCTGCCGCGTGCGTTCGCGTTCGGCATGGTCTGGGGCTGGATGCCATGCGGTTTCGTCTACACCGTGCTGCTGATCGCGACCTTGCAACTGGATGCGCTCGACGCCGCGCTGACGATGGCCGCGTTCGGCCTCGGCACCGCACCGGCGCTGCTGGCGACCGCATTCGGCGCGCAACGCTTCGTCGGTTTCGCGGCGAAACCTGTCGCCAAGCGCGTCGCCGGAACGGTGCTGCTCGCCTGCGCTGCACTGACCCTGGCCGGACCGTGGCTGGTCGGTTACGCGCCGTGGCTGCATGCGTGGCTGCCGTTCGACTGTGCCTGACATTTCGCGTTCGCCGATGGCTATCGGCCTGCGCGCAGGCTTGCCGCAGCCGTGCGCGCGCACAATGATCGGCGTCGGCCACACCAACGAAAGCTGAACTGCGACTGCATCGGCCGCCATGCGCGCTTGCAGGCGGCGGCGCAAGATCTCAAAATGGATTTGTGCACCGCAACATGCCCCGCTACCCCTCCCCGACCCGGCCGCCACCGCGCGAACGGCTTTCGCTCGAAGCGGCGGCGGTTCGTGCGCCCGGCGAACCGTTCGAGCTTCTCGACGGCCGCCGCCTGTCCATGCGGCCGGTGCGCAGCGACGATGCCGAACGCCTGCGCCGCGGCTTCGCGCGCCTGACGCCGGAACAGGTCCGCCTGCGCGTGTTCTACCGCATGACCGAGCTGACGCCGGACATGCTCGACCGCATGGTCAACTTCGATCCCGAGCGCGTCGCCGCCTACGTGGCGACCGATGCGGACGGCGAGATCCGCGGCGAGGCGCGCCTGTTCGTCGACCGCACCTTGGACAGCGCCGAGTTCGCGCTGATCGTCGATCCCGAACTGACCGGCCTCGGCGTCGGCCGCCGCCTGATGCGCACGCTGATCGACGATGCGCGCGGGCGCGGGCTCACCGAACTGTGGGGCAGCGTGCTCGCCGAGAACGCGACGATGCTCGATTTCTGCAGCCGCCTCGGCGCCACGCGCGAAGCGGTTCCGGGCGAGCCCGACCTCGTCTGCGTGCGCTTCGACCTGAACGACGCGCGCATCGCGGGCGCATCCTGAATCGCCGCGCGAGCGACATCGCGATATCGAATGCCGCTCATCGCGACATTTAATTGGTGAATGCGCCGCACCGACACTATTTTGGCGGTTCCTCCGCACGAACCGGCCAACCCGATGCCTTCCTCCGCAGCATCCGATGCGCACGCCACCGCCTCGCCCGAGCGCATGTTCACCAATGCCGTCGATCTCGATGGCCGCGCGCTCGAACTTGCGGTGCGCGACGGCCGCCTGGTCGAAGTCGGCCGCGCATCGGCGCCGGCCGGCGGGGTCGAGGTGGTCGACCTCGGCGGGCGCCTCGTGCTGCCCGGCTTCGTCGACGGCCATATCCATCTCGACAAGAGTTTCGTCGGCGACCGCTGGCGCCCGCACGAAGCCGCGGACAGCCTGCGCGGGCGCCTCGCGATCGAGAAGCGGCAACTCGCGCAGGCGCGGCCAATCGTCGAACGCGCGCAGGCGCTGATCGCGCAGGCGGCGGCATTCGGCACGATCGCGATGCGCTGCCATGTCGACGTCGACGCCACCACCGGCCTCGCCCACCTGCATGCGGTCATGCAGGCGCGCGAGCAATGGCGCGGCATCGTCGACATCGAACTGGTCGCGTTCCCGCAGGCCGGCGTGGTTTCGTGCGCGGGCACGGCGGACGTCCTCGACGCGGCGATCCGCGAAGGCGCCGACGTGATCGGCGGCATCGATCCCGACACGCTCGACGGCGACGCCGAGGCCCAGCTCGATATCGTCTTCGGCATCGCCGAGCGGCGCG
Source organism: Pseudomonadota bacterium (assembly GCA_023388255.1). Classification (GTDB taxonomy): domain Bacteria; phylum Pseudomonadota; class Gammaproteobacteria; order Xanthomonadales; family Rhodanobacteraceae; genus Dokdonella_A. The sequence goes on along the minus strand of JAEWGO010000021.1, from coordinate 66,280 downwards.
GCGTGAAGGTGGACATCCACCTGCACGAGCCGGGCCTGCAGGGCATCGCGCAACTGCTGCGCATCGCCGAGCGCACGCGCGTGCTCGGCATGGCCGGACGCGTCGCGGTCAGCCACGCCTACGCGCTCGGCGAGGTGGCGCCAGACGTCGTCGAGCGCACCGCGCAGGCGCTCGCGCGCGCCGGCGTGTCGATCATGACGAACGCACCGGGCGACCGCGCGTTTCCGCCGGTACTGCGCCTGCGCGCGGCCGGCGTGCGCGTGTTCGCCGGCAACGACAACATCCGCGACGCCTGGTGGCCGTACGGCAACGGCGACATGCTGCAGCGGGCGATGCTGGTCGGCTATCGCTCGGGCTTCAACACCGATGCCGAATTGAAGATCGCGCTCGACATGGCCACGGGCGCAGGCGCGGCCGTGCTCGGCCTGCAGGGGTACGGGCTCGAACCCGGCAACGAAGCGACCTTCGTCGTGCTCGATGCGCCGGCCGGCGCTGCCGCGGTCGCCGAAGGAGCCGGCGCGCGCGTGGTGGTCAGGCGCGGCGAAGTCGCGGCGGCGGACCGCCGCCGCTTCGCCGACCCAAGGCGCCCCTGATCAGCGCGGCTTGCGCTCGAACATCCGCGCCAGCGCGCCGGCAAGATTCCTGACCAGCGGATCGACGCTGCCGCGATGGAGCAGCGCGATCTCCATCGTGTCGATCGGCGGCAAGCCGCTGCGGCGCGTCAGCACCGCATGCCCGGCGTTGACCGCGCGTGCCGGCAACAGGCTGATGCCGAGGCCGTCGGCGACCGCCGCCTGGATGCCGCCAAGACTCGAACTGGTGAAGCTGAGGCGCCAGCGCCGGCCGAGGCGTTCGACCGCCGCGATCATGTCATCGCGATAGAGGCCGCGTGGCGGGAATGCGACCAGCGGTATCGGGTCGAGCGCGAGCGACGGATGGCCGGCGCTGTCGATCCATCTCAGCGTCTCGGGCCAGCGCGCCACCGCCTCGCGGCTGCCGCGGCGCTGCTTGACCAGCACGAGGTCAAGCGCGCCCTGCTCGTAACTGGCGGCGAGATCGCCGCTGAGACCGCTGGTGACTTCGAGCTTCACCCGCGGATGCGCGCGGCTGAAGGCGGCCAGCACGTGCGTGCTACGGCCCGCCGCGAAGTCTTCGGGAACGCCGAGGCGGATCGTCATCGCCACCTCGGCGCCGGACAGCGCATCGAGCATTTCGTCGTTGAGCGCGAGCATGCGTCGCGCGCAGGCCAGCAACGTCTCGCCGGCATCGGTCGCGCGTACCTCGCGGTTGCCGCGATCGAGCAGGCGCTGCCCGGCCATGTCCTCCAGCCGGCGCACCTTCTGGCTGATCGTGGACTGGGTCGAATGCAGTCGCGCGGATGCCGCGGTGAAACTGCCGCAATCGGCCACCGCGACGAGCGCCTTGAGCAGGTCGAGGTCGAACAACGGCCTATTCGATTTCGAACTGGAAGTCATTCGAATATTTGCCTTCCAAATGCGTCGAGCGGGTTCTAGCATGACGGCACCACGCCGGCAACCGCGCCGGCGACGACCGCCGCCGCGACCGTGCGCAGGCCGCCCGGCGCATTGCAGGAGTCCTGTCCATGAAGAAACCGTACCTCGTCGCGATGACCGCCATGCTCGCATTCGGGCCGCCCGCGTTCGCGGCGGAGCCGGACGGCGACCTGATGATCCGGCATGCGACTATCGTCGACGTCGAACACGCGCGCACGCTCGCCGGGCAGGCCGTCGTCGTGCGCGGCAACGACATCGTCGCGGTCGGCGCGGACGACGCGATCGCCAAGACTTGGCATGCCGAGCGCTCGATCGACGGCGGCGGCCGCTACCTGATCCCGGGCCTGTGGGACATGCACGTGCATTTCGGCGGCGGCCCGGAGCTGATCGAGGAAAACAAGGCGCTGCTGCCGCTGTATATCGCGCACGGCATCACGACGATCCGCGACTGCTCCGGCGACCTGCCCGAGCAAGTGCTGGCATGGCGCGACGAGATCGCCGGCGGCCGCCTGGACGGCCCGCAGCTGTTCACCTCGGGCGCCAAGATCGAAGGCATCCATCCGGTGTGGAAAGGCACGATCGAAGTCGGCAGCAAGGACGAGGTCGACGCGGCGATCCGGCGCGAACTCGCCGACCGCGTCGACTTCGTCAAGATCACCGACAGCACGCTCGATCCGCAGCTGTTCCTGTATGCCGTGGAGCGCGCGAAAGCCGCCGGGCTGCGCACCTCCGGGCACATCCCGATGGCGTTGACGGTGGAACAGGCCGTCTCCGCCGGCATCAGCTCGATCGAACACATCGACTACGCCTACAAGGCCGGCGTCAAGGACGAAGCCGCGATCGCGGCCGACTTCGCCGCCGGCCGCATCGACCGCGCCGAGGCGAACAAGCGTCTCGACCGCGGCTTCGACAAGGCCACGGCGATGGCCGCCTACCGCGACTTCGCGCGCAAGGGCGTGTCCGTGACGCCGACGCTCGACGGCGGCCGCATCCTCGCCTTCCTCGACGCCGACACGCACGCGAACGACGCCTACCTCGCCTACATCGGCCCCGGCCTGCGCAAGACCTACGACTGGCGCATCGAACGCGCCGCCAAGGCGAGCCCGGAAGCGATCGCCGCGCGCCACGCGCATTTCGACCATCTCGCAAAGGTGCTGCCGATGCTGCAGCAGGCCGGCGTCACGATCATGGCCGGCACCGACGCGGGCTTCCTCAATTCGTTCGACTACCCCGGCATCGGCCTGCACAACGAACTCACGCTGTATGTCGAGAAGGGCCTTACGCCGGCGCAGGCGCTGTCCGCCGCGACGCGCGCCGGCCCCGCGTGGTTCGGCAAGCTCGATCGCTACGGCGCCGTCGCGACCGGCAAGGCGGCTGACCTGGTGCTGCTCGACAAGAACCCTCTGAAGGACATCAACGCGACCCGCGCGATCGACACCGTGGTGCTGCGCGGCCACGCGTACGACCGCGCCGCGCTCGATGCGATGCTCGCGCAGACGCGCGCGAAGGTGGCCGAATGGAACCCCGCGGCGGCGAGCGCCAAGCCGGCACCGTGATGCCGGCGCCGGCCGGCGCGGCTTGTGCGTCGGCCGGCATTGAGGTCAACCCGGTTGCACGGCGTCGGTGCGCCGTTTGTGCAGGTGCTCCTGCAGCCGCTCGAAGTAGATGAAGATCACCGGCGTGATGTAGAGCGTCAGCAACTGCGACGTGATCAGGCCGCCGACCACGGCGAGGCCAAGCGGGCGGCGAGCTTCCGCCCCGGCGCCAAAGCCGAGCGCTATCGGCAAGGTACCCATCAGCGCAGCGAACGTCGTCATCATGATCGGCCGGAAGCGCACCACGCTGGCATCGACGATCGCGTGCAGCGCGTCCTCGCCCCCGCGCTGCTTCTCCAGCGCGAAGTCGATCATCATGATCGCGTTCTTCTTGACGATGCCGATCAGCATGATGAGGCCAACGGCGCCATACAAATCCAGATCCTTGCCGAACACCATCAGGGTCAGCAATGCGCCGAACACTGCGGTCGGCAGGCCAGACAGGATGGTCAGCGGATGGATGAAGCTCTCGTACAGGATGCCGAGCACGAGGTAGATCACGAAGATCGCGAGCATCAGCAGGATGCCCATGCCGGCGACCGAATCCTGGAACGACTGCGCGGTACCCTGGAACGAGGTCGTGATCGTGTCCGGCATCTTCAACGCGGCCACGGTGCGATTGACGCCGTCGACGGCATCGCTGAGTGCCATGCCGGGCGCGAGGTTGAACGACACCGTGACCGCCGGCACCTGACCCTGGTGGTTGATCGTGGCCGGACCGACCGAGTTGCCGGTTTTCGTGACCGCCGACAACGGCACCAGTTGCGCGGTTGGCGCCGTCGTGCCCGATGTCGCCGTCGTCGACGCTTTCTGCGGTTGCGTCGGCGTGATGTAGATCGATGACAGCACCGCGGTGTCGGCCTGGCGTTTCGGATCGACCTGCATCAATACCCAGAACTGGTCCGATGCGGTGTAGATCGTCGACACCTGCGCCGGACCGAATGCGTTGTACAGCCCGTTCTCGATCGCATCCGGAGTGACGCCGTACGCGGCCGCGGCATCACGATCGATCGTCACGTCGAGCTGCGGGTTGGCGATCAGCATGTCGCTGGTCACGTCGAGAAAACCCGGCACTTTCGACAATGCGGCGACGAGCTTCGGCGTCCACTCGAACAATTGTCTGGTGTCGGTGTCCTGCAGGGTGAACTGGTAGGTGCTGTTGGTCAGGCGCCCGCCGATGCGGATCAGCGGCAGGTTCTGCGGAAATACCTGCAAACCCACCAGGTGCTGCAGCTTCGGCCGCAGTTCCTGTACGACTTCATCGGCGCTCTTGCGCTCGTGCGGCGATTTCAGGTTGACGATCATCCGTCCGAGATTCAGCGTCGAGCTGCTGCCGCCGGCGCCGACGAAGGCCATCACGTTGTCGACGTTCGGATCCTTGCGAATGATGTCCAGCGCCTGCTTCTGCTTGGCCATCATCGCGTCGAAGCCGATGTCCTGCGCGGCTTGCGTGAACACGAACAACTGCCCGGTGTCGTCGTTCGGCAGGAACCCCTTCGGCACGCGCACGGCAAGCACGCCGGTCGCCACCACCAACGCGAAGAACACCAGCAGAACGACGAGACGATGCCGCACGCAGGCTTCGAGAGTGCGCCGATAGAACGCCTGCGTTGCGTCGAATGCACGTTCGCTCGCCTGGAACAGCCGTCCATGCGTGCCGCCGTGCAGCGGCTTCAGCATGCGGCTGCACAACATCGGCGTCAGGCTGAGGGAGACGAAGCCGGACACCAGTACCGCGGCGACGATGGTGACCGCGAATTCGCTGAGCAGGCGGCCGATGATTCCACCCATGAAGATGACCGGGATGAACACCGCCGCAAGCGACAACGTCATCGAAACGATCGTGAAGCCGATTTCCCTGGCACCGTCGAAAGTCGCGGTTCGGCGGTCCTTGCCCATCTCCATGTGCCGCGAGATGTTTTCCAGCATCACGATCGCATCGTCGACGACGAAGCCGACCGACAAAGTCAGCGCCATCAGCGAAAGATTGTCGATGCTGAAACCGAGCGAATACATCACCGCGAACGTGCCGACGATCGACATCGGCAACGCCAGCGAAGGGATCAAGGTCGCCGACACGTTGCGCAGGAACACGAAGATCACCATCACGACGAGGCCGAGCGCGAGCAGCAGGCTGAACTTCACGTCGGCGACCGATTCCCGGATGCTCTGCGAGCGGTCGTAGATCACGCGCAGCTCGGCGCCGGCCGGCAAGGTGCGCTGGAACGCCGGCAGCATGGCCTTGATGTCCTCGACCACCTTGATCGTGTTGGTGCCGGGCTGTTTCTGGATCGCCAGCACGACGCCCCGCTGATCGTTGATGAACGCGCCACCCTTGTCGTTCTGCACGCCGTCGTAGACGTGCGCGATGTCGTTCAGGCGAACAGGCGCGCCGTTCTGGTAGCTGACGATCATGCCGCCGAATGCGGCCGCATCCTTCAACTGGCCATCGACATTGACGTTGTAGACGCGATTCGGGCCATACAAGGTGCCTGTCGGCAGATTCACGTTGCCGGAACCGACCGCTTTCGCGACGGTGTCGATGCCGAGTCCGCGGCCGGCCAGCGCGTCCGGATCGAGATCGATGCGCACGGCATATTTCTGCGAGCCGTAGACATTCACCTGCGCGACGCCGTTGACGGTCGAGATGCGCTGCGCGAGCGTGTTCTCGGCGAATTCGTCGAGCGCCGACAGGCGCAAGGTCTTCGAGGTGAACGCGATGTAGAACACCGGCGCGTCGGCCGGGTTGACCTTGCGGAATGTCGGCGGCGTCGTCATCTGCGTCGGCAACTGGCGCAGCGCGGCGGAGATCGCCGCCTGCACGTCCTGCGCAGCGGCATCGATGTTGCGATCGAGCGAGAACTGCAAGGTGATCGAGGTGCTGCCGAGCGAACTCGACGAAGTCATCGAATCGACCGCCGGGATCGTCGAGAACTGCTTTTCGAGCGGTGTCGCCACTGCCGATGCCATCGTCTCCGGCGAAGCGCCGGGCAGCGAGGCCGACACCGAGATCGTGGGGAAATCGACGTTCGGCAAAGCCGCGACCGGCAGCGCGCGATAGCCGACGATGCCGAACACGAGGATGCCGACCATGACCAGGGTGGTCATCACCGGGCGGCGAACGAACAGTTCGGAGATATTCACGACCCCGAATCCGCGCCGGCCGCAGTCGCCGCATCCGGCTCCGTCACCTTGAGTTTGGCGCCGTTCTCCACGCGCGATTGGCCATCGAGCACGACTGTTTCGCCGGCAGCGAGGCCGCTTGCGACGACCGCCTGCCCGGCGACCACGCGCGTGACCGTGACCTTGCGCTGTTCTGCGCTCTGATCGGCCTTGACGACGAACACGAAGCTGCCGTCCGGCCCGTTCTGCACCGCGTGATCGGGCAGCACGATGGCGTTCGCATCATGCCCGAGCGTCAGGCTGATCGTGACGAGCTGGCCTGGCCACAGCACGTGCTCCGGATTCGCGAACTGCGCACGCAGCCGGATCGTGCCCGTAGTCGTGTCGACCGCGTTGTCGACGAAGGCGACCGTGCCGTCGAGCGGCACGGCGACGCCATCGATGGTCGCTGCGACATGCAGCGGCGCGCCCTTCTGTGCGACCAAGGTGCGCCCCAGCAGCGAACCCGGCAGCGCGAAATTGACGTAGATCGGCTCGATCTGGTTGATCACGACGAGCGCATTGGTGTCGTTCGCCTTCACCAGATTGCCCGGCTGGATCAGGATGCGGCCGATGCGGCCGGCCAACGGCGCGCGGATGTCGGTGTAGCCGAGCGTGACCTTCGCTGCCGCGATGTTGGCTTGATCGACCTTGATGCTGGCCGATGCGGCTTCGAGGTTCGTGCGCAACTGCTCCATCTGGTCGGCCGATATATAGCCCTTGGCCGCGACCGGTGCGTTGCGCTTCACTTCCGACTGCGCCTGGTCGAGCGCAGCCTGGTCCTTCGCCAGCGTCGCCTCGGCCTGGCGCAAGGCCGCCTGCGCCGGGCGCGCATCGATGCGGAACAGCAACTGGTTGGCAGCGACGAAATCGCCGTCCTTGACCTCGACCGACAGCAACTGGCCGTCGATCATCGAAGTCACCGAAACGCTGTTGATCGGCTCGACGCTGCCGACCGCGGCCGCAAGCACCGGCACGTCGCGCGCAACTGCCTTGACCACCGTCACCGGCACCGGCGCGGGGGCTGGAGGCGCGTGCTGAGGCGAGCAGGCCGGCAGCGTGGACAACACGAACGCCGCCAAGGCCGCGCGTAACAATGATCGCGGGCATTTCATGCGGCCCGTCTCCCTGACTTTGCGTGGACGGGTATTGTGACCGAGTGCGATGACGGTCGTTCTGTGGTGGACTGGTAAACGTCCGGTAAAGACCCTACATGACCTTCGGGCTACCGTCGCCGCACGGCGCTCACTACACTGCGCTCCCTCGCGCCGCTCAGGCTCCAATGCCGCGGCACTTCCGTTTGCTTCCGGACACGATGCCCTCCACTTTGCTCAAGCCCACGCTGCCGAGTTCGCCGAAGCAGCGCCGCTACTGGTCCGCGCCGCATGGCGCTTCGCTCGCGTTGTCGCTGGCCGAAACAGGCCGCGCGCACGCCGGCGTCGTCGTCGCGGTCGCGCACGACACGCACGCGGCACACGCGCTGGAAGCGGAACTGGCGGTATTCGCCGGCGACGATCTCGAAGTGCTGCAGTTCCCGGATTGGGAAACCCTGCCCTACGACCTCTTCTCACCGCATCCGGACATCATTTCGCAGCGCATTGCCACGCTGTACCGCCTGCCGTCATTGAAGCGCGGCGTGCTGGTGGTGCCGGTAGCGACGCTGATGCAGCGGCTCGCGCCGCGCAGCTATGTCGCCGGTTCCGGACTCGTGCTGGAACTTGGGCAAAAGCTCGACATCGCCGCCGAACAGCGCCGCCTCGAAGCCTCCGGCTACCGCAATGTGCCGCAAGTGCAGGAACCGGGCGACTTTGCCGTGCGCGGCGCGCTGCTCGACATCTTCGCGATGGGCAGCGCCGAGCCCTACCGCATCGAACTGTTCGACGACGAGATCGACTCGATCCGCACCTTCGATCCGGAAACGCAACGCTCCGACCACAAGGTCGACTCCGTGCGCCTGCTGCCGGCGCGCGAATTCCCGCTCACCGATGAATCGGCGAAGGCATTCCGCAATACGCTGCGCGAGCGCTTCCCGATCGACCCGCGCCGCTGCCCGCTGTACCAGGACATCAAGGAAGGTGTCACGCCGGCCGGCATCGAATACTACCTGCCGCTGTTTTTCGAGAAGACCGAAACACTATTCGACTACGTGTCGAAGGAAGCGCTGTTCGTTCTCGGCGAGGGCGTGCTCGACGCCGCCGAAGCCTTCTGGACGCAGACCGGAGAGCGTCATGATCAGCGCGCGCACGACGTCGAACGTCCGATCCTGCCGCCGACCGAGCTGTATCTGCCGCCGCAGCAGTTGCGCGAACGGCTGAACACCGAGTTGCGCGTCGACATCGTCGCCAAAGGCTCGAACGAACATGCGATCGACCTCGGCACGCAACCCGCGCCGCAACTGCCGCTGAGTCGCAAGGGTGAGGAGTTCGGCGACGCGCTGCAGCGCTTCGTCTCCGCCTATCCCGGTCGCGTGCTGATCGCGGCCGATTCCGCCGGGCGACGCGAAGCGCTGATCGAACAACTCGCATCGGCGCATCTGCGGCCGGCGACGGTCGCGTCGTGGCAGGAATTCGCGACAGCCCCCCGTTTTCGTCATCCCGGCGAAGGCCGGGATCCATTTGCTTCGACGACGGGAAAACCAATGGATTCCGGCCTTCGCCGGAATGACGAACCAAAAGCCCGGAATGACGCGCAAAAAGCAACAGCCACCGAAGCGGTTCACTTCGGCATCACCGTCGCGCCACTCGAAACCGGCTTCGCGCTCACCTCGCCTGCGCTGACCGTCCTCACCGAGCGCGAGCTGCTCGGCGAACGCGCGCAGCAGACGCGTCGCCGCAAACGCGCCGCGCGCGATCCGGATGCCGTGCTGCGCGACCTGTCGGAACTCGTCATCGGCTCACCGATCGTGCACATCGATCACGGCGTCGGCCGCTACCAGGGGTTGCTCAAGCTCGATGTCGGTGGCGAAAACGCCGAGTTCCTGTCGATCGAATACGCCAAGGGCGACAAGCTCTACGTGCCGGTCGCGCAACTGCATCTGGTCTCGCGCTACTCCGGCACCGCGCCGGAACTTGCGCCGCTGCACGCGCTCGGTGGCGATGCATGGGAGCGCGCGAAGAAAAAAGCCGCGGAGAAGGTGCGGGATGTCGCCGCGGAACTGCTCGCAATCTATGCCCAGCGCGAGGCGCGCCAAGGCACCTCGATTCCGGTCGACCGCGAGATGACCGAGCAGTTCGCCGCTGCATTCCCGTTCGAGGAAACGCCTGACCAGGCGACCGCGATCGACGCGGTCATCGCCGACCTCGCGGCGCCGAAGCCGATGGATCGCGTCGTCTGCGGCGACGTCGGCTTCGGCAAGACCGAAGTTGCGTTGCGCGCCGCGTTCGTCGCCGCGACCGGAGGCAAGCAGGTCGCCGTGCTTGCACCGACCACCTTGCTCGCGCAACAGCACTACCAGAACTTCCGCGACCGCTACGCCGACTGGCCGATCCGGGTCGAAGTGCTGTCGCGCTTCAAGTCAGCCAAGGAAATCACCGCCGCGCTGAAGAAGCTCGCCGATGGCGAGGTCGACGTGATGATCGGCACGCACAAGCTGTTGCAGTCGGACGTGAAGTTCAAGGATCTCGGTCTCGTCATCATCGACGAGGAACAGCGTTTCGGCGTGCGTCAGAAGGAGGCGCTGAAGAAGCTGCGCGCCGAGGTCGACCTGCTCACGCTGACCGCGACGCCGATCCCGCGCACCCTGAACATGGCGATGGCCGGCCTGCGCGACCTCTCGATCATCGCCACGCCGCCGGCTCATCGCATGGCGGTCAAGACCTTCATCGGCCAGCACGATCCGGCGCTGATCCGCGAGGCGCTGCAACGCGAGCTCGCGCGCGGCGGCCAGGTGTATTTCCTGCACAACGAAGTCGACACGATCGAGAAGACCGCGCGGGACTTGGGCGAGCTGATGCCGGATGCGCGCATTCGCTTCGCGCACGGCCAGATGCCCGACAAGGAACTCGAGCAGATCATGCTCGACTTCTACCGCCAGCGCTTCAACGTGCTGGTCGCGACCACGATCATCGAATCCGGCATCGACGTGCCGAGCGCGAACACGATCATCATCAATCGCGCGGATCGTTTCGGCCTTGCGCAGTTGCACCAGTTGCGCGGCCGCGTGGGCCGCTCGCACCATCGCGCCTACGCCTATCTGATCATCCCGGATGGCCGTTCGATCACCGCCGATGCCGAAAAACGCCTCGAAGCACTCGCCTCGCTGGAAGAACTCGGTGCCGGCTTCACCCTGGCGACGCACGACCTGGAAATCCGCGGCGCCGGCGAACTGCTCGGCGAGGAACAGAGCGGCCAGATCGAGGAGGTCGGCTTCTCGCTCTATACCGAGATGCTCGATCGCGCCGTGCGCGCGCTCAAGCAGGGCAAGGTGCCGGATTTCGACCTGACCAGCGAACACGAAACCGAAGTCGAGCTGCACCTGCCCGCCTTGATCCCGGACGATTATCTGCCCGACGTCAACGCGCGCCTGACCCTGTACAAGCGCATCGCCAGCGCGCGCAACGACGACGAACTGCGCGATCTGCAAATCGAGATGGTCGACCGTTTCGGCCTGCTGCCGGACCCGGTCAAGCATCTGTTCGCGGTGACCGCGCTGAAGCTCGCGGCAACGCCGCTCGGCATCCGCAAGCTCGACGTCGGCGCCAACGGCGGCCGCGTGATCTTCCGCGCGAATCCGGCCGTTGAACCGATGACCGTGATCCGCCTGATCCAGTCGCAGCCGCGCGTGTTCGCGCTCGACGGCCAGGACAAGCTGAAGTTCAAGATGCCGCTGGACGGCGCCAGCGAACGCCTGCGCGCCGCGAACGACTTGCTCTTGATGTTGGGCGCGCGCAAGGCGGCGTAGGTTCAGCTGTTTTGGAAGAAGGAAATGCCGCGACCCGCGGGATTGCGTTCACCGCATCCGCCCACATACCAAGCCGCTGCTGCGAAAGCCCTTCGCCCATGCGAGCGCCCGACGAGTAACGACGATGTCCGACGATTTCCTCCACCGCTTCCAGCTCGAACACGCCGGCGTGCGCGGCGCGATCGTGCGTCTCGACGAGAGCTGGCGACGCATCCGCGCCAACGGCGACTATCCTGGCCCGCTCGCCGATCTGCTCGGAAGGACAGTCGCCGCAAGCGCGCTGTTCACCAGCGCGATCAAGTTCGATGGCCGCCTGTCGATCCACTTGCGCGAGAGTGGCGCACTGCGCCTGCTGTTTGCCGAATGCACGCACGACGGACAGCTGCGCGGCATCGCGCGCTGGGACGAAACCGCCCCAGCCGACCAGCTGCGCCTCGAACCCGGCGCACGCCTTGCGATCACGATCGAGAACGCGGTGACCGAATCGCGCTATCAGGGACTCGTGCCGGTCGAGGATACCGACCTCGCGCATGCGTTCGAGGGCTATTTCGACCGCTCCGAACAGTTGCCGACGCGCATCGTGCTGGCGGCGACGGACCAGACTTGCGGCGGCATCATGCTGCAGCAGGTCGCCACCAGCGGCGGCGCAACGATCGGCGACGCCGACGGCTGGAATCGTGTCGAGCACCTGCTCGCGACGCTGACGCACGGCGAACTGCTCGACCTGCCACCGGAACAAGTGCTGCGGCGCCTGTTCCACGAGGAAGGCGTGCGCCTGCAGCTGGCGCAACCGCTGATGTTTGCCTGCACCTGCTCGCGCGAGCGCGTCGGCGACATGCTGCGCTCGCTCGGCCGCGCCGAGAATGACGCCGTGCTAGCCGAGCAGGGCTCGATCGACATCACCTGCGAATTCTGCAACCGGCACTACGTATTCGATGCGGATGATATCGACGCGATTTTCTCTGAAGGGAGCAACGACCTCCCGGCATCGACCGCCCTGCACTGAGTCTGCAGCACCGATTGAACCATGATATATCCGTGACAGATGCCAAGCTTGGGATGTTGCGGCATGGATTGTCAGGTATCTGAAAGGTTCTTTCGGCCAGGGTTTCAGAGCGCATCCGCGCGGAGAACGGAGAACGGATGATGAATCTGCTGGCGAGCTCTATTGTTGCAATCGCCATGGGTTGCAGCGCAGCGACGGCATACGCTGCATCATCCGATACCAGGATGGAACCTTGGAATGCTCCTGATGTGGTGCTTCACAATGAGTCGTACACGCACGTAGTCCCGATCGGCGATGCTGCCGCTGCATCGCCATTGGCGGCGGGACACGGAGCACCCAACCCCGGCGACCGAAGGACCAACCAATGGTTCACTCCGTGGGGCGACGGTGGCTACGAAGAACATACCGAGGTTGATCGCTGGCAGCACCCCGACGCACCGATAAGCGGGCCGCCAGACGCAGGTACTCCCGGCTCATACGATTGGGTACCGATCTCCAGCGAATCACATACGATGACGCAGGATGAATGTTCGAGGTTGCTTCACATCTCGTGCATGTCCGTGTGAGTAGCAGCGGAACCGAATCAGAAGGGCTGCGATGACACACCTCGCAGCCCTGCTCCGGCGTTCCGGTTAGCCGCGGGTCCGCAGAAAGTCGAGTTTTTCCGGAATTTCCCGGCAATGACCCGTCCCCTTCATGTCATGGGGATGGCCGCCAACTCAGATCGGCGCACCCGGCGGAATCGCCGGCAATGGCCGCAGCTTCACCGACTTCGGATCGGCGAGGTATTTGCCGATCGTCGTGGCCGCTTCGGCGCGGCTCGCGGCGATCGCGGCGTTGCCGGGATTCTTCGCCAGCCACGTCTGCCACTGCCGCAACGACGCGCGCACGTCGGCATCGACCTGCGCGTGCAGTCCGCCGGCGTCGAGCGCATTCAGCAGCGCATCCAGCACGACCCAGTTCGCGGCGACTTGCACCGCGTCGCCGGCAGGGATGTCCTTGCCGGGCGCGTCATGCTGCCAGGTCCCGCGGAACGTTGCGTCGAGCACGTCGGCAATGCCCGGCTGCTGCGCATCGCGCGCGTGCTGCCACGCGAGGCGATTCAGGCGCTGCGGAGCGAACAGGAACAGCGTCGTCTGCGCCGCTGCGGCTTCGACCGCGGCGAACGGATCGAACAGCGGCGCGTTCCTGGTCTCGAAGTATTCGCGGTTGCGCACGTAGTCGGCGCCGGGTGGCGTGACCAGATCGAGCACGTTCGCCGGCAGCGCCAGCTGCGTCGCGCCGAGTGTCGCGACGAGACGGTCGAGCGCGGCACGCTGCGTTTGCGCCGGTACCCGCGTCGAGCCGGTCTGGCGGTCGGCGGCTTCCGAGTACGCATAGTTCGCACCGCCAAGCAGGCGCGCGACCGCTTCGGTCTGGTAGCGATGCAGCAGGTACACCGGCACGAGCCGCGCCTCGATTTCGCCGCTCTGGCGATCGGGCGGCAGCACGCCGATCGAGAAACGATCGAGCGCCTTGCGCCGCAACGCGAGCAGTTCGTCGAACGAAGCCAGCGTGTCCGGGCCGAAATCCCACAACAGTCCATCCGGTTCGGCATCGCCGGGGCTGCGCGAATCCGGATCGCTGATGTAGCGGAAGCCGGCCTTCGCGATGTCCGCGCGCAATTTCGCCAGTGATGCGGCTTCCGCGTTCGGCGCGAACTGCGCATAGGCATGCGCGACGAGGAAATCGTCCCATGGTCCCACGCCTGCGCCGTAGGCCTGCTCAATGCTGAGCGCACCCTTGCCGTCGAGCTTCAGCAACGGATGCGGATAGTCCATCACCGAGCCGTTGCCATGCCGGCTCGCGGCAAAGTTGTGCGCGAAGCCAAGCGCATGGCCGACCTCATGCGCGCCGAGCTGGCGCAGGCGCGCTAGCGCCATCTGCTCGGCCTGTTGCTTCAGTTCCGCCGCGTTGGCCTTGTCGTAGGGTGCGAGCAGGCTTTCGGCGATCAGGATGTCCTGGCGCACGCGCTGCGAACCGAGTGTGACGTTGCCGCGGATGATCTCGCCGGTGCGCGGATCGACGATCGGCTGGCCATAGGACCACCCGCGCGTGGCACGATGCGCCCAGGTGATCAGGCTGTAGCGCACGTCCATCGGATCGACGCCTGCGGGCAGCAGTTCGACGCGATACGCGTCCTTGAAGCCGGCTTTCTCGAATGCGCTCTTCCACCAGTTCGCGCCTTCGAGCAGGGCCGAGCGCACCGGCTCCGGCGCGCCGCGATCAAGGTAGAACACGATCGGCTTCTTCACGTGACCGGAATCGTCGACCTTTTCGAGGCGGAAGCGCGGCTGGAAGCGGCGCTCGATACTCGATGCGAGCGGCTGTGCGAAATCGACCCAGCCGACACTGAGCGCTCCCGATGCCGGGTGGTACGCACGCGGTGTGAAGCCTGCGCGCGGCAGGCGCACGAAACTGAGATGCTGGCGCACGCTCAGGCTCGCAGCGTCCATCGCGACATCCTTGACGAACGCGCCATCCCCCGGCCCCTTGAATGTCAGCAGGGCCTCAAGTTCGGTGTTGTCCGGAAACGTCTTCGCATCGTCGAGCGAGGGCGCGCTGCGCTTGTCGTCGATCTCGTACTTGCCCTGCTTGCTGTCGGCAAGCCGGCGCGCGATGTCATGGCGATCGGAAACCAGCAGTGGCGTTGCATCGACGATCACGCCGGCATCGCCGCTGCGTTCGGCCACGATGTCGCCGGCCCACAGCACCGATTCGGCGAACGCCTGGCGCACGCTGAGCGCTTCGTCGGGATTGCTCGACACGGCTCGGAATTTCGTGTTGTCCTCGACCAGCAGCACGCGCGCGCCGACGCGGCGGAACTCGACCAGATGCGAATCGCCGCTCTGGCCGCGGTCGAGGCCGACATCGTTGGAACCGAGCCCCCACGGCAGCGAGGAAATCAGCAGGAACGGCGTGTCGAACTCGTGCACGCCGAGCAGCACGCGGCCTTTTTCCGTATCGCGATAGACATCGAAGAAGCCATTGGTCCGATGCACGCCGCGCGTGACACCCGCGGCTTCATGGGAAGCCTTCGGAGCTGCGGATTCAGCGGCAATGCCCGCAAGCGGGAGTGTTGCGGCGAACAATACGCACAGAGTGGATCTGATCAAGGCCATCCTCTTCCCCTTTTGCGCGAACCAATGGCCGAGTCTGCCGGATCGGGAACGAGGCGCCCATGCGCCGAAAGGCATGGTTGGGTCAGCGTTGGCGGCCGGGAACCGGACGCGTACCCTTCCTCGTCCACGCGACCAGCTCACCGAACGCCTTCCCCACCTGCTGCGGCGTGAACACGCAATGGCCGCTCGCATTGACGTATTGCTGCACGAAATTCGCGCCATGGCCGGCGCGGCGCGCGAGCAACGCATATTCGAACGCGGTCGAGGCGACGACCAGCGGATCATCGCTGTCGTGCAATGCAAGCAGCGGGCGCGTCAATCTTCCGCTCGGCGTGTACCAGCGCGAAAGATAGGCGGCCGCACGCGGCTCGGCTTGATAGCGCCTGACGCCATCGTTGAGCGCGAAATCGTCGGCGGAACCGGTATAGACGAGATCGGCGTTGCCGAACGGATTGCCGTGCGTGCGCTGCTGCATCTCCTTGATGTCGTAGGTGATGGACGCGATCACGCCCGGCAGGCTGTCCAGATCGCCGGCGCGATAGATCGCGCGCAAGGATGCGAACGCCTGGGGATTGGCCTGCATCGCGGCGCCGATGCGGGCGACGACATCGCCGTCCGGCTGGAAGTCGGCGGCGACCGGAACCAGCGTTCCGAGCACGTCGGGAAAGTAATAGTCGAACGCGGCACGCAACGCGAAATCGCGCTGCATCATGCGATCGCTGGGTTCAAGCACGCCGCACAATGCGAGCGCGCCGTCGTAGGCCGCCGCGTGCGTCTCCAGCGCCATCACGACAAGCGTGCCGCCCATCGACATGCCCATCGCCAGGGTCTGTCGCGGACGTCCGTACTTCGAGGTGAAATAGCGACGCAGGCGTTCGCTGTCCGCGTCGCCCTGTTGCACGGCCCAGCCGGTTGCCGAATAGGCGGACTGGATGACCGCATAGCCGTCGGCAAGGATCGGCGCGAATATCGGCGAGACGGGCTCGTCCTCGGCAAACGTGACCGGATCGATCGCGTAGCCGTGGAAGAACACGACGAGGCCGCGGTTCCAGTTCGCCGGAATGTCGATGCGATAGGCCGATCCCTCGCGCGTGCCGATTTCAGTCTTCGCGGTGGGGACGGCGACCGCTGCAGCGGCCCGATCGGCCGCGAACGCATGCGTGCATGCCATGCACGCCAAGCACACGATCGGCCACAACGCCGCGCGCATGAGCGCCGCTCCCCATGCAGGAAACGACGCAGGCATGCGCCGAGGCGCGCGTTCAGGCACCGGCCGCATCGAGGCGCTGTCGCAGTTCGACGAGTTCCGTGCGCAGCGCAGCCAGCTCCGCTTCGAGCTGCGCGACGCGTTCACCGAGGTCCGAGCGCGACGCACTGGCCGATGTGGGCGCCGCTGCGGCCAATGCGGCGATGTCGACCGGACCGCCGAGCAGATGCATGAAGCGATCTTCACGCTGGCCGGCCGCGCGCGGCAGATGCACCACCAGCGGCACCTCACGCTGGATCAAGCGGTCGAGGGTATCGCGCACATCGTCGAGACCGGGAAACGCGGCCAGCCGTTCAGTGCGCGTCAGCAGCTCGGCGATCGTCTGCGGCCCGCGCAGCAGCAACACGCACAAGACGGCGCGTTGCCGCGCGGTGGTGCCGTAGATCGTGTCGAAGCGGTGTTCGTAGCGCAGCGCGCGCTGCGAAACCGGTGCGACCTTGACCAGGCCCTTGCCTTCCATCGCGCGCAGGGCGTGCGCGACAGCGCCAGGTTCCAGATGCATGACCGGTTCGCGGCTGGTTTTCTGGTTGCTCGCGGCAAGGACCGCGTTTTCGGTCAGCGGATAGACTTCCGGCGTGATCGCGGCTTTTTCGACCAGGCAGCCGAGGATGCGCGCTTCGATGGCGTCGAGCGGTGCCGGTGATACGGTGGCTTCGTTTTGCAAGCGTTGCTCGGGATGGTTGCGGCGCCCGAGTTTACCGCGCCATCTACCGCGCAAACCGTTCGCCCGCGATGGAGCGAACGGTTTCGCTTGACGCGCCGGCCATTCGCCGGCGCAACCAGGGTTCAGTCGAATCCGTTCCTGAAGATCAGATCGGAGGCCAGCGGCTTGTAGACGAACACGCCGGCCTGCCCTGCAAACGCGAAGATGCGACCGTCCGGCGCGCGTTCGACCTTGCGCACCGAGTACCCGATCGGATGGCGCGTGACATCCACCGGCGCCGCCGGATGGCTGACGTCGATTTCGTCGAGTCCGTTCTCGTTGCCGACATAGGCGACGCCATCGACGACGACGACCGAATGCGCGACGTTGTAGTCCGGCAGGCTTGGCGATCCCGGCAGGCTGATGCTGCCGAGCAGGACCGGATTCGCCTTGTTGGTGGTATCGAAGATCTGCAATGCGTTGGCGAAGCTCGCGTCGCTGGCGCAGGCGACATAGGCCGTGTTGCCATCCGCGCTGACATCGATGCCGCTCGCTTCCTGGCATCCGGCGTCCTGGCCGACCACGACCGGTGCCGCAGGATTGGCCACGTCGACGATGCGCAGCCCGCCGGCGCCGAACGCGGAACCGTCGACGAGGTAAGCGTAGTGGCCGCGCACGGTCAGGTCGTAGGTCTGGCTGGTCGTCAGTTCGCCCAGTTCCTGCGGCGTGGCCGGGTTGGAAACGTCGAGGATCTTGAAGATGCCGCCATTCGTCGTGCTGGCGACATAAACGCGGTCGCCGTGCGCCTCGATCGCGGTGGCGAAGGGAAACTCGAAGCGGCCGAGTTCGACCGGATGCGCCGGGTCGGACAGGCTCGCGATCAGCACGCCGTAGCCCCACGCGGCAAGATACGCGCGGCCACTGTCGACCGAGATGTCCTCCATGTCGCGCGCGGCGAGATTCGCCGGCAGGTCGGCGTCATAACGGCCGAGCGGTGCAAACGTGTTCGTGTCGGCGACACCGAGGCCATAGCCTTCTTCCGCGAAGTACGCGCGCGTCGCATCGAAACCGGCCGCGTGCACGTTGACGCCGAACGGCAACGTGAATTGGGCAGCCAGGGTCGGGTTCGCCGGATCGGCGGTGCCGAGCAGCACGGCGCGATCGGTGTGCGTCAGCACGAGCGGACCAAATGGCGTCAACGCGGTCTGGTCCGGCGCGAACGTCGGCATCGCGACCGTCCGCTGCAGCACCGGCGCCGAGGGCGTGCCGAAGTCCCATACCTGGATGCCGCTGTCGCCGACGAGGTACAGCGTATTGCCGTTGCGGATCGCGCCTGTGGCCTGGTCGATCGGGGCGGAGAAGACCTGCGTGATGTTCGCCGGATCGTGCAGGTCGTAGACCAGCAGGTCGTTGCCGACGCCGATCGCATAGCCGTCCGTGAGGACCGCACGCAGCACCGAGCCGCCATCCAGCCCGACGGTGCCGGCCATCACCGGCGCGGTCGGCGTCGTGATGTCGATGACGTGGACGATGCGGCCGCCGATGAAGCTGTTGCCGGTGGTCAGCAACTGCGTGCCGTAGACGGCCATCGCATCGAACTCGTAGACATCCGGCAAGGTGCCGATCACGTTCGGCGCGAGCGGATTGGCGGTGTCGGCCACGATCAGACCATTCTGCTCGTCACCGATGTAGAGGCGACTGCCCGACACGACGAGCCCCAGCGGCCCCTTGTAGTCGCTCTGCGCGTAGTCGTCGAACTCGCCGACGCCGAGCGGATGGGCGGGATCGGCCAGCGAGTAGATCGTGATGCCGGCGTTGCCGTCGGGGCTGCTCCAGCCTGCATACAGGGTGTCGCCGACGATCGCCAGCGCCGAAACCGGGCCGGGCGCAGGGGAATCCGCATTGCGCCCGACGTATGCCGGATGGGTCGGATCGGCCATGTTCCAGACATTGATCGTCGAGCCGGCGCCGACATACAGGTAGTCGCCACGCGCGACCGGCGGCGACAGCGTGCCGCCGCCCGCATCGACCCGCTGCAGGGTCTGCGCGCCGGCCGCGCCGAACAGGACGAATACACCCAGGAACAAACCCGCGACGCGCGACCACTTCATGCGATTTCCCTCGAACAGGTTGGAAAGTCGCCGCCGCGCTCGATCCCCGCGACGACGCTCGACCGCCAGCGCGGCGGTTGCACGAAGACTGCGCCGACACGCGCGCGGGCGCATGTGCGAGTCATGCAGCAACGATGTTCGATCGATGCACCGGCGTGCGCGCATATGCGCAAAGCCCGTTCGATCAAGGGTTTGCCTGCTCGCGCCGCAGTGGGGATTGCGGCGCGAGCCGCGCCAGGGTTTCCTCGGCCTTGCGCGCGGCGTCATCCTCGCCGAGCGCGCGGTACAGATGCATCTGCGCGGCGGCCGCACGCGGATCGCGCTCCGCCCAGGCGGCGATACGACCGCCGACCGTACGCGCGGTATCGAGCTGGCTCGCGGCGATCAGCGCATCGACATAGGGCGCGGCGACGGCGACGAGATCCTCCGGCACGTTGACGGGCGCGGCTGCCTTCAGCGCGGCCGCGAACAGGTCCAGCGCCGGCTGCAGGCGTTTCATCGCCAGCGCCTGCTCGGCCTCGCCGAGGCTGGCAAGCATCGCGAGCCAGTCGTCCGTGGCAGCGGCGCGCAGGGCCTGCGTCGCCTGTGCGGCCTCGTCGATGCGGCCGTTCGTGCGCAAGACACGGGCCTTCAGCAACAACGTGCGCGCCCAGGTGGCCGGATCCGCCTCGCGCAGGGCCGGAACGAGCGCGGCGTCGGCCGATTGCAGCGCCGCTGCCGGATCGCCGCGCAGCCATGCGATGCGAGCCGCCGTGAACTGTGCCTGCGCGCGCGTCGCCGCGTCCTGGCGCGGGTCGGATTCATGGCCGATCCGCTCGACCAGCGCCTGCACCTCGCCAAGCCGTCCGAAGTCGGCGAGCACTGAAGCGCGCACGGCCATCAGGGTCCAGCGCATGCGGAGATTGCTGGTGTGCGCCTCCGGCGGCCAGAAGCGTTGCGTAGTGGCCAATGCGGCATCGAAGTCCAGCATCTCGCGCTCGGCATCGGCCTGCTGCGCCAGCGTGTATGCCAGCCCCTCGCGCGCACCCAGCCGCTCGAATTCCCGTGCAGCGTTGCGCAGGATCGGCAACGCATCGGCCGGTCGATGGCGCATGCGCTGGAATTCGCCGAGGTTGACGTCGACGCTGGCGACGTTGAGCGCGTCGCCGATCGAACCGAGTTCGATGCGCGCGCGTGAGAGTTCGGCGGTGGCTTCGTCGTACTGGCCCTTGCGGGCGAGCAGGACACCGCGGCCGAGACGCGCTACGCCGAGCGCTTCGGAATCGGCTTGGTCGCGGCGCAGGGCGATCGCTTCCTCGTACAGTTCGCCCGCCTTGTCCGGCTGGTCGCGGCGCACGTGCGCCGCCGCCAGGGTGATCAGCATGCGCGCATGCAGCGCGGCGTCGCGCCGCACCTGAGGGTTGTCGAGTTGTGGCTGCAGGCGCGCCTCGACCGCCGGATAGTCGCCTGCGCGCAACTCGATCTGCGCCATGCGCTGCTGCAGGCGCGGTGTCTGCTGCAGTTCCGCCGGCGCGGACTCGATCAGCTGCCGCGCCTGGTCGAGCTGGTCGGCGAGCATTGCGGCGCCGCTGCGCTGGAGCAGGTCGTCGAGCTGCGGCGTGGCGGGTTCCGCCTCGGTGCCCTGCACGCCGCGATCGAGCTTGCGCAGCAGCAGGTCGGCCGCATTGCGCGCCGTACCGATCGCATCGGCGCCCTGCGCTTCGACGCTGAACGAACGTTGCGAGCCGAACGCGTCCAGGCGCACGTTCCAGCGCTCGCCATCGAGGCGCACGCGCGGCAGCACGCGCAAGGTCGCGACCTGCGCGAGCGCGGGATCGTGCAGCAGATCGTCGCCATCCTTGCCGCGCTGCTTGAGCAGGCCGACCACGCTTTCGCTTGGCATCGTCTGCAAGGCGCCGCTGCGCAGGCGATGCGCAATCAGGTCCATCACGCCGAAACGCAGCCAGCGCCAGTCGTCCGGCGCCGTGACTTCGGCCGGAAGCACCAGTGCGGCTGTGGCGGGCGCACGTTCCTCGGATGCTTCGGTCGCCACATCGGTGACGCGTGGCGCATCGTGGGTCGGCAGTCGAGGCTGGCTCGTGACGATCCATGCGATTGCACATGCAATCGCAACGGCGACGCCCAGCGCCGCGAGCCACCGGATCCGCGGCAACGCTGCCCGCCGGGCCGGCGAAAGGGGAGCAACAACCGTTTCAGTCGCCGATGGCTCCGGTTCGGCGACCGGCGTCGCGACCGATTCCGGCGTCGCGACGGGCAACCGCGATGCGGCCTCCGGCGCTTCCAGGTCCTCGATCGCACCCACCCAGCGATAGCCGAAGCGTGGCACCGTGCGGATCGTGCGCTGATCGTTGCCGGTGTCGCGAAGGCTGCGGCGGACCTTCACGACCGTATGGCTGAGCAGCGCATCGCTGACCTCGGTGCGCCCCCAGACCGCGGCGATCAATTCGTCGCGGCCGACCGCACGGTCGCGGTGTTCGATCAGGTAGGCCAGGCAATCGAACGCGCGCGCCGGCAGCGCGAGCAGTTCTCCGCCCTCGCGCAACTCGCGCGTGGCCGGATTCAACTCGAAATCATCGAAGCGGTAGGTCATTGCGACATTCTGTTGACTGCCGCCGAGTGTAAGGCGTGGCGGCGGCGCCGGAACCCGGACGCGGCAATGTCCCGATCCGTCGCGGCCTTGCGTACTCCCCTGCTGTTCTCATCCAACAGAGGAAGTGCCATGAAGAACCTGCTGCTCACCGCCCTGATGCTGGCGGCTGGAAGCGTCACCGCAGCCGACAAGAACGCCCCTGCGCTCATGCTCGGGACCGAAGAGCTGCTGCCACAGGGCTCGATCGCGATCAGCGACCTGCTTGCCGATGCCACATTCGTCGGCAGCGGCAGCCGTACCGTGGATTTCAACGAGGCCAGCGCCAAGTACGACATCGGCCTGCGCGTGTTCCGCGCCAATGACGGCGGCTACTGGATCGCGGGCCTGCACAGCGCCGGTGGATCCAGTGCCATCGAATTGGCGATTGCCAAGCTGACGTCCAGCGGTTCGCTGGATACCAGCTACAACACGACCGGCAAGAAGACGTTCACCACCGATCTGACCACGTTGCGCGACGTCGCGATCGGCGTCACCGACACGCTCTATTTCGTCGGAACGCGCGTGGCCGCCGGCTTCAGCGACACCGATCTGGAGATACGCTGCATCGATTCGAGCGGGGCGTACTGCTCCGGCTTCGGCACCGGCGGCATCAAGAATTTCGCACTCGATCTCGGCGACGCGAACCATCACAACGACATTCCGACGCGCATCGTCTGGTATGCGAGCAGCCTGTACATCGTCGGCGAAACCGACACCGGCGCCGGCGCATCCAACTCCGCGGCATTCGCGGTCAAGCTCGCTTCCACCAGCGGATTGCCCGACAGTGGTTTCGGCAACGCGCCAGGGCACGCAGGCGTGTTCGTCCACAACATCGACCATGTCGCCAATGGCCGCGATGTCGCATTCGACGTGCTGGCCTACTCGCCAGCGCCATTTGCAACGCGCCTGGTGCTGGTCGGCCAGACAGCGCGCGGCAATGGCAACGATATCGACGGCTTCGTACTCAGCGTCGACGGCGTGACCGGCGCGACCGATGGCTTCATCGACGAAAGTGTGTACGCCGACCTCGGCACCGGCAAGCAGGATGCCCTGCTGCGCGTGATGCGACGTCATAACGGCGGCTTCGTCGTTGCCGGCACCGCCCAGGACGACAGCGCATCGCCGACGCAGTACCAATTGCTGATGGCCGCGTACAAGCCCAATGGCAGCGTCGACTCGGGCTTTGGCGACAACGGCGATGGCACGCTGCACAAACTCGTGCTGAGCGGCTACAACGTCCCGTACGGACTCGCCGAACGCGATGGCAACCGGGACCTCGTCGTCGGTCTGAACCTGAAAGACGACTTGTTCGGCGATGGCCATCAGATCGAGGGCGTCATCCAGTTCGGCCGCAACGGCAACACCTCGCATGCCGTCGCGACGCTGGATTTTGCGGGTACGCCGCGACTCTCGCTAGGCACGGACCTGATCATGGATGGCAACGCGGTCGTCACCGCCGGCACGCGCGTCTGGTCGCAAACCGTGTCGGACACCGACATGACGATCGCGCGCTTCATCGCCAACGACGGCCTCTTCGCCGACGCGTTCGGCGGGCACACCTCGGACTGAGCGGCAGACGAGGCCGGATCGCGATGAATGCGATCCGGTCTTGCGCGCGCGGCGCGCGCCGGTAGACAAAAGCTCCCGCCTTCGCCAGCACGACGATGGGTTCGGTGTTGCCTTAGGGCAACGCTGAACAAGCTGCGTTTGCCGTCATCCCGGCGAAGGCCGGGACCCATTTCGATTCCAATGACATGTTTCCAAAAGAAAAATGGATTCCGGCCTTCGCCGGAATGACGGCTTGATCAGCGTTACCTTAGAGTGGTCACCCCCACGAACCCGTCGCCGCCGATGAAACCCGCACCGCAGACCGCGTTCCTGTTCGACCTCGACGGCACCCTCGTCGACAGCGTCTACCAGCATGTGCTCGCATGGCAGGAAGCACTCGAATCGGAAGGCATCGTGCTGTCGGTGTGGCGCATCCACCGCCGCATCGGCATGAGCGGCGGCCTGATGATGAACATCCTGCTGCGCGAATGCGGCATGGAAATCGACGACGCGCGCGCCGAACGCATGCGCAAGGCACACGCCGATGCCTACAACCGCCGCGCCGCCACGATCCGCCCGCTTCCGGGCGCGCGCGAACTGGTCGACTACTTGAGCCATAGCAAGATTCCGTGGGCGATCGCGACCAGCGGCCGCATGGAAACCGCCGGCCCGGTGATCGAATCGCTCGGCGTCGACCTCGCCCGCGTGCCGGTCGTCACGCGCGATCAGGTGAAATACGCCAAACCCGACCCGGACCTGTTCCTCGCCGCCGCCGACCGCCTCGGCGTCGACATCGGCAACGCCAACGTCATCGGCGACGCCGTATGGGACATGCTCGCCGCGCGTCGGGCGCACGCGCTCGGCATCGGCCTGCTGTCGGGCGGCTATTCCGGCGACGAACTCGAACGCGCCGGCGCCTACCGCGTGTTCGAGGATCCGGCGGATTTGCTCAGGCACATTGATGAAGTGGGTGGGAGACGGTGAGATCACCGCTGCCAAACCAATGAGTTGCGTGACTGTCAAGTTGTGCTGACCCCGTTTCCTTCTTCACCGCATCAGGCGCCATCATGCACCCCATCGAGTCATCCCTTTAGACCTGATCCCACGCACGCTTTGTGCGATGCTTTGCTGCACCATGTACGGGTGCGTTGCGGGGAGAAGAGACTATCGGCGTTACTTGTCGGGACGCGCTTGATCAGGACTCATCTGAATGTCCATCAGCGCCTCTTTGAAGGTCTTGAGATTGATCTGCAGTTTTCTGAGGTCGACATTGCCAACTCCAGTTTTCTCATTTGCTGCCAAGACGCCTAGCAGGGTGTCCTTGTCGGCCAAGTAAGGATTCACCAGCTCGAGCGTTATGCTGCTCTCAGCTGCGTCATTTCCGCCATTCGTACGCGTGTTGGTCGTCCCGGCCGCGATTGGCCCCAAGGCGACGCCAATCGAATAGCCGCCGGTCTCCGTTTTCATGTCCGTTGCGGTCAGTTTCAAGTTAAGCGTGACTTTGCTGGCCATGACGCCGATTTTGTGATCCGGGTTGACCTTTCGCGCCTCGTAGACTGCCTCTTGCACTTGAGAGATAGCATCGGCCAATCCGACCACTCGTTGGACTGGAGGCGGACCATCTGCTTTGGTTTGATTCTCGCAGCAACCAGAGAGAGCGATACACAAGACCAAAGCACCGATCGCGAACGCATTTTTCCTGCTCATCCCACTGTTCATGTTTGCTCCTCCATCTGGCCATCGAAATTCATCGATCCTCAGCCACAAGAGGTGCATCCGCGGTGATTGTCTCAGGTGAGATTCATCAAAACTCCAAATAGCTCGCAAACAGCTCAGGGACAGGTCAGCTTCGTAGCATGAGACGTGTCTTTTCGATCGCGCTACGTCAGGGACATTGTGCGGCTGAGTTTCGTCGCCAATCTGGCTCCATCAAGGCTCGGCATCCGCATCGGAACCATCACCCGGCACGCATCCGGGCACTACCGCATCGGCCGCGAACAACCACCACTCGCGCCGGTTCGCATGGCCTACGTGGACCGCCTTCGACTTGTCGACGCATTGCCCCATCGCGTCTTCGAGGATGAATACGCGGCGATGCTCCGGCGCTTCATCGAGCCAGTGCACCGCATCGGCGTATTGCCGGCTCCAGTCGGCGTTGAAGCCGAACTCGCGCACGGGGCCATCGGCCATCAGCAGGTTCTGTTCCTTCCACGCGACCATGCCGATCTCGGTGCCCGGCCCGGCCAGCGCGCGCGCGTTGCGCATGAGACCGACCGAGGAGCTGGAATCGTTGAGCAGCGGGCCGGCCCAGAAACTCCACACCAACCACAGCACGGCGATGCCGCCGAGCAAGGCGTGTGCGCCGCGACGCACGCGGAACGCGATGGCCGACACGATGAAGCCCGCGCCCATCGCGACGAACATGCCCCACACCATCGGGCCGAGATCGTCGAGTTCGCGTTGTTGCAGGAAACGCATCGCCGCGGGCGGGTGGGCGAACCACGCCCAGCAGGCGGCTGCGGCGACCGCGACACCGGCGGCCAGCGCGATCGTGAAAGCGGTCACGCGCAGCCAGCGCGCCTGCACGATGTCGACGAGGTACGGCGCCATCGACAGCGCGATCATCGGCAGCACCGGCATCAGGTACACGTCGCGTTTGCCGCGCGCGAGGCTGAAGAACACGAGCACCAGCACCGACCACGCCAGTGGCAGCAGGATGCGTGCATCGTGCGCGGCAAGGTCACGCCGCCAGCGCGGCCATGCGCCGATGTAGGCGAGCGAGAGCGGAAACCAGTTCAGCAGCACGACCGGCAGGTAGTACCAGAACGGCTGCGGATGCGACCACGAGCCGGCATAACGGCCCGCGGTCTGGTGGAAGAAGATGTCGTTGACGTAGGCCGCGTATTCCGGCGTGCCGCGCGCATGCGCGACGGTGAGCACGGTGCCGGCCCAGAGCAGTATCGGCGCCGCGAATGCGAGTAAGCCGCCGAGCCAGCACAAGGTGGAATCCTGCGTGCGCGTCACGCCATCCCAGCCGCGCCAGAGCGCGAACAGATATGGCACGAACATCAGCAACGCGAGCACGCCGACGCCTTTCGTGATCACGCCGAGTCCGGCGGCGAAACAGCCGAGCCAGTACGCGCGCCAGTTCGGTCCGCGAAGGAAATGCAGCAGCAGGCCCCAGTTCGCCAGCGTGATCCAGCCCATCACGAGCGGGTCGATCTGCGCGCGCTTGACCTGGTACATGAAGTGGAACGTGAACAGCACGCCGATCGCGGCGTACAGCCCGGCGCGATGGTTCCAGAAACGCCGGCCGATATCCCAGGTCAGGCCGAGCGTGAGCAGTCCGGCCAGCAGCGACGGCAGCAGCAAGGCGATGCGCCAGCTGCGGAAAATTTCGTACGTCGCCGCCTGCAGCCAGAACAGCATCGGCGGTTTGTCCGAATACAACTCGTGGCCGCGATGCGGGAACAGCCAGTCGCCCGACTCGACCATCTGTTTGGCCGCGAGCAGGAAACGCGGCTCATCCGACGGCCACGCATCGCGCAGGCCGATGCCGGCGCCGAGCAGGACCAGCGCAAACAGCATGAACAACCAGAATTCGCGACGTTCGTTCGGTGACAACGGGTTCGATGCAATGATGCGGATCATGGAAGCGCATGCACGGGGCGAGGCCGCGAATGGTAGCAGTCGGGCCGTCTCGTACCGTCGCCGCTCACTCCAAGAAGCAGCGCAGCCCGGTTGGACGGCGCTGCTCTATCCGGCGCGGAAATGACTTCGGCGCCTACGGAGAAATAGTGATCGCGTTGCCGTCGCAGGAATAGTCGACCAAAGTGGCGGGATAGCCTATTGCCCCGGTAGTCGTGAGATGGAGATACCCGTAGCAGGTGGTCGCCACCGGATATGTCTTGCGGCCCTCGCGCTTCAAGCGCACGCCGACATGGCCGTCCGTGCCGGCCAGCCACGCGTCCGAGGTCGCTGACGAGGCAAAACCGGCATTGCGCCCGACCACGCTTGCAGAGTGAATCACCAAGGCATTCCGCCGGAATCGACCGCGATTGTCGAATCACAGGTCGGCACCCAGGCCATCGCCGCCGTCGTCGTCCACACGAACGCGACGGCATTGCCGGTGCAGGCATGTTCAAAGGCGTTGCCGAATCGCACCGGTGCGATTCGGCATGCTGACAGCGGCGGGGGCGAAGCGCCGACTTGCGCACAGGCGCCCAGGTCGTCGCCACCATTGTTCGAGTCACCCATGACCGGAACGAAACCGGCAAGCATGCCGCTGTCATTGATCCCGCCGCCGGCATTCATGTCCGCAATCAGCTCTTCGACGCAGGTGCTGGCGGTGCAGCGAAAAGCCGCTGTGTCAAAGATGCTGCCGGACGCGTAGGCGCCATTCGGCAAGATCCTGGAAATCTGGACTTGCGGAGTATTGACGGGGATGAACGTCGCGGTGTCGGCATGGGCGACGCCGAAGACGGCTGTGAAATGGCGACGAAGAGCAGTTGCGCATGGATCACTCTTGGATGAACCAGAAACCGGACGACTAGCGCCGGCCGATGCCAGTCGCCGACCCCGAGTGGTGCCGGATGGCGGGCCGCCTGCCGTGGCAGCAAGCAGGCTTCCCGACGACATTCGCGATCATTCCGCGATTCATTCGCGCTGCATGAAACGAAATCCAGCTCAACTTGCTTTCAGGCCAGCTCGACGACGTCAATACGCGCCTGCAGGTAAGAGATGCAATCCGGCAGGCGCTCCAACGTGAACACTTAACCGGGCGGCAACTCGGCGTTAACCGGAGCCACAGGTTGGTTCGGTAACCTGTGGCGATGCTGTCATGGAGAACTCCTGCATGAAGGATCACCGTCAAGCCGAAGCGAATGTGCTCGGATATGATATCGAACGCGTCACCAAGTTCGACGAACGCGGCGACATTGCCGCACGATGGTACGAAGTGACCATGCCCGGCGATGGCGCATTGCTCGGCACCTTCGCCCAGCGCAGCCTGGCCGAGCGAGAGATCGTCGCGCGCGAACTCGCCTTGTGGCAACGCCGCACAGCCGCCTGAGTGCAAGCATGCCCGCTGTCGCGCAACTGCGCGCACCCCCTCCCCAAACGAGTCACGCCGATGAGTCATGTCGTCATCCTGCATAACCCGCGTTGCAGCAAGTCGCGCGCGA
Source organism: Pseudomonadota bacterium (assembly GCA_023388255.1). GTDB lineage: Bacteria > Pseudomonadota > Gammaproteobacteria > Xanthomonadales > Rhodanobacteraceae > Dokdonella_A. The sequence goes on along the minus strand of JAEWGO010000021.1, from coordinate 37,561 downwards.
CGCTTGCCCTGATCGAATCACACGGCATCCTGCCGCGCGTCATCGACTATGAGGCTACGCCTCCGACACCAGCCGAGCTGGACGACATCCTCGACAAACTCGGCATCGAACCACGCGAACTGATGCGTCGCGAGGAGCCCGAGTACAGGGATCTGGATCTCGACGATCCAGGCTTGAGCCGACGGGAACTGGTCGATGTGATGCACGCCCATCCGCGCCTGATCCAGCGCCCGATCGTGCTGGCGAACGGCAAGGCCGCGATTGGACGACCCCCGGAAGACGTACTGGCAATCCTCTAGGACGAAGCAGTCTCTATGGACCGATCCGTGAGCGATCGTTCGCAGCCGCTTGCCTGTCCGCTAGCCAAGAACTCCCACCTCGTGCCGCGCATTGCGGCACATCCAACCCGCCATCGCGATCGCTTCATGGATCAAGGAAGGAAACGGCTGCACCGCTGCACCCGGTCACGCCCCATGACATTGCAACGCCGCTTCGCGCCCGCTCGGGGTGGCGTATGGTGGGTGTGAATGCACATTGCCGATTCCCCGCTGATCCAATACCGAAGCGCCCACGACTCGCCGGCCCAGTGCAGCGAGGGAATCAGCGCTCGAGCGTGAACTCGTCCGCATCCATCCAGGCTGGGAAGCGCTCGCGATGCGCGGCGAGCGCGACCGGGTCGAGCGTCACGGTGACGACCTGCTCCTGCGCGCCGAGCTCGACCAGCGGCTGGCCGACGAAGTCGAGCGCGACGCTGTCACCGCTGTAGTGCAGTTCGTTGCCGTCGACGCCGACGCGATTGACGCCGACGCAATAGCTCAGGTTCTCGATCGCGCGCGCCTGCAGCAGGGTGCGCCAGGGATGCCGGCGCGCGCTCGGCCAGTTCGCGACGAAGATCAGCAGGTCGTAGTCGAAGCGCCGCGCCGCGCGGTCGTAGCGGTTGCGCAGCCACACCGGGAACCGCAGGTCGTAGCAGACCTGCGGACAGATGCGCCAGCCGTTCAATTCGACGACCAAGCGCTCGTCGCCGCCGGCGTACCGTTCGTGCTCCTTGGCCATGCGGAACAGATGGCGCTTGTCGTACTGCGCGTGCGTGCCGTCCGGGCGCATCCAGACAAGGCGGTTCGCGCAGCGATCGCCCTCGCGAACGACGAGGCTGCCGGTGACGACCGCATCGACCTCGCGCGCGAGGTCGCGCAGCCAGCGCAGGCCCTCGCCATCCATCGTCTCGGCATTGCCGAGCGTCTCGTTGGTGAAACCAGAGAGGAAGGTTTCCGGCAGCACGACGAGATCGGTCGTACCGGCGAGCGCGCGCACCTTCGCGCCGTAATACTCACGATTCGCCGCGGCGTCGTGCCAGCGCGTGGCGCCTTGCACGAGCGAAACGCGCAGCAGTTTCATGTCCGTCATCGCATGCACCCTGAAAGTGTAACGAAACCTCGCTCGTCGTTCCCGCGCAGACCCTCTGCCGCGTGCGCACGGCAGCGACCCAGTGACTCTGCCTGATACCCGAGCGCCATCAAGGCGCTGGACAACCAGCCCTTCGGCTGTTGAAAGCCCCGCCAGCAGCGGGCGGGAATGACGGGCATGTTCTACAACGCCCGCAAGCGTTCCGCCGCCTGCGCCAAGGTCGCGTCGCTCTTGGCGAAGCAAAAGCGGATCAGGCGCTGGCCTTCCGGCGGCGTCTCGTAGAACGCCGAAATCGGAATCGCGGCGACACCGGCTTCCTTGATCAGCCATTCGCAGAACGAGAGATCGTCGCGATCGCTCAGCGCCGAATAGTCGACGACCTGGAAATACGCGCCGGCCGCCGGCCGCAGCGCAAACTTCGAGCCGGTCAGAAGATCGCGGAAACGATCGCGCTTGGCCTGGTAGAACGCGGGCAGATCGAGATAGTGCTGCGGATCCTTTTCGAGGATTTCCGCGAACGCCACCTGCGCCGGCGTGAACGTGCAGAAGGTCAGGTACTGGTGGACCTTGCGGAACTCGGCCGACAGCGCGCGCGGCGCGATGCAGTAACCGACCTTCCAGCCGGTGCAGTGGTAGGTCTTGCCGAACGAGCTGACGACGAAGCTGCGCTCGGCCAGTTCCGCATGGCGCAGCACGCTCTGGTGCGCCGCGCCGTCGAACACGATGTGTTCGTAGACTTCGTCCGACAGCACGATCAAATCGTGCTTGCGCGCAAGCGCCGCGAGTTCGTCGAGATCGGCTGCGCTGAATACCGAACCGCAGGGATTGTGCGGCGTGTTGACGAGGATCATGCGCGTCTTCGGAGTGACCGCATCGGCGATGCGCTGCCAATCCGGCGAGAAATCACGCGGATCGAGCGGCACGTGCACGGCGTGGCCGCCGTTGAGTTCGATCGCCGGTTCGTAGCTGTCGTAGCACGGATCGAGCACGATCACCTCGTCACCCGCGCGCACCACCGCCGCGATCGCGGCGAACAGCGCCTCGGTCGCACCGGAGGTAACCGTGATCTCGGTATCGACGTTGACCTTGCGGCCGTACAGGCGTTCGGTCTTGCGCGCGATCTGCTCGCGCAGCGCCGGCAAGCCGGTCATCGGCGCGTACTGGTTGCGCCCCGCGTTCATCGCCGCCGCGAGTGCGTCGCGCAAGCCCTGCGGGCCGTCGAAATCGGGAAAACCCTGGCCGAGATTGACTGCCTTGTGCTCGATAGCGAGCTGGCTCATCACGGTGAAAATCGTGGTTCCGACCTTCGGCAGTTTCGTCTCGATCTGCATGACGCCTTTTCGTTTGGACGGCCAAAGCCGGAGCGCCGATCGTAGCACGCAGCCTCTGTGCAACTCGAAACCCCGCATTGCAAGCCGTGGCGGGAGCGGCTTCAGCCGCGATGACTTTCCTTCAACCGAAGCATCGGGACTGAAGTCCCTCCCACCCATTCCCGGGAGTCCGTCTACGCCCCGAGCAGTGCGCGGTTCACGCGCGCGACAAACGCCGCCGGATCGGCGAGCTGGTCGCCGGCGGCGATCTGCGCTTCCTCGTACAACAACTGGCCGAGGTCCGCGCTGCGTGCGGCATCGGTTTCGTCGGCGAAGCGGCGCACCAGCGGATTGACCGGATTGATCTCGAGGATCGGCTTGCTTTCCGGCACGTCGTGGCCAGCCTCGCGCAGCAGGCGCTGCATGTGCAAGGCCATGTCGTAGTCGCCGAGCACGATGCACGACGGCGATTCGGTCAGGCGGTCGCTGACGCGCACTTCGCCGACGCGGTCGCCGAGTACGGCGGCGAGCTTTTCGACGATGGGCTTTGCTTCCTCGATCGCCTTCTCGCGGCGCTCCTTATCCGCGCCGTCGAGCACGTCGAGTTCGCCCTTCGCCGCGTTGCGCAGCTTCTTGTCGGCGTATTCACCCAGATAGCCGATCATCCATTCGTCGATGCGATCACCGAGCAGCAGCACTTCGACGCCCTTCGCGCGCAACCCCTCGATCAGCGGGCTGCTCTTCGCAGCGGCGTACGAATCGGCGGTGACGTACCAGATCACGTCCTGGCCGGCCTGCATGCGCCCGATGTAGTCATCGAGGCAGACGGTCTTCGCGTCGCCTTCGGACTTCGTTGAGGCGAAGCGCAGCAGTTTGGCGATGCGCTCGCGATTCGCGCCGTCCTCGGCGATGCCTTCCTTCAGTACGTTGCCGAACGCGTTGGTGAACTGCGCAAACTTTTCCGGCTCGTCCTTGGCGAGCTTCTCGAGCAGGTCGAGCACGCGCTTGATGCAGGCCGCGCGGATCTGCGCGACGAGGCGGTTGTCCTGCAGGATCTCGCGGCTGACGTTGAGTGGCAGGTCGTCCGAATCGACCACGCCGCGCACGAAGCGCAAGTACGATGGCAGCAACTGTTCGCTCGCGTCCATGATGAACACTCGGCGAATGTAGAGCTTGAGCCCCTTGCGCTCGTCGCGGCCGGTGAACACGGAATCGAACGGCGGCTTCTCCGGCACGTACAGCAGCAGCGTGTAGCTCTGCGAACCCTCGACGCGGTTGTGCGTCCACGCCAGCGCGTCGTTGTAGTCGTGCGTGAGCGACTTGTAGAAGCCCTGGTAGTCCTCGTCGGTCAGTTCGCTCTTCGGTCGCGTCCACAGCGCGGCCGCGTGGTTGACCGTCTCGAACTCCGCGGTCGGCTTGCCGTCTTCCATCTTCGGCAGTCGGATCGGGAACGCAACGTGATCTGAGTAACGCGTAATCAGTTCACGCAGCTTCCACACGTCGAGGAACTCGCTTTCGTCTTCCTTGAGGTGCAGGGTCACCGAAGTACCACGCTGCGGCGCGTCGACGGTTTCCAGCGTGTATTCACCGCTGCCATTCGATTCCCAGCGCACGCCCTCGCCCGCCGCCACGCCGGCCTTGCGCGTGACCAATGTGACTTTGTCGGCGACGATGAAAGCCGAGTAGAAACCCACACCGAACTGGCCGATCAGCTGCGTGTCCTTGCGCGCATCACCGGACAGCGACTCCAGGAACTTGCGCGTGCCCGAACGCGCGATCGTCCCGACGTTCTCGATGACCTCCTCGCGCACCATGCCGATGCCATTGTCGCGGATGGTCAGCGTGCGTCCGTCCTTGTCAGGCACGATTTCGATGCGAAGCTCGGCGTCGGCGGCAGTCAGCGATGCATCAGACAGCGCGGCGAAACGCAGCTTGTCGCAGGCATCGGAGGCGTTCGAGATCAGCTCGCGCAGGAAAATGTCCTTGTGCGAGTACAGCGAATGCGTGACCAGGTGCAGGACCTGCGACACCTCGGCCTCGAACGTGCGGGTTTCGGTAGCGGAACTCATGCGGCTTCCCTATGGAATGGAATGGAGCGCAGATGGAGACAGTTCGGCAGCGCTTCAAGCGGGCCGACAAAGACGTTCGCAAATGTCGTCGATTGCGAGAGCGATCTTCGCCGGCGCGCAGAAACCAGTGTCGCCCACCAGCCGCCATCACATCGAAGTGGCTTGGAACAGCCAACCGGAACATCCGGAAAAGCCGGCCATCAGTTGAAAGGCACGGCCATGGATGGCCGCCGTGAACGCCGCGAAGGCATCACTTCAATCGGCAACAGCGCGCCTACTCGAAGCAGCGCTCGAGGACGAGCGCACAAGCGAACCACAAAAAAAAGCGGCCGTCGTTTCCGACGGCCGCTCTGACGAGGAGCACAGACGCGACTCGATGCTCCAAGACGGATGTTGCTGGCGTCAGTCGCCCTTCCTGGCGTTCGCGCCGAGATCTTCCTTGATGCGCGCTGCCTTGCCTTCAAGGCCACGCAAGTAATACAGCTTCGCGCCACGCACCTTGCCGCGACGCTTGACGACGACCGAGTCGATCGACGGGCTGTGCGACTGGAACACGCGCTCCACGCCGGTGCCGTGCGAGATCTTGCGCACCGTGAAGGCCGAGTTCAGGCCGGCGTTCTTGCGCGCGATGCACACGCCTTCATACGCCTGCACGCGCTCGCGCGCGCCTTCCTTGACCTTCACGTTGACGATGAGGGTGTCGCCCGGGCTGAACTCCGGCAGCGAACGGGTCATCTGGGCGGCTTCAAATTGCTGGATCAGGTTCATCGCACTCACCAATAGTCTGATTTTTCATTCACCGGATTCGCGATCCGACGTCGTTCTTCTTGCATGCTCGTCCTGGAACTCGGCCAGCAACGCGCGTGTTTTCTTGTCCAGTTCGACCCGTTCCAGAAGATCGGGGCGACGCAACCAGGTACGACCCAACGACTGCTTCAAGCGCCAGCGCGCGATCGCTGCATGGTCGCCGGACTTCAGCACCGCCGGCACCTCGCCCCATTCGTCGTGCTCGGGGCGCGTGTAGTGCGGGCAATCGAGCAGGCCGTTGGAGAACGAATCCTGTTCGGCTGATGCTGCATCATTCAGCACGCCTTCCTGCAAGCGCCCGACCGCATCGATGATGATCGCTGCCGCCAGTTCGCCGCCGGAGAGTACGTAGTCGCCGATGGAAAGCTCCTCGTCGACCGCATTCTCCAGAAACCGCTCGTCCACACCTTCGTAGCGCCCGCTCAGCAAGATCAGATGATCGCGCCGCGCGAGCTCCGCCACCTTGGCCTGATCGAGTCGCGCTCCCTGCGGACTCAGGTAAATCACTTTCGCCTCGGATCCACTGGCGGCGCGCACGCTGGCGAGCGCTTTCCGCAACGGATCGACCATCATCACCATGCCGGGACCGCCGCCGTAGCAGCGATCATCCGCCGAACGGTAGTTGTCGCTGGCGAAATCACGCGGATTCCAGGTTGCGATCTGCAGCAACCCGCGCTCGCGTGCGCGCCCGACGACTCCGATCCTCGCGCTGCTCTCGATGAAATCCGGGAACAGCGTGATGACATCAATGCGCATATCGGCTTCTTTTGCCTTCGACCCTGAAGGCGAAGATCACCACGCGAACGTCTAGAACTCCGGATCCCAATCGACCGTCAAGCGGCCCGCATCGAGATCCACTTCCGTCACGAACTGTCCGACCAGAAACGGGATCAGACGCTCACGCTTCGCATCCTTCACGATCAGCACGTCGTTGGCCGCCGTCGCGATCAGATGCGACACCTTGCCGAGCGACACGCCCTCGACCGTGACGACCTCGAGTCCTTCGAGATCCGACCAGTAATACTCACCGGGTTTTGCTTTCGGCAAGGCCGAGCGCGCCACCCAGATTTCATTGCCGACCAGCCCCGCCGCCGCATCGCGATCAGCGATGCCGGGCAATTCGACGACCAGTCCCTTGCCATGGGCGCGCCCATGGCAGGCTTCGATCGTCTTGTCGCCGGACGCCGACCGCAACAGCCAAGGCTGGTAGCGGAAGATCTGCGTCCTCGGCTCGGTATACGACTCGAGCTTCAGCTCGCCGCGCAGACCGTGGACTCCGACAACCCTGCCGAGCAGGACGAGTTTTTCGCCCGACCCGCTCACGTGATTCAGGCAGCGACAACCTGCTTGCCCGCTTCCTTGTAGAGCGACTTGACCTTTTCGGTCATCTGCGCGCCCTTTTCCACCCAGGACTTGACCTTGGCGGTGTCGAGCTGCAGGCGCACATCCTTGCCAGCGGCGATCGGGTTGAAATAACCCACGCGCTCGATGTTGCGGCCGTCGCGCGCGTTGCGCTCGTCGGTCACGATGATGTGATAGAAGGGACGCTTCTTCGCGCCGCCACGGGAAAGGCGAATCTTGACCATCGTAGCTCTCTGAATTCTCTAGGATTTTATTCTTGGGCGCAGCAGGCAAGCCGGCCTACTCCCGAGGGAGCCGCGCATTCTAGCTGAATCCCGCAAAAAATAAAGCCCTGCGCGGAGTTAGGCCATGGCGAGCCGGGTTCTGCCGGAACTGCGGACTGGGCACAACCGCCATATATTCGGCGCAGCCATACCGCCAACAGCGGGCACGCCGAGTACGCAGGCGTTCGGCCATGCGCCCCCGGGCGGACACTCAGCGCGGCGGCATGAACCCGCCGCCGCCCATGCCCTTCATCGCCGAACCCATCTGGCGCATCAGGCCCTTCAGGCCCCCGCTGCCGAGCTTGGACATCATCTTTTCCATCTGCTGGTACTGTTTCAGCAGTTTGTTGACGTCGGCCGGCTGCGTGCCCGAACCACGTGCGATGCGTGCGCGCCGCGATCCTTTCAGCAGATCCGGGTGGCGACGTTCCTTTTTCGTCATCGAGCCGATGATCGCGATCATGCGATGCACCTCACGGTCGTTGACCTTCGATTTGACGTTGTCGGGCAGGTTCGACACGCCCGGCAACTTCTCGATCAGCGAGGCCATGCCGCCCATGTTTACCATCTGTTCGAGCTGATCCTTCATGTCGTTGAGATCGAAGCGCTTGCCCTTGATGACCTTCTCGGCGAGCTTGCGCTGCTTTTCCTGATCGACGCTCTGCTCGACCTGCTCGACCAGCGACAGCACGTCGCCCATGCCGAGGATTCGCTGCGCGAGACGGTCCGGATGGAACGGCTCCAGACCATCGGGCTTCTCGCTGACGCCGATGAACTTGATCGGCCTGCCGGTCACGTAGCGCACCGACAACGCCGCACCGCCACGCGCATCGCCATCGGTCTTGGTCAGCACGACGCCGGTCAGCGGCAAGGTCTCGGCAAACGCCTTCGCCGTGTTCGCGGCATCCTGGCCAGTCATCGAGTCGACCACGAACAGGGTCTCGACCGGATTCAAGGCTGCATGCAGCGATTTGATCTCGGCCATCATCTCGGCATCGACATGCAAGCGGCCGGCGGTATCGACGATGAGCACATCAGCGAAATTCTTCTTCGCCGCATCCAGCGCGGATTCCGCGATCGCGACCGGATCCTGATCGCCACTCGATGGATGGAACAGCACGTCCACCTGTTCGGCCAGCGTGCGCAGCTGTTCGATCGCCGCCGGACGATAGACGTCGCAGCTGACCACCATGACCTTCTTCTTCCTGCGCTCCTTCAGGAAGCGCGCGAGCTTGGCCACAGTCGTGGTCTTGCCGGCACCCTGCAGGCCGGCCATCAGCACGACCGCGGGAGGTGCGGCAGCGAGGTTGAGGTCGCTGTTGGCGACGCCCATGACCGTGGTCAGTTCGTCACGCACGACCTTCACCAGCGCCTGACCCGGCGTCAGGCTGCGCAGCACTTCCTGGCCGAGCGCCTTGACCTGCACGCGCTGGATCAGCGCCTGCACGACCGGCAAAGCGACGTCGGCCTCAAGCAGCGCGATGCGCACTTCGCGCAAGGATTCGCGGATGTTCGCCTCGGTCAATCGCCCCTTGCCACGCAGGCGCTGGACGGTGGCGGAAAGGCGTTGGCTGAGCGACTCGAACATGGGCGGTCCGGGAAACGGGAAAGCCGGTGATTATAGCGGAGCCTCCCCGCCGCCGCGTTCACGCCCGACGGACGCTATGCGACACTTCGCGCATGATGATCCCCACCTTCGCCCTGCTCGCGATCGCGCTCTACCTCGCCGCGACCGCATTGCTGGCACGTCCGCTGCTCAGCCACGGCACGCCGGCGAACCGACTCGCCGAAAGTGCCGCCACTCTCGCCGTGCTGGCACATGCCATCGTATTGTTCGGCATGCACCGCGGCGCGCTCGACCTGCACTTCTTCGCCGCGCTGTCGCTGGCTGCGGCCACGGTCGCCGCGCTGACCCTGATCGTGAACCTCACGCGCCCGGTCGCCGCGCTTGGCGTCATCGTGTTTCCGCTCGCCGCGCTGCTGCTCGCGATCGACGTGTTCGCCGCGCCGCCAACCACGCCGCAGCCGATGAACTGGCAGATCAAGCTGCACGTGACGGTCGCGCTGCTCGCATTCGGCGTGCTGTCGATCGCCGCCGCGCTGGCGATCCTGCTGGCGATCCAGGAACGCGCGCTGCGCCACCGCCAATTCGATACGTGGCTGCGCGCGCTGCCGCCGCTGACCTTGACCGAAACCCTGTTGTTCCGCCTGATCGGCGCCGGCTTCGTGCTGCTTACCTCGACCTTGCTGAGCGGCATCCTCTTCGTCGACGACCTGTTCGGCCAGCACCTCGTGCACAAGACCGTGCTATCGATCGTCGCGTGGCTCGTGTTCGGCACCTTGCTGATCGGCCGCTGGCGCCGCGGCTGGCGCGGGCGCCAGGCGATCAACCTGACCTTGACCGGCATGGCGATCCTGCTGCTTGCGTTCTTCGGCTCCAAATTCGTGTTGGAAGTGGTGTTGCATCGGACCGCATGAGCGATCTGCGCAAGGAACGCGAGGGCGCGGCACGCCGATATGTCGTCGGCGGAGTCCTCTTCATTGCCGTTCTGGTCCTGCTTCCGATCTGCTTTCCGATCCTGAGAGAGTGCGGACTCGATCGGTTCGGCTGGAGCGAGCACCGCGTGTGCTCGCTCCCCGAGACCTGGACATGGATCCTTTCCGGCGCAGATTGGGTGTTCTGGACCACCCTTTTCACTGTCGTGATCTGCTGCGCTTGGTCGAGCCGCGACGACGAATAGGTAATCGCGTCGCACCCCGTCCACAAACACGTATCACGCCAGCGCCTTGACCACGGGCGCATTGCACGCAGGCTCCGCGCACAGCTTCCACACGAACCGCCGCCGCGCCTCATGATAGCTGCGGTCGGCGCCGAAGAAATTGCGGCGCATCTCGGCCAGTTCCTCTTCGGCGTAACGATCGAGCGGTTTCGTGCGCTCGTCCTGCTCGCGCTTGCGCGCCTTCGCGGCGAGCAGCGCGCGATGGCGCCAGAAACCGAGTTCGGGCTCGACGATGCGCATGACGCGTTCGAGCACGTCGTCGCCCTCGAATGTCGCGTCGATCAGGCCGATGCGCATCGCACGCGCGCTGCCGACCGGCTCCAGCGCATCGGTCAGATGACGCGCGGTGGCTTCGCCGACGCGACGCGGAATCAGATAGGTCCAGAACTCCGAACCGTACAGGCCACCCATGCGCTTGTAGTGTGGATTCAATACAACGCCGGAGCGCGCGTAGACGCGGTCGGCGGCGAGCGCCAAGGTCACGCCGCCGGCGCCGGCATTCCCCTGCAACAGCGAGACCACGAGCTTGTCCGCGGTAGTCGCGATCGCCCGCACCAGCGCGTTCATCGCGAGGATGTTGCGCCAGGATTCCTCGGCCGGGTCGGCCGCCGCCTCGATCGCGTTGAGATCGATGCCATTCGACCAGAAATCCTCGCCGCCGCACAGCACGATCGCGCGCGTCGACCGCGACTGCGCGTGCCGATACGCCGCCAGCAGGCGTTCGCAATTCGCCGTGCTCATCGCGCCGTTGAGGAAATCGAAATGCAGGAAGCCGACCTTGCCGCGTTCGCGGTAGCGGATGTCCTGGAAGGTCAGATGATTCGGCTCGGCTTCCGGCGGCAGCGGCAATTCCGTTAGCCCGGCGGCGCGATCACCGAGCACACCTGCAGCCGGCAGCTTGATGCCATCCTTGCGACGCAAATGGCTCAGCCAGATGGCGCCGTCGCCGGTAGCAATGCAGACCGCGCCGTCGCGCTGGGCAAGCAAGGCACCCGGTTCGCCGCGCAAAGTTGCCTCCTCATGCGCGCCGAACATCTGCGCCGGCATTCCGGCGATGCGCGCCGAAGTGCCCGGCGCACTGTCGCCCGAGCGGATGCGCCGCAGGATGTGCGCAGTCGACTCGTGCCATTCGAAACGCCGATCCGCTTGCCGGCACGCCGGGCGTTCGCGACCTTGGATCGGAGTGGACGCGAACGCGGTCGGCCGTTCGCGCCGCGCGAACATCGCCACGGCCTCCAGCACCGAATCCAGCGCAGCCTGCGTGGTTTCCCGACGGTACAGCGCACTCTTTCCGATGCCGCGCATCGGGAAATCCGCGCAGGTCCAGACCGGACCGCCATCGAGTTTTTCGCGCGCCTCCAGCACGGTCACGCCCCAGCGTTCCATGCCGTCGAGGATCGCCCAATCGATCGCCGACGGTCCGCGATCGCCGGGAATGCCCGGATGCACGATCAAACTCGTGCAGCGCGACCATACCGATTCGGGAATCGCGCGCTTGAGCATCGGCGCGACGATGAGTTCGGGTTGTGCGGCCTCGGTTGCGGCCTCCATCGAAGCCGGTGACTCCACCTCGGCGACGACGATCTCGTGCCCGGCACCCTCCAGCTCGACCTGCAACCGTTGCGACAGGCTGTTGTGCCGCGTACACAGAAAAAGAATGCGCATCGCCGTTCCCCAACGCCTGCATCCGGACAGGCTTCGAATGAGGAATCTAGCTCAGAGTAAATTTTTGCAAGATGACAAAAAACACACTTTTATACATTTTACTTCATGCAGCTGAAGCCGCTGACAATGCCTCGCCGAGCCGATCGACCGCGATGATTTCCATCTCGCCGATTCGGCTCTTCTTCGGCGCATTTGCCTTCGGCACGATCGCGCGGCGGAAGCCATGCGTGGCAGCCTCTTTCAAGCGTTCCTCGCCATTCGGCACCGGGCGGATCTCACCGGACAGCCCCACCTCGCCGAACGCGACAGTCTTGTCCGGCAACGGACGGTCGCGAAAGCTGGACAGCACCGCTAGCAGCACTGGCAGGTCGGCCGCGGTCTCCTGCACGCGGATGCCGCCGACGATGTTGACGAATACGTCCTGATCGTAGACGGCCGCGCCACCATGCCGGTGCAGCACGGCAAGCAGCATTGCGAGCCGGTTCTGCTCCAAGCCGAGCGCGACGCGACGCGGATTGCCGAGCGAGGACTGGTCGACCAGCGCCTGCACCTCGACCAGCAGCGGTCGCGTGCCTTCGCGCGTGACCATCACCGCGCTGCCGGCGGTCGGCTGAGCATGAGCGGAGAGGAAGATCGCCGACGGGTTGGGCACTTCGCGCAGTCCCTTGTCGCCCATCGCGAACACGCCGAGTTCGTTGACCGCGCCGAAGCGGTTCTTGAACGCGCGCAGGATGCGGAAACGCGAGCCCACCTCGCCTTCGAAATACAGCACCGCATCGACCATGTGCTCAAGCACGCGCGGGCCGGCGATGCCGCCTTCCTTCGTCACGTGGCCGACCAGGAACACGCTGGTACCGGTTTCCTTGGCATAACGCACCAATCGCGCTGCCGATTCGCGCACCTGCGATACCGAACCAGGCGCCGCGGTGAGGGTTTCGGTCCAGATCGTCTGGATCGAATCGATGATCAAGACCTCCGGCCGGCTCGCCGACGCCTCGCCGAGGATGCGTTCGATCGAGGTCTCGGCCAGTGCCTCCAATCCGTCCAGCACGACGCCGAGCCGTTGTCCGCGCGAGGCGACCTGCGCCAGCGATTCCTCGCCCGTCACGTACAAGCCGTGCACGCGCTGGCCGAATGCGCCGAGCATCTGCAACAGCAAGGTGGATTTTCCGATGCCGGGATCGCCGCCGATCAGCACGACCGAACCGGCGACGAGGCCGCCGCCGAGCACGCGATCGAGTTCCGCGATACCGGTCGCGCTGCGCTGCTCGGCCTCGGTGGCGATGCTGGCGAGCCGGGTCACCTTTGCCGCGTCGACCGCACCGGCATAGCCGCCGCGCGGGTTCACCGACGCGGCTTTCGCCGGCTGCACGACGAATTCGGTCAAGGTATTCCACACACCGCATTCGGTGCACTGCCCCTGCCACTTGTTGTGTTCCGCGCCGCAATCGCTGCAGACGTAAGCGGTTTTGGACTTGGCCAAGGAAACTCCGACGATATGTCGACGCGAGCGCGCCGTCCGCAGCAGGATAACAAGGCCGCGTCGCAGTACCCGAGATTCACGACATCTCGGCGCAGACGACGGCGAGACCCTCAACGGTTGTCGTCTTCCGACGCGCGCGCCTGCATGTCGTGCATCAAACCGTTGGCCATTTCGCCAAGCAGGGCGACCTCGTCTTCGCTCATGTCGCGCGGCGCATCGTCCATCACGCACAGCGCACCAAATACGTGCCCGTCGCGACCGCGCAGCGGAGCGCCGGCATAGAAACGGATGCCCTTCTCCATCAGGAACGGGTTGCGCGCGAAACGCGGATCGCGCGCGGTGTCCGGAACGACGAGCGCCTCGCCCGTGCCGACCACATGGGCACACATCGATTGAACGCGCGCGAGGCCATCCCGGTTCTGCCAGACCAGGTTGCCGGGCTTGTGGACGTGATCGGCATCCACCCACGAAACCTCCGCGTACTTGACCACGAACGCGTTCGCCGCGCGGCGGGCGAAATCACGCACGAGACTTTCGTTGGCCGGGGCCAATGCGCCGCTGGCATGCAAGGTCCGCACGCGTTCCGCATCGTCTGCCGGTATCGGAGCCTCGCTCTGGCCGACTCCCACCAGAGAGTGGCCGATCTCCAGCAGAAGCTCGTTGACGCTGGCGACGATCGCATCCACGCCTAGCCGGTGCGGCATGTCGTCGGCCAGCAATGGCGGCATCGCGTTCCATGCCGCAACGACAATGCGCGCCTTGGGCATGCGTCGGCGCATCCGGCGTGCGAGAAGACGGATGCTGGCCTGTGGCTGCGCGCTGAAGATGGAGAGGCAGACAACGTCGACGTCATCGATGATCGTCCGCGCGCCAGCGTCCAGTGACGAAGCCAGCGAATGCATGGGGACCGTCGCGTCGTAGCCGCGACGGCCAAGCACGTGCGCCATGATCGCCGCGGCCAGGGCGTCGACCTCCCAGCGCGCGCCGATACACAGAAGCGCTCCGCGCGCCGAACCGTTCGACTCATGCGGCGGATACTGCTCGACCATCTCGGCCAGCAGATCACGCATGCCGCCGGCGATGCGCAAGCGCTGCTCGGCACTCGCGATCTCGACATGATGCGTCGTCGCGATACGCAACGCGGGTATGGCAACGCCGTCGTAGAACGCGACCAGCGCATGCGTGACCGCTTCGTCGCCCGGCTTCGGCGGCAGGTGTTCCTCGACGTGCTCGCCTGCCAATTCCGTCGCTTCCTCGACGTCGCCGGCAAGCAGGCGCTGGTACAGCCGCTGCGGCTCGTCGAGCGCGGCTTCGTCACCGAGCAGCACTTCCATGAAATGCAGTGCCGGCAGGTAGCGGCCGAGCACGAGCAGGCACACCGTCAGCGGCGTCGACAGGATCAGGCCAAGCGGCCCCCACAACGCAGTCCAGAACGTCGCCGAGACGATGATCGACAGCGGCGTCAATCCGGTCGAAGAACCGTATAGCCAAGGTTCGACGACGTTCGCGCAGATCAATTCGAGGCTCGCGATCAACGCAAGCGTCCACAACACCATGCTCCAGTCCGGCGCGACGGCAAATGCCAGCGCCAGTGGAAAAGCTGCCGACACCATCGACCCGACGTACGGCACGAAGCGCAGGATCGCGGCGACGAATCCCCATAACGCCGCTGCCGGAACGCCGATGAACCACAGTCCGATCCCCATCGGAATGCCGTAACCGACGTTGATCACGAACTGCATGCGCAGGTAGCGACCGATCCGCCCCGACGCCTCGTCCATCGCGTCCGTCGCCGCGTGCAGGTCGCCACCGGCCAGGCGCAGCAGGCGATCGCGCAGGTCGCGCCGATCCATCAGGATCAGGATCACGAACAGCAAGACGATGCCGGCAGTGGCGACCGGTTCGCTGACACGACCGAGCCAATCGAGCACGAACTGCACCGGTTTCGGTGCCGCCTCGATGACCTGGACCTGCTGCGGCAACGACTGTGCCCGGGACGTTGCGGTCGGTGGCGCATCGATTTCATGCTGCACGGTTTCCAGCGTCTTCAACGCGCCGTCCCAGCCACTTGGGTGCATGACCGCTTTGCGCAGGTTGCGCAGCTTCGCGAGGATCGTGCTCTGGTAGGTCGGCAGGTCCGCGCTGAGGCCGGTGAGCTGATTGGTGATGTATACGCCGATGCCGCCGACAATGCCGAGCGCGCAAGCGACGACGAGGATTACGCCGAGCGTGCGAGGCAGCCCCCAGCGCTTGAGCCGTGTCACCGCGGGATCGAGCAGGAAGCCGAACAATGCCGCAAGCGCCAGCGGAATCAACAGGCCGCGCCCGAAGTACAGCGCCGCGATGACGATCGTGGCGATCAGCAGAGCGGTCAGCAGGCGCAGACCGGGCACGAGCGAGTTCAGACGCGCGATTGCGACGGAGATCGCCAGACCGCTGTCCGGATCGTCCGCCGACGCGGCATGCCGCCCGCCGCGTGCCGATCGCTGCTGACCATCGCGAATGCTCGTCGTCGACGCGTTCGGGGGGATCTTTGCCGATTCAGCGGATTCGCGCGCCATGGTTCCGTCCTCACGGATGCCGGGCGCAGCGGCGGCGAACTACGCCAACGTCATCACGGGCGAGCGGGGCGCCATGACCGATCCATCGGAACTTGTCGGCGTATAGTACCGTTGATGCGACGAGACGCGCACCGGACGCAATGCATTGCACGCCCCTTCATTGCCGCGCTTCCATCCTCGTTGGCCGGTATCGGTCAGACCGTACCGCCCTCCTCCTCGACGAAGCGGACACGGCGCGTCACGCCGCAGGTAAGTTCGTAGCCGATCGTGTCGGCATGCGTGGCGACTTCCTCGACCGGAAGCGCCGGTCCCCACAACGTAACGGCCGAGCCGATGCGCGCCTGCGGACAACCACGCAGGTCGATCGTGATCAGATCCATGGAGACGCGCCCGACGATGCCGACTCGCACGCCGTCGACCAGCACTGGCGTGCCCGCGCCGGCTTGACGCGGATAGCCGTCGCCGTAGCCGATCGCGGCGACGCCTATGGCCATGTCTTCGGGCGCCTCCCAGGTCGCCGCATAGCCGATGCGTTCGCCCTTGCGCACGCGGTTGATCGCGATCAGTTTCGTCGACAACGTCATCGCCGGGCGGAAACCGAAATCAGCGCCGATGCGCCCAGCCACCACCGAGATGCCATACAGCGCACCGCCGGCGCGCACCCATTGGCCGTGCGCCTCTGGCCAGCCAAGGATGCCGGCGGAGTTCGACAGCGAGCGTTCGCCTTCGAGACCGGAAGCCGCGCGCTCGAAACGGTCGATTTGTTGCGTGGTCGATGCGTCGTCGAACACGTCGGAGTTCGCGAAGTGCGTCATCAACGCGATGTTCCGGTCGACGCTCGGCAGCGCACGCAGTCGCGCATGCACCTCGCGCGCACGCTCGGACGGAAAGCCGAGGCGGTGCATGCCGGTGTCGAGCTTGAGCCAGACGCGCAGCGGACGCGGATCGTGGTCCGCCGCAAGCGCGTCGATCTGCGTATCGTTGTGCACGACGGTATCGAGGCGCAGCCGACGCATTTCGGCGAGGTCGCCGGGCTCGTCGTGCCCGGACAGCACGACGATGCGCTGCGACACGCCGGCCGCGCGCAGGCGCTGACCATCGGCAATGCCGGCGACGCCGAACGCATCGGCGCCCTCGAGCGCACGTGCAACGCGTTCGAGTCCGTGGCCATAGCCGTCGGCCTTGACCACCGCCATTACGCGCGCGCCCGGCGCAAGCTCGCGCACGCGGCGCAGGTTCTCGCGCAGCGCGGCCGGATGGATCGTGGCGCAAGTGGCACGCATCAGCGCGTAACCGGGAATCGTGAACCGGAAATTGGGAATCGCGAAGTACCGTCCGCGCCGCCACGAACACGCAACGCGCTCTTCCGAATTGCGGTCTTCACTCGAACGCCCCCGAATAGCTGCCGCTCGCAAGATTCTCGAACTTTGTGTACTGGCCGAGGAAGGCGAGTTTGACGACTCCGGTCGGGCCGTTTCGCTGCTTGCCGATGATGATCTCGGCGACGCCCTTCTCGCCCGATTCCGGGTTGTAGTACTCGTCGCGGTAGATGAACATGATGACGTCGGCGTCCTGCTCGATCGCGCCTGATTCGCGCAGATCCGACATCATCGGGCGCTTGTCCGAACGCTGTTCGAGCGAGCGGTTGAGCTGGGAAAGGGCAATCACCGGCACATTCAGTTCCTTCGCAAGCGCTTTCAGGCTACGCGAGATTTCTGAAATTTCGGTGGCGCGATTCTCCTTTGTCCCGGGCACCTGCATCAGCTGCAGGTAGTCGATCACGATCAAGCCGAGATCGTGCTCGCGTTTGAGGCGTCGCGCGCGCGAACGCAGGTCGCCCGGACTGAGCGCCGGCGTGTCGTCGATGAAGATCTTCGTCTCCGACAACATCGTGATGGCGCTGGTCACGCGCGGCCATTCCTCTTCGGCGAGGTCGCCGGTACGCAGGTTCTGCGCGTTGATGCGGCCCATCGACGAAATGAGACGGAACGCCAACTGCGAAGCCGACATTTCCATCGAGAAGATCGCGACCGCCTTCTTCGTCTTCATTGCCGCGTATTCGGCGATGTTGACCGAGAATGCGGTCTTTCCCATCGACGGTCGCGCCGCGATGATGACGAGATCCGAAGGCTGCAGGCCAGCGGTCATCTCGTCGAGATCGATGAAGCCGGTCGACAGGCCTGTCACGCTGCCGCGATTCTCGTAACGATGATGCAGTATCTGGAACGCATCCTTGACTGCCGCGCGCATCGATACGAATCCCTTGCGCCCGCGCGCACCGGCTTCGGCGATGTGGAACACCTTCTGCTCGGCGACTTCGAGCAATTCCTGGCTGGAACGCCCTTCCGGCACGAACGCGTCGCCGGCGATTTCGGTGCCGGCGTCGATCAGCTGCCGCAGCACGGATTTCTCGCGCACGATGTCGGCATACGCGGTGATGTTCGCCGCGCTCGGCGTGGAGTTCGCCAGTTCGATGACGTAGCTCGCACCGCCGACCAGTTCGGCCAGGTTCTGCGCCTGGAACCATTCGCCGAGCGTGACCGCATCGTACGGCATGCTCTTGGACGAGAGATCGCCGATCGCGCGGAAGATGATGCGATGGTCGCGACGATAGAAGTCGTCCTCGACCAGACGATCGGCGATGCGATCCCACGATTCGGGCGCCAGCATCAGCCCACCCAGCACGGCCTGCTCGGCCTCGATCGAGTGCGGCGGCACGCGCAGGGCTTCGATGCTGGAAGGGTTTTTGCGTTCGGTCAGGGCGGACATGGGCGACGGCGGCGTATGCGTCAAGCGAAGGCTCGATACTAGATGGGAGTCTCGGGAATCGCGACGCACAAGGTTCCGGACAACCTGTGCATAACAAGCCCGAAACCGGGGATGACGCTGTGGACAAGCTGTGCGGCGACGTGGCGATTTGAATGCCGCACGGTGCCTCGCAAACAAAACGGGCGCCCGAGGGCGCCCGTTCCGGATGACATGCGACCGCCGCGATGCGGCGGAGCCAGGAGCCTGTGCGGCAGAACCCGTCCTGGCTGCAAAGATCAGTCTTCGCCGACGATGATGACCTTGACCGTGGCATGCACGTCCGCGTGCAGGTGCACCGGCACCTCGAACTCGCCGATGTTGCGCAGCGGGCCTTCACTCAGGACGACTTCGCTCTTGTCGAGGGCGATGCCGGCGTTGGTGAACGCCTCGGCGATGTCGCGCGGACCGACCGAGCCGAACAGCTTGCCTTCCGGGCTCGCGTTCGCCTTGATCGTGACCGATGCATCCGCGAACTGCGCCTGGCGCGCTTCGGCACCGGCGAGCTGCTGGTTGGCCTTGGCCTCGTACTCGGCACGGCGCTTCTCGAACTCGGCAAGGTTTGCCTCAGTAGCGGCGGTCGCCTTGCCCTGCGGCACGAGGTAGTTGCGGCCATAACCCGGCTTGACGTTGACCTTGTCGCCAAGGTTGCCGAGGTTCTTCACTTTCTGCAGGAGGATGAGTTCCATGAGTTTTCCTATTCGTTAGCGTCGGATGGTCCGGCGCAGCGGGTGCTGTCCGAATGTCGTTCGACATTCCGGCGACCATGACGGCCACCGGAATGAAAAGCGGATGTGTCAATGCGCGTCGCTATATGGCAACAGCGAGAGGAAGCGCGCGTGCTCGATCGCGGTGCCCAGCATGCGCTGGTAGCGCGCCTTGGTGCCGGTGATGCGGCTCGGCACGATCTTGCCGGTTTCGCCGATGTACTGGCGCAGCATGTTGAGATCCTTGTAGTCGATCTCGGTGATGCCTTCGGCGGTGAAGCGGCAGAACTTCTTGCGGCGGAAGAACTTGGACATGGGTATCTCCAGGAATGGGGGCGACGTTATTCGGCGGTCGGTTCGGCAGCAGCGGCGGCCGGCTCGCTGGCCTGCTCGCGCGGCGCACGCGGTTCGCGGCGCGGACGATCGTCGTCGTCGCCACCGAAACCGAAGCCTTCGTCGTCACGACGACGGCGATCGCCCTTGTCGTCCTTGTTCTTCATGATCGGCGACATCTCGGTCACCGCGTTCTCGCGCTTGACGATCAGGTGGCGCAGCACCGCATCGTTGAAACGGAAGCCCGATTCCAGCTCGGCCAGCACGGTCGCGCTGCATTCGATGTTGAGCAGCACGTAATGTGCCTTGGCAAGGTGCTGGATCGGATACGCCAACTGGCGGCGGCCCCAGTCCTCGAGACGATGGATCTTGCCATTGTCGCCCTCGATCAGCGCCTTGTAGCGCTCGATCATCGCTGGCACCTGCTCGCTCTGGTCCGGATGGACCATGAACACGACTTCGTAATGACGCATTGTCGACTCCTTGTGGGTATCGCGGCGGAAGGATTTCCGCCCGACAGCCTCCCGCGGCGCGGTGAGGCAAGGCCTTTCGTCCGAGTCGGGAAGCACGGCCAAGGACGGCCACTTCACGATTCCCGCGACCACGCAAGATCGCAGCAACAAAAGGGGCGCGGATACTAATGTAATCAGGGCGTTGGCACAAGCGCCCGAGCTGGCACGCGCTTCGCCCGCTGCGCGGGCTCGATCCGGGCGACATTCTCGACCGGCAGGACAAGCGACTTGCCACCTTCCGCGTCGTAGACGAACACGTAGCCACCCGTCGCCCCAAGCCAGGCCAGTTCGCGCCCCTTGCCGAGCCCGGAGCTGTCGTCGGCGAGCCAGACGCGCACCATATCCGACTCACCCCGCTTGATCGCTTCGGCACGGTACTCGGCGTAGTTGGCAACGAAAACCCAGCCGTAGAGGGGAATCACGAACAGATAGGCAATCAATTCCTGATGCGGCCGACCAAGAGTCCAGTCCGCCATCTTGACTTGCCAGCGCTGCCGATACGACAAGGACGGCAACGCAAGCAAACGCTCGCGCTCGGCCAGCTTGCGACGCCGATACGTTGCATTCAGGCGGTCGAAGAGCCAGCACAATGGCAAGGTCGACAGTACCAGCACGATCGCGATCGGCTGCTGGACGCCGGCGACGAGGAAATCGCCGATCTGCGACAGGGTCAGTACCGGAATGCCGAACTTCTTGTAGAAGCTGACGTTGTAGAAGATGCCCGCCGTGGCAACCAGCATGTAGCCAATCGAAATGGCCAGCGCCGGCTCGCGACGCAGCCGCCGGATCACATAGGGCAATACGGCATGCAACGCCGATTCATCGCTACGCCATCCGGCGAAGCCTGCCCGCCCCGGCGCGGAAACAGGTTGGGCGGCCACCGTGGCTCAGCCCACCGCCTCGACGGTAAAACTTTCGCCGCAACCGCATTCGCCGGTCGCGTTCGGATTGCGGAACACGAAGCTGGCGTTGATGCCTTGCCGCTGGAAATCGATCTCGGTGCCATCGACAAACGGCAGCGCCTTCTTGTCGATGACCAGACGCAGGCCATCCTGGTCGAGCACCTCGTCGTTCTCGGCAATCGCGTTGGCGAGGTCGACCGTGTAGCCGAAACCGGAGCAACCCATGCGCTTGATGCCGAAACGCACGCCGAGCGCGCCCGGCTCGCGACCGACGAAGTCCTGCATGCGCTGGCGCGCGGCGGTGGTGAGCTGGATGGTCATGTGTTTCCCGATTGATGATCGTCTTCTTCCGCGGCAGAAGGACTTCTTTCGGCATCCGCAGCCGCGACGTCCATTCTAGCGCGATCCCGCGATGCAGCAGCCGATTCCGCTATGATCGCCATCCCATCCAAGACACGCCCCGCCTCCCGGCGAACTGGGCGCCATCAGCAGGAGTTTCAAGGCATGTCGGCAAGCGATCAGCCAGCGATCGAGACGGAAACGGTGGACGTGAAACGGGCCTTGTCGGGCGCCGTCGCGCCGGGCAGCCGGGTGCAGGTGCGCGGATGGGTGCGCACGCGTCGCGACTCGAAGGCCGGGCTTTCGTTCATCGCGTTGAGCGATGGCTCCTGCTTCGACACGATCCAGATCGTCGCGACGAATGCGCTGCCGAACTATGACGGCGAAGTGACGCACTTGACCGCCGGTTGCGCGATCATCGCAGAGGGCGAGTTGGTCGCCTCCCAAGGCAAGGGGCAATCGTTCGAAGTTCAGGCAAGCCGCCTCGCTGTCGTCGGCTGGGTCGACGACCCGGAAACCTACCCGATCCAGCCCAAGCCGCATTCGCCGGAATTCCTGCGCGAAGTCGCGCATCTGCGCCCGCGCACGAACTTGTTCGGCGCGGTCAGCCGCGTGCGCCACACGATCGCGAACGCGATCCACCGCTACTTCGACGAGAACGGCTACTTCTGGGTCAACACGCCGATCATCACCACCTCGGACACCGAGGGCGCCGGCGAGATGTTCCGCGTCTCCACGCTGGACCTGATGAACCTGCCGCGCACCGACAAGGGCGCGATCGATTTCAAGAAGGACTTCTTCGGCAAGGAAGCGTTCCTGACCGTGTCCGGCCAGCTCAACGTCGAGGCGTACTGCCTCGCACTGAGCAAGGTCTACACTTTCGGGCCGACATTCCGCGCCGAAAACTCGCACACCACGCGCCACCTCGCCGAATTCTGGATGGTCGAACCGGAAATCGCGTTCGCCGACCTCGCCGAGAACGCGCGCGTCGCGGAGGATTTCCTGAAGTTCATCTTCCGCATGGTGCTGGCGGAGCGCGGCGACGACATGGCGTTCTTCGCCGATCGCGTCGAGAAGACCGCGATCTCGCGCCTCGAAGCGATCATTGCCTCGTCGTTTGCCCGCATCGACTACACCGATGCGGTCGAGATCCTGAAGAAGTCAGGCAGGAAGTTCGACTATGCGGTCGAATGGGGCGCGGATCTGCAGACCGAGCACGAACGCTTCCTGACCGAACAACACGTCGGCGGCCCGGTCGTGGTCACCAACTATCCGGAAAAGATCAAGGCGTTCTACATGCGCCTCAACGACGACGGTCGCACCGTCGCCGCGATGGACGTGCTCGCGCCCGGCATCGGCGAAATCATCGGTGGCGCGCAGCGCGAGGAACGCCTCGATGTCCTCGACCGCCGCATCGCGCAGTTCGGCCTCGACCCCAACATGTACAACTGGTATCGCGATTTCCGCCGCTATGGCAGCGTGCCACATGCGGGCTTCGGGCTCGGCTTCGAACGCCTGGTCGTCTATGTCTGCGGCCTCGCCAACATCCGTGACGCAATCCCGTACCCGCGTGCGCCAGGCACGGCGGAGTTCTAATTGCCGATGTCCGCATTCGCCCATCCTGGACTCATGCGGACTCGCCGCCTCCGGCGCATGACCGGACGCGGCTCTGCCGGACGCTCGCGTTCGGCGAACGCGCCGTCCTCGGCGCGCACATCAACCACCCACAGCGAAATGGCAACGTGAGCGCCTCAGCCTGGCATCAATTCATCTTCATCATGGGTCTCGGCTTCGTCGTCGCCGGCCTGACCACCTACGTCATCACATGGATGCTGGTCGCGGTGCATTTGCGCGACCATCATCCGGATGAGCGCGCCCGCCTCGGCGGCTTCATGTTTTCGCCACATGCGTTCGCGTGGTATCTCGGCGCGAGATACCGGCCGCTGCGCGATCGTGGCCTCGATGCGCTCGCCGTACTCGGCATGATCGGCGCGTGGGCCATCGTGATCGGCGCAATCGCGGCGTTGCTGGCAAAGGTGTTTGCATCGACGGGAGCCTCGGCATGAGCGCGACGAACACGTGGTGGCTGGCCGCTTTCGGCGACACCCTCGTCTGGGCGCGCCTCGACGTGCTCGATTCCGGCATTGCCGAGGTGCTCGACCACGATGGCCGCATCCTGCGCTACGACGATGAAACCGCCGCGCGCATGGCCCTGCTCGATGCCGAGTTTCGCGCGTTCGACGGCCTCGACGAGGACGATGCCGCGCTGCTCGGGTTCAACCTCGATGGTCTCGAAGTACCGTCCGGCGACGGTGACGAGGAACTGCTGCCGCGCATGATGCAGAAGCTGCCATCGCGGCATTGAGCGGCGGCACGCCACCAGGCGGTTCCATCCATTCTCCCTTGACTCGCCCCATCTCCATGAATATCGACCTCACCGGCAAACACGCGCTCGTCTGCGGCGGCTCGCAAGGCATCGGCCGCGCGACGGCCATCGAACTCGCGGCGCTCGGCGCCGATGTCACCTTGGTCGCGCGTTCGCGTGAAGCGCTCGAAACCGCGGTTGCATCGCTGCCGAAGACGCATGCCGCGCAGCAGCATGCAACGATTGCGGCCGACATGCTCGATCACGTCGAGCTGCGCGCCAAGGTCGAGGCGACCGCGAACGCGCATCCGATCCAGATCCTCATCAACAACAGCGGTGGACCGCCCGGCGGTCCTGCGCACACGGCGGCGCCGGACGATTTCTTACGTGCGTTCACGCAGCATCTGGTCGCCGCGCAGGCGCTTCTGCAGGCCGTACTGCCGGGCATGAAGGCATCCGGCTATGGCCGCGTCGTCAACGTGATCTCGACCTCGGTGAAGGAGCCGATCAGGAACCTCGGCGTGTCGAACACGATCCGCGGCGCGGTCGCGAGCTGGGCGAAGACTCTGGCCGGCGAGCTTGGCATGCACGGCATCACGATCAACAACGTGTTGCCGGGCTATACGCAGACGCAGCGGCTCGAGCAGATCCTGACCGAGCGTACGCGCGCGACCGGCAAGAACAGCGCCGAGATCGAACAGGCAATGCTGACGACAGTACCGGCCGGGCGTTTTGCCAAACCCGCCGAGATCGCGAACGTGATTGCGTTTCTGGCGACGCCGGCGGCTGCCTACGTCAACGGCATCAATGTGCCGGTCGATGGCGGTCGCACGCTGTCGCTGTGACTTTTGATGACTCGCCGTAAGGCATTGGTTCTTCGATGATCGTCAATATCGCCGCCTATCACTTCGTGCCGATCGACGATGCCGACGCGCTCGTCGCGCGGTTGCGCGAATGCGCCGGAACGCTTGCGCTTCGCGGCACCGTGCTGGTTGCGGAGGAAGGCCTGAACCTGTTCCTTGCCGGCGGTGCCGACGCGATCGACGCCTTCGTCGCAGCGTTGCGTACCGAGCCGCGCTTCGCGGATATCGCGATCAAACGCAGCTACAGCGAAGCTCCACCGTTCGCGCGCCTGAAGGTGAAGCGCAAGCGCGAGATCATCTCGTTCCGCCAGCAACATCCTGCCCCGCACGAGCAACGTGCGCCGGCGCTGGCGCCGGTCACGCTCGCGCGCTGGATCGAGCAGGGCCGCGACGACGACGGTCGGCGCGTGGTGTTGCTCGACACGCGCAACCGGCAAGAGGTGGCCCACGGCACGTTTGCAGGCGCCCTGACCCTGCCGATCGATAAGTTCACCGACCTGCCTGAAGCGGTCGCCGCGCAGCGCGATTCACTCACCGATGCCACCGTGGTCAGCTTTTGCACCGGAGGCATCCGCTGCGAGAAAGCCGCGTTATGGATGCAGGCAAACGGTTTCGGGCCTGTCTGGCAGCTCGACGGTGGCATTCTCGGCTATTTCGAACAGATCGGAGATCGCGGCTATGTGGGCGATTGCTTCGTATTCGACGAACGCACAGCGCTGACGCCTTCACTGCGGCCATCCGGCAAGCGCGTCGCAACCTGAGTCGGATCCGCCTGCGCGTACCTCAGGATCGGATGCTGCCACCCGCGCATCCGACCAAACGACTCGCCTGTCGTGCGCTGTCGCAAACTGTCTCGAAAGACCACACATGCAACGTCCAGCGCCGGGCAAATTGATCAATTTAGATACATGTACACAAAGAAATTTGACTACATGGCCGCAATAGTGAGAAGTGCGTCACACTACTCCTTGGCATGAATGCTGCTGCACCTCCAGCGCGCGATGTCTCAAAAGGCGTGCGGATTTCGATGTCGAGAACGGGGAATGGCAACACACCATTCTCCGTGAGGTCGAATACCCCTCAGCGTCGCAGCGGATATTCCGGACCCCTGAATTCATCGCGCGCGAGCAGCACCGCCGTGCGTCTGACTGGACAGCCGGTGGTCCGTATCCGCCTGAGGAGACTGCACCATGGAACGATGTGCAACCCATACCAACCCTTCGCCAACCGGAATCGCCCCGTCACTTGCCTGCCCCAGCGGACCGCGGTCTCGCCGCCGACGGTATCTACATCTTCTGCCGTGCGTGCTCCTGCTTGCCGCCGGCCTCAATGCGTATGCTGGCCAGATTCCGGTAGCGAACGGTGATTTCTCGAACCCTGCCAACGACGGCAGCGTCGGCGGCGGAGTCCTCGGCGGCAGCGGCAGCGCCGCCATCGGCACGGGCCCGTGGAGCGGCACCTGGTTCGGCGCACTAGGCCTGCTCGCACCGCCCACATTGACGATCGGCTCCGGCCAAGCGTCGGTCGGCGGCCTGTTGGGCGTGAACGCCCTCGGTCTGGTAAACAATGGCGGCTCGTTCCGCCAAGAAACCGCTACGCCATGGCAGCCCGACAAACACTACACGCTGTCCGCCGACATCACCGCAGCGGGCACGCTCAATCTCGGCCTGCTGCAGGCCGGCAATGCCGGTATCGCACTCGTCAACGGTTCGACGCGGGTTGCATCATCGATCAACTCGAATTCGGTCACGCTGACTCTGCTTTCCGGCTCGACATGGCACGTTGAACTCGGCTACGACACCGGCCCCATCGTCAGCGGCAACATCGGCATACATCTGTTCACCGAACCCAGCGGATTGTTGACCGCCAGCCTGCTGAGCAGCGCCAGCTTCGACAATGTCAGGCTGAGTTCGCGCATGCTGAACCAGGTACCAACGGCGCTGGCCGCGGTCGACGCATCGCCGCGCAGCGCCGCAGTCGGCGATGCGGTCGCTCCGCCGCTGGCAATCACGGTACTCGATGCCGACGGCGACCCGATCCCCGGCGTGACTGTAACGTTCGTGGTTCCCTCCAGCGGGCCGAGCGCAACGGTATCGCCGAATCCGGCCACCACCGATGCGAACGGCGTCGCTCAGGTCACCACCATCGCCAACACGATCGCCGGCAGCTACCAGATCATCGGGAAAGTCAGCGGCGTGGCCACGCCGATCGTGTGGGACATGACCAACCAACCCGGTCCGGCCGCGGGTTTCGGCGGGATCAGCGGCAATGCACAGACCGCGGTTGTTGCAACGTCGTTCGCGGCCCCGATCGGATTGCAGGTCATTGATGCCTTCGGCAACGCGGTTCCTGGCGTGCCGGTGACCTACACCGCGCCCTCTGCTGGTGCCAGCGCCGGTTTCCCGAGCGCGGCGACGACGACGATCGCGACAGGCCCGGATGGCCGCGCTGACTTGACCCCCGTTGCCAACACGATCGCCGGCGCCTACGCGATCGTCGCGACCACGCCGGGCGTGCCGCCGCAGGTATTCGACATGGTCAACCACGCCGGGCCTGCCGCCTCGGTCGGGCCGGCCAGCGGCTCTGGCCAAGGCGCCGTGGTGACGACACCATTCCCGCAGCCGCTGAGCGCCTTCATCGGCGACGCCTACGGCAATCCGGTCGGCGGCGTGTCGGTCACCTTCGTCGCACCATCCAGCGGCGCCAGCGCGACCGGAACCGGCACGGTGTCCAGCGGCAGCGATGGTCTTGCCCGCATCACACCCACCGCAAATGGCATCGCTGGCGCTTATGCGATCAGCGCCCACGCGTCTGGCGTCACAGGATCGACTTCGTTCGTGCTGACCAACCTGCTGCGACCTTCCGTTGTGCCTGGCAGCCCCGGCGAACCTGCGCAGTCCGGCGAGGTGAACGCGCTGTTCGCCTGCATGCTGCTGATCCAGGTGACCGACAATGGTACGCCGCAGCCCAACCTCGACGTCGACTTCGTCGCCCCGGTTGCCGGCCCCTCGTCGATCCTGTCGAACGGGAGCAACAGCGGCAGCGCCGTACGCGTGACCACCGACGTGGACGGCTTCGCTTTTGTCGAGGCGACCGCGAACGACATCGCCGGTGACTATGTCGTCGGCGCGCAGCTGTTGTACTCGTCGGCAGCACCGGTCGAGTTCCACATGCGAAACCTCGAGGCCGGTGATCCGTTGTATGCGAACGGCTTCGACGGCACCTGCATCCCGGCGGTCGGCACCGTCGACGTGCACTAGTCCCTGCCCGTGGCCCGGACCGTCCGCGCAAGCGGGGGTCCGGGCTTTTTTTTGCCGTTGCGCAAGATTCCGAATGGCCGCGGCAGCACGGCATGAATGCGTTCGCAGCCGCGTGTGGCTGCTAAACTTCGAAGATGCCTTCGTCGACCACCCTCGCCAATCTGATCGACGGGGCCGCTGCCGCCCCGTCTCGTGGCCTTTATCTCGATGTCCATGAACCGGCTACCAGCAACGTGTTCGCACGCTGCCCGGATTCGTCCGATGCCGATGTCGATGCCGCCGTCACCGCAGCGCGCGCTGCGTTTCCGGCGTGGGCCGCGACACCGGCCGAGGAACGTGCGCGCCTGCTCAATCGCCTCGCCGATCTGGTCGAACGCGATCTCGACGAACTGGCTCACCTGGAGTCGCGAGATTCCGGCAAGCCCGTCGCACTCGCGCGCAGCCTCGACATTCCGCGCGCAGTCGCCAACCTGCGCTTCTTCGCCGCCGCGATCACGCAATGGCCCGGCGAATCGCATGCGATGGACAGGCTTGCGATCAACTACACCTTGCGCCAGCCGCTCGGCGTGGTCGGCTGCATCTCGCCGTGGAACCTTCCGCTGTACCTGTTCACCTGGAAGATCGCGCCGGCGCTTGCGGCCGGCAACGCGGTCGTCGCCAAGCCCTCCGAGGTGACGCCATGCACGGCGGCGCGGCTCGGCGAGCTGTCGATCGAGGCGGGTTTCCCGCGCGGTGTGCTGAACATCGTGCACGGCAATGGCGCGGATGTCGGCCATGCGCTGGTCGCGCACGCGCAGGTCAAGGCGATCTCGTTCACCGGCAGCACCAGGACCGGTGCGGCAATCGCCGCGACGGCGGCGCCGGCATTCAAGAAACTGTCGCTCGAAATGGGTGGCAAGAATCCGGCTATCGTATTCGCGGACTTCGATTTCAGCGACGCGAACCTGGATACGATCGTGCGCTCGGGCTTCGCGAACCAAGGCGAGATCTGCCTGTGCGGATCGCGTCTGCTGGTCGAGCGTTCGATCTACGATGACTTCAAGGAAGTGTATCTCGACCGCGTGCGCCGGCTGCGTGTCGGCGACCCGGAGGACGCGGCCAGCGATCTGGGCGCGCTCGTTTCGCAGGCGCATTTCGCCAAGGTTACCGGCAGCATAGACCGCGCTCGCGCCGACGGCGGTCGCATTCTATGCGGCGGTCAGGCGATCAAGCCTGCTGGTCGATGCGCCGACGGCTGGTTCGTCGCGCCGACCGTCATCGAAGGCCTGCCGAATGAAGCCACGACGAATCAGGAGGAAATCTTCGGTCCGGTCGTGACCTTGATCCCGTTCGATCGCGACGACGAAGCGCTCGCGATCGCGAACGACAGCGGCTACGGCCTTGCTGCGTCGCTCTGGACGACGAACCTCGATCGCGCGCACCGCTTCGCGGCGCAGCTCGAGTTCGGCATCGTCTGGATCAACTGCTGGCTGCTGCGCGACCTGCGCACGCCATTCGGCGGCGTGAAGAACTCGGGCGTCGGCCGCGAAGGCGGCGTCGAAGCGCTGCGCTTCTTCACCGAGCCGAAAAACGTCTGCATCCGTTTGACCTGAGGCTTCCCATGTCCGACCTGACCGACCTGCTCGTCCGCAACCGCCTCTGGTCGGAGGCGTTGCGCGCGCGCGACCCCGAGTTCTTCAAACGCCTGTCCGACCAGCAAGCGCCCGAATACCTGTGGATCGGCTGCTCGGATTCGCGCGTACCGGCAAACCAGATCATCGACATGGCGCCGGGCGAGGTCTTCGTTCACCGCAATGTCGCCAACGTCGTCGTGCATACCGATCTCAACGCATTGAGTTCGATCCAGTTCGCGGTCGACGTGCTCAAGGTCAAGCACATCCTCGTCGTCGGCCACTACGGCTGTGGCGGCGTGCAGGCGGTACTTGAGCAACGCCGCCTAGGCCTCGTCGACAACTGGCTGCGCCACGTCGACGATGTGAGGAAAAAACACGTCGAAGCGTTGCGCCGGCTCGACGAACCGTCCGAGCGGCATGCGAGACTGTGCGAACTCAACGTGATCGAGCAGGCCGCCAACGTGTGCCAGTCGACCGTCGTGCGCGATGCCTGGGAACGTGGCCAGACCTTGAGCGTGCATGGCTGGATCTACAGCCTCGCCAATGGTTTGGTCCGCGACCTCGGAATCGACGTGCATGGATCGGCCGTGCTCGCGGACCGTCATCGGCAGGCCTTGCACCAGCTCGCGCAACCCCGCGCGATCGACACCGTACCCGCGTTGTCGAAGGCCCATTCTGCCGAGGAGTAGCACCGATGTCCGTGATCGCCAGCGCCCTCTCCCTGATCCTCGCCGCGCAGTCCGCGCAGATCGAACCGGCGCCGGCCGGACAGTTCGCGATCGCGCAGCAGCGCGCGGCGGTAGCCAAATCCGAGGAGATCATGGCGAAGGCGCAGAAGCGCTCCGGCCTGCTCGCGCAATACCTCGTGATGCGCGACGCGCGCGAGAAGGACAAGACCGTACCGTTCCGCCTGATCTTCAACCAATACGTCAGCTGGTTCCAGACCTGGGTCGGCGACTACGCCGCTTCGGAGACCACGTTTTCGGTCGCGCAACCACCGATGAAAGGCGACAGCGACGCGCCGATGGACAGCGGCTACGTGGCGGCACCGGCGCTGGAGACAATCGCCGAACTCGCCAAGGGCCGCAAGGCGATCTTCTTCAACGAAAACCACAACATCGCGCTGACGCGCACGCTTACCGTGCAGATGCTGGCCAAGCTGCGCGAGGAAGGCTACGACACCTTCGCCGCCGAGACGCTGTATTTCGACGACAAGGATCTGGCCAAGCGCGGTTATCCGAACGGAGATACCGGCTTCTATACTCAGGAGCCGATCTACGCCGAGATGGTGCGCACCGCGCTCAAGCTCGGCTACCGCGTCGTCGCCTACGAGGCCGAATCGATGGCGATCGGCGATGCGCGCGAACGCGAGCAGGCGCGCAACCTCTACCAGCGCACGTTCGCCAAGCTTCCGGGCACGCGCCTCGTCGTCAATGCCGGCTACATGCACATCCAGAAGGCCGGCAAGTTCTTCGACGGCGCCGCGATGGCGCAGCATTTCATGTCGATCAGTGGCATCGATCCGCTGACCATCGACCAGACCATCCTGATTCCGCACGCGCACGCCGAGGACGATCATCCGGTTTATCGCCGCATTGCGCAGGCGAGCCCCCTCGCCGTTCCGACGGTGTTTCGCGACGCCTCCGGCAAGCCGTGGTCGCTGCGACCGGCCGCATTCGATGTCAGCGTCGCGTTTCCGGCGGAGACTTACATCCGCGGCCGACCGACCTGGGCGACCATCGGCAACCTGCGCAAGTCATATACGGTGACCTCGGACCTGTGCAAGAACGCATTCCCCTGCCTCGTCGAAGCGCGCTACGAGAAGGAAGGCGACGACGCGATCCCCGCCGATCGCCTGATGTTCGACCCCTATTCGAACCTCGGCCCGAACGAACGCGTGCGCACCTCGTCGGACAAGGTGCCGACGGCGGATCTTTACCTGCGCCCCGGGCGCTATCGCATCGTTGCACGCGACGCAGACAATCGCACACTCGGCAGCCAGGAAGCGAACATCCGTTAGGAACGTCAACGAAAACCGATGAACACCTCGATCCACAGCGACACTGCACCCGCGCCGGTCGGCGCCTATCCGCACGCGCGCCGTGTCGGCGACCTGTTGTTCCTGTCCGGCGTCGGCCCGCGCCAACCCGGCAGCAACACGATCCCCGGCAACGTGCACGCCGCCGACGGCACGCTGGTTGCGTACGACATCGAGGCGCAATGCCATCAGGTGTTCGCCAACGTGCGTGCGGTGCTCGATGCGAGCGGCGCGCGCTGGGAAGACCTGGTCGACGTGACCGTGTTCCTGACCGACATGGCACGCGACTTCGCTGCCTACAACCGCATCTACGCCGAGTATTTCCGCGATCCGGCGAGCGCGCCGTGCCGCACCACGCTCGGCATCACCGCATTGCCGACGCCGATCGCGATCGAACTGAAATGCATCGCGGCGCTGCCGCGCGGCTGAGAGCGATTGCCGCATCGCGGCGACGGACCGTCAGACAGCGCACGTTCGATCAGCAACGGAACGCGCGCGCTATGATCGCATGCCCGGCGCACGCCGGATCCGCACAGGTGCCCGCATGCCACTCACGCCGCCGTTCAACCTCCAGCGCTGGATCGACGAGCACCGTCATCTGCTGAAGCCGCCGGTCGGCAACAAATGCATGGTGCAGGACGGCTTCATCGTGATGATCGTCGGCGGCCCGAACCTGCGCACCGATTACCACTGGGAAGAAGGTCCGGAGTTCTTCCATCAGCTCGAAGGCGAGATGGTGCTGAAGGTGCAGGAAGAAGGCCGCGTGCGCGACATCCCGATCCGCGCCGGCGAGGTGTTCTACCTGCCGCCGCACGTACCGCATTCGCCGCAGCGCATGCCCGGTTCCGTCGGACTGGTGATCGAGCGCCAGCGTCTCGCGCACGAGCAGGACGGCCTGATGTGGTTCTGCGAGCGCTGCAACCAGAAGCTGTACGAGGAATTCTTCCACCTGCACGACATCGAAAAGGATTTCCCGCGCGTGTTCGAGCATTTCTACCGTTCGCTGGATGCGCGCACCTGCAAAGCGTGCGCGCACGTCAACCCGGCGCCAGAGAAGTACCGGGCGTAAGGGATGCGTCGTGATCCGGCGCGAGCCTGGGCACGCGCTGCACCCGCACACCGCCGCATGAATCCGCACCGCTCCACGCCGCCATGCTGCACACGCTGATCCGCATCCAGCCACGCGACGTGCCTTGGCGCGTCGCATTGCGCAATGCCGCCGCGGTCGTGCTGCCGCTCGGCCTCGGCATCGCCAGCGGCCACGTCGGCATCGGACTGGGCATCGCCGCCGGCGCGCTCAACACGATGTTCACCGATCAGCCGGGTCCGTACCGACTGCGCATGCAGCGCATGCTGCTGACCGCGCTCGCGGCAGGACTATCCGCTTTCGCCGGCTGCCTGCTCGGCGCCAACACATTGCCGCTGGTGCTCGCGAGCATGCTGTGGGGCATCGGCGGCGGCCTGCTTGTCGCCCTCGGAACCGATGCCGGGCGCGCCGGCCTGACCAGCATGATCCTGCTCGTCATCACCGCGGCGCAGCCGGGCGACCTCGCCACCGCCAGCGCAACCGGCGCGCTGATCTTCACCGGCGGCGTTCTGCAGACCTTGTTCGCTGTCGCGGCGTGGCCGCTGCAACGCTATCGCCCGGAACGCCACGCGCTCGCGGAGATCTGCCGCCAGCTGGGTGTCAGTGCGCGCAGCCGCACCGACCACACGCACGCACCACCGGTCACGCAGGCGTTGCTCGACGTCGAAAACCTTCTCAACGGCGCGCACCGTGCGCGTGGCGAGGTGATGGAAACGTTCCGCGTGCTGGCAGAACTGGTCGAACGCATCCGCGTCGAACTGCTGGCGCTCGGAGACCTGCGCACCACGCTCGACAAGGGTGACGTGCAGTCGACGCTCGGCCGCCTGCTCGAATATGCCGCGCGTGCGCTCGAAGCCCTCGCCGAGGCGCTCGAAAACGGCACCAGCCCGCTCGCCGCGTCGGCCGCGATGGAAGGCTTCGATGCCGCACTCGGCGCACTGGAGCAATTGCGATCCAGCACGCCGGACCGGCACTCGCGGCGCGCCCTGTTGATCGCGATCGCGCGCGCGCAAGGTCTGGCCGGGCAACTGCGCGCCGCGATACGCAACGTCGACATCGCCGGCAGTCGCGGCGCATTGCGCGCGCAGGCAGCCGAGGCACGCCTGCCGCGCGCGCTGCGCCCACGCAGCGCACGTGCCGTGCTGCGCGCGAACCTGGGACTGTCTTCCATTGCATTCCGTCACGCGCTGCGCTGTGGCGTCTGCCTCTCGCTCGCGGTGGCTGTCGAGCGTGCGCTCGGCATACCGCACGGCTACTGGATACCGATGACGACCGCGATCGTGCTCAAGCCCGATTTCGCCGGCACCTTCAGCTTCGGCTTGCTGCGCGTGATCGGCACCCTGCTCGGGCTGGTACTGACCACGGCGCTGGTCCACTACGCGTTCGGTGGCAATTGGGAGCGCCTTGCCCTGCTCGCCATCCTCAGCGTTGGTTTCCGCATGCTGGTCACCGTTCACTACGCGCTAGGCGTGATGATGCTGACCGGACTCGTCGTGATCCTGCTCTCGTTCGACGGCATCGCCCCCGGCGGCACCATGGTCGCGCGCGGCATCGCCACCTCGGCGGGCAGTGCGTTGGCGCTGTCCGCCTACGCGCTGTGGCCGACCTGGGAGCACTCGCGCGTGCGGCCCGCACTGGCTGCGATGCTGGACGCATATCGGCAGTACTTCATCACGCTGCCACACGACGACGGCGCCGCCTACGCAAGCGCGCGAACAGCTGCACGCAGTGCGCGCACGAACGCGCAAGCCTCGATCGAACGCATGCGCGGCGAGCCGCGCCCGGACCGACGCTTGCTCGGACTCGCTGAAGGAACGTTCGCCAACGCGAATCGCTTCGTGCGCGCCTGCATGTCGTTGGAAGCCTTGCTGCAGGACGCGCGCAGATTGCCCGAGCGCGAACATGTGCTCGCATTCGCCGAGCACATCGACGCGAGCCTGCTCGCGCTCGTCGCGAGCCTGCGCGGCGGGACACTGGCTCCGGAACCCGGACCTCTGCGAAAGGCCGAACGCGCGCTGGCGAGCCGGATCGAGGCCGCCGTCGGCGAGCAGGACGCTCCCGTCGCGGCGGCACTGGTCGAATCCTTCGATCGCATGACCGACAGCATCGATACCCTCGCATATGTGCTGAGGCAGTACGGTGACGAGTCCGATGCCGATATCCCGCGTACTCCCGGAGCCCGATCCACAGCGACCTGACGGCCGACCGGCGCTCCTCCCGACACATCATCCGAAATCGCTTGGCGCGTGCTAGATTCGACGCTGCGGGTGGGGGGAAATCCTTTTCATGGAACAAGCCTTCGGTCATCCGGCCGAGAGGGCGCACCTGCACAAACCACGTCACGTTGCGCGATTCGTCCGGCTCGCCGCGTATTGAACAACGGCGCGTGGAATCGCCATCGTTCTCGGGGAACAAGATGACAAACACCACCACTCGACCGGACTGCCGTGTGCGTCCGGCGCACCCGCACAACCGCCTTTTCCGGCGGCTGCTCGCCTTCTGCCTTGCCGTATTCGCGCTCAGCGCCGCCGCAATCCAGCCACTCGATTCCAGCCAGCGCGGCACGCCCAAACTCACGCAGGCATTCATCGCACCCGAGTTGCAAGTGCAACCGGAGCTCGAAGCCACTTCCAGTCTGAATGCAGCGGCGGCACGGAAGCCGGCTGCCGCTGCATTCCTGCAACGCAATGGCGGCAGCTGGCAGATGCGCTGGGATTCGCGCGCCGATCGTCCCAACCTCGTCGAGGGCAGCGGCATCGCGTTGCTGCCCGGCAAGGGCAACGCACTGACACCGGCCAATCTCGGCCTGGCATCGGTGCAGGATGTCGACATGGCCGTGGTCGAAGTGCGTCTGCGCGACTTTATCGACGCCAACCGCGACCTGCTCAAGACCGATGGCCTCGACTTCCACCTCGATGCAGAAAACAGCACGCCGTATGGCGACGGTTCGACGCACTGGTTCGTCGACTTCGCGCAATACCACGACGGCGTGCGCGTCGATCGCGCACATCTGTTCTTCCGCATCTCGCATGGCAATGTCGTGCAGTTCGGCAGCGACCTCGTCGCGCCGGTCGCGACCGACGTGCATCCTTCCTCGACGCGTGACAACGCGTTCGAACTGGCCGTGCGAGAACTCGGCTTCCCTGGCGGCACGCAGATCGAAGACATCGTCGAAGCCGGTGAGCTGCTGTTGCTGCCGGTAGCGCCCCGCGCCGAAATCCCGGGCGGCAACTTCATCGGCAAAGCCGGAGAAGGCTACGAACACAAGCTGGCCTGGCGCTTCGTGTTTCGCGTCAATGACGACGCCACCACGTACGAAGTGCTGTTCGACGCGCACGCGAATCGCGTCATCGAGGTACGCAACCTGACCGTCAATGCCGATGCGACCGTATCCGGCGGTATCTATCCGACCACCAACAGCGACCCCGAAGTCGTCAGGCCGATGCCGTTCGCCGCTGTCGCCAACAACGGCGCGAAGATCACCGACGTGCTCGGCATCTACGACTACTCCGGCGGTACCGCGACAACCGCGCTGGATGGCAAGTACTTCAAGATGAGCGATGGTTGCGGCGCTATCTCGCTCTCCAATACCACGGACGGCAATCTTGCCCTTGGTACCAGCGCCGGCACCGACTGCACCACGCCCGGATTCGGCGGCGCCGGCAACACGCATGCTTCACGCACAGGTTTCTACCATCTCACCAACATCAACCGAAAAGCGGTGACGTTCTTCCCGAGCAATTCGTGGTTGGCGAGCAAGGTCACTGCCAAAATGAACGTCAACGACGTCTGCAATGCCGGCTGGGACGGCAGCACGCTGAACTTCTTCAAGTCCGGCAGCGGCTGTTCGAATACCGGCGAGATCGCCGCGGTGTTCTTGCACGAGTGGGGCCACGGCATGGATACCAACACCGGCGGCGCTGCCAGCGAATACGGCAGCGGTGAAGCGGTCGGCGACACGTTTGCGTTCCTCGAAACCAAGGACGCCTGCATCGGCAAGAACTTCAAGCCCGGCGTGCCCTGCTACAACTGCAAGGCCACGTGCACCGGCGTACGCGACGTCGAAGCGTTCAGCACGCACGGCGCGGCGACGATCGCCAAGCCATCGACGATCACCAGCACCAGCGGCACCGGGTGCGGACGCTTCGCCTGTCCGTATCTGCAGCAGGGCATCTTCCCGTATCAGGGACCGATGGGCTACGAAGGCCACTGCGAGAGCTACATCGCCAGTTCGGCGAACTGGGATCTCGCCCAACTGCTGATCGACAAATACGGCGAGCAGCAGGGCTGGCACGAAATGGATCGCATCTGGTACGGCTCGCTGGTACCGAGCAAGAGCGCTTATCGCGTGACCTCGGGCGGCCAGTGCAACGTCAACGCTCAAGTCGACGGCTGCGGTGCGAACAACTGGTATACCGTGTTCCTCGCAGCCGATGACAACGATGGCAACCTCGCCAACGGAACGCCGAATGCTTGCCGTATCTGGGATGCGTTCAAGGCACACGACATCGCCTGTGGCGCGCGCCCGGTCTGCAGTTCGGATGCGGCGGACTTCACTCTGGCCGCACCAGCTCCGACGCAGAGCATCTGCGCTCCCGGCAGCGCAACGTATGTGCTGGACATCGGCAGCCAGATGGGTTTCAGCAACCCGGTCACGCTCAGTGCCATCGGCACTCCGACTGGCGTCATCGCGGCCTTTTCGCCGAATCCGGTGACGCCCGGCAACAGCGCGACAATGACGCTTGCCGCCAACGGCTCGGCCGCAGCAGGCAACTACACCATTACCGTCAACGGTGCCGCCACGGCGAGCCCCGGGCACTCGGTTCCGGTGCAATTGAACCTGACCGCCGGCCAGCCCGGCACGCCGGCGCTGACGTTGCCGGTTGATGGTGCGACTGGAACGGCGCGCTCGCCGACGTTCACGTGGGCCGCGGATCCAGCGGCGGTCGGCTACACGATCGAGATCGCGACCGACAATGCCTTCACCACGATCGTCGCGACCGGCACGCCGAGCGCCGCCACGTTCACGC
>JAEWGO010000017.1 GCA_023388255.1 Pseudomonadota bacterium | reverse complement strand
TTCGGACAGGGCCAGCGCCCAGGCGCGGAGGCGGTCGAGCGGTTGCTGGTTCTTCTGCGCGAGCTTGGCGCTGCGCAGCACGGCACGGGCGCCGTGGATGAGCAGCATGCGCAGGTAGACATCGCCGGTGACGGGGAACCAAAAGATGATCTGTCCACCGTTGATCGGCGTTGGGATCCCAGATGCAACAATCCAAATCCATAGACGGCAAGGTTGCTTGGGTGCGACGCGTGCGGCCTCACAATTCGATCCAGCCGGCGCCGCTTTGCGGCGCGGCTCGATTCAGGCGTTGGACCACTACATAAAATGAGCGACTATCGCGTCAAGTTCGACTTCGTTGTTCACTTCACGAACGGAGGCAGCCTGTCTGCGCAGGATTTCCGTCTGGATATTTCAGGAAGTGACATCTCCGATGACGAGCTTGCGGCCTATCTAATCCAAGACATGCGTCTGCTCATGGCGGGCCGCGTTGACATAGTCAACAAGCAGATCCTGCAGGAGCCGCACAAGCGAGCCGCAATTGCGACGTCCGAGCTACCTCGAGCAACCGTTGACCTGTCCCATCAGGACTTGTCAGCCGCGGAGCTTCTTTCCAAGGCACAGGGCGATGCGATTCGCATAGTTGCTCCAGACGGCGAGAGCTACATGTTGAGTCGGCTGGTCGTCTGACATTTCGTTCGGGGCGGATGGCCCATGCGGGCCGCCTTTTGATGGTACAGCTCGAACGGGTAAAGTCGCCGTCGTGCAGCAATCGCTTGTATCGGCAATCGCTTTCGGATTGGTTCGGCCAAGCCGCTCGGCGACGGTTCGCGGCTGGCTTGCGCAAGTTGGCCAGCCGACCATTCGTGCATGGACTTCTCTCGCAAGGGATCGGGTACAGCGCCTTTTGGCAAGTGATGCGTTGCGGTCGCGTATGCAACCGTGGGGTGAGCGCTCGGCGGTCGCACAGGCGCCCGCTGACCTGCATTCGGCGCGCGATACGCTCGCCTTGGCGCAAACCGCATGCGAAGCAATGCGACGAACCCGCATCGTGACGGCACGAGGCGCGATCCAGGCATGGCGCGGGGGAGACGAAATGACGAGTCGCACGATCCTGACGAAGTCGGTGTTGGCGGGCGGCGGCATCGCCGGTTTGCTGGACATCCTGTTCGCCATTTCGTTTGCCGCGTGGAATGGCATGCCTCCGGGCCGTCTGCTGCAAACGGTCGCCAGCGGAATCCTTGGAAACGCGGCGTTCTCGGGCGGTTTCGCCAGCGCACTTCTCGGGTTGGCGCTCCATTTCGCGCTGTCCTGGCTGTGGGCGGCGCTGTTCCTCGCAGCGCTCTGGCGCACGCCGCGCATCGCGTTGCGCCCGGTGTCGTGCGGGATCGCTTTCGGTTGCATGGTGTTTCTGGTGATGCGGCTCGTCGTCCTGCCGCTTTCGGCATTCCCTCGCGCGGTGACGTTCGCGCCGCTGGCCACCGTGCTGGATCTGATGTCGCACACACTCCTGTTCGGCGTGCCGATCAGCGTGTTCGTCGGCGCAGCCTGGATACGCCGATCCGGCGATTCGGCAGCGGCCTCGAACCACGGATGAGTGGCCGGCGATCCATGCGCGGGCAAGCCACCGCGGTACGGAACGGGTAGTTCGGCGGCCCTTGCAACTCAAGCCGCAAGCCGAGGCCAACCCTTCGCCTGCGTTCGACTGCGAGGATCGGCTCTTCGATGTTGACCGCTTCGCCAAGGCTGCGCCCGCGGGTCGCGCGGCATTGTTGTGACGCCTTTGCCGGAATCCTCATGAAAGTCCACGCCGCAGATTCCTTGATCACTTTCGAGACACCGAATGCTTCCGTCACGCCGCTCGCGACCAAGAGGCTGGGAGCCGAGCAGGTCAGCGTCATCCGCCAGCGCATGGAAAGCGGACGGCGGAACCCGCTGCATGCGCACATGGCCGAGGAAGTGATGGTGATGCTGGATGGCACCGTCGAGGTGACCGTCGATGGCACTGCATGGCAGCTCGCCGCCGGCGACATACTCATCGTCCCGGGCGGCGCACCACACAGTATCGAGAACGCCAGCGGTCGGGACGCCGAGTGGCTGATCGTTTCTCCGTCCGGCATGCAGTTCCTGATGCCGGACGGCCAGGCGATGACGCCACCGTGGGCCGAGTGAGCTGCATCGAGGCGCACTCCGATTTCGGCAAGCACTGACGACGCGCAGGAGACGCCCTTGTACATCCCCCGGCCATTCGAGCAACCCGGCATCGAGGCCATGCACGAGCTTGTCATGGCGTATCCGTTCGCCACACTGGTCACGCTGGGCGCAGCAGGCTTGTGCGTCAACCATGTTCCGATGGAGCTCGACAAGCTCAAGCAGCCGCGTGGCACGCTGCTTTGCCACGTCGCGCGCGCCAATCCGCTGTGGCGCGAGGTTTCGGAAGGCTCCGAGGCAGTCGCCGTCTTCCACGGTCCGCATGCCTACGTCACGCCGTCGTGGTATCCGTCGAAGTCCGAGTCGGGCAAGGTCGTGCCCACATGGAACTACATCGTCGTCCATGCGCATGGACAGATCCGAGTCATCGACGATACGCGCTGGGTGAAGGCTCAGATCGAGAAGCTGACGGCTCGCCAGGAGGCGTCGTTTCCGCATCCCTGGGCGGTTTCCGATGCGCCGGCCGACTACACGGAGAAGCTGCTCGGCAGCATCGTCGGCATCGAGATCACCATCACGCGGCTGGAAGGGAAGTGGAAAGCGAGCCAGAACCGGCCGGAGTCGGATCGCGCGAGTGTGGCCGCGGGATTGCGCGAGCTGGGCATGGCGTCGATGGCGGAATTCGTCGAACGCGGCGCGGGCTGACTGGAGATCATCGTGCTCGTCACGTGCGACAAGACCAGGCTGGATGTTCCGCTGATCCACGATTTCCTGTCTCGCCATTCAAGTTGGGCGAAGGGCATCCCGCTGGCGATCGTG
Source organism: Pseudomonadota bacterium (assembly GCA_023388255.1). Taxonomy (GTDB): domain Bacteria; phylum Pseudomonadota; class Gammaproteobacteria; order Xanthomonadales; family Rhodanobacteraceae; genus Dokdonella_A. Next base: position 43,662 of record JAEWGO010000017.1, on the reverse strand, counting down.
CAGAGATCCATCGAGCACTCGCTGTGCTTCGGCGGATTCCTCGGACAGCGACAGATTGCGTTCGCCCGCGTCATTTCCGACCGTGCGACCTTCGCCAATCTGGTCGACGTCTTCGTCGTACCGGAACAGCGCGGCAACGGCTTCGGCAGGCGTCTGGTGCAGGCGGTGCTTGCCCATCCCGATCTGCAAGGCCTGCGGCGCTTCACCTTGGCGACGGCGGATGCGCATGGACTGTATGCACCATTCGGTTTCGATGCGCCCCACCTCCCGCAAACGCTGATGGAGCGCTATCGTCCGTCGGCGTATTGCGGATCAAGCCAGGGTGATGGTGATGAAGTCGGTATTTGAGAAGCTGAACCTCAAAGGTCAGGAGCAGATCGTCGTGCTCGATCCGCCTGCATCGTTCGAAGCCGAACTGAAGGCGCTCGAAGGCGTCGCGGTGCAGCGCGATCTGTCGACAGCAGACGCCGTGCGTTTCGCGCTCGCCTTCGCGACCACGCAGGTGGCGGTCGACCGCCTTTCCAGGGAACTCGCAGCAAAGGCCGAAGGCGATGCCCTGCTGTGGTTCGCATATCCGAAGGGAACGTCGAGGAAGTACACCTGCGACTTCAATCGCGACACCGGCTGGAGCGTGCTGCGCGGCCTCGGTTTCGATACGGTGCGAGCGGTCGCGATCGACGAGGACTGGACGGCACTGCGCTTCCGACGCATCGAGTTCATCAAGTCGTCCCCGCGCGCCGCGCTGGCGCCATCGACGTGAGCGCACCGGGTTCAATCCATCCGCAAAGAGGAAGCCGCACGCATGCCCGACCGAGCGCAAGCAGAATCATCGACCGTGACCACCACCGCGCGCCTCGCCTTGCGCAGGCTCGATGCCGACGATGCGCCGTTCGTGCTCGAACTCGTCAACGATCCGTCATGGCTGCGCTTCATCGGTGACAAGGGCGTGCGCAACCTCGACGATGCACGCGCCTATATTGCCAACGGACCGCAGGCGAGCTACGCGCGCTTCGGGTTCGGCTTGTGGCTGGTCGAGCTGGAATCGACGCGCGAGGCGATCGGCATCTGCGGCCTGATCAAACGCGACACGCTCGATGATGTCGATATCGGTTTCGCATTCCTGCCGTTGTTCCGGGGCCACGGTCATGCGCTCGAAGCCGCGCAGGCCACCGTGCGGCATGCGCGGGAATCGCTGCGGCTGGAACGTCTCGTCGCGATCGTGTCGCCCGGCAACGAATCGTCGATCCGGCTGCTCGAAAAACTCGGCCTGCGCTTCGAGCGGATGCTGCAATTGTCGCCGGATGGATCGGACACGGCGCTGTACGGCATGGCGCTCTGAGAAAAGCGCCGATCAGGCGTCGAACAGCCGTCCAACCGCCGCAGTCGCGGCCATCGCCAAGGCGCTCCAGATCACCACGCGCGCGGCGCCGCGCAGCATCGGCGCACCGCCGGCGCGCGCGGCAGCGGCGCCGAGCGTGGCAAGGCACGCCAGCGAGGCGATCATCATCGTGATGGTGAGACCGTGCAGCGGCGCGAACGCGGCGATCAGCAACGGCAGCGCGGCGCCGGTGGCGAACGCGGTGGCCGATGAGGCAGCCGCCTGCAAGGGGCGCGCGCGCATTTCGTGCGTGATGCCGAGTTCGTCGCGCGCATGCGCGGCGAGTGCGTCGTGTGCGGTCAATTGTTCGGCCACCTGCTTTGCCAGTGCGGGGTCAAGTCCGCGCTTGACATAGATGCCGGCGAGTTCGCGCAATTCGCCATCCGGATAGCGATCGAGCTCGTGGCGTTCGATCGCGAGGTCGGCATGTTCGGCATCGGCTTGCGAGCTGACCGAGACGAATTCGCCGGCCGCCATCGACATCGCACCGCCGACCAGCCCGGCCACACCGGCGAGCAGCAGACTGTGGCGGTCCGCACCGGATGCGGCGAAGCCGACGATCAGACTGGCCGTGGAGACGATGCCGTCATTGGCGCCAAGCACGGCGGCACGCAGCCAGCCGACGCGACCGGATCGATGCGTTTCCCCGCCATGTCGCGACATCCCGCACATCTCCATTGCGACGGCGTCGACCGCCGATGCCGGCCGATCCTAGCACTCGCGCGGCACGCGGATGCGGTCAATCCCGCTCCGCCTCCACCAGTGCACGCAGGCGACCGATCGCCGCATCCCATTGGTCGGCGATCCGGTCGAGGCATTGGCGCGCTTCGGCAAGGCGTCGCGTACGCAGCTCCCAGATGCATTCGCGGCCGTCGCGGCCGCTGCGCACGAGGCCCGCATCCTCGAGCGCGCGCAGGTGCTTGGTGATCGCCTGGCGCGAGACTTCGGCACCTTCGGTCAGGCGCACGATCGATTGCGGGCCGCCGTCGCACAAGCGCGCGACGATGCGCAGGCGCGTCGCGTCGCCGAGCGCGGCGAACACTGGTGCGGACTCGCGCAGGCGCGTGATGCTGCGTCTGGCGGACATGTACGCTTCAGTCGTCCGCGCGCAGCGCGAGGTATTTGCGCACGAGCATCGTCTGCGCCTGCCAGCCACCGTCGTTCGCCGCGAACGCCGCCGCACGGCGCGCAAGCGGAATGCGGTCGAAACCCGACTCGGTGATCGTCAGCAGGATGCCGTCAGCGACCGGCTCCAGTTCGAACACGATCAAGGTCATCGGCTCCTGCGAATAGTCCACGCCCGGCTCGATCGCAAACGGATGCCAGCGGAACGAAATACGCCGCATCGGCTCGATGCGCTCGACGACGAACTCGAACGGCTTGCCTTCGTGGGGCTTCTGCTGCGCGGCGACGTCGGCGTCGACGCGCGTCGGCACGATCCGGCCGGTCAGCTTCGCGTTCTCGGTGAATACGCCATCGAAGGCGACGCCGAACCATTGACCGAACTCCCGCGCGTCGCTGACGGCGCGCCAGACTCGGTCGAGCGAGGCATGCAGCAGCACCTTCTTCTCGATGCGATCGATATTCATGAGCAACCTCCAGGTTGCGCAATCATGGCAACCCTTCCGACATCATGCAACCCTTTGGTTGCATTTTCAGGTCATTGCAGATGCGTGAACAGCAGCGTGATGTAGGCACCGATGGAGAACGTACCGAAGATGGCAAGAAAGGCGTGGTAGCGCGGGCTTCCGATCAGGACGCCGCTGACGCCGAGCATCGCGAACAACACGTGGAAGCCGAGGTCGGCCGGTGGCGGCAGGCGTCCGCCGAGGATCAATTGCCTGCCGAGGCTGGTCGCGATCAGCAGCGCCAGCAGCGCGAAGAACCAACGGCGCTGCCCGTAGTAGTGCGCGCGCAGGTTCACCGGCGCATCGCCGAAGAAATCGGGCAATACCAGCGCGGCCAGCAGGTACAAGACGATCGTCTGCGCGAGTACGGCGGAGAAGCCGTAGAACGTCCATTCCGGAACTTGGCGCAGGCCGAACATCGCCCACCACGCCTGCACCGAGATCACCAGCACGAGGATCGCCCATACCACCGCCGGCCAATAGCCGGCCAGGCGCGTGCGCGATTGCATCAAGCCGCGAAAACCCTTCAGCACCTGCGTGATCGCGAGGCCAAGGATCAGCGAGATCAGAACGGAGAGATAGTTGAAAGCGTCCATGGGTCGCAAGCATAAGGCGGTCCGGATGGTGCCACACCGCATTTCCTGCACCCATGCGCCCAACTCGTCGATGCTTGACGCCAATATGACGCCCGCATGCAGCGATGAACCGTGCGTTCGATGCGACGAACTGAATGCCGCGGCAGCGGTCGGCGCGCTAGGCTCGCCACTCCGGGCCGGGTTGAGGGAGAACGCGATGCGCCACGTGACGCTGGTTGCCGCACTGCTATGCAGCGCACTGCCGGCAGGCGCGCAGGATGTGCTGGACATCCAGGGGCACTCCGTCGTCGTCGATGCGCAGACGCAGGTGATCGTCGATGGCGAGGCGTTGCCGTCCGGCTCACCCTTGCCGCAAAAGCGCGGCATGCGCGTCGAAGCCACCCACGCGACATCGCTCGCGCCCACTGGCGTGATCGCCGCGGCAACCCTCGTGTTCTCCTATGCCGTGCGCGGGCCAGTCACCTCGACCGCGCCGCTGCGCGTACTCGGTCAGGACGTCACGGTGACCGCGGACACCGCGCTCGCGGGCGTTCCGGGCGGCACGATCGCCTCCATCGCGCTCGGCAACCATCTCGACGTGAGCGGCTACGTCGACACGAATGCCAGTCTGCTCGCCTCGTTCATCGAATATCTGCCGACGCCGACGCCACGCTGGCTACTGTCCGGCTACGTGACCGCGCTGAACGGCAACGAGGCCTCGCTTGGCACGCAGCGCGTCAGCCTTGTCGGCGTCACGCCGATCGATTGCGGCGACGCGTTGACGGTCGGCCGCTTCGTCGAAATCCGCGCGACCGCGATCGATGGCTTCAGCGCCGACTCCGTGCTCGACACGGTGGCGCGATTGACCTGCGTCGATCCGGTGCCGCTCGGCACGCCCGGCGCGCTCGGTGCGCTGAGCGGACTGGTCGGCGAGGTCGAGGCGACCACGTTCCGATTCGGTCCTTACACGGTGAGCTACGACGACACCACGGAATTCCGTTTCGGCAACGCCGACGATCTCGTGCCCGGCGCCTCGATCGAAGTGGATGGCGTGTTCGGCGAAAACCTCGCGTTCGCCGCGCAGGGCATCCAGTTCAATGCGCCGATGATCCGACTCGAAGCACCGGCCCAGCCGTCCGACGTGATTCCCGGCGTCGAAGGACGCGTGACCCTGCTCGGCAATTCCGTGCGCCGCACTGCGCAGGTGCGCGACCGCGATGGCATCTACACCAATGGCATCGGTCAGGCGCGCCAGATCGAGCTGCGAGGTTACCTCGACCGCCTCGGCAATCGCTGGGCGACGCGCATCCGACTGCGCGGCGCGCCCGATGCCAGTCAGGCGCGAGCCGGCGGACCGGTGGACAGCGTCACGCCGCCGCTGCTGTCGGTACTCGGGCTGAATCTCGACACCGCCGGCGCGACATTCGAAGACCCGGCCGGCGCGGCGATCGATGCCGACACGTTCTTCCTCAGCGCGCTGCCCGGCGCCATCGTCGAGCAGACCGGTGCGTGGAACGGCGCCGACACGCTCACGGGTGGCGTCGTCGCCCTGATCACGCCGCTCGATGTGCCGCCAGCGCGCCCCATTGGAAGCGCACCGCCTTCATTGATCGTGGGCACTTATCGCGGCGCGGACCGGTTGTTCGCGAATGGCTTCGACTAGAAGCCGCTCGTGTCGGATGCACGCAAGCTGACCGGCAATCATCCCCGGGGTCCGCATTGCTTGCCCTCGATGCGACGGCAGGTGAGGATGCCCGCGACGCCACTGCCGGAACCGCCATGGCCAGGAACATCCCCGCCCGCCGGATCGACGATGCTGCCGCCACCACGCCCGGCGAGCGCTTGACCCGGCTGATCCTCGACATCGCCGGGCGCGTGCCCGATACCGAGGAACACAAGAGCCGCGGCCCCGATCATCGCGCACGCACGATTGCCTCGGCCGCGGCGAACAAGGCCGCATTGGCCGCAGGAACGTTGGCGCTGCCGCCCGGGCCGCTGGGCTGGCTGACGATCCTGCCGGAGCTGAAGATCATCTGGAACGTCCAGCGCCAGATGGTCGCGGACATCGCCGGCGCCTACGGCGTAAGTGCCGAGCTGACGAGGTCGCAGATGCTGTATTGCCTGTTCCGCCACGCCGCCGCACAGGCGATGCGCGACGTGACCGTGCAAATCGGAGCGCGCCTGCTGATCCAGGACGTGCCGCTGCGCGTGATCGAGAAGGTCGCGGCGAAGATCGGCGTCAGCGTGTCCAAACGCATTGCCGGACGCGGCATTGCGCGCTGGCTGCCGGTGGTCGGCGCGCTCGGTGTCGGGGCATATGCGTACTACGACACCGCACAGGTCGCGCGCACCGCGATTGCGCTGTTCGGGCAGGAAGCGGCCGATGCCGCGGCGAAGAAGGTTTCACCGGCGCGGTAGGCAGGCGGGCGCATGCGGCAGCGCGTGCGTGCCCTGCTCGCCCAACCGCCGGAGGTCCTGCCGTTGAAGCCCGCTGCGCGCATCCCCACGCTGGCGCTTGCGCGCGCTGCGGCACGGCACGGCTGCGCGCGCCGCGGCTGGTGCGGAGCGTCGGCGCCAGGATGGCGCCAGTCATGCCAGCCCCTTGCGCGGAAAGCGTTGGATCGGCGAACACCGAACTCACGCCGCTACTTCGCGCCACTGGCGCGACGCAGCGGCGGCAGATGCGCCTTCGCGAGCGCCGTCTCCAGCGCGCGCAGGTCGTCGCGCTCGAACACCGCCCATGCCTTCAGTGTCTTCTCCGCCAGCGCGGCCAGCTTGTCCGCGCCGATACGGGCGTCGGGCGACGGCGCCGCGTCGGCGCTTTCGATCGCGCCGAACAGAGCCTCCAGCGACGAATGCACGAACGCGAGCGTGGCGACATCGTGCGGCGGCGAATTCCACGCGTTGTACGGATTCGTCGCCGGACGTGCGCCGGATACCGTGGCCAGCTTTTCGGCAAACGCATCGAGCGCGGTCGCCGCATCGCCGCTGGCCTGCCGACGCCGCTCGACCATCGCAGCACGCAGGGTTCCCGCGGCTTCGTTCGCAGTGCCGATGCGCACCTGCAAGGTTTCCACGCGACGCGCGAGCGCGAACTGCTCGGCCCAGGCGGACGCGGGCAGATCGATGCGCGGATCGGCAGCGGCCGTCAGCGACTGGCGAAAGTGGCGTCCGTCGACGACGAGTTCCAGCGTGTAGGTGCCCGGCGTTGCCCACACACCGTCCGCATACGCATTGCCTTTCGCCGACGCGGATGCCCAGCGCAGCGGCCACACGAAACGATGCATGCCCGGCGTCGCCTTCAACGTCGACGGAGTGTCGATCCATTCCGGTGCCTGGCCCAGCTTGGCCGGGTCGGCGGGGTGCGCTGCATCCGCGCTGCTGTAGCGGCGTACGAGCGCGCCGTGCGCGTCGTGGATCGAAAGCTCGACCGGTGTCTTCGGCGCGGAGATGAGCAGATAGTCGATGTTCGCGCCGGCACGCGGATTCGCCGCCATCGGCTCGTCCTTCGGCATCGGCGTGCCGGCGAACTCCGCACCGCGATAGCGGATCGCAGTCGACGGCGCGAACAATCGCGCTTCCGACTTGGCCGTCTTGGCGTCCATTTGTCGAAGCGCGGAAACGTCATCCATGATCCAGAAGCCGCGGCCATGCGTCGCGATCACGAGGTCGTCGCCGTGCACGTCGATGTCGCGCACCGACGTGCGTGGCAGGTTCTGCTGCAGCGGCTGCCAATGGTCGCCGTCGTCGAATGAGACGTAGACGCCGAGTTCGGTGCCGGCGTAGAGCTGGCCGCGCTTCTTTGGGTCTTCGCGCACCGCGTTGACGAAATCGCCGTCGCGGATGCCGGCGACGACGAGTTGCCAGCTTTTGCCGTCATCGTGCGTGCGGTAGATATAGGGCTTGCGATCGTCGAGGCGATGGCGGTCGATCGCGATGTAGGCGGTACCCGCGTCGAAATGCGAGGCTTCGATGACGCCGACTTTCGACCATGCGGTGACCGCCGCCGGCGTTACCTCGTCCCACTGCTTGCCGTCGTCGCGCGTGCGCCAGACACGGCCGTCGTCTGTGCCGGCCCAGAGCAGGCCATCGGCCAGTGGCGACGGCGCGATCGCATAGACGACACCGCGGCGCGGCCCCTGGCCGAGGTTGTTCGCGGCGGTCACCGCGTCGAGGTTCGGCGGCACGCCGGGGCTCTCGCGCGTAAGGTCGGGACTGATCGCGTCCCAGTGCTCGCCGCCGTTGGTCGTGCGCCAGATCTTCTGGTTGCCGAAATACAGCGCCTTCGGGTTGCGCTTGCCGAACACCAGCGGCAAGGTCCAGGTGCGGCGATAGAGATCGGGTTCGGCGAGCGTCGGATCGACCTCACGGGTCTGTTCGCTGTGCAGGTCGAGCCTGGCCACGGTGCCGCCGTAGACGAGGTTCGCGTCCAGCGGATCGGGCGCGATCATGCCGGCCTCGCCGCCCGCGGTGATCTCGCCGAACTCGCGCATCGTGATGCCGTCGCGCGTATTGCCGCGGCTCGGCAGCATCACCGCACCGGAATCCTGCTGCGCGCCGTAGACGCGATACGGAAAGCGGTTGTCGGTGATCACGTGGTACATCTGCGCGGTCGGCTGGTTGTACCAACTCGACCATGTGCGGCCGCCGTTCACGCTCACGATCGCGCCCTGGTCGACGCCGAGGATGCGCCGGTCGGGCTGCTGCGGATCGATCCACAGTTCGTGGAAATCGTCGCCGGTGTCGTCGCCCTTGAGCGCGACGAAGTTCGCGCCGCCGTCATCCGAACGCAGCACGATCGTGTTCATCGCATAGACGCGGTCGGCGTTCTTCGGATCGACCGTGATGCGGCCGAAATACCAGCCGCGCTGCCAGATGCGCGGATCGCTGCTGGTCCTGCGCCAGTGCGCACCGGCATCATCGGAGCGATACAGGCCGCCTTCGTCGCCATCGACGATGGCATAGACGCGCTTCGGATCGCTCGGCGCGACATCGATGCCGATGCGGCCGATTTTTCCTTGCGCGAAACCGTTGCCGCGGATCGGTTGCCAGGTGTCGCCGCCGTCGCTCGATTTGTAGAGGCCGCTGCCGGGCCCGCTCGCCGGCGGGTAGACGTTCCACGGCGTGCGCCGTGCCTGCCACAGGCTGGCGTAGATCACGCGCGGATTGCCGGGCTCGAATGCGAGGTCGATCGCACCGGTGGCGTCGTCCGGGCCGAGCACTTTCTGCCAGCTCGATCCACCGTCGCGCGAACGGAATACGCCGCGCTCGGCGTTCGGTCCATACGGATGGCCGAGCGCGGCGACGAAGACCGTGGCCGCGTCGCGCGGATCGACGAGGATGCGGCCGATCTGTTGCGTGTCGGCGAGTCCGATCTTGCGCCAGTGCTTGCCGGCGTCGGTGGATTTGTAGACGCCTTCGCCCTGTGCGATATCCGAACGCATGTCGGCCTCGCCGGTGCCGACGTAGAGCACGTTCGGGTCCGACGGCGCGATGGCGAGCGCGCCGATCGAGCCGACCGGCTGCTCGTCGAAGATCGGCCGCCAGGTGCGGCCGGCGTCCTGCGTTTCCCACACGCCGCCGTTGACCGCGCCAAAGTAGAAATGCGCAGGCTGGTCCGGCACGCCGGCGACGGTCAGCACGCGGCCACCGCGAAACGGGCCGATCGAACGCCAGTGCAGGTCCTGGAACTGCGCGGGATCGACCTGGGCGAGCACGTGCATGCTGGCCAGCGCGACCAAGGCGCCAACGAAACCTCGCGAAACCATCGGAACTCCCCGGGCACTGGCCATGATCGACCGCATCTCATTCTATCGATGCATCGCCGATGCGACTCGTGACGGAAGGCATGTCATGGTCGATCGAGATGCGATGAGCAACTCTGCAGCACTTCCCGCACGAGGCTCGCTCGGGCAGGATGCGTCGATTCCGTCCGGATTGCCCGATGACTTCCGCACCACACGCCGGCGCCTCGTTGACCGAGGGCGCGATCGGCAAGACCTTGTTCTTCTTTTCGCTGCCGATCCTCGCCGGCAATGTGCTGCAATCGCTGAATGGATCGGTCAACGCGATCTGGGTTGGACGCTATCTCGGCGAAGCCGCGCTGACGGCGACATCCAACGCGAACACGATCCTGTTCTTCCTGCTCGGCGCGGTGTTCGGCGTCGGCATGGCGGCGACGATCCTGGTCGGCCAGAGCATCGGCGCGAAGAACCTCGACCAGGCCAAGCGCGTGGTCGGCACCAGCGCGAGTTTTTTCGGCCTCGTCTCGGCCGCGATCGCACTGCTCGGTTTCCTGCTCGCGCCGCCGCTGCTGGCGTGGATGCAGACTCCGGCGGATGCATTGCCGCTGGCGGTCAGCTATCTGCGCATCATCTTCCTCGCGATGCCGGCGATGTATCTGTACGCGTTCGTGATGATGAGCCTGCGTGGCGCCGGCGATTCGAAGACGCCATTCCGCTTCCTGCTGCTGTCGGTCGGGCTGGACATCGTGCTGAACCCGCTTTTCATCTTCGGCCTGGGGCCGATCCCGGCGCTCGGCATTGCCGGATCGGCGACGGCGACCTTGATCGCCAACGTCGTCAGCCTCGTTGCGATCCTCGTGCACCTGTACCGGCGCAAGCATTTCCTGTGGCTGCATGCGGACGAGCTGCGCTACCTGCGCATCGACACGACGATCCTGCGCTCGCTGGTCGGCAAGGGCGTGCCGATGGGCCTGCAGATGGTCGTGATCTCGTCGAGCATGATCGCGATGATCAGCCTCGTGAACCGCTTCGGTTCGCAGACCACGGCCGCATTCGGCGCGGCCATGCAGTTGTGGAACTACATCCAGATGCCGGCGTTCGCGGTCGGCGCGGCGGCATCCTCGATGGCGGCGCAGAACGTCGGCGCCGGACGCTGGGATCGCGTGAACCGCACCGCGCTGGCCGGCGTGGTCATCAACACGCTGATGAGCGGCGCGGTCATCGCGCTGATCTGGCTGTTCGAGCGCGCCGCGTTCGGCGTGTTCCTGCCCGGCGACAGCGGCGCGATCGACCAGGCCGTGCACATGAACGCGATCGTGATCTGGGCGTTCCTGTTCTTCGGCGTGTCGATGGTGCTGTCCGGCGTGGTGCGCTCGACCGGTGCGGTGATCCCGCCGCTGGTGATCCTGTTCATCGCGTTCTGGCTGGTGCGCATTCCGTTCGCCTACGGCCTGCTCGATCGCCTCGGCGCGGATGCGATCTGGTGGAGTTATCCGCTCGGCTCGGTGATCTCGCTGCTGTTGACGGTGGCCTATTTCCGCTACGGCAACTGGCGCAATGCGCACATGCTGGCTGCGCGGCCGGGCGCACCAGTCGCGCCTGCCGCGGCCGCCGACAGCCTTAACTGAACGCGCGGCGGCCTCGGTTCCCGCGTTTCCACCGCACGAAATGTGATACGAATCACGCTTTGCACGCTCCTGCGGGCTGGAACCCCGTCACCGCAGCGCGTTCGAATCCAACGGCCATCCGGCCGCGTCGGGTAAAGTAGCCGCATGTATCTTGAGTATTACGGCCTGCGCGAGGCGCCTTTCTCGATCACGCCGGACCCCCGCTACGTCTTCCTGTCCGAACGGCACCGGGATGCGCTCGCGCACCTGCTGTACGGCATCGGCAAGGGCGGCAGCGGTGGCTTCGTGCAATTGACCGGCGAGGTCGGCACCGGCAAGACCACGCTGTGCCGGCTGCTGCTGGAGCAACTGCCGGAGAACACCCGTGTCGCGCTGGTGCTCAATCCCAAGTTGTCGCCGGTCGAACTGGTCGAAACCGTCTGCGAGGAGCTCAAGCTCGATATCGCCGGGAAGCGCGGCAGCCTGAAGGCGCTGACCGATGTATTGAACGCGTTCCTGCTCGACGCCTACGCGCAAGGCCTGCGCGTGGTGCTGATCGTCGACGAGGCGCAGAACCTGTCGATCGATGCGCTGGAGCAGGTGCGACTGCTGACCAACCTCGAAACGCCGACGCAGAAGCTGCTGCAGATCATCCTGCTCGGCCAGCCGGAACTGCGCGAGATGCTGGACCGCCCCGAGCTGCGCCAGCTCAGCCAACGCATCACCGCGCGTTACCACCTGACGCCACTCGACGCGGCCGAGACCGAGACCTACGTGCGCCATCGCATGGCGGTCGCCGGCTGCAAGCGCATCCCGTTCTCGCGACTCGGTCTGAAGGCGCTGTACCAGCGCTCGGGCGGCATCCCGCGGCTGGTCAACATCATCGCCGATCGCGCATTGATGGCCGGCTTCGCGCGCGAGCAGGACAGCCTCGGCGAGCGCCTCGTCAACCGCGCCGCCGACGAGGCGCTGCCCGGCACCGCTCGCTACTGGTTGCATCGCTATGGCCGCTGGGCCGCGGCTGCCATGCTGCTGCTGGCCATTGCCGGCGGCGCCTTCTGGTGGCAGGCACGCCGCAACACGCTGCCGCCAGCGCCGATCGCGGTCGCAACGGCGACACCTGCGCCGGATGTCGAGATGCAGCGCCTGCAGGCGCGCCTGGCCGAAGTGCCGGACAGCGAACTCAATGCCTATACCCAGCTGCTCGCACGCTGGCAGGTCGATGCCGACCAGATCTCCGTTCGCGACGCCAGCCGTTGCCCGGCCAGCATCGGCGCCGGCATCGCGTGCCTGCGCGGCCATGCCACTTTGGACCAGCTCGCGCGTTTCGATCGCCCCTTGATCCTGCTGCTCGGCAGCGCGGAGAAGCCGGCCTATGCGCTGCTGCAGGGTGTCGGCAAGCGCCTGGTGCGGCTCGATCTCGCCGGGGCGCGCTATGAACCTTTGCGCGATTCGCTGTCGAAGGTCTGGTCCGGCGATTTCATCGCGCTGTGGCGCCTGCCGGCCGACGCGCCGGCGAACCTCAAGCGCGGCGACAACGGTGCCGGAGTTGCCTGGGCGATGGATCGTCTCGCCACGTTCGACAATGGCCCGTCCGCCAAGGCGCACGCGGCGACGTTCGACGCGGCGCTGGAAGATCGCGTGCGCAAGTTGCAGCAGGCCTACGGCATCAAGGCCGATGGCATCGTAGGACCGGAAACCTTGTTTGCCCTGTCGGCGCTCGACGATGCCGGCCCGCACCTCGCGCGCACGGTGGAATGATGATCCGTCGCACGCCGTCCCCCACCCTCGCGGGCATGCCGCACACATCCGGCCGCCGCCGTCAGGAAATGCAATGTCGTTGATTCTCGAAGCCCTGAAGAAGTCCGAACAGCAGCGCCGCCTCGGCGAGGCGCCGACGCTCGGTTCGCCGATGCTGACCACGCGCCGCAAGCGCAGCTTTCTGCCACTGTTCGGCGCGCTGATCGTGCTCGCGCTCGGCGCCGGCTGGTGGCTGTCGCGCACGCCGGACAACGGCGCCGACACGCCGCTCGCGGCGGGTCCGACTGATGCCGCCCCCGCACCGGCGCATGCGCCAGCGGCACGGACACCGGCATCGGCTGCCCCGATCCACAACGATCGCGCCGCCGCCGTGGCCAACGCGAGAAACGTCGACGCGCCCGTCGCACCGCCCGACCGACCACGCAGCACGAATCCGGCCGCGCGCCTGCAGACGGAAGCGCCGCCCGCACTGGCGCAGCGACATCCGGTGACACCAACCGCGGTGACGCCGGGCGTGAAGCCGGTCGCGACTGCGCCGGCTGCTGCACCAGCGCCCAAACCTGCAGCCACGCCGCCACCGGCGGCAACGGCGCCCACATCCACTCCCGGCACAGCAATGGCACCGAAGCCAGCGACTGCGCCAGCCATCGTCGACGCGCCTGTCGTGCCGACGCCCGCACCGACACCGGCACCAGCCGCTCCGCCCAAGCCACAGCAACCGGCGCTGCCGTCGGTGTGGGAACTGCCCTATGCGACGCGCAAGGACCTGCCCGAGCTGAGTCTGACCATGCACGTGTATTCAGGCGATCCGCACGACCGCTTCGTCGTCATCAAGGGCGAGCGCCACGTCGAAGGCGATACCGTCGGCGACGGCGTCGTCCTGCGCGAGATCCGCCCGGACGGCATGGTGCTCGAGTTCAAGGGTCGGCGTTTCGTGTATCCGCGCGACGGGCGCTGAGCGCACGGGGCGCCGTGTTCGTCCAGCTGCCGAGCCGACGCAAGCCGGGACCGCCTTGGGCGACCTTGCTGATCGTTGCCACCTGCGTGGTGGTGTTCCTCTGGCTGGCGACAATGCCGCTGCCGCAGCGCCTTGGCCTGTTGTCGCGCTGGGGCACGGTGCCCTCGACCCTGCTCGACGCGAATGCGCCGTGGTTGCAGCAGCTCACCGAGTTGCGCGCAGCGCGGCTGGTCAGCGCGATCTTCATCCATGCCGACTGGCTGCACCTGACCGGCAACCTGCTGTTCCTTGTCGTGTTCGGCGTGTCGGCCGAACGCGCGCTCGGCTCGCGCCGCTTCCTCGCCTTGTTCGTGATCGGCGGCGCGCTGGCCAACCTCGTCGGCGCGTTCACTCTGGCAGGCACCAATGCGCCGATCATCGGCTCCAGCGGCGCGGTCTCGGCCGTCGTCGGCGCCTACCTCGCGCTGTTCCCGCGCGCGCGCCTCGGTCTCGTGCTGCCGCTTGGCGTGTTCCTTGAATTCGTGCGCATCCCGGCGCCATTGTTGATCGGTTTCTGGGCTGCACTGCAGTTGTTGTTCACCTACGTCGGCCCGGCCTTCGGCGCGGTCGCGTGGTGGACGCACATCGCCGGCTTCCTGATCGGCATCGTGCTGGCGCTGCTGTCGAAGCCGGCGGTGGCGCGGCGGCTGAGGAACTGAGGGATGGTGATTGGTGATTGGTGATTCGACAAAGCCCGCTCCGACGCTCCGCCTTGTTATTCACCAATCACGAATCACCAATCACCAATCACCAATCACGGCCCATCAATGCGCAAGACGAAACTCTACAAGGTCACCTTCCTCTCGCAGGGCAAGAGCATCGAACTCCATGCGCGACACGTCGCATCGAGCGCGCTGTGGGGATTCACCGAAGTCGGCGAGCTCGTGTTCGATCCGCCCGGCGAAGGCCTCGTCGTCGATCCGACCGAGGAACGCCTGCGCGACGAGTTCAAGGACACCACGATACTGCACCTGCCGATGCACGCGATCGTGCGCATCGAGGAAGTCGCCAAGCGCGGCTCACTCGCGATCCGCGATGCGGCCAGCGGCGACAAGATCATGCCGTTTCCGATCATGCCGCCAAAGTGAAGCGGGCGCGGACGATTCCCGGGGCGCGACCGCCCGGCGCTAGCGATACAGGCTCGAACCGAAGCGCGCCAGGCGCAGCTGCCAGCCATCCTTGATGTCGGCCGAAACCAGCACGCGCTCGGCGCGGCCGATCAGGCGTTCGCGCGGGATCAAGCCGAAGTAGCGCGAATCCTCGCTGTCATCGCGATTGTCGCCGAGCATCAGATACTGGCCGGGCGGAATGACCATCGGCGCGAAGCTCGAGCGCGAAGCGACATGCGACAGCCACTGGATCGTATGCGCGTCGCTACCGAATCTCTCGCGCACGCGCTCGGCATCGACACCGCGGCCGGGCGCCAGTGTCTCGACGACCTTGCCGAGCGGCGCGTAGTCGATCGCCGCGCCATTGATCGTCAGCCGGTTGTCGCGCATCTCGACCGTGTCGCCCGGCACCGCAGCGATGCGCTTGATCAAGCGCATGTCATCGCCCGGCCGCGTGAAGGTGACGATGTCGCCGCGCTTCGGTGCGCCGGTATGCGCGACGATCACGTCGGTCAGCGGCACTTTCACATCGAACGCAAGCCGGTTCACGAACACGACATCGCCTTCAAGGATCGTCGGCCGCATCGAGCCGGATGGAACCGGATTCCAGTCCGCCACCGCAGTGCGCACGAAGCCGAGCATCAGCAGGAAAGCGATGAAACGCAGGTTGCCGCGCAGGTAGTTTTTCATCCGACATTCCCCTTCGCAAGATTGAGGTGACACGGCGTCCGCGTCGGCAGTCGATGCTGAATCCGACGTCTCGGAACGCGACGCCCTGTTGCGACGATCGCTGGCCGCACGTCTATCGATTGAACGCGGCTTTGAGCGCGGTGAGATCCTTGACGTTGACCATCAGCTTGCCGTTCGTCGTCGTTCCGTTCGGCCCCATGTAGCTGTGGTTCACGCCATCGTCCGTTGAATCGGTCAACTCCAGCACCTCGCGCCCATCCCTGATCACCGGCCGCAACGCGATGCTGCGCTTCGTGCCGTCCGACAGCGTGACGGTGCGTGCATAGCTGTCGACGAACTCGTCGGCGAAGACGAGGTTCTGCCTGATCTCGTCGATCGAAACTGTGTAGGCGTGGCCGGATGTCTCCTTCGCCACGCCACTGGAAGCCGCGATCGAGTTGCCGACAAAGGCCGCGGCGATACCCGCGACAAACCCCCAAACAACTAACAGCGAACCTCGCAGGGAACGACGCATTGGATCCTCCTCGAACGGCGATTGGCGCGATCTCGACAACGACAGGATGGATGTTCTTGAACGCCGATTCGACTCGACCGGCGATGCCGAAGTTCCTGCGGGCGTGTTCTCGCGACGGCGGACCGCGGCCGCCTGCCGTTCTCGAGCGTGCCACGGCAGAATGGGGGAAATACGCTGACGAGTGGCGATGCGCTGCGAGCGGCGCGGCGCCTTTCCCTCATCTGCCTGCCGGCACCTTCTCCCGACGGGAGAAGGATTCCTCCGTTGAACGCGCTTGCCCAACGAGTGATCGTGACTGCAACGCGCGCCTCACGAAACCGCTCAATCGGCTTTCTTGTTCTCGTTCGGCAACGGCGCCACCGCCGGCTTGCGCAACGCCAGCGCCTTCAGCGCATTCAGCGCTTCGTTCAGCGCGTAATCCTGCGGCACGCCGCGATTGGTCGTCGTGTTCGCGGGCGCATCCGGATCGGTCGTTTCGTCGGCGCCCTTGAGATGGTTGCGCAGGTCGCGTTCGCCGATCGACAGCGACGGTTCGGTGTCGCGCTGGCTCAGCGCGAGATCGGCCAGTGCGATGTCGGGCTGGATGCCGGCGGCCTGGATCGAGATGCCGCTCGGTGTGTAGTAGCGCGCGGTGGTGAGTTTCACCGCGTGCTCGGCGTCGAGCGGCAGCACGGTCTGCACCGAGCCCTTGCCGAACGTGCGGCGGCCCATCAGCAGCGCGCGGTGGTTGTCCTTCAATGCGCCGGCGACGATCTCGGCGGCGGATGCGGTGCCGTTGTCGACCAGCACGACCAGCGGCGCGCCGTTGAGCAGGTCGCCCGGCGTCGCGCGGAAGCTCAGGTCCGATTCCTTCAGGCGCCCGCGCGTGGTCACGATCACGCCGCTGTCGAGGAATTCGTCGCTGATCTCGACCGCCGAAGTGAGCAGGCCGCCGGGATTGCTGCGCAGGTCGAGCACGGCACCGCGCAGCGGCGTCTTGTTGTCGGCCTGCAGGCGTTCGATGCGCTTGCGCAACTGGCCGCCGGTTTCGGCCTGGAACTGGCTGACGCGCAGGTACGCGTAGCCGGGTTCGAGCAGTCGACCGCGCACGCTGGCGACGCGGATCACCTCGCGCTTCATCGTGATGTCGACCGGCGTGCTCTGCTTCTCGTGCAGCACGGTCAGCGTGATCGGCGTACCGGGGTTTCCGCGCAACTGCGCGATCGCGCCGTCGAGGTCGTCGGACTGCACCGGCTTGCCGTCGATGCGCAGCACGGTGTCGCCGGCCTTGACGCCGGCGCGCTCAGCCGGCGAACCGTCGATCGGCGATATCACGCGCAAGGTGCCGTCGACCTGCACGACCTCGACGCCGAGGCCGGCATAGCTGCCGGTGGTGTCTTCGGTGAGATTCTCGATCTGTTCCTTGCCGAGGTATTCGCTGTGCGGATCGAGGCCGGCGAGCAGGCCGCGGATGGCCGCCTGCATCAGGCGATGGTCGTCGACGTCGTCGACATAGGCCTGCTTGACGAGGCTGTAGACCGCGGTGAACGCGCGCAGGTCCTGCAGGTCGACGCTGTCCTTTTTCATCGCCTTCGCCGGATGCTCGGTCGTCGGTGCCGCTGGCGATGCATCGGCGTCGCCCGCCGGCGGCGCGTGAACGACCGGCGGCGCGTCGGCGGCGAACGCCAGCGTACTGGCCACGGCGAACAGGAGCGGAACGAGCGGACGCATGGACATCGGACACCTCATGGGGACAGAGCGAGTGTAATGCGTCGTGCGCAGCCTCGCCGCAGCATCGGACCGTGTGCCGCGCGCAACGTTCAGCGCAGCCAGCCGCGTGGATCCACCGGCTGCCCCTTCACGCGCAGCTCGAAATACAGGCCCGGCGTCTTCTGGCCGCCGCTGGCACCGCTGGTCGCGATCGAGGTGCCGGCATCGACCCAGTCGCCGACGTCCTTGAGCAGGGTTTCGTTGCCGCCGTACAGGCTGAGATAGCCATCGCCGTGATCGACGATGATCATCAGGCCGTAGCCACGCAGCCAGTCGGCGAACGCGACACGGCCGTGCGAGATCGCATGCACCGCACTGCCCGGCTTCGCCGCAATCAATACGCCGCTGTTCTTGCGGCCGGACTCGTCGGCGCCGCCGAACGCGCGCACGAGCTTGCCCTGCAGCGGCCACGCCAACCTGCCGCGCGAGGACGCGAACGGTTCCTCGCCGGTCAACTGCTTGGGAATGTCGGCGAATACGTCGCGCAGTTTTTCGAGCAACTGGCCGAGCGCGGCCTCGTCCTTGCCGAGCGCGGCGATGCGCGCGCCCTGGTCCTTCAATTTCGCATCGATGCCGGCGACGAGTTGCGCATGCTCGGCGCGCGAAGCTTCGAGGCGCGCGCCCTCGCCACTGCGTGCCTCGCGTGTCGCGTTGATCTCGGCGGTCGCGGCATGGATCGTCTGCTGCACGTCGGCCAGCTGCTTGAGGTCGTCGCGCAGGCGATCGATCTGGTCGAGCTGCGCACGCTGGAAATAGTGGTGATAGGCGAGCACGCGCGCGATCGTGGCGACGTCGTCCTGCTGCAGCAGCAGCTTAAGTTCCTCGTTGCGGCCGAGCGCATAGGCCGAGCGCAGCAGTTTGCCGAGCGCGTCGCGCTGCGATTCCAGTGCCGTTTCCAGTTGTGCGCGCTGCGCGTCGAGCTGGTCGAGTTTGCCCTGCTGCGCGGCGAGCTTGTCATCGAGCGCATGCACGTCCTTGGCGACCGCGGCAAGGGCGAGTTCCTGTTCGCGCAGGCTGCGCGCGGCCTCGCCGCGTTCGCCAGCCGTCGCGCGCTGCTGTTCGGTCAGCGTCTTGATCTCGCCGCGCACGGCATCGAGCTTGCGCGCGGCCTCCTTCTCCTGTGCCACGCGTTGCGCCTCGTCCGGTTCCTGCGCGGCGACGCGGCCGAGCGCAAGAAACATCGCAAGGCCGAACCCGAGCACGTGGCGCAATCGCAAGGCCACCTACGCGAATTCGACCAGGCTGTGGCCGCTCATCTCGGGCGGCTGCGGCAGGTCCATCAGCGCGAGCACGCTCGGCGCGAGATCGCGCAGAGCGCCGTGATGCAAGGTCGCCTTGCGACCGACGTAGACGAGCGGCACCGGCCCGACCGTATGCTGGGTGTGCGGCACGCCGTTGTCGTCGACCATCTGTTCGAGGTTGCCGTGGTCGGCCGTGATCAGCATTTCGCCGCCGGCAGCACGGATCGCCTCGACGAGGCGCCCGAGTGCGACGTCGACCGCTTCCGCAGCCTTGATCGCGGCGGCCTCGTCGCCGGTGTGGCCGACCATGTCCGGATTGGCGATGTTGCAGACGATGAAATCGTATTTCCCCGATGCGATCGCGGCGACCAGCTTGTCGGTCAGCTCGGGGCAGCTCATCTCCGGCTGCAGGTCGTAGGTCGCGACCTTCGGACTCGGCACGAGGATGCGTTCTTCGCCGTCGAACGCCGCCTCGCGCCCGCCGGAAAAGAAGAACGTGACGTGCGCGTATTTCTCGGTTTCGGCGATGCGCAACTGCGCGAGGCCAAGCGCGGAAAGGTATTCGCCGAGCGTGTCGTGCATCGACTGTGGCGGATATGCGATCGCGCTGACCGCGAGGCCGTTTTCGTATTCGGTCAGACTGACGAATGCGGACAGGGCCATGCGGCGCGGGCGCACGAAGCCTGAGAAATCCGCGTCGACGAACGCATGCGACAGCTGTCGCGCGCGATCGGAACGGAAGTTCATGAAGACCACTCCGTCGCCATTTTCGACCCGTTCGCCGGCGCCTGTTTCAATCGAATCGATCACGGTCGGCTGGACGAACTCGTCGTTCTCGCCGCGCGCGTAGGCGTCGTGCAGCGCGGCCAGTGGATCGTCGGCGTGCAGGTCCGCGCGCGCCTCGGCGATCGCGTCGTAGGCGAGTTGCACGCGATCCCAGCGCTGGTCGCGATCCATCGCGTAGTAGCGGCCGCTGACCGTCGCGATGCGCGCATTGCCGAGTTCGGCGCATTTCGCGGCAAGCGCGCGCAGACTCGGTTCGGCAGAACGTGGCGGCGTATCGCGGCCATCGAGGAATGCATGCACGGCGACGCGCGCGACACCACGTCTGGCGGCGAGGTCGAGCATCGCATGGATGTGCTTTTCATGGCTGTGCACGCCGCCGGGACTGACGAGGCCGAACACGTGCAGCGTACCGCCGCCAAGCTTGACCGCTTCGCAGGCGCCGACCAGCGCGGCATTGTCGAAGAAACTGCCGTCCGCGATCGCCGCGTCGACTCGCGTCAGATCCTGGTAGACGATGCGACCCGAACCGATGTTCATGTGGCCGACTTCGGAATTGCCCATCTGCCCATGCGGCAAGCCGACGAATTCGCCGTGCGTGTCGACCAGCGTGTGCGGACACTGGTCGAGCAGGCGTCTCCAGTTCGGTACGTCCGCCATGGCGATTGCGTTGTGCGTGGTCTCGACACGATGCCCCCAGCCGTCGAGGATCAACAACAGGATCGGTTTGGGTCGTGTCACGGGCATGCGTCCACAATCAGGTGAAAGCGGCAATGCTAGCCGAATGGCCCGCAGGGTGTGCGGCGACGCTTCGTTCAACCTTTTCGCGCGCGGCCGCATCGAAGATCCTGCCAACCCGATCCACAGCCGGAGAATCCCATGCCCCGCAAACTCGTCCTGTCCGCCGCCGTCCTGTCGTTGTGCTTCGCTGGAGCCGCCCTCGCCGCCGGCGGCGACATCGACAAGGTCAACGGCTCGATCCGCATCGAAAGCGGCCAGCAGGCCGGCAACCTCGAAACCGTCAACGGCAGCATCCGCGTCGCCAGCGGCGCCGGCGTCGGCAAGGTGTCCACGGTCAACGGCGGCATCGACATCGGCGACCAGGCATCGGCCGAGGCGATCGACACGGTCAACGGCGGCATCGTGCTCGGTGCCGGCGCGAAAGTCGCCAAGACCGTCACCGCAGTCAATGGCAGCGTCCAACTCGGCAAGGGCGCCGATGTCACGGGCCGCGTCTCCAACGTCAACGGGCGCTTCACGCTCGAAGGCGCGCACGTCGGCGGTGGCATCGAGACGGTCAGCGGCGACATCGAGATCGGCGCCGACTCGCGCGTCGACGGCGGCATCGTTGTCGACAAGCAGCACGGCTGGTCATGGGGCAAAGCGCGCAATCCGCGCGTCGTGATCGGCCCGCACGCGGTCGTCAACGGCACGTTGGAGTTTCGCCGCGAAGTCGACCTGTTCGTCAGCGACAGCGCGACGATCGGTGCGGTCACCGGCGCGACCGCGCATAAGTTTTCCGGCGACCAGCCGTAGACAACGAGCGTCGCCCACATCGGCCATGGCGTGTCGCGTTAGCCGTTCGGGGACCGCCTCTGGCGAGGACGATCAACGCCGCTTTTGCGGGAGAAGCGTGGCCACGGAGGGCCGCGGATAGACCTGCCGCAGCTGCGACCTCCCAGTCGTCGCCACACGGACAGATTGCAGCGATCAAGGACGAGCGCAAAAAAACGCGCGACGCCGCTGACGACGGCGTCGCGCCAGGAACCACTTGTGGAGGAAGCCCCGTCCATGGGGCGCAGACGGCGTCCGCTGCGCGAGCGATGCTGCGCGGGCACGGTCGCAGATCCTGCGACAGGCTTGCGTGGCGCGGGAGGAATCCGCAGGATGCGGCCTTTTCGCGACCGGTCCGCGCCATGCCGATCCTCGTTCTCGCCTCGCTGGCCCTGCAGGTCCTTTGCGCGATCCACGTCGTACGCAGCGGCCGTCCGCTGTACTGGATCTGGCTGCTGCTGATCGGCAGCTACATCGCGGTGGCAATCTATTTCTTCGTCGCGATCCTGCCGGACCTGCGCAACGACCCGCGCAGCCGCAAGGTCAGCCGGCACGTCCTCGACACGCTCGATCCCGAACGCCAGCGCCGACTGATCCAGCAGCGGCTGGAACTCGCCGACACCATCGACAATCGCCGCGCGCTGGCCGAGGAATGCGTGCGCCGCGGCGACTGCCGCAACGCGATGGAACTGTACCAATCGGTGCTCAAGGGAATGTATGCGACCGAGCCGCTGTTCATGCTCGGACTGGCGCAGGCTCAGGCCGGCTGTGCGGACTACGCGAGTGCGCGCGCGACGCTGGATGCGCTGATCGCGGCCAATCCCGACTTTCGCTCCAGCGACGGCCACCTGCTGTATGCGCAATGCCTGGAAGAACTCGGTGAGCACGATGCCGCGCTGAAGGAATACGAAGTGCTTGCGCGCAGCTATCCCGGAGAGCAGGCGCGTTTCCGCTATGCGAGCCTGTTGCGCAAACATGAACGCATCGACGAGGCGCGCCACGTGCTGAACGACATGCTCATGCGCGCGAAGCTCGCACCGCGCTACTACCGCCGCAAGGAACGGGAATGGCTCGATGCGGCGAAACGCGAGCTGGTCACGCTGGAAGCCGGTTAAGCGACGGCGGCGCGCCAGGCACCCTCGCTCTCGCCCGCGCCTGCCGCGCGACCTCTCCCGCAGGCGGGAGAGGCGATGGCCATTCGGCTTCGACGCAT
This sequence comes from Pseudomonadota bacterium, assembly GCA_023388255.1. Taxonomy (GTDB): domain Bacteria; phylum Pseudomonadota; class Gammaproteobacteria; order Xanthomonadales; family Rhodanobacteraceae; genus Dokdonella_A. Next base: position 21,119 of record JAEWGO010000017.1, on the reverse strand, counting down.
CGGGGCGCGCCGGCCCCTATTTCGCCAGCGCCTTTTCGATGCTCGCCTGCGTCATCGGGTGGTAACCCGGTTTCGCCTTCTTGTAGACCTGTTTCGCGAACGCCTTGCCGTCCGGTGTCTTCGCCAGCGCCTCGTACAACGGAACGACGAGATAACGGCGACCGATGCGCGTCATGTAGGCGGCCATCTCGGGGCGCGCCGGCCTGTAGTCACCACGGATCGCGGCGAGGTACCAGCGTCGCGCGATTTCGGCATTGGCCGATCCGTTCAAGTGCCATGCGGCGTCAAGCTCAGCCAGCTGCTTCGTCGTCAGCGTGTCGGGCAGGCCGTCGAGGAAATACATCCACTCGTGCGTATTCCAGTCCTTCGCGCCGAGGTCGGCCGCGGTGCGCTTGCCAAGCAGCCATTCGGAACGCGCGGCGACGATCGCCTCGAAACGCGGCGACGCCGGCACTTTGGCATCGGCCGGGATGCCGGGTTCGTAGATCCACGCCTTGACCTCGGCGAGGCTCATCTTGCCGGGATATTTGTCGAGCAGGTTCGGCTTGAGGTAATCGAGCATCTGTTCGGTGGTGATGCTCTGGAACGCGAAATGGTCGAAGTAGCCGCGCAGATATGCGTCGAACACGTCGCGGCCGAACTTCGCCTCCAAGGTACGCAGCAACCACGCGCCCTTGACGTAGGCGAAGTCCGAACCGGCATCGTCGGCGTCTTCGACATCCGGCACCAGGCGCTGCGCCTGCGCCGGCGTGTCCTTGATCTCGCGGCGCAATTCGTCGGAGGCGAGGACGAACTCCTCGTCCGCCTGCGCCTTGCCGTACACGGCCTCGACGATGCGGTTCTCGACATAGCTGGTGAAGCCTTCGTTGAGCCACATGTGCTTCCATGCCGCATTCGTGACGAGGTTGCCGGACCACGAATGCGCAAGCTCATGCGCGACCAGCGAGACAAGGCTCTTGTCGCCGACGATCACGGTGGGCGTGGCGAAGGTCAGGCGCGGATTCTCCATGCCTCCGAAGGGGAAACTTGGCGGCAGCACGAGGATGTCGTAGCGCTCCCAGCGGTAGGGTCCGTACAGCTGCTCGGTCGTCTCGATCATCTTCTCGGTGTCGGCGAATTCCTTCGCCGCCGCGTCGACCACCGACGGCTCCGCATACACCGCGCTGCGCGGTCCGGTTTCGCGCACGGCGAGATCACCGACCGCGATGGCCAGCAGATACGACGGAATCCGCTGCTTCATCGTGAAACGGAAGTCGCCGTCGAGCGGATGTTTCACGTCGTTGTCCGCGCTCATCACCGCGCGCAGCGCCTTCGACACCGTGATGTGCGCGGTGTAGGTGAAGCGCACTGATGGCGTGTCCTGCAGCGGCACCCAGCTGCGCGCATGGATCGATTCGGACTGCGAATACATGAACGGCTGCTTCTTGCCGGCAGTCTGCGCCGGCGTCATCCATTGCAGGCCCGATGCGGTCGGTGCGGTGTGGTAGCGGATGCGCACGCGTGGCGCCTGCGCATCGAGCTCGACGTGCAAGGCGGAACCGAGGATCGCGTCGCGCGTGGCCAGCCTGTAGGTGGCCGCATGCGCGGTACCGTCGGCATCGAGCGCCTCGACCTTCTCGATGGTCAGGTCGCGCGTGTCGAGCACGAGTTCGCGCGCAGCCTTGTCATGCCAGTCGAGCTGCAGCTCGGCGGTGCCGGCGAGTTCGCGCTTGCCGAAATCGACGGCAAGGTCGAGCGCGAGCGCCTGCACGCCGACCTTGTCGGTATTGGCGTAGCTGTGCGGGTCGGCGGCAGCGGCGTCGAAGGCGATCAACAATGCAGAAGCAGCCACAAGGCGTGACAGGAACACGGCAGTACCTCGGAATCGAAAGGGAAAGTCGGCAATGGTCGCGACGCGATCAGACGCGATAGCCGCGATGGATCGCGACGATGCCGGCGGAGAGATTGCGTACGTCCACCTTCGCGAAGCCGGCGTCTTCCATCATCGCCTTCAACGTCGCCTGGTCCGGATGCTTGCGGATCGATTCGGCGAGATAGCGATAGCTCGCATCGTCGCCGGCAATCAGCTTGCCGATGCGCGGCAGCACCTGGAACGAATGGAAATCGTACAGCGGCTTCAGGAAGTCGGAACGCACCGCGGAGAACTCCAGCACCAGCGCGCGACCGCCGATCTTCAGCACGCGGTGGATGTCTTTCAGTGCATTCTCCTTGCGCGTGACGTTGCGCAGGCCGAATGCCATCGTCACGCAATCGAAGCTCTTGTCCGGGAACGGCAATGCTTCAGCATCCATCTGCGTCCAGTCGAGGCCACGCGTGTGGCCTCGGTCGAGCAGGCGATCGCGCCCGACCTTCAGCATGTCGCCGTTGATGTCGCCGACGACGACGCTGCCCGACGTGCCGACCTTCGGCAACAGCAGCGCCGCGATGTCGCCGGTACCACCCGCGAGATCGAGCACGCGATCGCCTTCGCGCACGCCGCTGGTGCCGACGAAATAACGCTTCCACAGGCGATGCACGCCGAACGACATGAGGTCGTTCATGACGTCGTAGCTGCGCGCGACCGAGGTGAATACTTCGCCGACGAGGCGCGCCTTGTCGGTCTCGGGCACGTCGCGGTAGCCGAAATGGGTGGTGCTTGTCTTGCCGCTCGTTTCGCTCATGCCGCGCATCGTACCGCAAGCGCGGCATTCGCCGGCTCACCCGCGTCCGACCATGCGCGGAGCGGCCCTCTTCAGCGCAGGAACGCCAGCGCGAACAAGCCCACGCCGCAGACACCGAGGAGGACGGAACCGAGCCAGACCACGCGTTTGCGTGCGAGCGCGGCCACCGCGCCGAGCGCGATGCTGACCTGCAGCAGCGCGACCGAATCGGCGAAGTAGTGATGGCGATGCATCAGCACGTCGGCCTCGGCGGATTTGGCGTCGCGTTCGCGTTCGAGCGCCTCGGCCTTTTCCCGGCTTTTCGCCTGATCGTCGCTGTAGCGCGTGACCTCGTTGGCGAGTTCAGCCGGCGCTGGTTTGTCGAGCGCTGCCCAGACATTGCGCTGCGCGGCGATCACGGTCGCCTTCAGGCCCTTGGCCTGGTAGTAGGCCCATTGATCGGAGGCTTCGGCCTGCAGGCGCGTCGCTTCGGTCTTCAGCGCCAACGCCTCGTTGACCGTGCCGCCGGCTTCGAGCGACGCGATCGCGGCGAGCGCCGCAATCACCGCCGTCGTCAGCGCGATGGAACGCAACAGCGAACCGGCGTCACGCTCGATTTCCCGGTCGATCGCCTCGCGCAGTTTGTCGGTATCGATCTCGATGTCTTCGGGCATGGTGGCCTGGTCCGATGGAAGACACGCAATTGCGGCGGTATCGCTTGCGCGCATTCTTGCGCGCACGACCTGTCGCCAGCCTTACGCCTATCGCTCAGGCCGAGCGAGTCGCTCCGTTCACCGCCAGCGCATCGAGGTACGCCTGCCAGTTCTTCGCCTGGTCGCGCCCGAGTTCGTGCAGCACGCCCCACGAGAACAACCCGGTCGCGTGGCCGTCGCTGAAGCGCAGCAACACCGCATAGTTGCCGACAGGCTCGACGGCATCGATGTTCACATCGCGCTTGCCGGCAACGAGCACTTTCTGTCCCGGCCCGTGCCCCTGCACTTCTGCGCTCGGCGAATGCACGCGCAGGTATTCGGCTGGCAGGCGGAAGGTTTCACCGCCATCGAACGCAACTTCGAGCACGTGCGAGGCGCGGTGGAGCGTGATGCTGGTCGGAATGGGAGGATTCATCGAGACACCTGGTTGGCGACGATGCCCGCTCGCATGTTCCGTTTCCCTGGCGGCTGGAACGTGCCGACTGGGATGAAGCAAGCCCTGGGGCGGCATCCCAAGCAACCCTTACCCGCACTTCTGGCGCGACCTCCCCCGCAAGCGGGAGAGGCGGTGGCTTGGCTTCGGAACCTCGCGCGTCGAATGCCGCCGCATGCGAAGCGTGCTGTACGTGAAAAGTGCTGCCAAGATGGTCGCCTCTGGATTCGCACGAAAGCGAATGTCCCGGAACCGCGCGCCACGCCTCTCGAAACAGCGATCACGGACGATCGCAAAAACTAGTGGATCTTGTCCGACACCGGCGCGCGCGGCGCCAGCGGATCGGCCGGCGAGCCGGCGACCTGCCACAGCGCTTCGAGATAACCGCTGCCGAAACCGATCGAGCCGAGTGCCTCGAACTCGTAGGTGCCGTTGTCCGGATACCATTCCGCATTCGGATCGAGTTCTCGCAACACCAGCGCATTCGGTTCGATCGCATCAAGCTGTCCGACGTAGCTGATCTCGCCGTCGTCGTCCTCGATCATGTTGACCGAGATCAATGGCGCGCAGGCTGCCGCCGACTGGGCGATCGTGCCCCAGTCGTCGAGCCGGAAACCCTCCGGAACCTGCAGGGTTTCACCGCGCAAGGCCAGCGCCTTGTCGACGAACTCGCGCGAGGGATCGATCTCCATCGTGCTGATGTCGGCGACCGCAATCGCGATGTAGCCATCGAAGCGCATCACGTCGCCGACTTCGGCGATCAGGCAGAAGTCGCGCGACAACGCCACGACATAGCCGTGGATCACGCCTGGCTGCAGACGATCGCGCTGGATGCGCAGCGGGATGCGCTGCTCGAATGCCTCACGCAGTTCGGCGCGAACGCCACGGGCCTTGAACGGAACGACGGTACTCATGGGCGTATGGTCGGGCAGTTGGAACGAAGGTGCAAGGATGTGGGGCGGCGAACGCGAGACGCGAAAGCAAGAAACGGAAGCCGGCGGCCTGGTCGCAACGTCTCGCGCCACGTCACATCAAAGAATGTAGCGCGACAGATCTTCGTCCTTGACCAGCGCACCGAGATGTGCGTCGACATAGGCTGCGTCGATGCGGTAGTGCTGGCCGCTCTTGTCGGAAGCCATGTAGGAAATCTCGTCGAGCAGGCGCTCCAGCACGGTGTGCAGGCGGCGCGCACCGATGTTCTCGGTACGCTCGTTGACGTGGAACGCGATCTCGGCGAGGCGAGCAATGCCGTCTTCGGTGAACTCCACGGTCACGCCTTCGGTGCCGAGCAGCGCCGTGTACTGTTTGGTCAGCGCATGCTGCGGCTCGGACAGGATGCGTTTGAAGTCGTCCGCGGTCAGCGCGGCCAGTTCGACGCGGATCGGGAAACGGCCCTGCAGTTCCGGCACGAGGTCGGACGGCTTGGCCAGCGAGAACGCACCGGACGCGATGAACAGGATGTGGTCGGTCTTGACGATGCCGTACTTGGTCGACACCGCCGAGCCTTCGACAAGCGGCAGCAGGTCGCGCTGCACGCCCTCGCGCGAGACGCCTGCGCCGCTGAACTCGCCGCGCTGCGCGATCTTGTCGATCTCGTCGATGAACACGATGCCGTTCTGCTCGGCATTCGCGATCGCCTGCGTCTTGATCTCCTCGTCGTTGACGAGCTTGCCGGCTTCTTCCTCGATCAGCAGCGGGCGTGCCTGCGCGATGGTCAGCTTGCGCGATTGCGACTTCTGCCCGGCGAGCGACTGGAACATGCCGCGCAGCTGGCTGGTCATTTCCTCCATGCCCGGCGGCGCCATGATCTCGACGCCGACGTTCATCGCGAAATCGAGTTCGATCTCGCGCTCGTCGAGCGCGCCCTCGCGCAATTGCTTGCGCAGTTTCTGCCGCGTGTCGGCCGCGTGGGCATCGTGCGGTTGCGGCTCGTTGGCGAAACCGACGCCCTGGCGGCGCGGCAGCAGCGCATCGAGGATGCGGTCCTCGGCGCGGTCCTCGGCCTGCGAGCGCACGCGCACCTTGGCCTGCTCGCGCATCATCTTGACCGCGCTGTCGGCGAGATCGCGGATGATCTGCTCGACGTCCTTGCCGACGTAGCCGACCTCGGTGAACTTGGTCGCCTCCACCTTGATGAACGGCGCATTCGCCAGCGCGGCGAGACGCCGCGCGATCTCGGTCTTGCCGACACCGGTCGGACCGATCATCAGGATGTTCTTCGGCGTGACTTCTTCGCGCAACGACGGCTCAAGCTGCATGCGCCGCCAGCGATTGCGCAGCGCGATCGCGACCGCGCGCTTGGCTGCGTTCTGGCCGATGATGTAGCGGTCGAGTTCGTTGACGATTTCGCGAGGAGTGAGTTCGGACATGGGCTTCGGAATCTGCGGATGAGGTTTTTTGCCGTCATTCCGGCGCAAGCCGGAATCCATTTTGATCTTGCGGTAGACAAGAGAATGGATCCCGGCCTGAGCCGGGATTACGAGCAAGGGCTACAGCTCTTCGATCGTCGTGTTGTGATTGGTATAGATGCAGATGTCGCCGGCGATGTTCAACGCCTTCTCGACAATTGCGCGCGGATCGAGCTCGGTGTGTTCGAGCAATGCCTTCGCCGCCGCAAGCGCGAACGGGCCGCCGGAGCCGATCGCGATCAGGCCGTTCTCCGGTTCCAGCACGTCGCCGTTGCCGGAGATCAGCAGCGAACTGGTCTTGTCGGCGACCGCGAGCATCGCCTCAAGCCGTCCAAGACGACGCTCGGTGCGCCAGTCCTTGGCCAGTTCGACGGCGGCGCGCGTGAGGTTGCCGCCGTGCTTGTCGAGCTTCTGCTCGAACAGTTCGAACAACGTGAACGCATCGGCGGTCGCGCCGGCGAAACCGGCGAGCACGTCGCCCTTGCCGAGGCGGCGGATCTTGCGCGCGTTCGCCTTCATGACCGTGTTGCCGAGCGTGACCTGGCCGTCGCCGCCTATCACGACGCGCTCGCCGCGACGCACGGAGACGATGGTGGTGGCGTGGAAGCTTTCCATCCCGCGCATCCTTTGGGAAAAACGATGAGGTGGGGACGTGGCCGCGGATTCCAAGGCAGCGGCACGTCGCTGCCCGAGTGATGTGCTGCGCCAGACCATGGCCGCGAACCGCCAGGCCGGCCGGTCGAGTGCGCCTGGCCTACGGCTTGCGTCGCGCGCGCGGATGCGCCGCGTCGTAAACCTTGGCCAGATGCTGGAAATCCAGGTGCGTGTAGATCTGCGTGGTGCCGATGTCGGCGTGGCCGAGCAGTTCCTGCACAGCGCGCAAATCACCCGACGATTCGAGCAAGTGGCTCGCGCAGGAATGGCGCAGCAGATGCGGGTAGACGCGCTTCCACACGCCCTGCTCCTGCGCGCGGCGCTTGAGCCGCGCGCGCACGCCGTTCGGCGTCAGCGGCGCACCGCGCGCGCCGCGCACAAGTGGGTCGTCGTCGCCGCAGCCATCCTGCTCACGCAATGCCGCCAGCGCGGCAAGCGCCTTCGTGCCGACCGGCACGATGCGCGTCTTGTTGCCCTTGCCGGTCACGCGCAGAAGGCCGTCATCGACATCAAGATCCTTCCAGCGCATGCCGCACAACTCCGCCACGCGCAGGCCGCTCGAATACAGCAGTTCCAGCAGCGCACGGTCACGCACCGCTTCGGCATCGTCGCCGGGCACCTCGACGAGCTGCACCATCTCGTCGGCATCGAGCACCTCGGGCAGCTTGCGGCGTACCTTCGGCGAACGCAGACCGATCGCCGGATTCGTCGCCACCTCGCCCTCGCGCGCGAGGAAGCGGAAGAAACTGCGCCAGGCCGAGGCGATGCCGCGCAAGGTCGACGGCGCGTATTTGCGCTCGCGATGCTGCTGCGCGAGCAGTGATTGCGCCTGGTCCGGTTTGAGATCGCGCCAGCGGCGCACGCCCTGCTGCGCGGCGAAATCCGTCAGCGGCACCAGCGCCTGCGCATAGTGGTCGAGCGTGCTCGGCGAATACTGCCGCTCGCCACGCAGATAGGCGAGGAAGCGGTCGACCGCGGTGGCGAGCTCCGCATCGGCGAGCGCTTGCGCGACGGCATTCATCGCGTGGGCGTGGCGGCGATCCGCGCTCAGGCCGGGAAGCGTGCGAGCGCGGTCGACACGGCCTCGCCGATCAGCTTCAGGAACACCGTGCCCATGCCCGGATGGAAGCGGTTCGGATCGTGGCTGCCGATCGCAAGCATGCCGGCTGCACCGATCGGAATCAGCACGGCCGAATGCACTTCGACCGCATGATCGCCGAACAGCACATCGAGCTTTTCCTGCTGCAGGCGGCCGCACAGCGGCTCGGCGCGTTTGAAGAACTCGGCGAACGCCGGGAACGCGGCGGTGCCGGCCGGTTCGGCGATCAGCCATGGCGCGGCCGGAAGCTCTGGATCGGCGCGGAACAGCACGAGGCGCACGAAGTCGGTGCTGAAGTCCTCGGTCAACGCAGCGGTGATCGACGTGACCGTTTCGGGCAAGGTGCGCGCACGCATCAGTGCCAAGGTCAGCGTATGCACGCGCACCATCAGTTGCTCGTTCTCGTGCGCGATCTCGATCAACTCGTGCAGGCGACGATTCAGCTCGCGGTTCTTGTCGCGCAGCACATCGAGCTGGTAGCTCGCCAGCGACGCGGCCGAGCCCTGATCGCGCGGCACCACCAGGGCCAATGCCAGATCCGGGAATTCGTTGAGGAATGCGGGGTGGCGACGCAGGTAGCTCGCGACCTCCATCGCATCCAGACCTTCCTTGACGCTGAGTTCGCTCATGGCTTCCTCGTTGATTGCGGCCATCGACCGGTTGCAGGGGATGATGCTGTTGCGCTACCCGCCACTGTACTCACCCTCGAACACGAACGCGGCCGGCCCGCTCATCCATAGCGCATGGCCCGGGCCTTCCCACTCGATGCCGAGTTCGCCGCCGGGCAATGCGACGCGCACCGCCGCATCGACCTTGCCGCGCTGGCGCAACACCGCCACCGCGGCGCAGGCACCGCTGCCGCAGGCCAGCGTTGCGCCGACGCCGCGCTCCCATACACGCAAGGCGATCGCATCGCGTGCGAGAATTTGCGCAAAACCGACATTGCAGCCTTGCGGAAATGCCGATGCGTGTTCGATCTGCGCGCCGAGTGCCTCGACCGATGCCTGCGCGACGTCGTCGACCTCGACCACCGCATGCGGATTGCCCATCGACACGGCGCCGATCCGCACCTCGCGGCCCGCAACGTCGATCGCATACGCCGCGTTCGGCGCATCGATCGCGGAAGCGTCGACGAGCAACGGTATCCGATCCGGCTCGAAGCGCGGTTCGCCCATTTCCGCACGTACGCCGCCACCGTCGAGCAGCTCGACCGTGACCGGGCCAGACGGACTTTCGAGCCGCGTCAGGCCCGGCGCAAGCACACCATCGCGCGCGAGCCAGCGCGCGACGCAGCGCAGGCCGTTGCCGCATTGGCCGGATTCCGTGCCGTCGGTATTCCAGATGCCGTAGGCGAACGAGCAGGACGCGTCGCGCGCCGGTTCGATCGTCAGCAACTGGTCGAAACCGACGCCGAAATGACGGTCGCCGAGGCGGCGTATCGCTTGCCTATCGAGCGCGAGCGGATGTTCGCGGCAGTCGACGACGACGAAGTCGTTGCCGAGTCCATGCATCTTGCTGAAGCGCAGGCCCACCGCAATCGCGCTCAGTGGCCGCCGGGTTCCGCAGCCACGGGTGCGGGCGCGGTGGCCTGTGTGTCCGGCTTGGCCGGCGGCTTGACCAGCGGCCCCTTGTTGCCGCACGCGGCCAGCGCCAGCGCAATCAGCAGGAGCGGAAGAAGGCGACGAAGCGGCATGGGCAATTCCGGCATTGGTTCGTGCGCAGTATAACGTCGCATCGACGCGGCAACCGCTAAGCTCGGCGCATGACACTGACTCCCTTGCTGCTCGCCTTGTTCGCCTTTGCCGCCGCCTGCGCGCTGCTCGCGCTGGCGCAGGCCACGCATGCACGCCGGCACTGGATGGTGCGAAGGCGCTTCGCGGCTTGTCATCGCCTGCTATGGAGTCTTGTGTTCACATTGCTCGCGCTGCTGGGCGCCGTCGTCGGCACGGCCCTGATCGGCTATCAGCGCCTGACCTCGGAAGCGCAGGTCGCGCAACTGGAGGCACACGCGCTCGGTCCGCAGCGATACGCAGTGACGATCCGCTTGCCGGACGGCACACAGCGCGAGGTGGAATTGTCCGGCGACGATTGGCAGCTCGATGCGCGCGTCATCAAGTGGGACGTGCGCGCGGTCGTTCTCGGCGCGCCGCCGCTGTATCAGCTCGATCGCATCAGCGGGCGTTATCGCGACATCGCGGTCGAGCGCGAAGCGCCCAGGAGCGTGGTCGCGCTGTCGCCGGACCGGCTATTCGATCTGTGGCATCTGAAGCAGCGTTTCCCGCACTGGTTGCCGTGGGTCGACGCGGACTACGGCAGCGCCGCATACCTGCCGCTGGTCGATGGCGGTCGCTACACGGTCTCGCTGGCCGCCGCCGGCGGTCTCGTCGCGCGACCCGCCGATGCCGCCACTACGGCGCTGCTGCAACAAGCGAATCGGTAGGCGAAGACAAAGCCGGACTGAAGTCCCGCGCAGCTCGCCGCCGCTCAGGAGCGCATCGCCTGCAGCCGCGGTTCGCGCGCGTCGGTGAGTGCTTTTTCGTAGCGCAGCGCGTCCTGTCCGTCTTCGTAGTAGCCCACGCGCTGGCCGAAGCGGCGATAGCCGTGGCGTTCGTAGAGTCGCTGCGCGGTCGCATTGTCGGTGCGCACCTCCAGCCGCAACGCACGACTGCCACGCCGACGCGCAGCCAGCTCGGCCGATGCCAGCAGCATGTCGCCAACGCCGCGACCGCGTTCGCTGGCGGCGACCGCGATCGAGTACAGCCGCGCAATCGGGTTGGTGCGACGGAAGAACACGACGGCCGCACCGACGACCTGGCGATCGCGGGTTGCAATGAAAATTTCCGCCGTGAGGCTTTCCAGGTGCCGGCGCCACTGGCGCGCGCTCATGCGTTCGATCGCGAACGCGGAATTCTCCAGTTCGACCAGCGCATCGAGGTCGTCGATCGTCGCGCGGCGGATATGCGCGGCGCTCGTCACGACGGGTTCGGGCATGGTCTGGATGGGGGCCAACACGGCGCGCAGACTAGTCGCGTGATCGGCCTGTCGCAATGCTTTCGCGCGGCATTGTTCATGCACGCTTCATCGCACGAAGCGTGCATGAATCCACTGCGCACGGGGGCCCGATGCTGTGTCAAACTTCGCGCCGAAAATGGCCTCTCTCCAGTACCGACCTGCCCTTTCCGCCGTCCTCCGCGCCCGTCCCTTGACGGACCGAAGAGGCTCGGCCTCTCGAACCTTCCAAGCAAACGTTCCGCATGAGCCGGCTCGTCATCGTCGTTGAAAAAGCCTCGGACTGGGGCTCGTACTACCCATCCGACAACGTCGTCACCGCGCAGGATTACCTCAAGGAGGCGATCGGCGCCGACGACGAGCGCACCCAGGTCATCAATCTCTGCCGCAGCTACAAGTACCTTGGCACCGGGTATTACGTCTCGCTGCTGGCCGAGGCTCGCGGACACAAGGTGATTCCGTCGGTGCGCGCGATCAACGACCTGCGCCGGCGCTCGCTGTACGGCCTCGACATCGAGGATCTCAACGCCAAGCTCGGCAAGTTCCTGCCGGCCGGCGGACGCGACACGACCGACTTCGGCGTGCTGGTGTATTTCGGCGAAACCTCGTATCCGGCGCTGGAGGATCTCGCGCGCCAAGTGTTCGAGACGTTCCCGTGCCCCATCCTGCGCATCGAGTTCGAACGCGAGCGCGTCTGGCAGATCGCCGCGATCAAGCCGACCGGGCTGCACACCTTGTCCGATCCGCAGGAGGACGGTTTCGCGCAGGCGCTCGACAAGTTCTCGAAGAAACTCTGGCGCAAGCCGCGCGCACGCAGGAAGTTCCGCTTCGACATCGCGATGCTGGTCGACCCGAACGATCCTATGCCGCCGTCGAACAAACGCGCGCTGAAGGCCTTCGTCGAAGCCGGCGCCGAACTCGGCATCGAGGTCGATGCGCTCTCGAAGAACGACTACACCCGGCTGGCCGAGTACGACGGCCTGTTCATCCGCGAGACGACCGCGCTCGACAACCATACCTATCGCTTCGCCAACAAGGCGGAAAAAGAGGACATGGTCGTCATCGACGACCCGAGTTCGATCTTGAAGTGCACGAACAAGATCTATCTGAACGATCTGATGAAGTCGCGCAAGCTGCCCACGCCGCGCACCGAGATCCTCTATCGCGACGAGCCGAAGAAACTCGCCGAGCTGCCCGACTTGCTCGGCTTCCCGATCGTGCTGAAGATCCCGGACGGCTCGTTCTCGCGCGGCATCGTCAAGGTCGAGAACGCAGATCAACTCAAGAAGGCGGTCGACGACCTGTTCCAGCACACGGCGCTGGTGCTCGCGCAGGAGTTCATGTTCACCGACTTCGACTGGCGCATCGGCATCCTCAACCGCGAGCCGCTGTATGCGTGCAAGTACTACATGTCGCGCGGCCATTGGCAGATCTACAACCACGGCGCCAAGGGCACGGCGAAATCCGGCGGCTTCGAGACCTTGCCGGTGCGCGAGGCACCGTCGGAGGTCGTGAAGCTCGCGTTGCGCGCAACCGCGCCGATCGGCGACGGCTTGTACGGCGTCGACCTGAAGCAGGCCGGCGACCGCGCGGTCATCATCGAAGTCAACGACAACCCCTCGATCGACGCCGGCGTCGAGGACGCCTATCTCGGCGAGGACCTGTACCGCCGCATCATGGACGAGTTCCTGCGCCGGATGGAACGCAAGCGACTCGGCTTGCGCGGCTAGGACGTTCGTTGCACACGGCGTCGAGGCACGCGCACGGCGGCTGGAGCGGCGCTGCGCCGGGCGGCGCGCAACTGGCGCAAGCGTTCGCGCAGTCCGGCACGATTGACCCACAGCAGATCGAGCACAGGCGCGCCGACCAGCCAGAACGGCAAGGTCGCGCCGAGCAATGGCCCGCCACGCGCAGCGGGCACACACAGCAGCGTGCACGCGCCCAGCGCGAGCCACGCGTACAACGCCAACGCGTATGCGGGCGCCGCGGGCGCGCCGCGGATGGATGGCGGCATCGGGCTGCGCGCGGTCAAAGGCATCGCTGTGACGGCAGTCTTTCGTGCGGATCGTTCAGGTAACGCGAGTGGCGCAAGCAACATGGAGCGGCTCCTGCGATGAGGGACGAGCCCAGCCTGCGACGGCGCGGTCTCAGCGCCTGAGACACCCTCCGGCGAACGATCGCTTAACCCCGTCGGGCAAAGCCCGCATGCGATACTTCGCGCACATTCGACGGAGTTCGCGTGGAAAACCACGGCTTCCTGCAATACGCAGTCATCCTCCTGCTGGCGACCGTGATCGCGGTGCCGCTGGCCAAGCGCTGGAAGCTCGGCGCGGTGCTCGGCTATCTCGGCGCCGGCGCGCTGATCGGGCCGTTCGGGTTGCGCCTGATCGGTGACGTCGAGCAGATCGGGCATCTTTCCGAGTTCGGCGTCGTGCTGATGCTGTTCGTGATCGGCCTGGAAGTATCGCCGCAGCGACTGTGGGTCATGCGCCGCAGCGTGTTCGGCGCGGGCAGCCTGCAGATGGCCGCAACGACCGCGCTGATTGGCGGCATCGTGCTCGCGTTCGGACTCGACTGGAAAGCCGCATTGATCGTCGGCCTCGGCCTCGCGCTGTCATCGACCGCGATCGACCTGCAGCTGCTCGCCGAGCGCAAGGAACTGACCAGCGCGCATGGCCGGCTCGGTTTCGCGATCCTGCTGTTCCAGGACGTCGCCGCGATCCCGATCCTCGCGCTGATTCCGATCCTCGGCACCAGTCATGCCGCCGTGACCAGCGGCAGCGCCGAACTGCTCGCCGCGCTGCGCGTGATCCTGACGATCGCCGCAGTCGTGGTCGGCGGCCGCTATCTGCTGCGGCCGATGTTCCGCGCCGCCGCCAAGGCCGGCACGCCGGAGGTGTTCACCGCCACCGCGCTGCTGGTCGTGATCGGCACCGCGTGGCTGATGCAACTGGCCGGCATCTCGATGTCGCTTGGCGCGTTCCTCGCCGGCGTCCTGCTTGCCGATTCGGAATACCGCCACGAGATCGAGGCGCAGATCGAGCCGTTCCGCGGCCTGTTGCTGGGCCTGTTCTTCATCGGCGTCGGCATGTCGCTGGATGTGAAGATGGCGCTGGCGCAACCGCAACTGATCGGCCTGCTGCTGCTCGGACTGATCGCCGCGAAGGCGCTGGTGCTGTACGTGGTCTCGCGCGTCGCCGCACGCGAGGACAACGCGCAGTCGGTCGCGCTGGCGGCGCTGCTCGCGCAAGGCGGCGAATTCGCCTTCGTGGTTTTTGGCCTGGCCGCAATGAATGGGCTGGTCAGTGGCGAGCAGAAGGATCTAGCGATCCTCGTGATCACCTTGTCGATGGCGGCAACGCCGCTGCTGGTGCGACTGCGCGCCGAGATCGCGCCAGCCGGCAAGCCGAAATCGACACGCGAATTCGACACGCTCGACACGGCCACGCCGCGCGTCATCGTCGCCGGCATGGGGCGTTTCGGCCAGATAGTCGCGCGCATGCTCAACGCGAACAGGATTCCGTTCACCGCGCTGGAAGCCGATCCGGAGCAGGTCGATTTCATGCGTCACTTCGGCAACACGGTGTTCTACGGCGACGCCTCGCGGCTCGACCTGCTGCGTGCAGCGCAGGCCGACAAGGCGGAAATCTTCGTGATCGCGACCGAGAATCCGGAGGCAAACCTGCGCACTGCACGCTTGCTCAAGCGCCACTTCCCGCATCTGAAGGTATTCGCACGTGCGCGCAATCGCCAGCACGTGTTCAAGCTGATGGACCTCAACGTCGACAGCATCGTGCGCGAGACGTTCTTCTCCAGCCTGGAGATCGCGCGCGGCGTGTTCGAGGCGCTCGGCTACGACAAGGCGGTCGCGGCGGACTATGTACAGCGCTTCCGCAAACATGACGAACGCATGCTCGCGAACCAGTATCCGGTCTACGACGACGACGCCGCGCTTCTGCAGAGCGCGCAGGAAGCGCGCGCAGACCTCGAACGACTGTTCCAGGCCGACAGCGGGCACACCGAGGATGCCTGACGTGCGCGGCTATGCGCTGGCCGAAACGGAGCTGGCCAGTTTCGACCGGCAATTCCGTGCACAGGTGCGCGTGCAGAGGCCGGATCGCTACCGTCTGCTCGATGCAGTACCGACGGACGCACCGCGCATCGCGCGCGGCGCCGGCGTGTCGTATGTCGGCGCGAGTTTCGGCGATGGCGCGGTCAGCCAGGATCTGGGTGCGTTCGACCGCCTGCTCGCGTTCGACGACGAGGCCGGCTATCTGACCGTCGAAGCCGGCGCCTGCATCGGCGAGGTTCAGCGCTTCGCGTTGGCGCGTGGCTGGTACCTGCCGGTCGCGCCGGGACATCCGCGTGCGACGATCGGCGGCTGCATCGCGGCCGATGTGCATGGCAAGAATCCCGCACGCGACGGAACGTTCCGCAGTCGCGTCGAGGCGATCGAACTGCACGCGCCAGTGCGCGGCCATGTCGTCGCCAGCGCGCTGCAGCATCCCGACCTGTTCGCGGCGACATTCGCCGGCTTCGGCCTGACCGGCACGGTCACGCGCGCGACCCTGCGCCTTGCGCGACCGCCGGGAGCACTGGTGCTGCGGCGCGTGCCGGTCAAGGACTTCATCGAAGCGGCGCGCGTATTGCGCGAAGCGGCCAACGCGCCGGTGCTGTACGGCTGGCACGATGGCCGCGCCGGCCATTTCGGCCGCGGTGTAATCCGCGTGGGCCTTGCCAGCGATTCGCCCGTTGCAAAGGCGGCAACGCTGCCGCCGGAATCGCACGACCTGCCGGCGGCGATCGCACCGGCGCCGTTCGCACTGTGGAATCGTGCCGGCATCGCCGCGGCGAATACCTGGCTCGGCCTGCGCTGGTGCCGTGCCGGGCAGACCGCGCTACCGCTTGCCGATGCGCTGTTTCCGCTGAATGCGGCGCACATGTATTTTGCCGGTTACGGCAGCGCCGGCATGGCCGAGGCGCAATGGCTGATCCCGCATGCGCGCTTCGTCGCGTTTGCAGAAGGACTGACCGCTCTGGTCGAGCGCCAGCGACCGCTGATCGCTCTGATCGCGAGCAAACTGTTCGCCGGCGTCGCGGACGGTTTCGCCTTCGACGGCAAGGGCATCGCGCTCGCCTTGCAACTGCCGGCGCCGGCGCGGAGCGGGCAGCGCGCGTTCCTCGAATCGCTGGCGACACTCGCGATCGCGCATGGCGGACGGCCGAACCTGATCAAGGAATCGACCCTCGACGCAACCACCGTGCGCCAAGCGATTCCCGCATTCGAGTTCGCGCGTGCGCAACTGGCCGCGCACAACCCGGGCGGCCTGCACACGTCGGAGCTGGCACGGAGGCTGGCACTGTGACGGCGCTCGTCGTCGGCGCATCGAGCGGACTCGGGCGTGCACTCGCGGCCGAGCTCGCGCGTCGCGGGCATGACCTGCTGCTGGTCGCGTCGGATGCGCGCGATCTGGACGCGCTTGCCGCCGACCTGCGCTTGCGCCACGGCGTCAGCGTGCGCAGCCTTGCGCTCGATCTCGGCCGCGAAGCCGAACCCGGCACGCGTGTCATGGCGGCGCTGGATGGCATGGGGCCATTGTCGGCGTTGCTGCTGCCGATCGGGCATTCGCGCGAGGACGACGACTTCTCGCTGGACACGGCGCGCATCGGTCAGCTGCTGGCGATCAATCTGCATGCGCCGCTGGCGATCGTGCATGCGCTGCTGCCGCGCCTGCTCGAAGCGCGCGGCGCCATCGTGTTGTTCGGCAGTATCGCCGCCGTGCGCGGACGCGGTCGCAACGTGGTCTATGCGAGTGCGAAACGCGGTCTCGAATCGCTGTACGAGAGCCTGCGTCAACGCCATTCGCCAAGTGAATTGCGCGTGCAGTTGTACCGGCTCGGTTTCCTTGCGACGAACCTGACCCACGGCATGCGCCTGCCGACCGCCGCGGCAGATCCGAGCGCCGTTGCGAGGATCGTGGTCGAGCGCATGCCGCGTGGCTCCGCCAGCTGTTACCTGCCGCGCAAGTTCGCGCTGATTGCGCGGGTCGTGCGCTGGCTGCCATGGTTTCTTTACAGGCGCATGCGGTCGTAGCACGTCTTCGCCACGACATGAAACGCGTTCTCCCATGCAGCTCGTTCCGCGCTTGCGATCAATCCGGCGTACGCGCTGGTCGACGCAAGGTCTGGCGCGCGCCGGGCAGCGCCATGGCACGACCGGCATCGAGTTCGGCGGCGACATCGACATAGCCGAGCAACGCGGCGACATCCGCCGCGTTGCGCCCGAAACTGTCGACCCGGTCGAGCACGGCGCCGTGTGCCTTTAGCAGGCGCGCGCAGCCGAACAGGCCATGCAGCGCGCATGCGTGCAGCGCGGTAACGCCGCGGTCGTCCTGCGTGTCGGCGTGAGCGCCGTGTTCGAGCAGCCATTCGGCCAGGCGCTTGAGGTGCTCAGCGTCGCAGGTGGCACCCGGCTGCGCGCGCGCACCGAGCAGCACCAGCAGCGTGTCCTGGCCGGCCTGGTTGCGCGTATCCAGGTGCGCACCTGCGCGCAGCAGACGCTCGAACAACGCGCGAGCACCCGTGCTGTCGCCGCTGTCGAATGCGTATTGCGCGGCGGCATGCAGCGACGCGGTGCCTTGCGCATCGACCGCGTTGGCGTCGGCGCCGGCTTCCAGCAGTGCATCGGCGATACGCAACTGGCCCAGCGCGGCGGCGACCGTCAACGCCGTGCCGCCGCCAGTCATCGGCGTGTCCGGCGCAGTGCCGTGATTGAGTAGCGTGCGCACGACCGCTTCGCGCTTCGCGCTGACCGCGGCGGCGAGGCAATGGATTCCGGAATGCGCGGCATGCGTGGCATCGGCGCCGGCCTCGAGCAGGCGCACAACGAGGGCTGCATGGCCTGAACCGGCGGCGCGGATCAACGCGGTGGCGCCTTGCGCATCCTCGCCGTCTATCGGCAATCCGAGCGCGAGCAGACGGTCGACCGCTGCGGTATCGCCCATCGCAGCGGCAGCCGGAAGATCAGCCGCACGCAATCGGCGCAGCGGCAGCCGCCATGAGGTCCAGTCGAGCCAGTGCGCAAGTGCGGCGTCCTTTGCCGCGAGCGCAAGACCGAGTGGTGTTTCACCAGTCGAGGTGGCGATTTCCGGACTCGCGCCGGCACGCACGAGCATCTGCACGAGCTCGACGGCGTTGTGTGCATCGGCTCTCGAGGCGAGATGCAACGGCGCGCGGCCGTGCACGTCGCGTGCATTCGGATCCGCGCCGATGTCGAGCAGGCGTCGGGTGAGTCCAACATCGTCGAGGGCGACTGCCAAATGCAAGGCCGTGCGCTGGCCGCTGGCGGGGCCGCCCCAGTCCGCGCCTCGATCGATGAGTTCGGCGGCGAAGGCACTCAGGGATTCGCGATCCGGAGCCACCAGCGTTTGCGCAAGCGCGAGCATGCGTGCGACGACTCCCGCGCCGCCGATCGGCGCGCCACGATCGGCCAGTTCGCGCACCGCGGCAAGTGATGCCGGCAATTCTTCCAGCAGCGCATCGGCCAGCGATCGGCCGTCGCCCACGTGCGCATCGAGCGCGAGACCGTGGTTGAGCAGCCACGCCCGTGCCTGCGCATGTTCGGCATCGGCGAGGTCGAAAAAGAGATCGGCGAGCGCCGAGGCAGGCCAATCGGACAGGGTGCCGACGAATTCCGTCGCGACGTTCCAATGGCCAAAACGCAGCGCGTCGAGCAGATGATCCACGTTCGCGGTCTGCGTCGTCGGCAGCGCACCGTCGAGACTGCTCGGCAATGAATGCGCCGGATCAAGCAGGGCAACGATGTGCCAGCGCCCGGCCGCCGCCGCGTGGTCGAGCGCACGCTTGCCGTCTGCGCCGACAGCAGCGCGATCGGCGCCCATCGCCAGCAATGCACGAACGGCTTCCTCGCTCGCGTGGCGCGACTGGCACGCAACGATCAACGCGGTGCGCTGGCTGACGTCGACGAGTTCGGTGCCTGCCTTGCGCTTTGCGAGCGAATGGATCACGCCGGCCACCCCCGAGCGTGCCGCTTCCATCAACGCGGTGGTGCCGCGATGATCGGCCATATCCACTGTGGCGCCGCCCGCCAGCAGCGCCTCGGCGATACGCGCATGACCTGCGAGTGCAGCAGTCATCAGCGCGGTGCGACGAAGCGGATCGACGGCGTCGGCATTCGCCCGATGTTTCAGCAACAGCTTCACACCGACCGGATCGTCGTCGTTGATGCCCGCGGCAGAGATCAATGCGGGATGCGCATGGTCGATGTCGCCACGCGCGCCGTGCTCGAGCAGGAAGGCCGCCATGGTCCAGTTCGCACTGCCGCAAGCGATGCCGAGCGCGGTCGCGCCCTCGCCATTGCATGCGTTCACGTCCGCACCGGCATCGACCAGCAGCGCCGCGACGATCGGCTCGGCGCAACGTGCGGCATGATGCAACGGCGTGTTGCCGATCGAGTCCGCGACGCGCGGATCGGCGCCATTGGCAAGCAGGGTGGTGACCGCCTCAGGGCGTCCTTCGTAGCTGTCTCGCGTCGCGGCGATCAGCGGGGTAATGCCGGCGTGCGCACGGTTGACGTCGGCGCCCTTGCCGATCAGCGCGCGCAGCATGCGCGAATCCGGCATCGTCACGGCCATCAGCAATGCGCTGCGTTGATCGCGCTGACCCGGTCGTGGCGATGTGTTCGGATCGGCACCGCGTTCGAGCGCAGCGAGTGCGAGCGTGACCTGGGCGGAGTGCGCGGCGGAAAGCAGGGTTGCATCGAGTTCAGCTTCTCCGATCTCCGCCGGAAGAAGACTGACCCCGCCGGCACCCGTCGAGATCGGCTCTTCGACGGGCACGTCGCGAGATCGTCGCGGACCGCGAGCGTCAGCAAGCAGCGCGCGCACCGCGCGGTTGACGAGGATGACATGAGCCGACGGCGTCGCGACGATGGCATACAGCATGAGCGCAACGATGCGGGCGTCGCCCGTGAGGAAGCCGCCAAGACCTGCGAGCGCAAGCGCGCCGACCGCCAGCAGCAGCAGGGCAAGTCCGGCAGGAAGTCCATAGCCGAAGAACAGTTCGTGCTCGCGGGTCAGGTGACGCGCGAACGCAAGCGATCGGCGGAGCGCCGTGAGCAACCACGAACCGCCTTCCTCGGCATGCGGGTAGGCGTCGTCCCAGACGAACGGCAGCGCGAACGCCGGCCACAAGCGCCAGATAGCGAACAGGCAAGCCGCCAGCGCGGCGGAAACGAGCAATGCCGCCGGCAACGATCCTTCGCTCGCCAGCCACCATGCCGGGGCCGCCAGAAGCGCTGCGACGAACGCCGCGTAGACCGTAGAGAGCACGAAGTAGGTCAGGCCGCTGCGTGCGATGCTGCGCAGGAAGTTCGGCCCCATCTCGAAGCCAAGCGCCCGGCAGATGCCGGTCATCGCGATTGCGTTCGCGATCAGCAGCAAAACAAGGGAAAGCGGATGATCGATCGGCGCTGCGAGCGCGAAACACAGCCATGCGGGGAGAAGATGGCGGATCACCGCCATCATCGTCTGCATCCGTTCAACGACGCGCCTGGGCATCCGCTGTGCTCTCCTCCGCGGCGTCGCCGCAGCCACGCCGAGTATATCGACGCCGGACGTGGCTGCGGCTAACGCGCGGTTAAGTGCGACAGATCGTTGCCAATATCGATGTCAGGCGGATTCGGATGGCGCCTCTGGATCGATCGGCGGCATCTGCAGGTGAAACCCGCGCCGGGTGAGATTGTCCATCACGGTCGCGGCGGGTTCGCGCGCCAGCTTGCGCTCGGCCGACAGCTCAAGCTCCATGACGAACGCAAGAGTGCCGAGCCTTTCGGCAATCGGCGGCGGCAATGCCGAAAAGCCATCGCGCTCGCACAGGAACACATACGTATCCGCCTTACGCTGGCTTTTGTAGATGAAGCATTGCATCGCCGTCATTTCCACTCGCATCAGATTCCCATTGCACGTCGCGTTCGCGACGGCGCACTTGGATTGTTGCCTGCTTTAGCCGCAAAAGCTGCAAAAGCGAACGCCTCCCCATTCCTGGGGAGGCGTTCTGATAAAGCCCCTGGCGATGACCTACTCTTGCATGGCTTAAGCCACACTACCATCGGCGCAGCTGCGTTTCACTTCCGAGTTCGAGATG
>JAEWGO010000015.1 GCA_023388255.1 Pseudomonadota bacterium | reverse complement strand
TCATCGGATAGCCCATCGCGGTGGCGATCAGGCCGTGGATCTCCCAGTCGTGCTTCACGTCGCCCTTGGCGTTGACGGCCTTGTAGAAGCGCTGGAAGCCGCGGTCCGCCGACGAGAACACGCCGTCGTGCTCGCCCCACGAGGTGGCCGGCAGCACGACGTCGGCGAACATCGCCGTCTTCGTCATGAAGATGTCCTGGACGATGATGAAGTCCAGCGCCTCGAAGCCCTTGCGCACGGTGGCGAGGTCCGGCTCGGTCTGCGCCGGGTCCTCGCCGAAGATGTACATGCACTTGAGCTTGCCCTCCTCGGCCGCGTGCGGCACGTCGGTGATCGCCATGCCGATCTTCTCGGGCAGGCTCGGGACGCCCCACGCCTTGGCGAACTTGTCGCGCGCCGCCGCGTCGGCGACCGGCTGGTAGCCGGGGAACACGTTCGGCAGCGCGCCCATGTCGCAGGCGCCCTGCACGTTGTTCTGGCCGCGCAGCGGATTCACGCCGACGCCTTCGCGGCCGATGTTGCCGGTCGCCATTGCGAGATTGGCGATCGCCATCACGGCGGTCGACCCCTGCGAATGCTCGGTCACGCCGAGACCATAATAGATCGCGCCATTGCCAGCGGTCGCGTACATGCGCGCAGCCGCACGCACGTCGGCGGCCGGCACGCCGGTGACTTCCTCCATCGCTTCCGGTGAATGGCGCGGGTCGGCGACAAACGCGCGCCAGCGCGCGAACGGTTCCGCCTCGCAGCGTTCGCGCACGAATGCCTCGTTCACCAGCCCCTCGTCGACGATCACGTGCGCCAGCGCATCGAGCAGCGCGACGTTGGTGCCGGGGCGCAGCTTCAGATGAAAGTCCGCCTTGATGTGTGGCGAGCGCACCAGGTCGATGCGGCGCGGATCGGCGACGATCAGTTTCGCGCCCTCGCGCAGGCGGCGCTTCATCTGCGAACCGAACACCGGATGCGCATCGGTCGGGTTCGCGCCGATCACGAGGATCACGTCGGCCTTCATCACCGAATCGAAGTTCTGCGTGCCGGCCGATTCGCCGAGCGTGTTCTTCAGGCCGTAGCCGGTCGGCGAGTGGCATACGCGAGCGCAGGTGTCGACGTTGTTGTTGCCGAAGCCGGCACGGATCAGCTTCTGCACGAGATAGGTTTCCTCGTTCGTGCAGCGCGACGAGGTAATGCCGCCGATCGAGTCGCGGCCGTACTTCTTCTGGATGCGCTTGAACTCGGAGGCGGCGTGGCCAATCGCCTCCTCCCACGACACTTCGCGCCATGGATCGGAAATCCTGGCGCGGATCATCGGTTTCAGGATACGGTCGGGATGCGTCGCATAGCCGATCGCAAAACGGCCCTTGACGCAGGAATGACCATGGTTCGCATGGCCGTCCTTGTTCGGCACCATGCGCACGATTTCCTCGCCCTTCATCTCGGCGCGGAACGAACAACCGACGCCGCAGTAGGCGCAGGTCGTGACCACACTGTGTTCGGCCTGGCCCATCTCGATCAGCGATTTCTCGCTCAAGGTCGCCGTCGGGCAGGCCTGCACGCAGGCGCCGCAGGAAACGCATTCGGAGTCGATGAACGTCTCGGCCTGGCTGGCCGACACCTTCGAATCGAAGCCGCGCCCCTGGATCGTGAGTGCAAGCGTGCCCTGCTGCTCGTCGCAGGCACGCACGCAGCGCGAGCAGACGATGCACTTGGATGGATCGAAGGTGAAGTACGGATTGCTTTCGTCTTTTGCGGCAAACAGCGGGTTCTTCCCGTTCTGCGTGCGCAGCGCCGTGATCTGGTCGAATCCCTTGGGCACTGGCTGGCGGCTTTCCGCATACACATGGTTCGCACCGTCATAGCCGTAACGCACCTCGCGCAGGCCCACCGCGCCGGCCATGTCCTGCAGCTCGCAATGACCATTGGCGGGACAGGTCAGGCAGTCGAGCGGATGGTCAGAGATGTACAGCTCCATCACGCCGCGGCGGATGTCGCCGAGCTTGGCGTTCTGTGTCGTCACCTTCATGCCGGCCGCAACCGGCGTCGTGCACGAAGCCGGATAGCCGCGCATGCCTTCGATCTGCACGAGGCACAGGCGGCACGAACCGAACGCGTCGAGCAGTTCGGTCGCACACAATTTCGGGATCTGGATGCCGATCTCGGCAGCCGCGCGCAGCACCGAGGTGCCGGCCGGCACGCTGACCGCGCGGCCATCGATCTCCAGCGTGACCTGCTGACGCTGGACCGAGATCGGGGTACCCAGATCGGTTTCGGCTATCGAACGCATTTCAACCTCCAGCGCGCGGCGGCCGCGCACGTCACCGACAAAGAGAGAGCAGGATCGACACTCCTCATGCGCGCACCGCGAAATCTTCCGGAAAGTGCTTCAACGCACTGACTACCGGGTCCGGTGTAAGGCCACCGAGCGCGCACAGCGATCCGTAACGCATCGTCTCGCACAGGTCGTTCAGCACGGCGAAATTCTTTTCGCGCTCGATGTTCGAACGGATGCGGTCGATCACCTCGACGCCGCGCGTCGAGCCGATCCGGCACGGCGTGCACTTGCCGCAGGATTCCACCGCGCAGAACTCCATCGCGTAGCGCGCCTGTTCGAGCATGTCGACGCTGTCGTCGAATGCGACGACGCCGCCGTGACCGAGCATCGCGCCGGCCGCGGCGAACGATTCGTAGTCGACAACGGTGTCGAACTGCGACTCCGGCAAGTACGCGCCGAGCGGGCCACCGACCTGCACGGCGCGGATCGGCCGACCGGAATACGAACCGCCGCCGTACTCGTACAGCAGTTCGCGCAAGGTCAGGCCGAATGCTTTTTCTACCAGTCCGGGGCGCTTGAGGTTGCCGGCAAGCTGGATCGGCAAGGTGCCACGCGACCGACCGACGCCGTAGTCGCGATAGAACGCGGCACCCTCGGCGAGGATGATCGGTACCGACGCGAACGAAATGACGTTGTTGATCACGGTCGGCTGGCCGAACAGACCCTTGATGGCCGGCAACGGCGGCTTGAAGCGGACCTGGCCGCGCTTGCCTTCGAGGCTGTCGAGCAGGGATGTTTCCTCGCCGCAAATGTAAGCGCCGGCACCGAGCCGGACTTCGAGGTCGAAGCGGCGGCCGCTGCCATTCACGTCGGCGCCGAGGTAGCCGGCCGCATACGCATTCGCGATCGCCGCGTTCAGTGCACGGTGAGCGTGCGGGTATTCGCTGCGCAGGTAGATATAGCCCTGGGTCGCACCGACCGCGACGGCGGCTATCGCCATGCCTTCGATCAGGCACAACGGATCGCCCTCCATCAGCATGCGATCGGAGAACGTGCCGGAGTCGCCTTCGTCCGCATTGCAGACGATGTACTTCTGCACGGACACGGTGTCGTGCACGGTCTTCCACTTGATGCCGGTAGGAAACGCCGCGCCACCGCGGCCGCGCAGCCCGGCGTCACTGACTTCCTTGACGATATCCGCCGGCGCCATCGCGAGCGCCTTTTGCAGACCACGGAAGCCGCCATGCGCGACGTAGTCGGCAACGCTGAGCGGATCGGTGATGCCGACGCGGGCGAACGTCAGGCGTTCCTGCTGCCTCAAGAACGCGATCTCTTCGGTGACGCCGAGCTTGAGCGCATGCGCGCCACCGGTGGTGAAACCGGCGTCGAACAAGGCTGCCGCGTCGCCTGCCGCGATCGGGCCGTAGGCCATGCGCCCGGCCGGAGTTGCGATCTCGACCAGAGGTTCAAGCCAGAACATGCCGCGCGAACCGGTGCGCACGATGTCGATCGCGATGCCGCGTCGCAGCGCTTCGGCGGCGATCGCAGCCGCGGTCGCGTCCGCGCCGAGCGCAAGCGAGGTCGCGTCGCGTGAAATGAAGATTTTCAAACCCTCGCTCATGCCGCGACCTCCTTCGCGCGCGCAACCAGTGCATCGAACACCGCCGGCGTCACGCGTGCATGCAGTTCGTCGTCGTCGACCAACACGGATGGCCCGCAACCGCAGTTGCCAAGGCAATACACCGGTTCGAGGCTGATCGCGCCATCAGCAGTCGTCTCACCGAAGTCGATGCCGAGCACCTGCTTCGCATGTGCCTCGAGCGCACGTGCACCGAGCGCCTGGCAGGCTTCGGCACGGCACAGCTGCACGACATGCCGCCCAGGTGGCATGCTGCGGAAGTGGTGATAGAAGCTGACCACGCCATGCACCTCGGCGCGCGTGAGGTTGAGCTCGTGCGCGATCAACGGCAGCGCCTCCGGCGGCACATGGCCGAGCGCGCGCTGCACGGCGTGCAGTACCGGCATCAACGCACCGGGGCGATCGCGTTGCGCGGCCACTGCTTGGCGCACCGTGTCCGCGGCGGCTGACGTCAGGCCGTCGGCCGGATCGCGCCGGCGCGGAGTATTGAGAGGTAGCGGTTGAGCTGCCATGTCGATGACCCTGCCTTCTAAGGATGCGCCGCGGGCGATGAACCGCGACGATAGGAACGCGGATGCCGCGGAGGTCGGATAGCAATGGCGGGCGCGTGTGTCATGGCTGTCCTCAAAACAACGCCGCGGCCTTGGACAGCGCGATCCAAACGCCGACCAGGAACGGAACGCCGACCCCAAGCCACGCCAGCACGCCACCGATGCCGAATGCGCCGCGCGCGGCGTCGCGCGCCTGCACGTCGGTATGACCTTCGTGCTGCAGCGCGCGTTCGCGCGCGAGTTCCGTCTCGCTCATGAACGCCGAAGGCTTCACCGGCCGCACCAGCAAATTGCAGATCAGGCCGCACAGCAGCAGGAACGCCATCAGGTACAAGGTACGGTCGTAGACGAGGTTCTGCGGCACGCCATTGTCGAGCTGCGCCTGCCGCAGCGCCGCGATCAGCAGCGGGCCGACAATGCCGGCGACCGACCACGCAGTCAGCAGGCGACCATGGATCGCGCCGACCATCTGCGTGCCGAACAGGTCCGCCAGATACGCCGGCACGGTCGCGAAACCGCCGCCGTACATCGACAGGATCAGGCACACCGCAATGACGAACAACGCCGCGTAACCGAGATGGCCGAGCGTCGGCAGCGCGCAGTACAGGGCGATGCCGAGCACGAAGAACACGTAATAGGTGTTCTTGCGCCCGAGGTGATCGGACAGCGAGGCCCAGCCGAAGCGACCGAGGCTGTTGAACAGGCTGATCAGACCGACCAGACCGGCCGCAGCCGCGACGATCGCCGCTTTCTGCGCGGCACTCAACGTGCCGGCATCGGCAACGCCGAGCAGCTTTGCGCCGAACACGTCCTGGAACATCGGGCTGGCCATCGCGATCACCGCGATGCCGGCGGTCACGTTGAGACAGAGTGCGCTCCACACCAGCCAGAACTGCGGCGTCTTCCACGCGCGGTCGAGGTGCACATGACCTTGCGTGATCATCGCGTTGGCATTGCCGCGCTCCGCTGGCGTCCAGCCAGCCGGACGCCAACCGGTCGGCGCGACGCGGAAACCGAACGCGCCGATGCCCATCACGAAGAAGTAGATAACGCCCATCGCGACCAGGGTTGCCGCGACGCCCTGCGAGCCGTCGACGGAAAAGTGCTTCATCAGCGCGACCGCCAGCGGCGCACCCACCATCGCGCCGCCGCCATAACCCATGATCGCGAAGCCGGTGGCCATGCCGCGCCGATCCGGGAACCATTTGATCAGGGTCGATACCGGCGTGATGTAGCCGAGCCCTTGGCCGACGCCGCCGAGCACGCCGCAACCCAGATAAAGCAGCCACAACTGGTGCGTCATCACGCCAATGCCGCCAAGCACGAGGCCGCCACCCCAGCACAGCGCGGCGATGAAACCGGCCTTGCGCGGCCCGGCATGTTCGAGCCAGCCACCCCAGATTGCGGCTGAAACGCCGAGCATCGCGATGAACGTCTCGAAGATGTGGGTGACCTGCGGCACGCTCCAGTTGCAGCTCGTGGTGGTCAGCGCGGCGATGAAACCGAGGTTCGCGCAAGCGGTGGCGTCGGTGCCGGTCAGCAGCTTCGTCATAGGCAGCCAGAACACGCTGAAACCGTAGGCCATGCCGATGCACAGGTGGATGCACAGCGCCGCGGGCGGCACCAGCCAGCGGTTGAAGCCGGGGCCGGCCACCGAACGTTCCTTTGCAAGGATTCCTGTCGCTGGGCGCCCTGTGGCGCCGACATCGAGCGTGCCGCTCATGCTGCCTCCGGTTTCGGTCGAGGAAGATGCCAATAGGCTGTCGTAAGCTTATTGGCAGCTCGCATGGTCGACCGGACGGCGACTGTGCGCCACGCTACGAAAGTCTACAATAGGCTTTAAAAAGCACCTTCGGACACGGAAACGCAATGGCATGCTCAAGGTAACGATCGATGCGCATTGGCAGCTGCGCCGTTCCGACGGCAGTCCGCTGGTGCCGCGGCTGACGACCTTGCTGGTCGGCATCCAACGTGGCGGCACGCTCGCCGCGGCGTGCCGCGACTGCGGCCTGACCTATCGTTACGCATGGGGTCTGCTGCGCGAAGGCGAACGCGCGTTCGGCCGACCACTGGTCGAAAGCCAGCGTGGTCGTGGCGCGAAGCTCACCGCGCTTGGCGAACGCCTGGCCTGGGCCGACCAGCGCATCGCGGCGCGGCTGGCGCCCCTGCTCGACAGCCTCGCCTCGGAAGTCGAAGTCGAGATCGAACGCGCGCTGTCGGTGGCGCAGCCGGTGTTGCGTTTGCAGGCCAGCCACGGCTTCGCAGTCGAGGCGCTGCGTCATTGGCTGGTCACGCGCGAAATCCCGATCGACCTCAAGTACCGCGCGTCCGACGAGGCGTTGAACGCGCTACTCGATGGCGAGTGCGACCTCGCCGGCCTGCACCTGCCGATCGGCGAACTCGAAGCGGCCGCGGCCGCGCACTACGCCCGGCGCGTGCGCGACGACTGGACCGTGATCCATCTGGCGACGCGCCGCCAGGGCCTGATCGTCGCGCCTGGCAATCCGAAGGCGATCCACGGGCTTGCCGACCTCAGTCGCGCCGGAATGCGTTTCGTCAACCGTCGCGCCGGTTCCGGCACGCGCCTGTTGTTCGATCTGCTGCTGCAACAGGCGGACGTCGACACGCGCACGATCGATGGCTACGAAAGCGTCGAATACACGCACGCGGCCGTCGCCGCCTATGTCGGCAGCGGCATGGCCGATGTCGGCTTCGGCCTCGAAGTGCCGGCGCGCCGATTTGGCCTGGGCTTCGTGCCGCTGGTCAGCGAACGCTATTTCTTCCTGTGCCGTGACGACGCGCTGACCGAGCCGGTCATGCAGCAATTTCTAGGCATCCTGCGCGACGCCGCGCTGCGCGAGCAGATCGCGCAACTGGCTGGCTACGATCCTTCCGAGGCTGGCCGAACCGAACCGGCGCGCGCCGTGTTTCCGACCCCGCGCGCGTCTTCCGCGCGACGCAGCGCCCGCGCGGCCGGCTGAGAAACCGCACGTTCCGACCAGTGCGCGATCGCGCCGCCTGACTTCAATCCGCAACGCGCGAGCCATCGCGCTGCCACGCGCGATCGCGATGCTGCCGCCGCCTTCATCTCAGCCAGCCGCGCATGTACGACGCGACACGAAAGCGCGGCCACTGGTCGCGGCGACACTTCCTGCTTGGGGCCGGCGCGCTCGGGCTGGCCGGCGTCGCGCTCGGTGGTGGCCTGCTCGCGCGAACACGCTTCGACGCGTATCCGTTCGCGCTCGGCGTCGCCTCCGGCGATCCGTCCGCCGACGGCTTCGTGCTATGGACGCGTATCGCGGCCGAGCAAGCAGATGCGGCATTCCTGCCGCCATACGACATCGCGGTCGACTGGATCGTCGCCGAGGACGAGCAACTGACGCGCATCGTGCGCCGCGGCAGCGCGGTCGCCAGCGCGGACTGGGCGCATTCGGTGCACATCGAAGTCGACGGTCTGCGCGCGGATCGCTGGTACTGGTACCAGTTTCGTTGCAACGGCGAAGCCAGTCCGCTCGGGCGCACGCGCACGTTGCCGGCGCAACGCGCGCCAGTCGATCGGCTGCGCCTCGCGGTCGCCTCCTGCCAGCACTACGAACACGGCTATTTCAGCGCGTACCGGCACATGCTCGGCGACGATCTCGACCTCATCGTGCACGTCGGCGACTACATCTACGAAGGCTCGTGGGGCGCGCAGGTGCGCCGGCACGAATCCACGCGCGGCGCGCAGACCTTGGCCGACTATCGCAACCGCCACGCCTGCTACAAATCCGATCCGGACCTGCAACGCGCGCATGCCGCGTATCCGTGGCTGGTCACCTGGGACGACCACGACGTCTCCAACGACTACGCCGGCCTCGTCTCCAACTACGGCGAGTCGCGCGAGCAATTCGCCGCGCGCCGCACCGCCGCGTATCGCGCGTACTACGAGCACATGCCGCTGCGCGCGCGACATCGGCCGGACGCGAACGGCATGCCGCTGTACCGTGGCTTCCGCTACGGCGACCTCGCCGCGATCAGCCTGCTTGACGATCGCCAGTACCGTTCCGCGCATGCCTGCGCCGCACGCGTCGAGATCATCGACGACTGCGCGCAGCGCTGGTCGCCGGCGCAGACGATGCTCGGTGGCGAACAGCAGCGCTGGCTCGAACACGGCCTCGCCGGCAGCGATACGCGCTGGAACGTGATCGCGCAGCAGACCCTGATCGCGCCGTTCGTCTCGCGCGGCGACGATGGCCATGAGCAGGTCTGGAGCGACGGCTGGGACGGCTACGCCGGTGCGCGCGCATCGCTGCTCGGCTTCATCGCCGAGCGACGCATTCCGAACGTCGTCACGCTCGGCGGCGACATGCACGCGTTCTACGCTGCCGACCTCAAGACCGATTTCGACGACGAAGACAGCCCGGTCATCGCCAGCGAATTCGTCGGCACCTCGATCAGCGCGGCCGGCGACGACCACGAGCAGCGCGCGCGCGACCTGCCACGCAATCCGCACATCCGCCAGTTCGACAGCCGCTGGCGCGGCTATCTGCGCTGCGAGATCACGCCACGACACTGGCGCAGCGACCTGCGCATCGTCGAGGACGTCACTGATCCGAACACGCCAGCGCGCACCCTGCTCAGCCTGCATGTGGAAAGCGGCCGAGCCGGCGTGCAGGCATGACCTGCACGACCGTCATGCGCCGGTAACCTGCATGCGGCCAAGTGGCGCGATGGCCCGCCCCCATCCAGCGCAAATCACTGACGCATGCACATCGTCGACGTGACCCTGTTCTTCGCGCCGCACAGCGGCGGCGTCAAGCGCTACCTGCTGGCGAAGCGGCAGCATTTCGCGCACTGCGCCGACGTGCGCCACACCTTGCTGGTGCCGGGTCCGCGCACCGCCGCGCGTGTGCCGGGCGTGATCGAACTGGCCAGCCCGCGCATTCCGTTCGGCGGCGGTTACCGCCTGCCGCTGCGCCTGCGCGAATGGACGCGCACCTTGCGCGGACTGAAACCGGACCTGATCGAAGTCGCCGATCCGTACCACCTCGCGTGGCTCGCGCTCGGCGTCGCCGATGAACTCGGCGTGCCGACAGTCGCGTTCGCGCATTCCGATCTCGCGCGCCTGTTCGCCGATCGCTTCGCGCCATCGATCGGCCGCGCGGCCGGCACCTACCTGCGCCATCTCTATCGCCGTTTCGACCTCGTGCTCGCACCGAGCCGGCTGATTGCCGAACGCCTCGGCGACCTCGGCATCGGCAACGTCGCAGTGCAGCCGCTCGGTGTCGACGGCGAAGCGTTCCATCCGGACCGCGCCGATGCTGGTCTGCGCCGCGAGCTCGGTCTCGCTGCCGACACGCGCCTGCTCGTGTTCGCCGGACGCATGGCGCGCGAGAAGGACATCCCGCTGCTGCTGAAGACGTTCGAACACCTTGGCCCGCCGTATCACCTGCTGCTGGTCGGCGGGGAACGCCACGAGCGCCTCGGCGCAAACGCGACGATGCTGCCATACCAGCAGGACAGCATCGGCCTCGCGCGCCTGCTCGCCAGTTGCGATGCGCTGATCCACGCCGGCCGCCACGAAACGTTTGGCATGATCCTGATCGAGGCGATGGCCTGCGCCCGCCCGGTCGTCGCGGTGCGTGCCGGCGCGATTACCGAACTGGTCGGCGACGACATCGGCGAACTCGCCGAACCGGACGATGCCGATTCGCTCGCCGACGCGGTGCGTCGTCTCTACACGCGCGATCGCGTCGCGATCGGCCGCGTCGCGCGCGAACGCGCGCAACGCGACTTCCTCTGGCAACGCAGCTTCCCGTTGCTGCTGCAACGCTATGCGGACCTCGTGCATGCGCATGCGCCACAGGCTGCACGCGACACGACGCAACGCGCGGCCGAGATGTCATGAGTCCTCGCCTGTGCATTGCGATCCACGACGTCGCGCCGGCGACCTGGCCGCAATGCGCGCGCCTGCTCGCGCTGCTCGATGAATTCGGATCGCCGCCACTGACCCTGCTGGTCGTGCCGGACTACCACCATCGCGGCCGCATCGATACCGACGCGGATTTCCGCCGCGCGATCGACACACGCATCGCGCACGGCGACGAAGTCGCGCTGCACGGCTATTTCCATCTCGACGACGCACCGCCCGCGCGCGATCCCGCGCAATGGCTGCGGCGCCGCCTGCTGACCGCCGGCGAAGGCGAGTTCGCGGCGCTCGCGCAGGAACACGCACACGCACGGCTGCAAGCCGGCCTCGATCTGTTCGGCACACTCGGCTGGAACGCGCGCGGCTTCGTCGCGCCGGCGTGGCTGCTCGGCAGCGGCGCGCGCGCGGCGTTGCGCGCCTCGCCGCTGCGCTACACGAGCACGCATGGCTTTCTCGAAACGATCGCCGACGGCCGGCGCCATGCCGCGCCGGCGATCTCGGCCTCCGCGCGCAGCGCGTGGCGACGCTGGAGCAGCCGCCGATGGCTCGCCGCCGCGCCGGCGCTGAGCACGAACGCACCATTGGTGCGTCTCGCCCTGCATCCGGCCGACGCGCTGCACGACGACATCCTCGACGCATGGCGCCGCGTGTTGCGCGACGCACTTGCGAAGCGCACCGTGCTGACCAAGTCCGCTGCGCTGGATCTCGCATGAAACGCCCGTTGCTGTGGCTGGCCGGAACCGCCGCGGTTGCCGCCGCCATCGCCGTGCCACTCGTGCTTGGCGGTCGCAATGCACTCGTCGCCGCGAGTTCGATTCCGCGTATCGACATCGTCGCCCTGCTCGCGCTGGTCGTCGCCAGCGCCGGCGCACGCGCGATCAAGCTGCGCATGCTGGCGCGGCGGCTCGGCCATCGCATCGGCAACGGTCGCGCGCTGATCACCGCGTTCGCCAGCGATGCCGCGTTCCAGATCACGCCAGCCGGGGCCGGCGGCTATCCGGCGACCGTGCTGCTGCTGCGCCGAGGCGGCATGCCGGCCGCGGCCGGTGTCGCGTTGTCCGCCGCGGATCAGGCGCTCGATACCGCGTTCTTCGCCGTCGCGCTGCCGCTCGCCTGCGCGTTCGGCATCGGCGACGTGGTACCGGCGGCGTGGCACGCATTCGCGTGGCTGCCGGCCGGCATCGTGCTCGCCGCAGGCGCGATCGCGTTCGCGGCATGGCGTCTGCGCGCACGCTGCTGGCCGCCATTGCGCGCGCTGCTGCTGCGCGTGCACTGGCTGCGTGCGCGACGAGAACGCGTGCGTGCGTTCTGCACGCAGGTCGTGTCCGACCTCGCACGTCTGCGCAGCGGCTCGCCGTTCGCCAGCCTCGCGCTCACACTGACGGTCGCCGTGCAATGGCTCGCGCGCTACGGCGTGCTCTGGTTCGCGCTCGCCGCGCTCGGCCACGCGTTGCCGTTCGGCCTCGCCTTCGTCGCTCAATCGGTCGCACTGCATGCGGCGCAATGGACCGGCGCGCCGGCCGGCATCGGCGGCGGCGACATCGCACTCGCCGCCGCGCTGTCACCGTGGGCACCGCTCGGCGCGCTCGGATCGGCACTGCTGCTGTGGCGACTGGCGACTTTCCACGCGGTGCTGCTGCTCGGCGCGATTGCGTTCGCGTGCGATCGGCGTCGCCTCGATACGCCGGTCGTCGCCGTGTCGGAGGCCTGACGCAGGTCTTCCATCCGGGTTCCGACATTCGTCGGCTACGGCAACCATGGATTCCGCCCTGCGCCGGAATGACGGCATCCGGCAACGCCGCTGCCCGACGCTTTTCTACCCGTGCTGCCGACGCTGCCCTACCATGCGCGCTCCGCAACCGACGACGCGACGATGGCCAAGCACTACGACCATGCCTATTTCGAGAAGTGGTATCGCGATGCGCACCACCGCGTCGGCTCGCGCGCGGAACTCGCGCGCAAGGTCGCGATGGTCGTGCACCTGGCCGAGTACTACCTCGCGCGGCCACTGCGCAACGTGCTCGACGTCGGCTGCGGCGAAGCACCGTGGCGCGCGCACCTGAAGAAGCTGCGACCGGACATCGACTACCGCGGCCTCGATTCGAGCGAATATGCGGTCACGCGCTACGGCCGCACGCGCAACATCGGTCTCGCCACCTTCGGCCAGCTCGGCGAACTGCGCTTCGACGAACGCTTCGACCTGATCGTCTGCAGCGACGTGCTGCACTATGTGCCGGCGCCCGAACTGCGCCGCGGCCTGTCCGGCTTCGGCGATCTGCTCGAAGGCCTCGCCTTCCTCGAAGTGTTCACCTCGCGCGACAACGCGGCCGGCGACACCAACGGTTTCATCGCGCGCGCGCCGACCTGGTACCGCGCGCAATTCCTCGATGCCGGCCTGCTGCCGTGCGGATCGCATTCGTATCTGTCGACGCGGCTGCGCCGTTCGGTCGCCGCGCTCGAGATCGCCTGAAGCACGCATGCCGGGTTCGACGTACCGCTTCGGCGCGTTCACGCTCAACGCCTCGACGCGCGAGCTGAGTCGCGACGGCGAACGCATCGCGCTGCCCCCGCGCGCGTTCTCCTGCCTGCTGATGCTGGTCGAGGTGCGCGAGCGCGCGCTCGGGCGCGACGAACTCATCGGTGCCTTGTGGCATCACGGCACCGCTTCCGACGTGCAGCTCGGGCAGCTCATCGTGCAGTGCCGACGCGCGCTCGACGACGACGGCCAGAAGCAATGGGCGATCCGCACGGTGCCCGGCTTCGGCTACCAATGGGTCGCCGCGACGGATGACGACGACGCCACGGTGCCGACCGCGACCGCCCCGGCCGCAATCGATCGCATCGAACCCGCTGCCGCATCACCGCCACCGCCGCGCGGCCGCCTGCACGACATCGTGCTTGCATGCACGCTCGCCGCGGTTGCCGTCGCCCTCGTCGCGCTCCCCTGGCATTGCCACGCGCCGCCAACGGCCGCCGGCGCCGGGCGCATCGTCGTGCTGCCGCTGGCGGTCGGCGATGGCGACGAACCCTGGCTGCGCCTCGGCGGCATGGATCTCGTCGCCGAACGCCTGCGGCGCGGCGGTTTTGCGGTGCAGCCGAGCGATCTGACCGTCGGCCAGTTGCGCGCGCTCGACGAGTCGCAGACTGGCGCCAAGGAGACGCCGGTCGCCGCGATACGGCGCACGGCCGCGTCGTCGACGATCGTCGACGGCGCGATCGAACATCGCGGCGAGCGCTGGTCCGCACGCGTGCGAGCCGATCGCGCCGACGCTGCGCCGGTGCAGGCGACATTCGACGACACGACGCCGACTGCCGCGCTGCGCGGCGCCGCCGACCGCCTCGTCGCCGCTCTCGGTCGCGTGCCTTCGGCGACCGGCGACGGCGAGACCGTATCGGAGACCTTGCAGCGCGCACAGGCCGCGCTGCTCGCCAACGAACCGGACGCGGCGCGTTCGATCCTGTTGTCCGACACGCGCCTCGCGCACGACACGCCGCGCCTGCGCCAGCAACTGGCCGAGGTCGACATCCGCGCCGGCCGGCTCGACCTCGCGCGCGCGGCGCTCGACGAGATGCTCGCCGAATCCGGCCTCGACGCCGCGTTCCGCGCGCGCCTGCTGGCGGCGCGCGGCACCGTCGCGGTGCGCTCCGGGCAATACGCCGAAGCCGGCCGCTGGTTCGGAGACGGCATCGAGGCGCTCGACGCGCAGGCCGAGCCGCAGGTGCTCGGACGGCTGCACAACGGCCGCGCGATCAGCCGCACCTCGCTGGAGGATTTTCCCGGAGCGCTGCTCGACTACGGCATCGCACGCGATGCGTTCCAGCGCGCCGGCGACGAAGGCGGCATCGCGCGCGTCGACGGCAACGTCGGCGCAATGGAGTTGCTGCGCGGCCACCCGGCGCAGGCCGAACCGTACCTCGCCGCCGCGATCGCGCGCTTCGAGGCGCTCGGCATGGTGCAGGAACGCATCGGCGAGCTGCAGTTGTTGTTCGAGGCACGCCGCGCGCAGCTCGACAACGAACGCGCGCGGGAGGCGATGGATGCCTCGTGGGCGCAGCGCGCGCGCGTGCCGAGCAAGTATTCGCGCCTGTCGATGCGCCTCTACCGCACCGAGCAACTGCTGCTGCAGGGTCGCCACAACGAGGCGGCCGAACTGCTCGACGACCCGGCGAACGACGACCGCCCCGCCGATGCCGCCGAGAACGAGCGCATCCGCCTGCTGCGTGCCGAACTCGCCTGGCGCCGCGGCGATGGCACGACCGCGCTGGCCGAGCTGGAACCGGTGCCGCGGCAGGCGCTCGCCTCGGCCGACAGCGACCTGATCCGCGCCGATGTCGAACTGCTGCGCGCGCGCATCGCCCGCACGCTCGGCAAGCCCGAAAGCGGGGAGATCGCGGACGCAGCGGACGCCACGCCGAACGCGCGCACGCCGATCCGCCTCGCCGCCGCGGCGAATCGCGCCTGGGCCGACGACCGCAACGGCGACGCCGCGCAGGCGTTCATCCGGGCGTACTCGCTGGCGCAGGCGCAGGGCGTGCCGTTGTCGATCCTGCGTGTGGCGCGGGACTACGTCGACTTCCTGCTGGCGCAGGATCGCACGGCCGACGCTGCCGTGGTCGCGGGCCAGGTCGCGCTGTGGGCGAAGCAGGACTACGACGCCGCGCTCATCCAGCTCGCGGTCGCCCGCGCGCAACGGCGCCGCGAGGCATGGCAGGCCGCGCTCGAACAGGCACGCGGCCTCGCCGGCGAACGCGTGATCCCGCGCGAGCTTGGCACCGCGCCACCCTGATGGCGCTCGGAATGCGATCCGAGCGCGATCCGAATGCGCGCGGAATGCGCCGAGCGCGCGATTCCGCGCAGCCTGAAGCGGTCCGCGCCTTCGCGCGACGTTCTCATCCACGAGGCCATCCATGCATCTGCGAACCGTTGCCTTCAGCGTCCTGTTGTCCGTGTTGCCCGCCGTCGCGATCGCCGGCTTGCCCGCGCCGCACTATCACCTCGAACAAATCACTATTCCGGATGCGAACGGCATCTACGTCGCCGACGTCAACGAAGCCGGCCAGGCCGTCGGCTATTACATCGACGCGAACTTCGGCAATCAGGCGTTCCTGTTCGACGGCAAGCAGGTGATCACCCTGCCGCGGCCCGCCGACCGCGACGAGGCGTCAGCGACCGCGATCAACGATCTAGGCCAGATCGTCGGCTATGCGACCACGATCACCGACGATGGCGCACAAACGAGCGCAATGCTGTGGAACGCGGCGGCCCCGGAGGACTACCTCGTGATCGGCAACGACCAGGCGAACAAGCTGAATCCGGCCGACATCAACAATGCCGGCGTGGTCGTCGGCCTCGCCTCGCAGGATGGCGCATTCCGCGCATTCACCTGGAGCCAGGCCGGCGGCCTCGTCGACGACGGCGTACCGCCGAACGGACCGGATTCGCAGGCGTACTGGTCGGCGATCAACGACGCCGGCACGATCGTCGGCGGCTGGAACGCGATCGGCGCGCTGGCCCACGCGACCACCGGCCAACTCGGCACGCCGGGCATCGTGCCGATCGCTGCCGGCGTCGATGCCGTGGCGAGCATGGCCCACGGCATCGCCGAGGACGGCACTGCAGTCGGCGAGATGGATATCGACGGCAGCGGCCAGTCGGTGCCGGTGACGTTTCGCGGCGGCACCGCAGCGGCGATCCCGGGCGCGTTGCTCGGCCTCGCCTCCGGCGCCGCGTTCGGCGTCAACGCAGGCGGCACCATCGTCGGCCGCGCGCAGGATTTCGCGACGCTGAGCTTCAAGGCGTTCATCTCGACCGGCGGGACCGCATATGACCTGCTGCAGCAATGCGACACCGACGCCGGCTTCCCGTATCTGCTGCGCGCTGCGGCGATCAACGACCACGGCGTCATCGTCGGACTCGGCCGCGTCGGCGACTTCGAGGTCGGCAGCTTCATCGCCACGCCGATTGCCGACGACGCGATCTTCGCCGACGGTTTCGACGGCTGAAACACGGTCCTGAGCGCGCGGCTGCCGCCCGAGGCTGCCGCGCGCGCGTCGGCACGCGGACTCGGACGCCGGATTCCACTCATCGCGTTGCCGGCGCCGGCAAGAGTTCGACGCCATCGATCGCCCACATGGCTCCCGCTTCGCTTCCGGCAAATACAAAACAAAGGTCGTGCGCGCCCTTCGTGGCGGGCATCGATGTTTCGAGCATCGATGCAGAGCGCTCGCGCGCAGGCTCAAGCGGCAATCGCGCGAGCGTCGGTCCCTCGCAGCCATCCCGCTTGACCAGCAATTCCCCACCCTTCGCTTCGGACGCAGGCCGCGGCACGATGTTCACCACATCGTGCGCGAGCTGGAAGTTGTACGGCAGCCGCGCGACGCTCACCTTGATGCCGGCGATGCCGTCGAGCGGCGCAGCGGGCCAGAGCCAGCACGGGTCGAACAGGTCGACGTTGTAGAACGCACGTGCGGTGTCGGCCGATTCGCTGTCGGCGAGGCGCAAGGTGATCTTGCCGCTGCATTGCTTCAGCTCGGCGCTGCTTCGGCTCAACAGCATTTCGGGCGTGAACGCGCGCGTCTGCACCGGCGCCGTGCGACGCGTGCCGAGGAAGGTCGCCGCGCGCAAGGTCGAAGGCACGGACAATTGCAGCGGTTCGCGGTAGAGCGGTGACGCCCCGGTCGGTTCGCTGCCATCCTTCGTATAGCGGATCGGCAGCGCGACCTGGTTGGACAGTGCGACGCGCACGCGCGCATCGGTACGGTCGTAGTCGCTCGCGAAGCGCACCTCGAACGCGCCGTCGGCGGCGGCGATGCCCTGCGCGCGCCAGCGATCCATCTGCGGCACGAGGCGCGCGACGAAGCCGTTCCAGTCGTGCGTCGAAGGCGGCGACCACAACACTTCGGCCAGTGCGGCAAGACGCGGGAACGCGGCGTGCTCGACCATCGCGGTCGTGCGCATGTGCTCCGTCCACAGGTTCGCCTGCGCGCCGAGCACGTGTTTCGCGGCATTCGCGTCCATGCCTGCGGGCGTCGGCTGGAATGCGTAGATGTCGGCGAGCGTGCGCGAGTCCGTGCGGCCGGACGGCTCGTCGTCGGCATCGCTCTGCAGATGATCAAGGTACAGGTCCGGCGACGGCGCCATCACGACGTCGTGGCCCTGCTTCGCGGCGTCGATGCCGCCCTGCGCGCCGCGCCAGCTCATCACGGTCGCGTCCGCGGGCAGGCCGCCTTCGAGGATTTCGTCCCAGCCGATCAGGCGGCGCCCGTGCGCGGCAAGGTATTTCTGCAGGCGCGCGACGAACCAGCCTTGCAGGTGGTCTTCGTCGGCAATGCCGAGTTCGTGCATGCGCGCCTGCTCTCGCGGCGACGCCTTCCACTGGTCCTTGACCGCTTCGTCGCCGCCGATGTGGATGTACGTGCTCGGGAACAGTTGCATGACTTCGTCGAGCACGTTCTGCATGAACGCGAACGTCGCGTCGTCGGTATTGAGCAGGTAGCTGTGCACGCCCCAGTCCGGCGAGACGACGGGTTTGTCGCCGATGCTGCCGAGTTCCGGATACGCCGCGATCGCGGCCTGCATGTGGCCCGGCATGTCGATCTCGGGAACGATCGTGATGTTGCGCTCGGCCGCGTAGCGCACGATGCGGCGGATCTCGTCCTGCGTGTAGAAGCCGCCGTAGCGGACCGGCTGGCCGTTCGCGTCGGTACCCGCCGCGCCAGCCGGGCGGCGCCACGCGCCGACCTCGGTCAGGCGCGGATAGCGCTTGATCTCGATGCGCCAGCCCTGGTCGTCGGTCAGGTGCCAGTGCAGCGTGTTGAGCTTGAGTTCGGCGAGCTGGTCGATGAATCGTTCGATGAATTGCGGCGGCTGGAAGTGGCGCACCGAATCGAGCATCGCGCCGCGCCAGGCGAAACGTGGCTGGTCGACGACGCGCAGTGCGGGCACGTCGATCGATGTGGCTGGCGTGCTTTCGGGCGTCAGCAGTTGCGACAAGGTGACGCCGCCGTAGAACAGGCCGCGCGGTTCGCGCGCGACGACGCGGATGCGGTGGGTGTCGACGGTCAGATCGTAGCCTTCCCCAGGCGGGACGGATGCGTCGTCCGGCGCGAGCGAAAGCACGATCGCAGCGCGATCTTCGCCGGCTGCAGAAGACGTCTGGACGTCCAGACGCAGGCCGCGCGCCTGCGCCAGTTGTGCGGCGAACAGGCGCGCGATGGCGAACGACTGTTCATTGCGCGTGTCGACGAGCAGGCGCGCGCCGTCGTGCAGCACGAAGTGTCCCTCGCGCCATTCGACCTGCGCCGGCATCGGCAACAGCGGCAGCGTCGCACGCCGCGCATCCACCGCATGCGGCGATGACGCGCACGCTGCGATGACGAGGACCAACAACGCGATGAGAACGTGTCGCATGCAACCTCCTGCAAATCGCGCAGCGCGAGCGCGGGGCGTGAAGGGGATGTTGCGGCCACGGAAGACCGCTTGTGGAGCTGGCGAAGTGAAACCTGAAACGCAGGATATCCAAACTGCGTTCGTGGGCGAGTGCACGAAAAAAGCGGGCCGGATCATCCGGCCCGAGAAACGCCACGTTGGAGACGCGGAGATTTTTGTTTCGCATGCGCCGGTTCGCGGCCCGACCCTCTCCGCCTGCCAGTACCTTCCCCCCAAAGGGAGAAGGATCTCTTCGTCGGGCTTGCTTGCGGCACGGCCGCGCTTCGACATTCGCCGAGGTCGCCGATATTTTTCCTGCGTGGTTCAGAAGTTCATGCGCAAGGTCGCCATGTAGCGGCGGCCGGTGGTGTACTCGGCGAACAGTTCGTCCTTGTTGCCGACGGCGTACTGGTGGTACTTCTCGTTGAGCAGGTTCATCGCGTCGAACGACAGCGCGAAGTGTTCGTTGAAGTGCCAGCCGAAGCTCGCGCTGAGATCGCTGTAGCTGCCGACCACCGCGGGCGGGGCACCGGCGACATAGCCGCCGGCGAGGTAGTGGCTGCGCCAGTTCGCATTGATGCGCGCGCTGAACGTGCCGTTCTCGTAGTACGGCCCGACGCTGATCGAGTTCTTCGACTGGTACGGCATCGGATTGCCGTGGCTGGTGCTGCCGTCGGCGTAGGTGTAGTTGGCGACCATGCCGAAGCCGGTTTCGCCGAATGCCTGCTGGTAGCTCAGGTTGAAGCCCTTGATGCTGCCGCTGCCGGCATTGTGCGGACGCGACACGCTGTAGTCGCAGAAGCCGTCGGCATTGCAGCCGTGGCTGCCGACCAGCGAAGCCCATTGCGCCGGATCGGTATCGCGGATCGAGTTGTAGTGGCGCTCGGTCTCCGGCGTCGTGTCGATGTAGTTGATGACGTTCTTGTAGAACACCGATGCCGCCAGCACCGACTGCTCGGCGAAATACCATTCGGCCGACAGGTTGAAATTGACCGACTTGAACGGCTTCAGGTCCGCGTTGCCGCCGCTGCCGGTCAGCACCGTGTCGTTGAGGAAGGTGTTGTTGACCATCTGGTTGTACGGCGCCCACGCGATCACCTCGGCGCCGGACAGGCGCAGCACCACGTCGGGCGCGGCGTCGAAGGCGACGTTGAACGATGGCAGCCAGTTGTTCACGCTCGAATCCTTGGTCTGCCACCAGCCCGCCTCGGGCGGCAGCACCGGCGGCACGCTGCCGGGCAGGTTGAAGCCGGAACCGCTGGTATCGGTGTGCACGTAGCGCAGGCCGACGTTGCCATGCCACGCGTCGCTGCCGAAGTTCAACTGCGCGTAGGCCGCTGTGTTCTTCTGCGTCAGCGCCCAGGTGTTGTTGAGGTAACTGCCGGCGTCCGGATGCGCCCAGTCGATGTTGCTGTGGTTGATCCAGTCGCGGATGTTGCCCGGTCCGACCTGGATGTGGTGCGCCTGGTCCGGCGAGAAGCCGTCGAATTCGTCGAGGATATCGGTGAAGCCGTCGGTGCCGACGTCGGCCAGCGTGCCCGGCGTGACGCCACCGTAGACGTTGAGGCCGTAGTCCTCGTCGTGCTTGCTGTAGCGCACGCCGACCAGCAGCTGGTTGAAGAAGCCGCCGAGCTGCTTGCCGAAATCGAGCTGGCCGTAGGTGTCCTTGGCATGCGCCGAGAACACGCCGTGGTTGCCGAGCCAGCCGCCGCCCCAGCGCGACGGGTCCTTGCCCGACGCCGGATCGTCGAGCGTGTAGCCCTTGCGCGCATCCCAGCTGAAACCACCGAAGTAGACCGGTTCGAGCAACCACTGACCGATGTTCGGATTGTCCGATTTGCTGACGCCGGCCTGGCCGCCGAGCGTCCAGCCTTCGCCCTTGTAGTTCATGCGCAGGTCCGCGCCCTTGGTCGTGACGACCGACTCGCGCAACTGGTTGTCGTAGACGATGCCGGCGTTCTCGCCGGAGGAATGGCCGCCGGTGACAAGGCCGTTCGGGCCTTGGGTCAGGCTGTCGACGGCGGCCATCGTGCCGTTGTTCCAGTGCAGGTAGTTGTAGACCGACTGGTTGTAGCTGCCGAAGTTCTCGTGGATATACAGGCCGCTCAAGGTCGCTTCGAACTGGTCGTTCGGTTTGAACTGCAGGTTCGCCACGGCGCTGTTGCGCTTGCGCGTCTGCTGGAAATACGCCGCGTTGATCTCGTCCGGCACCAGCGCGTTCGGACTCAGCGCGCCACTGGCGACCTGCGCCGCGACCGCCGGGCTCTGCGCCGCGTAGTCGGACACCGGGTGGTAACCGAAGATCTCGACGCCCTGACGGTCGACGCGTTCGGCATAGTGCTGCGCGGCGACGTCGAAGCCCCAGGTGCTGTCGGTGTTTTTCCAGCTGTAGAAGATCGAGGCGTTCGGTTTGCCGCCGCTGGCCTGATCGTTGTAGTTGTAGCCGACCGAGCCGGACAAGGTGTTCGCATCGAGGTCGAGCGGCTGGCGGGTGTGCATCATCACGGTGCCACCGAGGCTGCCTTCCGGCAAACGCGCCTCGGGCGACTTGAACACTTCGAGGCGGCCGAGGATTTCCGGCGCGAGCAGGGTGTAGTCGAAGCCGCGGTTCGGCTGTTCGCCGTACAGCCAGATCGCCTGCGCGACCGGATGGCCGTCGAGGAAGGACAGGTTCAGGCTCGGATCGGTGCCGTCGATGCTGACGCGCTCGCCCTGGCCGAAACGGCGGTCGAGCGTGACGCCCGGAATCATCACCATCGCCTCGGCGACGTTCGTGTTCGGGAACTTGCCGATGTCCTCGGCGGTGATCGCCTCGACGATCGCGTCGGCATCGCGCTTGGTTTCCAGCGAGCGCTTGAGGCTCTCGCGGATGCCGTGCACGACGATCGTGTCGAGCTTCTGCGCGTCGTCGGCGCTCGTGTCGTTCGCCGCGGCGATCGGCACGTCCGCGACCGGCGCAGGATCGGCCGATGTGACCACATCAC
This sequence comes from Pseudomonadota bacterium, assembly GCA_023388255.1. Classification (GTDB taxonomy): domain Bacteria; phylum Pseudomonadota; class Gammaproteobacteria; order Xanthomonadales; family Rhodanobacteraceae; genus Dokdonella_A. Next base: position 116,989 of record JAEWGO010000015.1, on the reverse strand, counting down.
CGGCATGCACCGCGCCGGCCAGACCGAACGCGGCGAGTATGCCCGCCGCCAATTTCGTTTTCGGGTACTTCATGATGAATCCCCTCCTGCTGTCATGGATGCCGCTGTCGTGGATGGCGGAACGCGTTCGCTGCGCGCCTGCCGGTCGATGCCCTTTCGGAAAAGCTATGCCACTCCGTTCCGTACCGGCGCGCCCATGCGTGCCGTGTCCGGTTCATTCGAATCGCGACTGAAATACCAACTGGCCGCACCGATCACGCCAAGTTGGGCGTGGTCGACCAGCCGCACCGGCGTGCGCGCGAGCGCCGCGCGCATCGCGCCCTTGTCGAGAAACCGTTCGACGAAGCGGCTGCGCAGCAGCAACTCGCGCATCTGCGGCAGCACGCCGCCGGCGACATACACGCCGCCCTGCGCGCCATACAGCAGCGCCAGGTCGCCGAGCACGCCGCCGAGCCAGCCGCAAAAAACCTCGACCGTCTCGCGCGCGAACGCGTCGTTGCCGGCAAGCGCCGCCGCGCTGATCTGTGCCGGCGTCAGCGTCTGCGCGGACGCGCCGTGCAGTGCGCGCACGGCGCCGTGCAGGTTGGCGAGGCCAGTGCCGGACAGCACGTGTTCGATCTGCACGCGCGAACCGCGCTGGCGCAGTTCGCGCAGGATCTCGATTTCCAGGTCGCTGTCCGGCGCGAGCGTTGCCTGACCCGCTTCGGTGGCGAGGATGACGGCACGGCCGACGTGCGGAATGCGCAGCGCGGCGCCAAGCCCGGTGCCGGGGCCGACCACCAGCACCGGTCCATCCGCTGCGGTCGCCGGCCCACTGAGCAACGTCGATGCAGCCGACTCGACATGGCCGATCGCATGCGCGACCGCCTCGAAATCGTTGACCACGGCGAGGTCGCGCACGCCGAGCGCGGCACGCAGGCCGGACACCGACACCGCCCACGGCAGGTTCTCGTTGACCACGATGTCGTCGACGACATGACCGGCGATCGCCAGCGCGACGCGGTCGACCGGCGCCTGCGAAAGACCACTGCCGAGGACACCTTCGCGCGCGAGGTCGGCACGGAAGTCGTCAATGATCGCAGCGAGGCCGGAGAACTCGGCGCAGGCGTACTTGCGGTAGTGCGGGATGGACCATGCCTGGGCGCCATCCAGCGCGGGACCGACCAGCGCGATGCGCGCATGCGTGCCGCCGACGTCCGCCGCGATCAGCAACGCGCGCATCTCATGCGGCAACTCCCGCTGGTGGCTGCTGGCCATCCACTCCCTCCCCGCTGCAACGTGGGCAATCCCCGCGCGGACCGGCCACGGGCAGACGCGGCGGAGTCTCGGCACGACTGACAACGTTGTCAATGTGCACTGCAAAATGACCGTGGACGGTCGCAGACCTATAGTCAAGCCAACGCGGGCCCTTTTCGATTCGCGGATGGATTCCACCGGAAATGCGGCGGATTCCTGCAATAGCCCCGCGCAACGTCGCGCTGTGCGGGCTTCGATGACAACGTTGCTACCGAAGCGCCAGCGACCCGCCCGCACTCCTGCGCGAACGTGTCACCGGCCCGCCACCGCAGGGGAATGCCGATGTCCGTCACCGTCGTCTCGTCGCACCCGCAGGACCAGCGCACACCGATGCTGATCATCGGCCTGCTGTTCTTCATCTTCGGTTTCGTCACCTGGCTCAACGGCCCGTTGATCCAGTTCGTCGAACTCGCATTCGAACTGAACACGGTCAACGCGTTCCTCGTGCTGATGGTGTTTTATCTGTCGTACTTCTTCCTCGCGTTGCCGGCCTCGCTGATCCTGCGCCGCACCGGCATGAAACGCGGGATGGCAATCGGCCTCGCGGTGATGGCGGTCGGCGCGCTCGCGTTCGGCGAATTCGTCGTGCGGCGCTGGTATCCGGGCGCGCTCGGCGGTCTGTTCACGATCGGCGCCGGCCTCGCGTTGCTGCAGACCGCGGCGAATCCGTACATTTCGATCCTCGGCCCGATCGAGAGCGCGGCGCAGCGCATCGCGTTCATGGGCATCTGCAACAAGGTCGCCGGCATCCTCGCGCCGCTGGTGATCGGCGCCGTGGTCATGCACGGCCTCGGCGATTTCAAGACGCAGGTGCAGGCGGCCGACCCCGCCACGCGCGGCGCATTGCTCGATGCGTTCGCGGCACGCATCCACCTTCCCTACCTGACGATGGCCGTCGTGCTCGGCCTGCTCGGCTTGTGGATCGCACGCTCGCCGCTGCCGGAAGTGCGCCCGGCCGATCGCAATCGCGACGTCAGCGCGCGCGGCCGTGGCAGCATCCTCGCGTTTCCGCACCTGTGGCTCGGCGCGCTGTGCCTGTTCGTCTACGTCGGCGTCGAAGTCATGGCCGGCGATGCGATCGGCACCTACGGTCGCGGTTTCGGCCTGCCACCGGACGAGACCAAGTTCTTCACCTCGTTCACGCTGAGCGCGATGCTGCTCGGGTATGTCGCCGGCTTGCTGGCGATTCCGCGTTTCATCTCGCAATCGCGCTATCTCGCGTTCTCGGCCGTGCTCGGCGCGCTGCTTGCCGTCGGCGCGTACCTGACCCAAGGGTATGTCTCGGTCGGTTTCGTCGCCGCGCTCGGCTTTGCCAATGCGATGATGTGGCCGGCGATCTTCCCGCTCGCGATCGCCGGTCTCGGCCGCTTCACCGAAACCGGCTCGGCGCTGCTCATCATGGGCATCGCCGGCGGCGCGATCATCCCGCAGGCGTTCGCGCTGCTGCGCGAACAGCACGACTTCCAGCTCGTGTTCGTGGCGATCATGCTGCCGTGCTACCTGTACATCCTGTACTACGCCGCGCGCGGCCATCGCGCCGGCATGGTGCCGGACGCGTGACGCACGCGTGTCGGATGCGTCCGCTACGATGAAGCGATCTCGTCCAGGAAAGCACCGGTGAACCGACCCACGATCAAGGACGTCGCGCGCCGCGCGAACGTGTCGCTGAAGACCGTCTCGCGTGTGATCAACCACGAGAGCTCGGTGCGCGAGGACACGCGCGAACGCGTGCAGCGCGCGGTCGACGAGCTGAACTACGCGCCGGATCAGGCCGCGCGCAATCTGCGCAGCGCGACTTCGCACGCGCTCGGTCTGGTCTACGACAATCCGAATCCGTACTACGTGATCAGTGTGCAGAACGGCGTGCTCGCCGCGTGCCACGACCAGGGCTTCGGACTGCAGATCCACCCCTGCGATTCGAGCGTGCCCGGTCTCGCCGACGAGCTGCGCGACCTCGTGCGGCGCGCGCGCCTCGCCGGCCTCGTGCTGGCACCGCCGATGTCCGAACGCATGGACCTGATCCGCTATCTGGCCGACAACGGCATCACCTTCGTGCGCATCATCTCGGCCGCGGAAGATCCCGACGACGGTTATCCGTGCGTCTACGTCGACGACCGCGACGCGGCGTACGACATCACCGAACACCTGATCCAGCTCGGCCACCAACGCATCGGATTTCTCCGGGGCGGCGAGGCGCACCGCTCCAGCCCGGAACGTTTCAAGGGCTACGAGAGCGCGTTGAAGGACTACGACATCCCGCTCGACAAGAAGCTGGTGATTCCGGGCGACTACTCGTTCGACGATGGTTTTCGCGGGGCGCGCCGGCTGTTCGCGCTGCGCGACCGCCCGACCGCGATCTTCGGCTCGAACGACGAGATCGCAGCCGGCGTGCTCGCTGCGGCGAAGGCGAACGGCATCGACGTGCCGTACGAATTGTCGATTGCCGGCTTCGAGGACAGCCCGTTCTCGAAGCAGTCCTGGCCGGCGCTGACCACCGCGAAGCAGGCGACCGAGGACATCGCGCGCCACGCCGCGCTGCGCTTGATCGCCGAACTCAAACCCTCCGCCAGCGGCACCACGCCAGTCAATCGCGGCTTCAGCCCGCAACTGGTGATCCGCGATTCGACCGCACGCGTGCGCAAGCCCGCTGCATGACTTCCACGAGCAACGCATGACCGCATCCGAAGCCGCACCGCGCGCAGCCGAATCGACGCGCATGTATCAGGAAATCCGCGAATCCGCGGCGGCGATCGCGCGCCAGCTCGACGCCAACCGCGCCGGCATCGCCGAGCTCGCCGCGGCATTGCGGCGCGAGCCGCCGCGACTGATCGCGACCGGCGCGCGCGGCAGTTCGGACAATGCAGCAACGTTCGCCAAGTACCTGTTCGAGACGCGGCTCGGTGTGACGACGACCTCGGCCGCGCCGTCGGTGCAGTCGATCTACGCGGCCGAACAGGATCTCGATGGCGCACTGTTCCTGGCGATCTCGCAGTCGGGCAAAAGCCCTGACCTCGTCGGCCAGGCCGAAGCGGCGAAGCGTTCCGGCGCGCGCGTCGTCGCGATGGTCAACGCCCTGGATTCGCCGCTCGCGCAGGCGGCCGATTTCATCGTGCCCTTGCGTGCCGGACCGGAACTCAGCGTCGCCGCGACCAAGAGTTTCCTGTGTTCGCTGTCGGCAATCGCGCAGCTCGCGGCGGAATGGAAGAACGACGACGCGTTGCGTGCAGCCCTGCATTCGGTGCCGGCCGCGCTCGAAGCGAGCTGGCCGCTGGACTGGGCGCCCTTGGTGGATGGTCTCGTCGATGCGCAGAACCTGTTCGTCGTCGGCCGCGGCCTCGGTCTCGCCGCCGCACAAGAGGCCGCGCTGAAGCTGAAGGAAACCTGCGGCCTGCATGCCGAGGCGTTCAGCGCGGCGGAAGTACAGCACGGCCCGATGGCGCTGGTCGGCGCCGACTTCCCGGTGCTGTTCTTTGCGCAGGCCGACGACACGCTCGAAAGCACGCTCGACGTCGCCGCGAAGTTCCGCGCGCGCGGAGCGCGCGTATGGGTCGCCGGCAGTGATGAAGGCGAGCATCTTCCGCTCGCACGCGGACTCGATCCGGCCTGCGCGCCGCTGATCGCCGTGCATCGCTGCTACGGCGCGATCAATGCGCTCGCGCTGCGCCGCGGTCGCGATCCGGACCAGCCGCCGCACCTGCGCAAGGTCACGGAGACGATCTGATGGCGACTTCGATGGTTCGCCTCCGCCTTTTCGCCGCAACGATGACCTGTTTCGAGGCGCCCTGATGGCAACCTTCGCATTGCGCAACGGTCGCGTGCTGACCGAGGACGGATTCCGCGACGATCTCGTCGTGCTGATCGACGGCGATCGCATCGCCGCGCTCGCCGCGCCGGACGATGCTCGCTTGCGCGGAGTGCAGGCGATCGACCTCGCCGGCGACAGCCTGCTGCCCGGCTTTGTCGACGTACAGGTCAACGGCGGTGGCGGCGCGCTGTTCAACGACGCCCCCACCGTCGAAACGATCCGCCGCATCGGCGCCGCGCATAGACGCTTTGGCACGACAGGTTTCCTGCCCACCCTGATTTCCGACGACGCCGACGTGATGCGCGCCGCGATCGCCGCAGTCGACGCAGCGATCGGGCAAGGCGTGCCCGGCGTGCTCGGCATCCATCTCGAAGGCCCGTACATCGCGCCGACTCGACGCGGCGCACACGATGCGGCGAAGTTCCGCGCGCTCGATGATGCCGAACTCGACCTGGTCTGTTCGCTGCACCATGGCGTGACCGTGCTGACGCTCGCGCCCGAACGCGTCGTGCCGGAACAGGTGCGTGCCCTGGTCGAGCGCGGCGTGATTGTCTGCGCCGGACACACCGCGGCGAACTACGCGCAGACACGCGCCGCGCTCGATGCCGGCGTGCGCGGCTTCACCCACCTGTACAACGCGATGACGCCGCTGCAGGGGCGCGAACCCGGCGCGGTCGGCGCGGCGCTGGAGGATCGTGCCAGCTGGTGCGGCCTCATCGTCGACGGCCATCACGTGCATCCGGCGTCCTTGCGCGTTGCACTGGCGGCAAAGCCGCGCGGCAAACTGATCCTCGTCACCGACGCGATGCCGCCGGTCGGTTCCGACCTCGACCACTATTCCCTGGCCGGCGCGACGATCACCTGCCGCAACGGCCGCTGCGAGACCGCCGATGGCGTGCTCGCCGGTTCCGCGCTGGACATGGCCGGCGCGGTGCGCAACACGGTCGTGTCACTCGGAGTGCCGCTCGACGAAGCTGCGCGCATGGCGTCGACGTATCCGGCAGACTTTCTCGGCCTGTCGCAGACCCGCGGTCGCATCGCGGCAGGATTTCGCGCCGACCTCGTCGCGCTCGATACGGAATTGCGCGTGCGGCGCAGCTGGATCGGCGGGGTGTAGGAGTCCACGCTGTGGGCAGCCGGTGTTGGCCGCACACAAGGGATACCCCACCGGCGGATTTCGTCGTGGCGGGCAGTCGAGCAGCCGAATTTAAGCGGATGGTTCCCCGTCACCTTTTATCGCCGAACCAGTCGGCAATTTGTTGATTCCAGAATGAAGGCCGCTTGACGAAAGCCCCACGCGAAGCCGAATATCTTATGCAACGCCCCATAGGCGGGGGATAGTAGTAGCTAGATGCAATGGATGCTATCGAGTGGCTTGAGAGAAGCGTCGATGAGTTCAATGCGCTCTCGCAGCTGGAGCGTTCTGCCCCAATGCATTTCTCGTTGCTCTGGAGCCTCTTTGAGGCCAAGGCGCTGGGCGCTAGTGGCTCAGCCCGCACCATCCCAAAATGGGCGCATGATCTAAATCACCAAGGAAAACTGAACGCAGACGCGTTCACCCCGGCAATAGCCCATTTCAAAGAACGCCACTTCTCTAACGGTCAGCTCACCTCCAACTTTGATGGCTTAAATATACGCAAGAACGACAATCGAACTTTGGTCGAAGCAGTCATCTCCGGAAAAAACGTAGACCCAACAGATTGTGCAGTGGCGCTTTTCATCATCATTTATCGCCTCCGCAACAACTACTTTCATGGCTCCAAATGGGCATATAATCTGCGAGACCAGCTCGAAAATTTTACCGCGGCCAACGAATCCATAATGGCTGTATTTGATATGTCGCAGTCGTGATTTTTATATATGATCTTATCAAAGCTTACGACATTCCCTTACGCGACTTCGTTCAAATGTCAGGTGCTGTCCTAATGATAATATCTCAACGCCTGAAACTCACTCTGCCATGGCTGGGCATCTTTGCAGTCGCAGCCTACTTTGCTCAATCGAAGTATCAGGGCTACGTACAAAACAAGCAGCGAGAGGAGCAGAATCAGGTTAATGCGAAAGCGCAGGAGGAGGAAGAGACGGCAGCACTGGTAGCCAAACTACATCAACTTGCTCGACAACATGAAGCCGAGATCAATTGGGTCAGCAAACTCGATGATGAATCTCAAGTCAGGCTGACACCCGTTATGTCAGTCGAGTTGCAAGATATCTGGGTAAATGCAGCTCCAATTCTCTTTATTGGAACGCTAATGGACATAGCAAGAAATAGAGATGGAAGCTATCAAGTTCTTCTGAAATACGCTCCTTTGTCCGGCGGAAGTTATCTTCTTCGCACCGAACTCTTCCTCAGCGCTCGCTGCTCCAGTGAGCAAGCAATACCTCTCCTTAAGACAGTAAAAGAAACATACTCCCCGACCGTATTTGGCAACGTCGCCATAATAGGAAAAGTGCTAGGCATAAGATCTAAGCAAGCTCGAGACAGCGATGGCGACGACGAGAGTCAGTTGACTGGATTTTCTACTTGTAATGCAGTTGTCCAAATTGATCGCCATTTGCCCAGCGAATGGAACAAAGAAGCTACTTCCAAATAACTCCGGATCCCTCCGGAAAAAATGTCATGACGAGAAAGAGTGATAGAGAAGCGAAAAGGCGACGAAGAAATTATCCGCTTTAAATTTGGTAACTTTAAGCCTTGGTCAACCCGGCCGTCGGAACTGCTACTCTCCGCAATCACGCACATTGTCTCCGAGCAAAAGGCGGTGCGTAGAAACTACCGGTCGTGACACGCCTGCGGCGTTGCGCCGCTTCCACGCGTGCCTCTGCGGCGGCATCATGGCAACTTCGAAGTCGCTTCGCGAACGGTCGCCAGCGCTTCCGCCCACGGAGAAGACCATGCTCGGCAAGCTCCTGATCATCGCGGCGTTCCTGGCGATCCTGTACAACCTCGGCGCAGGTCTGTTCTACATGATGACCGACAAGGGCACGACCGACCGCACCCTGCACGCGCTGACCCGGCGCATCGCGATATCGGTCGGCCTGATCATGCTGGTCATGCTCGGCATCTGGGCCGGCGTGATCCGGCCGCATGGCGTCGGCGGCTGAGGCGCGCCCGGTGCGCGGTCCGCGCATGCCGGCGCTGCAACGCTGCAGCGCACGCTTGCTCGCGATGCTGGGTTCCGCGCTGCTGCTCGCCAGCGTCGTCGCGCATGCGGCGACCGATGACATCGGCGAACGCGTTGCCGCATGCGCGGCCTGCCACGGCAAGCTCGGCGAAGGCGTGCACGGTGCCGAATACGTGCCGCATCTTGCCGGCAAGCCGGCTGGTTATCTCGTCGAGCAACTCAAGCATTTCCGTGACGGCAGCCGCGTCAACGCGCAGATGACCTGGCTCGTGCAATTCATGGACGACGCCTACATGGAAGAGATTGCCGCATTCTATGCCGCGCAGCCGCCGCGCACGCGCAGCGCCGACACCGGTGCCGCCGATCTCACCGATGCGATGCGTACGACCGCCGAAAGGCTCGTCACGCGGGGCGATCCGGCGCGCAACGTACCGGCCTGCACGGCCTGCCATGGCAGCGCGCTCACCGGCCTCGAACCCGGCGTGCCGGCGCTGGTCGGGTTGCCGGCTGAATACCTGATCGCGCAGCTCGGCAACTGGCGCAACGACATCCGTCATGCGACCGCGCCGGACTGCATGGGCGAAATTGCCCGCAGCCTCGCGCCGGAAGACATCCGCGCGGTGTCCGAATGGCTGTCACAGCAATCGCATCCGGACGGTGAGCGCCCGGCGCCGGCTGGCGCGTTCGTGCCGCCGCGTGCCTGCGGAAATCTCCCGCACGCCGAGGCCGCGCCATGAGCCGGCGCATCGGTTTTTTCCTGCTCGCGCTACTGCCGTTGCTGCTGGCCGCGCTCGCGGTCGGGGGTGTGCTGTTCCTGCGCCAGGGCGGATTCGCGCCGTACCGCATTCCAGCAGGCTCGAACCAGCCGGTCGCGGCGACGGCCGACGTGCTCGCGCACGGCGAATACGTCGCCCAGCTCGGCAATTGCATCAGTTGCCACACCATGCGCGGCGGCGTGCCGTTCAGCGGCGGCCTCGCATTCCCGACCGACTACGGCACGATCCACAGCACGAACCTGACGCCGGACCCGCGCACCGGTCTCGGCGGCTGGTCGGTGGAGGAATTCCGCCACACGATGCGCAATGGCGTCAGCCGCAACGGCGTGCTGTATCCGGTGTTCCCGTATGCGCATTTTGCGCAGGTCGACGACGCCGACCTCGATGCGTTGTTCGCCTGGCTGCAACACCTGCCGCCGACCGTGCGTGCGGCAACACCGAACCGGCTCGAATTCCCGGCCAGCTGGCGTCCGGCGCTGATCGGCTGGCGCATGCTGCACTACCGCCCCGCACCCGCACGCGTTGCCGCCGCCGGCGAATCGCCGCAACAGCAACGTGGACGCTATCTCGTCGACGGCCTCGGCCACTGCGCGATGTGCCATGGCGCGCGCGGTTCGATGGGCGCACCGCTGCCGCGGGCCGAACTCGCTGGCGGACGCATACCGGGCCTCGGCTGGTACGCGCCGCCGCTCGATGCGGCGCAGTTGCAGCGCTATTCCACCAACGAACTCGCCGACTACCTGCGTTCGGGCACGTCCGTGCACGGCAGCGTCTACGGCCCGATGGCCGAAGTCGTCTACGGCAGCCTGCGTCATCTGAGCGCCGAGGATGCGCTGGCAATGGCGAGTTATCTGAAGTCCGTGCCGGCGCATGCCGCAGCGCGCACAACGACTTTGGCGATGGGCGCCAGTTCGAGCGCGGTCAGTGGCGCCGATGTCTATCGGCAGCGTTGCGCCGATTGCCATGGCCGCGACGGTCGCGGCGATGGCACGGCGTATCCGCCACTGGTCGACGCGGTCGCGGTGACCGCACCGGACCCGACCAATGCCGTACGCATGATCCTGTACGGAGGCATGGCGCCGACCACGGCCGGTAACCCGCGTCCGCATTCGATGCCGCCGTTCGTCGAGCAGCTCAGCTCCGCCGAGATCGCCGCGGTGACGAACTACATCCGCACCACCTGGGGCGGACATTCCTCGAACCTGTCGGCAGCCGATATCGACGTGCTGCACGGCATCGTCATCGACTGAGCCGACATCATGAATTCCGAAGTCGAAATCGGACTCGCGTTCATCCTGTTCCTGCCGGCGTTCTCGATTCTCGCCGTGCTGTACTGGGCCTATCCGCGCCAACCGCGCGGCGCCGCCAGGCGCGTGGCCGACGCCGCCGTGCTGATCGCCGCCGCCGCGCTCAGCATCGCCGCGATGCGCTGGGGCTTCACTGCCGTCGCCGGCCATGGCGGCCACCTGTGGCAGCAGATCATCGCCACCCTGCTCGCCTACGGCATGTTCCTGGCCATCATGGGCATTGCCACGCTGGTGCGGGCGCCGTGGCTGCGCCGGATTCGTTCGCGGTAGAAGGGCGCGATCGCCAGTCGCGCCATCCATATCGAAACATGTGCCGCCGAAAAAGCGCCCTCGAAACACGACGAACGATCGTTACTGTTCCGTAAAGGCACAGCAGTTCGGGCAGTTTGTAATGAAAGCGGACGTCGATCCGCCGTTTTTCCCGACCCAGTCGGAAAGCGAAGCATTGCAACGCAGCAATTCACCTTGCTCCCATCAAGCAGGCCTGCAGCTTTGCCATGATTCGGTGCAGCATGCATGGACATGGCACGCAACCTGCTCCTTCCCGGTCCGAATCGGCGCAGGAGTTTTTCCCATGCAGGTGAAGTCCACGCAGTCGTTCCTCTCGCACCGGCGCACGGCCGGATTTCGATCCATCGGCGATTCACTGCGGACAGCTGTCGTGCTCGCTTTCGGCTTGGCCGCCATCACCTCAACCAACGTCGGTGCGGTGTCACTGCAAGGCGGCGACTGGGAGCTGGACGTCGGCGGCATCGTCAACGCGTACTACACGGCGACGAGTTGTTCCGGCGACACGGTCGGCGGTACCGCGCTGGCCGGTCGCGCGCTCGGCTGCGCCGGCGAGAGCCACAAGACCACGATCGGCAACGGCCTGCTGCCGAGCGGCCTGATCACCAAGTTCAAGACCACCCAGGACGGCATCGACCTCGGCGGCACTGTCGGCATCATGGTGCACACGGCGACGTCTTCCGGCATCGATTCGAACTCCGGCGTCGACGTGCGCCAGGCATTCTTCACGATCGGCACCGCCGAGGCCGGCACGCTCAAGCTCGGCCGCGACTACGGCGTGTTCGGCGCCAACCCGATCCTGTCGGACATGACCTTGCTCGGCGCCGGCGCGCCGACGCAGGCGACGCAACGCGGTCGCGTCACGCTCGGCCACATCGGCGCGGGCTACACGTACCTGGGCACCTACGGCCAGATCACCTACACCTCGCCGATCTTCGGCAACGGCTTCACATTCACCGGCTCGGTCGTCAGCCCGGTCGACAGCGGCGACTACGTGTCGCGTTCGTACCCGCAAGTGCAGGCGCAGCTGGCCTACACGAACGAAGGCCTGAAGGCGTGGGTCGGCGTGAAGTCGCAGAAGTTCTATGGCGCCAGCGGCACCGCGGTGGAGGGTGACAACTTCAACGAGGTCGCCGGCGAGATCGGGGCGTCGCTGAATGTCGGCAGCTTCGGCCTGCTCGCCAACGTGCAGGCCGGCAAGGGGCTGGGCATCCTGATCGACGGCGACCAAGGCGATGTGAAAGGCCTCAACTACCTGCTGCAGGGCACGTACAAGTTCACCGACAAGCTGAAGTTCGGCCTCAGCTACGGCCTCAGCAAGAACCGCGACGACAGCACGTTCAACATGGCCGCGAACGGCGGCTTCAAGTCGAACCAGAACCTGACCGGCGGCCTCTACTACGCGCTGACCAAGAGCGTGACGCTCGCCGGAGAACTCGGCGAGACGCGCTCGAAGGATTACCTCGGCAACGAAGCCAAGCAGTACGGTGGTTCGCTCGGCGGCATCGTCTTCTTCTGAGCGTTGTCCGCATCCGCTGACGCATCGCCCGCACGAACCGTGTCGATTCCGGCACGGTTCGTTCGACGTATCGGCAGGAGCTCATGATCGCGCAACCGGAATCGGCCGGCCGCGGCGCTCCGCTGCCGACACGAGGAGACACGGCGATGCGATTCCTTTCGATGATCCGGATCAACGAAAACAGCGGCCTCAAGCCGAGCGAACAGCTCATGGCCGACATGGGCCAGCTGATGGCCGAGCTGACCGCATCCGGCGCGCTGCTCGACACCGCTGGCCTGCGTCCCACCGCCGAAGGCGCGCGCATGCGTCTGTCCAAGGGAAAACTGACGACCACCGACGGACCGTTTGCCGAAAGCAAGGAGGTCGTCGGCGGCTACGCGCTGCTGCGCGCGGACTCGATGGCCGAAGCGCTCGAACTGACCGCGCGCTTCCTCAAGGTGCATGGCGACGAATGGAACGTCGAGTGCGAGGTGCGGCAGATCGATGAGGGCTGTTCGGGAAACGACTGAATCCGATCTGCCGCCGTTCCTCGCGTCACCCCGAAATCGCCAATCGCTCGCTGCGATAGATGTGCGCCGTGACCAGATACACCAGCACCGCGACCAGCGCGCTGCAGGCGAAACACAGGCCGAGTTGTGCCGGCGTGACGAGGTCGCCGCGCATCAGGCGCGTGATCGCGATCTGCTGACCCATCAGCGGTACCGCATACATCCATTCCTGAGTCTTCATCGGGAACACCGACAGCATCATCGTCGGGATCGCCGGCACCAGCATCAGCAGCGACAGATAGGTCTGCGCTTCGCGAAAGCTCTTGGCGAAAGCCGCGGCGAGGGTCTGCAGGGTGACCAGCAGCGCGACCAGCGGCAGCATCGCGAACAGGGTCAGCAATGCGAAACGAGGGCCGATCTGCAGGCTCATGCCGAGTTTCTCGGTCGGCATGAACTGTCCGGCGATCGAGAACGCGATGATGCTGAGCAACAGCGTCGTTCCGGCGAATGCGGCGGTCGCGCCGAGCTTGCCGAGCAGGACCTGTCCGCGCCCGACCGGATTGACCAGCAACGGTTCCAGCGATTGCCGTTCGCGTTCGCCAGCGGTGGTGTCGATCGCCAGCGCCATGCCGCCCATGAACACGCCGAGGATGAAGAAGTACGGCAGCATGCCGAACATCGTGCTGCTGCGCGCCTGCGCGGTGGACTGGTCGCGGCTCGCGACGACGACCGGCTTGACGATCGCCGGCGACAATCCGCGCGCGACCAGGCGTAGCGCGCCATTGCGCTGGCTGTAGCTTTCGAGCATGCCGCGCAGGCGCGCGACCGGGCCGCTCGCATCGCGTTGCGACTGGTCGAAGATCAGCTCGACCTGCGCCTGCTCGCCCTTGCGCCACGCATCGGCGTAGCTCGGCGGAATGCGCAGCACGAGGTCGGCATCCTGCTCGCGCACGGCGCGTTCGGGATCGGCCGGCGCCGCCTTGATCTCGGCGCCTTGCTGCTTCAATGCCTCGATCAGGTTCGGCGCGTATTCGGCGCCGGCGACTGGCAGCGGCAGCGGCTTCTCGGCCTTGTCGAGTTCACGCGTGACGGCGACGTTGATAATCAGCACGAAGATCACCGGCGCAAGCAGCGGCCCGGTCAGCAAGGTGTTGATGACGGTGCGGCGGTCGCGCAGGTTTTCGCGGACTTCCTTCCAGAAAACGGTAAGCATGGATTTCATGCGGCGAGTCCTTCTTCCGAGCCAATGATCTTGACGAAGGCATCCTCGAGGCTGGCCTCGCCGGTCTGCTCGCGCAGCGCATCGGGCGATTCGTCGGCGACGACCTTGCCATGCGCGATCACGACGATGCGATCGCACAGCGCGCCGACCTCCTGCATGATGTGGCTGGAGAACAGCACGCAGCGGCCTTCGTCCTTGAGCTTGCGCATGAACGTGCGCATCGAGCGCGTCGCCATCACGTCGAGGCCGTTGGTCGGTTCGTCGAGGATCACGTTCTTCGGGTCGTGCACCAACGCGCGCGCGATCGCGGTCTTCACGCGCTGACCTTGCGAGAAACCTTCGGTGTGGCGTTCGGCGATGTCGGCCATGTCGAGCGCCGCGATCAATTCGTCGATGCGCGTACGCCGCGTCGCTGCATCGAGACCCTGCAGGCGCGCGAAGTAGTCGATGTTCTCGCGCGCGCTGAGGCGCTTGTACAGGCCGCGCGCATCCGGCAACACGCCGAGGCGGCGGCGCACCGCGAGCGGATCGGCGGCGGCATCGATGCCGTCGATCAGCACCGCGCCCTGGTCGGGCTTCATCAAGGTGTAGAGCATTCGCAACGTCGTGGTCTTTCCGGCGCCGTTCGGACCGAGCAGGCCGGTGATCTCGCCATCGCGAGCGGCGAACGAGACGCCGTCGACGGCTTTCACCGCGCCGAACGCCTTGTGCAGGTTCCTGACTTCGATCATGGCGCAGCTCCGTTGAAATCGATGAACGCCGGCGTCGGGCCGAGCGCGTCGGTGCAGCTGGTGTCGAGCGCACGCGGATCCAGCGTGTCCATGAAGCGGCCGACCAGCTTCGGGATGCAGCCGCGGCCGATCACGTTGTGGCCTTGGCCCTTGGCGACGATCTGCCTGGCGTTGCCGAGATGTTTCAGTATCTGTTCGCCATACCGCGGCGGCGTGACGGGGTCGAACTGACCCGACAGCACCAGTACCGGCGTGTCGCCGGCAACCGGCTCGTTGAAATCCACGGGACGCGTACCGCGCGGCCAGACGTCGCACTGCGCGCGCATCGCCGCCACGATCGTGCTGCCGAGCAAGGTGTCGGCGTCGCTCGCATCCGGCGGGAAGCGGTCGGCGTCCTCGCTGCAGATCACCGACATCTGCATGCCGCTGCCGGCGAGTTCGCCGATGCCGTCGCTGACGATCTTTAGTTGGCCGAGCAGCGGCGCGTAGTTGCCGTCCGCGGCATCGTGTGCAGCCAGCGGGATCAGCGCCGCGGTTTCCGGTGTGTAGGCGAACATTCGCGCGAGGCCGATCAGGCCATAACCGTCGAGGCGACGCGTCGTGGCTGCGAACGTGACCGGATCGGTGTAGCGCACCGACTGCGGTTGCGCGTTCAACGCATCGCGCAAATGGCGCAAGTTCGCATATGGATCCTTGAACGCCTTCGCGCAGGCGGAGTCCTTCGCACATTGCGCAAACTGCAGTTTCAATGCATCGTCGAGCGAGCGCGCGAATTCGGAACCGAGTGCCAGTTCGTTCGGCGCCGGGCTGTCGAGCACGATGCTGCGCACGCCCGCTGGATCGCGCTTCAGGTATTGCTGCGCGACGCGCGTTCCGTAGGACACGCCGACGAGGTCGAACTGCGGACCACCGAGCGCCGCACGCAGCGCCTGCAGGTCGCGCACCGCCATCGTCGTCGTGTAGTAGCGCGGATCGGCACGCTTGCCGACCTCGGCGAGGCACGCCTGCGTCAACTCGCGGATCCTCGCCGGATCGAAACTTTCATCCTCGGCCTCCGGCGTAGCCGGACAGTCGAGTGCATGCGAGCCACCGGTGCCGCGCTGGTCCAGCAATAGCACATGGCGACGCTTCGCCGCCGGCGCGAACGCAGCGGCGATCTGCGGCCAGCTGTCGACCGCGGATTGCCCCGGACCGCCTGCAAGCATCACCATGAAATCGTCGTCGGCCGCTTCGGTACTGGCGATCAGTGCGAGGCGCAAGGCGATCTTGCGGCCGTCCGGCGCATCCCAGTTTTCGGGCACCTCGAACGGCGCACAGAACGCCGAGGTGGTCGCCGCGGAATGCTTCTGCGCCAACTCGCAGGCATTGAACTTCAGGCTGCCAAACGTGAATGCACGCGCGTTCGGCGGTACCGCGAAGCGGCCGTGCGTCGTCTTTGCCGACGCCTCGTCCGCGGGCCTGGCATGCCAGTGCTTCCAGGCGATCACGCCGATGGCGGCGAGCGCGACCAGTGCGTAGCGCAGGGGTTTTTTCATGGCGATCTCGTTGTTTGCGAAGCGGGGGCGGTGGAAAGGATATTCATGCGGTCTCGTCCTCGTCGCGTTGCAGCCAGCTGTAGCGATAGCGCGCCCGCACCCAGCATTGCGCGCCGATCCAGCACAGCGCCATCAGCAACGCCACGCCTGGAACCGATATGGTCAGCGCGCCGAACAAATCGAGGAACGCGAGCATCGCGACCACGCAGAACGACGTCGCGAACGCGATCGTCATGGCCTCCTGCTCGATGCGCTGGCGCAGTTCGTCGCGGCGCTGCAGGCGCACCAACTCCGCCTGCGCCAGCCACACGATCGCCGGCAGCGGCAGTGCGGCGACGAGCATACGCGGCCAACCCGGATCCATGCGCTTGGTCAGCAGCGCGGCAACAATGACGCTGAGAAAATAGACCGCCGTCGGCCACGCCATCGCGGCGACGTAACGTGAGAACTGTCGTTTCATGCTGCGGCTTCCTCAGACACCCGGATCGAAGATCGTTTCGATCGACTTGCGGAACAGCCGCGCGATGCGAAACGCCAGCGGCAGGCTCGGGTCGTACTTGCCGGTCTCGATCGCATTCACGGTCTGGCGCGAGACGTCGAGTTGCTCGGCCAGCTCACCCTGCGACCAGCCCTTGCCTTCGCGGAGCTCGCGCACACGGTTGTTCATTCGCAACCCGTGCCGCCGTAGCGGCGGCCGAGCAACCAGCGCGCGACACCGTACGACACGCACAACACCGGAAACACCCAGATCAGGATGTCGCCATCGAATGCCAGCGCGCCGGACGCACGCAGGAAGCCGCCGACGAGGCTAAGCACTCCAACGAGACCGCTCGCCGCGCTCAGCGCAAGCAGATGCACGCGCTGTTCCAATTCGTCACTGTGCAGTACGCGCTTCATCATCAGGCCGATGACCAGCACTACCGGCACGACGGGGCCGAGCGACAGCATGACTTTCCACGGCAGACTCGCGGCATGGCGTGCCTGCGGCCAGACCACCAGCATCAACGCGATGTAGACCGCCATCAATGCGAAGGTCTTAAGGCGGTACTCCCTGCGGCTGAAGCGCGACATGCGGACGGGTCCTCGGATATGTCAAGCAAACTTGACACAAACTCTAGAGCCGGCCATCGCGCCTTGTCAAGCGTACTTGACAAGATGAGTGCCCCCGACCCGGACGTTGGCAGTCGCGCGGCAAGCACCGCTGCGCCCGGCTCCATCGCGGCGGTGCCGCTCCGCGCGACTTCGAACAGGCGCGAGATGCCGCCGAGAGCGGCGAGGAGCGCATTCACCTCGGCGCCATCGCCGGTGTATCCGACCGTGCGCATGCCGGCGCTGATGTCGAGTACCTGCGCGCGCGGGTAGCGCGCAGGCAGGCAACGAACATCGGCAGCACATCGATGCCGACGTCGAGCTTGGCCATCAACTGTTCGAATTCGAGGTGGTCGCGTCCGTTCAGGTCGGCGATCTCGATCACGTCGATCAGCTTGGGCGACTGCGTGATGATCTGCTCGATCACTGCGTCGCGGCGACCGTCAGCGAATCGATGTTGTGGCCGCACGCGGCAAACATGACGGCGCCACGCGCGAGCGCTCCGGCTTCGTTTTGCAGCAACAAGGAAGTGATTCGGAGCATGGGGGCTCCAATGGGTGACGGGTGACTGGAAGCCGCTTTCATTGCCGTCATCCCGGCGAAGGCCGGGATCCACATCGATGACGACGCGATCGCGGCGCGCGAACTGGGCGCCGATCGCAGCCGGCAAACCGAAGCTGCGTCGATCTCGGACGGATCGCAGAAACGAACCCATAAAAAACCCCGCATCCGTTTCCGGGTGCGGGGTTCTCGGCGGTCCTGTCTTGCTTTTGCGTGGACGCGTGCCTCCAACCCGCGCCTCCGCTGGCAACAAGGAGTACGAGTACAAGGACGCTGCGCCACGGAGTCGCGGCGGAACGCGCGACGGTGCCCAACGGATGATCGACGACGGCGCGCGTCAGCGCGAGGAGACGTACTTCTCGCGCCGGATGCGCGGCACCGGCAGGCCGGCTTCCTTCAACATCGCGAACGTCTCGTCGACCATGTTCGGATTGCCGCACAAATACGCGATGTCGTGCTCCGAATTGGGTCCGAGTTCGCCGAGCGCGACCTGCGCGCGGCCGTTGCGGTCGTGCGCTCGGGGCACTGCACGCGGCGTGCGGCTGAAACACGGATGGAACGAGAAGCCGGGCACCTCGCGCGCGAATGCCTCGAATTCGTCGCCGTAGAGCAACTCGGATTCGTTGCGCGCGCCATAGACCAGCGCAAACGTGCAACCGCGCGTCTGCGTCAATTGGCGGATCTGAGGCAGCATCGCACGATACGGCGTGACGCCAGTGCCGGTCGCGACCAGCAGGTAGCGGCGGTTGGTATCCGCATCCATCAGGCAGAAACGGCCGTACGGACCGCTGGCATCGATCGTGCCGCCCTCGTCGAGACCCGACAACAGTGCGGTCGCCGCGCCGCCGTCAACATAGGAAACCGCGATCTCGACGCGTTGCACCTGACCGCTGCCGTCGCCGACCGTGCCGACCGAATAGCTGCGCTTGGTCGGTTTGCCGTCGTCGTAGTGAAAGTGGACCTGTATGAACTGGCCGGGCACGTAAGCGAACGGTGCGCCGTCATCACGCTCGAACGCGAGATGGCGGACGGACGGAGCGAGCATGTGGCTGGCGGCGAGGCGGAGCTTGAAATGTTCCATCGTGGCGGCAGTAGAAAGGCGCGGCGGGACAGCCCGCTATACTAGCAGGCAGCCGCCGGACGCTCTGCTGCAGGCCCCAACGGAATCCCATGACCACGATCCCCGCGCTCGACGTCATCGAGCTCAAGAAGACCTACCCGAACGGTGTCGAGGCGCTCAAGGGCGTTTCGCTGACCGTCCAGCCCGGCGATTTCTTCGCCCTGCTCGGCCCGAACGGCGCAGGCAAATCGACCCTGATCGGCATCCTCTCCTCGCTGGTCAACGCGACCGGCGGCGATGCGAAGATATTCGGCGTGTCGATCCGCGAGCAGCGCAGCGCAGCGATGCGCCTGATCGGCCTGGTGCCGCAGGAACTGAATTTCAACCTGTTCGAGAAACCGTTCGACATCTGCGTGAACCAGGCCGGCTTCTACGGCATTGCGCGCAGCATTGCCTGCGAACGTGCCGAGAAATACCTGAAACAGCTCGCGCTTTGGGACAAGGCGTTCGGCACTGCTCGCGCGATGTCCGGCGGCATGAAGCGGCGCCTGATGATCGCCCGCGCGATGATGAGCGAACCGAAGCTGCTGATCCTCGACGAGCCGACCGCCGGCGTCGACATCGAGATCCGCCGCTCGATGTGGAAGTTCATCAGCGGCATCAACGCGGCCGGCACCACGGTGATCCTTACCACGCATTACCTGGAGGAAGCGGAGCAGCTGTGCCGCAACATCGCGATCATTGATCATGGTCGCATCATCGAAAACACCTCGATGAAGCACCTGCTGACCCAGCTCGACGTCGAAACCTTCGTGCTCGATCTGGCACAGCCGTGCGCCATCCTGCCTGACGTGCCCGACGTGAAGCTCGTGCGCGTCGACGAGGTGACGATCGAAGCGGAAATGTCCCGCGAACACGACCTCAATTCGCTGTTCGCCGCGCTTTCGGCGAACGGCATGACGGTGCGCTCGATGCGCAACAAGGCGAATCGACTCGAAGAACTGTTCGTGCGACTCGTCGAGAACGGCAAGACCGAAACCGGCAAGGAAGCGGCATGAGCACGAACGCCAACCTCATCGCATTCACCACGATCACGCGGCGCGAGGTCATCCGCATCCTGCGCATCTGGATGCAGACGCTGCTGCCGTCGGCGATCACGATGACGCTGTACTTCGTCATCTTCGGGCGCATGGTCGGCTCGCGCATCGGCGACATCGTGCCCGGTATCGGCTACATCGACTACATCGTGCCCGGCCTGATCATGATGGCCGTGATCACCAACAGCTACGGCAACATCTCATCGTCGTTCTTCGGCGCCAAGTTCGGCCGCCACGTCGAGGAAATGCTCGCCTCGCCGATGCCGAGCTGGGTGATCCTGGCCGGCTACGTCTCCGGCGCCATGCTGCGCGGCTTGCTCGTCGCCGCAATCGTGCTGGTCATCTCGCTGTTCTTCACGCGCATCCACCTGTACCACCCGTGGATCACGCTGACGACCGTGCTGTTGACCTCGGCGGTGTTCTCGCTGGCCGGTTTCGTCAACGCGGTCTATGCGAAGAAGTTCGACGACATCGCGCTGGTGCCGACCTTCGTGCTGGCGCCGCTCACCTATCTTGGCGGCGTGTTCTATTCCGTCAACGCGCTCGGCTCGCCATGGCGCGAGATCAGCCACGCGAACCCGATCCTCTACATGGTCAATGCATTCCGCTACGGCCTGCTCGGCATCACCGACGTGCCGGTCGGCATCGCTTACGCGGTCATGTTCGGCTTCGCCGTCGTGCTTGGCGGCATCGGGCTGTACCTGCTCGATCGCGGCATCGGCCTGCGTTCGTAGCAACGATGGATCATTGGCGCAGGTGGCGCTGGACGATTCTCGCGCTCGCACTCGCATTGTTCGGCACGACAGGGCTGTACCAGACGCGCGGCTGGATCTGGCTGGGCGTGCCGCCGATCGGCGCGCAGCGTCCACCGTTCTCCGACGCGGCGGCGCAACTGGTCGCCGGCGACGTTTGCGCGAGCGGAGCAGGCCAATGGATTTCCGGCGCCTGCTTCCTGCCGTCGATCGATGCCGAAACGCATTCGCAAACGTATGAGCCGTGGTTGTCGTTCCAGCGACGTGGCTTGACCGCGTCGCTCTATGTCCCCGTTGCGTTCGCACTGATCGGGCTTTTCTATTTCGCGTTCTGCCTCGCTTTCCGGCCGATCGGTGTCGGCGAAGCCGCATTGTTGCTCGTGCTGTTGTTTTCCGCCGCCGTGCAGCTGGCGGTCGAGCGCGCGAATTTCGACTTGCTGACAAGTGCGCTGCTGTGTCTCGCTGCTTGGTGCCTCGCCGACAGGCGGCCTGCGATGGCTGCGGCGGGCTGCCTCGCACTGGGTTTCAGCACCAGCCTGAAGATCTATACCCTGTTGAGTTGCGCCTTCGCCTGGCTCGCCGTGCGCGCGCGACGTCTGTTCGTTGCGCTGTTCGCGATCGCATCCTGCGCAGGTGCGGTCGCGACGATCGGCATCGACACGATTCGCGTGCTCGGCCACGGTGCGCCCGAAGGCCGCACGCGCTTTTCCACCGGCGCGCATTGGCTCGCGCACCAATACGGATGGCCGTGCGCCGTCGCCGCTTGCGCGCTGAGTCTGGTCGCGGCCGTGATTGCGTGGTGCGCATTGCGCAAACACCCGCTGGCATTGGCAACGCTGTATCCGCGCCGCAGCGCCTTGATGCAGATCGCATTCCTTGCCGCGGTTCCGCTGTTCCTGCTCAAGGACAGCTACGACTACCGTTTCGTGCTGTGGCTGCCGTGTCTGGCGCTGCCGATGGCCCTGCTCCGTCAACGCGAACTGGCAACGCCGTGGCGTGCGTTCTGCATCGGCTTGTTCGCACTCGCGATTTTCGTGTTCTGCGCCGAACTGCCGTGCGCGTGGCTGGATCGCCTGCCGTGGCGCGATTCGGCTTGGAGCCGGCACCTGATCGAAGCCATCGTGCTGGCGAAGCAGTTCGCGACCTGGCTGCTTGCGGGCCTGCTCGGCGTGTTGTTCGCGTCTTCGATTGCACCGACGCGCTGGATTGGCCAACCGATTGCGCAGCGGTCCTGACCGACCTGTTCGAATCCGTTCTCGGCCGCGAAACCTCCGACAGTCGTCCTGCGCGAACAATGCGTTTCCTCCCTACCAACTGGTGCCGGGGCATCGCCGTTCCCACAATGAGGCATCGGCCACCTCGTGGCAGCGGAGAACTCCCATGATCGAACGCAGACCTTTCAACACGCTTGGCGGTGCCGACCACGGCTGGCTCAAGGCGCGCCATCATTTCTCGTTTGCCGGCTACGACGATCCCGAACGCATGGGCTGGGGCCACCTGCGCGTGTGGAACGACGACGAGATCGCCGCCGGCTCCGGCTTCCCGCCACATCCGCACGCGGACATGGAGATCATCACCTACGTCCGCGACGGTGCGATCACGCACGAGGACAGCCTCGGCAACCAGGGCCGCACCGAAGCGGGCGACGTGCAGGTCATGAGCGCCGGCAGCGGCATCCGCCACGCCGAATACAACGCCGAGAGCGAAACCACGCGCATCTTCCAGATCTGGATCATTCCCGATGCGCGTGGCGGCACGCCATCCTGGGGCGCGCGGCCGTTTCCGAAAGGCGACCGCTCGGGCCGCTTCGTCGTGCTCGCCAGCGGTCATGACGGCGATGGCGACGCGCTGCCGATCCGTGCGGATGCGCGCGTGCTCGGTGCGACCTTGAAGGCCGACGAGCGTGTCGAGTACACGCTCGGTGCGGGCCGGCACGCCTATCTCGTTCCGGCCGCCGGTGCCGTCGAAATTGACGGCGTGCGCATCGATGCGCGCGATGGCGTGGCAATCCGTGACGTGCCCGCGTTCACGGTGACCGCACTCGACGATGCGGAGATCGTGCTGGTCGATTCGCGCTGAGGAATGACGGCATCTACCCGCACGAACGCGGGTCGCCTGCATGCCATTCTCCTCGCCCCTTGACCCACCTCGCAGGCGACTGCACGCGCAAGGCGGGTACCATGGCCGGCGCTGCGGAGCAGCGAACTTCGATGGAGACGGGGACATGGGATTGGGGACATCGTGGTCTGCCCGCGCTTTTGCGGGCCTGGTTCTGCTCCTGTCGGGGGCGATGGCGTTTTCACAAACGCCGGCACCGCTGGATTCGTTGAATGTGCCTATCGGACTCGTCGGTTCCGTCGCCGCGATGGCGCAGCAGCCCGATGGGGGCCTGATCGTCGGAGGCCGATTCACGATGATCGACGGCGTCTTGCGCAACCGCATCGCGCGCATCACGCCGTCGGGCTTGCTGGACAAGACCTGGAATCCGTCGCTCGACGGGGAAGTCTTCGCCTTGGCCGTCAACGCCGACGGCGACGTCTACGTCGGTGGCGCCTTCACACGCGTCAACGGACAACGGCACGAGCTCGTCGCCAAGCTGTCCGGCAAGGGCACCGGCGCGGTGGATGCGGAATGGAATCCCGGCTTCGCCGAAGCGGGGACGCAGGAATGGCAGCATTACCGGGTCAAAGCGTTGGCGCTCGATGGCCGCGGTTTCCTGTTCGCCGGCGGTAACTTCCGCTCGATCAACGGCCAGCAGCACGCGAATCTGGCGAAGGTGTCGACGGGTGGCCGCGGAAATGTCGATGCGAACTGGAGACCGGATGCCGACGAAGTCATCACGCTCGCGCTCGATCGGCAGGGGGCGGTGTATGCCGCAACCGAGGGGCTCGACTGGTACAGGCTTCTCATCTTCAAATTTTCGGGTACAGGCTCCGGCTTGCCGGCCAGCGACTGGAACCCGACGATCAAGGGCGGCGTGGCTTCACTGGCCATTGGTCCGGACGACGCCCTGTACGCAGCGGGCCGTTTTTCCATTCCCAACGAGCCCTCGCGCTCATTGGTCAAATTTCCTGCCTCCGGGAAGGGCGCCATTTCCGCCGGTTGGCACCCGGGCACTGCCGGTTCACCGGCCTTCGACAACGCGGGCTCGCTTTATGTGAGCAATGGAGCGGGGGTCACCAAATTGTCCGCGGCCAGCGGCAACGTCGATGCCGTCTGGACCGCTTCGGCCAATGGCGCCGTGCATGTGCTGATGCCGATGGCCGATGGCACGCTCTATGCCGGAGGCGAGTTCGATGGCGTGGCCGGGCGGGAAGCTGCTTCCATCGCACGCCTGGCTGCAAGCAACGGCGCGTCTTCGCCTACCGTCGGCGCACAGGTGCCGGGCGAAGTCACGGCCGTCGCGCGCCAAGCCGATGGCGCGCTCATCGTCGGCGGCCACTTCCAGAAGATCGGCACCGCGACGCGCAAGAACCTGTTGCGGCTGGCTGCGGATGGGACGCTCGACCTCGATTGGAATCCGTCGTTCGACAGTGTCGTGCAGGCGCTCGCGGTCGATGGTGACGGCGACGTATACGTCGTTCCCCAGATTCCTTACAACTCCTATCACTGCCGTCTCGCCAAGTTCTCGGGGAGTGGCCACGGCGACGTCGATCCGGGTTGGAATCCGGACCTGTTCGGCCCGGTGTATGCCATGGCAACGGATGCGCATGACCATGTTTACGCAGTCGGCGACTTTTTCTACATGACGGGCACGACGTACCGATACGGCTTGGCAAGAATGTCCCGATTCGACGCGACTCTGGATCCGCAATGGATACCCGATACCAACGGCACGGTGCGTGACATCGTCGTCGACGACACCGGCGCGATCTACACAAGTGTTATCCACCACGTCGACAGCCGCAGCTACTCCATCGCCAAGTACAAGGCAAATTCGGCCACGGCGGAACTGGAATGGGACCTGTCGGCGGATCAGGCGACGGCACTGGCGATCGGTCCGGATGGCGCCCTCGATGCCGCCATCGCAACGCACGGCGATCCCGGCATCAACGAGATCATGAAGATCGCACGCGACGGCATCGTCGAAGCGACATGGACCTCGACCGTGCAAAGCGGAGGGCCCTGGCCCCATGTGAGCACATTGGCCGTCGGCGCCGACCATGCCATCTACGTCGGCGGTCACTGGTTTCAAGGCAGCGACCTCCCGCCGCGCAGCCTCCTGATGAAACTGTCCGCCGATCTGCACGACACGATTCCGGACTGGAACCCGGCGCCCGACGGCATGGGGATCAGCGCACTCGTTCCCGGCGTCCATGGCGGCGTGCTGGCGGGCGGCGACTTCTCGGTGATCGGCGGACAATCACGCGCCGGCATGGCTGTGCTGCCCTCTGAAACCCCTTGGACATCACCGCCGCGGATGCGCGCGCCGCCGATACTCCTGCCGCCGATACGACGAACCCATCCCTGATCGGACTTCGCGAGCCCGATCTCCATACCTGCGCGGGAGCGCTACAACGCGAAGAATGCGCGCGCGTTCGAGCTCGTCCGCGCCATGAGCTCTTCGGCGTCGTCACCGCGCGCGGCCGCGACCGCGCGGCAGACGTGCGCGAGATACATCGGCTCGTTGCGCCGGTGCGAAGGCTTCGGGTGCAGGTCGCGCGGCAGCAGGTACGGCGCGTCGGTCTCGATCATCAGGCGGTCGGCCGGGATCAACCCGACCAGCTCGCGCAGGTGCGCGCCGCGTCGTTCGTCGCAGATCCAGCCGGTGATGCCGATGAAGAAATCGCGTTCCAGATAGTCGAGCAGTTGCGCGCGTTCGCCGGTGAAGCAGTGCACGACCGCGCGGCCGATGCGCCCACGCACGTTGTCGAGGCAGGCGAGGAAGTCCGCGTGCGCGTCGCGCTGGTGCAGGAACAACGGCTTGCCGGTGTCGATCGCGATGGCGAGCTGGCGCTCGAACGCGGCGAGCTGCGCCGCGCGCGGCGAGAAGTCGCGGTTGTAGTCGAGACCGGTCTCGCCGACGGCTTTCACTTCCTGCGTTGCGACGAGTTCGCGCAGCAACACGTCTACAGTTTCGTCGTAATCGTGTGCGTGATGCGGATGCACGCCGGCGGTCGCATGCAGGAAGCCCGGATACTGGCGGGCGAGTTCGCGTGCCGCGCGGCTGCCTCCGGCGCTTGCACCGGTCACGACGATTTCGGCGACGCCATGCCGGCGCGCACGTTCGAGCACTGCGTCGAAATCGGCGCGGAAGGATTCGTGGGTGAGGTTGGCGCCGATGTCGATCACGAGGGCGTGGTGAACCGTGTCATGTAAACGCGCAATTATGGAAGCAACTTGCTTCCTGCGCACAGGCGCGGTTCACTGCGAATTCATTGCTTTCCGACCATGCTCGCGCAGGTCCAACCGTGGGGATACACCGATGAACACCTTGATCCACCTGACGCTCGGGCTCGCCGCCAGCGTCTCCGTTTCCGCGTTCGCCGCCGAGGCGAATCCGGCACTGTCCGCCGAAGCCGTCGCGTATCACGCGCAAGCCGCCGCGAAGCTGCAACAGATTCCGCGCGTGCGTCTGTCCCAACCTGCCGCCGCAGGTGCTACCGTCGCATCGCCAAAGGTGATGGGCACATCGACCTATCCTGGCACGCCGATGGCGAACGCATTTCGCGCCTATCCGCCGAGCTGCGCGGCCGATCCGTTGCCCGACGCATCCAGCAGTCTGTTCAAGCGGGTGACGATGCCGGTGTATGCGACAAGTTCCGCCGGCGGCACCACCGAAAATGTGACGATCACTGTCTGGCGCCTGGCCTGCAGCAGCAGCGGCAATCCGACCACATACAACCCGACAGGCGCTTTCAACGCGATGACGCTCGTGCGCATCGACCGCGCCGCCAATGCGAGCAGCAATGTAGTGCCACGCTTCCCGCAGTTCCTCGTCAAGCAGGGCAATATCGATTTCACCACTACCAAGAGCATGGTCCGCATGGCGGTGGAACCGAACACGGTGATCTCCGACACGCCGTTCGACAGCCCGGTCATCAGCAGCACGACCTATGTGCTGGAGAACTACCCCTACGACGGCGCCGGCTACTTCACCTTCAGCGATGCGTTCACACTGCGCATCAATCCGTTCCTGAATGGCGTGACTCCTGTCGACATCGCGATGGATGCCTACGTGCCGAACCAGACCGACTACCCGGATGCCTACGCATCGCTGCCGCTGGACGGCTACGCCGGGGCGCAGTGGGCCAATACGCAACTCAACGAAGGCCTGATCGTGCAGGTCGCCGAGGCCTATGACCCCACGCACCCGCTGCGCCGGCAGCTCGGTTTCGACCTGCTGACACAGGATCTGAATGGCGACCCTCTGTGGTTGGTCGGCAATGCCGCGTTCGATAGTCCTGCTTCAGGCACCACCAGCCTGACAATCCAGACCAACTACCTCGGCAATGGGCTGACGCAGAAGCCTTGGGGCACGGCCAAGTTCGAGATGAAGAGTTGCGGACAGATGAACGTGACGTTCTCGCCGCTGGCCAACCTGCCGGCTCCGGTTCCGAGTTTCAGCGGCCTGACGACCTACGATCGCATCTTCAGCGCGAACGGCATGGTCTGCGAATAACGCATCGATCGCTGCATGAATCAGCGGCGCGGTCGGTTTCGACCGCGCCGTTTTCATTTGCGGTGCGATGCCGATGCGCGGGCAGCAGCAGCGATCCGCCTACAATCGCGGTTTGCCTTCCGACCGCTTGCGCTCGCGCTCCGTCCAGCTGATGCAACACACCTCTCTGCCCATCGACACGCTTCTGCCGCAGCTGCAGGCGGCGCTGGCCGCTCATCCGCGCCTGGTGCTCGAAGCGCCGCCCGGCGCTGGCAAGACCACGCGCGTGCCGCTCGCGCTGCTCGATGCGCAATGGCTCGGCGGTCGCAAGGTATTGATGCTCGAGCCGCGCCGCATCGCCGCGCGCGCGGCGGCCGAGTTCATGGCGGCGCAGCGTAGCGAGCGTGTCGGCGAGACGGTCGGCTATCGCATCCGCTTCGAATCGAAGGTATCGCCGGCCACGCGCATCGAAGTCGTCACCGAGGGCATCCTGACGCGGATGATCCAGGATGACCCGGAGCTGCCCGGCGTCGGCGCGATCCTGTTCGACGAATTCCACGAACGCCACCTGCATGGCGACCTCGGCGCTGCGCTCGCGCTCGACGTGCAGACGAACCTGCGACCGGAGCTGCGCCTCGTCATCATGTCGGCCACGCTCGACGGCGAGCGCATCGCGCGCTGGTTCGATGCGCCACAACTGGCCAGCGAGGGCCGCAGCTTTCCGGTGCGCATCGAGCATCCGCCCGCGCGTCCCGGCGAAGCATTCCCGGAACGTGGCTGGCCGTTCCAAGTCCGCCGCGCAATCGAACAGGCACTGGCCGACAACGACGGCGACGTGCTCGCGTTCCTGCCCGGCAAGCGCGAGATCGAACGCGCACGGGATGCGCTGTCTTCGCTCCTCGCCCCGGCAGAGGCGAAGGTCGCGATCATCGCGCTGCACGGCGAACTTGCCCTCGCGGACCAGCATGCCGCGCTCGCCCCGGCCGCGCCCGGCACGCGCCGCGTCGTGCTGGGGACGAACGTCGCCGAATCGAGCCTGACCTTGCCTGGCGTGCGTGCAGTAGTCGATCTCGGCCTCGCGCGCGAACCGCGCTTCGACCCCAACTCCGGCTTCACGCGGCTCGATACCGCGAACATCTCGCAGGCCTCGGCCGACCAGCGTGCCGGCCGCGCCGGCCGCCTCGGACCCGGCACTTCGTATCGGTTGTGGCCGCAGAGTCGACGCCTCGATGCCGAGCGCACGCCGGAAATCGCGCAGGTGGAATTGTCGCAATTGGCGCTCGAACTCGCCGCCTGGGGTTCGGACGCGCTGCGCTGGCTCGATCCGCCGCCATCCGGCCCGCTCGCGCAGGCGCGCGACCTGTTGCGCCGACTCGGCGCGCTCGACGACGGCGGGCGCATCACGGACAGCGGCCGCCGCATGCTTGCCATGGGCGCGCAACCGCGGCTCGCCGCCGCGGTGCTGCGCGCGGATGCGCGCGACCGTGCGCTGGCGTGCGATCTCGTCGCGCTGATCGAGGCGCGCAATCCGTTGCGCGGCGAGGCCGGTCGCAATGACGATTTCCGCTCGCGCGTCGCCGCGCTGCAGGCATGGCGCGAACGCCGCGGCGCCGCTGCGCGCGAACTCGGCGCGGATGGCACGGCGCTGTCGGCGATCGCGCAAGCGGCCGATGCATGGCGGCGACGCGGAAGTTCTTCCGTGATCAGCCCTGACCGCAAAAGTCAAACGGCAGCAAGTCCTGGCCGCACTCTTCAGGAACGCACAGCCGCCGGCGACGTGCTGATGCATGCGTTTCCCGACCGCATCGCGAAGCAGGATGCGAACAATCCGCGCCGCTACACGCTCGCCAACGGCCGCGGCGCGCGCCTGCTCGACGAAAGCGCGCTGTATGGCGAACCATGGCTGGTCGTGATCGAGCTGCGCCACGAGGCACGCGACAGCCTCGTGTTCGCCGCCGCGCCATTCGACCCGGACGGCCTCGAACGCGAGTTCCCGCAGCGCTTCGCACGCGTGCGCAATGTGCGCTGGAACCGCGACACCCGTAGCGTGGAGGCGTTCGAGGAACGCCGCTTCGACGCGATCGTGCTCGAACGCCGCGCGGTGCCGACCACACCCGAGGATGCCGTACCGGCCCTGCTCGCCGCCGTGCGCGAACTCGGTCTCGCCGCGTTGCCGTGGAGCGACCATGCGCGCGAGTTGCGCCTGCGCGTCGGCGCGCTGCGCGGCTGGTGTCCGGAACTGGGGCTGCCGGATTTTTCCGACGCGGCCTTGCTGGCGACGCTGGAGGACTGGCTCGCGCCGTACCTGGCGAACAAGCGCCGCCTCGATGCATTGCAGCCGGCCGAGCTTTCCGACGCGCTCGCCGCACGGCTCGATTTCACGATGCGCCGCGCGCTCGACGAGCAGGCGCCAACTGCGGTTCACGTGCCGAGCGGTCTCGAACGCCGCATCGCCTATGCGGTCGACATGCCGCCGATACTCGCGGTGAAACTGCAGGAATTGTTCGGCCTCGCCGACACGCCGCGCATCGCCAACGGCCGCGTACCACTGACCTTGCATCTGCTCTCGCCAGGCGGCAAGCCGGTGCAGGTCACGCAGGATCTGAAGAGCTTCTGGGAGCGCACCTATCCCGAAGTGAAGAAGGAACTGAAAGGCCGCTACCCGAAACATCCGTGGCCGGACGATCCATGGACCGCGACGCCGACGCATCGGGCCAAGCCGCGGCGATGAGGCGGCGACGCCGGAACCATTCGTCCACGCAACCTGTCGCAGTCCGACTGCATCTGTTCCTGAACCACTGAAAGAGTCCGCCATGAGCAATCCACAACGTGTCCTGCCCTGGATGATTGCGTTCCTCGTCGGCGTCGGTGTGCTCGGCGCGCTGCTGGCGCCGCGGCTGGCGGCGATCTTCGCGGCGAATCCATTCTTCAACGGCGTGATCCTCGCCGTGCTCGCGGCGGGCATCATCGTGAATCTGCGCCAGGTGTTGGTGCTGTCGCGCGAGGTAGCCTGGATCGAATCGTTCAAGCGCTCGAATCCCGAGCAGCGCGCGGTCGGCCAGCCGCGCCTGCTCGCGCCGATGGCGCGCATGCTCGACGGCCACGAGCGTGGCCGCACGGCGCTGTCGGCGCCATCGATGCGCACCATCCTCGACAGCGTGCAGGTGCGGCTGGAGGAATCGCGTGATCTCTCGCGCTATCTGATCGGGCTGGCGATCTTCCTGGGCCTGCTCGGCACGTTCTGGGGGCTGCTGGTCACGATCCGCTCGGTGTCCGACATCATCGGCACGCTGAATGTCGGCAACGACGCGGTGACGATGTTCGGCGCGCTGAAGGAAAACCTGAAACAACCGCTCGGCGGCATGTCGACGAGCTTCTCGACCTCGCTGTTCGGACTCGCCAGTTCGCTGGTGATCGGTTTCCTCGACCTGCAGGCCGGGCACGCGCAGAACCGCTTCCACAATGAACTGGAGGAATGGCTGTCCGGCATGACGCGGCTGTCGTCCGGTTCCGCGCTCGAAACCGATGCGTCGGTGCCGGCCTACGTGCAGGCGTTGCTCGAACAGACCGCCGACGGTCTCGACCGCATGCAGCGCGCGATCGTCGAGAGCGAGCGCGAACGCCACGGCGCGAACCAGCAG
This sequence comes from Pseudomonadota bacterium, assembly GCA_023388255.1. Taxonomy (GTDB): domain Bacteria; phylum Pseudomonadota; class Gammaproteobacteria; order Xanthomonadales; family Rhodanobacteraceae; genus Dokdonella_A. The sequence goes on along the minus strand of JAEWGO010000015.1, from coordinate 86,096 downwards.
CTCGGCGAACTCGGCGCGCAACTCGGCCGCCTGACCGACTTGCTCGGCCGCGATGCGCGCGAGCGCCAGGCCGGCGCACAGACACAGGAAGAACTCAAGAGCGTGCTGCGCCAACTTGCCGCGCAGAGCCAGCCGGCTGCGCAATTCTCCGATGACCTGCGCAGCGAACTGCGCCTGCTCTCGCGCACGATAGCCGCCGCGCTCGATGGCCAGCGCCCGCGCGCGGCAGCGCCGGCTTTCGGTGAGCGCATGGTCGCCGAGCGCGAGCCGCGGCGATGAGCACATTGCGGCGGCGACGCGCCGCGTTCGACATCTGGCCCGGCTTCGTCGATGCGCTGACCTCGCTGATCATGGTCATGATCTTCGTGCTGCTGATCTTCGCGATCGGCCAGTTCGTGCTGTCCGATTCGCTGGCCGGCAAGAATCGCGCGCTCGATGCGCTGAACGCGAGAGTCGCGGAGCTGGCCAAGACACTGTCGCTGAGCGAGGAACAGAAGGTCGCACTCGATGCGCGCGCGAAGGAACTCGCCGCTTCGCTCGGCGCCGCCAGCAGCGAACGCGATGCGGCCACCAGCGAAGCGGCGAAACTCAACGCCGATATCGCCGCATTGACAGCACTGAAGCAGCAGCTCGAAGCGCAGGTCGCTAGCATGGCCGCACAACTGGATTCGTCGAAACAGGATCTGGTCAAGCAGACCGACCTGACCTCCGCCGCCGCCGCGCAGGTGGAACTGCTGAACCGCCAGCTCGCCGCGCTGAACGAGCAGCTCGGCCGGATCCAGGCCGCGCTCGACATCGCCGACAAGGACGTGAAGACGAAGGACGCGAAGATCGCCGACCTCGGCAAGCAGCTCAACATCGCGCTGGCGAACAAGGTCGGCGAGCTGGAACGCTACCGGTCGGAGTTCTTCGGCAAGCTGCGCGCCGCGCTCGGCAATCGCAGCGACGTGAAGGTGGTCGGCGACCGCTTCGTGGTGCCGACCGACATCCTGTTCGATTCCAGCTCGGCCGAACTCGGTGCCGAGGCGCAGGCGCGGCTGGCGACGCTGGCCGACACGGTGCGCGAAGTGTCCGCGGAGATTCCTTCCAGCATCGACTGGGTGCTGCGCATCGACGGCCATACCGATCAGCGTCCGATCCACACCATGCAGTTCCCGTCGAACTGGGAGCTGTCGACCGCGCGCGCCGTCGCGATCGTGAAGTACCTCGTCGTCCAGGGCATCCCGGCACATCGCCTGTCGGCGAACGGCTTCGGCTCGTTTCAGCCACTGGATACGGCCGATACGCCGGAAGCGTATGCACGGAACCGGCGCATCGAGATCCAGCTGACAAATCGCTGAGGGGGCTGGAACTCAGAACGAGGAAAGCGCTTACCTCGTCGTCACGTCGACCACCGCAACGCAGGGCCTTATTCGAAAGCTCAATGAGCGATGGACTCAGGCGTGAACAGGACTCATTGGACCCCCGCCGCTTGTCCATTCCCCGAGGAACAAGATTCGGCGCATCAGGCCGCAGTTGACGAACCGGCGCAGCGCACTGATGCGCTATAGTCACGCGTCGATGGAGCTGGAGGGTATGGATATGCGGCTTAGGGATGGCTCACTCCAGGCTTGGATGGTCTTGGCTGCATTCGCTACACCGCTGCTCCACGCAGCCACGCCGCCGGATCGCATCTTCCGCAGCGGCTTTACCCAGGCGCTGGTCATCGAAGGGAGCGCCGGCTATCCCGGTCCACTTGCGAAAGCGCGCGTCGAAGCGCATTTCGGCGAGATGGTGGCGAGCGCCACCAGTTCCGCCGATGGCACGTTCCAGATCGGCCTCGAAGTTGACCAGATTGATCCGGGCGCAATCGTCGAACTGGTTGCCCGCGGCACGGGCACGCAATCGCATCTGGTATGGGCGAGCCCGTTGGGTCCGGCTTCACGCCTGCTGGAGCTTGGCGGAGACCGCTACCGCGTTGGCTTCGCCGACGATCCGTTCGTCCATTTGAGTCCGCGCAGTACGGTCGCCACGGCCGCGGCACGCGCGTTCAACGGCTGGCAACCGATCACCGACGCGGCAACGTTCTGGCGCGCCGTGCGCAGCCGGCAACAGGTGACCGACGATCTGGTGTCCGCATTGGCACTCGTCGCGCGCGGGGCGCTGGTGTTGCCCGACGGTGCCGACGACACGTTCGCAGCCGTGTCGGCGCTCGCGCCTTCCAAGACCCTGCGTTCCAGCTACCGAACGCTCGGCGAAACCGCCAATTGCTCTGCGGCACCGACGTCCGACTTCTGTGATGTGACGGCGAATCTGCCGCTGGATGCACGGATGTTCCCGCCGGTTGCGTGGGCTCCGGGCGAGCTGTATTCCGCAGTCGATGCGTTCGGCACTACTGCGGAAGACGTCGGTGGAATTGCCCCGAACGAGACCGGTGCAACAGTGCTGACGGGATACGCCGGGAATACCCAGGCAGTAGCAGCGACGGCCATTCGGTTGCCTGACGGAGGCTATGAACTGACGCCTGAGGATGGAGGCGTCTTCTATTCCTTTCCATCGTGGAGGTACGTCGACGGCTCGAATACGCCCGTGCCGACACGCGAGGAAGCAACCAGTATCTATTTCCGTCTGACCCAAGGAGCAGGAGGGCAAGTCGAATTCGTATCGTCGGACGATCGCCGAACTGTGTACCCCGACAATCCGGAGATCCCGGACAGTTATACCCCCTACTATCGGTCCTTGATGCCTGCAGTATCGGCCAGCAACCCTCTGCCTCCGGCGCTTCTGGGTACTGTACCGAGCTTGGCAGGAAGCAGGTTCGTCCTGCCATCTCCCCTTTCCCGGCCACAGGATGCGTCGGTCGATGCCAGCTTGCACGGCTACGATATCCATGCGTTCGGCGTCGCTGACGGCAACGCCGAGCGTTCGGGTCAGCCATTCACATTTCAGGTCACCTCACCTGATTCCTTTGCCATCGACAGCAACGGTCGCCATGCCGAATTCCGCTTCTTCAACGAGGAAGAGCCGGACGTATGGCGCGTGCGCATGCACGTCACCGGCGCGAACTTCGAGAATATCGTGACCGGGCTGCTGATTCCGGCCGACGCCGGTGCGCTTACTGCAGCAACCGTGGTCGGCAGCTGGCGCAGCCGCTTGCCGGGAGACACGTGCCTGGGGCCATACAGCGACCTCGGTGCATGTCGTACCTCCCTGATGTTCACCTTCGAAGCCAACGGCACCGGCACGCGAGAGAGTGGATCCACACTCTGGACGGGAACCTGGAGCATGGCAACCGGCAACGACGCGGGGCGATTGCTGTTCGAGTGGTGGTATCCATACAATGGCTCCCCGTTCCTCTATGAGCGGCGTGGCTGGGAACTCGTGCACGCAACCGGTGCAAACCGCTGGGTGCTGGAGAACGTCAATATCGCTCCGGACGACGGCGATGACGTACCTCCACCTCCACCACCGGTCGTCTTCAATCCCACGACGCGCCTGATCCGCTACGACCGCCAGTGACATCCCTCATCGGCGGAGTCGTTGCCGGCGGATCCACCGAGGCCCTCCAGGAACGCGTGCGAGATCTCCGTAGCGGTCTCCGATTTGTGTTAAACAGCGGCGTCCGACACGTCGAAGGAGTCCGTCATGCGCCACGCCTTGGTCTTCACTGCTGCTGCTCTGACCTGCTTCACCGGCGCGTCCGTGCGCGCCCAATCCACCGTGAGCAGCACCGCGAGCTATGAACTCGGCGGAGTCGACCAGACCCTCGTGCGCGAATGCGGCGGCAACGATGCGATCAAATTGACCGGCTCGAACAACCAGGTTTCGCTGTACGGTGACTGCGGATCACTGGAAGTCGTCGGTTCCGGCAACGTGGTCCATGTCGATGCGATCCAGTCTGCGACTGTGGAAGGCACCGACAACAAGGTGTTCTGGAAGAAGGGCAGCGCGCCGAAGTTCAGCCAGACCGGTGCGGGCAACAGCATCCTGCAGGAAGACAAGTAGGCGGCGCGTCAGCGCGGCGCTGCGGCTTCGCGCTGGCTGACGATCACGCTGCCGAGGATCAGCGCACCGGCAAGCAGCATCGTCGGGGTCGGCTGTTCGCCGAGCAGCAGCCATGCCCAGCCGACGCCGAACAGTGGCACCAGATACGTGTTGGTCGATGCACGCGAGGCGCTGACGCGCTGGATCAGGCGAAAGAACAGCGCGTAGGCGAGTCCCGTGCAGAGCACGCCGAGCGATGTCGCGGCGAGCCAGGATTTCAACGGAGGCGACATCGTCGGCCAAGTGGCAAACGCGAACGGCGCGAGCATCACGGCGGCGCAGCTCAGGGTGCCGGCAACTGCGACCAGCGGCGGCACGCCGGCCAGCCAGCGCTTGGTGAAGTTCACTGCGAAGCCGTAGCAGAGCGAGGCCAGCGTGCCGGCCAATGCGGCCGCACCGATGCTCTCGCCCTGCGTCTTGCCGCTGGCGAGCACGACGACGCCGACGAAGCCGGCGAACAGCGCAACTGCGCGGCGCATGCCGATGCGGTCGCCGTAGACGAGGAACGCGATCAACGCGGTGAACAGCACGGTCATGCTGTTGGCGATCGCACCGACACCGGCCGGCGCACGCGCCGCGCCCCAGGCAAACAGCGAAAACGGGATCGCCGAATTCAATGCGCCGATGATCGCGAAGGAGCGCCAATGCCGGCGGGTAAGCATTGCGCGCGCGCGCCACAGGAACGGCAGCAGGATCAGCGCGCCGAGCACGATGCGCACTTCGACCAACGCAAATGCACCGAAATCCTTCGCGGCGACGCGCATGAACAGGAACGAACCGCCCCAGATCGCGCCGAGTACGAGCAGCTCGAGCGGCGTCTGCCAGTCGCGCATCGAGGACGGGCTCGCAATCGGGTCCTGCGCCTGCATCTGGGTCACGCGGTTTCTCCTTCGGGCGCCGCGGTCGGTCGGAGCGCAGGGGGGCTGAAGCGGTCGCGCCGACATGGCGACGATGATCGGGTTTTCCAACCGCCTGCTGCTTCGTCCGTCGATGAAGCAGCATTGGCGGTGGCGCGTTAGGCTGCGCGGCATGAACGCAACAGCTCCCGTCACCCGCTTCCAGCTCGCCGAGATCGCTGCCTTGCTCGCCGACCCGTCCCGTGCCGGCGTGCTGTTGGCCTTGCTGGACGGCAGCACGCGCCCGGCGACCGAGCTGGCGCTGCTCGTCGGGATCGCGCCGGCGACGGCCAGCGTCCATTTGCGCAAGCTGGTCGATGGCGGCCTGCTCGCGGTGCTGGAACAGGGCCGCCATCGCTACTACCGCCTCGCAGACGACGAGGTTGCGCACCTGCTCGAAGCGCTCGCGTTCGCGCGCTCCAGCCCGCGCCAGACAGCACGCATCGCACAGGCCGATCCTGCGCTGGCGCTGGCGCGCAGTTGCTACCGGCATCTCGCCGGCCGCCTCGGCGTGGCGCTGTTCGAGCGCCTGAACGCACACGGCGGGCTCGTCCTCGATGTCGATTCGGTGCGCCTGCATCGGGCCGGATTTGATCTGCTGCACGACGCCGGGCTCATTGAGGCCGGCAACGACGTCACGCGATTGCGCGGCCGCGCCTGCCTCGATTGGACCGAGCGCCGCTTCCACCTCGCCGGTCCGCTCGGCTGCCACCTGCTGCAGCGGCTGCTGGATTTGCGCTGGCTGCGCCACGGCAATGACGCGCGCACGCTCGCACTCGGCAAGCACGGCCGCGCCGGCCTGCGCGCGCTCGGCATCGACTGGCATCGCCTCGCCGCCTGAATGCATTCAGGCGCGTGCGCAACGCAGGTGGAAATCCCAGCGCATCCGCCGCCGCATGGCCGGATCGCCCCATGCGGCGCGCATCGGGACTTCGACCAGCGCGACCGGATCTTCGCCGCGATCCTTCAGGTAGCGCTGCGTGGCCGACCACGATCGCAGGTAGCCGAGGTACTGCGCAAGATTCCAATCGACCCGCATCGCGAACGCCGGCACGGCGATGTCCGCGAACGGCATCGGCAGTGCGCGATAGCCCTCCTCGACATGCTGCCGCTCGGGTGTCCAGTACGGCCCGGTCAGGTCGACGTAGAGATGGTCCTTGACCGCGTCGATCGCCGCATCCACACGACAATCCGCATAGGACCATGCTGCGAACAAGCCGCCCGGCTTGAGTACGCGGCGCACCTCGGCGTTGAAGCGCGCATGATCGAACCAGTGCAACGCCTGCGCGACGGTGACGAGATCGGCGCTGGCATCGGCGAGCGCGCATTGCTCGGCCGGTTCGACGCGGTAGTCGATGTTCGATCGCGCTTCGGCGTTCGCAACCTGGTTCGCGCTCGGATCGCTCGCGTGCACGCGAACGAAGCGGGTCGCCAGCGCGACACTGGCTTGGCCGTTGCCGCAGCCGGCATCCCACGCCAGGTCGCGCGCCGGCGCTTGCGCCGCGAGCCAATCGAACAGCGCTTCCGGATAGGTCGGGCGCGCCTCGCGATAGCGGTCGGCGTGGCCGGAGAAATGATCCTTGAAGGACATGGCAGCGCCGGAACGTGACAGACGAGGCGGCACTGTACGCCGCGGCGCGCCTCACCGCTCGCCCCGCGATTCACGTTTCATCCCGTACGACGCTCGATTCACCCGGTTTCAGCGCGCCAAGCATGTGCTCCCCGACACGCTCGCGGATCAGGCGCAACGTCGGCAGGCCGACCGCCGCGGTCATGCGGCGCACCTGCCGGTTGCGGCCTTCGCGGATCGTCAGGCGCAACCATCCATCCTGAACGGTCTTGCGGAATCGCACCGGCGGATCGCGAGGCCACAACCATCCCGGCGGTTCCGCGAGCACCTCGGCTTCGGCCGGCAGGGTCGGGCCGTCGTTCAACACGACGCCGCGGCGCAATGCCGCGAGCGCGTTCGCAGCGACGACACCTTCGACCTGCACGAGGTAGGTTTTGGCCTGCTTGTGGCGCGGATCGGTCAAGCGGTGCGCGAGCGCGCCGTTGTCGGTCAGCAGCAACAGTCCTTCGGAATCGAGGTCCAGCCGTCCAGCCGGATAGACGTCCGTTTGATGGATGAACTCGGCCAGCGTGCGCCGCGACGGGTCACTGCGATCGGTGAATTGGCAGAGCACACCGAACGGCTTGTTGAGCAGGATCAGCATGAGCGGCGCAGGGCTTGAGGGAAGTGCCAGCGAACCGGACGGCCTTCAAGGAGAAGCCGAAGGCGCCCGCCTGCAGGCGGGCGCCGTAGCCGCACGTCAGTGCTTGTCGGCTTCGGCCGGCGCCTTGTCGACGTTCTGCTGGAAGATCTTGTCGCCCTTCGGCTTCTCGAACTTCAAGGTCATGCGATCGGACTCGCCGATCGCGACGTACTTGTCCTTGTCCTGCTCGCCCAGGGTCAGGGTCGGCGGCAAGGTCCACACGCCCTTCTCGTAGTCCTTGGTGTCCTTCGGGTTCGCATTGATCTCGCTCTGTGCGACCAAGGTGAAGCCGGCATCGGTGGCGAGCTTGATCACGTAGTCCTGTGGCAGGTAGCCGGACTTCTTGATCTTCTCCAGATCGGCGCCGGCGGCGGCGCGATGGTCGACCACGCCGAGCGTGCCGCCTGGCTTGAGCACGTCGAAGAACGCCTTGAATTTGGCTGGCGCGGTGTCACCCATGACCCAGTTGTGGACGTTGCGGAAGGTGAGGACGACATCGGCCGAAGCCGGTTCGCCGAATACCGGCGCGGTGTTGTCGAACACGACCGTCTTGGCTTCGCCGAACTCGGCCGGATTGCCCTCGAACATCTTCTGCAGCGCGCTCTTGTCCTGCGCGGCCTCGCCTTCCGGCCTGCTCGGCTTGCCGACGGCGGCGACATAAGTGCCACTGCCCTTCAGCCACGGCGCGAGGATCTCGGCGTACCACCCGCCGCCCGGAGTGATTTCGACCACGGTGTCGGTCGGTTTCACGCCGAAGAATTCGAGAGTCTGTTTCGGATGGCGGTACTGGTCGCGCGCCTTGTTCGCGGCGGAGCGCCAATCGCCGGCGAGCACCTGGTCGAGTTTGGCGGAAACCAGATCGTTCGCGCTCTGCGGCGGCAAGGGATTGGCCGGCTGATCGGCCGGAGCGGCCGTTGCCGGCGCCTTGTCGGCCGCGGGCGGCGCATCGGGCGAACCACAGGCGGCAAGGATCAGCGTAAACGGCAACAGACAGGCGAGCTTCTTCATGGATTGATCCCCGGATTCGATGCACGAGAGGTCGGTCAGCCTAGCACAGCGCGATGCAAGCCCATCCCCGAATCGACGATGAACGAGCACTTGCACGGATTGGCCTTCGATTCATCCACATTCATGCAGCCTGTCGCTTCGCCGCATGAGTCGCAAGCGGCGTTTCCACGGTTGTATCGCCCATCAAAACTGAGGAGATCACCATGCTGCACTACGCCATCGTCTTCCTGGTCATTGCACTGATCGCCGCGGTGCTCGGATTTGGCGGTATTGCCGGTTCCGCGGTCGGTATCGCGAAGATCCTGTTCGTCGTATTCCTGATCCTGTTCGTGGTGTCGCTGGTCATGGGGCGTCGCGGGCCGAGAATCTGACGCGCCGGCCAACTATTCGGGCAGGCGTGCCGAGGCCGGATATGGCGGCACGTCGCCCGGATCGCCGGCCAGGAAACGCATGCGCAGCGACTGCCACCAATCCGCATCGAAGATTTCCGGGTGTGCTTCCAGCAAGGCCTGCCGCAAGGGGTGGGGCAGCCCGAGGAAGCGCGGAAACTGCTCCGGGAAGACGTCGTTTTCGCTCACGCCGAGCCAGTCCTCGAGCGGTCTCGTCTCGTCGCCGTCGGGCGCTTCTGGCAGACGGCGGAAACGGCATTGCTCGACCAGGCACAGTTCGTCGTAGTCGTAGAAGATCGCGCGACCGATGCGCGACACGCCGAAGTTCTTCAGCAAGAGGTCGCCCGGGAAGATGTTGCTGCGCGCGAGATCCTTGATCGCCTGGCCGTAGTCCTGCACCGCACGGCGCGCGTCGTCGAACGAGGCCTCGCGCGCGTACAGGTTGAGCGGACGCAGGCGGCGCTCGACATAGCCGTGCAGCACGACCAGCTCGTTGCCATCGACGGCGACGCTCTCGGCGCATTCGCCGGTCAGTTCGGCCAGCAGGCTTTCCTCGAACAGGCGCAGCGGGAACCGCAGGTTGCGGAACTCCTGTGCATCGACGAGGCGTCCGACGCGGTCGTAGCCCGCGACCAGCCGGTATTTCTCCTCGACCTCGCGCCGCGCAATGTCCTTCGGATACGCGAAATGATCGCGGATCACCTTGATGACGAGCGGATAGTCGCACGGTGTGAACACTGCCATGACCATGCCGCGCTCGCCATCGGCGCGCACGAGGCGTTCATCCGGGTGCGCCGCGAGATAGCGGAACAGATGCCGATAGCGTTCGGTCTTGCCCTGCTTGTTGCGGCCGAGCACGCTGTAGATCTCGCCGATCGGCTTGTGCGGCATCAACGCCTGCAGGAACACGACCGTGTCGCCGACGGTCGGCAGGTCGGCATGGAAGGAATTGCGTGCATAGCCGAACAGCAACGAAATCTGGTTGAGATTGGTCAGCACGGCATCGGCGCGCACGCCGTCGCCGCGGCTGGTGAATGCGATGACCAACGGCGTGCCGCCCTGGCCATCCTCGATGCGGCCGACCAGATACGCACGACGTTCGCGATAGAACACCGGGCGCAACAGCTCGATCGCAAGCACCGGCATGCCTTCCTCGAACATGCGTTCGGCGATTTCCCGTGCAATCGCGATCGCGCTGCGTGACGGGTCGACATGGCGATGCGCGAACGGGCAGTCGGCGAGGATGCGCGCGCAGGTTCCGGCGAGATCGTGGCCGGCCGCATAGCGGTTCAGCGCGACGGGCTCGGCGATGCCGCGGGTCGGCTCTTCGTCGAGTGCGACGAATTCGATCGCGACGTCGACGCCGAGCGTATTGAAGAAGCGCCGCGACAAGGTGTTGAAGAAGGTCTTGGTCAGTTCGCGGTCGAGCAGCGGCTCGATCAGGGCGGCATAGTCGCGCCGCATCGCCGCCCACAGCGGACGTGAGCGCACGCGGTCGTCGAGCAGCAGTTCGAGCCTTGCCAGCGCCTCCGCCACGCAGACGTCGTAGAGATCGATGCGCGCGACCGCGTCGACCTGCGCCTGGCGCCAGTCACGCCGTTCGAAGTGGCGCCGCGCGCGCCGCGTGATGTCGGCGAAGCGCTCGTTGTAATCGAGGAAGGCGTCGAGGATCAGCGCGGCGGCGCGTGCCGGCATCGCGGCGACGGGAGCGGTGGAACCTGTGGTGGACGGCACCATTGTCCGAGTCTAGCCCAGCGCCACAAAAAACAAGGCCGCCTTGCGGCGGCCTTGTCGAATCGTTGCAACGGAACGGATCAGCCGTCGAAGCCGTTCCTGAAGATCAGATCGACTGGATTGGACGGCGTCGCCATCACGCGCACGCTGCCATAGGTGGCGGCGTTGACCTGAACGAGCACGCTGCCGTCGGCACCGATCCACGAATCCGAACCGCCGCCGTAGAGCGCGGGGCCGGAATCGTCGAAGCTGAAGCTGGTTGCCGTGTCGGCGACGATACCCGATGCGGTCGGGATCGATACGCTTTGCCCGGCGACGAGGATCCGCCGCGGCGGCGCGCCGCGCTTGAGCAGCCAGAGCGCGTATTCGTTGTTCGGGTTGGTGTAGGCGGAGACGAGGATGTCGCCGTTGGACAGGATCGCGCTGGCGTAGAAGCTGCGCCAGGTGCGTCCGGCCTCCGGGCCGTAGCTGCCCGGCAGGTCGAACAGCGCAACCAGTTCCGGCGAGCCGCCGGCCTTGACGCGCCACAGGCCGCTCGGCGTGCCGCCGTCGCCGGTGCGCACAGTGGCGGTGAACGCGCTCCATTCGCCGGCGGACATCAGCGTACCGTTGTTGAACGAACTCCAGGTCGCGTCGAGCCAGTGCGGTCCGTAAGTGCCGGCGGCGTCGTTCATCGCCAGCGGACGATTCGTCGCGCTGTCGTTCCAGAACAGGCCGGTGCGGCTGGAATCGCCCGAGGTGGGGCGGAAGCTGGCGAAGAAGTAGACGTTGCCTTCATTGCCCGGCCGCGGCGTGGTGAAGGAACTGGTGAACGTCGCGGTTGCGACGCCGATGTCGGGGCCGAGCGCATCGGTGCGGCCGGTCGCGGCGCGCGCGCGCGGGGCGCCGTTGCAGACTTCCCAGATGCCGTTGCCGCTGCTCGCGCTGAACGCGCCATAGACGCGGCTGCCCGGCGTCAACGCCAGCGAATTGAGGTCCCATGACGTATCGAAGTAGTCGCCCGCGATGAGGTTCGGCGCCAGGTCGCGCGAGGTCGAGTTGCGCAGCATGCACGGTTGGTTGCCCTGACCGGGCACCGACTGCATGAGCAGACCGTTGGTCTGGCCGGTCGGCGAGGTCACCGTAGCGTTGACGATGACGCGGCCATTGTTCATCGCACGCGGACTGAAGGACGTGTTGGCCGCATACGTCCAGTCCGTCCCCATGCCCGGGCCGAGCGCGCCGTCGGTGAGCACGCGCGCGACCTCGATGTTCTTCTGCTGGTCCCAGCGCCACACGCCCCAGGTCGCGTTCACGGCGTCGTTCTGATTGCCGGCCTTGGCCACGAACACGCGCTGACCGTCGAAGCCGGCAGCACCGAAGCCGGAGTTGTAGTCGAGGAACACGTGCGTGCTTTCGCCGCCGCTGCGGCCCGGGCCGAGCGCGCCGGTCACACCCTCCTTCATGTACTGCGCCCACGCGCCTTGCCGGTAGGCCCAGTAGCCCTGGATTCCGGATGTAGTCATACGCGCGCCGACGCGACCGGCGCCGGCATCGCCGAGCAGGACATCGCCGTAGCTGCGCGACGTGCTCGGCAGGCCGGGCACGACGACGCTCGAATTGGTACCGATGACGGCCCGCCACGGTACGGTCTGCGCGAGCGCAGGCATCGCGAAGGCGGCGACGACGGCGGCGGCGAGCAGGGTCTTCTTCGACATGATGGTTCTTCCTCAGGGGTGGATTGCGGGACACGCAGGCAACACGGCGCCGCTGCGCGCCGGATGGCACGCACGACTATGCTGGCTCGTGGGGCACGCCCATCGACGGCAGTCGTGATGGACGGCAGGGTTCGCGCGCGGACGACCGCTCGATCAGGGAATCGGTCAGCCCGTTGGTTTTTTAAGTTCGAACCACTTTACCTGCGTTGCGCCGCATACTAGGCGACTCGCGTGTCTGTTGTAAGCACGTGCGGGAAACGGAGCGGTAACGATTGGGTAACGGCGGTCGATGACGCCCGGCCCGCGCTCATTTCATCCCGTTTTTCGATTCAGATCGCATGAACAGCCAGACCGATTCTGCCCCTGCTCCGTGTTACACCTACCGTTTCGGTACGGCCGAGTTCGACGAGGCACGCTTCGAACTGCGCGTCGGCGGATTGCCGGTGGACGTCGAACGGCGCGCGCTCGACGTGCTCGCCTACCTGCTGCGCCATGCCGGCGAGGTGGTGACCAAGGAAGAACTGCTGCGCGAGGTCTGGGTCGGACGCGTCACCGTCGACAAGGTGCTGCCGAACGCGGTGACCAAGCTGCGGCGCGCGCTAGGCGAAGCGAACGCCGAACGCCTGATGACGCAGGCGCGAGTCGGCTACCGCCTCGACGGTACCGTTTCCCGCATGGCCGTCGGCAACAGCCTGACCAGCCGGCTCGACCTCGCCGCCGGACAGCCGGTACCGGGACGCGAGAACTTCATCCTGCTGCGCCAGCTGGGTGCCACGCACGGCAGCGAAGTGTGGCTGGCCGAACAGGCACGCACGCATGCGCAGCGCGTGTACAAGTTCGCTGCCGACGGTGATCGCCTGCGCGCACTCAAGCGCGAAGTGACCTTGTCGCGCGTGTTGCGCGAAGGCACCGACGAACGCGCGCTGTTCATCGACATCATCGACTGGAACTTCGAAACGCCGCCGTTCTTCCTTGAATGCGAATACGGCGGCCAGAGCCTGCTCGACTGGGCGCCGGACGGACTGCCGGCGCTGACGCAGGAGGAACGCATCGGCCTGTTCCTGCAGATCGCCGATGCGGTCGCCGCGGCCCACGCGGTTGGCGTGCTGCACAAGGACCTCAAGCCCGCCAACGTGCTGATCGTTGCGGACGGCGACGGCTGGCGCATTCGCCTTACCGATTTCGGCAGCGGCCGCCTGCTCGATCCCGAGCGCATCGACGCGCTCGGCATCACCCGCCTTGGCCTGACCATCACGCAGAACGTGTCGACCGATTCGAGCAGCGGGACGCCGCTGTACATCGCGCCGGAGGTCTTCGCCGGCCATACCCCGACCGTGCAGAGCGACGTGTTCGCGCTCGGCATCCTGCTGTATCAGCTGCTGTGTGGCCATCTGAACAAGCCGATGACTTCGGGCTGGGAGCAGGACATCGCCGACGACCTGCTGCGCGAGGACATCGCGCTGGCGACCGACGGCAACCCGCAGCGGCGTCTGGCCAGCGTCGCCGAACTCGCTGCGCGGCTGCGCGCGTGCGAACAGCGTCGCGAACAGGCACTTCGCGCGGAACAGATCGAGCAGCAGGCACGCATCGCGCGGGAGACGCTCGCGCGCAGCCGCGCGCGGCGGCCCTATCTGATTGCGCTGATCGCGGCGCTGGCGCTCAGTGCCGTGGTCGCGCTCGCGCTGTATCGGACAGCGGTGCAGGCGCGCAACGTCGCGCAACGCGAACTCGAACGCGCCAGCGCGATCAACCGCTTCCTCAACGAAGACCTGATCGGCCGCTCGAACCCGCTGGTTGTCGCCAAAGGCCAAGGCGCGTCGCTGAAGGACGTGCTGCTCGGCGCGCGCGACCGCATCGGCAAACGCTTCGCAGCACAGCCGCTGACCGAGGCGTCGGTGCGCACCAGCCTGACCATGCTGCTGAACATGATCGAGCTGCTGCCCGAAGCCGAAGCCGAGGCGCGCCAGGCGCTCGCGCTGTACGAGCGCGAGGAAGGCGCCGCCAGCCTCGACGCACTCAAGGCGCGCACCCTGTTCGCGCGCCTGCTGACGCGCACCTCGAAGTTCGACGAGTCGCTGAAGGAATTGCAGACCCTCGACCGCCTCACCGCCGGCACGCAGGACCCGTACACGCGTTATCTCGTCGCCTCGGCCTGGGGCGTGTACGACATGAACCGCGGCGACTACGCCAAGGCACTGCCGCTGTACCGCACCGCGATCCCGCTGCTGCGCCAGGCCGAACCGGACAACGTCACCTTGCGCGACTCGATGCGCATGGACCTGATCGGCGCCTTGACCCAGACCGGGAAGACGCAGGAAGCACGCAAGGAAGGCGAAGACCTGATCGCCGAAATCAATGCGCGTGGCAACGACAACGGCCTCGTCGTCGCGTTCGCCAAGGCCGCCATCGCTCGCACGTACACGCTCGACGGCGATTTGCAGAAAGCCGAAACGCAACTGCTCGACGCGCAGAAAACGATCGTGCAACTGCTCGGCGAAGACCACACGCGCAACCTGATGGTGCTGAGCGACCTGTTCGACGTCGCGATGAAGCGCCACGACTGGCCGGCCGCGATCGACTACGCGCGGCGCGTGCACGAAGGCTTCCGCGCCAAGTTCGGCCAGGACCACAACTTCAGCAACATCACCCTCGCCAACTGGGGACAAGCGTTGTACGAGAGCGGCGATGCGCGCGAAGCCGCGACGAAACTCCGGCCCGCGTACGCGAAACTCAGCACGCTGTTATCGGCGAAAAATCCGCAAAGCCAGATCGCCGGCTTCTGGCTGGCGGCGGCCGAACTCGATCTCGGCCAGATCGACACAGCCGCCGGCGTGCTCGACACGCTCGATGCGCAGGCACTCGAAGCGGCAGGCGCCGATGGCCTGTGGAAGGCCCGTCTCGACGCGCTGCACGGGCTCGTGCTCGACAAGCGCGGCATGGCGCGTGCAGCCGAACCATTGCTGCGATCCGCAGTGGATGGTCTTGGCGAAGGCGACGCGACCAGTCGAGTGCAACGACTCGCAAAGCAGGCACTGCAGGCCGAAGGCACCTGAACCGGGCGCTTGTGCCACGATCTTTGCTAGGGTTTCCCGCATCGACCCCGGACATGGAAGCGGATCATCCGATGCGCGCATCGTTCGCACTGCAATGCCTTGTGCTCGGAATCGCGATCACGTCGCCCGGCGCTATGCCGCGCGCCGGTGAGGGCGTGCCGCTGCTGCATCCGCAATGGATCGCGACGATGGCGCAGGATGCACTGGCAGACGACCGCATCGCCCCGTCGTCCGATCCTTCCGCCGTGCGATTGGCGGACGGTGGCGAGGTGGCGATAACGGTCGCCACTGGGGAGATCGTGCTGCGCCGTTACGCCGCCGATGGCTCGGTACTGCGCACGCAAACGGTCGCAGTCGCGGACTATTCGGTCGACGTCGTACTGCGCGCGACGGCAACGCACGATGCGTTCTATGTGCTCGTCGGCGGTGCGCAATCCGGCGCGCAACTGCTGCGCCTGGATGCCGACTTGCAGCCGTTGTGGTCGCGCTCGCTCGCGTTCGAGTCGATCTGCCAGCGCGAAGGCGATTGCCTGCGCCTGGAAGTGCTGGAAGACGGCTCCGTGCTCGCGATGCGCGCGTTCCACCTGGTCCGCTTCGGCGCCGATGGCGCGCTCCGCTGGAGCTTCGACGCTGCCGCGAACGGCGGTTCCTTTCGCGGCGGCGACCTCGCCGTTGATGGCACGACGATCTGGTTCGCCACCTCCGGCGGAGTCGACTTCTACAACCCGACCGCGACACTCTCGCGCCTCGACATCGACGGCGTGCCGCTGTCGAGCGACGTGTCGTCCTGCCAAGGCTGCGGCGGCGTCGTGCTGGCCGACATCGCGTTGTCCAGCGACGGCGCCGCGCAGGTGGTCGGCGATCGCGGCGGTCGCGGATTCCTCGCGCGTTACAACGCACTGGGTTATCCGACGTTCTGGGCGGCCAGCGACGATCCGCGCAGCTATCGCAGGCTCGATCGCGATGACACCGGTGCAGTCTACGTGCTGGCGGAGGACATGTTCGACGGAGATGTCGTCAAGCATATCGATGCGGCGACCGGCGCGACGCTGTGGTCGGTGCCCGCCAACGATTTCATCGCGCGTGCAGTCGGCGTGGTGGCGATCCGGAAAACGGCGGCCACGATCGAAGCATCCGGCATCGACGCCAATGGCACCGTCTCGTGGAGCCAGCCGCTGTCCGCCAGCAACGGGGGATCGCAGCGGGTCTGGAGTCGTCCGGCGCGGGATGGCGGCGACGTGGAACTGTTGGTGGCCGACTTCGCTCCGTCCGACGATCCTTGCGCGCGGCACCCACGCCTCGTGCGCATGGACGACAGCGGTGCGTTGAATCGCTTCCCGCCGCCGTGCCGAGCGCGCACCAGCGCCGTCACCGTAGCGAACATCGACGCACGCATCGATACCGGCGCACTCGTCAACACGTTTGGCCGGCTCGCGTTGTTCTCGCCGAATGGGGATCTGCGCTGGCAAGTGGACGCCTGCGTCTGGTGCACGAATTATTGGAGCGCCAGCCTGTGGCCGGTCGCCGCGCTGGCCGACGACGGCGGCGCTTGGGCGCTGCGCTGGGATCGACCGTCACTGGCGTTGCCGGATGGGCGCGCGCGGGTCCAGCGCTTCGATGTCGGCGGCGCATTCGCGTTCGACGTCACGTCTGCAGCCGCTGCCGCGGACAACACCGAGTTCCACCTGCTGCCCGGCCCCGACGACGTCGTCGTACTGCGTGGTGGCGTCAGGAGAGTCGTTACGTGGCAACGCATCGGCAATGATGGCACCGATCTTGGCGCGAACAGCTACGCGATTCCCGACGACGACTATCGCATCGAGGACGCGCGCCGCTTGCCGGACGGGGGCGCCAGCGTGCTCGCGAAAGGAAACGGCTATTGCTCGGTCGGCTGTCCACCGTTCTACTTAACCGTGTTGCGGCTCGCGTCGGACGGCACACTCGTGTGGCGTTACCAGTTTCCCGAAACCTACGCGCCGTGGATTTCAGCCGCACTCGGCGCGGATGGCGGAGCAGTAGCAGTACTGCCACCGAGCGGAGTCGACGGCAGCTCGCGCCTGTCGATGCGCACGATCGACCGGTTCGGCCATGCCAGCGCCGACATCTCCCTCACCGAAATCGATGCCGACGTGCAACCGGCCGTGCTTGTCACCGCGCTCAACGAACACTGGCTGCTGAGCACCGAATCGTATGCGGGCGAGCAAGTCGACTGGCTGCTCGATGCCAATGGTCATGTGTCCGTGCAGCGGCGCAATGGCCCGTATTCTTGGTTTTTTCAGACCAGTGCAGTCGGCTACCTGGCCAATGAGCCGATCAGCGCAGATGTCGAAAACGTCCTGCTGCTCGATCCGCAGACGCTGGCCGACCGCGCACGCTTCTACAACGGAACCGGCACCGGAATCGTCGATTCACGTCGCTGGCGCGTACTCGACGATGGCAGCGTCTACGGCACGATCATTTTGCCGCAGAGCGGCAGCTTCCAAACCATCGCGCGCTATTCGGCGCCTGGCGGAACCCTGTCGGATGTGATCTTCCGCAACGGGCTGGATTGACGCGCCGCCGGCCAAGAAAGCCGGCGGCGCCGTGACTTACATCGCCGCGATCAGCGCATCGCCGAACTCCGAACACTTCACCTCGGTCGCGCCTTCCATCAGCCGCGCGAAGTCATACGTCACGCGCTTGCCGGCGATCGCCTTGTCCATCGCCGCGATGATCGTGTCGGCCGCTTCGGTCCAGCCCATGAAGCGCAGCATCATCTCGCCGGAGAGGATCTCCGAACCCGGGTTGACCTTGTCGAGATTCGCGTACTTCGGCGCGGTGCCGTGGGTCGCCTCGAACACCGCGTGGCCGGTCACGTAGTTGATGTTGCCGCCGGGCGCGATGCCGATGCCGCCGACTTCCGCGGCGAGCGCGTCGCTGAGGTAGTCGCCGTTGAGATTCAAGGTCGCGACCACGTCGTACTCGGCCGGACGCAGCAGGATCTGCTGCAGGAACGCATCCGCGATCGCGTCCTTGACCGTGATGGTCTTGCCGGTCTTCGGGTTCTTGAACGTCATCCACGGGCCGCCGTCGAGTTCGACCGCGCCGAATTCCTGCTGCGCCAGCGCATAGCCCCAGTCGCGGAACGCGCCCTCGGTGAACTTCATGATGTTGCCCTTGTGCACCAGGGTCACCGAGGAACGGTCGTTTTCGACCGCGTATTGCAGTGCCGCGCGCACCAGGCGCTCGGTGCCGTCCTTGGAGACCGGTTTGATGCCGAAGCCCGAGGTATCCGGGAAGCGCACCTTCTTGTAACGATCCGGGAAATGCTCCTTGAGCAGCGCGGCGAACTTCTTCGCGTCGTCGGTGCCTTCCTGGAATTCGATGCCGGCGTAGATGTCTTCGGTGTTCTCGCGGAAGATCGTCATGTCGACCTTGGACGGATCCTTGACCGGCGAGGGCACGCCCTTGAACCAGCGCACCGGGCGCAGGCAGGTATAAAGATCCAGCATCTGGCGCAGCGCGACGTTCAGCGAGCGGATGCCGCCGCCGACCGGCGTGGTCAGCGGACCCTTGATCGACACCAGGTATTCGCGACACGCCGCGACCGTCTCGTCGGGCAGCCAGCTGCCAACCGTGTTGAACGCCTTCTCGCCGGCGAGCACTTCCATCCAGTGGATCTTGCGTTGGCCGCCGTAGGCCTTGGCGACCGCGGCATCGAGCACGCGCACGGTCGCGCGCCAGATGTCCGGGCCGGTGCCGTCACCCTCGATGAACGGGACGATCGGGTTGTGCGGCACGTTGAGGATGCCGTTGGCGATGGTGATCTTGGCGCCGCCGGACGGTGCGCTGACTGTGACTTCGGACATCTACTCCTCCAAATGAATCGACGACACCCGCTGGAGCAGGCGTGGACAGGGGAACGTCGTATTGTCGCCGATCCAGCGGAGATTGTTGAGGACGGAGCGGACAAGGAGCCCGCACCCAGCGTCCCTCTCATGGCCGGTCGATGCGTCGGCCTGTGGTGACACAGCTGGTACGGGTTCCGCCTCCACGCATGAGGAGGACAGACATTCGGCTGGGGAGCGCGCATTCCCGGCCACAGGGTCGCATCGGCACTTTCGAATCCGCCGCATTTCGATTGCGCTTGTTCCTGCGTGCGTGGCCCTTCCTGCGGCCACTCGCGCCATCACGAACATCGGGCCAGACTTCGCTGCGCCGCAAGAACCGTTGCCGTCGCGACAATGGTAGTTTTGCCATACGCGGCAGACGCAAAAAGGGGGCGTCATGCGCATCGGTATCGTGGTCGACTCGGCGTGCGATCTACCCGCCGGGTTTCTTGAACGGCATGGCATCGTGGTGCTTCCGATCAGCGTACGCATCGGCGGCGAAACCCTCATTGATGATCGCAACGAGGAAACGCTGCAACGCTTCCTCGATGGAAATCTCGGCGCGCGCGGCCATGATGCCGAATCCGAGCCCTACAGCGTCGAGCAGATCCGCGACCTGTTCCTCGATCGTCTCGTGATCGACTACGATTGCGTGTTCTGCCTGACCATCACCGCGACGCGCAGCCCGATCCATGCGAATGCGAGCCAGGCGAGTTTCGCGATCCTGAAGGACTATCGGCCGATCCGTCGCGATGCCGGCGTACCCGGTCCGTTCCTGATGCGGGTGATCGACACCGAGAACCTGTTTTCCGCGCAGGGGGTGACCGCGGTCGAGGCGGTGCGCCTGCGCGATGCCGGGCAGAATCCCGGCCAGATCCGGGAACGGCTGGAACTGCTCGCGCGCCATACCTACGGCTACATGCTGCCACGCGATCTCTACTACCTGCGCGCCCGCGCGCAGAAGAAGGGAGATCACAGCGTCAGCTGGCTGACCGCGACGCTTGGCAGCGCGCTCGACATCAAACCCTTGCTGCGTGGCCATCGCGGCGAGACCGGCCCGGTCGCCAAGGTGCGCGGCTTCGAGCACGGCGCCGAAGTGTTGTTCACCAGCGCGGCGCGACGCGTGCGCGCGGGCCTGCTGGCGCCGACACTGTGCGTAAGCTATGGCGGTGATCTCGCGGAACTCGCCGGCTTGCCGGGCTATGCCAACTTGAAGGAAGCCTGTGCGGAGGCAGACGTCGACGTGTACGAGGCGCCGATGAGCGTGACCGGCATGGTCAATGTCGGCACCGGCGCGATCGCGGTCGGCTTCGCCGCCGAGGAACACGCATTCACGTTGACTTGAGCGACAGCGAGCAGGTTCCACATTGCCGCAAGGACAGCGCGATTCACCACATCCGCGTCTCCAGGCAACGGCCGATTGCGGTTTCGAGCATGTGTGTGGACTCGCGTAGCCAGCCTTGGACCATCCGATGCGGCCGGTCGGCAAACCTCGGAACCGGAACGCGAGCGGTACACGCCATCCGGGCGGCCTGACCGTGCGGCAGCGGCGACGGCACCGGCGTGGCCGATTACTCGGGGAAATCCACGACCGTCCAGGTCAACGGCAACTCGTTGCGGTGCTGGAGGGGTTTCCCGTCACGCACGATGCGCTCGCTCCTGTCGTCGAAACGCCCGACCAGCTCGAAGCGCTCGAAGCGGAACGGAATGCCCTCGGACAGCGCGAAATTGCGCGTGTCCATCAGCTGGAAATGCAGGTGCGCGAACGTCGAACTGCCATTGTTGCCGAGCGCGGCGATGACCTGCCCGGCGTGCACCTTGTCGCCGGTCTTGACCTTGATGCTCTCGGCTTTCAGATGACCGTAGAACGCGAACGTGCCGTCGCCGAGGTCGAGCACGACATGGTTGCCACCCGCCTCCGGCAAGGTCGGCTCGGGCAATGGCGCGTTCGGGACCAGATCGGCATAGCGTGACAAGACGTCGACTACGGTCGCGTCGGCCACGGCGAGTACGGGCGCACCGAAGCCGTAGTAGTCCGCGTTCGACTTGCCATCGCCACGATGCACGTCGCCGTCCTTGTCGAAGCGCACGAAGTCGATCGCGAAGCGCTCGGGCAAGCGCAGGCGGCCGTCGACCGCGCGCTGACCGCGACGATGGTGGTTGGGCGCGTCGCAGCAGGCTTCCAGTGCGCCCCAGTCGGCGCCCGCGAGCGGCGCGCGAATGAGGCGCGCGGGCTTCGCATCGACCGGCGTGGTCAGCAGCGGCACCGGATTTTCGCCTGGCGCGCCTTGTGCGCTCAATTGCGCACGCAGCTCGGTCGGAACGGTGACGTTTGCGGCCAGTGCCACATCAATCCACACCGTCGCGGTCATGCCGGAATCGATGCGTGTGGTGCTGGCCATCGCATCACCGAGCGGACTCATGCGTGACGCCAGCGATTCGCCGCTGTAGCGCGCCAGCGACTCCGTCGGTGTACCGATATCGAACGCGGTGATCGTGATCGCATTCTTGCCGGTGTTGGTCGCGAGGATCTCGTAGGTCAGGTGCGTTCGGCCATCGCTGGCGGCGACTGCTTGCGGATTCTTCGGCACTCGCAGGCTGAGCGGAAACAGCGACAAGGACGTGCTCGACACCGGCGCGACCTTCGTACCCGGCGACGAGGCCGCAGCGACATGAGCGGGCGCGGCGAACGTGCCCAGCAGCAGCGCGGCGGCGAGAAGACACCGTCGTTGATCGAAGATCGGATGGCACATGGAATTTCTCTCTCGGGTCCGTATCACGTTGCGCGCACAATGGCGGCGGAAAGGATCATTGAGCGTTCGTCTGCCGAGCGCCGGCCAGCGGCGGCGAGGCGGGCAACAAAAAAGCGCGGATCGCTCCGCGCTTTCGTGCATCCGGTTGCAGGTCATCCGTCGCCTGCACGGGATCAGTTCGATTGCTTGAACTGGATCCCGTGTCGTCGGCCATCCATGACCTGCACGGGATGAGTTCATCCTGAACTCACTTTACGGAGAAGTCCTTGGTCGCCACCGACTTGCCGTCGAGGGTGATCTCGACCTTGTAGTTGCCGGTCGGCCAGCCGTCCGGCTTGCTGATATGGAAGCTCGTCACCGCATTGCCGTTCGGCGCGATGGTCTGGCTCGACTCGTTGACGGTCTGACCATCCTGATACGTCCACTTCGCGTTCAACACCGCGTTCGGTGCGGTGCCGGTGGTGGAAACCGCGGCGTAGATCGTGTCCTTCGTGCTGAACTCGGTGGCGGGCGCGGACACCTTGTTGTCCGCATCGACGGCCGTGCCGAGGTCGACCGAGGAAACCGCAACCGGCGCGGGTGCGGGTGCGGGCGGCGGTGTGGTCGGTGCCGGAGCCGGTGCAGGCGTCGCGACCGGCGGAGCCGGCGCAGGTTCTTCCTTCTTGCCGCAGGCGGAGAGCGCGAGCGCACCGGCCATCGCGACGACCAAGGTGAATTGCTGGCTACGTTGTTTCGTCATCGTTGTACCCTCCATTGTCAGACGTTGGAATCCGCATCCGCGGGAAGCTTCAGGACCTGGCCCGGCTGGATCAGGTCGGGATTGTCGAGCTGGTCGCGATTCGCGTTGAAAATGTCGTGCCAGCGGTTCGCATTGCCATACACCTTCTTGGCGATCTTCGAGAGGCTGTCGCCGCTCGCAACCGTATACGTTTTTGGCGCCGGTGGATCGACAACCGGCGCGGTGGAACTTCCGCCGGACTGCACATTGCTGAAATCCGCTTTCGGCGGCAGTGGCGCCGTCGTCTCGGAACCACCCTGCACGTTCGAAAAATTCGGCTTGTTCGGCTCGTTCGCCACGCCCGCTCTCCTCTCCGTTGCGGAAACCCGACATTACACTCCATCGCCCTTAACAGCG
Source organism: Pseudomonadota bacterium (assembly GCA_023388255.1). Classification (GTDB taxonomy): domain Bacteria; phylum Pseudomonadota; class Gammaproteobacteria; order Xanthomonadales; family Rhodanobacteraceae; genus Dokdonella_A. The sequence goes on along the minus strand of JAEWGO010000015.1, from coordinate 63,287 downwards.
AATGAGCGCAGGGCGTGCGGGCGAGGTTACAAATTGAAAAGTGCGGCCACCGAGGGCCGCTTCTTGATCTTCGCGTTCATGGACCAACGCATGAATACATCGTCGCGGCGCGCCACGCGGGCACGTTCGATGCGGACGTCCGAATGCGCGAATGACGATGCGTTACTGCCGCGCGCCGCGCGGGTTCTGCGGCGAGCCGGCGATGCTGCGACGCCACGGATTGATGTCGAGACCGCCGCGGCGGGTGTAGCGCGCGTACACACTCAGTTGCGTTGGTTCACATCGGCGCATCAGGTCGACATAGATGCGCTCGACGCATTGCTCATGGAATTCGGCGTGCTCGCGGAACGAGACCAGATAGCGCAGCAATCCGGCGCGATCGATGCGCGCACCGGCATAGCGGATCTGCACGCTGGCCCAATCCGGCTGGCCGGTGACCGGGCAGTTCGACTTCAGCAGGTTCGAAACGAGGCATTCCTCGATCTCGCGCGCGTCCGCGGCATGCGCCAGGTATGTCGCGTTCGGCGGGCCATAGTCGTCGATGTCGATCGCCAGCTTGTCGATCAGCTCGCCATCGAGTTCGGCCAGACGCGCTTCGCCGAAGCGGCCCGGCAAGGTCAGCGCGACGGCAACGTCGGCACCCGCGGTAGCGGAGACGTCGCGCACGAGTCGCGCGCGCAATTCGTCCGCGTCGACAAGACGTTCGCGATTGAAACTGTTGAGATACAGCTTGAACGACTTCGACTCGACGATGTTCGGCGAAGTCGCCGGAATGCGGAACTCGACCAGCGCGACCTCGGGTTTGCCACGCGCGTCGAGCCAGGACAGCTCATACGCATTCCAGATGTCGACGCCGTGGAACGGCAGCGCGGTGCCGATGCCGAGCGCTTCGCGATTCGGCGCGCGCGGAATCGGAAACAGCAGCGAAGGATCGTAGCGATCCGGATAGTCGGTGCTCTTGCCGAGCAGGGAATCGTGCGGGGCGTTCATGGCCTGCGATTGTAGAGCGCTTCGCCGCGGCGCACCGCCGCGAACTGCGACGGTGCGGCGTGCGTTCGATCAATGCGCGGGCGCGGGCTCATCCAGGCCTGCCGACACATCGCGCGCCTTCTCCGCGTGATGGTCCTCGGCCAGCAGCATGTAGAACGCCGGCACGACGAACAGCGTGAACAAGGTGCCGATCGTCAATCCGCTGGTGATGACCAGGCCCATGTTGAAGCGTCCGGCCGCGCCCGCTCCGGAGGCGATCACGAGCGGCACGACGCCGAGCACCATCGCCGCGGTCGTCATCAGGATCGGTCGCAGGCGCACCGCTGCGGCGTGTTCGATCGCCTCGCGCTTGCCCATGCCGCTGCGCTGCATTTCGTTGGCGAACTGCACGATGAGGATGCCGTGTTTGGAAATCAGGCCCATCAGGGTGACCAGGCCGACCTGTGTGTAGATGTTCAGCGACGTGTTCCAGCCGAAGCCGATAGCCTTCATGCCGACCAGGCCTGGCAGGATGTTGATGAAGACCAGCGCGCCGAACAGCGCCATCGGCACCGACACCAGGATCACGATCGGATCGCGCAACGAGTTGAACTGTGCGGCCAACGCGAGGAACACGATGATGACAGCGAACAGCAGGGTCAGCGCGAAACCACCGGATTCGTGCACGAACTGGCGCGCCTGGCCGGAGTAGTCGATCTGGTAGCTCGACGGCGCGGTGTCGCGAATCGTCTGCTTGACGAACTCGATCGCATCGCCCTGCGCCACCGCCGGAACCCCCTGGAACGTGACCGCATTCAGCTGCTGGAAACGCGTCAGCGCCTGCGGCACGACCTCGTTCCTGATCGTCGCCACGGTCGAGGCCGGAATCATCGAACCATCCGGTGCACGAATGTAGTTGTCGAGCACCTGCTCCGGATTCAGGCGATCGGTCTGCAGCACCTGCGGGATCACCTTGTACGAGCGTCCCGCGATCGAGAAGTAGTTGACGTAGCCGCCGCCGAGCGCGGCGCCGAGCGAGGAACCGACGTCCTGCTGGGTCAGGCCGAGCGAAGTGACCATGTCGCGATCGAGCTCGACCGTGCTCTGCGGCTTGTCGATCTTGAGGTTGGTATCGACGAAGAAGAACATGCCGCTCTTGCGCAGCTTGTCGAGCACGTTGATCGCGACCTCATTGAGGTTCTCGAACGGTTCGGTGGTCGACATCACGACTTCGACCGGCATGCCGGTCGCACCCGGCAGTGGCGGGAACTGGAACGCGACCGTGTTCGCCGCGGCCATGCTGCCCCATTTCTGCTGCAGTTCCTCCTGCAATTGATGCGCGTTCTTCGTGCGCTTGTCCCACGGCTTGAACAGTACGCCGGTGAGCAGCGAATTCGGACCGGAGAAACCGGTGAACTGGAACACCAGTTGCGTCTCGGGCAACGACTTGGCGATGTCGTAGGCCTGCGCCATCAAACCGGAGGTCTGCGACGGCGCGGCATTGGGCGCCGCCAGCGACATGCCGACGACGATGCCCTGGTCCTCTTCCGGCGCGAGTTCCGCCTTCGAGTTCATGAACAGATACGTGGTGCCGCCGAGCAGCAGCAGGCCCATCACGACCGGCACGATCCAGGTTTCGAGCGTGCCGTGCAGGCGACGTTCGTAGCCGCTGTGCAGGCGTTCGAACTGGCGATCGATGAAGCGCGCGAAGCGGCCGTTTTCCTGATCGCTCTTGAAGAAGCGCGAGCACAGCATCGGCGACAAGGTCAGCGCGACGATCGCCGACACGGTGACCGCGCCGGCCAGGGTGAACGCGAACTCGGTGAACAGCGCGCCGGTCAAGCCGCCCTGGAAACCGATCGGCACGTACACCGCGATCAGCACGATCGTCATCGCGAGGATCGGGCCGCCAAGCTCGCGCGCGGCGAGCAGCGCGGCCTGCAGCGGCGACTTGCCCTCCTCCTTCATGTGGCGGTCGACGTTCTCGACGACGATGATCGCATCGTCGACGACCAGACCGATGGCCAACACCAGCGCAAGGAGGGTGATCAGGTTGATCGAGTAGCCGAGTGCGAGCATCACGAAGAACGTGCCGACCAGCGACAGCGGCATCGCGATGACCGGGATGATCACTGCACGGAAGCTGCCGAGGAACAGGAAGATCACGATGGTGACGATCACCAGCGCCTCGATCAGGGTCTTGACGACCTCGTCGATCGAGGTGTTGATGAAGTCGGTCGCGTCGTAGCCGATGTTCGCGCTGAGACCGGTCGGCAACTGCTTCTGGATTTCCGGGAACACCTGGCGCACCTTCGCCGCGACATCGAGGATGTTCGCCTCGGGCGCGACCTTGATGCCGAGGAAGACCGACTGCTGGCCGTTCAATGCGACCGAGGAATCGTAGTCCTCCGCGCCGAGCACGACGTTGGCGACATCTTCGAGGCGCACGATCGCGCCGTCCTTCTGCTTGATCGCGAGACGGCGGAATTCGGCCACCGAGTGCAGATCGGTCGCTGCGGTCAGCGGGATCGTGACCGCGTCGCCCTTGCTCGCGCCGACCGCGGCGAGGTAGTTGTTCGCCGACATCGCGGCGTACACCTCGGCCGCGGTGACGCCGTGCGCGGCAAGGCGCGCCGGGTCGAGCCATGCGCGCAACGCGAACTGGCGCGCGCCGAGCAGTTCGGCAGTCTGCACGCCGTCGATCGAGTCGAGCTGCGGCTTGACCACGCGCAGCAGGTAGTCGGTGATGTTGTTGGTCGGCAGGGTCTGGCTGAAGAAGCCGAGGTACATCGCGTCGGTGGTCTGGCCGAGCTGCACCGAGATCACCGGCTGCTGCGCCTGCGGCGGTAGCTGGTTGCGCACCGAGCTGACCTGGGTCTGGATCTCGGTCAATGCACGGTTGGAGTCGTAGTTGAGGCGCAAGGTCGCGGTGATCGTCGACACGCCGGACAGGCTTGACGAGGACAGGTAGTCGATACCCTGCGCCTGCGCGATCGCCGATTCGAGCGGCTGCGTGATGAAGCCGGCGACGGTCTGCGCATCGGCGCCGTAGTAGGCGGTCGATACCGTGACGACGGCGTTCTCGGTCTTCGGATACTGGCGCACGCTGAGGTCGCTGACCGAGCGCAGGCCGAGCACGAGGATCAGCGCGCTGACGACGATCGCCATGACCGGTTTGCTGATGAAGAGGTCGGTGAATTTCATGTCGTTGCCTTTGCGATCGTCCGTGATCGCGGGAATCGGGGAGCGGGCGAATGTCCGCGTTGGAGCCTTCTCCCAACGGGAGAAGGTCGAAGAATCAATGTTCCTGCGGCTTCGGGTTCGCGCTGTTCGGCGGTTGCACCGTGTTGTCGATGATCAGCGGCGTGCCGTTCTTGAGTTTCAGCTGGCCGCTGGTGACGACTTCCACGCCATCCTCGATGCCGCTGGTGACGGCGACCTGATCGCCGCGCTTGGCACCGGTGGTGACGAATACCTGCTGCGCGGTCGGCAATTCCGGCTTGCCCTTGTCGTCCTTCTTGTCCGAGTGCTTGACCACGAACACGGTCTCGCCATACGGATTGAAGCTGATCGCGCTTTGCGGCAGCGTCAGGTGGCGCTCGCTGTCGCCGACATCGATCGCGGCGTTGGCGAACATGCCCGGCACCAGCAGATGATCCGGATTCGGCACGCTTGCCTCGACCTGCACGTTGCGCGTGTCGCCGTCGACCTTCGGGTTGACCGCCGACAGCACGCCCTCGAAGGTCTTGCCGGGGAATGCGTCGAGCGTCAGCACCATCTTCTGGCCGGGCTTGATCTGGCCGAGGTTGCGCTGCGGCACATGGAAGTCGACGAAGACCGGATCGAGCTGCTGCAAGGTGACGATCGCGGTTCCGGCATTGAGATAGGTGCCCGCACTCAGGGTGACGATGCCGGCGCGACCGGCGAACGGCGCGCGCAACTGCTTCTTGGCGATCACCGCCTGCTGTTGCGCGACGGCCGCCTGCTTGGCTTTCAGATCCGCCGCGGCAGTGTCGTAGTCGGCCTTGCTGATTGCCTGCACCGCGAGCTGGCGCTTGGCGCGATCGAAGGTGAGTGCCGACAGCGCGGATGCCGCTTCGAGCTGGCGCAGGTTGGCCGTCTCGTCGCTGTCGTTCAACTGCAGCAGCAGATCGCCCTGCTTGACCTCGTCGCCGGACTTCAGGTTCACGCGCGTGACCAACCCTGCCGTTTCCAGCGCGAGATCGGCGCCGCGCGCCGCGCGCAAGGTACCCACCGCGGACAACGTCGGCTGCCAGTCGGATGCGCTGACCTTCAGCGCCGACACGGTCTGCGGCGGCTCCTTCATGTTCGCCATGAATTGCTTCATGCCGATCTTGCCCATGACGTTCCAGCCGACCAGCAGGAACAGCAGCAGGCCGATCAGGATCAGCATGACGATCATGCGTTTGGTCGTGCTCGGTTTGCGTTCAGTGCGCGGGGCCATGCCCGACTCCTCGTGTCGAAACTTCAATCGATGATGTTCGTTTGGCCGGATCGCAGTGCGAACCGGCCGGCGCCTTCGCGCCGTGTGTCATCTGCTACGGCGTGCTGGCCAGCGACGTCGCAGCATCGCCCTGCCAGCCGCCGCCGAGTGCCGCATACAACGCAGCGGTATCGGACAGGCGCGCCGCGCGCGCCTGGATCAGGCCGATGCGCGCCTGCTGGTATTGGCGCGTCGCGTCCAGTACCTGCAGATAGCTCGCTGCGCCGTCCTTGTATTGCACCTGCACCAGATCGCGGCTGCGCTGCGCCGATTGCTCGGCATCGGCCTGCGCCTTCAGGTTCTCGGCATCGAGTTCGAGCGCGCGCAAGCTGTCGGCGACGTTCTGGAATGCGGTCAGCACGGTGTTCCGGTAGTCGGCCGCCGCCTTGTCCAGGCCGGCTTCGGCCGCGCGTTTTTGCGCGCGCAGCGAACCGCCGTGGAAAATCGGCGCGAGCAGGTTCGCGCCGAGGCTCCACGCCTTGGTGCCGCCGGAAAACAGGTCGTCGGCCTTCAATGCCTGCGAACCAAGGCTCGCGCTCAACGTGATCTGCGGAAACAGGTTTGCGGTGGCGACGCCGACCGCAGCGGTGGCCTGATGCAATTGCGCTTCCGCGGCGAGGATGTCCGGACGCTGGCGCACCAGTACGGACGGCAGGCTGACCGGCACGTCGTGCGGCAACGCGAGCGCGTCCAGCTCGACCGCTGCAAGTTCGGCCTGCGACGGCAAGCGACCGAGATAGACCGCGAGTTGGGTCTGCGTCTGTGCCAATGCCTGGCGCAAGGCCGGCAATTGCGCGCGCGTGGCGGCTACCTGGGTGCGGATCACCAGCACGTCGGCAAGAGACTTCGCGCCGATCTCGTGCTGCTGCTCGACCAGCGAAAGCTGTTTCTGGTACGCGTCGACGATGTCTTCGATCGCACCGATCTGTCCGCGCAGCGAGGCTTCGCGGAAACTGGTGGTGGCGACATTCGCGGCGAGACTGAGATAGGTGCCGCGCAACTGGAACTGCTGGAAATCGGTCAGCGCCGATTGCGCCTCGATGCCACGGCGCACTCCGCCGAACAGGTCGAGCGTATAACCGACGTCGACGCCGGCGTTGTAGAGCGAGAACGTCGAGCTACCGGCTCCACCACCGGCACCGAGGCCGTTCGCGTTGCCGCGCGCAGCCCCGGCCTTCGCGTCGACACTCGGGAACAGCGAACCACGCGCGGCGTTCGCGTTTTCCTGTGCCTGCCGCAGCGCGGCCTGCGCGGAAGCGATCGTCGGGCTGTGCGCGAGCGCTTCATCGACACGACGATCGAGTTCGATGCTGGAGAACGTCGTCCACCAGCGCTGCGGCACTGCCGCGCCTTCGAGGAATCGCTGTGCGTCGCCGGTCGGAGCATTGCTGGCGACCGTCGCCTGCGGTAGCGCACCGGCTTGGTAACCATTGCCCGCGGGCGCCGCGGGCGCACGGAAGTCCGGGCCCGCCGCGCAACCCGCCAGCACGACGGCGCACGCCAGTGCCAGCGAGCGAGCGATGGCGCTGCCCGACGAAGCGTGCGGCGCGGAACCCGCATGTCGACCTTGCCAATTCCCGAGCATGGGACGCTTCCAATTATTGAACCAGTCAGTTCAATATACAGGGGCGCATCGCAGTGAGCAAGCGAGAGGCGCCGGCAACGCCGCCGACCCCATCCAGTCGACGCGCACGATAGCCGCCGCCGCCGCGGCGGAACAATGGACGAACGTCATGCGTTGCGATGAGCGATGAACGACGCGTCCCGCTTCCAGCGTCGAACGGAAAACGCCGGAATCGACATGTGGAACGAAACGCGAAGAACTTTCCTGTCAGCGGCGCAACGCAGCAGGCATGGGGGCGCGCAGAGACATATCAACAAGCCCTGACGCGCGGAATCCGTGCCCCCGAGGATTCAGGCGCGGTGTTCGCGCGCGAGATAGTCCTCGCTCTGCATCTCGATCAGGCGCGATTCGGTGCGCGAGAACTCCGCACGCAGGCGCTCGCCGTCGTACAACTCGACGATCGGCACCGCCGCCGACAGCACCAGTTTGACGCCGCGGTCGTACACCTCGTCGACGAGTTCGATGAAGCGCCGCGCGGCGTCATCGGTCTGCGGGGTGAATTCGGGAACGTTGGAGACGACGATCGTGTGGTATGCCGTCGCGAGTTCGATGTAGTCGGCGACCGCGCGCGGGCCTTCGCACAGCGCGGCGAATTCGAACCAGATCGCGCCGTCGATTTCCTCGCGCACGGCGATCGTCCTGCCGTTGACGTCCAGTCCGAAGTCACTCCGCGACGTGCCATGCGCGACCCGGTTGAACGCGGCGCGCAGCGCGCGTTCGGCGTCGAACCCGAGCGGCGTGTAGTACACCGGCGCCTGCTTCAGCGCACGCAGCCGCCAATCCTGCGGCGAGGCGAGTTCAGCCACTTCGCAATGCCGCTCGATCAAGGCGATCGCCGGCAGGAAACGCTCGCGCTGCAGGCCGTCCTTGTACAGCTCCGGCGGCGGCGTGTTCGAGGTCGTCACCAGCACGACGTCGCGCTCGATCAGCGCGCGCAGCAGGTTGGCGAGGATCATCGCGTCGCCGATGTCGCCGACGAAGAATTCGTCGAGCACGAGCAGGCGCACTTCGGCGGCGATGCGTGCGGCGACTTCGACCAAGGGATCGCTGCGACCTTCAAGTGCGCGCAGCTCCGCGTGCACGTCCTGCATGAAACGGTGGAAATGCACGCGGCGCTTGCGCGATGTCGGCGCCGCGGCGACGAGCAGGTCGGTCAGGAAGGTCTTGCCGCGGCCGACGCGTCCCCACAGGTACAGTCCACGCGGCGATTCGACCGCGCCGCCGCGCAGGCGCTGCCACAACGATGGCGCGCGCGTATCGGCGAGTGCCGTGCAAAGCCGGTCCAGCGACGGCAGTACCAAGCGCTGCGCGGGATCGTCCTGCCATTCGCCGGCTGCGACACCGGCACCATAGCGCTCGCTCGGCAACCCTGCAGGCGCCGCCACATCCGGTGCGCCACTCATTCGATCGGCGGCGGCAGGTTCGCGGCCAGCGCGTTCTTCAATGCGCCACGCAGGTCCATCAGGCGGCGATGGAAGAAGTGCCCGGTTTCCGGCATGCGCACGAGTTGCGGCGGCGGCTGCAGCGTTTCGGCCCAGGCGAAAACGGCCTTGGCTTCGACGATCTCGTCTTCCTCGCCTTGCACGATCAGCCATGGGCAACGCGGCGCAGCGACCTCGCTGAAATCCCAGCGCCCGACCGGCGGCGCGATCAGGATCAGCTGCGCCGGATCGAGACGCCCGGCTGCGCGCAGGGTGACGTAGCTGCCGAACGAGAAGCCGGCCAGCCACAGCCTGTCGCCAGGACGAACGGCGCGTACCCATTCCGCGATCGCGCTGAGATCGTCGGTCTCGCCGACGCCGTTGTCATGCACGCCTTCCGACTGGCCGACACCGCGGAAGTTGTATCGCACCGTCGCGAGGCCGAGTTCGAGCAGCGAACGCTCGAGGATCGTGACGACCTTGTTGTGCATCGTGCCGCCCTGCAGCGGATGCGGGTGGCTGATGATCGCGATGCCGGCGCGCGCGATCGTCGCTTCGGGCACGGCGCAGGCCAGCTCGATCGCGCCGGCCACGCCTGGCAGCAGAAACGACCCGCCGTCGGCGGGGAATGCAGGCATTGGATGTTCGCGCTCGTCGGTATTCATCACCGCGCATGATAGCGTGAGGCGATGCACCATCCATCGACCTCCCGATGAATCACCTCGCGCATGCGTGGCTCGCAGCGCCCGACGCCGACCTCATGCTCGGCGGCCTGATCGCCGATTTCCTGCGCGGCGCGCTCGACCCCGCGTTGCCGCGCGGCGTGCGCATCGGCATCGCGCTACATCGTTCGGTGGACACGTACACCGACGCGCACCCGCACGTGGTCGCCGCGCGCGCGTTGTTCGAACCGCCATACCGGCGCTATGCCGGCATCCTGCTCGATGTCTGGTTCGATCACCTGCTCGCACGCGACTGGGCGAGCCATGCCGACGGCTCACTGCACGCGTTTTCGCGCGAGGTGCAGGCGCTGCTCGCCACGCGCGCCGCCGAGTTGCCGCCGCGCATGCGCGACTTCGCACGTTACCTGCAGATGAACGACCTGCCCGAACGCTACCGCGAGATCGCGATGATCGACGACGTGCTGCGCGGACTGTCGCATCGCCTCTCGCGCGAGAATCCGCTCAGCGACGCGTTGCCGGTGATCGTGGCGCGTGCGGAGCCGCTCGGACGATACTTCGCGGCGTTCTTTCCGGATCTCGTCGCGCATGCGGCACGCGAGCGCGAGCGCCTGGCAGAAACCATTCCGCGCTGATCCTGCTGCGGCAAAAACAAAATCGCCGCCCGTAGGGCGGCGGTTTCAATGATTTCGTTTCGTCGACGACGCGTTGGCCGTCGACACTCCTCGACCCAATGACGCACGCGCTGCCCAGGGACAGCGCGAAAACGCATCATTTGACTTGGCTGATCATCCACTCGACGGTGGCCTTGACCTGCTCGTCGTTCAGCGCCGGATTGCCGCCGCGCGCCGGCATCATGCCGCTCTTGCCGGTGTAGCCCTCGGTCGCATGCTTGATCAGCGTCGCGGCACCCTCGGCCAGACGCGGCGCCCAGACCGCCTTGTCGCTGAGCTTCGGCGCGCCGCCCGCTCCCGTTTCGTGGCAGCTGTGGCAGAGATTGCCGAAAATCGTCTTGCCGTCGGTGGTGCCGCCGTAGGCGACCTGCGACGCCGCCGCCTTGGCCGCCGCATCCTGCGCCGCCTGCATCGCAGCGCGGCCGGTGTCGCCGGCATACACGCCACCGACCGGCGCAATGCGCTGAGCCAACGCCGTTTCCTTGCCCGGATTCGACGGCGGCGGATTCTTGCCGTAGATATGCGCCGCCAACGCGATCAGCAAAATGGCGACAACCGCCAGGAAGCCGATCAGCAGCGCGAAATTCTTCAGGAACGCCGAATCGGTCGGGGTGACGGGATTGGTCACGGAATCACCTCTGCGAAAGCGTGGACGACCGCAGGAGGCGGAAGCACGCACTGGTAAGTCGGAGAAGTATAGCGGCCGCTCCGCAGGCACGGAAGGCGGCATGTCATCCCACGCCGATGCCGCGCGACAAAACACCGCGTAGTCGAGAGGCGGCGCGCGGCGGATTTGCTCGGCACATCCCATGCCTCGTCCTTCGGGCAGCTGCGCTGGGCGCGACCACCTTCGAGGCAACGCTCTTTGCTAGGCTATACTGCTCGTCCGAGCACGACGCCTCTGTCCTTGCGATCGCGTGCTCGGCGGCAAAAACCCCTGAAAGAACGCGCCCGTAGCTCAGCTGGATAGAGTACTACCCTCCGAAGGTAGGGGTCACAGGTTCGAATCCTGTCGGGCGCGCCAACCTCCCCGCTTCTTTCTCGCATCCGCTTGCGCGCCCATGCCTGCAGCATGGTCGTCTTGATGGAGCAGGCGTTGCGCTCGCGTTCCCGGAAGCAGGCAGCCGAGCGGCATCATGAGTCGTTCGAGATTCGAACCATAATTCGACATCCAGCCTCGAACTGGAAGTCGTACTCGATGCCGGCACTTGCCACTGCGATCGAACGGCGGTTTGTCCCGAGACAGGACGCAGGGGATGCCCTGCATGACACCGCGTGACCGCCAGCGATGCCGGTCGCCGCAAGGTGGTCGCCCGCCTCACTCGGCGTGAACCGGATCGGCATGACGCCGCATCCGCCGCGGCCCGGCGCCAACGCAGGCCCGGTACGCAACCGCAGATATCGCATCCCGTTCGAGCACCTCTTCGATCGCATGGTCGATACCGCACCGATGATGGACACGGGGTCGACGCGCGAGGCTGTCTTGCGTGCAAGGCAAGCCCTCCCGCCGCACCGCCGATGAAGCCTGCAGACGACGCATCCAATCAACGCACGATTGCGTATGGATGGCAGACGCTTTCCGCCGCGCCACCGCCGGGCTCCCTCCATGAAATGCCTGCAAACGATGACCGCCGCCACCGCACTCGCCATGCTATCGCTGGCGGCATGCGCCGAAACACCCGATCCGATCGTACCGGCGCAAGGGATCGATCTTCCCCGGTTCATGGGACGCTGGTATGTGATCGCCTCCATTCCCACCCGTTTCGAGCGCGGTGGCCAAAACGCCGTGGAGACCTACAGCCTCAATGCCGATGGCACGATCTGCACCTGGTTCCGACAGCGCCCGGGCGGCATCGAGGAAGCGGTGAAGCTGCTCCACTCGACCGCCAGCGTGAAGCCGGGCAGCGGCAATGGCGAGTGGCGCGTGCGCTTCTTCGCTTTCCTGAGCACGCAGTACCTGATCGGCTGGTTGATGCCGGACTACAGCCAGGTCATGGTGGTGCGCGATGCACGCGACTATCTCTGGTACATGGCGCGCACGCCCACGGTTCCGGCCGATGACTTTCAAGCCATGCTCGATCGGGCCAAAGCCATGGGCTACGACGCGGGCAGGATCGAGAAGGTGCCACAACGCTGGCCGGAAACCGGGGAAGGCAGCCAGACCTTCACGGGAGCTTGTCCGTAAGGCTCTCCCGTCACGCTGTTCGCCGGTGGCGTGCCCGTGATCGCGTGACTTTCCAACGCGGGCATGTGCGACCTGCCTGAGCAACAGGTGACGACGACTGGCTTCCCGGGCCAGCTCCTCCGCGATGCCTTCGGCCGAACCAAGTCCTGCCGGGTGGAGCCGTACGCGCGGTGCGAAGTGATCGTGGATGCGCATGAAACGTTCGCGGTCGCGCCTGCATGACACGGTAGCCATTTGGCTGCCCGGTAGTTCGCATCCGTCGCGTGGTTTTCAGTGCGGGACATCACTCGCGACGCTTCGAGTGGCGACAGGCGTCGGTGCGTGCGAAGAGCGGGAGTGGGGGACAGACCGCGCGGTCGCACGCCTTCGTCATTGTCAACGCCGCGTGGAACCGCAGCGGAGGCTCCGTCTGACGCTTGCAACGGCATGCCGGCCGGTGCTTTGCGGTCGAGCATCGACAACGACACCGGATTGCCGCTTTCCCTGGAACCGGGGCAGACGGCCGAAGTGAGCGTGCCGTGGATCGGAAACATGCATCCGATAGCGAAGTCTCCGCGTATGAATCCGTACACATCGCGGATCGCTCGTCATGCCTCCAGCTTTCTCTCCCGCTGCCAGCAGCATCACCCAACCGCATCGCCGCAGCCTGCGCCAATGGTTCGATGCAGCGCAAGCGCCAGCGTCGCTGGACGAGGTACGCGCCGACCGCATCGACTGGCTGCGCGCCGCGCCGTTCGTGGCGATCCACCTGGCCTGCCTCGGCGTGCTGTGGGTGGGCGTATCGCCGGTGGCGCTGGGCGTGGCCGCGGCGTTGTACGCCGTGCGCATGTTCGCCCTCACCGGCTTCTACCACCGCTATTTTTCGCATCGCACCTTCCGCACCTCGCGCACGGTGCAGTTCGTGTTCGCGCTGATCGGCGCCGCCTGCGTGCAGCGCGGCCCGCTGTGGTGGGCAGCGCATCACCGCAACCATCATCGCCACGCCGACACCGCGCTCGATCCGCATTCGCCGGGCGTGCACGGTTTCCTGTGGAGCCACATGGGCTGGTTCCTCACGCCGCGCGCGTTCCGCACCGAGCTGGAACGGGTACCGGACCTGGCGAAATATCCCGAGCTGCGCTGGCTCGACCGCTACGACATCGCCGTGCCGGTGCTGCTGGCGGTGGCGCTGTACCTACTCGGCGTGCTGCTGCATCACGTCGCGCCGCAGCTGCACACCGGCGGCGGGCAAATGCTGGTGTGGGGCTTCTTCGTCTCCACCGTGGTGTTGTTCCACGCCACCGTGACGATCAACTCGCTGGCGCACCGCTACGGTTCGCGCCGCTACGCCACCCGCGACGACAGCCGCAACAACGTGTGGCTGGCCCTGCTCACGTTCGGCGAAGGCTGGCACAACAACCACCACTTCTTTCCCGGCAGCGCACGGCAGGGTTTTCGCTGGTGGGAGGTCGACCTGACCTGGTACGGCCTCAGGCTGATGGCGCTGCTGGGGCTGGTGCACGACCTGAAACCGGTACCCGCCTGGGTGCTCGCCAAGGCGGAGCGCTGACATGCGCATCGCCGTGGTCGGATCGGGCATCGCGGGGCTGGCCTCGGCCTGGCTGCTGTCGCGCGGCCACGAGGTGACGCTGTACGAGGCGAACGACTACCTCGGTGGCCACACGCACACGCACGCGATCGAGCTCGCCGGCCGGCAGTACGCGGTGGACACCGGCTTCATCGTGCACAACCCGGTGCACTACCCCTTGCTGACCCAGCTGTTCGACGAGCTGGGCGTGGCCTCGCAGCCCACCACGATGAGCTTTTCGGTGCACAACGCCGCCAGCGGACTGGAATACAACGCCGCCTCGCTGGACAGCTTGTTCTGCCAGCGCCGCAACCTGCTGTCGCCGCGCTTCCTCGGCATGGTGCGCGACCTGTTCCGCTTCTACCGCGAGGCGCCGGCCCTGCTCGACGGGCCGCGCAACGGCCCGTCGCTGGGCGACTGGCTGGCGGAACACCGCTACGGCGCCGCCTTCCGCGACGAACACCTGGTGCCGATGGCCTCGGCGCTGTGGTCGGCGCCGCCCGCGCAGATCCTGGCGTTTCCCGCGCGCTACCTGGTGCAGTTCATGGCGAACCACCAGATGCTGCAGGTGGCCGGCCGGCCCGAATGGCGCGTGGTGCGCGGCGGCTCGGCCAGCTACGTGCACGCGTTGCGCCATCGCTGGAATGTGCACGAACGCCTGAACAGCCCGGTGCGGGCGATCCGCCGCGACGGGCTCGGCGCCATCGTGGCGAGCGACACCGGCAGCGAGCGCTACGACCAGGTCGTGCTGGCCTGCCACAGCGACCAGGCCCTGGCCCTGCTGGCGGACGCCAGCGAACGCGAACACGCGATCCTCGGTGCGATCCCCTACCAGTCCAACGACGTCGTGCTGCACACCGACGCCACGCTGCTGCCGCGCCGGCGCAAGGCGTGGGCCGCGTGGAACGCCTACCTGCCGCGCGAAGCCGGCGCGCCGTGCACGGTGAGTTATTGCATGAACCTGCTGCAAGGCCTCGACGCGCCCGCGCCGTTCGTGGTCACGCTCAACCGCAGCGAGGCGATAGCCCCGGCCAAGGTGTTGCGGCGCATGCACTACCGCCATCCCGTGTACACGCAGGTCTCGGTGGCCGCGCAGCGGCGCAAGCACGAGATCCAGGGCGTCAACCACACCTGGTTCGCCGGCGCCTACTGGGGCTGGGGCTTCCACGAGGACGGCATGCGCAGCGCGGTGGAGGTGGCGGCCGCGTTCGACGTGCGCTGGCCGGCGCACAAGCCCACCGCGTTGCGGCGCGCCGCCGGAGCGGCCGCATGACCGAGCCGCTGCGCAGCGCGGTGTACGAAGGCGCGGTGTGGCATCGCCGCCGGGCGCCGCATCCGCACGCCTTCTCCTACCGCATGGCGCAGCTTTACCTGGACCTGGACGAGCTGGACCGCGTGTTCGCGGGCCGCTGGCTGTGGTCGAACGGGCGCCGCAACCTCGCCGAGTTCCGTCGCGGCGACTACCTCGGGCCCGCCGAGCTGCCGCTGGCCGAGGCGGTGCGCCAACGCGTGGAGCAGGCCATCGGACGCCGCCCCGGTGGCCCGATCCGCCTGCTCACCCATCTGCGCTATGGCGGCATGGTCTTCAACCCGGTGAGCTTCTACTACTGCTATGCCGGCGATGGCGAAACGCTGGACTGCATCGTCGCCGAGATCACCAACACGCCGTGGCGCGAGCGCCATGCCTACGTGCTGCCGTGCGAAACCGCGCATGCACACGGGCGCCTGCTGCGCTGGGACTTCCCGAAGACCTTCCACGTCTCGCCGTTCATGCCGATGGAGCGCCAGTACGAATGGTGCTTCAGCCTGCCGGGCGACGAACTGCAGGTGCAGATGAACGTGCTGCGCGACGGCGAGCGCGAATTCGACGCGCACCTGCGGCTGGAACGCCTGCCGCTCACCGGCGCCTCGCTGGCGCGCGTGCTGTGGCGCTATCCGCTGATGACGACGCAGGTGGTGGGCGCGATCTACTGGAACGCGCTGCGCCTGTGGCTGAAACGCAATCCCTTCCACGACCACCCGCAACTTTCC
This sequence comes from Pseudomonadota bacterium, assembly GCA_023388255.1. Classification (GTDB taxonomy): domain Bacteria; phylum Pseudomonadota; class Gammaproteobacteria; order Xanthomonadales; family Rhodanobacteraceae; genus Dokdonella_A. The sequence goes on along the minus strand of JAEWGO010000015.1, from coordinate 47,632 downwards.
TGAGGCCTGCCATGAACGCCATCGTCCAACGCGACATCGACACGCCGATCGGCGGCCTCGACCGCTTCCTGCGCGGGCGCCTGCTGCAGCAACTGGCCGGCTTCGGCCACGGCCGGCTGACCCTGCGCGATGCACTGGGTACAGTGGCGATCGGCACACCGGCCGGGGAAGCGACGGATCTGGCCGTGGAGATCGAGGTGCTCGACCCGGCCTTCTATCGCGCCGTCGCCGCCAACGGCAGCGTGGGCGCTGGCGAGTCCTGGATGGACGGCCAGTGGCACTGCAACGACCTGGTCGGCCTGATCCGCCTGCTGCTGCGCAACCGCGAGCTGCTCGACGGCATGGAAACCGGCCTGGCGCGGCTCGGCGGCATGGCGATGCGCGCGGTGCATGCCTGCCGGCGCAACACCCGCCACGGCAGCCGGCGCAACATCGCCGCGCACTACGACCTCGGCAACGATTTCTTCCGGCTGTTCCTGTCGGGCGACCTGATGTACTCCTCGGCGTACTGGTCCGGCGCGGACGACAGGCTGGAAGCCGCCTCCACCCGCAAGCTCGACCTGATCTGCCGCAAGCTCGCGCTCAAGCCCGGCGATCGCGTGGTGGAGATCGGCACCGGCTGGGGCGGCTTCGCGCTGCATGCGGCGCGGCACTACGGCTGCCACGTCACCACCACCACGATCTCGCGGGAGCAGCACGCGCTGGCGCGCGAGCGCGTGGCCGCCGCGGGCCTGGGCGAGCGCGTCCACGTGCTGCTGCAGGACTACCGCGACCTGGACGGCCAGTTCGACAAGCTGGTATCGATCGAGATGGTCGAGGCGATCGGCGCCGAATTCCTGGACGCGTATTTCCACCAGCTCGGTCGCCTGCTCAAGCCCGACGGGCTGGCCCTGCTGCAGGCGATCACCATCGAGGACCACCGCTACGCGCAGGCGCTGAAGTCGGTGGACTTCATCAAGCGCCACGTGTTTCCCGGCAGCTTCATTCCCTCGCTCGGCGCGCTGCTGGCGGCCAAGGCCCGCAGCAGCGACCTCGGCCTGATCGCGCAGGAGGATTTCGGCGACTCCTACGCGCGCACGCTGCACGCCTGGCGCGAACGCTTCATGGCGCGGCTGCCGGAGGTGCGCGCGCAAGGTTTCGACGAGCGCTTCATCCGCATGTGGGAGTTCTACCTCGCGTACTGCGAGGGCGGCTTCCGCGAACGCTCGATCGGCGTGTCGCACCTGCTGATGGCGCGCCCACGCTGGCAGCGCAGCAGTACCGCGACCGAGCGCGGCGCGGCATGAATTTCTGGCTCACCCTGATCGCCTACGAAGCGGTGTGGTTCGCCGCCGTGATCGGCGCGGGCCACGGGCACTGGTGGCCGGGCGTGGTCGGCACGCTGGCCTTCGCCGCCTGGCGCGTGGCGGTCTCGGCGCATCGCGGCGTGGAACTGCAGCTGGTCGCCATCGCCTTGCTGCTGGGCCTGGCCCTGGAAGGCGTGTGGGTGCGCACCGGACTGGTGGGCTACGCGTCGCCGTGGCCGCTGGCCGAGGCGCCGGCCTGGCTGATGGCCTTGTGGGTGGCCTTTGCGCTGACCATCGTGCCCTTGTTCGCCTACCTGCACCCACGGCCCGTGCTGGCCGCGCTGTTCGGTGCGATCGGCGGCCCGCTGGCCTACCTCGGTGCCGCGCGCGGCTGGCACGCGGTGCTGTTGCCCACGCCGGCATGGCCGACGCTGCTGGCCCTGGCAGCGGGCTGGGCCATCGCGCTGCCCCTGCTCACCAGCTTGGCACGGCGCTGGTTGCAAGCCGACTCCGTACGGAGCACGCCATGAACGCGTGGCTGGCCTTGCTGCTGGTATGGGTGCTGGCGGCAACGGTGATGGCACTGGGCTGGCGCTGGCAGCGACGACGCGCCAACACGGGCATCGTCGACGTGCTCTGGGCCGCCGGCCTGGGCGGCGCGGCGGTGCTGCTGGCCTTGCTTGGCTCCGGGGCGCCGGCACCGCGCGTATCGCTCGCGCTGCTGGGCGGACTGTGGGGCTGGCGGCTGGCGTGGCATTTGTGGCGCCGCGTGCAGCACGAGGCGGAGGACGGCCGCTACCGCGCCTTGCGCGAGCGCTGGCAGGGCGACCAGCGCAAGCTGTTCGCGTTCTTCCAGTTCCAGGCGCTGCTGGTTCCGCTGTTCGCGCTGCCGTTCGTGGCGGTGGCGGCCAATGCGAGGGCCGCTCCCGCGTGGCTGGCCCTAGGCGCCGCGATCTGGCTGCTCGGGGTGCTCGGCGAGGCGATCGCCGATGCGCAGCTCGCGCGCTTCCGCGCCGATCCGCGGCATCGCGGCCGCAGCTGCCGCGCCGGGCTGTGGCGATGTTCGCGCCATCCGAACTACTTCTTCGAATGGCTGCACTGGTTTGCCTACGTGGCCCTTGCCGCGGGCTCGCCGCTGGCGTGGCTGGCGTGGAGCGGACCGCTGCTGATGTACCTGTTCCTGCGCTATATCAGCGGCATTCCGTTCACCGAGGCGCAGGCGCTGCGCACGCGCGGCGAGGACTACCGCGCCTACCAGCGCAGCACGCCGATGCTGTTTCCGTGGTTTCCCAAGCGTTCCCGCGACCCGAGGATGGAAGAATGACTACCGTTGCCCTGGACACCGCCGAACTTTCCGCGGACCGCGCCGCACCCGGCGTGCTCGGCCTGGCCGAGCGCGGCCTGTTGCCCGATGCGTTGCTGCGCCTCGGCATCCGCCGGATGTGTGCCGCGCGCCTGCGCGCGGAACAGGCCGGCGGTCTCGCCGCGCAGGCCACGCGCCAGTCGCGGCTGATCGACCTGCTGCGGCACAGCCCGGTGGCGATCGAGACGGCGGCCGCGAATGCGCAGCACTACGAACTGCCACCGGCGTTCTTCGAACATTGCCTCGGTCCGCGCCTGAAGTATTCGGGCTGCTACTACCCGCGCGGCGGCGAGACGCTGGCCGAGGCGGAAGACGCGATGCTGGCGCTGTACGGCGAGCGCGCGGAGCTGGCCGACGGTCAGCGCATCCTCGAACTCGGCTGTGGCTGGGGTTCACTCACACTCTGGATGGCCGCGCGCTATCCGAACGCGCGCATCACCGCGGTCTCCAACTCGCACGGCCAGCGCCGCCACATCGAGGCGCAATGCCGGTTGCGCGGCCTGGGCAACGTGTCGGTGATGACCCAGGACGTGAACACGCTGGCGATGGCGGCGGGCCAGTACGACCGCTGCGTGTCGATCGAGATGTTCGAGCACATGCGCAACTACCAGGTGCTGATGCAGCGCATCGCCGGCTGGCTGGCGCCCGAAGGCAAGCTGTTCGTGCATATCTTCGCGCACCGCACCCTGGCGTATCCGTTCGAGACCGCGGGCGCGGACAACTGGATGGGCCGGCACTTCTTCACCGGCGGCCTGATGCCGGCGGCCGACACCTTGCTGCACTTCCAGCAGGCGCTTTCCATCGAGCAGCGCTGGCTGGTGGACGGCACGCACTACGCGAAGACGGCCAACCACTGGCTGGCGCGGCAGGACAGCCAGCGCGACGCGGTGATGGGGGTGCTCCACGCGGCCTACCCGGAACACGCGGCACTGTGGTTCCAGCGCTGGCGCATGTTCTGGATGGCCTGCGCCGAGCTGTTCGGCTACGCCGACGGCCAGGAATGGCTGGTCGCGCACTACCGCTTCGCGCGGTCGTGATGCCAAGGAGAACCTGGATCATGCACGCAATCCGCATGCTGCTTGGCCTGATTCTGGTTTCCGGCACCCTCAACGCCGGCACGATGCCGCCAGTCAAGCCGGTGCCGCATGTGGACTTGCCGCGTTTCATGGGCGAGTGGTATCTCGTGGCCGCCATTCCCACTGCGTATGAACGCGACGCGTGGAATGCGGTGCAGACCTATGCATTGCAACCTGACGGCAACATCCATACGACGCTGCGCTTCAACAAGGGCGCCGTGGACGGTCCGCTGAAGCAGATCCACTCGACCGCCTACGTGCGCGACGGCAGCGGCGGAGCAGTCTGGGGCGTGCAGGTGTTGGGGCCCTTCAAAGCGCAATACGTCGTGGCTTGGCTCGACCCGGACTACCGTGAAATGATCGTGGCCCGCGACGCACGAGACTACGCTTGGGTGTTCGCTCGCACGCCTACGGTACGAGCACCGGTCTGGGCAGCGTTGCAGGCGCAAGTCGCGACGCTGGGCTACGAGATATCGAAGCTGCGCCAGATCCCCCAGTCATGGCCACCACCATGAACGTCGCGCCGGTCGGAAAATGACCGCAATCGGTGGCCGACCACTTCGCGTTCCGGGACTGCCCGTTCCAGGGCAATGCCGGAATCGCCGCGCTCACGGTGTCAGGACCAGTCGGATCAGGCCTGCGACCGCGCCAAGGGCAGCCACGCTCGCGATCCAGATTGCGATCAGCCAGCCGATCCGCTTCCACAGCGGCAATTCGTTGTCCATCAATGGTATCCGTGCGCGCCCGCCTTGCCGCGGAACACCCAGTAAGCCCACGCGGTATAGGCGATGATGACGGGAATGATCACGACCGCGCCGACCAGCATGAACTGCTGGCTGCGCGCCGGCGCGGCGGCATCCCAGATCGTCACCGTGCGCGGGACGATGTACGGGAACATGCTGATGCAAAGGCCGATGAAGCCGAGCAGGAACAGCGCAAGCGACATCAGGAACGGCAGCAGTTCGGCCTTGCGCTTCAGGCTCCAGAACAGCGTGAACGAGCAGATCGCGACCAGCAGCGGGACCTGCGCGGTGAGCAGCACACCCGGCATCGAGAACCAGCGGCGCCAGTAGTCGTAGGCGAGGAACGGGGTTGCGGCACTGACCGCGACCAGCATCGCGAGCGTGGTCAGCGCAAGGCGGAACGCCATCCGGCGCGCGTGCTGCTGGCTCGTGCGTTCGGTCTTCCAGATCAGCCATGTCGCGCCGAGCAACGCGTAACCTGCCACGACGGCCACACCGGTGAGCAGACTGAACGGGCTAAGCCAGTCCAGCCAGCCACCCGCGTAGGCGTTGTTCTCGACATGGATGCCTTGGAGGATCGCGCCGAGCGTGATGCCCTGCGCCAGCGCGGCGATGATCGAGCCGACGGAAAACGCCGCATCCCACAACGGACGGTGGCGCGGATCGCGCCAGCGGTATTCGAACGCGACGCCACGGAAGACCAGCCCGAGCAGCATCGCGATCATCAACGGATAGGTCGCCGGCAGGATGATCGCGTAGGCGAGCGGGAATGCCGCGAACAGACCGCCACCGCCGAGCACGAGCCAGGTCTCGTTGCCATCCCAGACCGGGGCGATCGAATTCATCGCCTGGTCGCGCTCGTCGCCCACCGCGAAGCCGGGGAACAGGATGCCGATGCCGAGATCGAAGCCGTCCATGATGACGTAGGCGAAGATCGCGAAGCCGATGATCGCGATCCATACGACGGTGAGATCAATGTTCGCCATGGCGCGTCACTCCTGTCCCGGATGCGGCGCACCGAGGCTCGTCGCCGGCGTGATGCCGGCGGCACGCTGCGGCAAGTGGGCAGGTTCGGACTCGCCGGGTTCCGGCGGCTTCGACATCAACCGCAAAAGATAGTACGTGCCTGCACCGAACGCGCCGAAGTACACCACGACGAAGGCGACGAGGGATGCCGCAATTGCCGGAGCCGCCAGTGGCGAATGCGAGTCCGCAGTGCGCAGCAGCCCGTATACGGTGAACGGCTGGCGACCGACCTCGGTGGTCACCCAGCCGGCGATGACCGCGACGAATCCGGCGGGCCCCATCAGCACGGCCGCGCGATGCAGCAACGGCCATTCATAGAGCTTCCGGCGCGCGCGCGCGAGCAGGCTCCACAGCCCGAGACCGAACATCGCAAATCCCAGCGCGACCATGATGCGGAACGACCAGAACACGATCGGCGTCGGCGGCCAGTCTTCACGCGGGAAGTCTTTCAGGCCGGGCAGCGGCGCACGCGGATCGTGCTTGAGGATCAATGACCCAAGATGTGGCAGCGCCACTTCGTAGCGCACGCGCGCCTCGTCGTTGCTCGGCAGTCCGAACAGGATCAGCGGTGCGCCGTCCGGGCTCGCTTCGTAGTCGCCTTCCATCGCCAGCACCTTGGCCGGCTGGTGTTCGAGCGTGTTGAGGCCGTGCGCGTCACCGGCGAGGATCTGGACCGGCGCGACGAGCGCGAGCATCCACATCGCCATCGAGAACATCGTGCGCGCGCCGGGATTGGAGCGGTCCTTCAGCAGGTGCCACGCACCGACCGCGCCGACCACCAGCGCGGTGGTGAGGAAAGCGGCGATCACCGTATGCACGAGGCGATACGGAAAACTGGGATTGAAGATGATCGGCCACCACGAGGGGCCGGGCACGAACTGCCCCTGCGCATTGATCTCGAAACCGGTCGGCGTCTGCATCCAGCTATTGACCGAGATGATCCACGTCGCCGAAATCAGCGTGCCGAGCGCCACCATGCAGGTGGCGAAGAAGTGCAGACGCTTGCCGACCTTGCTGATGCCGAACAGCATCACGCCGAGGAAGCCGGCCTCGAGGAAGAACGCGGTCAATACCTCGTAGGCCATCAGCGGCCCGACGATCGGCCCGGCCTTCGTCGAGAACACCGACCAGTTCGTGCCGAACTGGTAGGACATGACGACACCCGACACGACACCCATGCCGAACGCGACGGCGAAGATCTTCAGCCAGTAGCGGTAAAGATTCGCGTAGACGCCGTTGCCGGTCTTCAGCCAGAGCGCCTCGAGCACCGCCAGGTAACTGGCGGTGCCGATGGAAAAGGCCGGAAAAATGAAATGGAAGGAGATCGTGAACGCGAACTGCGCCCGCGCCAGGACCACTGCATCGAGTTGCATGTGCACGCCCCGCTTCTGCTGCTGCCCCGGATGGGGCCGTTCGGCGAAACCCGTCGCTAGCGACAGCCGACGGCGGCCATGCCGGCATTGCGGAATTGGGCAGCAATGGCCTGCCGGCATCAATGAACCCAGTAGAGCACGTCGTCAAGTCCACCGCGAGGCACATGATGCCGCGCCCGATGTCGAAGGCATCATCCGACGGCATTGCCTGCCTGTCGGGTTCCGGGAGAGGCGATACACTTTCGAACGGCCGCCGCTATCCAGATGACCGGGCACCCGCACACGTCCGGCGCAAACATCGAGCCGGCACCCATCACTGCGAAGCGAGGAGCCCATGGATAATCCGTATGCCATTCTCGGCGTGGAGCCAACCGCCTCCGCGGCGGAGATCACGAAGGCGTATCGACGGCTCGCCAGGAAACTTCATCCGGACCTCAATCCCGGCGACAAGACCGCCGAGGAACGGTTCAAGGACGTCGCCAACGCGTATCGCCTGCTCGGCAATGCCGAGAAGCGCCAACGCTTCGACGCGGGCGAGCTCGACGAAGCCGGCAACGAGCGACCGCAGCAGCGCTACTACCGCGACTATGCCGGCGCCGAACACGACAACGACTACGCCAACGACGAAGGATTCGCCGACTTCGCGGAAGGCGACGATCCGTTCGCGGAATTGCTCCGGCGTGCCGCGCAGGCGCGCGCCAACCAGCCCGGCCAGCACCTCCACTATCGCCTGCCGATCTCGCTGGCCGAATCGATCACAGGCGCGAACAAGCGCCTGAACCTGCCCTCCGGCGACACGCTCGACGTGACCATTCCCGCCGGCATCGGCGACGGACAGACGCTGCGACTGAAAGGCAAAGGCGCGCCCAGCGCCGGCAAGGGCGCTGCCGGCGACGCGTTGATCGAAGTGGAGGTACTTGCGGATCACCGCTTCGAGCGCGACGGCGATGACCTCACGCTGGAACTCCCGATCTCCCTGTCCGAAGCGGTGCTCGGCGAGCGCGTGCGCGTGCCGACGCCGACCGGCGAAGTGACCTTGACCATCCCGCCGGGCGCAAGCAGCGGCATGAAGCTGCGCCTGAAGGGCAACGGCGCTGCGCGCCGCGGCGGCGCTCGCGGCGACGAATTCGTGCGGCTGAAGATCGTGCTGCCGAAGGAGGTCGACCCCGAGCTCAAGGCATTCGTCGCGAACTGGCCGGCCGGCCGAACATTCAATCCGCGTGCGGAGGGCATCCGATGATGATCGATCTTGAGCAGTTTCTGGCGCAGTCGGGCATCGACGGCGCGACGATGGAACACTGGTACACGCGCACCTGGATCGCGTTTCCGCAGGAAAGCGCGCGCGGCGAGATTTCGGAAGTCGATGCGGCACGCGCAGTGTTCATTCGCGACCTGCAGAACGACATGGGCGTGAACGACGAAGGCATCGACGTCGTGCTGCATCTGGTCGACCAGCTGCACGGCTTGCGCCGCGCAATGGCCATCTTCCGCAAGGAGTCGGCGACGCGGCACGGTTAGCGCCGGCCCGCAGGCGCGGCGAAACTGGCCGCACGCCAGATCCGAACAATGCCGCTGCGGGATCAGCGCGGGATCGCGAGCTTGCTGTGGCGCATGCCGTAGCCGAAATACACCGCGAGCCCGACGCTGATCCACACCAGGAACACCAGCCAGGTGATCGCGGCGAGCTCGGACAGCAGCCAGATCGAGAACGCGATGCCGACCAGCGGGATCAGCGGCACCCACGGCGTGCGGAACGCGCGCGGCAGGTCGGGCTTGCGAATGCGCAGCAGGATCACCGAACTGCAGATCACGATGAACGCGCTGAGCACGCCGATGTTGACCAGCTTGGCGACCTCGTCGAGCGGGAAGAAACCGGCGACCAGCGCGGTGAACACGCCGAGCACGATCGTCGGCCGATGTGGCGTGCCGTAGGTCGGATGCACCTTGGCGAACCAGCCGGGCAACAGACCATCGCGCGACAGCGCATACCAGATGCGCGCGGCGCCAAGCATGAACGCGAACAGCACGCTGATCAGGCCGAACACCGCCGACACCGAAATCGTCACCGCGACCCAGTGCAGACCAAGGCCCTTGAACGCATCGGCGACCGGCGCCTCGGTGTTGAGCGTGTCGTAGTGCGCGATGCCGGTCAGCACCATCGACACCGCCAGGTACATCGCCATCGACACGCCGAGCGACAACAGCACCGCGCGCGGCAGATCGCGCTGCGGGTTCTTCGATTCCTCCGCCGCGGTGGTCAGCGTGTCGTAGCCGAACACCGCGAAGAACACGACCGCCGCGGCAGTTGCGACGCCGTTGAAACCGAAATGGCCGACGCCGTCCGGCCCGATCACGCGATCCGGAATGAACGGATGCCAGTTGGCCGGATTGATGTAGAACACGCCGACACCGATCACCAGCGCGACCGCAGCGACCTTGATCGCCACCACGAACGTGTTGAAGCGCGCACCCCACTCGGTGCGGAAGATCAGCAACGCGGCGACACCGAGCGTCACCAGCGCCGCGATGACGTTGAACACGCGCCCTTCGCCGGTACCCATCGCGCCCTGCGCCCATAGCGGCAGCACGATGCCGGCACTGGCCAGCGCCGATTGCACGTAGCCGGACCAGCCGATCGCGACGACAGCGACGATCAACGCATATTCGAGCAACAGGTCCCAACCGATCAGCCACGCCGGCAACTCGCCGAGCGTCGCATAGCTGTAGGTGTACGCGCTGCCGGTGACCGGAATCAGCCCGGCAAACTCCGCGTAGCACAACGCCGCCGCCGCACTCGCGATGCCGGCGATGATGAAGGCCAGCGCGACCGCCGGACCCGCGTTCAACGCCGCCTGCTGCCCCGCCAGCACGAACACACCGACGCCGATGATGCCGCCGATGCCGATCGCGGTGAGCTGCCAGACGCCGAGCACGCGCCGGAAGTCGCCGCGCCTGCCGACCTCCGACTGCAATTGTTCGACCGACTTGTGGCGCGTCAGTTGCGCGATCAGGCTCATGCGGTGCTCCCCTGGATGGAAGCGGCGATCATAGCGGCTTGCGCGATCGGCGCTGAGCGGCGGTGCAGCACGAGGAACGGGGGCGCTAGCCTTCGTCGTGGGTTGAATGCGCACCTGCTGCAGTACGACTTGCCGATATCTGATTCGGATGGGACGATCAAAAAGGCATTGTCGCAAGTGGTCGGGTCAAGAAGTGAACCCGGCCCCGTTTGACAGCCCCATTTGATACTTATAGTTATAGTTAGCCCTCAAACCCGGGTAAGCTCAAAGAAAGTTTATGCGCAAGGACGAAATCCCCACAGAGCTCTCCTCACTCGCTTTCGACTTCTTTTATTGGTTCTCTCGCTTTGAGTTCTGTCTCAAGGAAAATGGCTACCTAAAGTGCAATCAGCCAGGGGCGAACGCCAAGCCCGGTTGGGATAAGTTTGTAGACAGGCATGCGAGCAAGTTTCAGCCGTCCAGCGAGGCATGGGAGCTGCTCAAAGCGCCGCCAGAGAGACAAGTAGTTCTTGCGAACCGAACATTGGGCTGGCAGCCCGTCCGCATTGCGGACTGCACATCTGATCTTGCGAAGATCGCGCGTTTCATCAAAACCGTGCGCAACAATCTTTTTCATGGCGGTAAACATAGTGCAGCCGGCTGGGATAACCCGGATCGCACTAAGTCGCTGCTTTCAGCGAGCAAGGAAGTCCTATGTCAACTTGCTGAACTCGGAGGCTTCCGAGGCGACTATGAAAGGACTTATTGAGCAGACGATTTAATAGACGCCCCGTCAACCCCCGTATGACGCTCCAGGGGGTAAAGACTGAGTGGCCAGAGCGTCTTGGAACCAATCAGTGGATGAGCGCGTAAATGGCAGTTACATAGTTTGGCTTATAGAGCCTATTCTAATCAGCCTGCTATTAGTTGATTCGCGTAGCTCCGACCTTCTCATTGTCGTCAACATTGATAAGCTCCTCGTCACAGACAATGATTTCGGCTGCTGGTAGCCACAGAGCGGAATCGATGTTGTCGCCTGGGTCTACGCGCCAGACGCTGCCATCTTCGAGCTTCACGATTTCTCCATCTTCAGTAACGCCATCGACCCAGTGACCGGAGTCGCAATCCATGGCTGCTCGCGGGCGGGAATACGAAGCTCCTGCGCTCACTGATGGGTGCGCGACTTGCTGTCTTCTCAACTCACTTGCCAGTTGGCCGAGGTAGCTTATTGCATGCGCCTCGCCTTGGCCTGCAGCTTTCTGAAACCACGCAATAGCACTATCTCGATCCTGCGAAACACCTACGCCGAAAAGATATGCCGACCCAAGAGCAGTCTGCGATTTTGCATACCCTTGATCAGCTGACTGCTGAATCAAAGTCACTGCTTTGATTTCGTCCTTGGGAACGCCATTTCCATGCAAGTATGCCAAAGCCAGGCTGTACCTAGCTCCAGCATTCCCTTGATCAGCCGCCTTCTGCCACCAAATAGCAGCCTTGACAGCATCTTTGGGAACACCTTCTCCACGCGCGTACGCCCATCCAAGCATGCGTTGGGCTTGAGCGCTGCCTTGCTTGGCGGCCTTCCGTAGCAAAACACTTCCATGCACTGTGTCCTTTGGCACTCCATTTCCAGCAAAGTAGGCTCTTCCCAACTCGTACTGAGCTGCGGCGTCCCCAGCTTCCGCCTGCCCTCTTAAAATGCTCAAGTCATGCGAGGACAGCGCAGCAGCCGGCGCAGCACTCCTTGCATTTGCGCTCGAGCTGACTTCGACCAACGTGCAGGTCGTTGCAATAATAAAAAGACCACAAGCACAGATCAGACGGATTCGCATGAATGACTTCCCTTGTGATTATTCACGCTTATAAAAAATTTGCGGCACAGGGGTGGCACAGGGGTCAGAGTTACTTTTCCACAAGAATGTTGACCGCACGACCAGCATCGAGCAGTCCCCGTCTCAACGCAACTTCGTCGCCCGCCGCGCGCTGAGTTCCTCCGGCGCCGCGAACGTGTCCGCCCGCGCAATCGCCCAGAAGCGCTGAAACACCGCATGCTCGGGTACGCCTTCCAATAGCTCTCCGGGTTCGAGGAAGCGATACAGCGTCGCCAGCGAGCGCACTTCGTTGGCGGATACGCGACGTATCACGTGCTCGGGGCCGAGTTCGCTCGGATGATTGAGGCCCGAAGCCTGGATCAGTTCCTGCAGCGCGTGCAGCGTGTTGTCGTGGAAGCTGGCGACGCGGCTGGCCTTGTCGGGCACGTCGAGCTTGTTCCAGCGGCGGCCGTCCTGCGTCGCGATGCCGGTCGGGCAGCGGTCGGTGTGACAGCTCAGCGATTGGATGCAGCCGAGCGCGAACATGTATCCACGCGCGGCGTTGCACCAGTCCGCGCCTATCGCGAGCGTGCGCGCGAGGTCGACCGCGGTGATGACCTTGCCGCTGGCGCCGATGCGGATCTTGTCGCGCAGGTTCAGGCCGACCAGCGTGTTGTGGACGAGCATCAGCGCTTCGCGCAGCGGCGTGCCGACGTGGTCGACGAATTCGAGCGGCGCCGCGCCGGTGCCGCCTTCGCCGCCATCGACGACGATGAAGTCGGGCAGGATGCCGGTCGTCGTCATCGCCTTGGCGATGCCGAACCATTCCCACGGATGGCCGATCGCGAGCTTGAAGCCGGTCGGTTTGCCGCCGGAGAGCTCACGCAACCGCGCGACGAAACGCAGCAGACCTTCCGGCGTGTCGAACGCGGAATGGCTCGATGGCGAAATGCAGTCCTCGCCCATCGGCACGCCGCGCGTGGCGGCGATTTCGGCGCTGACCTTGGCGGCCGGCAGCACGCCGCCGTGGCCGGGCTTGGCGCCTTGCGAGAGCTTGATCTCGATCATCTTGACCTGGTCGAGCACGGCCTTCTCGGCGAACTTCGCCTCGCTGAACACGCCGGCGCGTTCGCAGGCGCCGAAGTAGCCGGAGCCGAGTTCCCAGCAGATGTCGCCGCCGTTCTCGCGGTGGTACGGCGACAATGAGCCTTCGCCGGTGTCGTGATAGAAGTTGCCGCGGCGCGCGCCTTCGTTGAGCGCGCGGATCGCGTTCGGCGACAGTGCGCCAAAGCTCATCGCCGAGATGTTGAACACGCTGGCCGAGTACGGCCGCGCGCATTGCGGACCGCCGATCGTGATGCGGAAATCGTGGCCATTGAGCTTGCTCGGCGCGATCGAGTGGTTGACCCACTCGTAGCGTTCCTCGTAGACATTCAGCTCGGTGCCGAACGGACGCACGTCCGGTTCGCGCTTGGCACGCTGGTACACCAACGCGCGCTGCACTTGCGAGAACGGCACTTCCTCGTTGTCGGACTCGACGACGTACTGGCGCAGCATCGGCCGCACGTATTCGAACAGGAAACGGATGTGGCAGATCAGCGGATAGTTGCGGCGCAAGGTCGAACGTCTCTGCGCGATGTCGGCCACGCCGATCGCGCTGAGCGCGCCGAACACCAGCGCGAACAGCTGGTTCGCCGCGCCTTCGTTCCAGCCGATCAGCGCGAGCACGAACACCAGCACGCAGATCGCGAATGGCAGATGACGCGCAGGCAACCACTTGTCCATCGGAACTCCCGTCGAAACGCGCGCTGCGCGACAAAACGCGAGCATAGCCGACGTTTCGCATCCGGCATTGGCGGCTAAACTCGGCGGATGGACGAAACCGAGCAGCCGAAACCGCGGCGGCGGCGCAAAGCGACCGACGCCGATGCGCCCGCTACCAGCGATACCGCGCCACCGAAACCCGTGCGCCGGCGTGCCGCGCCGAAAGCGGGCGCGACGACGGACTCCGCCGCGCCGCCGCGGCGCGCGAGTGCGAAACCGAAAGCGGCGACGGACGCCACGCAACCTGCCGCGCCACGCCGCACGCGCAAGCCAACGGCACCGAAGGACGGGACGGATACTGTCGCTGGCGTCGACCGCGTCGAGCCGTCATTGCCGGCAATCGCCAAACCCCGCGCTGACGACACGCCGAGCGTCCCGGCGCCTTCGATGCTTTCGGTTCGTGCCCAGGCGCCGCCGGCGCCTGCCGCTGCTGCTGCCAACGTTGTACCGCCGGTCATTCCTCCGCAAGACGCGGAGAAGAGCGCGGCGCGGGATGCGCGCGCGACGTCGCCCGCAAGAGCTCCATCATCGATCGTTGCGATGCAGGACGATTCGACGCGCGCGACGAGCGGTGCAACGAAACCGCGCGCGAACGTCACGCCGCATGCTGACGCCAAACCGCTCGCCGATGCCGTCCCGAGCAGCCCGACGCCTTCGACGCCTTCGGTTCGCACGCCAGCGCCCGTGACACCGCCCGCACGTGCCGGCGTTGCGCGGCCGGTCGTTCCTGCGCCGGAGCCAACACAGGATGCGGCTCGGGAAGTCCGCATGATGCCGGCAGGTGCGCCGCCATCATCCCGTGCCGCGACTCGGGATGAATCGGCACGCGTGCCGATCGATGCGGCGAAGCCGTCCACATCCAGGCCGGTCGCGGCGACCGCACAACCCGAAGCGCGGCCGGTACAACGAATGGAGCCGGCCCCCATCGAACGCCCGCAAGCGACAGCCGCAGCAACGCGCGCCACCACGCCGGCGCCGATTCCGCCCGACGAGCGAAAGGACGCGCCGCCAGCGATGCATGCGCCGCTGATGGCCAGGGCCGCGACCACGCCAAGGCACGAAGCGGCAACGGAGGCGAAGGCTGCGGCAGCGAAGGAAGCCGCTGCGATTCCCTCGTTCGCGCGTCCGCGCACGCCGCCACCGCCGCGCGCGTCGAGCGCGCGTCCGGCCGACACGTCGACGCGTTCGCTCAAGGTCATCGACTGGCTGCTCGCACGCGTGCCGTCGCGGCATCGCGGACACATCCGCGAATACCTCGTGCTGATGCGCATCGATCGTCCGGTCGGCGCCCTGCTGTTGCTGTGGCCGACATGGTGGGCGTTGTGGTTCGCCGCGAACGATTTTCCGCCGCTCGGTGCGCTGTTCATCTTCACGCTCGGCGTGTTCGTGATGCGCAGCGCCGGCTGTGTCATCAACGACTATGCCGACCACGGCTGGCTCGATGCGAACGTCGAACGCACGGCGGGTCGGCCGATGGCGGCCGGGCGCGTGTCGAAGAAGGAGGCGCTGGCGCTGTTCGGCGGCCTGCTCGTGTTCGCGTTCGTGCTGGTGCTGTTCACGAATGCGCTGACGATCAAGCTGTCGTTCGTCGGTGCCGCGCTCGCCGCGATCTATCCGTTCACCAAGCGCGTCACGCATCTGGCGCAGGTCGTGCTCGGCGCCGCGTTCGGCTGGTCGATCCCGATGGCGTTCGCGGCGGTGACGAACTCGCTGCCGCCGCTGTGCTGGCTGCTGTTCCTCGCCAACATCCTGTTCTCGGTGGTCTACGACACCGAGTACGCGATGGTCGATCGCGACGACGACTTGCGCGTCGGCGCGAAATCGACCGCGATCCTGTTCGGCGACGCCGACCGCGTCATCATTGGCGTGCTGATGGCGACGTTCCTGTTCGCGATGCTGCTGGCAGGCACGCGTGCGCATCTGCACTGGCCGTATTTCGTCGGCCTTGCCGGCGCGACCGGCCTGTTCGCCTGGCAGCAATGGCTGATCCGCGACCGTGCGCGTGACGCCTGCTTCGCCGCGTTCCGCAACAACAACTGGCTCGGACTCGTGCTGTGGGTGGGGTTGGTGCTGGCACTGGCAATCCGCTGAACGCGCCGGCTACATGTGCGCGCGCTCGAGCGGGCGCTCGCGATGCATCAGGGTCCACTCGGCATGTTCGGCCAACGCGGCTTCGCCAAGCGCGCGCAGGATCTCGCGCTGACCAGCGGCATCGGGTGTGCGGTCGAGCGCGGCACGCGCCCGCGCGAACAAGCCGCGCATGAAACGGTATTGCTTGATGAGTTCCTTGTCGGCCTTGCGGTAGGCGTACGCCTCGCGCACCGCGGCGATGATCGAACAGGCCGCCATGATCGACACCAGCACGGCCTGCACGTCGTGCCGCAGTGTGAATACGAACAGCGCGAGGAACGCGCTGATCGCGATGCCGGTCCACAGGCTGAGCCGGCCGATGCCCTCGGTCAGGCGATGGCGGTGCTGGCGTTCGGCAAGGCGTCGCTCGTAGTAGTGCAATTGTCCGGCGCGACCGGACTCGCCGACCCATTCGGCGATCACGCCGGCGAGGTCGACCGCATGCGGCACGTCGGCCACCGCCGCGGCGAGGCCGGCCGAGCGCATCACGTTGCGGATCCAGCCGAGGTCGATGTCCTGCTTTTGCAGGAAGTTGTCGTGCGCGAATTCGGCGTCGCCGGTCAGCGACAGGCCGGCGCGGCGCCAGTACACCTGCACGCGCAGACCCTCGGCGAGCGCGCGGTAGTCGAGGTATTTGCGGTGCCAGTCGCGCCGCGTGGCCAGCTGGTCTAGGCCGATGCCGAACGCGAACAGCAGCAGGAACATGAAGATCATGTAGTCCTGCGACAACTCGTCGTAGAGCACGAATGCGATACCCATCAACGCGGCCAGCGTGTACATCGCGCGCATCGCGAATTGCACGCGACGCTGGTAGTGCAGCGCGAGCCAGTCGGCGGCGGCGAAGTCACGTTCGATCGGCGAACGCGGCGCGATATCGCCAACAGGTCGTCGCGACACGTCGCGAGCGGCATCGACGATCGCCTCGGCATGACGCGCACAGTCGAGGTTCAGTTCGACGATGCGCTGGAACATCGCGCGCGTGGCGGCCGGCATCGGCCGTGCGCCATCGGTGGATTCGCCGGCACTGCGCCAGAACGTTTGCAGCGGTTCGAGCGGCGGCGCCGGTTCGCCATCATCGCGGTTGCGCGAGCAGACAATGTGATAGGCGAGGCGTCCGTTGTCGTCGTCGAGCCGGTTGCCGCGCAACGCGACGCGGCGTTCGACCAGCGCCGGCCGGCGACCGCTGAGGTAGTAGTCGACCACTTGCGCCGTACCGCCCGGCAGACCCGACGCCTTGCCATCCCACAGCGCCAGCAACAGATGGCAATGGCTGGCGATGTAGATGCCGGTCTGCGCGTAGTGCCAGTCGCGCGTGCGCACGTCGTCGGCGACGCCGTCGAGGATGTCGTCGTCGACCGCGGCGGGTTCCAGCACGCGCGCGTGCCGGCACAGCCGCTCGAAGCGCTCGCGGCTGGCCGGATCGGTGAAGTCCCGTGCATACGCGGCGCGCGTCAGCGGCAACGGTGCAACCAACTGCGCGCCGAGTGCGAGCGCTTCCTCGGCAACCAGCTGGTCGCCCCCGGCCGCGAGCGCGGACAGGACCAGCAGCGGAAGTTCAGGAAACTCGCGTTGCAGGCCATCGAGGAAGTCGCGCACGCGAATGCGGAGCACCGCAACCTGCGCAGGCAGCAGGTTGCGGTGGCTGGTCACACCGACGACAAGCGGCTGCGCGACGACGCCCGCCGCACCGATCGGCGGATTGTCGATGCGGTCGATGCGAGTGCCGGCCATGTCGCCCATTGCGAAACCTCGTTGCATGCCACGATCAGCGCGTCGGCACCGACGGCCCTGCCGCGCCCACCGCCTGAGCGAAAGCCATCCAGACGTCCAGGCGTCTAGTCGATCGAGGTTCCGCCGTTGCGGATGCGCGGATCGTTGCGCACGACTTCGATCGTGTCCTTTGCCACCTCGATACCGACCGCCAGTCCGTAGTCGTGTTGTTCCTTCTTGCTGTTTGCGCTGTGCACGCAGACGTGGCGATGCTTCGTCCCGTCTGCGCCGTCGCAAAATTCGTAGCGCGAGTAGATCTCCGGCAATGCCTTCTTCTTGTCGGCTCCCCTGGGCCAGATCCACAAGGTCTCCTCCGCCGCTGCGTCCTTGCCGGTCAACAGGCCGACGTTGAAGGTGCCGACGTGAGGGCCTTTCGCCCAGGTGATCGTCTTGGTCACCAGATGGAAGCGGATTTTGGTCTCGCGACCGTTCGGCGGCAGCGTGATATTGCCTTCCTCGTCGTCGAGGCACGGCGACGTGGACGAGAAGCTGAACCTGATGCGGTTCTTCAGCGAGTCGTCGGGCGTCAGGGTTACATCGATCTCCAGGATTGCCGGTGACATGGGACCTCCTTCGTGGGTGACGAGGGCGCGGATTGCGTCCACTTTCAGTGCGCTGGAGTCGGCGCGATGCGCTCGCGCACGGGATGAACGGGTTCGGCGATCGCCATTGCCGCGACGAAATCGGGTGCGCGATAGCCGATCGTGTCGAGATGGACGCGGATCGCGTGCGCTTCGTCGACGCGGCCGAGCTTGAACAGCGCCATCGCGAGGACCGCATCCTCGGACGGGTCGCCCGCACCTTCCGCGTGCAAGGCATCGACGAGGCGCAGGCGTTCGTCGTGCGCGACGTCGGCATTGCCGAGCCGCTCGTCCAGTTCGGCCGACAACAGTTGCGCGGTTGCGTAGGCGAGGCGCGCGCGGCGCATCAGGTGATGGCCTTGGCGCAAGCTGTCGAGGCGTTGCTCGACGCCCTGCACGAGGCGCTGCGCGGCGAGCGCATCGCCGGCCGCGGCTGCCATCGTGGCCTGCAGCAACAGGCTGCGGGCGAGGTGCGATTGCCACAACACCACGCTGGCGTCGCGCGCCACGAGGGTTGCCGCCAATGCACGCGAGCGCTCGACCGCGCTGCGCGCGGCAGCGATGTCGCCGGCTTCAGCGAGCACTTCGCCGAGATCGGCGCCCGCTGTCGCCGTCGCGTCGATGGTTTCGGTGTTGTCGGAGTCGGCCGTCATGAGGCTGTTGGCGATGTCCATCGCGCGTCGCAGTTGCGACAGCGCAAGCGCGCCGTCGCCGCGCATGCGCGCGATCGCGCCGAGCTCCCGTTCGGCCACCAGCGATCCGGCCTTGGCGTCGCGGTTGTTCCGGTCCAGGGCGAGCATGTTTTCGTAGAGCGCCAGCTGCGCCTGGCGCTGCGTCACGGCATCGTCGAAGCGGCCTTGCATCACGCGCGCATCGGCCAGCCAAGCATGCGCCTGCGCTAGTTCGGACTGCCGCGAGACATCGCCCGGCGCGCGCCGCGCAAGCGCCTGCGCCACCTGCAAGGCTTGCTCGAACGCATCGGCGGCGACGTCGGCGCGGCCCTGGTCGAGCCACAGCGTGCCGAGATTGCTGTGCGCGTACTCGACCTCGGCGGACCAGTCGGCATTGTCCGGATCGATGCCGACCAATCGCTGCGCAAGCGCCTGGTAGTTCTTGAACGCGGTTTCGGCGACATCGGTGTGCCCGCGCTGGAACGCAATCAGGCCGACCCAGTAGGTGCTTTGCGCATGGTCGAACACACGTTGCGGATGGCTGCCTTCGCGCGCGAGAAGTTCGGCCGTGCTCGCCTCGGCCTGTTTGAACACGGTCAACGCGGCATCGAGTTCGCCACGCTGGTCGTACACGTCGCCAATCATGTGCAGCGCTCGCGCGCGGCG
Source organism: Pseudomonadota bacterium (assembly GCA_023388255.1). Taxonomy (GTDB): domain Bacteria; phylum Pseudomonadota; class Gammaproteobacteria; order Xanthomonadales; family Rhodanobacteraceae; genus Dokdonella_A. The sequence continues at coordinate 28,316 of JAEWGO010000015.1, read as the reverse complement.
CGCCAGCGCGTCCGCGCCCAGGCTGGCCGGGTCCTGCGACTGGTAGTAGGCAAGTGCGGCCTTGCCGACCGCATCGAGCGTGGCGAGCCGGCCTTCGGGCTGCAGCTTGTTGCGCAGGTCGCCGAGCATGAATTCGACCAGGCCTTCCGCATGCGCGCGTTGTGCCTCGGCGTCGCGGCGCGCGCTGATCGTGGCGATCGTGAATGCACCCAACACCGCCAGCGCGAGCACGGCCGCAACGGCGACTGCGGCCATGCGCCGGTAGCCACGCTGCTGTTCGCGCTGGACCAGCTTGTCGAAGTTCACGCCGAGAATGCCGGCGATGAGCTTGAGCCGCGCATGCGCCTTGCCGTCGCCGCTGCGTCGCGCGTCGGCGGCGATCGGTTCGCCGGCGGTGCCGGCCCGCCATGGTTGCTGGCACAACGCCGGCGGGAAACACGGCGCGGAGGCATCCGGCGCGCCATCGACGATCAGGCAATGGATGCGTCCGGCACGGCCGAGCCGCTGGAATTGCCGGACTTCCTCGTTGACCCAGCGCGATTCCGCCGCCGCGTGCGAGCAGATCACGATCAGGCACCACGACTGACGCAAGGCTTCACCGACGGTGTCGCCAAGGTCGGTCGCAGTCGCCAGCTCGTCGCGGTCGCGGAATACCGGCGCGAGGCGTGGCGGAATGACACCGGACGCGACCGGCTGGCCGACCAATCGGCGCGGCACGCGATACGTTTCGAGCGCGCGCTGCAGCCATCGCCCCCAAGCCTTGTCCTGGTGGCTGTAGCTGATGAATGCCCAGTAGCGAAAGCCCACGTCGGACTCGGCAACCAGCATGTCCGTACCCCGGATGCGGCCGGCTCGGCAGCTAGCCTAGCACTCAAAATGTGATGTGCGTCACATTTATTGACAAATCATCCGTTATCGCAGCGGCGCGCGGGCGAGCGCCCAGGCGTCAACCCGCGCCACCCCGGCGCGCCGCAATACGCGTGCGCATTCGTGCAGCGTCGCACCGGTCGTCATCACGTCGTCGACCAGCGCCACATGCGCAGGCAGCACGGAACCTGGCGCGACGGCGAACGCCCCGCGCAGGTTGCGCCGCCGCGTTTGCGCGTCGAAGCCGGTCTGCGGCGGCGTTGCGCGCGTGCGCACGAGCAGGTCGTGACGCAGCGGAATCGCCAGCGCCCGGGCCAGCGGTCGCGCCAGCTCAAGGGCCTGGTTGTAGCCGCGTTCACGCAGACGTGCCGGATGCAGCGGTACCGGTACGACCAGTTCGGGCAGCGATGGCACGTCCGCGCAAGCGCGATCCGCCAGCAGTCCGGCAAGCACGCGGCCGGCGGCGAGGTCGGCGCGGAACTTGAAACGCGCTTCGAGCAGGTCGAGCGGATGGCCGTAGCGGAACGGCGCCCACGCGCTCGCGAACGGCGGTTCGCGCTTCAGGCATTCGCCGCACAGCGGCGCCGGCGCTTCCAGCGGCAGCGCGCAACGCGGACAGCACGGCGTGTTGAACGCGATGTCCGCGGCACAGCCGGCGCACAGGTCGCGTCCACCGGCGCCGGCCGCACCGCACAGCAGACAACGCGGCGGCAACAGCACGCGCAGCAGGCGATCCGCAATTCCGTCAACTGCCGATGTGCGCTCCAAGTTGACAGCCTCCGATGCGCTGACCAGACTTCCGCCCTCACTTTACCGAAGCCGGATCGCCCTGCATGCCTGCCGCCCCGCGTCACGACTGGACCCGCGCCGACGTGCGCGCATTGCTCGACCTGCCGTTCGCCGACCTCATCGCGCGCGCGCAGACCGTGCACCGCGAGCACCACGATCCGAACGCGGTGCAAGTGTCGACCCTGCTCTCGATCAAGACCGGCGGCTGCCCTGAAGACTGCGCCTATTGTCCGCAGGCCGCGCGCTACGCGACCGGCGTCGAGGCCGAGAAGCTGATGAGCCTCGATGCGGTGCTGGCGAAGGCGAAGCAGGCCAAGGCGGCTGGCGCGACGCGCTTTTGCATGGGCGCCGCATGGCGTTCGCCGAAGGATCGCGACATCCCGAAGGTCGCCGCGATGATCGGTGCGGTCAAGTCGCTCGGCATGGAAACCTGCGCGACGCTCGGCATGCTCAGCGACACGCAGGCCAATGCGCTGAAAGGCGCCGGCCTCGACTACTACAACCACAACATCGACACCGCGCCGGAGTTCTACGGCGAGATCATCCATACCCGCGAGCTGCAGGATCGCCTCGACACGCTCGGCCACGTGCGCGACGCCGGCCTCAAGACCTGCTGCGGCGGCATCGTCGGCATGGGCGAATCGCGCGACGAGCGCGCCGGTCTGCTGCACACCTTGGCGACCTTGCCGGCGCATCCGGATTCTGTGCCGATCAATCGCCTCGTGCGCGTCGCCGGCACGCCACTCGCCGAGGAAAAGGAACTCGATCCGTTCGAGTTCGTGCGCACGATCGCGGTCGCGCGCCTGCTGATGCCGGCCTCGATGGTGCGCCTGTCCGCCGGTCGCGCCGAGATGAGCGACGAGTTGCAGGCGCTGTGTTTCCTCGCCGGCGCGAACTCGATCTTCTACGGCGAGAAGCTGTTGACCACCGGCAACCCGGACACCGCGCGCGACCTCGCGCTGTTCGATCGCCTCGGCATTCATGCGCTGCAGGTCGAGGTGGAATCGACGACGGTGCATGCGGATATCGTTGAATGCATCGCCGCAGAAGCAACGACGGCGTGACATGCTTTCGCTGCTCGAGGCGATCGCTGGCTTCGTCCAAGCGGGTGAGTGGCTGGCGATCGGCGTCGCGCCGTGGCGTTTCCTGCTCTCGCGACGCTATCGTGAACAGGTGCGCGATCGCTGGCGCACGCTGCCGGCGCATGTCGCCGCGGTGCAGCAGATCTGCGGCACCCTTGTCGTCGTGATCGAACTCGTCATTGCCCTCATTGTCCTCGATGCGGTCCGATCTGCTTGAACGCCTCGCGCACGCCCATGCGCAACGCGCGCGCGCTGCGCTCGTGCGACGCGTGCGCACTGTCGAACACGTCGATGGCGCGCGTGTCGTCATCGACGGCAAGCCGCTGCTGAACTTCGCCAGCAACGATTACCTCGGCCTCGCGCAACATCCCGCGTTGACTGAAGCGTTGATGCAAGCCGCCGCGCGCTGGGGCGTCGGCGCCGGCGCGGCGCACCTGCTCGGCGGCCATCGCGAGGAACATGCGGCGCTTGAAGAAGCACTCGCACGCTGGACCGGCCGCGAACGCGCGCTGCTGTTCTCGACCGGCTACATGGCCAACCTCGGTGCATTGTCGGCGCTGCTCGGCGATGGCGACCTGTGCGTGCAGGACAAACTCAACCACGCCAGCCTGCTCGACGGCGCGCGCCTCGCCGGCTGCACGCTGAAGCGCTACGTGCACGCGGATGTCGCCAGCGCGACGCGCCAGTTCAATAGCGCGCCTGACGCTGCTGCGCTGCTCGCGACCGACGGCGTGTTCAGCATGGATGGCGATGTTGCGCCGCTGGCACAGCTCGCAGCGCTGTGCCGCACGCAGTGCGCGACCTTGATGGTCGACGATGCGCACGGCCTCGGCGTGCTCGGACCCGACGGCGCCGGCAGCGTGGCCGAAGCCGGGCTGTCGCAGGACGAAGTGCCGGTGCTGATGGCGACGCTCGGCAAGGCGCTCGGCGTCGCCGGCGCGTTCGTCGCCGGCAGCGCCGCGCTGATCGACGGACTCGTGCAATCGGCGCGCACCTTCGTCTACACCACCGCGATGCCGCCCGCGCTTGCCGCCGCGGCGTGCAAGGCAATCGCGATTGCACGCTTCGAAGGGTGGCGCCGTGATCGATTGGTGCGCTTGATCGCGCATTTCCGGCACGGCGCGGCCGAACGCGGCATCGCGCTGCTGGAATCGCGCACGCCGATCCAGCCGGTGTCGATCGGCGACAGCGCCGCCGCGCTCGCGATCTCGGCGCGACTCGAAGCGGAAGGCTTTTACGTGCCGGCGGTGCGTCCGCCGACCGTGCCGACAGGACAGGCACGGCTGCGCCTGACCCTGTCTGCGCTGCACTCGGAAAGCGATGTCGAACGCGTGCTCGACGCGCTCGCTGCGGCGCTCAAACCCTCCCCTTGATGAGAAGCGACGACACGATGCATATCGATGTGCAGGGAAGCGGTCCGGACCTCGTGCTGATCCACGGCTGGGCAATGCACGGCGGCATCTTCGCGCCGCTGCTGCAACGGCTGACGCCTCATTTTCGCGTGCATGCGGTGGACCTGCCGGGACACGGCTACAGCCATGACGATGCGCATTTCGAACTCGTCGACTGCGCGCAGCGCATCGCCGCCGCGACGCCGCGCGCGCTGTGGCTCGGCTGGTCGCTCGGCGGTCTGGTCGCTCTGCGCGCGGCGCTGGACGAGCCGGCGCAGGTGCGCGGACTTGGGCTTATCGCATCGAGTCCGCGCTTCGTCGCCGCACCGGACTGGCCGCACGGCGTCGCCGCCGGCGTGTTCGCCGAATTCGCCAACGAGCTGCATGCGCGCTACCGCCGTGCGATCGAGCGCTTCCTCGCACTCGAAACGATGGGCTCGATGCAGGCGCAGTCGGACTTGCGCGAATTGCGGCGGATCGTGTTCGAGCGCGGCGAACCCTCGATCGAGGCGCTCGCCGATGGCTTGCGCGCGCTCGATGCGAGCGATCTGCGTGCGGACGTGGCACGGCTCGCGATGCCGAGCCTGTGGATCGCCGGCCGCCGCGACCGGCTGGTGCCGCCGGGCGCGCTGCAATGGGCCGCCGCGCAGGCGCCGCATGGACGCTGCCTCGAATACAACAGCGGCCACGCACCGTTTCTCGAGCATGCGGCCGGGATCGCCGATGCGCTGGTTGCATTCGCGGCCGAGCTGCCGGCATGAGCGCCGGACTCGACCGCGCGCACATCCGCCGCGCATTCGGTCGCGCCGCCGCGAGCTACGAAGCGCATGCGCTGCTGCAAGCCGAGGTCGGCTTGCGCCTGCGCGAGCGTCTCGACGACATCGAACTGAAGCCGACGCGCGTGCTGGACGTCGGCTGCGGGCCCGGCAGCGGCGCGATGGCGCTGCACGAACGCTTCCATGAAGCCGAACTCATTGCGCTCGATCTCGCGCTGCCGATGCTCGACATCGCACGAGCGAGGGCAAGCGAGGCCGCGTCGACATCAACGCAACAGGAGCACGCGGATCTCGACCTGGTCTGCGCGGACGCGCAGGCGCTGCCACTCGCCGACGCCAGCATCGACCTCGTGCATTCGAGCCTGTGCCTGCAATGGTGCGAGGATCCTGGCTTGGCGATCGACGAGTTCCGCCGCGTACTGCGTCCCGGTGGCCTGCTGCTGTTCTCGACCTTCGGGCCGGATACGCTGAAGGAGTTGCGCGCGGCGTTCGCCGCCGTCGACAAGACGCCGCACGTGAGCCGCTTCGTCGACATGCACGACATCGGCGACGCGCTGCTCGCGACCGGCTTCCGCGATCCGGTGCTCGAACGCGAAGACTTCACGCTGACCTACGCCGATGCGCGCGCCCTGATGCACGAGTTGCGCGCGATCGGCGCGACCAATGCGGACGCGCAGCGCCAGCGCGCGCTGACCGGCAAGGCGCATCTGCGCGCTGTGCTCGATGCGTATGAAACGTTCCGTCGCGACGGCGTGCTGCCGGCGACGTACGAGGTGGTCTACGCGCATGCGCTGGCGCCGGAACCGGGCCAGCCGCGGCGACGCGGCGGCAGCGACGTCGCCAGTTTTCCGATCGAACGCCTGCGCGGCAGCCGCCGGCGTTGACAGCGACCGGCGGCGTTGCGCCGCCAGTCGTCGGCGGTCAGATCCTGACCATCGCGCGGCGTTGCTGGCGCAGCAGGCTCATCACGAGCACGGTCGCGAGCAGCAAGGTGGTGACGCCGAAGATCGTCGCGCCGAGGTAGGCACCGCTGAGGCCGTCAGCCGCCGCGGGATTGCCGCTGTTCGGATGGAAGCTCGCGGCGCTCATGCCGAGGTAATGCATGCCGCAGACCGCGACACCCATGACCAGCGCACTGCCGAGCATCTGCGCGGCGCCGCGCATGTTGAACGCGAGCCAGAGCGCGGCGATCGACGCGACCACCGCCACCAGCACCGACGCCAGCACGATGCCGGTGTCGTATTCGATGTCGGCCGGCATCAGCATCGCCGCCATGCCGGTGTAGTGCATGCCGGCCACGCCGACGCCCATGAACAGGCCGCCGAGGGCGAGCTTGCCCCAGGTGAACAGGCCGGTGCCGGCGATCGCCAGCCCGGCCATGCACGACAGCATCGCGATGATCGCCGACAGCACGGTCAGGCCGATGCCGTAGGTCACCACGATGTCCATCTTGCAGGCGAGCATGGCGATGAAGTGCATGGCCCAGATCGCACCGCCCATCGCCGCGCCGGAAGCGAACACCGCCTGCATGCGCTCGCGCGGATTGGCCGCGGCGGGAATGCCGATGGCGAGTTGCAGCGCGGTGTACGAACCGAGTACGGCGACCAGATAGGACAACGCCGCGAGCAACGGGTCGTGGATGCATTGGATGGCATGGTCGTGCATGTGGAATCCCCTTGTTTATGGATCAGGCGCTGAACGTGAACGTGCAGACATCGGCACCGCTGTTGCGGCAGAACGTCTCCATGATGCGTGGATGACCGAGGTGACCTGGCTCGTTGAGAAGACCCTCGAGACAGCCGCGCAGGAAGTGGCAACTCGCACCGCGATGCAGGCCGATGCCGGCGAACGGACTCTTGAGGATGCGCAATCCTTCGTTGCCGAGTTCGGTGTCGCGCAGCAGCTGGCGCATCGCCGGCAACGCGATGTGCTTGACCGATTCGGCCAGGTTCAGGCGCGCACCGAGCGCGTAGTCGCGCTTGTAGATCCAGGCGCCAACGCGCGTGCCTGCATAGCGCGTGGTCGGTTCCCTTTGCGCCGCCGGCAGTTCGTGCTCGAATGCGAGCACGCGGCTGAAGATGTCGGGATAGTCTCGCGCCAGCGACGGCAGCAGCGCCTCGACGCGGGCGTGGTCTGGGCCGGCAGTGGCCACGACCGCATCGGCGCTGCGTTCGACCGCGGGACGCGCGCGCACCGGCTCGGGTGTCGCTGACGGTGAGCGCGTCGCATCCGGCGCGCCGGCCTCGAAACTCAGCACCAACGGATGGCTGCCGAGACGATCCTCCAGGGTCAGCAGGCTCGTTTCCGGGCCGCGTACGACCATGGTCAACACGACGCCTTCGCCGGTCCGCTCCATGCGCTGGCGCTGCAGCGTGAAGCCGCTCGCAATGACGAGACGGCCCAGTTCCAGCAGGAGCCCTTCACGCCGATCGGAGACGACCCTGAATTCGGTATCAGCCATTGCAACCCTCCCTGCGGTGTTCCGTGACCACCCCGCCCCGCTTGCACCGGTGGCCGCGCCGCCGTCGACTACGACGACAACGCTTCGCTTCTACGCTGTCGCATACGTCAAGACTTGGCCGAGCGGCGTCGGATTCATCGCGACGTTTCGTCCAGCGATATTGGTATTTGTATACATAGTACATTTTGTCGACAACGATACTCGCCGCCCGAATGGCAAAGCACGGAACGGGCCGACCCAATGCAGGAATTCGTGACCGCGCTCGCACTTCGCGCACGCGGATCGGCAAGCGTGCTCCGCGGCGATGCTTGCTAAGCTCCACGAACGCGATGCGTCGGCCAACCGACGATCAAGACCGCCCCGGGAATTTCCGACCATTCCACCATGCGCCGTACCGCCTTCACCGCCGTCGCACTCGCGCTCGCTTCCGCCCTGTTCTTCACCGCCACCTATGTGCTGAACCGCGCGATGGCGAGCGCCGGCGGCCATTGGGCGTGGTCGGCGGCATTGCGCTACCTTCTGACCCTGCCGATGCTGGCGGTGTTGATGCCGTGGCGCGGAGGATTCGCATCGGTCCTGCGCGCGTTGCGCGCGCATCCGTGGATCTGGCTCGGCTGGAGCGGGATCGGCTTCACCCTGTTCTGCGTCTGCCTGACCTGGGCAGCCGCGTACGCGCCGGCGTGGCTGGTCGCCGGCACGTTCCAGCTGACCGTGATCGCCGGCATGCTTCTGGCTCCGCTGCTGTATCGCGACCAGCGCGCGCGCCTGCCGCGTCGTGCGCTCGCGCTCGGCGGCGTGATCGTGCTCGGCATCGCGATCATGCAAGCCGGACATTTCCACGGTCGCCTCGATGCGGATGCGTGGCTCGCGCTGGGCGCGGTCACGTTGTCGGCGTTCCTGTATCCGCTCGGCAACCGCGCGATCCTGCTGCACCTCGAACGCAGCGGCGAGGATCTGAACGCGACGCAGCGCGTGTTCGGCATGACGCTCGCGAGCCAGCCGTTCTGGTGGATCGTCGCCGCGTATGCCGGCCACGTCGCCGGTGCGCCGGCGCTGCAACAGGTATGGCTGGCCGCCGGCGTCGCATTGTTCGCCGGCACGGTCGCGACGATCCTGTTCTTCCAGGCGACCGGCATGGTACGCAACGATCCGGCCGCGCTCGGTGCGGTCGAAGCGATGCAAGCGGCCGAGCTGCTGTTCTCGACCGCGCTCGGCGTCGCCTTCCTCGGTGAAGCGGCACCGCACGGATGGGCCGCGTTCGGAGCGCTGTTCGTCGTCGCGGGCATCGTCGGCCTCGGCGTGCTGGTCGGGCGCGACTCCGCCGGCGACACGCGCGCAACGAAAACCTTGCGTACCGACCGGGGTGCCTGAGCCGGGCTGCTAAGCTCGATGCGTGGATCTTTTGGAGTACGGCGTGCGTCAATTGCGCGAGATCGAATTCGGACCGAACGACCTGGCCTTGCGCGACGAGGTCGGTCGCCTCGGCCGCCTGGTCGGCGAACTGCTGATCGAGCAGAGCGGCGAGGCGCTGTTCGCGCAGGTCGAGGCCGCGCGCAAGGCGGCGATCGAACGACGCGAACGCGACGAGCCGGCGGCAACGCTGGCGCATCTGCTCGAAGGTCTCGACGCCGCCAATGCCGATGCGCTGAGCCGCGCGTTCGCGACGTATTTCCAGGTCGTCAACATCGCCGAGCGCGTGCATCGCGTGCGGCGCCGGCGCGAGTACGAGATCGCCGGCGCGGCGCCGCAGCCGGACGGACTGCACGACGTGCTGCTGCGCCTGCGCAACGCCGGCGTCGGCATCGACGAGCTGCTCGGCGTGCTCGGCAAGCTCGATGTCGAACCGGTATTCACCGCGCATCCGACCGAAGCATCGCGCCGCGCGCTGCTCGAAAAGGAACAGGATATCCTGCGCGCATTGATCGCCGACCTCAGCGGCCCGCGCACGCCGCGCGAGCGCACGGCCGACTGGGCGCGCCTGCGCATGGCGCTGACCGCGAGCTGGCAGACCGCCGACCTTTCGCGCGTGCGACCGTCGGTTGCCGACGAGGTCGACCACGTCGGCTTCTACCTGTCCGACCCGATCTATCGCGTGCTGCCGGTGTTCTTCGAGGCACTCGAGGACGCCATTGTCGCGGTCTACGGCACCTGCCCCGCGCTGCCGCGCGTGCTGCGTTTCGCCTCATGGGTGGGCGGCGACATGGACGGGAATCCGAACGTCGACGCGAGCACCATCGCCGCCACGTTCCGCATGCAGCGCGAGCGCGTGCTGGCGTGCTACCGGCACGAATGCACGCAACTGGGTCGCGCGCTCAGCCAGACATCGGACCGCGTCGCGGTCGAGCCTGCGCTGCTCGCGCGTGTAGCCGACTACCGTGCAGCATTGCCGGACGCGACCGCGCAGATCCGCCCGCGCCACGCGAACATGCCGTATCGCGTGCTGTTGCAACTGATCGACGCGCGTCTCGACGCGACTGGCGCGGACGCGCCGCAGGCCTATCGCGACGCGGCCGAATTTGCGGCCGACATCGCATTGATCGCGAGCAGCCTGCGCGCGCACGGCGGCGCCCATGCCGGCTGGTTCGCCGTGCGCCGGTTGCAACGCCGCGTCGCCGCATTCGGCTTTCATCTGGCGCGACTCGACGTGCGCCAGGATTCGCGCGTGCATGCAGCCGCGATCGCCGAGACGCTGGCCGACCTGCCCGACGATGCTGCGACACGTGCCGCGATGCTGGCGCCGTATGCGAGCGGCGAACGCGCGCTTTCGGCCGATACGAATGCTGCGGACGAACCCTCCAATCCGGCGACGCTGGCGCGGAATGTCGCGGTGTTCGCCACGATCGCCGATGCACGCCGACGTTATGGCGACGACGCGCTCGGCGTCTACATCATCAGCATGGCCGGCAGCGCGGCTGACGTGCTTGCCGTGCTTGCGCTGGCACGCGCCGGCGGACTCGTCGACGCGAGCGGCGCGGTACCGCTCGATATCGCGCCGCTGTTCGAGACGATCGTGGACTTGCGCGCGGCTTCGCGCACGCTGGCCGCGTTGCTCGGCGATCCGGTCTATCGCGCGCATCTGGCCGCGCGCGGCCATCGCCAGACGATCATGCTCGGCTATTCCGACAGCGCAAAGGACGGCGGCATCCTCGCCGCGCGCTGGGCGTTGCAGCGCGCGCAGGTCGACCTGCTCGACGTCGCGCGCGCGGCCGGTGTCGACCTCGTATTCTTCCACGGCCGCGGCGGTTCGGTCAGCCGCGGCGGCGGCAAGACCTCGCGCGCGGTCATGGCCGCGCCACGCGGCGCGGTCGCGGCGCACCTGCGCGTGACCGAGCAGGGCGAGGTCATCCACCAGAAATACGGCCTGCGCGCGCTGGCCGTGCGCAACCTCGAACAGACCGTCGGCGCCGTGCTCGCCGCGACCTTGCGACCGCGCCCGTTCGAGCCGCGCGAGACGCGCTGGCGCGAGACGATGGCGCGCCTCGCCGCCGATGGTGAAATCGCGTATCGCACCCTGGTCGCCGGCACGCCGGAGTTCGTCGACTATTTCCGTGCGGCGACGCCGATCGACGTGATCGAGCGCATGACGCTAGGCTCGCGTCCGGCGCGGCGCGGTGGCAGCGGCGGTGTCGCCAGCCTGCGCGCGATTCCGTGGGTGTTCGCGTGGACGCAGTGCCGCTCGAACCTGCCCGGCTGGTACGGCGTCGGCAGCGCGCTCGATGCGGCGGCGGCGCGCGGCGACGAGGGCACCTTGCGCGAGATGGCGCGCGACTGGGCGTTCTTCCGCACCCTCATCGAAGATCTCGAAATGGTGCTGGCGAAAAGCGACCTCGGCATTGCCGAACGCTTCTCGGAACTTGCCGGACCCTTGCACGCGACGATCTTCCCCGGCCTCGCCGCCGAGTTCGCGCGCACGATCGACTGGGTACTGCGCTTGCGCGGCAACGACCAGTTGCTCGCCGACGATCCGCGCTTGGCGCTGTCGATCCGCCTGCGCAATCCGTACACCGATCCGATGAGCCTGATCCAGGCCGACCTGCTGCAACGCTGGCGCGCTGCCGGCTCGGAAGATGACGCGACCTTCGCGGCGCTGGTGTCGACCGTGCATGGCGTTGCACAGGCGTTGCAGAACACGGGCTGAGTGCGCCATCGAAGGCCGCCGCCGTTGCGTCGTGGCATTGCCCGGCAAGCGCACGCTGCGCGGAAGCGAGCTTTCGCGTCGCCCGGCTGCATGTCCGTCCATTGCGTGATGCGAGCATGCGTCGCACCATCCGCGCAACGTCCGAACGATCATCTGGGTGCTTTCATGCAGCAATCCGTATCGCCGGTGAAGATCGCCGCATCGTTGTCCGAACACTGGTCGCCCCGCGTGATCGGCGAGATCGACGATTCCTACATCAAGGTCGCCAGGATGCTAGGCACGTTCGGCTGGCACAGCCACGAAGGCGAAGACGAACTGTTCCTCGTGCTGAAAGGACAACTGCGCATCGAGATGGAAGACGGCGCAGTCGAACTGGGCGAAGGCGAGCTGTTCGTCGTGCCAAAAGGCGTCCGCCACAACCCGGTCGCGACAGACGAATGCCTGGTGATGCTGTTCGAGCGCAAGTCGACCTTGCATACCGGCAACGTGGTGACCGAACGCACGCGATCGATCGCCGAGCAGCTCGGCGCGGGCTGATTCGCGCGGTGCCGCTCGGGGTGAGCGCGTCGAAACTGCAGCAAGCTACTGCAGTTTCACGTAGCGATCGAACACCGCGCGGATTTCGGCATCAGTGATCGACTCGCCCTTTTCGGCGCGTTCGGCAAGCTTGAAGAATTCCTCGATGCGCGGTTCTCCGTTTGGCTCCGGGCTGGTCGTGAACCCGGCGTTCGCCGAGATCTCGCGATCCCATTGCGCGCGCACGACAGTCCAGAACGCGGCGGTCCTGTTCCAGTAGTCGCGCCCGGCGCCGAAGTCGTAGTCGTGGATGCGCGTGTAGCTGTTCACTCCGAGCTCGCGTGCAAGCGCATGCGTGCGGCCCTCGGCGTCCAACACGACCTTGGTGTTCTCCTGCTCGTGCACCCAGCCGGCCGGCGTGACCGTGTGGCGGTTGAGCGCGGCAATCGCCTGGTAGTCGCGGCGCGTCGTGTATTCGCGCCGCGGCAACGGACGCAAGGTGCGAGCCGCCCAGGAATCCTCGCCGCCCGAGTGGCTCCAGCGACCGACGCCGGCATAGCGCGGCGCGTCGTCGACTTCGTAGACGGTCTGCGACCACGCACCCTTCGCATCACCATCGGCGAGGGTCCGCGTCTCGAAGCGGCCGTTGCCGAGGAAGTGCAGCACCTGCTTGGGCTGGTGCTGCCAGTCCTGGCGCCAGTGTTTGACCACCGCGTGGTCCTTGCCAAGCACGAGGATGTGCTGCAGCGAGATGTGCTCGCCGGTGTCGGCGATGACCTCGACGAGTTCGGTGCCGCCGGAACGCTGCGGATCGTGCGGCACATAGCCCGGCGCGAGCGCGACGGTTTCGTCGAACGCGAAGCGCACGCGAAATTCGCCGACCATCGAGAGGATGCTCTTGCGGTCGCACTCGAATGCGGCGGCCGGCGTCGTCGGCTCGTTCGCGCAAGGACGATCGTGGGTCGCCGGCGCCGCTTCGGCGAGCATCGGTTTGGCGGCTTTCGGCGCGGACCGCGTGGCTTGGCCGGAACAACCGGCGAGTGCAAACACGGCAGCAAGCGCCATCGCTGGCAGGATACGCATGTCGATCTCCATCAGGCAGTGTGCAAGGGTGAAACGACTTCGGCGCCCTCGGCGCGCGCAATCGTGCGGGCGAGTTCGAGGCCGAGCAGCGAGATGCGCAACGGCGGTTTTGCGCCGAGCGTGCGCAGCCACGGCAGCCGCGTCATTTCGAAGGTCAGCAGGCGCGCGCGCCAGCCACTGCCGAGACGCGACAGCGCGCCGCGCAGGAAGGCGCCGTGTGCATTCCAGCGTTCCGGCGTCGGCTCGGCCTTGAGCCGGCTGGCGGCGGTCATTTCGTCCCAGGCCAGATAGTCGGTGTCGGGCAGCAGGAACAACTTGCCCTGCGTTTCGCCGGAGGCATCGCGAAAGCACAGCCATTCGCGCGGGCCGTGCGAGGTGACGGCCGTGTGCGCGGTCACCGCGTTGACGCGCGCGAGCGCGCCGAGGGCCGGATGCTCGAGCAACAACACGCCGCCTGTTCCGACCGATGCGCGCGGCGACACGGCACGCCGGCTGCGCCGCTCCAGCCACAGCACGGCGCCGAGTTTCGGCAACGCATCGGCCAGGCGGGAAAGGTCGAAACGACCACTGCTGCATTCACGTCCGTCCGGCGCGGCGGGATTCGCAGCCGCCCGCGCGAACACCCGGTCGCTAGGCGGTTGCTCGGGCGGTTCGGAAGGTGGCAATGCATCGAAACGGTCGTAGTGATCGCTCATGGGATTGCTCCTGCTGGTTCGAATGCGCGCGTTGCGATCGCGATGCGGCGGCGACGTCAGAACGTGGCGCGCAGGCCGACACGGATCGCGCGACCCGCTGCGCTGTAGAGGTCGATCGTGTTGCCTTGCGTGAAGCCGCCGACCGCGCCCCAGTTCCAATAGCGGCGATCGCCGATGTTGGTGAGCGCGCCGAACACTTCGAGCTGCGGCAGCGCCTGCCAGTGCGTATACAGATCGAACGTCGCGTAGCCCGGCGCTTCGAACAGTGCAGCCGGCGGTGGCGCGGACGGATCTTCCGAAATGCCCGGCGCCGGCAAACGATCCTTGCGCGCGACGAAACTGCCGGTGAGTTCGGCGCCCAAACGTTCGCGATCGAATGCAAGACCGACCACGGCGCGCGCCGGGTCGATGCTGACCAGCGGCGCCTGCGCGGTCTGGTCGTCGCCGCGCGCGCTGGCAAGGCTGCCCTTGATGCTCCAGCCATCGAACGTGCCGCTGAACGCGCCGAGGTTCAGGCCGTAGCGCATCTCGGCACCGCGGATCTTCACGCGACTCAGGTTGACCGACTGGAACAGCATCAGGCCCGAGTCGGGATCGACGCCGACGAACGATTGCGACTCGATGAAGTCGCGATAGCGGTTCTCGTAGGCGGACACGCTGAACCAGCCGATGCGGCCATTCGCACGCAGGCCGATTTCCAGCCCGTTGCTGGTTTCCGGTTTCAGGCCCGGATTCGGCAGCGAGGTATACCCGAACGCGAGGTTGGTGAAGCCGATGTTGACGTCGCTGTACGGCGGCGCGCGGAAGCCATGCGCGTATTGCGCGAATGCGGACAGGCTTTCGTTGAAGCGCCAGATCGCGCCGAGTTTCGGCGACCAGCTCGTATGGTTCAGGCCGGCCGGCGTGATGCCGGGATTGTCGTCTTCGAAGATCGCATCCGGTTTCGGGGCGAGCTTGTAGTAGTCCACGCGCAGCGCCGGGATCAGGCTGAGCCTGCCGTCGGCGAGGCGCAGTTCGTCCTGCGCGAACAGCGCGGCCGTGGTGGTGTCGCTGACCGGGAAATCGCGCACCGGGAACGTGTCCGGCGAGACGACGTTGGTGATCGCACCGGTGGTCACGTCGCGCTGCCAGCCGTTGCGTTCCTCCGCGGTGTGCGTGCGCGAGAGGTCGACGCCGTAGGTGATCGCGTGTTCGACGGTGCCGGTGGCGAGCGTCTTGCGCGCGATCGCCTCGGCACCGAACACGCGTTGGTCGAATTGGAAGCGGCGGAAGCGCTGCTTCGGGTTGACGAGCCCGGCATCGGTAACGGTGGCGCGGTCTTCGAACGTATCCTGGCCGATCTCGCTGCGCTGCACGTAGACCTTCCAGTCGAGGTTGTCGGCCAGCGCGCTGGCCAGCGGCAAGGTTTGGTCGAACGCGAGGCGCAGGCGCTCGCGGCTGTCCTCGCCGCGCAGCGACGACGTCAGCGCGCGCGTCAGCGCGCTGTAGGAGCGGCCGGTCAGCATGTCGGTAGCGACGTTGCCGCGATTGCCGTCGAAGGTCACGCGGTCGACGCGACCGGAATCGGCGGTATGCGCGTATTTGGCGAGCAGCGCGTTGCTGTCCTGCTCCTGCGGGTTCGGCCGCGTGCGCGTGGAATCGGCGCTGTCGACGTCGCCGCGGTTGTTCGTCGCCTTCGCGTCGCGGTGTGTCGCCACGAGCACGAAGCCGTCGTTCGCGTTCGCGGCGGCCCAGGTCGCGGTTTCCGCGCTGCCGCGGTCGGCGCTGTCGTAAAGGAACTTGAGCGAACCGATGTGGCGGCCGTCCTTGCCGACGTAGTCCACCGGATCCTTGGTCACATAGCTGACCACGCCGCCGAGCGCATCGGAGCCGTACAACGATGACGCCGCGCCGCGCACGATCTCGACGCGCTTGAGCGCATCGACATCGACAACGTCGCGGCCGGCGCTGGAGAAGCTGCCGATCTCGAACGCATCGGGGATCGCGATGCCATCGAGTTCGATGCGCACGCGGTTGCCGCCAAGTCCGCGGATCGAGATCCCGCCGGTGCCGAAGCGGCCGCCGCCGATGTCGCTGCCGATCGCGCTGACGCCGGGTTCGTAGCGCACGAGGTCGGCGACGGTCTGCACCTGGCGACGATCGATTTCGTCCGCGTCGATGACGCCGACTTCGGTGGCGACGTCCTTCTGTGCGCGCGGCGTGAGCGTCGCCGTCACGACGACGCGGTCGAGCTCGTCGAAGATCGGAATGTCGAGCGGCGCAGGTTCGGCCGCGTTGGCCGCGGCGACGATCGGCAGTGCCGCGATGCTCGCGGCGATGGTCCACTTCTGCATGGGTTCCCCGGTATTGCCATTGCTTCGGAAAGGCAAAGGCTGGCGGGGAACCGGAAAGGCGAGCGGTTCGGGCTGGCGACGTTGGAGAGGGTGGCGCGAGCGCTGTCACGACGGACGCGTGGCAGGCACGGCGTCCGTCGGCGTGAAAGGACTTACTTGGTCAGGATCAACTTGTCGTTGCGCGTCAGGCGCAGCCGGTATTCCTGCCCGGCGTGCTCGATGACGAGCTCGTTGCCGCCGGAAAGCAATTGTCCGCTGCCGATCCGCTGGGGCGACACATGGCGCAGCGGGCGTTGTGCAAGCGAAACCATGTGCGTGCCGAGGTCGCCGGCATCGGGCGTCGCGGGATGCTGTTCGAACATGACCTACTCCGACGGGTGGATGCGCTTAGATGATAATGATTCTCATTCGATAGTCAAGCAGTCATCGCGTCAAACTGACAGTGTTTCCAGCACTGCAGCAGCTCAGCCGACGCGCATGCGAACAACGCAGCTCGCGCCTCACACGTTGCGTTTGCGCACCACGGAAAAAAAATGCGACCACGGGCTCGTGGTCGCATTTTTTGGCACACAGGTTCTTTGCAGAGAATCTAGGCGCCGCCGACGGCGCTCCGGACCGACGTCAAGCCACCGACGAGATTGCGCGCCGCCTCGCCCTGCTGGCGCCCGATCTCGCGTGCGGCCTCAGCCATCCATTCGTTGGCGGCGGCCTCGCCATCCTCGCGCACGCGACGCCGGTATTCCGGCAGGAACTGCGCGAACGCGGCTTCCACCGAAGCCTTCTGCTCGTCGTAGTTGCGGATCAGCGTCGTCTCGTCGTCGGCGGTAATCAGGTCGTTGCTGCGCATCTCGGCCAAGCTGGCCATGTATGCGTGCCGGTCATCCTCTCCTGCATGACTCATGGGATCAGCCTCAGCCGCCGGTGACGTGGCTGAACGACTGGCTGAAGCCCTGCGAGAAATTGTCGAGGAACGAATGCTGCGCGTCCGAAGACATGCCGGACTGGCCAAGCAGGCCGCCGAACAGGTTGCCAGCAGCACCGCCGAGCAGGTTGCCGAGCATATCGCCGAGCTTGCCGACCAAGGAACTCACGACATTGCCAAGAATGCCGCTGATGGCTCCACCAATTGCCTGACCCATGATCTTCTCCCGAATTCGTCGTTCTGGTTGAGGCGGCCGCGATTGCCGCGCTTCGCCCGCACCGCGGACGTAAGGGGTAGTTTCCCCACGCAGGCGCCTGCCGCAATCTAGGGCGTGCCCGACCTCGGGATCGCCCTAGGTTCGCGCGACCCGTGATTGGCATATCAAGGAACCATGTCCAGCTCCGAACCTGCGCCATCGGCGACACCTGTCGGCGACGACTTCCGGCGCAACCTGGCCCTCGCCGGTGCGCGGCCGTTCCTGCGCACGCGGCGCATCGCGCTGTTCGAACTGGCGCCCGCGCAGGCGCTCGACCTGCTGCGCCTCGGGCTGGAAAGCCGGGTCGCGCGGCACATCCTCGATGCGCCGCTGGACACTTTGGTCGAAGTGGTCGGCATGATCGAGCACGCGCGACGCATCCATATCGAGCGGCCAGGCCTTGGCATCTGGTACGCGACTGATCGCCACGGCGCGTTCATTGGCATTTTTTCGCTGGTGCCGAGCACGGAAAGCGGCGCGATCGAGATCGGCACGCGCCTGTTGCCGCGTACTTGGGGCCGCGGTTACGCGCTCGAAGGCGGCGTGGCGCTGTGCGAGCACGCATTCGGCCCGCTCGGCTTGTCCTCGTTGATCGGCCTGTGCACACCGGAAAACCGCTCGGTTCCGCCGCTGCTCGAACGCCTCGGTTTTCGCGCCGACGGGCGTACCGAGCAATTCGGCAAGCCGGCCCTGCGGTTCGCATTGGCACGCGAAGACTGGAGCGGCGCACGCAGACGGACGCATTGCCGATCACCATCGACCACCGCCTAACGCGCGAGCGCGTCATCGCTGGCGCGATTGCACGGCATCCGCCCGCACTCGCGGGCATCGCGACGAAACTGTTAGCATCCGCGCCACTCCATCGGGGAGTAGCCGACCGCGGCGAACGGCAGCGGGGCGCGCGTCAACATGCTTGGCGGACACGCCATGGCGCGCGCGACAGTTCCATGTCCGGCAAGACCTTTGGTTCTCGCATGCCGCACCCGGGCCGGGGGCGGCGCGCGCTGAGCCATTGCGTCCACGTTCCCCGGCCCGTCGGAGTTTCCATGCAAGCCATGCTCGTTTCGACCACTGCGGTCGCGATCGCCGAAATCGGCGACAAGACGCAATTGCTGTCGCTGATCCTCGCCGCGAAATACCGCCGGCCCTGGCCGATCTGCCTCGGCATCCTCGCCGCGACCCTTGTCAACCACGCGCTCGCCGGCGCGGTCGGCGTTCTGGTCGCGCAATGGCTGACGCCCGGCGTGCAGAAATGGATCGTCGCGCTGAGTTTCTTCGCGGTCGCCGCATGGACGCTCAAGCCTGACCACGCCGACGAATCGGAAGCCGCGCGCGGCGCCGGCCATGGCGTGTTCATCGCCACGGTGATCGCGTTCTTCCTCGCCGAGATGGGCGACAAGACGCAGGTGGCGACGATCGTGCTCGCCGCCCAGTACCACCCGCTGTGGCAGGTCGTTGTCGGCACCACGCTTGGCATGCTGCTGGCGAACGTGCCGGTGGTGTGGCTCGGTTCGCGCTTCGCCGAGAAGCTGCCGCTCAAGGCAGCGCGGATCGGTGCGTCGGTGCTGTTCGCGGCGCTCGGTCTGTGGATCGTGTTGCGCTAGGAAGCGGACGGGCTTTGCGGTTTTTCGAGCCCTGACACTTCAGGACAACCGCAGGCGGGTCATCCCGGCTTTCTCACAACGCATCCGCATCGAGTTCACCGGTACGGATGCGCACGATGCGATCGAGTTGCCAGACAAAGATCTTGCCGTCGCCGATCTTGCCGGTGTTGGCGGTGCTGGCGATCGCCTCGACCACGCGCTCGAGCTGGTCGTCGGCCACTGCGACTTCGATCTTGATCTTCGGCAGGAAATCGACCACGTACTCGGCACCGCGGTACAACTCGGTGTGACCCTTCTGGCGACCGAAGCCCTTGATCTCGGTGACCGTGATGCCGGCGACGCCGACATCGGCCAGCGCTTCGCGCACCTCGTCGAGCTTGAACGGCTTGATGATCGCCATGACCATTTGCATGGCTGTCTCCGTGCGGGATGGATCGGCACGACTATACCGGATCGACCGTGTAGGAGATTTCCTACACATCATTCCGAATTCCACGTCTGGCGCCGCGCGCTGCAAGGACTAGACTTGTTTCCGCGGGGAGACGCGCCAGGGACTGGCGCTGCAGGGAGGCTCCGGCCGGCGGTGGAAGCATTGCGTTCACCGCCGGTCGCCCCCACGGATGCGGGGTCTGGTGCGAAGATTCGCACCCGCAGGCGGATCAATCGCAGCTGACCGGGACAGGTCGCGCGACCCGACCGCTTTTCCTTCTTGTCATGCATCATCCGGGGTGAGCGATGATCCAGATGCAATCCATCGACGAACTCGCGCAGCGGCTGGCCGCGCTGGTTCCGCCCGGGCTCGCGCAAGCGCGCGAAGACCTGACCGCCACGTTCCGCGGCGCATTGCAGTCGGGCCTGCGCAATCTCGACCTGGTCACGCGTGAAGAATTCGATGTGCAGCGCTGCGTGCTGCTGCGCACGCGCGAAAAGATCGAGCAACTGGAACAGCAGGTCGCCGCGCTCGAGCGCGCCATCGGCGGTGGCGACACCGCCACGCCGAAACACTAGTCGCGCAGGCGGTGCTCGTATCCGGATTGCCGTCGCGGCCAATGCCGCGTCTGCGGGCGCGTATGTCCACTGCCAGGAATCGCGACCGATGCGTACACCCAGCAACGATTTCCCGGGAAGCCCGCTGCCTTGCGCAGCTCACCCCAAGGCGGGGGTGGCGGGCTCTTTTCCGGTCGCATTGGCAAGCACGTGAGCCTTGCCGTCGTCTACAGCCGCGCGCAGGACGGCATTGCCGCGCCACTGGTGTCGTGCGAGGTACATCTGTCTGGCGGGTTGCCCGGAACTTCGATCGTCGGACTGCCCGAAACGGCCGTCAAGGAAGCGCGTGATCGCGTCCGCGCTGCCATCTTGAATGCACAGCTCGACTATCCGCAGCGCCGCGTGACCGTGAATCTTGCCCCGGCCGATCTGCCCAAGGACGGAGGTCGCTACGACCTGCCGATCGCGCTCGGTATTCTCGCCGCCAACGGCGGCGTGCCGCGTGAAGCACTCGGCAACTACGAATTCATCGGCGAACTGGCCCTGTCCGGCGAGTTGCGCGCGGTGCATGGGGTCTTGCCCGCGGTGCTGCAGGCTGTGCGCCGCGGCCGCACGGTGGTGGTCCCGCGCGGCAATGGCGCCGAAGCGGCGCTCGTCAGCGGCGCGGACGTGCGCATCGCAGGCTCGTTGCTGGAAGTATGCGCACACTTGGCCGGGCAAGCGTCGCTGCCATCGGCGCAGGCGAATGTGACGCAGGCCGCGACGATGGCGCATTCGCCGGATCTGTCCGACGTGCGCGGACAACAGCAGGCGCGACGCGCACTCGAGATCGCCGCGGCGGGTTCGCACAACTTGCTGCTCGTCGGCCCACCCGGGACGGGCAAGACGATGCTGGCGAGCCGGCTGCCCGGCATCCTGCCACCACTCGAAGAACGCGAAGCGCTGGAACTGGCCGCGGTCCGCTCGGTCGCCGGCCACGACAATGACGTCACCTCGTGGAAGAAACGCGCGTTTCGTGCACCGCACCACACCGCATCGGCGGTTGCATTGGTCGGCGGTGGTTCGGTACCCCGCCCCGGCGAGATCTCTCTCGCCCACCACGGCGTGCTGTTCCTCGACGAACTGCCGGAGTTCGATCGTCACGTGCTCGAAGTCCTGCGCGAACCGCTCGAATCGGGCCGCATCGCGATCTCGCGCGCGGCACGCCAGGCGGAATTCCCGGCACGCTTCCAGCTCGTCGCGACGATGAACCCGTGTCCTTGCGGCTACGCCGGTGACCCGTCAGGACGCTGCCGCTGCACGCCCGACGCAATCGCCCGCTATCGCTCGCGCCTGTCCGGGCCGCTGCTCGACCGCATCGATCTCAAGCTCGACATGCCGCGCGTGCCACACGCGGAACTGCGCGACAGCGCGGGCGGCGACGACAGCGCCACCGTGCGCGAACGCGTGGTCGATGCAAGAGCACGCCAACTCGCTCGTGCCGGAGCACCGAATGCCTGGCTCGGCAATCGCGAGATCGAACGCGACTGCGCACTCGACGCGAGCCTGCATGCGCTGCTCGATCGCGCTGTCGAGCGGCTTGGCCTGTCCGCGCGCGCCTATCACCGCGTACTGCGCGTCGCGCGCACGATCGCCGATTTGGCCGCAAGCGAACGCATCGATGCCGCGCATTTGTCCGAGGCGATCCAGTACCGGCGCTTCGATCCGACCTGAGCGCGCGGTACCGACCTTGTGAACATCGGCCGGAACTCGGCCTTCTGCCATTGCGGGGCCATTGATGTAACCCGCATGATGCGGACGGGGCGAATGGCCAGTGAGACTTCCGCCCGTGTGCGAAGTGGCTTCCACGATTGCAGCGACGCGCGTTCTTCGAACACCACGTGCGGCTATGATCGAACTCGATGAACGCGATCCATCACACCTACTGGTTGCTCGCCGGGGCCGCGGCGCTGGTGCTGGCGGGCATCGGTTCGAGCCTGGTCGCTCGGCGCTTCGGCGCCCCGTTGCTGCTGGTATTCCTCGCACTCGGCATGCTCGCCGGCGTTGACGGTCCGGGCGGCATCCACTTCAACGACTACACCGCAACGTATCGGATCGGTTCGTTCGCGCTCGCAATCATCCTGTTCGATGGCGGCTTGCGCACGCGTCGCGAGAGTTTCCGCGGTGTGCTCGCGCCGACCTTGCTGCTGGCGACCGTCGGCGTCGTCATCACCGCGACGCTGACCGGATTGGCCGCACGCTGGCTGCTGGACCTGAATGCGGTCGAATCGCTGCTGCTTGGCGCCGTCGTCGCCTCGACCGATGCAGCGGCGGTCTTCTTCCTGCTGCGCGCGGGCGGCCTGCAACTGCGTTCGCGCGTCGGCGCGACGCTCGAGATCGAATCGAGCGCGAATGACCCGGTCGCCGTGTTGCTAACCACGCTCTTGGCCGAATATCTCGCCGCGCCCGGTGGCATCGGCGCGAGCACGGTCGCGGCCGAACTGCTGGCCCAGTTCGGCGTTGGCGCGCTCGCCGGTGCCATCGGCGGCATCGCGATCGCCGGCGCCCTGCGCCGGTTGCCGTTGCAAGGCGGACTTGCCGCGCTGTTCCTGCTGGCCGGCGCGATCTTCGTGTTCGGCGTGACCGGCGCCTTTCACGGCAGCGCCTTCCTTGCCGTCTATGTCGCCGGCGTGGTCGTGGGCAATCGCAACGTGCCGGGTTTCGTGAATCTGCTGTCCGTACTCGATGCCGGAACCTGGCTGTGCCAGATCGTGATGTTCCTCGTGCTCGGCTTGCTGGCAACCCCGCACGCGCTTGACGATGCGCTTTGGCCGGCGCTCGGCGTCGCCGCGTTCCTGATGCTGGTCGGCCGGCCCCTCGCGGTGACGGCCTGCCTCGTTCCGTTCGGCTACGGCAAGCGCGAGATCGGTTTCATCGCCTGGGTCGGCCTGCGCGGCGCGGTCGGCATCTTCCTCGCCTCGATCCCGATGTTGATGCGCCTGCCGCATGCGTCATTGGTGTTCAACGTCGCATTCATCGTCGTGATCGCCTCGCTGCTGGTGCAGGGATGGACGCTCGGGCTCGCGGCGCGCCTGCTCGACGTGGCGCTGCCGCGCCGCGATCGGGCGATCCGGCGCGTTGAGCTCGATCTTCCCGGCTCGCTCGAACGCGAGCTGGTCGGCTACCCCGTTGCGATCGACGCATCGATCCTCGGCGGCGCCGTGGTGCCTTCATGGGCGCAACTGACGATGGTCGTGCGCAGCGGCGAGATTCTCGGCCTGGAGAAGGCCGGTGCGCTCGCGGCTGGCGACTACGCCTACTTCCTCGCACCGCCTGGCCGCGTCTACCGGCTGGACTGGCTGTTCGCTCCCCCCGACGAAGCCCGCGAGGCCGAGCGCGAAATGTTCGGCGAGTTCAGCTTCGACGCCGACGTGCCGCTTGCCGATGTCGCCGGCTTCTACGATCTGCCGATCCGTGCGAAGGACGCGCCGCTGACACTGGCCGCGCACTTCGCACGTACGTTCGAGCACACGATCCAGGTTGGCGACCGCGTGCGGCTCGGTCCGGTCACCTTGATCGCGCGCGAGCTGTCCGACGACGGCGTCGCCAAGGTCGGCCTTAAGCTCGAGCGCATCAGTGGCGCTTTGGCGCGACGTGCGCGCTTTGCGGGCCGCTTCTCGAAACTGTTCGGACCGCGCTGATTTCCCGCCGCGCACTCCGGCACCTGTGGCGGACTGGCCTATCATTCGCGAAGTCCCGCCATCCGAACAGTCCATGCGCGCGCACCTCGTTCCGTCCACGCCATCGGCAGAATCCGCCTTCCCCCTCGGCGGCCATCGCGCCGTGATCGCGGGGATGCAAGAACTGGCCGCGCGCAAGACAGATGGCGTGCTCGGCGTGGTCGTCGAAACGGCGGGTTCGACCTATCGCAAAGCCGGTGCGCTGATCCTGCTCGACGCGAATGGCGTGCGCGCCGGTGCGTTGTCCGGCGGCTGCCTCGAAGGCGAACTCGAGGCGCGAGCGCGCACGGTGTTGGCCAACGGCATCGCCGCCGATGTGCGCTTCGATACCAACGGCGACGAGGATCGCGTGTTCGGTTCCGGCACCGGTTGCGGCGGTTCGACACGCGTGGTGCTGCTGCCGCTGCCCGCGAGCGCGGCGCCGCTGCGCGCGGCCTTGCTCGATGCGGATGCGCGCGGCACTGGCCTGCAGCTTGGACTCGCGACTGCCGTGGGACAGATGGGTAGCGGCGAGGCGCGGGTCGAAACACGGACTTCGGATCAGCCCGAATATCGCTTCGATCGGCGGGGTTGGCCAAGTTCTGCATCACTCGACTCGACAATGCGCATCACGCTGACGATCGCCGCGCCGCCGCACCTTTTGCTGCTCGGCGCCGGACCGGAAACGCGACCGCTGCTGGCACTGACGCGGTTGCTCGGCTGGCGCGTCGACTTGCTCGAACATCGCGAACGTTGGCGGCGCTTTGCCATCGACTGCGGCATCGACCGCATGCACGACGACGGCCCGGATGCGCTGCCGATGTTGCTCGGGCGCACGCGTTACAGCGCGGCGCTGGTTATGCACCACAACTACCATCTGGACGCGCGTGGCCTGAGCTATCTGGCGCAGGGCGAGGTCGACTATGTCGGCCTGCTCGGGCCGCCCGCTCGCCGCGACGATCTGCTCGCCGAAATCGGCATCGACGTGGCGGATCAACTGCGGCCGCGCTTGCACGCACCGGTCGGCCTGCCGCTGGGCGGCGAGGGCGCCGAAGCGATTGCACTGGCGATCGTTGCGGAGTTGCAACACGAGTTCACACGCCATGTCGTTGCCTGATGCCGACGCGGCACTCGACCTGCCGCAGCACGCGGCGATCCTGCTGGCGGCCGGCGCATCGACACGATTGGGACGCGCCAAGCAGTTGGTCCGGATCGAGGGCGAAACGCTGCTGCGTCGGGCCGCACGCGCGCTGCTGGCGACCGTGCCGCGTGAGCTGATCGTCGTGCTTGGTCATGATGCCGAGCGCATGCGGGCGACGCTCGATGGCTTGGTGTTGCGGACCATCGTCGCCGCCAACCATGCGAGCGGTTTGTCGGCTTCGCTGCGCGCCGGTACGGCGGTACTTGATGTGCGTTGTACCGGCGCGTTGATTGCCTTGACGGACCAGCCGGGGCTGGACGCGGCGCATCTGCTCGCGTTGCGCGACGCATGGCGACCCGCGCCGGCGCGAGCGGTCGCAAGCGCCTATGCCGGCGTGCTCGGCGTACCGGCTTTGTTGCCGCGCGCATGGTTCGAAGACGTGGCGGCATTGAGCGGCGATATCGGCGCACGCGAATTGTTGCGCGCGCGCGCCAATGACGTCGTGGCGGTCGCCGCACCGATGCTCGAGCGTGATATCGACCTGCCGACCGACCTGCGTTGATGGCGGAAGACCTCATGCGGGAGCGTCGCGATTTCGGAACATGAACGGACATTGCGCCGTTGGTGATGCAGCCGGACGAGGAGTAGCCTTGACCGTCCAAGCCAGCACTGGAGGTCGACATGAAACTCGTCGTCAATGGCCAGCCGCATGAGGTCGACGCACCGACCGACATGCCCCTGCTGTGGGTGCTGCGCGATCTGGTCGGATTGACCGGCACCAAGTTCGGCTGCGGCATGGCGTTGTGCGGCGCGTGCACCGTGCACGTCGACGGTCAGCCGATCCGTTCCTGTATCACGCCGGCCTCGTCCGTCGCCGGCAAGGCGATCACCACGATCGAGGGCCTGTCGAAGGACGGCAGCCATCCGGTGCAGCGCGCATGGCAGGAAGTCGATGTCGTGCAATGCGGCTATTGCCAGTCCGGCCAAGTCATGACTGCTGCTGCGTTGATCCGGCAGAAGCCCGCGCCGACCGATGCCGATATCGACGTGGCGATGGCCGGCAATCTTTGCCGCTGCGGCACCTACCAGCGCATCCGCGCGGCGGTGCATCGCGCGGCCGAACTGTCGAAGGAGAGCGGCCATGTGGCGTGAAGACATGAATCTTTCCGAGGTGCTGCGGCCTGCCGGCGCACCATCCCTATCCAACCCTTCCCTTGATGGGGAGGGCTTCCAACGGCGCCGCTTCTTGAAGACCGCGGCGGTCGCATCCGCTGGGCTGGTCGTCGCCTGCTTCATCCCGACCGCGATGCGCAGGGCGCTGGCTGAAGCGGCTCCGATCGCGAAGCCTCCGGTTTCGCCGAACGCATTCATCCACATCGCGCCGGACAACAGCGTGACCGTGTTGCTCAAGCATTCGGAAATGGGTCAGGGCGTGTGGACCTCGATCCCGATGGTCGTCGCCGAGGAACTTGGCTGCGATTGGAGCACGATCAGGGTCGAGCACGCGCCGGCCGCGCCGGAGTACGCGCATACCGCGTTCGGCATGCAGATGACCGGCGGCTCCACCAGCACATGGGAATCATTCGACCAGCTGCGCAACGCGGGTGCGACCGCACGCGAACTGCTGATCACCGGCGCCTCGACGAAACTCGGTGCCAAACCGGCCGATTGCCGCGTCGAGAACGGCTACGTGATCCATGGCGCCAAGAAGATCAGCTTTGGCGACGTCGCCGCCGCCGCTGCGAAGTTGCCGCCACCTGCGGCCGTGAAGCTCAAGGATGCGAAGGACTGGACCATCATCGGCCAGCCGACCCGCCGCCTCGACAGCAAGGCCAAGGTCACCGGCAACGCCCAGTTCGGACTGGACGTGAAACGTCCGGACATGGCAATCGCGCTGGTCGCGCGCGCGCCGGTGTTCGGCGCGAAACTGAAGAAGTTCGATGCGGCGAAAGCCAGGGCCACGCCCGGCGTGCTCGACGTCGTGCAGGTGCCGAGCGGCGTCGCCGTGCTCGCGAAACACTTCTGGGCCGCCAAGCAGGGCCGCGACGCGCTCGTGCTGGAATGGGACGAAGGCGCGTTCGCCAGCGCGTCGACAGCCTCGTTGCGTGACGAGTACAGAAAGCTCGCTTCCACTCCGGGCATGCCCGCCAAGGTGGCCGGCAATGTCGATGCTGCGTTGAAGCATGCGCCAACGGCGATCGAAGCCGACTACGAAGTCCCCTTCCTCGCACACGCGGCAATGGAGCCGCTCAATTGCACGGTCGAGATCGGCAAGAATGGCTGTGATGTCTGGACTGGCACGCAGTTCCAGACCGGCGATCAGATGGCCGCCGCGAAACTGCTCGGTCTCAAGCCCAAGCAGGTGCGCATCCATACCACTTTTCTCGGCGGCGGCTTCGGTCGACGCGCGAATCCGCAATCGGACTTCGTGGCCGAAGCGGTCGAGGTCGCGAAGGCGTCGAGAAAAACCGTCAAGGTCATATGGACGCGGGAGGACGACATGCACGGCGGCTACTACCGCCCGATGTGGCTTTCGCGCATGCGCGCCGCGCTTGGTGAAGGCGGCAAACCGGCTGCGTGGTCGCACACGATCGTCGGCCAATCGATCATCGCCGGCACGCCGTTCGCCGGCGCGATGACCAAGGACGGCATCGACGCTACTTCGATCGAAGGCGCGGCGGATTCGCCGTATCTCGCCGCGATTCCGGCACATCGCGTCGACCTGCATTCACCGACCAGCCCGGTCACCGTATTGTGGTGGCGTTCGGTCGGGCATTCGCATACCGCATTTGTCGTCGAGAGCTTCATCAACGAGCTCGCGCACGCGGCCAGGCAGGATCCGCTCGACTATCGCCGCGCATTGCTGCCGAAGGAGTCGCGCGAGCGTCGTGCGCTCGATCTTGCCGCCGAGAAGTTCGGCTGGGGCAAGCCGCTGTCGCGGGGGCACGCGGCGGGACTCGCGGTACACCAGTCGTTCGGCAGCTATGTCGCGCAGATCGCCGAAGTCTCGGTCGAAGACGGCAAACCGCGCGTGCATCGCGTCGTCTGCGCGATCGATTGCGGACCGGTTGTCAATCCACTGACCGTCGAGGCGCAGATGCAATCCGGTATCGTGTTCGGGCTGTCGGCGGCGCTGCATGGCGAGCTGACCCTCAAGAACGGCAAGATCGAGCAGAGCAACTTCGACGACTATCCGGCGCTGCGACTGCCCGAGGCGCCGAAGATGGAGGTCCACATCGTAGCAAGCACGGACAAGATGGGAGGCTGCGGCGAACCCGGTACGCCGCCGATCGCGCCGGCGGTCGGCAATGCGTTGTTTGCCTTGACTGGCAAGCGCCTGCGCAGCCTCCCGTTCAAAGTCGGATAGCGCCATTTCCAGATCGGTTTCTCATCCGCAAACAAAGAGCCCCGCAATTCACTTGCGGGGCTTTTGTTAGCGGAATTGAAATCGCAAAAGCGAACGCCTCCCCATTCCTGGGGAGGCGTTCTGATAAAGCCCCTGGCGATGACCTACTCTTGCATGGCTTAAGCCACACTACCATCGGCGCAGCTGCGTTTCACTTCCGAGTTCGAGATG
>JAEWGO010000002.1 GCA_023388255.1 Pseudomonadota bacterium | reverse complement strand
CGGCGGCAACGGCACGATCGCGCCGTCGACGCCGCAGACGGTGAACCACGGCGCGACGACGACGTTCACGCTGACGCCGGCGACGAACTACCACGTGGTCACGCCGGTCGGCGGCAGCTGCGGCGGCACGCTCAGCGGCAACTCGTACACGACCGCGGCGGTGAATGCCGACTGCACGGTGATCGCCAGCTTCGCGATCGACACGCACACGGTCACGCCGAGCGTGAGCGGCGGCAACGGCACGATCGCGCCGTCGACGCCGCAGACGGTGAATCACGGCGCGACAACGACGTTCACGCTGAATCCGGCGACGAGCTACCACGTGGTCACGCCGGTCGGCGGCAGCTGTGGCGGTACGCTCGCAGGCAACGTGTTCACGACGAACGCGATCAATGCCGATTGCACGGTGATCGCCAGCTTCGCGATCGACACGCACACGGTCACGCCGAGCGTGAGCGGCGGCAATGGCACGATTGCGCCGTCGACGCCGCAGACGGTGAACCACGGCGCGACGACGACGTTCACGCTGACGCCGGCGACGAACTACCACGTGGTCACGCCGGTCGGCGGCAGCTGTGGCGGCACGCTCGCAGGCAATGTGTTCACGACGAACGCGATCAATGCCGATTGCACGGTCATCGCCAGCTTCGCGCCGAACCCGCCGGACCATCTGTCGTTCCTGCAACAACCGGCCAACGTGCCGCAGGGCAACCGCCTCGGTCAGGTACAGGTGGCGATCGTGGATGCGAACGGCGCGGTCATCACGACCGACTCGACCTCGCAAGTCACCCTTTCGACCGGCGCGTGCGGCGGATCGGTGACGCTCGGCCAGGTGACCGTCAGCAACGGCATCGCCACGTTCGCGGCCGACGCGTCGCAGCGCTTCTATATGCTCGCCACCGGCAAGACCTTGAGCGCCGCGAGCGGATCGCTCGCCGGCACCAGCGCCGCGTTCGCCGTCGTGACCAACAGCGGGTTCGTATACAGCGACGCGTTCGAACTCTGTCGCCTGTAATCGAAACCGTCACCGGACATGTTCCGGTAAGGTTCGAGTCACTTTGCAGACCCCGCTTCGGCGGGGTCTTTTTTCATGCGCCGGTTGTCCGGATCGGCCCACTCCACCAAGCGCGGATGCTCGGACGGGCGAAGAATCCGGACGGCGACCAAACCAGGGAACGACGCAAGCAACATCGCTCGCCTGAGAGTTTGCCGGGGAGATTCCTCATCCTGCCTCGAAACCATTTCCGGAGTGGAGAGGGTCGCGGCAAAACAAGCTTCCGCCCGGTTCGGGAAAAACAAAGCCCCGCATGCGCGGGGCTTTGTCCTGTTTCATCCATCGCGCATCGCGCGACGGGTTTCCTACAACAATGGCACCAGCAGCAGTGCGACGATGTTGATGATCTTGATCAGCGGGTTCACCGCGGGACCGGCGGTGTCCTTGTACGGATCGCCGACGGTGTCGCCGGTCACGGCTGCCTTGTGCGCGTCCGAGCCTTTGCCGCCGAAATGGCCGTCCTCGATGTATTTCTTCGCGTTGTCCCAGGCGCCGCCGCCGGTTGTCATCGAGATCGCAACGAACAGGCCGGTGACGATCGTGCCGATCAGCAGGCCGCCAAGCGCCTTCGGACCGAGCAGGAAGCCGACCAGGATCGGCACTGCGACCGGCAGCAGCGACGGGATCATCATTTCCTTGATCGCCGATTGGGTCAGCAGGTCGACCGCGCGCGAGTAGTCCGGCTTGGTCGTGCCTTCCATGATGCCCTTGATCTCGCGGAACTGGCGGCGTACTTCCTCGACCACGCTGCCGGCCGCGCGGCCGACCGCTTCCATCGCCATCGCGCCAAACAGATACGGGATCAGTCCGCCGATCAGCAGGCCGATGATGACCATGTGGTCGGAGATGTCGAACGTGAAGATCTGGTCCGGATGCTCGGCGCCGAGCTTGTGCGTGTAGTCGGCGAACAGCACCAGCGCGGCGAGTCCGGCCGAGCCGATCGCATAGCCCTTGGTCACCGCCTTGGTCGTGTTGCCGACCGCGTCGAGCGGATCGGTGACTGCGCGCACTTCGCTCGGCAACTCCGCCATCTCGGCGATGCCGCCGGCGTTGTCGGTGATCGGTCCGTAGGCGTCGAGCGCAACGATCATGCCGGTCATCGACAGCATGGCGGTAGCGGCGATCGCGATGCCGTACAGGCCGGCGAGGTGGTACGCGCCCCAGATCGCGGCGCAGACCGCGAGCACCGGCCATGCGGTCGACTTCATCGAGATGCCGATGCCGGCGATGATGTTGGTCGCATGACCGGTCGTCGATGCCTTCGCCACATGCTGCACCGGGCCGTATTCGGTCGCGGTGTAGTACTCGGTGATGACGACCATCGCGCCCGTCAGCACGAGTCCGATCACCGCGCAGCCGAAGATGTTCATCGCGCCGTAGCTCGACCCCGCCATCAGCTGGGTGGTGACCGGATAGAACGCGATCAGCGCGAGCACTCCGGACACGACCACGCCCTTGTACAGCGCGTTCATGATCTTGCCGCCGGCGCTGGCCTTGACGAAGAACGTGCCGATGATCGAGGCGATGATCGAGACGCCGCCGATGACGAGCGGATACAGCACGCCATTCGCGCCGGCTTCGCTCGCCATCACGCCGCCGAGCAGCATCGTCGCGATCAGGGTGACCGCGTAGGTTTCGAACAGGTCCGCGGCCATGCCGGCGCAGTCACCGACGTTGTCGCCGACGTTGTCCGCGATCACCGCGGGATTGCGCGGGTCATCTTCCGGAATGCCGGCTTCGACTTTGCCGACCAGGTCCGCGCCGACGTCGGCGCCCTTGGTGAAGATGCCGCCGCCGAGGCGCGCGAAGATCGAGATCAGCGACGAGCCGAACGCGAGGCCGACCAGCGCGTGCAGCGCCTGTTCCTGCGTGCGGCCGAAGTGCAGCAGACCGACGAAGTAGCCGGCGACGCCAAGCAGCGCGAGGCCGACCACCAGCATGCCGGTGATCGCGCCGCCGCGGAATGCGACCGCCAATGCCGCCGGGATGCCGCTGCGCGCGGCTTCGGCGGTGCGCACATTCGCGCGCACCGAGATGTTCATGCCGATGTAGCCGGTGAGTCCCGACAGGATCGCGCCGAGGGCGAAGCCGATCGCCGTGCCCCAATCCAGCGCGAAGCCGATCACGACGAACAGCACCACGCCGACCAGCGCGATGGTGCGGTACTGGCGGTTCAAGTATGCCCTCGCGCCCTCCTGGATCGCCGCCGCGATCTCCTGCATGCGTGCATTGCCGGCGGGTTTGGCGAGGATCCAGCGGATCGACCAGACGCCATACAGAATCGCGAGCACTGCGCATGCCAGTGCGATCAGAATGCCATGTTGCTGGAACAGCATTGAACCCTCCCTTGACTCACAGGACTGAAGACAGACGACGTGGAGACGGCGAGCGAACTGGCCCGAGTATAGCCACGCGGCTGCGCCGAACGCGTGGCGCGCTGCAGCAGTCGGGAGCGCCGCATGATCCTCGCCGGCGCCATCCAGCGCGTACCATCGAACCGGATTTCGTCGATCGAAGAGGCAATGGATGAATCGGAAATACCGTCCTACAGGCACCTCCTTCGCGTTGCGGCTGAGCGCGGCGGCCTTGGCACTCGCTGCTGCCGGCGGCGCAGGTGCGCAGGTCACGCTTGGCATGCACTTCCCGCCATCCGTGCAGCCGTTGGAGCAAGGCCGCGCGCTGGTATATGAGGTCGATGCACGCAATGCCGATGCGGCGTGCGCGCGCCTCGTCGACGTCAAGGCCGAAGCCGGCGCGTTGCAGAGGCGCTATCAGGGACCGGCGATCGTGGCGAATGCGCTCGTCTACGACGCGCAGATGCAGCCGTTGCGCAATCCCGCGCCCGACGAGACGACCCTGCATCCGGTCGACCTGCCGCCCGGCGGCGGCGTCGTGCTGTACTTCTTTGTCGAACTGGCCGCCGATACGCCCGCGCCGGAGTCCCTGCGGCATACGCTCGTGTTCACCGACTGCGATGCCGCGGGAAGCGCGCGTCGCAGCGTCGTCGACGAGGCGCCGATCTCGACCGCGCCGGCCGTCGTGGTCGGCCTTCCGTTTCGCGGACCGGGCTGGGTCGCGGGCGATTCGGTCAACCCGGCCGGCACGCATCGACGCACGCTGATTCCGGTGCGCGACGAGAATGGCGCTCCGATCGTCGGTCAATATCACGTGCCGGAACGCTACGCGATCGATTGGGTCGCGATCGACGACGATGCGCATCGCGCGATCGGACCGATCGACCGCAATGACAGCTATCTCGCCTACGGCAAGGAGATCATCGCGGTCGCCGATGGCGTCGTGTCACGCACGCGTGATGGCATGGCCGAAAATACGCCACCGCTCAATCCACCCAATCCCACCGTCGAAATGGCGGCCGGCAACTACATCATGCAGGACATCGGCGGCGGCCACTACGCGTTCTATGCGCACCTCACGCCTGGCAGCCTGCGCGTGCACGAAGGTGATCGCGTCGTGCGCGGCCAGGTCATCGCGCTGCTTGGAAACAGCGGCAATTCAAGCGAAGCACACCTGCACTTCCACGTTTCCAACGCTAACGATCCGC
Source organism: Pseudomonadota bacterium (assembly GCA_023388255.1). Lineage (GTDB taxonomy): Bacteria > Pseudomonadota > Gammaproteobacteria > Xanthomonadales > Rhodanobacteraceae > Dokdonella_A. The sequence continues at coordinate 549,853 of JAEWGO010000002.1, read as the reverse complement.
TGATGTCCGAAGGCGTGCCGTACGTGTTCGACCGCTTCCGCTCGACCGGGCAGGCCGATGGCCTCGACGAGGAGAGCGGCCTGTTCGACGACGTTTCGCGCTACGCGCCGTCACTGCGTCTGCTGGCGATGCCGCGCAGCTACTCGATCGTCGACGCTGACCCTGCGCCGCCGTCGCCGTACGAATGGGCTTTTCCGTTGAGCCGCTGCATGCCGTGAGCGACGCGGCCGGCGCGTGGCTGCGTGCCGGCCTCAATCGGCGATCGCGTATGGCGCCAGTTTCTTCGCAAGCAGCACCTTCTTCATCCGCACATAGTCTGGCAACCCATCCTTCAGATACTTCGGCGGATCCTCGCCGCGGATCAGCGGTTCGAGGTAGCGCCGCGCGGCCGCCGTGATGCCATAGCCGTCGCGGCTGATGAAGCCTTTCGGCAGCTTCTTCTCGCGGTTGGCGACTTTGGCCAATGGCGCGGGTTCGATCTTCCATCGGTACGGCGCATCCGAGGTGCGCACGATCGCAGGCATCACGGCGTTCTTTCCGGCCAGCGCATATTCGACCGCGGCCTTGCCGACTGCGTAGGCATGTTCGACGTCGGTCTTCGAGGCGAGGTGGCGTGCCGAGCGCTGCAGATAGTCGGGCAGCGCCCAGTGGTATTTGTAGCCGAGCTTCTGCCTGACCAGATGCGCCAGCACCGGCGCGACGCCGCCGAGTTGGGCGTGGCCGAATGCGTCGCGCGAGCCCGCTTCGGCGAGGAACTCGCCCGCCGCGTTCTTCAAGCCTTCCGACGCGACGACGGTGCAATAGCCGACGCGCTCGACGGTCGCCTTCACGCGTACGAGGAACGCCGCCTCGTCGAACGCGATTTCGGGAAACAGGATCAGATGCGGCGGATCGCCGGCTGTGCGGGCGGCCAGTCCCCCCGCCGCGGCGATCCAGCCGGCGTGGCGACCCATGACTTCGATGATGAACACCTTGGTCGACGATTCGCACATCGACTCGACATCGAGGCTGGCTTCGGCCACCGACACCGCCGTGTACTTGGCGACCGAGCCGAAGCCGGGGCAGCAGTCGGTGACGGCGAGATCGTTGTCGACCGTCTTCGGCACGCCGATCACGTTGATCGGGTGGCCAAGCTCGCGACCGATCTGCGAGATCTTCAGCGCGGTATCGGCCGAATCGTTGCCGCCGTTGTAGAGGAACCAGCGGATGTCGTGCGCACGGAGCACCTCGATCAGGCGTTCGTACTCGGCGCGGTTGTGTTCGAGTGATTTGAGCTTGTAGCGGCACGAGCCGAACGCGCCCCCCGGCGTGTGGCGTAATGCCGCAACCGCGGCGCGGGACTCCTTCGAGGTGTCGATCAACTCCTCGCGCAGCACGCCGATGATGCCGTTGCGCGCCGCCAGCACCGGCACCCGGGACGCGCGCGCCGTCTCGATCACTGCGCAGGCGGTCGCGTTGATGACCGCGGTGACGCCGCCCGATTGCGCATACAACAGCTTGCCCTTGCTCATCCTTCATCTCCCTGTGGCGCGGTTTGACAGTGTTTCGGCCAGCCGCTAGCGTTGGCTTCAATTCTAGATCGTTTGAACAGTGCGTTCGGCAAAGCGGTGCGGGCGAACGCTGTGGGTCGCAGGAACCTGCGAACATGCGCGGCGGGGCCGCGTGCAGCGCAAGGCGGTGCCGGCATCGGCCGCTTCGTCCAGTCCACCCTTTTCGCGAATGCAGCGCCGTCATCGCGGCATCGGAGCATCATGCGACTCGTTCTACTCGGCGCGCCCGGCTCGGGCAAAGGCACCCAGGCGGATATCCTCAAGGCCGAACTCGGGGTACCCCACATCTCCACCGGCGACCTGCTGCGCGCTGCAGTCAAGGCCGGCTCGGCGCTCGGCCTCAAGGCCAAGGCGGTCATGGATGCGGGACAGCTCGTTTCCAACGACATCGTGCTGGCGATGCTGGAAGAACGCCTCGGCCAGTCCGACACCGCGCGCGGCTTCATCCTCGATGGCTATCCGCGCAACGTCGCGCAGTGCGAGGCGCTCGAAGTGCTGCTGGCGCGCATCGGCCAGCCGATCGAGGTCGCGATCAAGCTCGAGGTGCCGAGCGAATTGATCGTCGACCGCATCGCCGGCCGCGCCGCCGCGCAGGGCCGCCAGGACGACACGCCCGAGACCGTGCGCGAACGCCTGCGTGTCTACGCCGAGCAGACCGAGCCGGTCGCCGACCACTTCGCGCAACTCGGCCTGCTCAAGGTCGTCGACGGCGTCGGCGAATTGGCCGACGTGTCGCAACGCATCCTCTCCGCGCTGCCGCGCAGCCCGGCCACCGCGGCGTGACGACCTGATCGCCGCCGCCGCGCCGAAACGGCCGGCGGCGCCTGGAGCCTCACATCCCATGAATCCAGCGCTTCCGCCGCGTCCGGATCTTGCGCGGCTGGTGGTCGACCTGTGTCGCCTGCGTGGCGGTCCGCAGGATTTTCCGTATTCGCCGAAGCTGCTGGTTGCGCTGTTCGTCGCCGGCACCGCACTCGATACGCTCGGCGGCAGCTTCAATGTCGATGCCGGCGCCGCACTGGCCAGTTCGCTGCTTTCCACCGGCGTCGTGCTCGCGCTGTGCTGGATCGCGCTTGCAATCCGAGGCTTGCGCAACCGTTTCATGCAGACTGCGGGCGCGTTGCTCGCTTGCAGCATTGCGCTTTCATTGCTGTCATTGCCGATCACATGGCTGTATGAGCCATCCGACGCGATCGGGGCGATAGTTTCGCCGGGCCATGTCATGACGCAGTGGTTTGTCAGTTGGGCGATCTTCGGGCTATTCGTCTGGCAGATCGTCGTCAACGCCCACATCACGCGCAGCGCCATGGACAGTTCGTTCGGCTTTGCCTTGGTGCTCGTTATCGTCTGGCAGGTCGTCTATCTGTCGTTTGCGCAGCTACTGCCTGGCGTGACCTGATCTGGAACCTTCTCGCATGCGACTACACATCCTCGGCATCTGCGGCACCTTCATGGGCGGCATCGCTGCGCTCGCGCGCGAGCTGGGCCATGAGGTCGAAGGCTCGGACGCGAACGTGTATCCGCCGATGTCGACCCAGCTACAACAGCTCGGTATCGCGCTGAAGCAGGGCTTCAAGGCGGAACACCTGCAGCCGGCGCCGGATCTGGTCATCGTCGGCAATGCACTCTCGCGCGGCAACCCCGCGATCGAACACATGCTCGACGCGCGCCTGCGCTACGTTTCCGGCCCGCAATGGCTTGGCGAAACCTTGCTTGCCGACCGTCGCGTGCTCGCGGTCGCCGGCACCCACGGCAAGACGACGACGACCTCGCTGCTGGCGTGGATACTCGAATCCGCTGGCCGCGATCCTGGATTCCTCGTCGGTGGCGTGCCGGCGAACTTCGGGGTTTCCGCGCGCCGCGGCGGCGACCTGGATTTCGTCATCGAGGCCGACGAATACGACACCGCGTTCTTCGACAAGCGCTCGAAGTTCGTGCACTACCGGCCGAGCATCGCGATCCTCAACAACCTCGAATACGACCACGCCGACATCTTTCCCGATGTCGCCGCGATCCAGCGTCAGTTCCATCATCTCGTGCGCACCGCACCCGGCAATGGCCGATTGATCGTCAACGCCGAGGACGCGCGCCTCTCCGAAGTGCTTGCACAAGGCTGCTGGACGCCGGTCGAGACATTCGGCATCGACGCCGGCGACTGGCGCGCGCAGCTGCTCGAAGCGGACGGCTCCGCATTCGTCGTCTCGCATCTGGGCGATGAACTCGGCGAAGCGCGCTGGTCGTTGACCGGGCGGCACAACGTCATGAATGCGCTCGCCGCACTTGCTGCCGCGCATGCAGCCGGCGTCGACGTCAAAAGCGCGCTGCCGACGCTGGCGGACTTCCGCAACGTCGCGCGTCGCATGGAGCTGGTCGGCGAGCAGGCTGGCGTGCGCGTCTACGACGACTTCGCGCACCACCCGACCGCGATCGCGACGACGCTGGCCGGCCTGCGTGCGAAGGTCGGTGACGCGCGCATCCTCGTCGGCATTGAGCCGCGCTCGAACTCGATGCGTCTCGGTGCGCACGCGGACGAGCTCGCGCCGAGCTTGCGCGACGCCGATGCGGTCGTGCTCCTGCAGCGCCCGGAATTGCCGTGGGACGCCGGCCGCGTCGTCGGCGCGCTCGGCGGCCGCGGCCATGCCGCGCCGGGTGTCGATGCGTTGCTCGCCGAGTTGCTGGCGCAGGCACGCGCCGGTGACCATGTCGTATTCATGTCGAACGGCGGTTTCGAGAACGCGCCACGGCGGTTCGTTGCGGCGCTGGAAGCCCGCAAGGCGTAGCGCGTCGCGTGGTGGATACCGTCGACATCCCGCTGTTCCCGCTGTCCGCGGTGCTGTTCCCCGGCGGCCCGTTGCAGCTGCGCATCTTCGAACGGCGCTGCCTCGATCTCGTGCGCGACTGCGCGCGCCATGGTTCGGGCTTCGGCGTCTGCCTGATCCTTGAAGGCCGCGAAGCCGGCGAAGCCGCCATGCCGGCCGCGATCGGCACTTTGGCGACGATTGCCGATTTCTACACCTTGCCGGATGGCCTGCTCGGCATTTCCGCCGAAGGCGGCGCACGTTTCCAGATCTCGGCGACGCGCGTACGCGACAACGGACTCGTGCATGGCGAGGCGCGCTTCTGGCCAGATGAACCGATCGTCGCGGTGCCGCCCGAATACGGCCTGTTGACGACGATCCTCGAACGCCTGCTGGAGCAGGTCGGCGGCGCATTTGCAAAGGTCGAGCGCGCGCGTTTCGACGATGCGAGCTGGGTCGGTTTCCGTCTCGCCGAACTGCTCCCGCTGAGCCAGCCGGAGAAGCAGCAGTTGTTGCAGTTCACCGATCCGCTGCAGCGGCTGGAGCAACTGGCGCATCATTTGCCGCGTTTCCAGCGCGATTGACTTCCCCAAGAGGCACACCATGAAATACCTGCACACGATGATCCGCGTGCGCGATCTCGACGCCACGTTGCGCTTCTTCTGCGACGGCCTCGGCCTGCGCGAGAGCCGGCGCATGGAAAACGAAGCCGGCAAGTTCACGCTGATCTTCCTCGTCGCGGACGAGTCGCCGGAGTCCGAGATCGAACTCACGTACAACTGGGGCTCAAACGAAGACTACGGCTCGGCGCGGAACTTCGGCCATCTCGCATTCCGCGTCGACGACATCTACGCGACCTGTGCGCACCTCGCGTCGATGGGCATCACGATCAACCGGCCGCCGCGCGACGGGCACATGGCCTTCGTGCGTTCGCCGGACCTGATCTCGGTCGAACTGCTGCAGAAGGGCGTGCCCCTCGCGCCGGCCGAGCCGTGGGCATCGATGCCCAATACCGGAGTGTGGTGAACGCCATGCATCAGCACGACGACGCGACCTCCATGCTGATCGACCTCGGCAAGCGCTACTGGCTGCCGGTCTACAAACCGCGCGAGGTGATCCTCGAACGCGGCGAAGGCGCGCGCGTGTGGGATCGCGACGGGCGCGACTACGTCGACTTCGGCGCCGGCATCGCGGTCAACGCGCTCGGCCATTGCGACCCGGACCTCGTCGCCGCGCTGACCGAGCAGGCGCACAAGCTCTGGCACGCGAGCAACGTGTTCTATACCGAGCCGCCGTTGCGGCTCGCCGAGGAACTCGTCTCCGTATCGGGTTTCGCCGAGCGCGTTTTCCTGTGCAATTCCGGCGCCGAGGCGAACGAGGCGGCGATCAAGCTCGTGCGCAAGTGGGCTGCGGCACAAGGCCGGCCTGTGGACAAGCGCGTGATCGTGACCTTCCACGGTTCGTTTCATGGCCGCACGCTGGCTGCGGTCACCGCGACCGCGCAGCCGAAATACCAGCAAGGCTACGAACCGCTGCCGGCAGGATTCCGCCACGTCGCGTTCAACGATGCGGACGCACTCGAAGCAGCATTTGCATCGGGTGATGTCGCCGCGGTAATGCTGGAACCGGTGCAGGGCGAAGGCGGCGTGCTGCCCGCTGCGCCGGGCTTCCTGCAGCGCGTGCGTGCGCTGTGCGACCGGCACGATGCGCTGCTCGTGCTCGACGAAATCCAATGCGGCATGGGTCGCACCGGCACGTTGTTCGCGCACGTGCAGGACAGTGTCGTGCCGGACATCGTCACCTTGGCGAAGGCGCTCGGTTGCGGCTTCCCGATCGGAGCGATGCTGGCCGCACCGAAGGTCGCCGAGGTGATGCAGTACGGCGCGCACGGCACCACGTTCGGCGGCAACCCGATGGCCGCAGCGGTCGCTCGCGTCGCGTTGCGCAAACTCAGTTCCGCCCACCTGCTTGCGAACGTCGCGCGGCAGGCGCAGGCGTTGCGTGATGGCCTCGCCGCGATCGATGCGGCCCTCGGCCTGTTCGCCGAAATACGCGGACGCGGCCTGATGCTCGGCGCGGTGCTCGTCGATGCGTACAAGGGCTGCGCTGGCGAGATCCTCGATCACGCCACCGCACAGGGTCTGTTGCTGCTGCAGGCAGGTCCCGACGTGCTGCGCTTCGTGCCGCCGTTGAACATCGGCGATGCCGACGTCGCCGAAGGCCTGCGGCGTTTGCGTGCCGCGCTGGCGGCGTTCCGCGCGCAGTAGATAGAAGGTCGAATCCGGTGTTTCCGCCGTTCGTTCCTCGATGCCCGGCACGAGCGGATGGCGCGCGCGACGCGCATCGGACGGCACGGTCTTGCATGCCCCGATCGCAGCGGCCGAGGCGTACCTATTCGCGTTCGCGCCAGCGCAGCTGGTACAGGTCGTGGCGGCGGTCCTTGATGTTCTGCACGGTGCCGTTGTTGCGCGCGCGGGCGAGATCTTCCAGGCGCAGGTCGGCCCACAGCACCATCTCGGTGTTTGGCGTCGAGTCGGCGGCAATGCCGTCGCGCGCGAACGGGAAGTCGCACGGGGTCAGGATGCAGCTCTGCGCGTACTGGATGTCGAAGTTGTTGACGCCGGGCAGGTTGCCGACGTTGCCGGACAGGATCACGTAGCACTGGTTTTCGACCGCGCGCGCCTGGCTGCAGTAGCGCACGCGCAGGTAACTCTGGCGTTCGTCCGTGCAGAACGGCACGAACAGCAGCAGCGCGCCCTGGTCGGTGAGATGGCGCGCGAGTTCCGGGAATTCCGCGTCGTAGCAAATCATCACGCCGATCGGGCCGCAGTCGGTCGGAATCACCGAGGCCTGGTTGCCGCCCTTGATGCCCCACCAGGTGCGCTCGTTCGGAGTCGGATGCAGTTTCGCGCGCGCGTGCACGGAGCCGTCGCGCAGGCAGACGAAGCAGAGGTTGCGCATCTCGCCATTGTCGGCAAGGGTCGGGTGCGAGCCGCCGACGATGTTGATGTTGTAGCGCACGGCCAGATCGTTGAACAACGCCTTCACGCGATCGGTGTAGTCGGTGAGGCGGCGGATCGCCTCGACCGACGGCAGCGGCGCGTTCTCGATCGAGAGCAGCTGCAGGGTCATCATCTCCGGGAACAGCACGAAGTCCGATTCGTAGCCGGCCGCAATGTCGACGAAGTATTCGACCTGTGTCGCGAAGTCCTCGAAGCGGGCGATGCGGCGCTGCTGATACTGGATCGTGGCGACGCGAATCAGGTTTTGCGGGCGGCTGGCGCCTTTCGCGAGCGGCATGCGTGGCTGGTCAAGCCGGCTCGGATCGCGCCAGACCAGATGCGCTGCATAGTCCATCGATTCGCGATCGCCCGGCACATAGCCCGGCAGCATGCCGATCAGCTCGAAACCGTTGCGCAGCTGGAAACTCAAGGTGGCATCGCGCGCGCGGCCTTCGCGCACCGCTTGCGCGTAGGCCTCGACCGAGCCGTAGGTCGCGAGGCGCTTGTGCAGGCCGGGCAGGCGGCCGCCAAACACGATGCCACGCAGGCCGAGCTTCTGGCACAACCGCTTGCGCGCCGCATAGAGGCGTCGGCCGATGCGCAAGCCGCGGTAGTCCGGATCGACGCAGACGTCCATGCCGTACAGCCAGTCGCCATGTTCGTCGTGGCGCGAGGCGTAACCGCCTCCGGTGATCTCGTGCCAGCTGTGCGCGCGCATCGCGCTGGCTTCGTCGATGCGGAATGTCGCGCAGAAGCCGACGATTTGACCCTCGTACTCGGCGACGAACTGGCCTTCCGGGAAGCGCGCCTGCTGGCCGCGCAGCATGTCCGGGGAATGCGCCCATTCGGCGCCGTACACGCGCGCGGTCAGCGCGACCAGGGCCGGGATGTCGTCCGCGCGAGCGATGCGCACGAGCAGCTTCGGCTTGTGTTCGTTGATCCTGCTTCCGGCGTACGTGTTCACGCAACGTCCTCCGTTGGCCGTGCTGCGCGCGACTGCACCGCCGAAGAGCTGTCCACGCGCCGGCAGACCAGCAATACGGTATCGACGCGCGTGTCGTCGATCCAGCCGTCGCGCAGCGCCAACGGTTTCTGCGCGCGCAAGCCGAGCGGCATGAAGACGCGGTTGTACCACCACATCGCGCGCTCCCGTTGGTGGATCAGAAACCACATGCCGAGATCGACCAGGCGCGACGAGGATGGCTGCATTCCATGCACCGCGCTGCGCTCGACCATGAAGCCGTGGCGCGCGAGTTTGGCGTCGAGATCGGTGCGCTCGTAGCGCCTGCGATGGCCGACGAGGTCGTCGAACGCGGTCCATGCGGCTTCGTGCAGCGGCACCGACAGCAGCAGCGTGGCGCCAGGTGTGCTGACGCGGGCAAGTTCGGCCAGCGCACCCTCGTCGTCGTCCACATGCTCGACGATGTCGAACGCGCAGACGCAGTCGAAAACCGCATCGGCGAACGGCAGCGAGGTGATGAGTCCGACGCTCGCGCTCGCATCGTTCGCATGCAGGCGCCTGGCCGCCTGCATGCTGATGTCGAGAAAGATCGTGCCTTGCAGCGGCAGGCGCGGGCGCAGGCCCGGAGCGACCTCGAGCCGCGACGTGCCGCGGGCGGCAAGCTCCATCGCCAGCGGCCAGGTATTGAAGCGTTGCGGCTCGACAAGCTTCGCGTCGGCCCACAGCGTGTCGTAGAAGACGCGGTTGGCGATTCCGAGTTCAGCGTCGTCGCGTGTCACGGGCCGAGTGGCGGGCATTCCGGGACCTGTGGAGTGGGCCGAAGAGGCGGAGCGCCTTCGGTGCGCCTAGCCTGCGGCGGCATCCCTGAATGCGCCCCGTGCGGCCTCCAGCGTGTCGGCAATGACTTGCTCGGTATGCGCGATCGAGACGAATCCGGCCTCGAACGCGCTCGGTGCGAGATACACGCCGCGCTTGAGCATGCCGTGGAAGAAGCGGTTGAACATCGCGACATTGCAGGCAGTGGCCTGTGCGTAGGTCTCGACCTTTTGCGCCGTGAAGAACAGGCCGAACATGCCGCAGACGCGATTGATGGTCATCGGCACGCCGGCTTCGTCGGCCGCGGCCTGCAAGGTGTCGGTGAGCAGGCGCGTGCGGCGGTCGAGTTCCTCGTGGAAATCGGGCGTCTGGATCAGGTCGAGCATCGCCAGGCCCGCCGCCATCGCGACCGGATTGCCGCTGAGCGTGCCAGCCTGGTAAATCGGGCCGGCCGGCGCGACGTTCTCCATGATGTCGCGGCGCCCGCCGTAGGCGCCGACGGGCATGCCGCCGCCGATGATCTTGCCGAACGTGGTCAGGTCCGGCGTCACGCCGTACAGCGCCTGCGCACCGCCCAGCGCGACGCGGAAACCGGTCATCACCTCGTCGAAGATCAGCAGCGTGCCGTGCTGCGTGCACAGCTCGCGCAGCGCCGCGAGATAGCCGTCGCGCGGCACGATGCAGTTCATGTTGCCGGCGACCGGTTCGATGATCAGTGCGGCGATATCGTCGCCGACGTCAGCGAACAGCTGCTTGGCGGCGTCGAGGTCGTTGTACGGCAAGGTCAGCGTGAGATCGGCGAGTGCTTTCGGCACGCCGGGCGAGGTCGGCACACCGAGCGTCAGTGCTCCGGAGCCGGCTTTGACAAGGAACGCGTCGCCGTGGCCGTGGTAACAACCTTCGAACTTCACGATGCGCGTGCGGCCAGTGAAGCCGCGCGCGAGGCGGATCGCCGACATCGTCGCTTCGGTGCCGGAGTTGACCATGCGCACGACCTCGACCGACGGCACGAGTTTCGCGATGGTCTCGGCCATCGTGACTTCGGCCGGACACGGCGTGCCGAACGAGAGGCCATCCTGGATCGCACGTGCAACCGCATCGCGCACGGTCGGATGATTGTGGCCGACGACCATCGGACCCCAGGAGCCGACGTAGTCGATGTACCGCGTGCCCTCGACGTCCCACAGATAGACGCCGTCCGCGCGCGCGGTAAAGAACGGTTCGCCGCCGACGGATTTGAATGCACGCACGGGCGAGTTCACGCCGCCGGGAATGCGCAGCGTTGCGCGCTGGAAGAGTTCGTGGTTGGTGGTCATGGGCTGCGCCTGCTGATGCCGTCATTCCGGCGAAGGCCGGAATCCCTTGTCGTCTCGCGAAAAAGCACCAAGGATTCCGGCCTTCGCCGGAATGACGGACATGATGGGGAGGTGGGCATTGTCTTACGAACGCGCCGTGCCGAACAGCGAAGCGAATCGCCGCGCCTCCGCTCGCACGTCAGCCGCGCCGAACACCCCTGAGATCACCGCGACGCAATCGGCGCCGGCATCGATCAGCTCGCGCGCATTGCCGGCGGTGATGCCGCCGATCGCGACCAGTGGCAGGCCGAACGTGCGCGCCTCGCGCAGCAGGTCCGGCGTAGCGTGCCGCGCCAGCGGCTTGGTCGGGGACGGGAAGAACGCGCCGAACGCGAGGTAGTCGGCGCCGGCTGCGGCCATTTGTCGCGCGCGCTCGAGCGAGTCGTAGCATGACACGCCGATGATCGCGTCCGCGCCGAGACGCGCGCGCGCGTGGGCAAGCGCACCGTCGTCCTCGCCCAGATGCACGCCGGCAGCGCCGACGGCGCCCGCGAGTTCGATGTCGTCGTTGACGATCAACGGCACGCGACGCCCGGTGCACAAGGCCTGCAGCGCGCGGGCTTCGCGCAGGCGGCGTGCTGCGTCGTTGCTCTTGTCGCGGTATTGCAGAAGCGCCGCGCCGCCATCGAGCGCAGCCACGCAGGCATCGACGAGGTCGCTGCGCGGACCGTTGCTGATTGCATACAGGCCGCGCAGGGCGATGGGGGGCATCACCTCAGGCCGCCCGCCGCGCGCTTTCGCGGGTTCGCGCAAACTGGGAGAATGACCGGCCTTTGGGTTGCCGATGTTGTCCACGATGTCCGATTCCGCTGCCACCGCACCGTTCCGCACCTTCATGTGCGTCGTCTGCGGTTTCCTCTACAACGAAGCCGAAGGCTGGCCCGACGATGGCATCGCGCCCGGAACGCGTTGGGAGGACGTGCCGGATACCTGGACCTGCCCCGACTGCGGCGTGACCAAGTCCGATTTCGAGATGGTCGAGATCTGATCGCGCACGGCGTCGGCAATGCGCCGGCGCCTGCCCCGTTTTTGCCATCGCGCTGTCACGCCAAACGCCTTGCGCCCTGTTTGACTGGGTGCCATTCACCAAGGCGGATTTCCCATGCGTGTTTTCGTGCCGGTCGAGGATGCCAGCGTCGATGCCATGACCGGCGTGCTGGTGCCGTACCGCTGCGGCGTTCCCTGCGCGCACGGCCTGCGCGGGGAATTCGTGCTGGACGAGGACGGCGCCTGGCACTTCGCGCCGATCAGCGATGGATCTGCATCTCGTCGCCCGGCGCCAGGCCGAGCGTCTTCGCCTGACCGGCGTTGAGTTCGAGCACATAGCGCGCCGGCGCGCCGCTCGAATACGCGGGGCAGGGATCGGTGGCGCACGGCGGCACGTTGTGCTGCACGCTGACGAGGCGTCGCTCGGCGTCGAAGAACAGCATGTCCTGCGCGAACTTGCAGTTCTTCATCCAGAACGCGCGCGGTGCGTCGTCTTCGAACACGAACAGCATGCCATGGTCGGCCGGCATGCTTTCGCGCTCCATCAGGCCGTGCTCGCGCGCGGCGTCGGTTTCGGCGATCTCGATCGAATAGGTGCGTCCCTTCAGCTCGACCGAAGGACCCTTGGCCGCGCAGGCGGGCAGCGAAGCGGCTAGTCCCAGTGCGAGCGGCAGCAGGAAGAACGCGCGAAACATCGGTTGCATGGCAGATCCTCGGGCGTGGAACGATCGTCGGGTCACGGGCGGGCGCCGTCGCCTACAGCGCGTAGCCGAACTGCTGCTTGAACTGGTCGGCGAACTCGGTGTAGCTGAAGCGCTGGTTCTGCGTGCCGGGGTGCTCGATCTTCAGCGTGCCCATCAGCGAGGCGATGCGGCCGGTGGTCGCCCAGTCCATGCCGCGCATGAGGCCGAAGATCAGGCCGGCGCGATAGGCGTCGCCACAGCCGGTCGGGTCGACGATGCGGCGTTCCTGCGCCGGCGGGATCTGGTGCGTCTTGCCGCTTTCGTGCACGGTCGAACCCTTCGGGCCCTGGGTGACGATGTAGGCCTTCACGCGCGAGGCGATGTCGGCCGCGCTCCAGCCGGTGCGCGTCTGCAGCAACTGCGATTCGTAGTCGTTGACGATCGCATAGTCGGCCTGCTCGATGAACGCGCGGAACTCCTCGCCGGAGAACAGCGGCATCGCCTGGCCCGGGTCGAAGATGAATGGCACGCCCATCTCGGCGAATTCGCGCGCGTGCTGCAGCATGCCGTCGCGACTGTCCGGAGCGACGATGCCGAAGGTCACGCCTTCGACGTCGCGTACGTGGTGGTCGTGCGAATTGAGCATCGCGCCGGGGTGGAATGCGGTGATCTGGTTGTTGTCGAGATCGGTCGTGATGAAGCACTGCGGCGTGAACAGTTCCTCGAACACGCTGACGTGGTCGAGGCGAATGCCGCACTGCTTCATGTGCTCGCGATAGGGTCCGAAATCCTGGCCGACTGCGGCGAACGGAACCGGGTCGTCGCCAAGCAGCTTCAGGTTGTAGGCGATGTTGCCGGCGCAGCCGCCGAATTCGCGACGCATGCGCGGAACGAGGAACGAGACGTTCAGGATATGCACCTGGTCCGGCAGGATGTGTTTCTTGAACTGGTCCGGGAAGACCATGATGGTGTCGTACGCGAGCGAACCGCAGATCAGTGCTGACATCGTCCATTCCGGAGGGCGCAATAACCGCTGATTGTGGCAGATCGGGCAGGTTTTCGTCTGCGCCGAAGGCGTCACAGCAGAACGGTCTGGAGCGTGGAAAGGTCACTTTCGTATCGGAAACCTGCGTCTTGCAAGGGTTTTTTAACCTCTCCGACCTTGTTCGGCCACTTGTTGCTGTTAAAATCGCGCGCTTTTCCGCTCTCCGACAAAGGCTCGCGCCGCGCTCATGTTCAAAGGTTTCCGCGGACTCTTTTCCAACGATCTCTCGATCGACCTCGGCACGGCCAACACGCTGATTTACGTGCGTGGGCAAGGCATCGTGCTCAACGAACCCTCGGTGGTCGCGATCCGACAGGAACGCGGCCCGGGCGGGCCACGCTCGGTCGCGGCGGTTGGCGGTGACGCCAAGCGCATGCTCGGGCGCACGCCGGCCGCGATCGTCACGATCCGGCCGATGAAGGACGGCGTCATCGCCGACTTCACGATGACCGAGGAAATGCTCAAGCAGTTCATCAAGAAGGTGCACAAGGCGCGCATGTTCCGACCCAGTCCGCGCGTGCTGGTGTGTGTGCCGTGCGGCTCGACCCAGGTCGAGCGCCGCGCGATCAAGGAGTCGGCCGAGTCGGCCGGTGCGCGTGACGTATATCTGATCGAGGAGCCGATGGCCGCGGCGATCGGTGCCGGTATTCCGGTGCATGAGGCGCGCGGCTCGATGGTGCTCGACATCGGCGGCGGCACGTCGGAGGTCGCGGTGATCTCGCTCAACGGCATCGTCTACTCGCAGTCGGTGCGCATCGGCGGCGACCGCTTCGATGAGGCGATCACGAACTACGTCCGCCGCAATCACGGCACCCTGATCGGCGAATCCACCGCCGAGCGCATCAAGTTCGAGGTCGGTTGCGCGTTTCCGCAATCCGAAGTGCGCGAGATCGAAGTTTCCGGCCGCAATCTCGCCGAGGGTGTGCCGCGCAACTTCACCGTCAATTCGAACGAGATCCTCGAGGCGCTGCACGAACCGTTGTCCGGCATCGTCAGCTCGGTGCGCGGCGCGCTCGAGCAGACACCGCCGGAATTGTGCTCGGACGTCTACGAGCGCGGCATCATCCTGACCGGTGGCGGCGCGCTGTTGCGCGACATCGATCGCCTGATCTCCGAGGAAACCGGCTTGCACGTGCACGTCGCGGACGATCCGCTGACCTGCGTCGCGCGCGGCGGCGGCCGTGCGCTGGAGCTGATCGACCAGCATGGCGGAGATTTCTTTGCGCCTGAATGAAAAAGCCGGGATTGGTGAATCGTGATTCGGGATTCGTGAAATAAAAGCAACGCGTCGCATGGGCGGCGCATTTCCGAATCTCCAATCCCGAATCCCCACTCATTGCTCCGATGCGCACCGACACCGCCACGCTGTTCGCCGGAGACCCGGTCAGCACGCTGCGTCTGATCGTCTATCTCGTGCTCAGCATCGCGCTGATGGTGCTCGACCATCGTGGCAACTATCTTGAAGTGTTGCGACGCACCGGCAGTGCGATGGTCGAACCAATCTATCGCGTCGCCGCGTTGCCGGCGGATATCGCACGCGCGACGCGCACCGCGGTCGCGACGCAGGACCAGCTCGCCAGCGAGAATCGCGACTTGCGCGAAAAGCTGCTGTTGGCGCAAGCGCGCCTGAACCGGCTCGATACCCTGGTCGCGCAGAACGCACGTCTGAAGGATCTGCTCGATGCGCAGAAGAACCTTGGATTGTCGGTGCAGTTCGCGCGCCTGATCGACGTCGATCTCGACCCGTTCCGCCACCGCATCGTGCTCGGCATCGGTGCCAACCAAGGCATCACGGTCGGCCAGCCGGTGATCGACGCCCACGGCATCATGGGCCAGGTCATCGAAGTATTGCCGAACAGCGCGATCGCGATGCTGATCACCGACCCGACCCACGCAATCCCGGTCGTGGTCGAGCGTACCGGGCTGCGCACGATCGCCTATGGCAGCGGTGCGATCGACCGCCTCGAATTGCCGAACATCCCGTTCAGCGCCGACCTCAAGCCAGGCGACAAGTTGCTGACCTCGGGGCTGGGTGGACGTTTTCCCGCCGGTTTCCCGGTCGGGGAAATCAGTTCGGTGGCGCCGGACAGCAGCGGCATGTTCGCCGCCGCCGTCGCGCGGCCGGCCGCGGCGCTCGACCGCAGTGGCGAAGTATTGCTGCTGCGCGATCAGCCGCAGCCCTATGGGCCGCCCGTGCTGCAGGAGGAAATGGGACCACCGGCCGATCTCGCGGGCGCCGCCCCGGCGGACGCTTCGCCATGAATCGCACGCGTATCCAGGGCTGGCTGTTTGCCGGCAGTCTCGCCGTCGCATTCGTGCTGCAGCTGATGCCGCTGCCGCTGGCGTTGCTGCCGATGAAGCCGTACTGGGTCGGTCTGGTGCTGATCTACTGGGCGATCGAGGCGCCGGAACGCATCAATCTCGGCTTCGCGTTCCTGTTTGGCCTCGGCAGCGACGTGCTGACTGGCGAACTGCTCGGCGAGCAGGCGTTGCGCCTGGTCGTGCTGGCGTTCATCGTGCTGCGTTTTCGCGCGCGGCTGCGCTTTTTCCCGGTCTGGCAGCAGGCGCTGGCGGTGCTTGCACTGCTGCTCAACGATCGTGTCGTGATGTTGATGGTGCGCGGTTTCGCCGGCGAGTCGATGCCGTCGGCCTCGTTCTGGATCGCGCCGGTGCTGGGCATGCTGGCATGGCCACTGCTGTTCCTGCTGTTCGACGACCTGCGCGCGCGCCTGCGCACGAGCGAGTGAAGCGCGCATGGCCGGCGCATTCAAGCCGCTGAAGGAAGGTCGTCACGAGGCCAGCCTGTTCCGCCGTCGCGCACTGGCCGGTTTCTGCATCATCGTGTTGTGCCTGTGCGCGCTGGCTGTGCGGTTTTCATTCCTGCAGGTCGAGCGGCATGACGAGTTCAGCGCGCGCTCGGAAGCGAACCGCGTGCTCACGCGACCGTTGGCGCCGGCGCGCGGCCTGATCTACGACCGAAACGGCGTGCTGCTGGCCGAGAACGTCGCCGCATTCCGGCTCGAGGTGACGCCGGATCAGGTGCGCGACATGCCGGACATGCTCGCGCGGCTCGGCCAGTTCGTGCCGCTCGGCGAGGACGACATCGCGCGCTTCAATGCGCTGCGCAAGGGCAAGCGCTCGTATCAGGGCGTGCCGTTGCGGATGAAGCTGTCGGAGGAGGAGATCGCCAAGTTCTCGGTCAACCGCTGGGCGTTTCCCGGCGTCGAGGTGGTGCCTTACCTGACGCGGTCTTACCCGCTCGGCGCCGAGTTCGCGCATACGGTCGGCTACGTCGGCCGCATCGACACCGACGATCTAGCCAAGCTCGACAAGGGCGACTACGCCGGCACCACCCACATCGGCAAGACCGGCATCGAGCGCTTCTACGAGGATCGCCTGCACGGCGAGGTCGGCTACGAGAAGGTCGAAGTCAACGCCGATCATCGACCGTTGCGCGTGTTGCCGGACCGCCTCGCGCCGAAGCAGGGCGAAAACCTGCACCTGACCATCGATTCGCATCTGCAGGAGGTCGCCGAGGCGGCGTTCGAAGGCCGTGCCGGCGCCGCTGTCGCGATCGATCCGCGCAACGGTGAAGTGCTGGCGATGGTCGGCGTGCCGAGCTTCGATCCGAACCTGTTCGTCAACGGCATCGCGCATGCCGACTACGCGACGTTGCTGGCCGATCCGGGCAAGCCGCTGCTGAACCGGCTGCTGCGGGGCACCTACACGCCGGGGTCCACGATCAAACCATTCGTCGCGCTCGGTGGCCTCGAGCTAGGTTTGCGTCGCCCGAGCGACACGGTGCTGTCTACCGGCGAGTTCTTCATTCCCGGGCAGTCGCGCGCGTACCGCGACGACGTGCGCGGCGGCATGGGCCGAGTCGATCTGGTGCAGGCGATCGCGAAGTCGGTCAACACGTATTTCTATTCGCTCGCGCTCGACATGGGCATCGACCGCTTCAGTGGCTTCATGGCCACGCTCGGTTTCGGCAAACCGACCGGTATCGACCTCGCCGGCGAAGGGAGCGGCGTGCTGCCTTCGCGCGAGTGGAAGCGCTCACGTTTCAAGCAGACCTGGTTTCCCGGCGAAACCGTGATCGCCGGCATCGGCCAGGGCTACTGGGTGGTCACGCCGCTGCAGTTGGCGAACGCGCTGGCCACGCTCGCCAATCGCGGCGTTCCGCATGTGCCGCACCTGTTGCGCGCGGTGCAGTCGGGCATCGACAGCAAGCCCGAACCCGTGCCGTCACCGCCGCTTCCGAGCGTGATCCACAAGCCGGACAGCTGGTTCGCCGTGCACCAGGGCATGATGGAAGTCGTCAAGAGCGGTACCGCGCGCGGCCTCAACGATGGCTTTCCGTATGTCATCGCCGGCAAGACCGGCACCGCCGAGCGCTATTCGCGCACCGATGACACCTGGACCAGTATCAGCGCCAGCCCGATCGAGCGCCACCAGGTGCTGTTCGAATGTTTCACGCCGGCCGACCAGCCGCGCATCGCGGTCATCGTCGCGCTCGAGGCCGGCCGCAGCGGCGCGCACGATGCGGCGCCGATCGCGCGCAAGATCCTTGACGCGTGGTTGCCCGGCGACATCGAGGCGCAAGGCGTCGACCCTCGCACAAAGGTCGCCGCGGAGTCGCCGCGATGATGATCGACGAGCTGGCCGCCAATCTTCGCTATCGTCTGCGCTCGATGTGGCGCCGACCGCGCATCGACCTGCCGCTGTTCGGCGGCCTGCTGCTGCTGATGGGCGTGGGCCTGATGACCCTGTACAGCGCCAGCGATTTCGACCGTAGCCAGGTGCTCGCGCAGGCGCTGCGTTTCGGACTCGGGCTGGCGTTGATGTTCACCATCGCGCGCATTCCGCCGCTGACCCTGCGCAACTGGACGCCGTGGCTGTACGCCGGCAGTGTGGTGGTGCTGGTCATCGTCGCGCTGCATGGCGAGGGGCGCGGTGCGAACCGCTGGCTCGATCTCGGCATCGTGCGCTTCCAGCCGTCCGAACTGCTCAAGCTGACGATGCCGATGATGGTCGCGTGGTATCTGAACGGTCGTCCCTTGCCGCCGAGCTGGAGCACACTCGGCATGGTTGGCGCACTGATCGCCATCCCGGCCGCGCTGGTCGCCAAGCAGCCGGACCTTGGCACCGCGCTGCTGATCGCCGCCAGCGGCGCGTTCGGAGTGTTCCTCTCGGGCCTCGCCTGGTGGCGCATCGGTTTGCTGGTCGGCGCGTTCATCGGCGTGGTGCCGATCGCCTGGCATTTCCTGCACGACTACCAGCGCAACCGTGTACTGACCCTGCTCGATCCGGAGGCCGATCCGCTTGGCAACGGCTGGCACATCATCCAGTCGAAGATAGCGGTCGGTTCGGGTGGCATGTGGGGCAAGGGCTGGCACCACGGCACGCAATCGCGGCTGGAGTTCCTTCCCGAGCACACCACCGATTTCATCTTCTCGGTGTTCGCCGAGGAATGGGGGCTGGTCGGCGTGCTGCTGCTGCTCGCGCTCTATGTCTTCATCATCGCGCGCTGCCTGTGGATCGCGGCCGAGGCGAAGGACACCTATGCGCGCCTGCTCGCCGGCGCGATCAGCATGGCGCTGTTCGTCTACGTGGTGGTCAACGGCGGCATGATCACCGGCGTGCTGCCCGTGGTCGGCGTGCCGTTGCCGCTGGTCAGCTACGGCGGCACATCGGCGGTGTCGCTGCTGGCAGGATTCGGCGTGCTGATGTCGATCCACGCGCACCGCAAGACGGTCGCGGGATGAGCGTTGCGCGGTGTTACAGTAGCCCGATGCCTGCACTGCTTCGCGCCGCGTGCGCCCATCTTGTCGTCCTGTCGCTCGGCTTGTCCGTCGTCGGCAGCGGTTCCGTCTTCGCCAAGGATGCGCCGGTGGAGTTCCCGGCGGACGCGGCCGAACGCACGTTCGCCGCCGAGATTGCACGTGAGGGCGGCCCGTCCGAAGCGAGCGTTCTCGCCACACTTGCCGGGGCGAAGGTGCAGCAGTCGATCCTCGATGCGATCGCGCGGCCGGCTGAAGCGACCAAGACATGGAAGGACTATCGTCCGATCTTCCTCACCGACAAGCGCATCGCCGGCGGCGTCGCGTTCTACCGCGACAACCGAGCGCTGCTTGATCGCATCGGAGCCGAATACGGCGTGCCGCCGGAGGTCATCGTCGCGATCATCGGCGTCGAGACCGGCTACGGCAAGAACACCGGCAAATATCGCGTGCTCGATGCGCTGGCGACGCTGGCATTCCACTATCCGCCGCGCGCGAAGTTCTTCCGCGGCGAGCTGAAGCAGCTGTTCCTGCTCGGCGACCAGCATCTCGCCTATCCGATCGACGAACTCAAAGGTTCGTACGCGGGCGCGATGGGCTGGGGCCAGTTCATGCCGACGAGCGTCGCCAAGTGGGCCAAGGACGAGGACGGCGATGGCCGCATCGACCTGTGGAACTCGCTGCCGGACATCACCGCCAGCATCGCCAACTATTTCATCGAGCACGGTTGGCAGAAGGGCCAGCCGGTCGCCGCACGCGCGCAACCGGCGAAGGACGCGCAGGCGTTGCAGCCGAAGAATTCCGAGCCGCTGTATCCGCTGCAGCAGATGGAAGCCTGGGGCTACGCGCCGATCGAGCGCGTCGATGCGCAGACGCCGTCGACCCTGCTCACGCTCGAGGGCGAGCTCGGCTCCGAGTACTGGCTGACGTTCAAGAACTTCTACGTGATCACGCGCTACAACAAGAGTCCGATGTACGCGATGGCGGTCTGGCAACTCGCGCAGGCGATCGCCGCGGGCGCGGCGGCGCCGTGACCACGCGGTCGCGCGCGCTCGCCTGCGGCGGCCTCGTGCTGCTGCTGGCCGCGTGCGCCGGGCACAAGCCGCGTCCGGCGCCAGCGCCCGCGTCCGGCCCGCGCGGCGCGAGCCTGCCGCCCGACACGTCGCGACCGCAGTCCGAGCGCTATCGGCAGAACCAGGACAACGGACCCGCCGCGCCGCCGATCGATGTCAGCAAGATTCCCGAGCCGGTGCCGAAGGTCGAGCCGCGCTCGCGCTACGGCAACAAGAGCACCTACAGCGTGCTCGGCAAGACCTACACCTTGCTGCCGGATGCGAGCGGCTACGTCGAACGCGGCATCGCCTCGTGGTACGGCAACAAGTTCCACGGTTACATGACGTCGTCGTTCGAGCCCTACGACATGTACGCGTTCAGCGCGGCGCACAAGACGCTGCCGTTGCCGAGCTACGCGCGCGTGACCAATCTCGACAACGGCAAGAGCGTGGTCGTGCGCATCAACGACCGCGGCCCGTTCCATGAGAACCGCATCATCGATCTGTCGTACGCGGCCGCAGTGAAGATCGGCGTGTGGCCGAAGGGCACCGGCGTGGTCGAGGTGCGCGCGATCGATCCGGCGCAGCCGAACCTGCCACCCGCGCGCACCGCCGGGCTGCCGCCGGTGAGCGCGCCGCCTCGCGCGGTAGCTGCGGCCCCGAGTGCCCGGCCCGCGCTGCCGCTCAGCGCATCGGCCATGGCCGGCACGCGCATCTATCTGCAGCTCGGCGCATTCGGCGAGCGTGACAATGCCGAGCGCGCAGCGGCGAATGCCAAGCGTGCCGGCATCGATCGCGTCGGCATCGAATCGGTCGCGGTGGCCGGGCGCACCGTGCATCGCGTGCGCGTCGGTCCGCTCGCCGATGTCGATGCCGCCGACGCGCTCACGGCGCGCATCGAGCGGCTCGGTCTCGGGGCGCCGCGTGTCGCGATCGAGCCGTGAAGCGCGGTCAGGCCATGAACGCGAGGCATATGCGTGTCGCGCTCGGGGTGTTTTGACCGGCATGCTCTGCGACAATTCCGTCTTTGCAACAAGCGCAGGATCCGCACCGAAATGAAGCTGTCGTCCCTCGTCGTCCTCGCCGCCCTTGTGTTCGCCAGCGCCAGCATCGAGGCGCGCACCAAGCCGCATCCGAAGCCGGCGCCTGCACAGGAGCAATCCGCCCCCGCATCCGCGCCACCGGCCGAAGCGGCCGCGGCTCCCGCGGCTCCCGCGGCCAATCCGAGCCTGCCTACGCCGCAGCCGGTCGCGAAAGCGACACCGCTGCCGCAGCCCGGCGCGCCCGGTTCCGGTCCTGTGCCGCCGCCGCCGTCGATCGACGCCAAGAGCTGGGTGCTGATGGACTACACCAGCGGCCAAGTGCTCGCCGAAAGCAACATGGACATGCGCGTCGCACCTGCTTCGATCACCAAGGTGATGACCTCGTACGTGGTCTCGGCCGAGCTCGCGCACGGCAAGATCCACATGAACGACAAGGTCACGATCAGCGAGCGCGCGTGGCGTTCCGGTGGTGCCGGCACCGACGGCTCGACCAGCTTCCTGCAGCTGAACAGCCAGGTCGACCTCAAGGATCTGCTGTACGGCATGATCATCCAGTCCGGCAACGACGCTGCGATCGCGCTGGCCGAACACGTCGCCGGTTCCGAGGAAACGTTCGCGACCTTGATGAACCAGTACGCGGCTCGGCTCGGCATGAGCGGCACCAACTACATGGATGCGAGTGGTCTGCCGAACCCGAACCACTACACGACCGCGCACGACATCGCGCTGCTGTCGCGCGCGCTGATCCACGATTACCCCGAGGAATACAAGATCTACGCGGTCAAGGATTTCGAGTGGAACGGCATCAAGCAGCACAACCGCAACACGTTGCTGTGGCGCGATTCGACCGTCGACGGCATCAAGACCGGCCATACCTCCGAAGCCGGCTTCTGCCTCGCCACCTCGGCGCTGCGCGGCGACCAGCGCCTGATCGCGGTGGTGATGGGCGCGCCGAGCGAGAAAATGCGCGCCGACGACAACCAGGCGCTGCTCGCCTACGGCTTCCGCTTCTTCGAGACGCACAAGCTGTACGACGCGAGCAAACCGCTGGCGACGCCGGAACTGTGGAAAGGCGCGGTCGCCAACCTGCCGCTGGGCGTCGCCGAGGATGTGCTGATCACGTTCCCGCGCGGCCGCTACAGCGATCTCAAGGCTGCGCTGGAGATGCCGTCGCGTCTGGTCGCGCCGATAGCGAAGGGCCAGAAGGTCGGCAGTCTGAAAGTCACGCTCGATGACAAGGTCCTGCTCGAACGCCCGATCGTTGCGCTGGAAGAGGGCGCCGAGGGCGGATTCTTCAAGCGCATGTCCGATGGCGCGTGGATGTGGTTCAAGGGTGACGCCGGCGGCAATGTCTCGGCTGCACCCAAGGGCAACTGACGCGGCTGGCGGCTCGTGACCTTGTGCGCGGGCCGCAGCGGACGCATCTGTCGGCGTCCACGGTTGGAGGAGCAGCACGCATGAAAAACCTTGGCGACATCAAGCCGCAGAACCCGGAGCAGGGCTTCCAGTTTCCGGGCGTGTTCGAGATCACCGCGATGGGCGGCGCGAAGGCGCAGCTCGAACAGGAGGTCGTGCGCATCATCCAGGAAACCGGCCTGACCGTGCTTGCCGAAGCCGTGCGCGTGCGCCCCTCGCGCGAAGGCAACTACGTGTCGGTGACCGCGAGCTTCATGTGCCCGACGCGCGAGAAGTACGACGAGATCCACGCCGCGCTGCGCGCGCATCCGGAGATTCGCTGGACCTTGTGAGTCGCCGCGCCCCGAGCGGGTGATGCGCGATCATTGCCCCTTGGCCGCGCGTTTCTCCGCAGGCGACTGCCAGCCTGCCGGCGGCTCGTCCTTGCCGGCGCGCGCCAGCAGCCGTTGCAGCGCATCGATCTCGTTGCCGCTGGCGGCATAGTCGTCGATGTAGCGTTCGAGATCCCTGCCGATCGCGATGCTTTGCGACTGCCACCACGCGACCTGTCGTGCGCGGGCGAGGTCGGCACTGTCGAGTGCATCGAGCTTGCGCAACGTCGACTCGCCAATCATCACCGCGATCAGTGACGAGTGCGAGTTCAGCATCAGCCGCGCGACCGTCACGCAATCGGCCTTGGCAACCGCGTCGGCTTTGGCGATGTCGGGGCAGGTCTTCAGCACGTTCGCGCTCGGATCGACCGACAGGTTCGCCGCTGCCAGCGCCGTGGCGGCGGCGAACGCGCGGACGTTGGCGGGATCACGCGCCTGGGTGAATTCCCCGGTGTCCCATTGTTGCTGGAGTTCCTCCGGCATTGGGTGGCGTTTGAACACGGCGTGCAGCAGCAGGATCGGCTCGGCCACATGTTCGTCGAAATACGTCGCGGCGGCCGCGTGGTGCAGAACCTCGGTCGAATCCTGACCCGGCTGCAGCGCGAGCGTCCAAGCGGCTGCATTGTCGGATTCGAGTTGCCGGACGTGCGCGGTGGCGTCCGCGTTCTTGGCCTCGCCGGCCTTTCCGGCGATCGAGGCGTTCCACTGCACGAAACGATCGTCGGGATGCGCTGCGGCGAGCTCGGCCAGTCCCGCACCGCTGTCCGCGGATTCGGGTTTCGCTTCGCCGTCAGATTCTTCCGCCGTGAACGCGCTCGTATCGACGCTCAGTCCGACTGCGCGTTCGCGCACGTCACTGCTGCCGCGCAGGTCGTCGACCACGCCGCGCAGATAGGACTGCCACGCTGCGGCAGTGTTGGCCTCGGGTTCGGTCGATCGGGCCACCCAGCCGTCCGGCGGCGTCGCCGGTTTGCCGAGGCGCTTCAGCCGTCGCTCGGTGGCAGTGATTTCGTCCGGTGCGTTGCGCCAGTCGGCGAGCGCGGCGTCGGCTTCGTCCATGAATGCGGACGGGTTGGTATTCGGGCTGGCAGCGTTCGCCTGCAGCCAATCGAACTGGCGCCGCAGGTCGGCGATGTCGCCGCTGCCGATGGCATCGAGCATCGCAAGACCGAGTTCGCGCAGCGCGAAGCTGTCGCCGCGACCGGCAAGCAGGCGGCCGGCGTCGGTGCACCAGCCGAGGCGCTGCCATGCGTGGTCGGATTCCGCACCCGGCTTGCAGGCGGCTTTCAGCGCCGAATCGGCCGACGAATAGCGCAGACCGCTGCGTTGCAAGGCATAGCGCAGGGCCGCCAGCGGCGCCGGAATCGCGTCGTCGTCGACGGCGAACATGCCGGTCTTGCGCGCCGCCGGCTGCGTGGCGTGGAGCTGGCGCCATGCGGCGATCTCCTCACCGGCATGACCGTTCGCGCGCGTTGCCGACGCCATGCGCGCGAGCGCTTCGTCGAGCATGCCCGCATCGCCTTTCGCTTGCGCCAGCGCGACGGCGTAAAGCAGGGCGCCAGCGTTGTCAGGTTCGAGCCGGACGAGGTTGCCGACCTCGGCTTCGGGCCACTGCGTCGGGCCGCACTGGCTGCTGTAGTAGTTGCCTTCGGCGGCGGCGATCCATTGCACGAAGGCATCGTCCGGCGCGAGCTGCGCGGCGCGGGCGACGACATCCGCGCGCTTCGGGCGCAGCGCGTTCGCCGCGTCGTCTTCGTCGAAATAGATGCGCGCGGCCAGCACCTGCGTGCGCGGCGAGGAATCGCCGCGCAAGGCGTCGTACAGATCGAGTTGAGCCTGTTGATACTGCCGGCCGGCGTCGCGCTGCTCCGCCGTGGGTTCCGGCGGCGGTGGCGGCAGATTCGCGTCGACGGCTTCCTGTGCGAACGCCGAATGCAAGGCGAGAACGAGTACGATGCCCAACCCAGCCGTCTTGCTGTCCATGACGCGACTTTCCGGTGGCAGGCGGCCAGTCTAGCAACACGGTGGCCGTTTCCCATCGATGGGGTCGCGGTTGTGAAACGAACCTCCGGACCCATTTGGCGAAGATGTCCCAGCCCGTTCTTGTGCGCCGCCTCGGCCGCCAACCCTACGAACCCGTCTGGCGTGCGATGCAGGCCTTCACCGACACGCGCGGCCCGGAAACCAGCGACGAGCTGTGGGTGCTCGAACACGATCCGGTGTTCACGCTCGGCCAGGCCGGCAAATGGGAGCACGTACTGCTGCCGGGCGAGATTCCGGTGGTGCCGGTCGATCGCGGCGGCCAGGTGACCTATCACGGCCCGGGCCAGATCGTTGCGTATCCGCTGTTCGACCTGCGCCGATTGAAGATCGGCGTTCGCGAGCTGGTCAACCGCATCGAACAGGCGATCATCGATACGCTCGGAGAGTGGAACATCGTCGCGGTGCGCCGCGATGGCGCGCCGGGCGTCTACGTCGGCGACGCCAAGGTCGCCGCGCTCGGCCTGCGCGTGCGCCGTGGCTGCTCGTTCCACGGCCTCGCATTCAACGTGAACATGGATCTCGAACCGTTCCATCGCATCAATCCCTGCGGCTATCAGGGTCTTGCGGTGACGCAGATGCTAGACTTGGGCGGCCCGGGTTCGCTGACGCAGGTCGAGGATGTCCTGATCGGCGAGCTGGCGCGCCAGTTCGGCCTCGCAGTGCAGATGGCCGATCCGCAGCTTCCCCCTCCTGCCACGGGCGATGCCATGCGCGTCGCGCACTCCGCATGACCGACATCAAATCGATACCTCTCGCCGTCGTTTCCATCGACAAGCCGGGTCCTGAAAAGCAACTGGGCGAGGACAAGATCGCGCGCAACCGCGCCGGTTTCGCCGATGCACCGACCCTGCGCAAGCCATCGTGGATCCGCGTGCGCATCCCGCCCGGCAACGCGGTCGCCAAGCTCAAGGCCAAGCTGCGCGAAAACCGCCTCGTGACCGTGTGCGAGGAGGCGTCCTGCCCGAACATCCACGAATGCTTCGGCAAGGGCACGGCCACCTTCATGATCCTCGGCGAGGTCTGTACGCGGCGCTGCTCGTTCTGCGATGTCGCGCATGGCCGGCCGAAGGCGCCCGACCCGCTCGAACCGGCGCACCTGGCAGGCACGATCCGCGACATGGCGCTGAAGTACGTCGTCATCACTTCGGTCGACCGCGATGACCTGCGTGATGGTGGTGCGGCGCATTTCGCGGCCTGCATCAAGGCCGTGCGCTTCGAGAACCCGGACATCCGCATCGAGATCCTGACGCCGGACTTCCGCGGCAAGGGTCGTGTCGAGCGCGCGCTGGAAGTGTTCGCCGAGCAGCCGCCGGATGTGTTCAACCACAATCTTGAAACCCCGCGTGCGCTGTACCGTGAGGTACGCCCCGGTGCCGACTACGACTGGTCGCTGGATCTGCTCAAGCGTTTCAAGGCTCAACATCCGGATGTGCCGACCAAGTCCGGCATCATGCTCGGACTCGGTGAAACGTTCGAACAGGTCGAGGAAACGTTGAACGATCTGCGTCGCCACGATGTCGATATGGTGACGATCGGCCAATACCTGCAGCCGAGCGCGCATCATCATCCGGTCCTGCGCTACTGGACGCCCGAGGAGTTCAAGGCGTTCGAGGAGCTCGGTTACCGCATCGGCTTCGAACACGTCGCGTCCGGCCCGATGGTGCGTTCGTCGTACCACGCGGATGAGATGGCGCATGCGGCCGGGTACGTGCAGGTGGCGTGAATTCGAGGAGCGCCAGAAGGCGCCCTTTTCATGATTTCTCTGGAGATAGCAATGCGGAAGTTGTTGCTCGCCGTGGCCCTCACCGCACTGGTCGGTCCGGTGTTCGCCAAACCCGCGCCGGATGCGACGTCGCCGTTGCTGAAGGCGACGCCGTCGCAGGCCGAGGCGGCCATCTGGGCGACGCGTTTCCTGACACGCTTCCACTACAAGCCGATGCCGCTCGACGATGCGATGAGCGAGCAGATCTTCAAGCGCTATATCGATTCGCTCGATGGCGACAAGCTGTTCTTCACGCAGGCCGACATCGACAAGTTCTCGCAGTACAAGGACAAGCTCGACGACGCGATCTACGACAAGGATCTCAGCGCGCCGTTCGCGATCTTCAACATTTACGAGCAACGCGTCGCGCAGCGCGTTGCCTACGCGCGTTCGTTGCTGGCCAAGGGTTTCGACTTCAAACGGGACGAGAGCTACCAGTACGACCGCGAGAAGGCCGTGTGGTCGAAGACCGATGCCGAGGTCGACGACCTCTGGCGCAAGCGCATCAAGAACGACTGGCTGCGCCTCAAGCTCGCCAACAAGGCCGACAAGGACATCCGCGACACACTCGACAAGCGCTACGCGAACTATCTGGACCGCGTGCGCCAGCTCAACAGCGAAGACGTGTTCCAGACCTTCATGAACGCGTACGCGTCGGCGATCGAGCCGCACACCAACTATCTCGGCCCGCGCGCCTCGGAAAACTTCGACATCGCGATGAAGCTGTCGCTCGAAGGCATCGGCGCGGTGCTGCAGCGTGACGACGACTACACGGCAATCCGCGAGATCGTGCCGGGCGGGCCGGCCGCGCTGTCCGGCAAGATCAAGGTCGGCGACCGCATCGTCGGCGTCGGTCAGGGCGAAAGCGGCCCGATCGTCGACGTGGTCGGCTGGCGCCTGGACGATGTGGTCGAGAAGATCCGCGGCACCAAGGACACCACGGTGCGCCTCGAAGTGCTGCCCGCCGATGCCGGCCCCGACGGCAAGCACGTGATGCTCTCGCTGGTGCGCAAGAAGGTCAGCATCGAGGAACAGGCGGCGAAGAAATCGGTCATCGAGGTCAAGGACGACAAGCACACGCGCCGCATCGGCGTGATCTCGCTGCCGACGTTCTATCAGGATTTCGATGCGCGCCGCCGCGGCGACAAGGATTACAAGAGCGCCACTCGCGATGTCGAGAAGCTGCTCGGCGAACTGAAGGCCGACAAGGTCGACGGCGTCATTGTCGATCTGCGCAACAACGGCGGCGGCTCGCTCGCCGAGGCGACCGATCTTACCGGCCTGTTCATTGACAAGGGTCCGGTCGTGCAGGTACGCAACGCCGGCAGCCAGGTCGAGACCGAGGACGACACCAACGCCGGCATGGCGTGGGATGGCCCGCTCGCGGTGCTGGTGAACCGCGCGTCGGCGTCGGCGTCGGAGATCTTCGCCGCGGCGATCCAGGACTACGGCCGCGGCATCATCATCGGGGAACCGACGTTCGGCAAAGGCACCGTGCAGAACCTTGTCGATCTCGACGACGTCGCGCACAACGAGAAGCCGACCTTCGGCGAGGTCAAGATGACCATCGCGCAGTTCTTCCGCATCAACGGCGGCTCGACCCAGCTGCGCGGCGTGACGCCGGACATCAGCTTCCCGCTCACGGTCGATGCAAAGGATTTTGGCGAGTCGAGCTACGACAACGCGCTGCCGTGGACTTCGATCGCGCCGGCCAAGTACGCGCCGGTCGCCGATCTCAAGCCGATCGTGCCGATGTTGATCGAACGACACGATGCGCGCATCGCGAAGAACGTCGAGTGGCAGAACTTCGAGTCCGATCTTGCCGACGTGCGCAAGCTGCGCGCCGAAAAGACCGTATCGCTGAACGAGGATGTGCGTCGCAAGGAGCGCGACGAACAGGAAGCCAAGCGCAAGGCGCGCGACGAACTCGCCGGCGGGCACGCGACGCCGCAGGACGATCCGGCCGCGAAGACCATGCAGAAGATCCAGTCGGATGCCGGGGCGAAGACTACGTCGAAGTCAGGCATCGCGGCTGCGGAAAAAGCCGCCGCCGAGGCGAAGAAGCACGCCTCGACCGAGACCGGCAGCAAGGACGATGCACTGCAGGACGACGGCCTGCAGCCGGACGAGCGCGACATCAACAGCGACATCAAGCGCGAGAAGGATGCGAAGGACAAGCGCGACGTCGTGCTCGATGAAGCCGCGCACATCCTCGCCGACGAGATCGGCCTGGTCCGCACCGACACGAAGCTGGCCGCGCGCGTGCTGCCGCGTGGCGTCGTCACGCCGGTCGAGGTCGACTGAGCGCGTGACGCGTGCCCGCTGATTGCGGTACGGACTGCGATTCCCGCAAAAGCATGGCTGTCGGAATGGCCGCCATGTCGGCGCGCGTCTCCCGTTGCCGCAATAGTCGCAGCTGTTGCCGATCGTCAGGCGGTCGACCGAGAGCGTTCTTCGATGCTCGGCGTTCCGGTCGGTGGCTCCTGCGACGAACCCTCTTGCTCGCCGCGTCGGCGATGTGCAGTGCAGGCGAGCGGGTCGCAAGGTCAGCGCGGTGCAGGGCTTCTTATGGATCAGGCGCGCCAATCGAGCGCTACGCGTAGCGATCCCTGAGGAAGCCGAAATACGCGCGCAACCCTTGAGCCTCGCCGCCGCGTGGATGGCCTGGCTTGTCGGAGTCGTTCCACGAATAGACGTCCAGATGTGCCCATGCCTGTGCTTCCGGCACAAAGCGTTCGAGGTACAGCGCGGCGGTGATCGCGCCGGCGTGGCGTGAGGGACCGGCATTGGCGAGGTCGGCGATGTGCGAGTCGAGCATCGTCAGGTAAGGACGCCACAGCGGCATGCGCCAGAGCGGATCGCGCGCCGCTTGCGCGGCGGCCAGCAGACCGTTTGCAATCTCGTCGCGATTGGCGAACAGCGCCGGCAGATCAGGGCCAAGCGCGACGCGCGCGGCGCCGGTCAGGGTGGCGAAGTCGAGGATCAAGTCGGGCTTTTGCTCGGCCGCGTAGGCGAGCGCGTCGCACAGCACGAGGCGGCCTTCGGCGTCGGTGTTGTCGATCTCCACGCTCAAGCCGGCGCGCGTCGTGACGACTTCGCCGGGCCGGAGCGCATTGCCGGCGATCGAGTTCTCGACGGCCGGGATCAGCAAGGTCAGGCGCACCGGCAGCTTCGCCGCGAGCACGAGGCTGGCAAGGCCGATCGCATGCGCAGCGCCACCCATGTCCTTCTTCATCCAGCGCATGCCGTCGGCGCTCTTGATGTCGAGGCCGCCGGTGTCGAAGCAGACGCCCTTGCCGACCAGCACCAGATGTGGCGCATCGGCCGGACCATGCGTCAGTTCGGCTAGGCGCGGCGCGCGATGGCTGGCGCGACCCACGGCATGGATGGTCGGGAAATTCGCCGCAAGCAGTTCGTCGCCGACCCATTCGCGATAGCTCGCGCCGTGACGTTCGGCGAGTTTGCGCACGGCTTGGCCGAGTTCGGCCGGGCCCATGTCCTCGGTCGGCGTGTTGATGAGGTCGCGCACCTGGAAGATCGCTTCGACCAGCGGTGCGATGCGCGCGGAAGTTGCGGCATCGACGACGAGTTGCGCCGGTGCGCGCGTTGGGTTGCGATAGCGCGTGAAGCGGTACGCGCCGAGCGCCCAGCCGAGCGCAGCATCGCCGGCGTCCAGCGCGAGGCCGCGCGCGTCGAGCACGTAGCGCCCTTCGGGCAGGCGCGGCGGCAGCGAGGCGAGGCTGAAGATCGCGTCGTTGCGGTCGCAGCCGACAAGCATCGCGAGCGGCGCGCCGTCGGCGCCTGGCAGCGCGAGGAAGCGCCCGGATTCGCCGGCGAATGCGTTCGCCGCACACCAGCGTTGCGCCGCTTCGCCGAAAGCCGCGACGATCGTCGCGAATGTTTCGCGATCGACCGCGAGCAGCGCAATCGCATCGCGCGCCTCTGCCGGGTTCACCCATGCGTTCATTGCTTGTCCTCCGTTCGATGATCGGCTACGCCTGCGCGGCGCAGAACATCCGTCGTTGTTGAAGAAATATCGTCAAGGCGAGGTCGCCCGGGGTCGCGGTCACGTATTGCGGATCGCGCGGCGTCACGTGCCCTGTCCGATCCATTGCAGCAGTTCACCGAGTTCGCGGATCTCGATGTCGGCCGGCGTGCCCGCTTCGTCCGCGGGCCATGCGGCGGCGCTCCGATTCAGCCACGCGGTGCGCAGGCCGGCTGCGCGAGCGCCGCGCACATCGAGCACTGCATCGTCGCCGACATGCAGCACATGCTCCGGCGCGATGCCGAGTCGCGCGCAGGCGTGCCGGAAAATCTCCGCGGACGGCTTCGCGATGCCGAACTCGCGCGCCGAGATGCAGTGCACGAAGTGATGGCGCAAGCCAATGCGGCCGAGATCGGCATTGCCGTTCGAGATGCTGACCAGCGGCACGCGTGCGGCCAGCGCGGCCAGCGCCGGCAATGCGTCGGCATAGCAATCGACGCGGTTGCGCGCGGCGTGGTAGACCTCGAACGCCGCGTCGACATGCTCGTCGCCGAAACCGCAGGTCGCGAACGCGCGCTCCAGCGTGAGCATGCGTTGCGCGGTGAAGTCGTGGGCGAGGTCGGGCCGCTCCTTCGCGACCTGCTCGCGCAAGGAGCGCATCGCGGGAACCGGCCATGCCGCGGCAACCGCGACGTGATGAGCCTTCAGCCAGTCATCGAGCTGGCGCTCGGCGGCTGCGATGGACGGCTCGACCGGCCACAGCGTGTCGTCCAGATCCAGCGAGACGGCGAGGATGCGCATTGGTGCCCGCGTGGGTGCATCAATTCCCGCTGCCGGCTCCGCCGCTGACATTGCCGAACGACACCGGCTTGGCCGGCTGGGCAGCTTTCGCGGTTTCCTTCGCCTTCTTTGCGCCGGACGGCTTGGCCGGAGTCGCCTTGGCGACTTTCGCCGTCTTTGCCGGTGTCGCGACGGGGCTCTTCTTGGGCGCGCTGGCGACGACGGCCGGCTTCTTCGCCGGAGTCGTTTTCGCGATACTGGCGCTGGCGGCGGTCTGCGCGGCCTTCTTTTCCTCCGCGCGGGCGAGGTTCGCGCGCGCGGCCTCGGTCGATTCCGCGGTCGGCGCGACCGCCTTCTTCGATTCCAGCACCGCGCGCGGTGCCGAAACCGGGGTCGTGGCGGCCATGCTCGCGGCGGCGACGCCGGCCGCATCGCGGCCGACCTGCGCATCGATGTAGGCCATGCGCTGCTCGTTCTTCGCGACCACTGCGCTGGCATCGGAATACGGCGTCAGCTGGTGCTTGCGCAGCACGTCCTTTGCGGCAGGTGTGTCGAGGAAGGCAAGGAAACGATCGATCGCGGCCTGCTTGGGCGCGTCGACGCGCTCGGTCAGGTACAGCGTGATATAGAGCGGATAGCTGCCATCGGCGACAGTCGCGGTCGATGGCGGCGTGCCTTCGACGCCGAGCATCTTAACGCCCTTGTTCGCGTGGACATTGGCCAGTGTCGACAGACCGAGGCCGGCCGGATCGAGCGTAATGCCTTCCTCCAGCTTGGTCGTGTTGATGTACAGGCGCGGCGCGGCGACGCGCTGGTCGCCGTTGCGGAACACCAGTTCGCGCAAGCTGTACTCGACACCGTCCAACGGTGTGGCGATCGCATACAGATTGATC
Organism: Pseudomonadota bacterium; assembly: GCA_023388255.1. Lineage (GTDB taxonomy): Bacteria > Pseudomonadota > Gammaproteobacteria > Xanthomonadales > Rhodanobacteraceae > Dokdonella_A. The sequence continues at coordinate 517,531 of JAEWGO010000002.1, read as the reverse complement.
GCCTTGTCTTCGCCGCCGAGATCCTTCCAGTTCGTGATGCGGCCGTAGTAAATGTCGTGGATCTGCTTGAGCGTGAGCGAGTTGACCGGATTCTTCGGATGCGTGATCAGCACGGCGGCATCGAGCGCGACCGGCACGAAATTGACGTTCGCCTCCTCGGCGCGGCGCGCGTACTTGCCGCGCGCGCTGCCGCCGATGTCGGCGCTGCCCTGCGCGACCGCATCGAGTCCGGACAAAGTGCTGAACGGCTGCAGCGTGATCTTGCCCTTCTTGTCCTTCGCATATAGCTTGGCGAGGTCGTCCATCAGCGCGCGGCCGGTGGCGTAGTCGCCTCGCCAGACCAATTCGTCCTGCGCCGGCGCAGGTGCGGCATTCACGGAGGGAAGGGCGATGCAGCAGAGGGAAAGCGCGATTGCGACAGACGACAGGAAGCGGCGTGGCAGCATGGCTCGGGGTTCACGAAAAAGGGCGGGAAACAGCGGGCGCAACCTTATCACGCGTGCGTGTGCGGCGCCGCAACGCAAGTTCCATCGGCGGCGCGGCGCAGTCGTGCCGGCGGGCTTCGTGGTCCCGCCGGCACGCGTGGGCGTCTACTGCAGCAGCAGGTAGTACGCCTCTTCGCCGCGCAGCAAGGTCAACATCAGCTGGCGCGGATGCGAGCCGACCAGACGCGAGAAATCGCTTGCGCCGGCGAGGTCACGGCGGTTCACCGCAACGATCACGTCGCCGTTGCGCAGGCCGCTGGCGTAGGCGCGGCTGTTTTCGCCTATGCGTGTGACGCTGACGCCGCCGATGCCTTGGCGGCGCAGGCTGTCGCCGGCTTCGGCGAACTGCACGCCGGCCAGACGTGGGTCGAGCGATTCGCCTTTCAGGATGACAACGTCCTGCGCCTTCAACTCGGTGCTGACCGTCAGCGGCTTGCCGTCGCGGACCATGCCGACCGCAACAGCCGCGCCCGGCGCGGTCAGTCCTTCGATGTTGTGCAGATCCTGTTCGCCGGTGACGGACTTGCCGTTCAGCGAAACGATCACGTCACCGGGCTTGATGCCGGCCGCCAATGCCGGCGAGTTTGCCCGCACGCGCGTGACGACGGCGCCGCGGGATTCCTTCAGTGCGAGCATGCGGGCGAGTTCCGGCGTCACGTCCTGCGCCTCGACGCCGAGCACGCCACGCTTGACCTCGCCGGTCGCGACGAGCTGACGCATCACATCGACGGCGAGGCTCGATGGAATCGCGAAGCCGATGCCGACATTGCCACCGGATGGCGAATAGATCATCGAGTTGATGCCGACCAGTTCGCCACGCAGGTTCACCAGCGGGCCGCCGGAATTGCCGGGGTTGATCGAGGCGTCGGTCTGGATGAAGTTTTGATAGCCCGAGCCGCGCAGGCCGGAACGGCCGAGCGCGGAAACGATGCCCGACGTCACGGTCTGGCCGAGCCCGAACGGCTCGCCGATCGCGACGACGAAATCGCCGACGCGCAGCTTGGTCGAATCGGCGATCGGCAGCGCCGACAGGTTCTCGGCCGGGATCTGCAATACGGCGAGATCGGTATCCGGATCGTTGCCGAGCAGCTTGGCCTTGACCGTGCGGCTGTCGGCGAGCGTGACCGAAATGTCGTCGGCACCTTCGACGACGTGGTTGTTGGTCAACACGTAACCTTTGTTTGCATCGACGATCACGCCGGAACCGAGCGACTGCTGCACGCGCTCCTGCGGCACGTTCGGCATGCCGAAGAAACGCCGGAAAACCGGATCATCGAAATACGGATTGCGCACCGCGACGCGCGTCTTCGAGGCGATGTTCACGACCGCCGGCGTGACGTGTTCGAGCATCGGCGCAAGCGACGGCAGCGGCTGTCCCTCGACGACCTGAGGCAACGCGGCATGGGCGCGCGTAACAGTCATGTGGTGGGCTGCGACGAGCGTCAGACCGATCGCCAGCGGTACGGCGAAGGCGGCGGCGCGGCGGCGGAATTGTGCGCGGATCACGGGCATCGGAAGCGTCCTTTCGCGGAGTGGATGCAAGCATCGGAGGATCGTTCAGACCATGCAAATCCGTTCAGGTTTCCGTGCTTTCAAGCGGTGGCACGCGTTCCGCGATGAACCGTTCAGCTTCGCCGGACGATGACGGCACGAGCTTTCGCAAAGCACTTTACTTCGCGGGTCGGCGGGCGTACGTTACCGGCTGGACATCACAAGATGTAGTGGTGGTCCGAACAGCGTGGTCCTATCCATTGGGTCTGGTGACGCCGGGCTGAAAGGCGCGTCCCAGCGGGAATCGGGGAAACGAACAAGGCCGACGAGCGGCTGCGAACAGCGCGGGAATCCGGGATACGGAATCGCGTTGCGCGCCGCGTTTTGCGAAACGGACAGTGCGCGGGACATGCACGCGACGGTCGATCTTCCAGATCCGGGGCGATCGTGCGGCATGGATTTCGGTGGAACAGTAGGGAGTGACGATCAAGATGAGCACGGTGCGCCTGGAACAACGCGCGCGCGGCGCGGTGGAGATTCCGCTGCAGCCCGCTTCCCGGGATATCTGGGACAAGAAATACCGCCTGAAATCCAAGCAGGGCGAGCCGGTCGATACCGACATCGACCACACCTACCAGCGCGTCGCCCGCGCCCTGTCCGACGTCGAGACGACGCCGGAGAAACGCAACTACTGGTACGACCGCTTCCTGTGGGCGCTGCGCCGCGGCGCGATCCCGGCCGGACGCATCACGTCCAATGCCGGCGCGCTCGCACACAAGCCGGCGACCTCGACGATCAATTGCACGGTGTCCGGCACCATCGAGGACTCGATGGACGACATCCTCGACAAGGTGCACGAGGCTGGCCTCACGCTGAAGGCCGGTTGCGGCATCGGCTATGAATTTTCGACGTTGCGTCCGCGCGGCGCGTACGTGTCGGGCGCCGGCGCACACACGTCCGGGCCACTGTCGTTCATGGATATCTACGACAAGATGTGCTTCACCGTTTCGTCCGCAGGCGGCAGACGCGGCGCGCAGATGGGTACCTTCGATGTCTCGCATCCGGACGTACGCGAGTTCATCAAGTCCAAACGCGAGGACGGCCGCCTGCGGCAATTCAATCTCTCGCTGCTGATCACCGACGGTTTCATGGACGCGGTGGAGCACGACGCCGACTGGCCGCTGGTTTTCCCGGTGCACGTGAAGGAACAGCACGAGATCGACCTCGCCGACGCCGACAAGGTGGTCTGGCGCGAGTGGCCGACGCACCGCAACTATGTGACCCGCGACGACGGCCTGGTCGCCTGCAAGATCTATGGCCACCTCAAGGCGCGCCACCTTTGGGACATGATCATGGTCTCGACGTACGACTACGCCGAGCCGGGCTTCATCCTGATCGACCGCGTCAACGAGATGAACAACAACTGGTGGTGCGAGCACATCCGCGCGACCAATCCCTGCGGCGAGCAGCCATTGCCGCCCTATGGTTCCTGCCTGCTCGGCTCGATCAACCTCACCACCTTCGTGCGCGACCCGTTCGGCCCGAAGGCTCGCTTCGACATGGAGGAGTACAAGGAGGTCGTGCGCGTGTTCACGCGCATGCTCGACAACGTGGTCGAGATCAATGGCCTTCCGCTGGCGCAGCAGCGTGCGGAGATCGAGGGCAAGCGTCGCCACGGCATGGGCTTCCTCGGCCTCGGCTCCACGCTGACGATGCTGAAGATGCGCTATGGCACGGCCGACGCCTGCGCGTTCACCGAGGACGTCAGCCGCGAAATGGCGCTGGCCGGCTGGGAAGTCGCGCTGTCGCTGGCGAAGGAAAAAGGCCCGGCGCCGATCCTCGCGCAGGATTTCGAGGTCACCGGCGAGATGCTGCGCAAGCGCCCGGAAATGGCTGCCGATGGCTGGACGGTTGGCGCCACGATTCCCGGACGCGTGCTGCACGCGAAGTACTCTCGCTACATGCAGCGCATCGCCACCGTTGCGCCGGAGCTGGTCACCGAGCTGGCCGAGATCGGCGCACGCTTCACGCACCATTCCTCGATCGCGCCGACCGGCACGATCTCGCTGTCGCTGGCGAACAACGCATCCAACGGCATCGAGCCGAGCTTCGCTCACCACTATTCGCGCAACGTGATCCGCGAGGGCAAGAAGTCCAAGGAAAAGGTCGAGGTCTACAGCTACGAGCTGCTCGCCTACCGCGAGCTCATCAACGGGCGTGCGATGCCGTTCTCGCGGGAAGCCGACGAGAAGCTGCCGGAGTACTTCGTCGCCGCAGACGATATTTCGCCGGTCGAGCACGTCGACATCCAGGCCGCGGCGCAGCGTTGGGTCGATTCGTCGATCTCCAAGACCGCCAATGTGCCGACCGACTATCCCTACGAGGATTTCAAGGACATCTATCGCTATGCCCATGCCCAGGGCCTGAAGGGCTGCACCACGTTCCGCTTCAATCCGGCGGCCTTCCAAGGAGTGCTGGTTAAGGAGCATGATTTGGCCAACACCACCTACCGCTTCGAGCTCGAAGACGGGTCCGTGGTGGAGGTCAAGGGCAACGAAGAGATCGAGTACGATGGCGAAACGCACACTGCGGCCAACCTGTTCGATGCACTCAAGGAAGGGTATTACGGCAAGTTCTGACCTGCCGGCCGTATCTGCGTGATGTCAGTGGATCTCGTCAATACGTTCATCCAATCAGGCTCACAAAAAAACTGGAGAGGGGAATACCCATGCATAGTGAAGGCGGCAGTTCCGGCAGTTCGTTCGACAATCTCAAGGAAGGCATGGCGCAGATCGGCAGCGCCGTCGCCGACGCGGCCAGCGCGGTGGCAACCTCGGTCGGAAACGCGGCATCCGATGCGAAGGATGCGGCCGAAAGCACGGCGAAAACGGTCGTGAACAAAGCGGTCAAGGCGCGCAAACAGGCCGCGCGCAAGGTCAAGGCCGTCGTCGCCAAGGCCAAGCAGGTCGTCACCAAGAAGGCAGCGGCCGAGAAGAAGGTCGTGAAGAAGGCGGTCAAGAAGGTCAAGGCCAAGGCCGCTGCCGACAAGCGCACGGTCAAGAAGGCAGTCAAGAAAGTCGAGAAGAAAGTCGTCAAGAAGGCTGCGGCCGCGAAGAAGGCGGTCAAGAAGGCCGTGAAGAAAGGCGCGCGCAAGGCCGCTCCGGCGAAAAAGGCGATGAAGAAGGTCGTCAAGAAAGTCGCCGCGAAGAAGGCTGCCGTGAAGAAATCCTTCGCGAAGAAGGCGCCTGCGAAGAAAGCACCAGCGAAGAAGGCTCCGGCCAAGAAGGCGCCTGCGAAGAAAGCTCCGGCGAAGAAGGTGGCCAAAAAGGTCGCCAAAAAAGCCGCGAAGAAAACCGGCGGACGCCGCTAGGCGACCGCGTCACAGGCCATCGGCCGGTCCCCACGACCGGTCGATGGCCCATCCATCCCACGAGAGTGCGGCGCCGCGCGACACCGTGCCAGCCACGGCCGCGGCCACCACGCACCGTCATCCAGGCAATGCCATGAAGATCAGCAAGAAGATCAAGGGCTACAGCGTCGTCAAGCCCGAAGAAACCGCCAAGCTCGTGCCACCTGCCGAGGCGCCGGAAAGCGCGCCATCGATGCCGATGGCCGAAGTCATCCAGATGCACGAGAAGGTCGAGCGCCCGGAAGTGCTGATCGGCGCCACCTACAAGATCAAGTCGCCGCTGGTCGAGCACGCGCTGTACGTGACGATCAACGACATCGTGCTGAACGCCGGCACCGAACACGAACTGCGCCGTCCCTTCGAGATCTTCATCAACTCGAAGAACATGGACCACTTCCAGTGGATCGTCGCGCTCACGCGTATCATGTCCGCCGTGTTCCGCAAGGGCGGTGACGTGACCTTCCTCGTCGAGGAACTCAAAGCCGTATTCGACCCGCGCGGCGGCTATTTCAAGGCCGGCGGCGTCTACATGCCGAGCATCGTCGCCGAACTCGGCTACGTGATCGAAACCCACCTCAAGATGATCGGCCTGCTGCACGATCCCGAACTCGACGAGCACCAGAAGAAGCTCATCGCCGAGAAGCGTGCTGCGTACGATGCGCGCGCAAAAAAAAATTCTGACGTAGGCGCCGACCGTCCCGCCAAAACCGACTTCGCTCCTGCTGGAGCGGCTTCAGCCGCGATGCCTTCCTCCGACGCCGCCGGTGAGTTCCCGCCCGGCGCCACGATGTGCCACAAGTGCAACACGAACGCGGTCATCATCATGGATGGGTGTGCGACGTGTTTGAGTTGTGGGTATTCGAAGTGCGGGTGATATGAGCGCGACCAGTGGCCGCACGCTCCGTTTGTTTTTGGTTGACGGAACACCTGCAGGGCTGATCACTGCGGAAATCATGAACTGGACTGGCCACATCCTGACCGGTCCACGTACTCTTTTGCCCGAACTGCTCAAGCGTCCCGAAGTATCTCGCACAGGCGTCTATTTTTTAATAGGACCGGACGCCGAAAATCCCATTCGTGCACGCATATACATCGGTGAGACCGATGATGTGGCGTCCAGGCTAAAGCAACATAATCGAGGTGCTATTCAGGGTGGAAAAGAATTCTGGGAGCGCGTCTGCATTGTTAGCAGCAAAGATCAAAATCTGACTAAGGCGCATGTAAAGTATCTGGAAAGCATGTTGATTGCAGCAGCAACCGAGTCAGCGCGAGCCGCGCTTGAGAACGGAAACGTACCGGTGTATGGGGCATTGCCGGAAGCTGATATTGCAGACATGGCATTCTTTTTTGAGCAGATCCGCGTTGTGCTGCCCGTCCTCGGTTTTGATTTTCTGCGCGCACGCCCGAGGATTTCCGCTGCAAGTGAGGTAGGTGCGCCGGAGCCAACCCCTTTGTCTCCAGTCTTCGCAATGGAAGTGCGCAAGCACGGTGTGAGTGCTCAGGCGCGCGAAGTGGATGGTGACTTCGTTGTGTTCCAAAACTCGACAGCTCGGGATCATTGGAGTAGCGGGCATGCCTCATATCAAGCACTGTACGAACAACTCGTGCGGGATGGCGTTTTATCTCATGTTGTTGCGGGAGTCCGCAGATTTACGGGCGATTACGCATTTTCAAGTCCTAGTGCGGCCGCTGCAATTGTTTCAGGTCGGCCTGCGAATGGAAGAACGGCTTGGACAATACAAGGTAGCGGTCAAACCTACGCTCACTGGCAAGAGCAGCAGGTCAACAATGCGACAACTTTGTAGGAAGTGGTCGGGGTCAGGTCTAGCTTTGTAGCATCCGGCTCAGCGCCGAGTGCCGAGTGGCCGGCGAGTGGCCGGGGTCAGGTCTAGCTTTGTAGCATCCGGCTCAGCGCCGCACCCTCGACAAACAAAGGGCAACAAAGGGAACGGGGCGGAGTAGGCGGTGGCCGGGGTCAGGTCTAGAAAAGTGGTCGGGGTCAGGTCTAGCTTTGTAGCATCCGGCTCAGCACCGCACCCTCGACAAACAAAAGGCAACAAAGGGGACGGGGCGGAGTAAGCCGGACCCCACATTTGCGACCGGCGACGACCTCTGTCCACCAGAGGGATGGCGACGCGCGCGCTGCAGCGTGTGCGGTTTGGTTCGTCTGCGCTCAATCATGGCCACCGGCGTGCTTGAGAAACAGCACGTCGAACGCCGGCTTCCACGTCTTGCCGCCATCCTTGGACAGCACGGCCGACTCGCGCACACCCATGCCTTGTGCCTTCCAGGTGATTCGCTGCATGACCGAGGTGCCATCCTTGAGATGCACGTCGCCTTGCAGGACCAGCGCGCCATCCTTGAAGTTGCCCACAAGCACCATCAGCGCGCCGCGATTGGTGACCCAGGTCTGTTGCCAGTGTTTGTGCACGGGGTCGTAGCTCAGAATGCTGTCGCCAATGAGCCCATCGTTCTGCTCATAGAGTTCGTGAAGGGCGCAGCCTTGGGCGATCGGCTCGACACGGGCGCGGGCAATCGACGGGCCACCCGATGCATCGCTCTCGAAGGTATCCCAGTCGCCGATCCAGAAATCCAGTTGGCGGTGTTCCGTTGTCGCACAGTCGCGCGATATGGGCGTCCCTTCAGCCGCTGTCGCCGAAGACGGCATCAAGCAGGCGATGCCAATCGCAGCCAGGGCGGTTTGCACAAGCGTGAGTCGAAGCGTTTTGTTCATGGGGCCTTCCATCAGGTGGGTCGCCGGGCTGGGAGAGCATGGCGGCGCGCCAGGGATACATCTGTCGGCGGTTGAATGCTCGCCATTTTCGGACGTCGATAGCCGATTGCAAAAATCGGCAACAGTGGGCGGCAATAAAGGGAACGGGGTGGGCTATCCGGAGCGCGCGTCCGGGGAACCTGGATCAGCTCCTGAGGTTTTCCAAACCACAGGGGCTGAGCGCACTTTCCATTCCACGCATTCTTCGATCTCGGTCGCGCGTCGAGGCAATCTTCCCTGATGATTTGCGCCGCAGCGAGCGCTGTGTGCTCGTTCATCTTGCATAAATCGCCGCCAGACAGACTGGTACGTGTCGCCGCATTGCGGCCTTGACGGGGAGTCATCCATGAGTCGGACACCGATTTCCATCTGCTTGATGGCGGCCATTGCGCTTTCGCTCGGCGCCTGCCAGAAATCGCCGAACCAGGCGCAACAGGACATCGACAACGCGCAGCAGAAGGCTGCAGCCGATGTCGAAGCAGCTCAGGCAAAGGCGGCCAAGGATGCCGCGGCGGCGCGTCAGAAGCTCGAAGCGGCCCAGGCCGAGGCGAATGCGAAGGTCGACAAGGCGAACACGGAAGCGGGCGAGAAGATCAACTCCGCCAGCGCCGAGGCGACAAACGCCGAGCGCGATGCGAACAAGGATCTCGCCTCGGTGCAATCGGATGTGTACCAGAAGGATGCAAAAGCGCGGCATGACCTCGCGATCACCAAGGCCGAGGCCGATCACAAGGTAGCCATTCAGACGTGCGAAGCGTTGCCGACTGGCCAGCAGGGCAGTTGCAAGGATGCGGCCGACTCCGCCCTCGCGTCGGCGAAGGCGAAGGCCGACAAGGATCGTGATGATGCCGAAACCGCGGCCAAGCAGTTGAAGCACTGATCGACAACGCTCCTGCTCTGCTTACGAGCGTCGCTGTCGCGAAGCCGGGCGTTGCGAAACCGGGGTTGGCGTGCACAATCCACGCCTGCCTCGGTTTCGATTTGATCCCGCAATGAAACACCCTGTTTTTGCGTTGTCGCTGGCGCTGATCTTGGCCAGCCCGCTTCTCTCAGCCGCATCACCCCTCGATCCACCCACCACTGCCGGGCCGCCGCCGTTCCAGATCGAACGCAGCTTCGTCCACACGATCGCCTCGCCGACGCTGAAGCGCAGCTACGATCTCTACGTCAAGCTGCCGCCGGGTTACGACAAGCCCGAGAACTCGCAGCGCCGCTATCCGGTGCTGTACCTCAACGACGGGCCGTACACGTTCCAGGTCGCTTCCGGCGTCACACGCGTGCCGTTCAACCACGGTACGTTCGAGGATTTCATTCTCGTCGGCGTGTCGTACGCGCAGGGCGAGGATGCGGTCGCCAGCCGCGAGCGCGACCTGACGCCGCTGGTCGATAGCCGCAACAAGTCGCACGCGACCGGAGGTGCGTCGGCGTATCTCGGTTTCCTGAAGAACGAGGCGATGCCGCTGGTCGAAAAGACCTATCGAATCGACCCGCATCGGCGCACCCTGGCCGGCCAATCATATGGCGGCCTGTTCGGCATCTGGGTGCTGTTCAACGAGCCGGAGCTGTTCCAGAACTACATCCTGACCAGCGCCTCGCTCTGGTACAACAAGCGCGCGATGTTCGATGCCGAGGCCGCGTATGCGAAGACGCATGCCGACCTGAAGGCGAACCTCTACATGGCGATCGGCTCGACCGAATATCCGGGCGGCTGCGGCGATGCGCCCGCGCAATGCCCGGATACGTCGAACATGGTCGCGCAGCAGGCCGAGATGCTGAAGCGTCTTGGTGCGCGCAAATACAGGAACCTGACATTGCACGGCAGGGTCATTGATGGCGCGTTCCACACGACGACGTTTCCGGTCGGCCTGTTGTGGGCGCTGCAGGAGCTGTATCGGGTGCGGAAGTAGTGCGCGTCGTCGGCCGCTGCGCCTCGCATCGATCGATCAAGCGCGAAGCCTGCGACGCATTCGCTGGATCGAATCCGGCAACCCTTGCAGAATCGGTGTCGCCAACCTCGACCATAGGCGACCATGAAGATACAGCTGACCAGCGTGATGGTGGACGATCAGCAGAAGGCGCTGACGTTCTATACGAACATCCTCGGCTTCATCCTGAAAGCCGACATCCCGATGGGGGAGTACCGCTGGCTGACCGTCGTCTCGCCCGACGGTTCGCGCAGCGTCGAGCTGTTGCTGGAGCCGAACGTGAATCCTGCGGCGAAGGCGTTCCAGAAGGCGATGTACGACCAGGGCATCCCGGCATCGATGTTCGCGGTCAGCGACATCCAGCAGGAATACCAGCGCATGAAGATCCTCGGGGTGAAGTTCCGCTCGGCGCCCGCGTCGATGGGGCCGTTGATCGCCGCCGTGCTCGACGACACCTGCGGCAACCTGATCCAGTTGTACCAGGAAGCACGGCATGGCGGCAGCCAACCGGCATGACATGCGGTTGCATGCGCACCCCCGCGGTGCAGAGTCCGATGCGTGCCCGCGAGCGCGGGTACGCTGGCGCACGCGCCACGGCTATTCGTTGCCGTCAAAACCATCGCGCAGGATGACGTCGCCCGCCCATTCGTAGGCGCCGATGTCGATCGTGCCGATCACCGGCCGAGTCGTGCCCGCGGTCGGATGCACGTACATGCGCGTCGGCAGCAGCGACTGGCCCGCGCCATTGCCGGGCGCGACGCCGGCATCGATGACGCTCGTTGCGGTCGGCAGCAGGCGATAGTCGTAGTGCGCCGCATCGACGAACAGCGCATCGCTGCCGATGTAGTTGTGGTCGAGCACCGTGCTTGCCTGCGAACTCGGCGTGCCGCCGCCGTGGAAGATGTTGTTGCGTGCGATGACCGGCGTGGTCGCCGCGGCGCCAATCTGCAGGAAGGTGCCGCTGCCGCGATTGTTGACGAAGGTGTTGTTGACGATGAACAGGCGGTCGTCCGTGTTCTGGCCGAACCCCTCGCTGAGGTAGTCGAGCATCGCGCTGTTTTGCGTCGTCGTCGGTTGCTCGATCAGGTTGCCGATCACGTATGAAAGACCGCCGTTGGGCAGGTTGATCTCGTAGCTTTCGCTGCTGCCGGCTTCGCCGGTGAGGCGGTTGTATTCGATGACGTTCGTGGCCGCGCGCGATTTCAGCAGGTGCCCGACCAACGCATCGTGCGACCAGTTGTAGCGGAACACCAGTCGGTCGACGTGGCCGATATAGAGGTTGTGCGACTGGCCGTCGCCAGCGCCGTTGTGGGCGAATTCGCTCTGCTCGATCGTGATCGTGCTGCCGGCGTGCTCGCTGGCGAGGATGCCGTTCTCGTTGTCGTGGAAATAGGCGTTGCGCACGGTCAGGTTGGCGCCTTGCTGGCGGATGCCGGCGCCGTTCGCGTCGGGCACGTGGCAGCCGGACAGTTCGATCGTGTCGATCGTGGTGTCGTCGCCGCTGATGACCCAGATCGCCTTGCCTTGCGCGTTGTTGCCGGCGGCGTCGATGCGTGGCCTGCCGTTGATGCCGCGCAGGGTCAGTCCGTTCGTTGACCACGCGCAGACGTCACCGTCGTAGTGGCCGGCCGCGTCGATCAGGATGGTGTCGCCAGCGCCGGCCGCGGCGATCGCGGCACACGGCGTTGCATAGGTCTGGCCGGGACCGACCTGCAAGGTATTGGCCGCCGCGGCGAGGGGAAACAGATGGCACAGGGCGACTATGGTGGCGCTGCCGGCTCGAATCGTCATCGTCGGACTCCGGGATCGCGGGGCGCGATCATCGCATCCGGAGTGCGCGTTGTCGCGGCACGCGCGGCGGGTGCACGGGCCAGTGATCCGGTCCGTGCATTCCCGAGACTGTCGACGCGCGGGAAGGCGCGCGCCGGATTAGCCGTCGAAACCATCCTTGAAGATGACGTCGGTGTCCGTCGCGGCCTGTTGCTCGTAGGCGCCGATGTCCGCCGCCGCGCCGACTTCGCGCGCGAAGCCTTCGCCTCGCTGGTCGAACACGAGGCCGATCGCATCGTTGCCGGCGTCGACCGCCGGGCTGCCCTTGCCGAGCGCATGCGTCGGCGTCGCGCCGCCGTTGTCAGCCAGCGGCAGCAGCAGCGGATCGCCGGTGAGCGTGTCGCCGGGCATGGCAGCGGGTCCGCCGGCGTTCGGCACCAGATTGTTGGCGCCGCTGACGGTTTCGGGAAATGCCCACACGTTGTTCGACGCGCTGCCGGTCAGGTTGTTCGCGACGATCGTGCTCTGCAGATCGAGTTGATAGGAGTATTCGCTCGCGCTGATGCCGGCGCCGCGCGAGGCGGCGGTGTTGAACGCGATCGTGCTGTTGTGAAAGCCGGCATTGCCGCCATCGACCATCACGCCGCCGCCTTCCTTGGCCGTGTTGCCGGAGACCGTGCTGTTGATGATCGCCATGGGCGCGGGCGCGTATTCGCCAAACAGCACCCCGATGCCGCCGCCATTGGCCTCGGCGATGTTGCCGCTGACGGTGCTGCTCGACAATTGGATGCTGCAGCCAAAGCACAGCACGCCGCCGCCGCCTTCGTCGGTGCCGCCGGCGTTGCCGGCGAAGTTGTTGGTCACGAAGCTGCCGTTGATCGCGAGCACGCCCTGCTCGGGGCCGAGCACCCCGCCGCCGGCGGAGTCGGCGTGGTTGCCGCTGATCGTGCTGGCGTCGATCTCGGTGCTGGCCGAGTCGAACACGCGCATGCCGCCCGCGCCGCCGTACTGACCGGTCGAGCCGCTGCGGTTGTTCAACAGCAGTGTCTGGCGCAGACGCACGATGCCGACCGCCGCGATGCCGCCGCCCTGCGGGGCGCATACGCCGCAGGTCGAATCGACCGCGTTGCCGCTGATTTCCGAACGCAGCACCTCCAGTGATACCGCCGCGTCATCCGGGTGCGAGCCGGCGCTGATGCCGCCGCCGAACGCCTCGGCGGTGTCGGATTTGGCGATGTTGCCGCTGACCGTGCTGTCGGTGAGATCGATGTCGCCAAGCGCGAGGATCGCGCCGCCTTCGGCGACATTCGAGAACGCCGTGCCACCGCCGACCTCATGACTGGTCGCTCGATTGTTCGTGAACGTGCTGCCGGTGGCTGACAAGGCGCCGCCAACCGACAGCGCGCCGCCGCGCACGCGCAGGTTGCCGTCGACCGTGTTGTCGCTGAAGTGCGCGTCGGTCAAGGTGGCGCTGCCGAGAACGGCCGCGCCACCGCCGCCATTGTTGGTGACCGTCGGGTTACCCGCCGCGCAGGCGGACAAGGTGACGCCGGACAAGGTCAGGTTGCCGTTGGCGAGCACGCAGCCGCCGCTGTCCGCGCCGGCGCCGTGGGTCAGCGTGAGGCCGGACAGCGTCAGCGTGCCGGTGCCCTGATGCTCGAAGATGCGGCTGGCGTCGTCGCCGCTGATGCTGAAAGCGCTCTGGCCCGGCCCGTTGACGGTCAGGTTGGCGATGCCGGCAGCGATAGCGAGTGCGCCGCCGGTCAGCGTGATGGCCGGGCAGCCCGCGGCGGAGAGGTCGATCACATCGCCGTCGACGGCGTTGGCAATCGCGTCGCGCAGGCTGCCGCTGCCGCTATCGTCGCAGTTCGTCACGACAAGGCCACCGTGCGGAGCTGCGGCGGAGCGCGTGGCGGCGCCGAGCAGGGCGCCATGCATGAGCAGCGCAGAAGCAAGACAAGCGGCCAGCGGATGCAGCGGTGGCAGCGCACGTCGGCGCGATTCGGTGCGGAAGGCTTTCATGGAGAACTCCGGTCAGTGGGGCGGAACACCGGCCCAACGCCGGCGATCGTGTGGGTGTCAGCGTGGCAGCTGGGCCGTTTCCGCACCATTCCGTCGGCATGCCGCAACTGTTCCGGTTCTGTTCGGAATCTGTTCGGCGCGGCGCCAGCGGTCAATCGGCTTGCGCGAGCGGTGGTTCCGCCGCGAACGTGCGCAGGCGATCAGGGATCCTGCGCTGGCCGGCCAGGCGGGTCGCGCGTATCAGCGCCTTGTCCCAGGCATCGCGCTGGCCGAGCGCCTGATACAGGCGCGCCTCAACCAGCGCCGACGGGAAATCGCGGTCCGTGAAGCCGGCGATCTTGCCGATCACCGCGGCTGCCGGCGCCGGCCGTCCCTTCGCCAGCAGATAGTCGGCATAGGACACGGCGGCCTCGCGCAAGGCGCGTGGAACGCCGCAATCGGTGGCGTGCTGCATCGCCTGCTCGTACGCAGCGATGGTGGCGTCGGACGAATCGCCGAACGCAAGGTGCTCGGCCTGCGCCAGAGCCGCGTCCATGGCGATCGGTGCTGCGTGGCGGGTCGCCGCCCAAGTGGCGAACGCGGTGACCTCCTGCGCGGCCTCGTCGACGCGGCCCAAGGTGTGCAGGGCGCGCACGATCAGCAGCCAGGCGCGCGCGTGCTCGGGCTCGTCCTCCGTGACCGACAAGTCCGGCAACGCCTGCCGCGCCAGCAGCAGCGCCGCCGTCGCGTCGCCGACGTCTAGATCGATGGTCGCCTCGCTCTTTCGCGCCAGCGCGAGCCGGGTTTTGTCGGGTGGTGGATCGGTCGCATGAATCAATCCGTCCAGCATCCCGCGCGCCTCGTCGAGACGGCCGTTCGCGGCAAGGGCGTCGGCGCGCATGTTGTCGAAGGCCTGGCGCACCTGCGGATCAGTGATGCGGTTGCGTTCGGCCCAGCCGGCATCGCTGGCCTGCAAGGCTTCGAGCGGGCGCAGCAACAGCAGGTTCGCATCGATTTCGTTGACCAGCGAGATGACGAACTCGTTGATCATGCCGAAGCGCTGGAACGTGCGGCCGGAGCGTTCGAACGACAGCAAGGCTTCCGCCGGCCGTCCTCGGATCTTCTGCACGATGCTCTCGTTGCCGTCGAGCTGCGCCAGCAGCAGCGGATCGCCGGCCAAGGTGAGCGCGATGCGCGAGCGCGAGAAATCGGCGAGTGCCTCATCGTACTCGCCGAGGCGCATGTGGATGATGCCGCGATCGTTGTAGGTGCGGCCGAGCGCGAGCGGTTCGTTGCGCGGCTCCAGCAGCGCGACTGCGCGGTCGCAGGCCGCCGTCGCATCGGCGAGCCGGGCGAGCCGCAGCATCGCCGAGCACAGGTTCTCGAGCAGGCGTGCATGCATGACCGGTTCGGTTTCGCTCGGCACCTCGGCGAGCAGCGCCTCGATCTCGCTGCGCGCCTTGTCGAACTGGCCGGCGCGGAGGTCGATGCGCACGCCACGCTCACGCACTTCCGGCAGCGCCTGCAGCGCCGCTGGCGCCTGTGCAATCACGGCGCGTGCGAGATCGAGGTTCTCGGCCAGGCGCGCGGCATCGGTACGTTGCAGCAGTTCGGTCAGACTCATGTCGGCATGAGTGCCGATCGCGCGGGCGGCGGGTCTGCCGAATTGCTCGAGCAGGCGGTTGGCCAGCGCATCGGCGGCGGCGACCGGATTGGCGGCTTGCGCTTCGGCGACGCGGCGGTTGCCGCTGGCGTCGATGGATTCGGCACGCACGATCCAGCGGTCGCCGGATTTGCGTGCGGCCGGCAGGATCAGCGCGCGTGTATCCATGGCGGCGCGCACCGCGGCTTGCGATTGCTGCGCGGACATGCCGGCCGAAACCACGCGCACGACGTTGTCGCTCGGCACCACGGTCATGCCGGCGTCACGCAGGCGGTTTGCCAGCAAATCCATCAGCCCGAGGCGGAGCCAGCCGTCGCCAGTGTCGCCGAGCACCTCGACCGGCAGTACCGCGATGGCGGGATTCGCGGTGGCCGCTGCAGTCGCGCCGATGTCGGCGGCTGTCTCGCGTGCGGTGTGGAGGCTGACGAATATCGCCGCCAGTCCGATCAGGGCGAGTAATGCCAGTGCGAACACGAGTGGCATCGTCGCGCGCCGCCGCGGCGCAGGCAGGCGCGTTGCCACGGGCACGTCGTCCACCTTGTCGGCCGGCGCTTCCACCGCCGCGGCTTCTTCGTCGCGTATCGCGCCGATCCAGTGGTAGCCGAAGCGCGGCACCGTGCGCAGCAACGCTTGCGCCTCGGCGGTGTCGCCGACCGCGCGGCGCGCGGCAAGGATCGCCTTGCCAAGCATGGTGTCGCTGACTGCCGTCTTGCCCCATACCGCCGCGACGAGTTCGTCGCGGCCCACCGCGCGGTCGCGGTGTTCGACTAGATAGGCGATGCAGTCGAATACCGTCGGCGGCAGGACGACGCGTTCGCCGCCGCGTCGCAGCTCGCGTGCCGCGATGTCGAGGCTGACGTCGGCGAAATGGAGTACGTGTCGGCTCATCGCGTCGAGAGTAACGTCCGGCCCGCGTGCCGAACAGCTCGCGGCGCGCCGCTAGAATGCCGCCGATACCGACCGCAGGTTCGACGATATCGCAACCACATGCCAAATGCCGCACCGGCCATGACGATTGATCCGCTCCTGCGCGCGTTGCGAGAGGCGGTCGCGACGATGCTGGCGGCGCTGGCGACGATGACGTGCGCATGGGCGATCGATCCGCAACCGGGCGCGATGGTGCTCGCGATGGTGCTGTGCATAGCGTTGTCGCGCAGCCAGCTCGACCGCGACCTGCGCGGGCGCATCGAGGCGGCGGTCACGCTGCCGGCGGTCAGTCTTGCGGCGCTCGGCGTCGGTCTGCTGCTGCAGCGTTCGCCGTGTCTCGGCGCCATGCTGTTCGTCGCCGGCATGTCGCTGCCGATCTGGTTGCGGCGCTTCGGCCCGGCGCTGCGTCGTGCCGGCTCGCTGATCGCGCTGCCATTCGTCGTGATCCTGACCACGCCGCATCTGCCGATGTCGCGCGCGCATGCGGCGACGGCGTTTCTGGTACCGGTTGCCGTCGCGCTGATCGCGCTGTGGTGGGTCGCCGTGGTCCACGCGCTGGGGCGTCGCCTGCGCTGGTTGCCACCGCCGCGCATCGTGCAGGAGAGACCGGCAATGCCGCAGCGTGAAGTCTCGCTGCGCCCGAGCGCGAGCTCGCGGATGGCCGTCCAGATGGCTGTCGCGCTGGCCGCTGCATTCGTCGTCGGCTATGTGTTCTTTGCCGAGCGCTGGGCGTGGATCGTGCTGACCGCGTACATCGTCGGCAGCGGCAACCAGGGGCGGCTGGATGTCGCGTACAAGAGCGTGCTGCGCGTGTTCGGCGCGGCGGTCGGCACGGTGTTGGCGCTGGGCTTCACGGTCCACCTCGGCGCACACGACGCCACCACGGTGGTGCTGATCCTCGCCGCCGTGTTCCTCGGCCTGTGGTTGCGCCCGCTCGGCTACGCGTGGTGGGCCTTGTTCGTCACCTTGGCGCTGGCGTTGCTGCAGGGGTATGAGGGCACCTCGGCGCAGCCGATGCTGTGGCCGCGGCTGCAGGAAATCGTCATCGGCGCGCTGATTGGTGTCGCCGCCGCGTGGTTCGTATGGCCGGTGCGGTCGACCGGCGTGCTGCGCCGGCGCATCGCCGATGCACTGGCCGTGCTGGGCGAAACGATGGACCCTGCGATACCGGTGCATTCGTCCGAAGCGTTCGCGAACGCGCTTCACGACGTCGAGAAGGTCGCGCCGGCCTTCCGTGCCGCGCGGCGTGTGACGCGCGGCACGCAGCCAGCCGACTGGGTGGACGCGCTCGGTGCTTGCGCCATGCCCGCAATCGCATTGATCGACAGCGGCGAAGCGCCCGTTGCGGTGCGCAGTGCGATCGGCGCCGCGCGCAAGGCGATGCGCGAGCCGCAAGCAATTCTTGCAGCGCTGGTTGATTTGCGCGTTGCGCTCGAGTCAGTGCGCGAGGTCCGTGAGTCGCAACCAGCGCATCGCGCCGAAACCTGACGACAATCGGGGGGTGACATGCCCGGAAACGATCCGGGGCTGCAGGCGAATCGCCGCCGCCCCGGATCGCCGGACCCGGCTACGGATGTACCGGAGCGACGAACAAGCCCGACGGATCGGTCGTGATCTTCTGGAAGGTCAGGCCGGTTCCGCCAGCGGTGGCGACGGTCGAGCCCGCACCTGATTTGCCGCCGGCACCGCCGGAGCCGCCGCCGCCGCCGCCATAGGCGTTCGACGTGCCCAGGTTTGTGCCAGTGCCGCCGTTGCCGCCGAGAACGCTGAGGGTGCCGGCAGTGATGGAGGGCGCAAGCAGGTTGATGACGCCGCCGCCGCCGCCGCCGGAGGCGGCGCAGCCCGTGGTGGTATCGGCAAGTGCCGACGCTCCCACGCCGCCGGTTGCGGAAATCGTGCCGCTGTTGGTGATGCCGGTCCTTGAAGCGAGCACGATGACGCCACCGCCGCCGCCGCCGCCGCCGGTGCTGCCGGTACCGCTGCCGGTGAAGGGCGTGGCCGGGTTGCCATTGGCTCCATCCGCGCGGACCGAGCCGCCAGCGTTGATGGTGATGCTGCCGCCCGCCACGATCACCACCGTGCCTCCGCCGCCCGCATTCGAGACGACACCGGCATTGGTGTAAGGCCCGATACCGCCTCCGGCGGGTCCAGGGCTGACCATGAGTCTGGCAAACAGCGGACTTACGGCATTGCCGCC
Source organism: Pseudomonadota bacterium (assembly GCA_023388255.1). Taxonomy (GTDB): domain Bacteria; phylum Pseudomonadota; class Gammaproteobacteria; order Xanthomonadales; family Rhodanobacteraceae; genus Dokdonella_A. Next base: position 498,890 of record JAEWGO010000002.1, on the reverse strand, counting down.
CAAGCCAATGTTGTTGTTGCCCACCACGGCCGCCGTCGAGCCGATTCCCGCGCCCGCATTGGTATTGGTGGCGACCTTGATCTGCCCGGAGATTGTTACGGCCCCGGTCGCGCGGATGACCAGGCCGCTGGGAACGGTCAGCGTGCCGGTCACGTTGAGGGTGGTGAATTGCAAGGTATTGGTCGGCGCGCTGGCGGTCCAGTCCACGCTGGCGAAATTGCCGGCGCCGTCGGAGCCGTCGCCGTACAGGTTGGCGACGCCTTGTGGTCCCGTCGCCCCGACGGGTCCGGTCGGTCCCGTCGGTCCTGCCGAGCCCGCACTGCCGGTCGCGCCTGGAATGCCCTGCGCGCCGGAAGTGCCCGTCGCGCCGGTGGCTCCGACGTCGCCCGCGGGCCCGGTCGGTCCCGGGATGCCCTGCGGACCGACGGCCCCGGTCGCACCCGTGACCCCCGCATTGCCCGCAGGTCCGGTGGGACCTTGGGTGCCCTGCGAACCGGTGGCGCCTGTGGATCCGGTCGGACCCGCGACGCCCTGAATGCCCTGAGGGCCCGTGGCACCGGTCGCGCCGATGTTGCCGGCAGCTCCGGTTGGCCCCTGGATACCCTGGACGCCTTGTGGACCGGTGGGGCCGGTCGTGCCGGTAACACCGGCGCCGCCCGTAGCTCCTGTCGGTCCTTGAATTCCTTGCGCGCCCGTGGCACCGGTCGCACCCGTGGCTCCAACGCCACCCGTCGCTCCGGCCGGACCTTGCATGCCCTGGATGCCTTGCGGGCCGGTCGGACCAGCGGGTCCGGCAGGTCCGGTCGGACCTGCCGTGCCGGCGGGCGAGTTCAGCGCGTATTGCGCGACCGGGACCGCGGTGATGGGTTGGCGTGCGGCCAGCACCTCCTCGTTGGAGACCGTGCTGCCGACTTGGATTTCAAGCCAGTACTGCGTGCCGTTGAAAATCTGGCCGAAGTCGAGGTCCGTCGTGAACAGGCCATCGATGACCTGGATCGACTGCTGGACCGGCGACGTTCCGACCACCGGCGCACCGCCGGTCGGTGCGTCATACAGCGTGAACGTGAACTGGTACAGGGCGCTCGGCAGCTTGCCGCCCGCATTGAGCTGTCCCTGATAGGTGAATGCGGTCGATTGCGCGGCCAATGGCGCGGCGCCGATATCCATCGCGGCCGTGGATACGAGGGCCGCCGCTAGCACGGCAAAAAGTCGGTTGCGTTTCATCTCAGCACCTCTCGAATCCGTTGAAGAACAGTTGGTCTTGGCCTTCCGTCGGCGCAGCCAGCCAGAATCCGGCGATGACCGAATTGGTGCTGCCGCTCGAGTATCCGGGGGCCGTTTGTCCGAGCGTGCCCGACAGACGCGAGCAACTGCCGCGCGCGGCGCCACCGCCGGCGCTGATGCGGTGGAAGTCGATGCGGTAGGTAGGCGTGGTACCGGCGCTCAAACCGGACCAAGGAACGGCGAGTGCCAATATCCAGGTCGTCGCGGTCAACGCGGGCACCACAAGACGGGCGCGCGGGCGCGCGCCAGAGCGTTTCGCTTGCATGGAATCACCCCTGTGGATTCAGCGGCCGCAGTATAGACGTGTCGCCGTATACATTTCCGTGGGTGTCGAAAAAACGATTGAGGTCATGCCGATCGGCGCGCGCTGCGCCCGCTCCGAACCGTTTGCGCAGGCCGTTGATTCGCGCCACTGGAGTGGGGCATTGCAACGGTGATGGAATGCCGGATGTCATTTCCGGCTTTCCGGCGCCGGATTAAACCCCCGCGTGCCGGCGCGCATCGAAGTGACGGAACCCAATGGAGGACACGCAATGCGCACTCTGCTTTTGCTGATCTGTCTGGCGCCCTCGTTCGCGCTGGCCGACGAATGCCGCTTCACCGCCCAGCACGATTTCGACGTCGATGCCGCCGGCCTGAAAACCGTCGCGTTCGCGCTCGGTTCCAGCGACGTCGTCCTCGAGGGCGTGCCGGGACTTGCCAAAGTCGAGGTGCGTGGCCGTGCTTGTGCCTCCGATCACGCCTGGCTTGCCAACCTTGGCGTCGACCAGCAGCGCAGCGGCGACCGCCTGACGATCACGCCGCGGCAGGAACGCCAGAAAGGCTGGAGCTGGTTCGGGTCGAGCTATGCATATGTCAACCTGCGCGTGCGCGCGCCAGCAGCGCTCGCGGCCGAGATCAGGGCCAGCTCCGGCGACGCCGACGTGCGCAACGTAGCGGCGCTCTCGTTCGATGCGAGCTCCGGCGATCTGCGCGTCGACACAATCGCAGGTCCGCTGACCATCGAAGTCAGTTCGGGCGATGTCAATGGCGGCGACGTCGGCAGCGTCGAGGTGCGCTCGAGTTCCTCCGGCGACATCTCTTTGCGCAAGGTGCGTGGCGACGTGAAGGTCGCGCGCACGGGCTCGGGCGACCTGCAGTTCGATACCGTCGGCGGCAGCGTCACGATCGACAAGGTCGGATCGGGCGATGTGTCCGCCCGGCATGTCGGTCGCGACGTGACGATCGGTGCAATCGGTTCCGGCGACGTAGGCGTGGGCGACGTCGGTGGTGACTTCACGGTGCGGGCGAAGGGTTCGGGCGACGTGCATCACGACGACGTGCGCGGCAAGGTTTCGCTGCCGCGCGATCGCGACGACGACTGAGATTGCAGCGCGCAGTGAGCGGCGAACGGCGGCGTACAATGACCGCATGAAACCGTTCGCCGCCGCCGCACCGACTGCTTCCCGGTTGGGCGGTGCGCGCGCAGGAGCGGCGTCGCCTTCGAATGCAGCGCGCGGTGCGGACGCCGCGGCGGATCGCGAATTTGCCGCGCTGCTTGTGCGCATTCGTGCCTGCCGTGCCTGCGCGGCGCAGTTGCCGCTCGGTCCGCGTCCGATCGTGCAGGCGGCGGCGAGCGCGCGCCTGCTGATCGTCGGCCAGGCGCCCGGCGCGAAAGTCCACGCCAGCGGCGTGCCGTGGGACGACGCCAGCGGTGCGCGCCTGCGCGACTGGCTCGGCATCGACACCGCGACGTTCTACGACGCTTCGCGCATCGCGATCGTGCCGATGGGATATTGCTATCCGGGTCGCGGTCGCGGTGGCGACCTGCCGCCGCGCCGCGAATGCGCGCAACTGTGGCTCGACCGGCTTCTCGCCGGCATGCCGCGGATCGAGCTGACCTTGTTGATCGGCCAGTACGCACAACGGCATTTCCTCGGCGCCTCGGCGAAGGCCAGCCTGAGCGACACCGTTGCCGCATTCGCCGACTATCTGCCGCGCTACCTGCCGCTGCCGCATCCGTCGCCGCGCAACACCGGCTGGTTCAAGCATCACCCATGGTTCGAGCGCGAGGCCTTGCCATTGTTGCGCGAGCGCGTGCGCAACGTGCTTGTGGCCAACGACCGTCGTGTCGTCGCTTCGTCAGGAGCATCGCCATGACCTCGGCCAGACACCGCCAGCGCGACATCGCATTGCAGCGCGCATACGACGAACCGACGCCGCACGACGGCTATCGCGTGCTGGTCGATCGCTTCTGGCCGCGCGGTCGCAGCAAGGACGAGCTGAAGCTCGACGATTGGGTGCGCGATCTCGCGCCGGATGCGGAACTGATCCACTGGTTCGGCCATGTGCCGGAACGCTGGGACGAATTCCGCACGCGCTATCTGAAGGAACTCGCCGCTCCGGTGCAACGTGAACGCCTGCAGGCACTGCTCGCCGCGGCCGGTTCGCGGCGCATCACGCTGGTGTACGGCGCGCGCAGCGAGACCGAAAACCAGGCGGTCGTGTTGCGCGGTGCGCTGCTTGCGCTGCACTGACGCCGATCCGCGACCGTTCGCATGTCGTGTCGTCCCGCAACCGTTATGCTCGACTTTCCGCACCCGACAGGAGCTGCCATTCCATGAGCGATCACGTCATGGCCACCAACGACGCAAGTTTCGACAGCGACGTGTTGCAGTCGCCGACGCCGGTGCTGGTCGACTTCTGGGGCGAATGGTGCGGCCCGTGCAAGGCGCTCGCGCCGATGCTCGAACAGCTCGCCGCCGACTACGCGGGTCGGCTCAAGGTCGCCAAGGTCGAATTGGACAAGAACCAGAAGACCGCGCTCGCCTGCGGCGTGCGTTCGGCACCGACCTTGCTGCTGTTCAAGGGCGGCAAGGTGCAGGCGACGCAGATCGGTCTCGCCTCAAAGGCGCAGCTGGTCGCGATGGTCGATCGCGCGATGTAGTTGCTGCCGCGCCGGTGCGCCGGCGCAGTCAGGCTCAGGGTTTGGCGAGTTCCGATTCGACGATCATGTCGAGCACGTACGCGCTCGACGGCGCATCGGCCGGCGGATCTTTGATCGCGTAGCGCTTCACGCGCAGCACGTTGCGCACGCCTTCCTCGTGCGTGTAGCCCTCGATGTCCTGGTACAACGGATGCCATTCGCCCGGGGTTGCATTGGCGAGGCCGTTCGCGTCGTAGTGGCGCTCGCGCACTTCAAGGCATTGCCTGTCGCGGATCAGCGGATGACTGCACGGCTTCTTCTGCGCGGCGACTTCGAGGAACACGGTTTCGCCAGTGCTGCCGTAGCGCGTCGCCGCGGTCGGCGTCCCGGCGAACACCAGCGTGTCGCCGGCATCGGTGCGCAAGGTCAATCGCGGCGTGTCGCCGGTGGTCTGCAGCTCGATGCGCGGATGGCCGTCCAGACGTCCGCCGATCGCAGCGTCGAGCGCCATCAGCTTCGGATCGACGCAGGCCATCATCGTCTGCATCATGCGCCCGACGTCGAGCCGGCCGGCTTGGATCGTGTAGCTGCCGCCGAGGCGATTGCAGGCATTGGCGACGCTGAGTCGTCCTTCGGCGAAGTCGAGTTGCAGCGGCTTGCCCGCGCGCGCGAACAGCGCATCGATGCGTTGGCCGCCCCTGTCCGTGGCCGATTCGAGTGGCCAGTGGTAGCGATCGAGCATGCCCATGTCGACCGTTGCGGTGGCCGTGCCAGCGGTAGCTGTGTCACGTGTCGGCGCTGCGGCGTCGGCGCTGTGCGTGGGCGCGGTCGGTGCGCAAGCCGCGAGTACGAGCGGCAACAACAGGCAATATCTCATCGTGATCTCCAGTACGCGGGCGCTTCAACGCGGCGGCGTGGCCAATGGGGTCGATCCGGCTCAGCGCTTGCGTCGTGTCGCGCGCTTCGACGGCGCAGCGGGCGGGTCCGGTTCGCACACGGCCGCATCGAGCAGATCGTGCAGCAGGCCAGAGCCCTGCATGACGTGGCCGAGCTCGGTCGCCGCGGTGTTCGAGAACGCGATCAGCGCGATGCCTTGCGCCGGCGCGAGCAGGTTGACCGCGCGCACGCCGCCGATCTCGCTGCGCCGTTCGACCAGATCGACCGGCGCCGCGCAATGCGGCAGCCGCGCCGAGTAGACGAGCGCACCGAACGCGACATTGCCGAGCGTCGGTTCGCCGCTCCACATCGCGGCGGTTGCCGGCTTCGACAGCAGGCTGCCGTCGAGCAGTGCGCCATCGAAGCGGCGCAAGTCGTCGAGCGTGCCGTACAGCGCGCCCGCCGCACCGTAGCGGCCGGTGTTGAGCGTGGCTTCGCGCAAGCCTTCGGCGCTGTAGCCGACGACGCGGCCGGCGATCCCCGCGCGCACCGGCGACTGCACGCCGAGCGAGGCCAGCTTCAGCGGACGCGCGATGCGCTTGGCAACGAGTTGCGCGTAGCTCGCGCCGTTCACGCGTTCGAGCACCGCGGCGAGCACGAGGTAATCGCAAGGGTTGTCCTCGAACTTCGCGCCGGGCGCGTATTTTGGCGCGCCGGCGCAGTAGCGCAGTGCGGCCTTATCCGACGCAGCCGCGCCTTCCGCGCGATAGAACGCCGGCACGCCGCTGGTGTCGGCGGCGCTGTCGTCGGGATTGGCGAGGCCGGCGCTGTGCTGCAGCAGCTGGCGCACGCTGACGCGGGCGAGATTCGCATCGCCGAAATCCGGCAACACGGTTGCCAAGGTGTCGTCGAGGCGCAGGCGACCGTGTTCGATGTCCTGCATCGCGAGCGCGGCGGTCACCTGTTGCGTGATCGCCATCCAGCGCCAGGTTTCGCCGGGCACGTGCGCCTGCTGGGTGATGCGGTCGGCACTACCGATCGCGCGGCGGTAGAGCACATCGTCGCCGCGCGCGACCAGCACGACGCCGTCGAACTGGCCGGCCGCGTGCGCCGCGCGCAGAAGGGTATCCAAAATATCCGGAGCGGCCGCCGCCACAGCGGCCGGGGCGCACAGCAGCGCCGCGAGCAAGGCGCGTCGAAATACGAGGGTTGGCATCATGCGTTCCCGTTGGAGCGGCGCGTTCAGGGCACGCCGTTGCCGCAACGCTACTGCAGTTGCGGCAATGGCGCACCATTGCATTTCCGCCGGCGACACCTGCGGAGTACGCTGGCGGCACGACTCGGCAGAGGGTTTCGACATGGCCACGCAATCGACCAAGCTCGCGGTGCTGATCGATGCCGACAACGCACAGCCGGCGGTGGTCGAAGGCCTGCTCGCCGAGATCGCGAAATACGGCACCGCCACGGTCAAGCGCATCTACGGCGACTGGACCGGGCCGCAGCTGAAAGGCTGGAAGGAAGCGTTGCTCAAGCATGCGATCCAGCCGATCCAGCAGTTCCGCTACACCACCGGCAAGAATGCGACCGATTCGGCGTTGATCATCGACGCGATGGACCTGCTGTACGCCGCCAAGCTCGGCGGCTTCTGCATCGTGTCGAGCGACAGCGACTTCACGCGCCTCGCCGCGCGCGTGCGCGAAGCCGGCCTGGTCGTGTACGGCTTCGGCGAAAAGAAGACGCCGATGCCGTTCGTGTCGGCCTGCGACAAGTTCATCTATACCGAGATTCTGGTCGACAAGGGCGACGATGAAGACGAGGCCTCCGGACCACGTACCAGCGCCCAGTTGAAGCAGGATGGCCGGCTCGTCGCCCTGCTGCGCAACGCGGTCGAAGCCTCGTCCGACGATGCCGGCTGGTCGCATCTGGGCGCGGTCGGCAACACGATCGCCAAGCAGGCGCCGGAGTTCGACGCGCGCAACTACGGCTTCCGCAAGCTCAGCGAGCTGATCGCGGCGACGGCGTTGTTCGAGATCGACAAGCGCAAGAGCGCGGACGGCACTGCCACTTCGACCTACGTGCGCAACCGCCGCCGCGTCACGCGCAAGGCGAGCGGCGATTGAAACCTACTTGTCGGCCGCGAAATGCAGGTCGTCGAGGTTGATGTCGGCATGCGCATGCCGCTCGCGCAGGCGATCGGGCGATTTCGACGCTGCGGCAATGCGTGGCCGGCGCGCGAATTCCGGCAGCAGGGTGCGGATCTGGGCGAGCAGACCGCTCTTCGCGACGGGCACCAGCATCGGCAGCAGCCCTGGAGCATTTGTAGCCGACGCCGAGGCATAGCCGTTGCGCACGCGCAATGCCCAGCCCTCGACTTCGTGTTTCGCCTCATCGAGCGAATCGAACAGCTCGAGCTGACGTTGCGGCAGCGGACGCTCCCACCAGGTCAATGCGAACTTGTCCGACCACGGGCCGGAAATGCCCGCGACGGCCTTGCCGCCGACATACGCGATCGCGACCAGCCCGTCGTAGCGCGAGCGCCAGTCCACGATCATGCGATCCTGCGGCAGCGGATCGGCGGCGTCGCTGGCGTATGGAAGGGCGCTGCTCATCATGGTCGGCTCGAATTCGGAGAGGTCGTCAGTCACGCGCACGCATGGAGCAAGAAGCGTGCCGTGACCGCGAACCGCGCCATCAAAGGGCCGGCGCCGGGGATGACGGACGAAATGTGATTTTTTTGGCACTTTTGGCCGCCGCTCGCGCCGTCGGGTCGCAGCGGTCGGCGCCGGGGGTATCGGCGCTTGCGGCGGGTCGACGGCAGCGGTTAAGGCCTTGGTTCTACGCGGATCGCGGTATTCACCGAGTTGGCGATGAAGCAGCGTTCATGCGCGGCTTCGTGCAGTGCGTCGATCTCGGCCTGGCTGGCGAGGTGGCTTTCGGCGAACGCGATGCGTGGTCGCAGCACGACCTCGGTGATCGCCTGCCGCCGGGGTGCGATGCGCGCAAGGGTGCCAATGGCTTCGTCTTCGTAGCGGTCGACCACAAAACCGCGCTCCGCCGCGAGCGACAGGAACCACAGCATGTGGCAACTGGAGATCGCCGCGACGAACGCTTCCTCGGGGTCGACACCGGCCGGGTCCGACCATGGCGCCGGTACGACCTGCGGCGATGGCGAGGCAGCCACCACCGCGCCGCCATCGAAGCGCCATTGGTGACCGCGGGAGTAATGTCCGCGCGCGAAATCCTCGTCGCCGCGCTGCCAGGAAATCGTTGCGGTGTGTGCGCTCATCGGGTTCTGGCCGGTTCGGATCGGTTGGGTGGTCATCGTCGCACCGCTGCAGCGGCGGCGCAGGAGCCATTTCGCTCGTTGCCGGTCGCCAGGCGGGTGCGATTGGTCCCGCGCGATCCGTGTCGGCGTTGCGCCGACCGCCTGCTGCCGCTGTAATGGCGGGCCGATTCTTGCCCCGAGGAAGTGCCGATGTCCGTGTTGCGCATGAGCGATCTCGATCTCGCCGGAAAACGCGTGTTGATCCGCGAAGATCTCAACGTGCCGATCGACGGCGGTCGCATCACCTCCGAGACGCGCATCCTCGCGGCGTTGCCGACGATCCGGCTCGCGCTCGACAAGGGCGCGGCGGTGATGGTCACCTCGCATCTGGGACGCCCGAAGGAAGGGCAGTGGACCGTCGAGGATTCGCTGGCTCCGGTCGCGAAGCGCCTCGGTGAACTGCTAGGTCGCGAGGTGCCTCTGGTACGCGACTGGCTCGACGCTGTCGACGTGAAGCCGGGCCAGCTCGTGCTGCTGGAAAACTGCCGCATGAACGTCGGCGAGGCAAAGAACGACGAGGCGCTGTCTAAAAAGTACGCGGCGCTGTGCGACGTCTACGTGATGGACGCGTTCGGTACCGCGCACCGCGCGCAGGCGTCGACGCATGGCGCGATCCGCCACGCGTCGGTCGCCGCGGGCGGCCCGCTGCTGATGGCCGAACTCGATGCGCTGGCGAAGGCGCTCGAACATCCGGCCAGACCGCTGCTGGCGATCGTGGCCGGCTCCAAGGTGTCAACCAAGCTCACGCTGCTCGAAACGCTGGTCGGCAAGGTCGACCAGCTCATCGTCGGCGGCGGCATCGCAAACACCTTCATCGCCGCGGCTGGCTACAAAGTCGGCAAGTCGCTGGTCGAGATGGACCTGCTCGACACTGCGAGGAAGATCATCGCCGATGCGAAGGCGCGCGGCGCCGACGTGCCGATTCCGAGCGACGTCGTTGTCGCGTCCGCGTTCGCCGCCGATGCGCCGGCGACGGTGAAGAAGGTGGCCGAGGTTGGCGATGGCGACATGATCCTCGACATCGGCCCGGACACCGCGAAACGCTACGCCGAACTCATCGCGAAGGCCGGCACCGTCGTGTGGAACGGACCGGTCGGCGTGTTCGAGTTCGATGCGTTCGGCAACGGTACCCAGACGCTGGCGCGCGCGATCGCGGCGTCGAATGCGTTCTCGATCGCCGGTGGTGGCGACACGCTGGCCGCGATCGAGAAATACGGCGTTGCCGACAAGGTTTCCTACATCTCGACCGGCGGCGGCGCGTTCCTCGAATTCCTTGAAGGCAAGGAACTGCCGGCGGTCGCCGCGCTGAACGTGCGCGGCTGAGGCAAGACGCGAACATGCATGGCGCGACGCCGTGCGGGGCTGCATCGAAAGGGGAGCGATGATGAAGTCGATTCTGTGGAGCGCGCTGGCGTTCGCCGTGGGGGCAGCGGGCACAGCGCAGGCGCAGTCGATGCGCTATGGCTACCTCGAACTGGTCTGGGGTGATGCGGCCCGCGGACATGCGAGCCCTCGCGAACCAATGCTGATGATCGCCGACGGCCACGGCGGTCGCGAACGCATTGACCTCGATGCGGCGCGCCGCGTCGTTGGCGACCTCCATGCGCTGTACGGCCGCGAGGTCGCGATGACACTGGCGCCAGCACCGTGGCCGGATGGCCGTCTCGTGCCGGCATCGATCGTCGTTCCGAGCGTGCAGTTGAATGCACCGGTAAAGCCGCTGGTGGCCGGGTCGCAGCCGTGGGTCACCTTGCTGTGCCGTTTCTCCGACACCGCCGGTGATCCTCCGCTGCCACCGGACTATTTCAGCGGCATGTTGTCGAACGATCCCGGCCGGCTCGACCACTACTGGCGCGAGGTGTCGTACGACAAGGTGGATCTGGTCGGCAGCGAAGTCGCTGGCTGGTTCACCCTGCCACATCCGCGTTCGTACTACGTGCCGGATGGCGCCTCCTGCGGCACCGATCTGCGTGCCGATCTTGATGCGCTGTGGGCCGACTGCACCGCGGTCGCCGACGACGAGGTCGACTTTTCGCCGTTCGTGGGCATCAACACGATGTACGACGGCGAACTCGACGGCTGCGCCTGGGGCGGCGGCCACACCGCGACTCTCGATGGCGTGACCAAGCTCTGGTACTCGACCTGGGAACCGCCGTGGGGCTATGCCAACGAAGCGCCACTCGCGCACGAGATGGGCCACGGCTTCGGCCTGCCGCATGCGAACAACTCCGATCTCGACAGCGACCCTTACGACAATCCCTGGGATGTCATGAGTGACGCGTGGGACAACGCAGTCGGCGATCCGATCTTCGGCTGGCAGCCCAAGCACATCGGCATCTGGTCGCGCGACCGTCTCGGCTGGGTCGACGACGCGCGCAAGCTGACGCTGGCGGCGGATGGTGCGCTCACGAACATCGTGCTCGACCGCGCCAGCCTGCTCGGATCGACCCACGTGCAGATGATCGTGGTCACCTTGCCGGCGCCTGAGCCGGCCAGTCACTATTACGTGATCGAGGCACGCAAGCGTGGCGGCAAGTACGAGGCTGCCCTCGCCGGCAACGCCGTGATCATCCACGAAGTGAGGACCAATCGAAACGAGCCGGCCTGGAGCGTCGATGCAGCCGTGCCGCCTGCAGACGTATCGAACAATCCGGAATCGATGTTCGTGGTCGGCGAGAGCTGGACCGCTCCCGGCAATGCATTCACGCTGCGCGTGACCGGCGCGACACAGGATGGATTCGTGCTCGATCTTCAGCGTGGCAACGAAGCCGATCGCATCTTCAGGAATGGCTTCGACTGATGCGCCTGATCCTGTTCGACCTCGACGGCACCTTGATCGATTCCGAAACCGGCATCACCGCGTCGATCGAATACGCGCTGGAGAAGGTCGGCGCTGCGGTGCCGCCGCGCGCGCATTTGCGCGCGTGGATCGGGCCACCGCTGCGCGCGATGTTTCCGAGCGTGCTCGGCAACGACGTCGACGCGATCGAACGTGCCGTCGCGTTCTACCGTGAACGCTTCAGCGACGTCGGCTGGAGCGAGCATGTCGTCTATCCCGGCATCGCCGACGCGATCGAGGCGCTCGCCGCACGTGGCACCACCCTGGCCATCGTCACCAGCAAGCCGGATCTGTATACCGGCCGCATCGTCGAAAACCTGCCGTTCGGCGCGCGCTTCACGCGCGTCTATGCGGCACAGGCGAAGACGCGCGACAGCGAGAAGGCGACGATGATCGCGCAGGCACTGACCGACTTCGCCATGCCGCCCGATCAGGTCGCAATGGTCGGCGATCGTCATTTCGACATCGAAGGCGCGAAAGCCAACGGCGTGCGTGCGGTCGGCGTGACCTGGGGTTTCGGCAGTCGCACCGAACTGGAAAGCGCGGGTGCCGATGTCGTCGCCGATGCCGCCGGCGAGCTGGTTTCCGCGCTGGCGTGACCTGTGGTGCTTTTCGGCCCTCCCTTCAACACGAGGGTCGGGTGGGGATGAGGTTGTCCGCTATGTGGAGGTACATGAACACCCTCTCCCTCCAAGCCCCCCCCTTGATGGGGGAGGCTTCACAGGAAGGCGCCAGGGCAGGCAAATCGATCTGCCGCTGCGATCTCAGACCAGCGTGATCGTCACGTCGACATTGCCGCGCGTCGCATGCGAATACGGACAGATGTCGCGATGTGCGGTGTCGACCAGATCCTGCGCGACCACGCGGTCGAGACCGGGCAGACTGACTTCGAGCTGCACCGCGATGCCGAAGCCGGTCGGTTCGCGCGGGCCGATGCCGACATGCGCGGTCACCTGCGTATCGGCTGGAACCTGCACCTTGCGCTGGCCGGCAACGAAGCGCATCGCACCCTCGAAGCAGGCCGCATAACCCGCCGCAAACAACTGTTCCGGATTGCTGCCGGCGCCGCCGGGGCCGCCCATTTCCTTCGGCACCTTGAGGTCGAAATCGAGCACGCCGTCGCTGCTGTGGATGTGGCCGGCGCGGCCGCCCTTCGCGGTGGCGGTTGCGGTGTAGAGGATCTTGCTGACGCTCATGGTGATCTCCTGTGCGGTGCGGTGGGATGACTATCTTGCGCCAGATGATGTTGCAGGTCGCCTTTCACAAGACTGGCGCGTGCGCGCGGCGCGCACGGTCGCGGTGCTCGCGTATGATTTCCGGCTTGCCCGCCAAAGGAGACGCGCACGTGCAAGAGCAGCTTCGCCGCACCAAGATCATCGCCACGCTGGGACCGGCTACGGATGCGCCCGGCGCGTTGAAGAACCTGCTCGCTGAAGGCGTCGACGTGGTCCGCTTGAATCTTTCGCACGGCAGTGCCGACGATCATCGCCAGCGCGCCGCGGCCGTGCGTGCGGCGGCAGCCGAGCTCGGTCGCGAAGTTGGCGTGCTGGCCGATTTGCAAGGTCCGAAAATCCGCATCGAGCGTTTCGCGAGCGGGCCGATCCAACTCGAGCCGAACGCGTCGTTCACACTCGATTGCGATGCGAAAGCGCCTGCTGGCGACGCGACGCGCGTCGGCGTCAGCTACCACGACCTTTGGAAGGACGTGAATCCAGGCGACGTGCTGCTGCTCGATGATGGCCTGGTTTCACTCGAAGTCGTCGGGGTGGTCGGCCGCACGATCCATTGCAGTGTGCTCGCCGGCGGCCGCCTGTCCGATCGCAAGGGTATCAACCGCCTTGGAGGAGGCCTCACCGTCGCCGCGCTGTCGGACAAGGACCGCAATGACATCCGGCTCGCCGCCGAGCTAGGCGCGGATTTCCTCGCGGTGTCGTTCGTGAAGACCGCCGACGACATCGGGCAGGCGCGCAGGCTGCTGCACGAAGCTGGCGGTTCCGCCGCGCTGGTCGCGAAGATCGAACGCGCCGAGGCGATCGAGAATCTCGCCGAGATCGTCGAGGTGTCCGACGCGGTGATGGTTGCGCGCGGCGATCTCGGCGTGGAGATCGGCGACGCCGAACTGCCGGGCCTGCAGAAGAAGATCATCCGCGAGGCGCTGGTGCAGAGCCGCGTCGTGATCACCGCAACGCAGATGATGCAGTCGATGGTCGAGTCGCCGATTCCGACACGTGCGGAAGTGCTCGATGTCGCGAACGCGGTCATCGACGGCACCGATGCGGTCATGCTGTCGCAGGAAACCGCCGCCGGCAAACACCCGGACAAGGCGGTCGCGGCGATGCGTCGCGTCTGCCTCGGCGCCGAGCGCCAGTTCGAGCCGACCGAGGATCTTTCGCCCGGCGCGCATCGCCTCGACCGTACCGACCAGGCGATCGCGCTCGCCGCGATGTTCATGGCGAGCCAAGTCGGCGTGCGCGCAATCGTCGCGCTGACCGAGAGTGGCGCAACCGCGCAGTGGCTGTCGCGCTATCGCTCGACCGTGCCGATCTATGCCTTGTCGCGCAACGCGGCAGCGCGCCGGCGCATGCTGCTGTATCGCGACGTGCACCCGGTCGAGTTCGATGCGCAAGGCGTCGGCCCAACCCAGGCCGCGCGCGAGGCGATCCAGCATCTGTTCGCGCTCGGACACCTCGCCGTCGACGACCGCGTCATCGTCACCAACGGCGACCACACCGGCAAGCTCGGCGGCACCAACACGCTGAAGCTGCTGAAGGTCGGCGAAGGCGGCGTAGCGGACGGGCTGCGCGATCTGTAAACGATCCATCAACGGGGGGAGTGTGATGCGGACTTCGCTGTATTCGATCCTGTGCATCGTGGTGCGGTTGGGGGCGATGCTGCTGTTTGTGCAGACGGTAACGTCGTTGCCGACGATGTTGCCGACGATGCAGGCTTGGTCGGGGGATCCGAACGAAGAGGCCGCGCGCGGCATGTTGATCGGATTCGGTGGTGCGTTGATCGCACTGTCGGTCGCGCTTTGGCTGTACCCGGGAATGATCGCTCGGCTCGCCACCACGTCGGCCAGCCATCAACCATTCGAGAGTTCGATCGACGCGAAGGAACTGCAGTACATCGCGTTGTCGGTACTTGGTGTCGCGTTCGCGATGGGTGCGCTGCTCGATCTCGTCAGCTTCGCGTTTCGACTCGCGCTCTCCGCGCGTTTCGGCGATACCGCGTTCACCATGCTTTTGTGGCAGAGCGGCAGCAGCCTGCTCGTGTGCGTCCTGAAGCTCGTCATCGGCCTCGGCCTCGCCTTCGGCGCGCACGGCCTGACCGGCCTGCTGCATCGCCTGCGCGAACGTGGCCTGCCGCCGGCATGGCCGGAATCGTCGACGAATGAATTGTCCCTTCCCAAGCCTTAGAGCAACGCTGAACAAGCCGTCATCCCGGCGAAGGCCGGGATCCATCTCGATTCCAATGTGTTGTTTCCAAGAGCAAGGTGGATGACCAGCCCGCGGCTGTTGTAAAGCGCCTCCGGCCTCCGCCGGAATGACGGCAAAGGCGACTTGATCAGCGTTGTCGTAGCGTCGTTACATCCATCTTCATCGCGCGCTCGTAGAATGGCCGCGCCACGTTTCCCGATGGCGTCGCTGGAGGATGTCGTCATGTCGCGCCTGTCGTTGTTTGCAATCGTTTCGGCCTGTTGCACGTCGGTCTGCTGCACGAACGTGTTTGCGCAATCGACCTTGCCGCCGCGCGTGGTCGCGCCGGACAAGCTGGCCGCATACTGGGTCATGGACCGCGCCTCGATCGAGGCGGATGCACCCAACTACGGCAAGAACCTGCAGGGACCCGGTTGTGCAGCGGTGTCGTTCGTGGTCGAGAAGGACGGGCGCACCAGCTCGGTCAAGGTGCAGCGCGTGGTGCCGGAAGGCGATCTGGGTAAGGTCGCGGCGAGTGCCGCCGCGAGCATGCGGTTCGACCCGACCGTTTCGAACTCCGGCCGCGATCGCGTGTTCAGCTGGCTGATCTTTCCGTTCAACCTGCCGGCCGATCCGGCTGCGCGCACGGCGGTCATGCAACACTGCCAGATCGACAAGCTCGGCTGGCAGGATCGCTGATCCGGCGGATTCCGGCCTTCAAGCCTCGTCCTGTTGCGGCGTTCGTCGCGGGCAGGCCAGCGGCGGCGCCGGTTTCCGAACTGGCCTATAATCGCGGCCCCCTCAACAGTCCGACCACGGCCCACGCCAGCGTGCGGGTCGCGGCGCGCTTTCGTTTTGACGGAGCCATAGATGAGTATCGAAGAGCTTGAAAGCATCGCCCAGGCGATGGTCGCGCCCGGCAAGGGCATCATCGCCATCGACGAGTCCACCGCCACGATCAAGAAGCGCTTCGACTCCGTCGGCGTGCCGAATACCGAAGAAAATCGTCGTGCCTACCGCGAGATGCTGCTGACCGCGCCGAAACTCGGCGAGCACATCTCCGGCGCGATCCTGTATGACGAGACGATCCGCCAGTCGACCAAGGCCGGCGTGCCGTTCACCAAGGTCATGCTCGACGCCGGCATCCTGCCGGGCATCAAGGTCGACATCGGCGCCAAGCCGCTGGCCGGCTTTCCGGGCGAACTGGTCACCGAAGGCCTCGACGGCCTGCGCGACCGTCTCGCCGAATACGCCAAGCTCGGCGCGAAGTTCGCCAAGTGGCGCGCGGTCATCACGATCGGCGAGGACACGCCGAGCGGCACCTGCATCGAGGCGAACTCGCACGCGCTCGCGCGCTATGCCGCGCTGTGCCAGGAAGCCGGCATCGTGCCGATGGTCGAGCCGGAAGTGCTGATGGACGGCGACCACGACCTCGATGTCGCCTATGAAGTCACCGAAGCGACCCTGCGCTCGCTGTTCGGCGCGCTGTACGAGCAGAACGTGATGCTCGAAGGCACGATCTTGAAGGCCAGCATGGTCGTGTCCGGCAAGGACTGCGCAGACCAGGCCGACGTCGCCGACGTCGCCGAAGCCACCGTGCGCTGCCTCAAGGCTGCCGTGCCGGCTTCGCTGCCGGGCATCGTGTTCCTGTCCGGCGGGCAGAGCGACGAGCAGGCGACCGCGCACCTCAACGCGATGAACCAGATGGGCCCGCATCCGTGGCCGCTGTCGTTCTCCTACGGCCGAGCGATGCAAAGCGCCGCGCTGCAGCTGTGGGGCAAGGACATGCAGGCGAACTTCGCCGACGCGCAAAAGACCGTCTTCGCGCGTGCGCGCGACAACGGTCTCGCCGCGCTGGGGCAGTGGAAGAAGGGCGCGTAGTCTCCCGATTCACTGCAGCAATCAAAAACGGGCGCTTCGGCGCCCGTTTTTCTGTCGGGCAGGGGCATCATGGCTCGTGGGGACTTTGCTTCGCCGCCCTGATACGTTGACGGCTGAAACGAATCATCTGGACGAGGGGGAATGGAATCATGGAATGGCTTTTCATGGGCGCCGTGCGTCGACGTTGGTTCCGCTGTTCGGCGGCCCTTTCCGTAGCTGCGGTCCTCTTCGCGGCACCGATGGCATTCACCGCTGCGAGCGCGGCCACACTTAGCTTGGGCGTTGCCCACGCCTGTACCGTGACCTACAGCGGCGGCGTGAAGTGCTGGGGCAACAATGACTTTTTCAGCCTGGGGGATGGTACGCAGAACCCCAGCGAGTCACCCGTGGATGTGCTCGGCCTCGACGCCACGGTCTCCGATGTGGCTGCTGGGGGGTACTTCAGTTGCGTCTTGACGACAAGCGGCGGGGTCAAATGCTGGGGCCATGGCCTCAACGGTACGCTTGGAGCGAGTTCGAACTGGTTATCCGGGCGGCCATTGGACGTGAAAGGTTTGGAGACAGGCGTCAAGGCGATCGCAACGGGCGCCAGGCATGCCTGCGCGTTGACCGCGGCAGGTGGCGTTCGCTGCTGGGGATCGAATTACCGCGGTGCGCTGGGCGACGGTACGGAAGTCGATTCGCCGATTCCGGTGAATGTGCGCGGCCTGGATTCGGATGTGGTCGCAATCGAGGCAGGCTATGACTACTCGTGCGCGTTGACTTCTGCCGGAGCGGCAAAGTGCTGGGGGGAGAATGACAGCGGGCAGCTTGGCGACGGGACCTATATCGATCGCGCGATTCCGGTAGGCGTCAAGGGTTTGTCTGCCGGTGTGACCGCGATTGCGACAAGTGCCGGACACACATGTGCCATTGTCGTAGGGGGCCGTGTGAAATGCTGGGGGAGCAACGGCTCGGGTGCCTTGGGCGATGGCTCGCAGATCAGCAGCCCGATTCCGGTGGATGCCATATCCCTCCGGGAACCGGCAACGGCGATCGTGGCCGGCTTTTGGCATACCTGTGCGCTGACCCGCGCGGGAGCGGTGAAGTGTTGGGGCATGAATGCGTCCGGCATGCTCGGTGACGGGACGACGGAGTCCCGCATGAATGCGAAGGCTGTTGTCGGCCTTGGCTCTGGCGTGGTGGGGCTTGCGGCTGGCTTCGATCACACCTGTGCGAGATTGCTCGCAGGCGAGCTGAGATGCTGGGGAAGTGGGGATTCGGGCAAGCTGGGCAACGGCGTGCCCGTGCGCAGGCTGACCGCCGTTGAGGTGTCCGGGCTCGGCTTGGATGTGGCAGCCATCTCGGCCGCCGAGCATCATGCCTGTGCGCTGAACGCAAAGGGTGGCGTCGCCTGCTGGGGTAGCAACCAGTCGGGTGAATTGGGCGATGGAACGAACCGTCCACATCCCCGCCCGATCGCCGTGAAAGGACTGGATTCCGGCGTTAAGACCGTGGCTACGGCTGGCGCGTTTTCCTGCGCAGTCACATTGGGCAACCAGGCCCTGTGCTGGGGCTGGAACGGGAGGGGGCAACTGGGTGACGGAACGTTCACGAGCCACGCCGCTCCGCTACCCGTGGCAAGGCAGGCAAACATCACAACGATCGCGCTTGGGGGGGTCCACGTCTGCGGAGTGAGGGTCAACGGCAGTGTGGCGTGCTGGGGCGATGGCAGTGTTGGTCAGCTTGGCAATGGTGGTACGGAGAGCAGTCTGGTGCCGGCGACGGTTACAGGATTGTCCGCGGATGTGCGAGCCGTTGCCGCGGGAATATTCCATACCTGCGCGCTCACGAATGCGGGGGGTGTGAAATGTTGGGGGCAGAACGGCCATGGCGAGCTGGGCGATGGCACCACGAGCAATCGCCTCGTCCCGACTGACGTGATTGGTCTTGGGGCCAGCGTGGTCGCGATTGCCGCGGGTGAAACGCACACCTGTGCACTGCTCGAGTCAGCGGCCGTGAAGTGCTGGGGCAACGACCGGCTCACGCCCGGCGATGTGTTGGGGCTGGATTCGCCAGTGACCGCGATCACGGCCGGCGGCGGCCACGATTGCGCGCTGACCAGCGCTGGTGGAGTGAAGTGCTGGGGCGGCAACTACTACGGGCAACTCGGCGACGGCACGGTTGTGAGTAGCGAGAGCCCGGTCGATGTCTTGGGGCTGCGTTCCGGCGTTGCGATGATCGCGGCTGGCCGCACCAGTACTTGTGCGGTTACGGACGAAGGCAGTGCGTGGTGCTGGGGCAGCAATCTGGACGGGCAACTGGGCAACGGCGAGGCGGGTTATGCACTCACTCCGCAGGCCGTGGTCGACTGGCCATTTGGCATGCCGCCGGGCCACATGGTGCGTTTGCCTCCAGTGATGCCGCCGCACCGCCGCTGAGCGAAAAGGGCCGCTGCAGCGGCCCTTTTTCGAATGACAGGCGGTTGTCGTGGCGCTGATGGCACCACCGCCGTCCAGTTCCCGCTGACCGTTGAGCCGTCCAAACGCGGTTGCGAAAGATGCGTGCGCTCGGCTCGGCGAGATCAGCCCAGCGCCGCCAACCACTCGTCGTCGGAACCTTCGTTGACGCCTTCGAGCAGGAACGTGCTGAGGTAGCGCTCGCCGGTATCCGGCAGCATCGCCAGCAGTACCGAGCCTTCGGGCGCGCTCTCGGCGATCTTCAACGCGGCGGCCAGCGTTGCGCCGGAGGAGATGCCGGCAAAGATGCCTTCTTCGGCGGCGAGGCGGCGCGCGGTGTCGCGCGCGACGACGTCGTCGACCAACTCGACATCGTGCGCGACGGTGCGGCTCAACACGTCGGGCAGGAAGTCCGGTGTCCAGCCCTGGATCTTGTGCGGTTTCCACTCGTGGCCGGACAGCAGCGCCGCGCCGGCCGGTTCGGTCGCGACGATCTTCACGTCCGGACGCGCCAGGCGCAGCATTTCGCCGACGCCGGTCAGGGTGCCCCCGGTGCCCCAGCCGGAAACGAAAACGTCGAGCCGCTTGCCGGCGAAATCGCGCAGGATTTCCGTGGCGGTCGTGTTGCGGTGATACGCCGGGTTGGCCGGGTTCTGGAACTGCCGTGCAAGGAACCAACCGTGCTTCTTCGCCAGTTCCTCGGCGATGCGCACCATGCCGGTGCCGCGTTCGGCGGCGGGCGTCAGGATCACCTTGGCGCCGTACGCGCGCATCAGCTTGCGGCGTTCGATCGAGAACGTCTCGGTCATGATCGCGACGAACTTGTAGCCGCGCGCGGCTGCCACCATCGCGAGCGCGACGCCGGTATTGCCTGAAGTCGCCTCGATGATCGTGTCGCCGGGCTTGAGCAGACCCTTCTTCTCGGCATCGAGAACGATCGCGATCGCGAGGCGATCCTTGACCGAGCCGCCGGGATTGAACGCCTCGACCTTCACGTACAAATCGACATGTTTCGGGGGCAAGCGGTGCAGTTTGACGATGGGTGTATTGCCGATGGTGTCGACGATGCTTTCGTAGCTCATGGCGGCGCGTCCTGTAAGCGAAGGAAAGAACAAGCGCGGCGCAGGCGGCGCCGTCGCTGGGGTCGGTCTGCCGCGCCATCATAGGCTCGGCCCGTCAAGAAATCGTCAAGCGGCGAGCTGGTGCAGCGCGCCTGCCGCGTACCTCCGGGTACGGCCGGCGACATGGTGTGCGGGAGTGTCCTCATGCCGCCGCATGATGGCTGCGATGGCGATGCGGGCGGAATTCAGGCCGCATCCAGAGCCGATCGCCAGGCTTTTGCCATCGTAGGGCCGAATGCGCACAACACCACGTCCGCCGGCGTCGCGTGCTCGGCCTGCCAGGCGCGAATCTCGCGCACGGCGATCACGCTGGCCGCACCGATCGGGTAGCTGTAGACGCCGCAACTGATCGCAGGGAACGCGATGCGCGCAAGCCCACGCTCATGTGCGAGCTGCAGCGACGCGCGATGGCAGGCAGCCAGCAGCACGGCTTCGTCGTTGCCGCCGCCGCGCCAGACCGGGCCGACCGTATGGATGACGAACCGTGCCGGCAGACGGAATCCCGGCGTGATGCGCGCCTCGCCGGTCGGACAGCGCACGCCGGGGCGGACGTACGGCAGCGCGCGACAGGCGGCCACCAGTTCCGGGCCGGCGGCACGGTGGATGGCGCCATCGACACCGCCGCCGCCGAGCAAGGTCTCGTTCGCGGCGTTGACGATCGCGTCCACGGCGAGGTTGGTGATGTCGGCCTCGACGATTTCCAGGGTGGTTTTCATGAGGGCTGGGCACGTCAAGGTTGCCTTTTACCAGAACGGGCGGCTGCCCAAACGGTCCGATACAAAAGTGCACTCGTGGGTATTGAAATTATATTGCCTAGGACATAATATTCGTGTCCATGATGATTCAGACCACCGACAGCACGTTTGCGTACCTGATGCAGGACGTGACGCGGCAGATGCGCACGCAGTTCGATCGCCGCGCGACGAGGTTCGGGCTGACGCGTGCGCAGTGGCGCGCGCTGAAGACGATCCGGCGCACGGAAGGGCTTTCGCAGACCGAACTGGCCGATGCGCTGGACATGGAGCCGATCCCGGTCGGGCGCGTCATCGACCGGCTGGAGAAGGCCGACTACGTCGAACGTCGTGCCGACCCGGCCGATCGCCGTCGCTGGTGCCTGTACCTGACCACCAAGGCGCACGCGGTCGTGGCCGAGATGGAAGTGATCGCCAGCGAGTTGCGCAACGACGCGCTGCGCGGCATCCGCCGCGACGATTTCGAGACATTGCTGCGCGTGCTCGCGCAGCTCAAGGACAACCTGATCGCGCTGAACGGCGCGACGAACGAGGAAGGGGTTACGCCATGACCGACCAACAACCGAAAATCGTGCCGCCGGAAACGCCGCCGGCGCGCAAGCGCAGCGTGTTGCGCACGGTGCTGTGGATCGCCGGACCGGCGCTGGTGCTCGCCATCGGTGGCTGGCTGTACATCACGTCCGGCCGCTACGCCTCCACCGACAACGCCTATGTGCAGGCCGATCACGTGACCATCGCGCCGCAGGTCGGCGGCCGCGTGGTCGAGGTGCTCGTGCGCGAGAATCAGGCGGTGAAGAAGGGCGACGTGCTGTTCCGCATCGACGCCGAGCCGCTGGAAATCGCCTACGCGCGCATGCAGGCGCAAGGCGAATCGGTCAAGAGCCTGCTCGACGCGGCACGCAGCGGCTACGTTTCGGCGCAGGCCGACGTACGCTCGGCCGCGGCCGATCTCAAGTACAAGCAGCAGCAGTTCGAGCGCATGAAGGAACTGCGCGGACGCGGGCTGATCGCGCAGCAGGCGCTCGACACCGCGGCGAACGATCTCGCCGCCGCGCGCGCCAAACAGGATGCGAACACCGCCGCCGTCGCCAAGGCCGAAGGCATGCTTGGCGGCCTGCCGAGCACGCCGGACGAGCAACTGGCTGGCTACAAACTCGCGCTTGCGCAGCTGGCGCAGGCCAAGCTCGATCTCGATCACGCGGTCGTGCGCGCGCCGATGGATGGCACCGTCGGCAAGACTACGTTGCAGCCGGGCGACTTCCTCGCCGTCGGCCAGGCCGCAATGCCGCTGATCGCGAACACGCTGTGGGTCGATGCGAACTTCAAGGAAACCGACCTCACCCACGTTCGCGTCGGCCAGCCGGCCGAGATCGAGGTCGACACGTTCCCGGGCAAGAAATGGCAGGCGCGCGTCGCCTCCATCAGCCCGGCCTCGGGTGCCGAGTTCTCGGTGTTGCCGGCGCAGAACGCGACCGGCAACTGGGTCAAGATCGTGCAGCGCATTCCGGTGCGCCTGGCGATCGAGGAGCCGAACCACGACGGCATGATCCTGCGTGCAGGCATGAGCACGAACGTCGACATCGACACCGGCAAGCAGAACTCGATCCTCGGCCGCTGGCAGGGCGGCGCCGAGCCGGCCGCGCGCGTCGCGCGCAATCCCTGAGCCACTATCCCGTCCACCCGACGCCTGCGCATCGGCGCAGACATGGAGCGCAACGATGTTCCGTGCAACAGACATGTTCCATTCGATCGCGCAGTTCGTGCGCGAAGCGGAGTCCGCCAAGACCGTCGACGAGAAGCCGCGTCGCGCGGCGTTCGAGCCGGACGAAATCGTCGGCACCTTGATGCCGGTCTACAGCGAGATCGCGCGGCGCCTGTCGCGCAACGCGTATACGAGCCACGGCGCGGCGTGAAGTCGCGCCGGCGCGAACCATGAGCCAGACCCACGCCACCCATCGCGAAGTCGCCAACCGCGGCCTGCTGGTCGTGTCGGTGATGCTGGCGACCTTGATGCAGGCGCTCGACACGACGATCGCCAACGTCGCGCTGCCGAACATGCAGGGCACCTTGTCGGCGACGCAGGACCAGATTTCCTGGGTGCTGACCTCCTACATCGTCGCCGCCGCGATCGCCACACCTGCGACCGGCTGGCTCGCCTCGATCATGGGGCGGCGCCGCCTGCTGTTGATCGCGATCGCCGGCTTCACCGTCGCATCGGTGTTGTGCGCGATGGCCAGCAGCATCGGTGCGATGGTCGCGTTCCGCCTGCTGCAAGGCCTGTTCGGCGCCTCGCTGGTGCCGCTGTCGCAATCGACCCTGCTCGACGTCTATCCGCGCGAGAAACACGGCGCGGCGATGGCGATGTGGGGCATGGGCGTGATGGTCGGGCCGATCCTCGGGCCGCCGCTCGGCGGCTGGCTGACCGACGCCTACAGCTGGCACTGGGTGTTCCTGATCAATGTGCCGATCGGCGCGCTCGCGCTGTTCGGCGTCGCCGCGAGTTTGCCGACCGACGAGACGCAGCAGACCCGTTTCGACTGGCGCGGCTTCGCGTTCCTCGCGATCGGCATCGGCGCATTGCAGCTGTTCCTCGATCGCGGCGAGCAGCAGGACTGGTTCGGCTCGGTCGAGATCCAGGTCGAGGCGGCGCTCGCGTTCCTCGGCTTCTATCTGTACTGGGTGCACTGGAAGTTCGGCGCCAAGCCGTTCCTCAATCTCGGCCTGTTCGCCGATCGCAACTTCTTCGCCAGCAACGTGTTCATCTTCGTGCTCGGCGTGGTGCTGTTCGCGACGATGGCGCTGCTGCCGCCATTCCTGCAGAACCTGATGAATTATCCGGTCGTGACCACCGGCGTGCTGCTCGCGCCGCGCGGCGTCGGCACCTTGATCGCGATGACCCTGGTCGGGCGCCTGATGGCGCGCGGTGCGGATGCGCGCATTCTGGCCGGCATCGGCATGCTGCTGACCGCGTTCTCGCTGTGGCAGATGATGCACTTCAACCTCGAAGTGCCGCAGCACCTGATCATCACCAGCGGCGTGATCCAGGGCCTTGGCCTTGGTCTCGTGTTCGTGCCGATCTCGACGGTCGCCTATTCGACCTTGCCGACGAGCACGCGTACCGAAGCGGCCGGCATCTTCAGCCTGACCCGCAACATCGGTTCCAGCGTCGGCATCTCGATCGTGATGACCCTGCTGTCGCGCAACACGCAGATCAACCACGCCGAGATCGCTTCGCGGCTGACTCCGTTCGGTGACAACATGGCGCAGATGCCGAGCCAGTTCAGCGGCGTCGGCGGCCTCGCCGCGCTCAATGGCGAAGTCACGCGCCAGGCCAGCGGCATCGCGTTCCTCAACGACTTCTGGCTGATGATGGTCATGACGCTCGCGGCGATCCCGCTGCTGTTGCTGCTGCGGCCGGTGAAGACCACCGCTGCGCCGGCGATCGTCGCGGATCACTAGCGGCCCTCGCGCGGCATTCCTCGGTTCGCCCTGAGGTATCGAAGGGTGAACGACGCGAGCGAGGTGTCGTGTAGCATTCGCGTGTGCAACCTCGGCCTTCATTGCTGCCATTGCCGCGTCTCGACTGCGGCATCGCCACGCTGCGCGCATGGCATGCGGACGACCTCGACAGTCTCGTCGCGAACGCGAGCCACGCAGATGTTGCGCGCGGTCTGCGCGACCGCTTCCCATATCCCTACACCGGCGACGACGGCCGCGCGTGGCTGGCGCGTGCGGTCGACGAATCGGATCGCGCCTGGGCGATCGAGATCGATGGCCTCGCGGTCGGCGGCGTCAGCCTGCATCCGGGCAGCGACGTGCATCGACACAACGCAGAACTCGGCTACTGGATCGGCCGTCGATTCTGGGGTCGCGGCATCATGGGCACGATCGTCGCGCGCTTCGCGCCTGAAGCGATGCGCGCGTTTCGCCTGCATCGCTTGTTCGCGACCGTGTATGCGAATAATCCGGCGTCGATGCGCGTGCTGGAAAAGGCTGGCTTCGAGCGCGAGGGTGTGCAGAAGTCGGCGGTCGTCAAGCGTGGTGAATTGCTTGACCTGATCGTCTATGCGCGGGTGCGTTCGTCGCTGGAAATCGAGACCTGAACGATCGATCGTCTCCAGCACTCGTCGCCGATCATAGGCCGCCGAAACCGAACCCGTCGAAGAAGATCGAATCGTTCGCCGAGCCGTTCGGGTCCACCGCGCCGCTGGTACATCCGATGGCTGGACGCACGTAACCACGCTGATCGCGGCTGTTGACTGGCGCGTTCCTGCATGCGTCAGGCACGCCGAAGCCGATCGCATCGCTGTTCGCGTCCGGCATCATGGTCAGCGTCGGACCGCCGTTGTCGGTCAATGCGCCGAGATCGAGTGAGGCGTTGGATTTGCTGCTGGCGGTTGTGAAACCGCAGCCGTTGCCCCCATCGAGATTGCCACCGTTGTCGGTGAGCGTCTTTGTGTTGCTTCCATTCACTGAACAGCCCTGAACGATGGTGTTTGCCACAAGGGCCGATGTAATGAGGCTGTTGACATTGTAGATGTCATCGTTTGCCCCGATAGCGGTATTTCCTGTGAGTGTGCCGTGGATCAATGTCATAGTGCTGGCGTTTTCGATGCCGCCACCGGAATTGGCCGCGTTGCCCGAGATGGTGCTGTCGACCAATGTGAGGTTGCCCCCCCAGCCCCTGGATCGCCGCAGTTGCAAACGGAGCCGGAGTTGTAGATACCTCCGCCACTTCCGCTATTGGCCGTGTTGCCGAATACCGTGCTGCCAACCAGTATGACGGCGCCGTTCCAGCCTACGTAGTCGCCATAATTGTAGATACCGCCACCGTTGCCGTCAGTGGCCGTATTGCTTGATATCGTGCTGTCGTTGAGCACCAGTGTGCTGCTGTTCCAGATGCCGCCGCCGCTATGGATAGCTGTGTTGTCCGATATCGTGCTGTTGGTCAGTGTGATCAGTGACTGAAGGGTGTCGTTATAGATGCCGCCGCCATTACTGGCTGCGTTGTCCAGTACCTTGCTGTCGATCAGCGTCACGGTATCGTTGTTGATGATGCCGCCACCGTCGATGATGGCCGTGTTGTTCGATACGATGCTGTGGGTCAGTGTGAGGTTTCCGCGGTTGGTGATACCGCCGCCGTCACTGATAGCGGTATTGTTCGATACGATGCTGTTGGTCAGTCTGAAGTTTCCACCGTTCGCGATACCGCCGCCGCTGCCGTAGTAGTCGCCGTTGACCCTATTGCCCGATACCGTGCTGTTGGTCAGTGTCGCGGTATCGGAGCTGCTGATGCCGCCGCCGCCGAAGCTGGCTGTGTTGTCCGATACCGTGCTGTCGGTCAGTATCAGCGTCCCCCTCTCGCTATAGATGCCGCCGCCCCAAACAGCCGTGTTGCCCGATACCGTGCCATTGATCAGCGTCAGGACGCCCGATGAATTGTTGTAGATTCCTCCGCCATATGCGCCAAACGAAGTGGCTATATTGCTTGATATCGTGCTGTTGGTCAGAACTACGGTGCCGCCATTGTCTATGCCTCCACCGAAGGTAGTGCCTGTGTTGCCCGATACGGTGCTGCCGGTCACCGTTAAGGTGCCTAAATAGTTGAAGATGCCACCGCCACTTCCATTGGCTCTGTTGTGCGATACGGTGCTGTCGGTCAGTGTCATTTCGCCGAAGTTGCAAATACCGCCACCGGAGGTTCTTATGGATATATTGGCGGATACAGTGCTGCGGGTCAGGGTCAGCGTGCCGCTGTTGATAATGCCGCCGCCGGCGTTGCTGGATGTGTTGTTGGATACCGCGCTATCAGTTAGCGTGAGGGTTCCGCCGAAGTTGTAGATGCCGCCGCCGCCGGCACCTCCGCTGGTCGCGTTGTCCGATACCGTTGTGCGGACCAGTGTAAGGTTGCCCTCGTTACGAATGCCACCTCCGTTCTCGGCGAAGAAGTCAGTACTCCCTCCGCTAATGACAAGCTGCCTCAATGTCACGGTCGCGCCGCTGGCGATCTTGACGACTCGCGACTGGTGATTGCCGCTGATGGCAATGCCGGAGACGGTGCTGCCGTCGATGGTCAGATTCCTGTCCACGAGCAGTTCACTGCCGCTCAAGATGATCGTGCTGCTGGCAGGCAGGCTGAAAACGATGGTGTCGCCGGCGACAGCTCCAGTGACGTTGGCCGCCTTGGCGATCGCGTCGCGCAACGTGCAGGTGCTGGCGACATTGCACTTCGCGGCGTTGCCGGCGGCGGGATCGCCGGCATTGCCGACGGTGATCGTCGCCGCCGAGGCTGATGCGATCAGCGTCAGGCTCGACAGCATCAGGCCGAGCAGCAGTGCGCCGATGCGTGCCTGCAGCGAAAAAGGCTCTTGACGGTTCCGTGGCGTGCGCAGACGCTCGTCTTCCCGGGGTGGTTGTTCATGTTCGCGATTCCTTGCGTTTGATCGAGACAGTCTCCCGTCCATTGTAAACAGCCTTTGATTCACCGAGCAGGTTCCCGACATGTCATCGACTCCCCCGCGTCATCCACGCAGCGCGCCGCCTCGTACGGATTCTCCCTGGGCGAATGCGCGTATCGAACGCGCGCCGGTGCCGCAGCGTGGTGCGGAGATCCGCTTCTACGGACTCAACGCCTGCCTTGCCGCGTTCGCGAAGCGGCCCGATGCGGTGCGCAAGGTTTACCTGACCGAAGCGCGCATTCCTGCGATGAAGCCGGTGCTGGCGTGGTGCGTGAAGCATCGCATCGGTTATCGCGTGGTCGAGGATGCCGACCTCGACAAGCTCACCGCGTCGCGCCATCACGAGGGTGTCTGCTTCGATCTGCTGCGCACACCGCTGCTCGAATTGTCGTCATGGCTGGCGACGTTGCCGCCAGCACCCGCACCGTCGCTGCTGCTCTGGCTCGACGGCGTCGGCAATCCGCACAACCTCGGCGCCTTGCTGCGCAGTGCGGCGCATTTCGGTGCGCAGGGCGTGATCGTGCCGGCGGCTGCAGGGTTGGATGTGTCCGGCGCTGCCGCGCGTGTTGCCGAAGGCGCGGCGGAAGTCGTGCCGCTGGTGCAGGCGAACTCGGCTGCCGATGCGCTCGCCACGTTGCGCGCGCGCGGCTACGCGTTGGCCGCGACCGTGCCGCGCGATGGCGTTTCGCTGTATGCGGCATCGCTGCCGTCGCGACTCGTGCTGGTGTTTGGTGCCGAAGGCGAGGGCATGAGCAATGCGATGATCGCGCAGGCCGATCTGCACCTGACGATTCCGGGCAGCGGCGCGATCGAGAGTCTCAATGTCGCCGCGAGTGTGGCGGTGCTGCTGGGTGAGTATTGGCGGCAAAGAGTCGAGGGTGCCGCTGGGCGTTGAGCGTCGCACCGATCACTATCTCCAGCCAACCCGGGCATCCTGCCCTGGAAGCCCGGTCTGCACATCCCTGCGCAGCCATTCGCCCGCGATAGCCGCCCTATCGCGGTGATCGAAATCCCGGCTCACCCCGATAGAACCTCTGAACAAACCGTCATCCCGGCGAAGGCCGGGATCCAGTTCTATCGCAAGTCATTGAAAAACTGGATTCCGGCCTTCGCCGGAATGACGAGCTTTGGAGCTATTCAGACCCTCCCTGGAAGGGGAGGGCTGGAAGCGCTCGATGAATACGTGAGGGGCGTCGAGTGCTCCGACTGGGCGCCTACTCGCCGCCATCCTTCGCGAACGCACCCGTCTTCGAACCGAAGTTGCCCTGTGCCTGCGTGGCGAGATACGCGACGACCGCATACGCGGCGACGTTCTGGCGCAGTTGTTCCGGGTCGATCTTGTCGAGCGTGTCGTTGGCGGTGTGGTGCCATTCGAAATAGCGCGTCGCATCCTGGTGCAGCGAGAGGCCGGCCATGCCGACCGCATGCACGGCGGACAGGTCCGAGCCGCCGTGGCCGGGGGCGTTCGCGTCGTACTCGATGCCGAGCGGTTTCAGCACCGCGGCGATCTGCGCGATCGCATCGCGCGCTTCGGGTTTAACGCTGGCGGTGATCTTGTAGATGCGATCGGCGCCGAGATCCGATTCGCTGCCGAGCACCGCGCGTGCGATCTCCTTCTTGTGCGCGTCGGCATAGGCCTTGCCGCCGTACAGGCCGGATTCTTCGTTGGCGAACGCGACCACGCGGATGCTGCGCACCGGGCGCTGCGGCAATTGCGCGATCAGGTGCGCGGCGCCGACCGCGATGCCGATGCCGCTGGCGTCGTCGATAGCGCCGGTGCCTTCGTCCCACGAATCGAGGTGGCCGCCCATCACGAAGTATTCGTCCGGCCTCTTCGCGCCGCGCAGTTCGCCGATCACGTTCGCGCCGGTGTAGGTGCCTTCGATGCCGCAGTCGAGCGCGAGCTTCACGCTGACCGGCTTGCCGGACTTGAGCAGGCGTTCGATCTGGTCCGCATCCGGACTCGACAGCGCGGCGGCCGGGATCGGCGTGACGCCGTCGTCGTAATGGGTGACGCCGGTGTGCGGCAAGCGGTTCGTGTCGGTGCCGGCCGAGCGCAGCAGGAATGCGGCCGCGCCCTTGCTCGATGCGAGCGACGGGCCACGCGTGCGCACCGTCGATCCGATGCCGTAGTCGCGTCCGTCCTGCGTCGCGTGCATGCGCGCGCCAACGTAGACGATCTTGCCGCGCACGCTGGCCGGATCGGCCGCCTTCAATGCGTCGAACGAATCGAAGCCGACGACGTCGGCGCGCAGTCCGCCGGCCGGTGTGCCAGGAGAGTAGCCGAGCGCGTTCAGTGCGAGGGATTGCGGCGACGGCGAAAGGATCTCGCCATGCTCGCTGCGGCGCATCCATTTCGGATACGTGACCGGCTCGGACCAGACCTTGTCGAAGCCGAGCGCCTTGAACCTGGCGATGACCCACTCGCGTGCCTTGAGGTCATTGTCGCTCGCGGCGAGGCGTGGGCCGATCTCGGTGGTCAGGCCCTCGGTGAATGCCCACGCGGTGTCGTCATGCAGTGCGCTCTCGCGCAGTTGCACGGCGGTTGCGAGTGCGGTTTCGGGAATCCGGGTCGGTTGGTCGGCGGCGTGCGCGACGGCGGTCGCGCCGAAAAGAATGGGCAGCAGGATGCGACGCATGACGAACTCCCGATCGGAAACCGTGGATGGTCGCAGAGCTGGGCGGGCGGGCAACGTGGCGAAGGTCACACGTGCGTTGGGCGGAGCCGATGTCGCCCGATCCGGCTGGGAGCCGAACCGGGTGACGTGCGCGGTGTCCTACTTGCCCTGCTTGAGCAGGTCGCGGATTTCGGTCAACAGAACCACGTCGGCCGCCGGCGCGGCGGGCGCGGCTTCTTCCTTCTTGATCATCCGGTTCATCAGCTTGATGACCAGGAAGATCGCGAACGCGACGATGGCGAAAGTGATGACGGTGTTGAGGAAGCTGCCCCACATGATCGCGACTTCGCCCTTGCCGTCTGCGCCGGGCGCCTTCAGCACGGTCTTGATGCCGGAGAAGTCGATGCCGCCGATGAGCAGGCCGATTGGCGGCATGATGATGCCCTCGACCAGCGTCGAAACGATCTTGCCGAAGGCGGCACCGATGACGATACCGGTAGCCATGTCGACGACATTGCCCTTCATCGCAAAAGTCTTGAACTCGGAGAAGAAGCTCACGGTTGCCTCCTGAAAGATGGTTTGACAATGGGATTGCGTGCAGCGGGAGGAATCTACACCCGCGCGCGAAACGGCGGGCGGACTTTATCCGAACCTCAGGCGCACGGACGGCGGCGGCGCGCACCGACACACAAACTTGCTTTGTTCCACTTCGTGGCAAACGCGGGTGGAGTTGCCGTATGGCGCGTGCCTGCGCGAACCTTCGGACCGGTCCAGCTGCGCAGCGGGACGACTGCCGGTCGACCCGCGCCATCGATGTATCCCGCGCGGACGGGATGCCGACCGCGAAGGTTTCTGCCAATCCGCTAGATGATGCGACTGTCGAGCGTCGCGATGCCCTCCAGCATGGCATGTACGCGATCCCCTCGCTGCAGCGCAGCAACGCCGGCCGGGGTGCCGGTGAAGATCAGGTCGCCGGCGCCAAGCGTCCACAGCTTCGAAAGTTCGTGGATGATCTCGGCGACGCCGAAGATCATCTGGTCGATGTCCGACGACTGGCGCATCTGGCCGTTGACGTCGAGCGCCAGTTTCGCTCGATCGGGATGGCCGCTTTCGGCGACGCGACGCAATGCCGAAACCGGCGCCGAATGATCGAAACCCTTCGCCACGTCCCACGGCCAGCTTTTCGCCTTCGCGGCGGCCTGCAGGTCGCGACGCGTCAGATCAAGGCCGACGCCATAGCCGAACACGCCATCGAGCGCACGTTCGAGCGGGATGTCGCGGCCGCCGCCGGCAAGCGCGACGATCATCTCGACCTCGTGGTGCAGCTCCTGCGTCGCCGATGGATATGGAATGTCGGCGCCGTCGGTCACGATCGCATCGGCCGGCTTCAGGAAGAACATCGGCTGCGTGCGGTTCACCTCGGCACCCATCTCCTTCGCGTGCTCGGCGTAGTTGCGACCGATGCAGTAGATGCGACGCACCGGAAAGCGAGTGTCGTCACCGAGAACCGGGATCGTCGGCACGGACAGCGTGAAGGGCATGGCAGATCTCCGGCGGTGCGAAACGCGCAGGATAGCAGCGCGTTTCAGGCGCGCGGCTTGCCGGCGCGCATTTCGCGGCGCCATACCAGCTTCAGGCCGGACCACACGGCGTCGATCGCGCAGACCTTGACGTCGACCAGCCCGAGCGGAAGCGCGATCGCACGCACCGTGTCTTCGCTGATGTCGGTCGGCACCTTCGAGGCCTTCTTCGGCCACGATACCCAGAGGATGCCATCGGCTGGCAGCACGTTCGCCAGCGCATCGATGTTCCTGGCGAGCACCGTTGCCGAGGTGGCGAACACATGCGCGAGGTCGAGCGCTGTGCGCGCACCGACGAGCGCGAATGTCGCATCGTCGGTGCCGACCAGCGCCGCATAGTCGCCCGGCGCATCCAGCACGCGCACGCGCATGCCGGTCTTGATGCCGAGCTTCTGCCAGACCGGTTTGTCGGAATAGCCGGTGCTGTCTGCTGACACTTGTCATCCTCCGCGTGTGATGGAGATGCCTTGCGGCCCTCAGGTATCTACACGACTCTATGGCACACTTCAAAGCTGCACCGCCGCACGGGGATGTCGGGTGGAAAACAAGGATCTGCTGCACCAGTTGCGCATCGATCGCAGCAAAACCGAGGCTGCTTCGCGCACGCCGATCTGGATCGCTGCCGTCCTGCTGTTGCTGACCGCGATCGGTGTCGTCACGTGGGTGACGCTGCGCGCGGCGAAGGCGTTCGAGGTCGAGGCGGCCACCGCATCGGCGCCGAGCGCGGGCGGCAGTTCGGCGGCTGTACTGCAGGCGACCGGCTACGTCACCGCGCGGCGGCAGGCGACCGTCTCGGCGCAGATCACCGGTACCTTGACGCAGGTGCTGATCGAGGAAGGCGAGCGCGTCGAAGCCGGCCAGGTGCTGGCGACCTTGGAGGGCACCGCGCAAAAGGCGCAGTTGGCGCAGGCCGAGGCCGGATTGCGCGCCGCGCGGGCGCAATTGGCGCAGTTTCAGGCGCAGTTGGCGCAGGGCCGGCGCGATCTCGGACGGGCCGAGGATCTGGTTGCGCGCAAGCTGGTCTCGACGCAGTCGGTCGAGGTCGCGCGCACGCAGGTCGACACGCAGCTCTCGCAGCTCGAAACGCAACGCAAGCAGGTCGAGGTGGCCGAGGCCGGTGTGCGCGCCGCACAGGTGCAGCTCGACTACTGCACGGTGCGTGCACCGTTCGCCGGCGTGGTCACTGCGAAGGCGGCGCAGGTCGGCGAGATCGTTTCGCCACTGTCGGCCGGCGGCGGTTTCACGCGCACCGGCGTCGGCACGATCGTCGACATGGATTCGCTCGAGATCGAAGTCGACGTGACCGAGTCCTACATCAACCGCGTGCAGCCGAAACAGCCTGCTCAGGCCGTGCTCGATGCATATCCGGACTGGCAGATCCCGGCGCACGTGATCGCGATCATTCCGAGCGCGGATCGCGGCAAGGCGACCGTGAAGGTGCGCGTCGCGCTCGACCGGAAAGACCCGCGCATCCTGCCGGAGATGGGCGTGCGCGTGTCGTTCCTGGAGGAAGCAAAACCGGTCGATGCGGCCGCGCCGCCGCCGAAGGGCGCCCTGGTGCCGGGTTCGGCGATCGTCAAACGCGATGGCAGGGACATCGTGTTCGCAATCGACGGTGGACGTGCGCGTGCCAAGGCGGTCACCGCAGGCAAGAGCTTCGGCGACCTGCGCCTCGCCGAAGGCATCGCCGCCGGGGCGCGCGTGGTCAAGCAGCCTCCGCCCGACATGGCCGATGGCGCGAAAGTGGAATTGAAGGACGCGAAATAGCTCTTGCGGAGTGTCGAGAAGCGATGCTCCGGATCGTCGTACGAACGCATCCAGCCGAGGAACACGCGATGGGCAACCTGGTCGAAATCAAGAATCTCAGCAAGACCTACGAGCGCGGCAAGCAGAAGGTCGAGGTGCTGCACCACATCAACCTCGATATCGCCGAGGGCGATTTCCTCGCGCTGATGGGACCGTCCGGTTCCGGCAAGACGACACTGCTGAACCTGATCGGTGGGCTGGACTCGCCGACCGAGGGCACCTTGTCGGTCGGCGGCGAACGCATCGACAAGCTCGGTGAGGGCGCACTTGCGAAATGGCGGTCGAACCATGTCGGCTTCATCTTCCAGTTCTACAACCTGCTGCCGATGTTGACCGCGCAGAAGAACGTGGAGCTGCCGTTGCTGCTGACCAGGCTGTCGGCCGCGCAGCGCAAGAAGAACGCGAGCATCGCGCTGCAACTGGTCGGTTTGGCCGAACGCATCTCGCACAAGCCTGCCGAGTTGTCCGGCGGCCAGCAGCAGCGCGTCGCGATTGCGCGCGCGATCGTGTCCGATCCGAAGCTGTTGGTCTGCGACGAGCCAACCGGCGATCTCGATCGGCAGTCCGCCGAGGACGTGCTGGGCCTGTTGCAGACACTGAACCGCGAGCACGGCAAGACCATCATCATGGTCACGCATGATCCGAAGGCGGCCGAGTACGCGCGGCATACGCTGCATCTGGACAAGGGCACGCTGGTCGAGCAGGGCGCGCTTGCATGATGCCTTCGGGCATCAGGCGGGCCCCGCGAGGTCAACGCGGGATGCCGAGCGGCGGCGCTTCGCCCATGGATTGATCCGCGTAGCATCCGAACCCCCATACGGCGCTCCGCGCCACCTTTCCCCAAGGGGAAGAAACGGCTGCAATCTGCGAGGTTTGCAATGAAATACCTCCATCTCATCTGGGCCGCGCTGTTTCGCCGCAAAGCGCGCACGATCCTGACGCTAGTGTCGATCACCGCGGCATTCCTGCTGTTCGGCATGCTGGATGCGGTACGCGTCTCGTTCGCGCAGGCCGGGCAGAGCGCGAACGGCGCCGAGCGTTTGCAGACAGGCGCGCGGTTGTCCTTCATCCAGCCGTTGCCGCAGGCGCTCGGCGCGCAGATCGCGACGGTACCGGGCGTCAAGGAAGTCGCCTATGCGAACTGGTTTGGCGGCGCCTACCAGGATCCGCACAACCAGGTCTTCACGTTCGCGGTGAGTCCGAACTACCTCGAGGTCTACCCCGAGGTGGAAGTCGCGCCGGAGGAACGCAAGGCGTACGACGCCGACCTCAACGGCATCCTCGCCGGCGAAGTGCTGGTGAAGAAATACGGCTGGAAGATCGGCGACAAGATTCCGCTGCAGTCGCAGATCTTCCCGAACAAGGAAGGCAGCAAAAACTGGAGCTTCAACCTGCGTGGCGTGATGAAGTCGAAGGACAACAAGGCGTTCCAGAGCGGCATGATCATCCTGCACTGGAAGAACTTCGACGAGACCACGCCGTACAACCGCGGCCAGGCCGGCTGGTACATCAGCCGCGTGGCGGACGCGAACGACGCCGATCGCGTGGCGAAGGCGATCGACGCGCTGTCGGCCAATTCCGATCACGAGACGAAGACGCAGACCGAGCAGGCCGCGACCGCGAACTGGATCAAGCAGATGGTCAATATCGGCCTGATCGTGACCTCGATCATGGGCGCGGTGTTCTTCACGCTGCTGCTGCTGACCGGCAACACGATGATGCAGGCGGTGCGCGAGCGCACCTCGGAACTGGCGGTGCTGAAGACGATCGGTTTTTCCAATGCGAGCGTGCTCGGCATGGTGCTGGCCGAATCGGTGCTGCTGCTGCTGCTCGGCGGCGTGATCGGGCTGGGGCTGGTCAGCGTGCTGTCGCCGATCGTCTCGGCCGCCAGTGGCGGTGTGATGCAGCTACCGCATGTCGGCGCCGGCAGCTGGGTGCTGGGTGTCGCGCTCGCGGTTGCGATCGGCATCGTCATCGGCGCGCTGCCCGCGTTGCGTGCGATGCGCCTGAACATCGTCGATGCGTTGGCTGGACGTTGAGGAGAAAGCGCATGAAATTCCTGAAAGGTTTGCTTACGTTCCTCGTCGTCATCGTCGGTGTCATCGTGTTCCTCAGCCTGCCCTGGCCGGGCCTGCTGGCGATCGTGCTGGCACTCGTTTTGTGGATGACGCTGACGCAGCGCGGTCGCCAGACCGCGTCGGTCGCCTCGATCGGCATCGCGACGATCGCGCAGCGCCTCGGTTCGTCCGCGGTGATCGTGGTCGGCATCGCCGGCGTCGTCGCCGTACTCGTCGCGATGCTCGCGATGGCACAGGGATACGCCGACACATTGCGGCGCACCGGCAGCGCCGATACCGTGATCGTGCTGCGCGGCGCGTCCGCGTCGGAAGTGTCGTCGGTGCTGACGCATGAGGACACGGTGGTCATCGAACAGGCGCCGGGGGTCGCGCGCGATGACGCCGGCAAGCCGATCGTCTCGCCCGAGCTCGTCGTCGCGGCCAACCTGCCGGTCAAGGGCGGCAAGGACGCCGACGACATCGGCAGCGTGCAGTTGCGCGGCATCGGCGAGGAAGCGTGGAAGCTGCGCACGAACGCGAAGATCGTAGCCGGGCGCAGGTTCGAGCCGGGCAAGTACGAACTCGTCGCCGGCAAGGGCGCGCAGGCGAATTTCGACGGGCTCGAACCCGGCAAGGAGATCAAGCTCGGCAGCCAGACCTGGACCGTCGCCGGCATCTTCGAAAGCGGTGATGCGCTTGATTCGGAAATCTGGGCCGACACGCAGGTGGTCGGCAGCGCGTATCGCCGTGGCGCCAGCGTGACCAGCGTGTTCGCGCGCCTGACCGACGCGTCCGAGTTCGACGCGTTCAAGGCCGCGCTGACCAGCGACCCACGCCTGCAGGTCGACGTCGACACCACCGTGAACTATTTTGGCAAGCAGTCCGAAGGCACGTCGAAGATCATCACGGTCATCGGCATCGTGGTCGGCGCAATCATGGCGATCGGCGCGGTATTCGGCGCGCTCAACACGATGTTCGCCGCGGTCGCGACGCGCGCAAGAGAGATCGCGACCTTGCGTGCGATCGGCTTCCGCGGCGTGCCGGTGGTCGTCGCGATCATGCTGGAGACGATGCTGCTCGCGCTCGCCGGCGGCGTGCTCGGCGGCCTCGTCGCATGGCTCGCCTTCAATGGTTATACCGCGTCGACGCTTGCGGCCGGCTCGACCGGCCAGCTCACGTTCCAGTTCAGCGTCGCCCCGCCGGTGCTGTGGACCGGCATCAAATGGGCGCTCGCGATCGGCTTCATCGGCGGCCTGTATCCGGCGCTGCGCGCGGCGCGGCTGCCGGTGACGACGGCGCTGCGGGAGTTGTGAGCGGAGCTTGCGCAGCCGCCGCATCGGCGGCTTGCGCGGCGGGCTGGGCGCTCTTCTCGCGGGTCAGCGCAATCAGCGCGACGCCGCCGAGGATCACCGCCATCGCGACGATGTCGAGGCCGTGCACGGCCTCGCCGGCGAGCAGCACGCCGAACAGCACGGCGACCGGCGGATTGACGTAGGCATAGCTGGTCGCCAGCGCGGGCCGCACCGTGTTCAGCACGTACAGGTAGGCAGTGAAGCCGATCAGCGATCCGGCGATCGCGAGATAGACCAGTGCAAGGCTGGCACTGAGCGAAGGCGCGGCCGGCCAGCGCTCGCCGACCAGCAGCGCGAACACGAACAGCATCGCGCCGGCGCTCAGCATCTGTGCGGCCGTGCTCATCGCGGCCGGCGGCATGTTGCGGCGCCGGCTCCAGACCGAGCCGAATGCCCACGAGCCGGCGGCGACGACCAGCGCGAGCGCGCCGATCGGCGAGCCGGACATGCTGCCGCCGAGATTGAGCAGCACGACGCCGGCGAAGCCGACGCCGAGGCCGAGCCATTCCATGCGCCGCGGCCATTGGCCGTATAGACCTCCAAACACCGCTGCGAACAGCGGCATGCTGGCGACCGCGACCGCGGCAAGCCCGGAGGCGACGCTCTGTTCCGCGTAGCAGACCAGGCCGTTGCCGATCCCGAGCAGCATCAGGCCGGTCGTCGCCGCGTTCAGCCATTGCGCGCGCGTCGGCGCGGCCATGCCGCGCCAGCGCAGGAATGCGTATAACGCGCTGCCGGCGCACAGGAAGCGCACGCCGGCCATCAGGAACGGCGGATAACCGGCCAGCGCGACGCGGATCGCTAGGTAGGTCGAGCCCCACACGAAGTACAGCGAGAGCAGGGCGACCGGCACGAGTACGCGTGGACCGAACAGCGGCGTCGCGGGCGCGACCGCGACGTTGCCATCGCGGCGGGAGGAGTCGTTCATCGGAATCTTCGGTTGGAGGGCGACGTCCGCCCGCTGGATGGAGCGGGAAAATAGTTCGAGGATCGCCCCATTGCCAGCACCACGCGTGGCTCGCCGCGTGGAGCCACTGGCACAAGGCTCAGCCTTGCGGCGTGGCGCGATCGGCAACCACGGTGAACTCGCCCTCGATGACACCCGGCGGCGGTGTGCCGCGCGGCGCCGTATCCGGGCGGCGCGCAGCGCGGAACGCATTGACCAGCATGAATACGCCGCCGCCGATCAACAGCGCGATCAGCACGAACGTGCCGAGTGCGATCAGCAACACGACGGCGAGCACGCCGAGCACGGCGACGGCCAGACGTGCCAGCGGGTGCCGTGGCCTGAAAACACGAAACGGACCGTGGAACATCGCGCAAGCTCCTGTGCCAGAATGCGCGCCCGTTCCGGCGCGCTACGGGTCCATCTTGGGGGTTTTCGGCGCCATGACAAGTGCTGAAAGATGGCTGCCAGCGATTCGCCCGGGCTGTGCCAACTCCACGACATTCCCGATGGCGATGCGATCGCCGTGCCGGTCGAGTCGTCCACGGGCGGTTTCGAGCTGATCGTGCTGCGCCAAGGCGAACGCGCGTTCGCGTACCACAACGAGTGCCCGCACGCCGGCCGCAATCTCGACTATGCGCCGGGCCGCTTCCTCGTGCGCGACGGGCGCATCACCTGCGCAGTACACGGTGCGACGTTCGCGGTCGACAGCGGGGCTTGTTTGGGGGGTCCGTGCCGCAGCGGTCTGGTCGCGATGCCGGTCGAGGTGGTCGACGGATCGGTGGTGCTCGGCAAGGGGCCGGGCACTTAACCGCGCCCGAACACGAGGTTCACCGCGGCGAGCATCACCACCAGCATCAGGATCGTCAGCGGAATGCCGACGCGCAGGAAGTCGCGGGCGCGATAACCGCCGGGGCCTGCGACGATCATGATGACCGGGTTCGCGCTCGGGATCAGGAACACGTTCGAGGTCGAGACCGCGACGATCAGCGCGTAGACGGCCGGGTTGCCGCCCGAGGCGAGCGCGACGTTGATCGCCATCGGCACCATCATCACGGTCGCGCCGACGTTCGAGACGACCTGCGCGACCAGCAGCGCGATCACCGCGACCACCGCCTGCAGGCCCCATTGCGGCCATTCCCCGAGGTACTTCAGCACCTCCTGTGCGATCCACGCGGCCGCTCCGGTCGAATCCATCGCCCAGCCGAGCGGAACAAGGCAAGCCAGCGTGAAGATCGTCTTCCAGTTGATCGCGCCGTACGCCTCGTCCATGTTCAGCACGCCCGTCAGCAGCATGCCGACCGCGCCGACCAGCATCGCGATCGACAGTTTCAGGTCGGTGAACAGGCCAAGGCTCATCGCCAGCGCAAAGAATGCGGTCGCGTGCCAGATCTTGCTTGGGCGGTGTTCTTCCTTCGGATAGTCGGTGACGACCACGAAGTCGCGCGATTCGGCGGTCTGCGCGAGGTCGCGCCAGAAACCGTGCAGGACCAGCGTGTCGCCGGCGCGCAAGCTCACCTGGCGCACGTCCTCGCGGAATACCTGCTCGCCGCGATTGACCGCCAGCACCGAGATGCCGTGTGTCTTGCGCAGGCGCAGTTCGCCGACGGTCTTCTTGATCCAGTGCGAGTTCGGCGGTACCACCGCCTCGGCGATGCCGGCTCGGTTGGGGTTGAACAGGTCGCCGAAGTTGCGCAGGCGCACCTGCACCGTGCACAACTGCGTGTTCGCGAATTCGTTGACCGATTCGCGCTTGCCAAGCACGCCGAGCACGCTGCCGACCCAGATCATCTGGTCGCCGGGTGGCGCCAGGCGCGCCTCGCTGCCGGTCTTCAGCGCGAGGATCAGCGGGGCGCCGCGCAACTGCTCGACTTCGCCGACGCTCATGCCGACCAGTGGACTGTCGCTGGTGACGATGAGTTCGAGCACGTCGCCGTCGATGCCATAGGTCTCGGCGAAGTAGGTTTCGGTGCGGCCCGGCGTGACCTTCTGACGCTCCTCGTCGCTGGGCAGCAGCTTGCGCGTGAAGAGCGCGAAATAGAGCAGGCCTGCCAGCAGCAGCGGAATGCCGATCGGTGCCACCGCGAACAGGTTGAAGGTCTGGATCGTCTGCGCGCCGGGCGGCAGGTTGCGGTTCGCGCTGGCGATGAGGTCGTTGAGCAGGATCAACGGCGAGTTCGAGATCATCGTCACGTTGGTGCCGCACAGGATCATGCACGCCATCGGCAGCAACAGGCGTTTCAGCGGCAGGCCAGTGCGCGAACTGACGCGGCTGACCACCGGCAGGAACAGTGCGGACAAGGCCTGGCTCTGGATCACCGAGGACAGGCTGCCGGCCATCGCATTGACGAACAGTGACACGCGCGCTTCGACGCCCCCGGCAAGGCGCAGGATGAACGATGCTGCCTTGTTCAATACGCCTGTGCGATCGAGGCCGGCACCCATGATCATTACCGCGATCAGCGAGATCACCGCGTTGCCGGCGAAGCCGTCGAACAACTGCTCGACCGGCAGCAGGCGCGTGATGCCGATGAAGACGATCACCAGCAGCGCGACGAGATCGGCGCGGATCCATTCGAGCACCAGCATCAGCATCGTGAACGCCAGCAACGCGAACACGAGCGCCATGTTGGTGGTGAGGGTCAGGCCGGCGTCCATCGGGGCGTTATTCTTGTTGTGGCCTGGCGGACGTCATGCCCGGTCAGATGCGTTCATGGACGAAATCCCATACGTCGTGACCGAGGCGCACGCCGCGGCGTTCGAAGTGCGTTTCGATGCGCCATGGCGGGCGCTGTCCGGGCGAGGCATGGCGCGGATCAATCCTCCACATCGGCGCCGCCGCGAGCGTTTCGCGCATGTGCTCGGCATAGTCGGCCCAGTCGGTCGCCAAATGCAAGCGACCGCCACGCACGACTTTCGTGGCGAGCAGATCGAGAAACTCCGGCTGGATCAGGCGGCGCTTGTTGTGGCGCTTCTTGTGCCACGGGTCCGGAAAATAAATTCGCACTTCCGCCAGTGCGTCGACCGCGATCTCGTGCTGCAGCACCTCGACCGCGTCATGGTTGTACAGCCGCACGTTGCCGACGTTCGCCTCGGCGAGCCCGTTCATCAGTCGGCCGACGCCGGGGCGATGCACCTCGATGCCGATGAAATCCCGCTCCGCCTCAGCCTGCGCCGAATGCAGCAGTTGCTCGCCGTTGCCGAAGCCGATCTCAAGCACGCGTGGCGCGCGGCGCGCGAATGTCGCGTCGAGATCGCGCGGCGTGCCGCCACCGTCGTTGAACGCATAGTCGACACCGTAGCGCGCCCAGTGCTGGTCGAACGCGCGCTGCTGCGCCGGCGTGAAACGGCCCTGGCGCAATACGAAGCTGCGGATGCGGCGCTCGTGGATCCCGGATTCATCCATGCGCTCAAATCACCCCTTCGACGGGACTCGACGCAGACGCGTAGCGCTTGCGCGGAATGCGGCCGGCGCGGAACGCGGCACGACCGGCCTCGACCGCGTGGCGCATCGCGTGCGCCATCAGAACCGGATCCTTCGCCCCGGCAATCGCGGTGTTCATCAGCACGCCGTCGCAGCCGAGCTCCATCGCGAGCGCGGCATCCGACGCGGTGCCGACGCCGGCATCGACGATGATCGGCACCTTCGCGTTCTCCACAATCTCGAGCAGGCTGTAGCGGTTCTGGATGCCGAGGCCGGAACCGATGGGGGCAGCCAACGGCATCACTGCGACGCAGCCGATTTCTTCCAGGCGCTTGGCCAGGATAGGGTCGTCCGAGGTGTAGACCATCACGTCGAAACCGTCCTTGACCAGCATCTCGGCCGCGGCGAGCGTCTGCACGACGTCCGGGAACAGGGTCTTGCGGTCGCCGAGCACTTCGAGTTTCACCAGCGTATGACCGTCGAGCAGCTCGCGCGCAAGACGGCAGGTCCGCACCGCGTCCTCGGCCGTATAGCAACCGGCCGTGTTCGGCAGGATGGTGTAGCGAGATGGCGGCAGCACGTCGAGCAGGTTCGGCTCGCCGGGATTCTGGCCGATGTTCGTGCGGCGGATCGCGACGGTCACGATCTCGGCACCGGCGGCTTCGGTCGCACGCTGTGTTTCGTCGAGGTCGCGGAACTTGCCGGTGCCGGTGAGCAGGCGGGAGCGGTAGGTCTTGCCGCCGATGACGAGGGCGTCGGTGGCGGTTTCGGGAATGAAATCGGAGCGGGCGTTCATGAGGTATCGGAATGCAGGAGCGGAATCGCCGGGGCGACATTATCGCCCGCGCGTGGCGTTCCGTGGTGATGCGATGCGCGAAGGCATTGCATCAGCTCGATGATGCTTGCCGCACTCGCAGTTGTTGCCAGGCTTGTGCGTCCTCACGTTCCACAAGCAATCTCGCGCTGGTCATCCTGGCTCAAGCGCGCGGTCTCAGCCGCCACCAATCGCGTGGACGATTTCAATGCGGTCGCCGGCACTCAACGTGTGAATGACATGCTGGCTTCGAGGCACGATCTCGCGATTGACCTCCACCGCGACGCGCCGTTGCGCGTAACCGGCCTCATCGAGCAATTGCGCCAGTGTCGAGGCTGGATCGATGTCGCGTTCGTGACCATTCAGGACAATTTTCATGCGCCCATTCTAAAGCGTCGTGACAGGAAAGCGGCCGGGCGCTGCCCACGCTCGTGGCGCGACGGTTGGATGCATGCCAACGGTGGTGCTTAATAACCCCACTCGGCATTTGGCAGCCTCGGCTGTTGGAGATGCAATGCGGCCACGGACGGCCGCGACTGAACTGACCGGAGGTTGGGTCTTCATGCCGCGGCAAAGGGGCTCCGTCGCTGAGATCATCGGCCAAGCGTGGAAAAAAGACGCCGCGCAGTGCGCGGCGTCGGGAGCTTCAGTTCAAACCGCGATCAGCGGTGATCCTTGTCCTTGTCATTCTCGTTGCGTTGGGCCCGC
Source organism: Pseudomonadota bacterium (assembly GCA_023388255.1). Classification (GTDB taxonomy): domain Bacteria; phylum Pseudomonadota; class Gammaproteobacteria; order Xanthomonadales; family Rhodanobacteraceae; genus Dokdonella_A. The sequence goes on along the minus strand of JAEWGO010000002.1, from coordinate 456,290 downwards.
TCGCGTTGTTGCGGTTGCGCGCGCTGCTGCGCCGGCTGCGGTGCATTGCGCTGTTGCATGGCAGGCGCACTGCGCTGCTGGTACTGCTGCTGTGGAGCGGCGCGCTGCTGTACGGCCGGTGCGCTGCGTTGCTGATACTGCGGCTGCGGTGCGCTGCGCTGTTGCACGACCGGGGCACTACGCTGCTGATACTGCTGTGCCGGCGCGCTGCGTTCCCGCATCGCTGGAGCATTCCGCTGCTGGAACTGCGGTGTGCTGCGCTGCTGTTCGACAGGCGCGGCGCGCTGCTGTACTTGCGGCGCATTGCGCTGCTGGAACGAGCGCTGTTCCATGCTCGACGGGGTGCGCGGCGAGTTATGCGTCGGCGCCATGTTGCGGCTTGCAGGCGACGGCGTTTGCCGTTCGACTGCCGGGCTGTTGCGCTGTTGTGCTGCAGGTCCGCTCGGTGTGTTGGAACGAGGTGTGAAGCGCTCCGATGGCGCCGCCACGCCGCGTGTTGACGGCGCTGTTGGCGTTGTTTGTGCGCCGCGGACTGGCGGATTGACGTTGCCGCGATTGGCCGGCTGCACGGCCGGATTGTTGCCGTTTTCCGGTCCCCTGCGTCCGGCCGCGCCATTGTGCGGCGCGAATCGCGATGACGGCAGCGCGCTGCGATTCGGCGCTTCCGGCGGCGCACTGGCGCGATTGCCCGGAGCGCTGATCGACGTGCGACCGCCGATGGATGGCGTCGCGGCCGCACCGGGCATCGGGCGCGTCGTACCAGCGGGGGATGTGCGCTCGTTCGCGCCGCTACCAGGACGCGTTTGTGCCGCTGCACCGCGCATCGGCAGCGGCTGCGGCGCACGCGCATTCTGGCCGACGACCTGCACGCGCGAAGGAGCCGCACCCGCGCGGCCCGGTTGTGCGCCGGCCGCCGGGCGGCTGGTGACATCGCGCAACTGGTTGTTCGCGAGCGGCTGCGCGCCGTTGCGCTGGATCGCTTGCAGGCGATCCGCAATCGGCATCGCACGTGCCGGCGGCGCGGTGCGCGCGATTACTCCACGATTGAACGCAGCCGCGGGTGGAACGGCACGGGTATTGACCGCGCCCGCGCGCACGAAGCTCGCGCGCGTCGGCTCGATGCCGACCCGACTCACCACCTGTGCGCTGCGCAGGTTGTTCGCGTTGATCTGCACGCGGGCCGCGTTGACCGGGCGCGCACCCACGAACGCGTCGCGCGGCACCGCGGTGAACGCGGCTGCATTCGTGCGGTATGCGTAGTTGACGTTGTTGATCGGGCGACCGTTGGAATAGTTGTTGTAGACGTTGGTGATATAGGTGTTGTTGATCACGGTCGTGTTGCGCACGTTGATGTTGGTGAAATAGCCGCGCGAGGCGCGATACCACGGCACGTAGACATCACGCGGGCCAAGCGGGAACCAACCGACCGGGCCGCCGATGCCGATCGACACACTCGAACCCCAACCGCCACCACCGACGAAAGCGACCATCGCAGGCGCATAGATTGATCGGCCTCGATATGCGCCAGGGCACCAGCCCCAGCGATTGCCGATGTAGGCCCAGCGGCCGTAGTGGAACGGGGCGAAACCCCATGCCGCACTGTCGACCCAGGTCCAGCCCCACGGGTCGATCCATGACCAGTGGCCGGAGCGGTATGGCGCCCAGTCGGCCGCGACCGTGGTCGGATACCAGACATTGCCGTAATCCGGAGCAGTGCTCCACGACCCGTAGTCGTCGAGATCTGCGTAACCGATCACGTCCTCGGACACGTAGCGGCGGGACACGGCGCGCTCGTACCGCGCGTTTCGCGAGGAGACCCACTGGTCAAAATCGTCCGCGCGCGGCAGGTCGAGCACTTCGTAGTCGCGCAGCGCGGAGTCGTTGAAGCGGTAGGAGCTGCCCGAGCGCACGCTGTAGCTTGCGTTGTTCTCGCCGTAGACATTGCCGCCGCCAGCGAACACGGTGACCATCGTCGAGTCACCCTGCGGCGAGACGTCGATGCGGTAGTCGCCCGGCTGGTTCACGACGAACGCGAGCGTGGGCGTGTCCACTTCATAGGACTGGCCTTCGCCGACACGGCCAACGTGCAGCGCAAGCACGCCATCGGTCAGTTCGATCTGTGCGACATTGTCGTCGAGGTTGAGCAGGTCGAACGTGCTGCCCTGGTCGAGGCGGATGTCGGCCGAACCGATTTCCAGTTCGACGCGTGAATCGCGATCGGTATAGACCTTGTCGCCGGTAGTCAGCGGCCGGTTGAGCGACATCTGCGCCCACTGGTCGTCCCCGGATGGCTGGAAACTGACGTTGCCGCGCAGGAAGCTCACGCGCGCAACGCGATCCGCCGGATCGGCCAGTGCCGTCCCCGCGAATGTTGCCAGAACGAACACCAACGCGGCGCACCATGCGCGCGAGTCGGACCGACGTTGTGTGTACATGAATGATCTCCTAGGGCCTACGCCAGCCGCCGCTGCGGTGGGATTCGCTCCCCAAACGCATCAGCCGCCCGATGGCTGACAGGCTGGCCACAATATCAGCGCATCCACGCTGAATGACGACTTTCTGCCTGAGCGCGCTTGCAGTTCCTTGCGACACGGCTTAGCGCAGATTCAGCGCCGGCTCCTTCTTGTCGCCCGCAGCGAGGGCCGTTACCCTGTCGCGGCCCGCATCGCGGATGCTTGTCCTCACCGGATCATGGGCGGGTGTAGCTCAATGGTAGAGCTGTAGCTTCCCAAGCGTGCGACACGAACCGCAGTTCGTGACGTGCGTTGTAACCCAACCAGGGGGTCATAGCCTGGCATCCAGTGTCCTGAGCAACATTGCAAAGGACGGGCACCACGGCCCATACGTGGACAACGCGAAAGAGCTGTTCTTCGGAATAGCTCTACTCACTGCGGCGAAAGCTGTACGTGCAATTGTTGATGTCGTAATGGGGGATCCTCCATACGACGATCAACCCGGCCTTCAGCGGCTGGTAGCCAAGGAGTTGTGCGGGACGGGTAACCGTCCGGTGCAAAGCACTCCGTGAATGTAGCCCCCTCATGGGACGTCAACTCCCGTGAGGGAGCCGGCGTGACCCCGGAAATCGCATCCGGGTAGGCGCTAGGCTGAATCTGTAGGGTTAGTGCAAGCGAACTGCCGTTCGACCCGTCGTCAAGCTAAAAGGGCCAAAGCGATTGATAGGCCCTGCCCAAAAGGGAAGAGGTCCGGTTGTCTCTCTGCTTGGTAGAGACACGCTGACATTCATACCTCCGGCGGAAAGGCAGAACCCGAACGATTCTGTTGCATGTACGGAACGTGGAAACCCCGATAGGATGTCGTCAGTGCATCGGCGACTAGGCCGCCCGCAAGGGCGTTCGAAGGACTAGCGGGCACAGGAATGCGGAGAAAGCGAAAGCCCGGTTGTAATGGCCGGGATAGGGGATGGAACGATTGCCCCGACTCGAAAGAGTGCAGACTTCCGCATGGTGGCCTGTTGCTAGACAGGTCAAACAACCACCACCCCGAGGGGATACGTCCCCGTCGGGGACGTCCATTCCTTCGGGAACGTGGGCGGGCGTAGCTCAATGGTAGAGCTTCTGGTTCCCAACCAGATGACGAGGGTTCGATTCCCTTCGCCCGCTCCAACTCAGGAGGACTGATATGGACGCCATCCATAATGGCGATGTCGCCTCCGCGCGCTGGAACGACTGGCACACGATCTCGTGGGCTGTTACGTTTTCGCACGTCCGGAGGTTGCAGACCCGCATAGCAAAGGCAGCGAAGGATCAGGACTGGCGCAAGCTGAAACGGTTGCAACAGTTGCTGGTCCGCTCGACCACCGCAAAAGCAGTCGCGGTGCGTCGAGTTACCGAGAACCAGGGCCGTAAAACACCCGGTGTCGACGGTGTTACTTGGTCGACTCCGGCGGAGAAGCGCAAGGCGATAGACACGCTGGAATCGCGTGGCTACCGACCGAAGGCGCTTCGCCGTATCCACATCCCGAAAGCCAATGGAGGCAAGCGTCCACTCGGCATACCGACGATGAAGGATCGTGCCATGCAAGCGCTGCACTGGCTTGCACTCGATCCGGTCGCGGAAACGCTGGGTGACCGCAACTCCTACGGTTTCCGTTCCGGACGCTCCACGGCGGACGCCATTGCCCAATGCCATAACGCATTGAGCCGCGCGCACTCGCCGCAGTGGGTGCTGGAAGGAGACATCAAAGGTTGTTTCGACAACATCAACCATGACTGGTTGCTGGCTAACGTGCCGACGGATCGGCGCGTGCTGTCGAAATGGCTCAAGGCGGGATACATGGAAGGCCGTAGGCTCTTCCCGACGGACGCAGGAACGCCGCAGGGCGGGATCATTTCCCCGGTCTTGGCGAACCTGACATTGGACGGCATGGAAAGGCTGCTGGATAGCCTGCCACGTCGGGCCAAGGTGAACTTCATTCGGTACGCGGACGACTTCGTCGTGACGGCAGACTCGAAAGATATGCTGGAAACGCGGGTCAGGCCGTTGATCGCGGAATTCCTCGCCGAGCGTGGTTTAGTACTCTCGGAAAAGAAGACCAAGATCACGCACGTATCGGAAGGTTTCGATTTCCTTGGTTGGCATGTGCGTAGGCACAAGAACTTCCTGCGCATGGCTCCGTCGAAGAGGAACGCTGCCGCGTTCTACGAGAAGGTCAGGTTGCGTCTGCGCGAAATGCGCGGGGCAATGCAGGACGACGTGGTGTTCGCGCTCAATCCGGTCATCCGAGGTTGGGGCAACTACCATCGAGTCGTGCACGCTTCGTACACGTTCGCGCGGATGGACCACCAGATCTTCCGCGCGCTGTGGCGATGGGCGTTGCGTCGGCATCCGAGCAAGGGGCGGCGCTGGATCAAACGACGGTATTTCCGCTCGAACGGTTCACGCGACTGGCTCTTTGCCACGGACAAAGGTGGGCTTTCGCACTTGTCGGCGATCAAGGTCGTCAAGTACGTGAAGGTGAAGGCCGATGCGAACCCCTACGACCCCAATGACGAGGCCTACTTTGACGAGCGACTGATGCGTCGGATGAAGGCTTCATTGATGGGGCGCAGGAAGCTGTATTGGCTCTGGACGAAGCAGGGCGGATGTTGTCCGATGTGCAATGCGAAGATCACCAAGGCGACGGGATGGCATGTCCATCACAAGCAATGGCGGGTCTACGGCGGCACGGATCAACTGTCCAATCTGGAACTGGTACACCCGACGTGTCACGCGCAGTTGCACGCGCGCGATGCGAAGGGATAGGCTGCCGTCCCCCGGTGTGAGCTGGTGGATTCTTGGCTGCTTGAGCCGTATGAGGCGAAAGTCTCACGTACGGTTCTGAGGGGGGAGGGTGGCCGCGAGGCCACCCTCCCACCCGACTACTGACGAGGGTTCGATTCCCTTCACCCGCTCCAGCCATGAGGACTGATTCTGCCGACGGCATCTTTCCGACCAGTCTCAGGGATCGCCTGTTCGCGCTCCGCACATCGATCAGTCGCCAGCGTATGCGCCGTGCAGCCGACCTTTGTCACCCTGCGCGATTCGTTGGTCATTCGATCCGGAGGCAAGATGCCCCTTTCTCGAGGCAAGAAACGTCTTCCGGCCGGGCGGGACGGATTGTCCAGCAGTTGCCGGCCAGGAACACAAAGGACATAGATGCCCGCGTTTGCATTCCAGGCGCTCGACGCCGCAGGCAAGACCCAGCGAGGCGTGCTGCAGGGCGATACCGCGCGCGCGGTGCGCGCCAGCTTGCGCGAGCGCGGGCTCAACGCGCTCTCCGTCGATGAGGTGAGCGAAGGTGCGGCGAAGCATGCGGCTCCGTTTGCGCGCCGCGGTCTCGGTGCTGCCCAGCTTGCATTGCTGACGCGCCAGCTTGCGACGCTGGTCGGCGCTGGACTGCCGATCGACGAGGCGCTCGGAGCCTTGTCCGAACAGGCCGAGAACGAACGCCAGCGAGCGTTGACAATGAGCCTGCGCGCGCGCGTGATGGAAGGCGCGAACTTGGCGCACGCGATGGCTGAATTCCCCGACAGTTTTCCGGACATCTTTCGAGCCACGGTCGCGGCGGGCGAGCAGTCCGGGCGACTTGAAACCGTGCTGGAAAAGCTCGCCGACTACGCCGAGTCACGTGATGCACTGAAGCAGAAGATCCTCGCCGCTCTGGCGTATCCGCTGCTGCTGACCTTGGTCGCGATCGCGGTGGTTACCGGTCTGCTGACCTGGGTCGTGCCGCAGATCGTGGGTGTGTTCCAGAACCTGCATCAAACCCTGCCGCTGGCGACTCGCGCGCTGATGGCCCTGTCGGCATTCCTGCGAACGTGGGGCTGGTTGATCCTGCTTGTGCTGATCGCGCTTGGGATCGGCGCCAGCGTCGCGCTGCGTCAGGAGGCGATGCGCCATCGCTGGCATGCGTTCCTGTTACGCCTGCCGCTGGTCGGCCGCCTCACGCGCGCGGCGAACACGGCACGTGCGACACGCACCTTGGCACTGCTGGCCGACAGCGCCGTGCCGCTGCTCGATGCGCTTGGCATCGCCGCGCAGGTGGTACCGAACCTGCCGATGCGCGCGGCGCTCAAGCGCGCCGCGTTCAAGGTGCGCGAGGGCAGTGCGTTCTCGCGCGCTCTCGGTGAGAGCGGCCAGTTTCCGCCGGTCGCGTTGCGCCTGATCGCGAGCGGCGAGCGTTCCGGTCAGCTGCCGCGCATGCTCGGCGAAGCTGCAGCGCAGCAGCAACGCGAACTCGATCGCTGGCTGACCGCGCTGACGGCGGTGCTCGGTCCTGCCGTGATACTCGCCGTCGGTGCGATGGTGCTGTTCATCGTGCTCGCGATCCTGCTGCCTATCTTCAACCTCAACCAGATGGTGAAGTAGCCGGCATTGGATACTCGGTGTCGTGGCCGGACGGTGTGGGCGGCCTGATGCATTTCCGAGCATCCCAATTCCTGAAGCAGCCTCTACAATCGGACGCGACGCCGGTTTACCCAATTCCCACTCCCGAATCTCCAATCCCGGTTCTCAATGATCCGCTTCGACAATGTCAGCAAGCGCTACCTCACCGGGCAGGATGCCTTGGCCGACGTCAGCTTCGAGATCGAGGCCGGCGAGATGGTGTTCGTGACTGGCCACTCCGGTGCCGGCAAGAGCACGCTGTTGAAGCTGATCGGGCTGGTCGAGCGGCCGACGCGCGGGCAGATCATGGTCAACCACGCCGAACTCGCGCGCGTGCGTCAACGCGGTATTCCGCCATTGCGGCGCGGCATCGGCATGGTGTTCCAGGACCATCGCCTGCTGCTCGACAGGAGCGTGTTCCATAACGTTGCATTGCCGCTGCAGATCGCAGGCATTTCGCGCGAGGAGACGGCCAGACGCGTGCGTGCGGCGCTCGACAAGGTCGGCCTGCTGGCGCGCGAGAAGGCCGGGCCGCAGACGTTGTCGACGGGTGAGCAGCAGCGTGTCGGGATCGCTCGCGCGATCGTCGCGAAGCCGCCGGTGATCATCGCCGACGAGCCGACCGGCAACCTCGATCCGCAATTGTCGATCGAGATCATGAACCTGTTCGCGGAGTTCGGTGAGGTCGGCACGACCGTGTTGATCGCCAGCCACGACCTGTTCCTGCTCAAGCGCATGAACAAGCGAGTGCTGGTACTCGACCATGGCCGATTGGTAGACGATTTCCGGCCACAGGCGCACGCGCCGTGAGCCGGCAGGCCGAACGAACCGTGCGCAAGCCGGCACCCGCGCCAGCCGCGACGCCGCGCAGGAACGCGCGCTCGCAGCGCACGCGCACGCCGTGGCGCGCGCGCATGGCCGCCTGGCGTGACCAGCACGTCAATAGTGGTTTCGCCAGCCTCGGCCGCCTCGCCGACAAGCCGTGGGCGACGATGTTGGCGGTGCTGGTGCTCGGGTTCGCACTGGCGTTGCCGCTGCTGTTCTTCCTTGTGTTCGACAACGCGCGCGCGTTGTCCGGCGGAATGCGCGAGGCGCGCGAAGTCACCATCTTTTTGAAGCCCGGCGTCGATGCTCGCGCTGCCGGCGTGATCGCCGACGAACTGCGTCGACGCAGCGATGTCGCCGACGTATTGCTGCGAACGCCCGAGCAAGGTCTTGAGGAATTCCGCGAGTTGTCCGGCTTTGGCGACGCACTGGACGCGCTGCAGGGCAATCCGCTGCCGAGCGTGCTGGTGGTCGCGCCGCGCGCGGCCGCCGATGCGGGCGATCCTGCGCTGGTCACCGAAATGAAATCGGACACGCGCGTCGACCTTGTGCAATACGACGCGACATGGCGCCGCCGTCTGTCCGGCATCCTGCATTTCGGCGAACGCGTTGTCGCTGTCGTCGCCGTGCTGCTCGCGTTGGCGACCTTGCTGGTGATCGGCAATACCGTGCGCATGGATGTCCAAGCGCGTTCACAGGAGATATCGGTGATGCAGTTGATGGGGGCGAGCAATGGCTTCGTACGCAGGCCGTTTCTGTATGCCGGACTCTGGTACGGCTTGTTCGGCAGCCTGCTCGCTCTGGTCATTGTTGCCGCTGCGCAGTTCGCGTTGGCCGGGCCGGTAGGCCGCCTGATCGACAGTTACGCCAATCGGTTTTCGCTGCACGGCATCGGTCTGCTCGATGCCGTGATCGTGGTTGCCGCCAGCGCGGCGCTCGGCTGGCTCGGCGCGTTCGTCGCGACGGCGCGACATCTCGCCGCCGGAAGACCGCGCGCATGAGCGGCGAGGTCTCGCTGACGCGGCACATTTCCAGCGACCATCCGCGCGTGCTGGTCGTCGATGGTTCGCGCGTGGTGCGCCAGCTGATCGAGCGCGTGCTGAAGGCGAGCCTGCCCGAATGCATCGTCATCGGCTGCGGCAGCGGCGAGGAAGCGCGTGCGCACCTCAATGAGAACGTCGTCGATCTGGTCACGACCGCGCTGCGGCTGCCCGACATGGACGGCGTGGAGTTGGCGCGCCAGGTGCGCGAGCGCTCGGCGCAGGCCTACATCCCGATCGTGGTGGTGTCGGGCGACGTGCAGGAGCGGCTCGTCGCACGCACGTTGACGAGCCATGTCACCGACTATTTCGACAAGTCGCTCGGCTTCGAGGCGCTGGCCGTGTTCATCGGCGGCTATGTGCGGCCGGCGCAGATCCGTGGCAACGTGCTGTTCGTCGAAGACAGCCGCGTCGTTGCGTTGGCGACCACGCGGATGCTTGAACGTTCGGGTTTCACGGTGTCGCATGTGGTCAGCGTCGAGGCTGCGCTCGAGCTGCTCGAAGCCGCACGCGACGAGGAGCGCTCGCCCGGCGCCGATCTCGTGCTGACCGACGTCAACCTGAAGGGCGAGTTGAGCGGCGGCGATCTGCTTGATCGCATCCGTTACCACTTCGGCTATGGCAAGGGCGAGCTGCCGGTGCTGGTGATGACCGGCGACGACAATCCTGCCAATCAGGCCGCGTTGTTGCGCGCGGGCGCCAACGACCTCGTGCACAAGCCGATCGAGGAACGCCTGCTCGTCACCAAGCTGCAGTTCCAGTTGCGCGTCTCGCGGCGCCTGCGCGAACAGGCGCACGCGCACGCATGAGCGGGGACCGGATCAAGCTGGAGGCATCGTGGAAAGCGCGTGTCGGCGGTGAGTTCGAACAGCCTTCCATGCAGGCGCTGGCCGAATTCCTGCGCGCGGAGAAACGCGCCGGCAAGGTGATCTATCCGCCCGGATCGCGGATCTTCGCGGCGCTCGACGCGACGCCGTTCGAGGCGGTCAAGGTCGTGATCCTCGGTCAGGATCCGTATCACGGTCCGAATCAGGCGCATGGACTGTGTTTCTCGGTGCTGCCCGGCGTACCGGTGCCGCCGTCGCTGGAGAATATCTTCAAGGAGATCGCGCGCGACCTCGGCATCGCGCGTCCCGATCACGGCTGCCTGTTGCCGTGGGCGCGCCAGGGTGTGTTGCTGCTGAATTCCGTGCTGACGGTCGAGCGCGGGCTGGCCGGCTCGCATCAGGGCAAGGGGTGGGAGGGGTTCACCGATGCCTGCATCGATGCGCTGAACCGCGAACGCGAAGGGCTCGTATTCCTGCTCTGGGGCAGCTACGCGCAGGCCAAAGGCAAGCTGATCGACATGCGTCGTCACCGTGTGCTGAAGGCGCCGCATCCGTCGCCGCTGTCGGCGCACCGCGGCTTCATCGGCTGCGGGCACTTCTCGCGCACGAACGACTATCTGCGCGAACGCGGTCTCGCGCCGATCGACTGGCGGTTGCCTCCAGGCGTCGAGTTGACGCTGGACTAACACGGCCGGCAGTACGATTGAGCCGTTGAGCCGTTGCGCCGCAGTTCAGGCTGAACTAGCCATGTTTCTAAAACAAATCAATAAGTTGATTCGAATTTGGTAAGCGGCATCTTGGGCTGTCCATTTAGCGAACCCAAGAGTACAATACCGGCCAGTTCAGATATTGATGTCCGCACGGATGTGCGACGGGAACTCTCCCAAGATTTAGCACTCCAAGGAGCCGAGTGCTAAAGTGCCTTATCAAGCTAAGGAGTCCAGACAAATGAGCAATGCCCTGGTCGCCACCAATTTCCCGGTTCCGAGCGCGCTCGGCAGCCTCGATGCCTATGTGAACGCGGTCCACCAGATTCCGATGCTCACCCAGGACGAGGAGCAGGATCTGGCCCGTCGTTTCCTCAACGAAACCGACCTCGACGCAGCCAAACAGATGGTGCTGTCGCACCTGCGCTTCGTCGTCCATGTCGCGCGCGGCTATTCCGGCTACGGTCTCCAAGTTGGGGATCTTATCCAGGAAGGCAACATCGGCCTGATGAAGGCGGTCAAGCGCTTCGATCCGGACCATGGCGTGCGTCTTGTCTCGTTCGCGGTGCACTGGATCCGCGCTGAAATGCACGAATTCATCCTGCGCAACTGGCGCATCGTCAAGGTCGCCACGACCAAGGCGCAGCGCAAATTGTTCTTCAACCTGCGCAAGTCGAAGAAGCGCCTGGGCTGGATGAATGCCGAGGAGGTCAACACCGTCGCCCGCGAACTGGGTGTTCCGGCGGCGACCGTGATGGAGATGGAAGCACGCCTCAACGGCCGCGATGTCGCGTTCGACACGCCGGTCGATGCGGATGAAGACGAGCGTCCGTCGCCCGCCGCATTCCTGATCGATCATGCGGCCGATCCGTACATGGCGGTCGAAGCGGAGTCGGAAGAGGAGTCCAGCCTCGACACCCTGCATCGCGGCCTGGTCAAGCTCGACGACCGTTCGCGCGACATCATCCAGCGCCGCTGGCTGAGGGACGGCGACAAGGCAACCCTGCAGGAACTTGCCGACGAATATGGCGTATCCGCCGAGCGCATCCGCCAGATCGAAGCGAACGCGATGAAGAAGATGCGGGCGTTGTTCGTGGCGTAAGCGGCAAGAGGCGATTTTTCGAAGCGCCATTGCGCCATCAAGCACAGAAACGGCCCCAAGTGGGGCCGTTTTGTTGTGCGCCGCAGACAACGCAAGCCGTGGCGCGCATACGCGTGCAGGGTTCGCGATCGACTTGATGCGGCCATCCATACGGCTATTTGTAGTTGACTGCGACGCACACGCCTCGTGCTGTTGACGCCGTCGGCCGGGGTGACGAATGCGTCTGCGCGGCTCGCTACCGCGTGATGTGCGCGCTAACCTCGCCGGATGACTGCAGGGTCCTACGAATTCGGCGCATTCCGCTTCAATCCGACCACGCGCGAGCTGTGGCGTGGCGGCTCGCGCGTCGCGCTGCCGCGGCGATCGTTCGAGTGCATGGAACACCTGATCGCGCATCGTGATCGCGCGGTCGGCCGCGACGAACTGGTCGAGGCGATCTTCGGACGCTCGAACGTGTCGGACGCACAGCTTGGCCAGGTCGTGTTGCGCGCACGTCGTGCGCTCGATGACGATGGCAACGCGCAACGCGTGATCCGCACGATCGCGGGTTATGGCTATCGCTGGATCGCGGACGTGCGCGTCGTCGATGAGTCGTCGCCGGCTTCGATCGACGCGTCGATGGGCGTCAACGCGGATGCGGACGCGGAATCGCCCGAACTGGAAGCGATTGCCGTTGCGGACGATTCACCGCCACCGAGCGTACCGCCGCGGTCGCGGATTCGAGTCGTGGTCGCCGCAGCAGCCGTAGTTGCAATGCTCGCCCTCGTTGTGGGCATCGCACTGCACCGGATTCCGCATGAAGTGCGGCAGCGGCATGCGCCAGGGTATGCGATCGACACGGACGGCGTGATCGTGCTGCCGCTGCAAGTTGAAGGCCTGCGCGAAGACGCGTGGGTGCGGCTGGGCGCGATGGACCTGGTTGCCGATCGCCTGCGCCAGGCGGGTTTCCGCGTGCCGTCCAGCGAAAGCGTGCTGGCGATGCTGAAGTCCGCGCCGGCAACCGCCGAAGGCGGTGAGGCGGCCTCGCTGCGCGAGGCGACGGGCGCTCGTCTGATCGTGCACGGCAACGCGAAACGCAGCGCATCGGGTTGGCAAGTCGAGCTTGCGGCAACCCCCGAACATGGCATCGCCGTGCCGGCGAGCTTTGGCGCGCGCGATGCGGTGCAATCGGCCCGCGGAGCGACCGACCTGCTGCTCGCCGCTTTGGGACGCAGCGCCCCGGTCGATGTCGAACGCGACGCAACACTCGTTGAAACCCTGCAGCGCGCGCGTGCGGCGATGCTCGCGAACGAACTCGATACCGCGCGCGACATCCTGACGGCATCGCCGCAACTGGCCGCCGCGTCGGCCCAGCTCGCATACCGGCTTGCACTGGTCGATTCCCGCGCCGGACAGCTCGACCGCGCCGAAACCAGCCTCAACGCGGTACTGGAGCGAGCGGAAACCATGGCGGATACGCGATTCCACGCGCAGGTACTGATTGCGCGCGGTAGCGTGCGCATGCGCCGTGGCGAGTTCGCCGACGCCAGTCACGACTACGATGCTGCGCTCACGCTGTTGCCACCGGGCGGCAATGCGCTGGAGATCGGCCAGGCGCTGATGGGGCGCGCGAACAGCCGCGTGGCAGATCGCCGCTACGAGGAGGCGTTGGCGGATTTCGGCACCGCGCGCACCGATCTTGCGAGTGCGCGCGACCAGCTCGGTGTCGCGCGTGTCGACGCGAATCTGGGGATGCTCGAATTGTTCCGTCGTCGCCCGGCGGCTGCGCTCGGCTACCTGCTGCCCGCGGCCGAGCGGTTCCAGTCGTTCGGCGCCCTGCACGAACTGCTGGTCAGCCTGACCGGTGTCGTGCAGGCGCAACTGGCGATGCTGCAGCGGGACGAGGCTGCCGCCAGCGTCGAACGCGGCTGGGAGCTGCGCGAGCGCATCACCGATCCGGACCAGCGCGTGGATCTGTTGCTGAACCGCGTGCAGGTACTGACCGGCAGTGGCCGCCTGCACGAAGCGAGCGTGGTATTGGATCAGGCGCGAATCGGCTCGACGTCGGGCAACCGCGTGCTGATTGCGCGCTTGCGCGCGCTCGGCGTCGAACTGGCCATGGCGCGTGGCGACTCGCGCGCGGCCGCCGACGAATCGGCGAAGGCGTTGGCCGAATGGCCGGAAAGCGGCGCCGACGAGGAGCGCAGCTGGATCGTGCTGACGCGTCAGCGTGCTTTGGCCGGTCTTGGCGAAATGGCGTCGGCCGCTGCCCTGTCGGACCGCCGGCGCGAGCCTCCGGATCACGTCGAGGACACGCCCGGCGTGGTCGCCGATGCGCTTGCGATGGCGGAATGGACGATGCACGCGGGCGAGGCAGCGACTGCGCAGCGCTGGTTCCGCTTTGCGGCCGCCAACGCGGACCGGCGCGGAGTACCGGCCGAGATCGTCGCCGTCGCGCAGGCCTATGGCCCGGTCTTGCTTGCAGCCGGTGACCGCGCGCAGGCTGCCATCGTGATCGGCCGTGTCGCGCCTTGGGCCGCGCGCGACTTCGATTGCGCGCTGCTGCAGTTGCGCTTGTTCCATGCGTTGAACCAGCGCGAGCCCTGGTTCAACGCGCTGCGCCAGACGCAGACATTGGCCGGCGAGCGTCCGATTCCGGTCACCTTGCTCGAGCTGCGCGAACCCGACGCGGGCGACGGGTTGCATCCCGGTGCGCATTGAGCCGCGTCGACTCGCGTTGTGCAACGCGATGGCAGCAGGTTTCGACCGCGATTGTCACGCGCTTGGAATGCTTTTGGAGTGACCGCGAGGGGCGCGTTGCACAGGATTGCGGGCACAAGCCGTGGCCAGAGCACACGGTGACCTCGCAGTCCGTCCACAGGAGTTCCGAATGAAACCACATCGCGCGAGCGCTCCCGCCCCGCTCAAGTCCGGGCATCGGAAACCGGTGCCGGTCTGGGCCGTCGCCATCCTGATGTCGTCGATGCTCGGGGTGGCGTCGGCGCAACCCGACGTGCCGCGCGGTGCCGCCGCGAAGCCGGACTTCGCACCCGCAGCGATGCATCTGCCCAATTGCTGCTTCGCCGCGGCGCTGGTCGCGGCCGATCTGAACGGCGACGGCAGGGTCGATCTCGTCGCCGGCAACATGATGAGCGGCGATGTCTCGCTGTTGCTCAGCGACGGTAGTGGCGGCTACGCGGAACCGGTCTCGCTGCCGCTGCTGGACCAGCCCGCCGGCGACATCGCCGTCGCCTTGGGCGACATGAACGGCGACGGCCGCATGGATCTCGCGGTAGCCGGATACGATCCGTCCGAAATCCGCGTCTATCCGGGCGATGGTGCCGGCGGCTTTGGCGATCCGATGTTCTTCGACGCAGGTAGTGGCAGCCAGCCGACAGCGATCGCGCTGGCCGACATCACCGGCGACGGCCATCTCGACATCGTCACCGCCAACGGTCAGAGCGGCAGCGTCGCGGTGCTCGTCGGCGACGGTGCCGGCAGTTTCGCCGCTGCGGTGCATTCGGCGGCTGGCGCGTGGCCATCCAGACTCGTGGTCGCGGACTTCAACGCGGACGGCCACCTCGACGTGGCCACGACGAATATCGACAGCCGCGACGTCTCAGTGCTGATCGGCGACGGCAGCGGCCATTTCGCGGTGCCGCAGGCAATCTCCGTCGGTGCGGAATCGCGGCCGTTCGCGCTGGCGGCAGGCGACATCAACGGCGATGGCCATCCGGACCTGGTGGTCGCGAACGCGGCCACCGGCGGCCAGGACTTTCCGCCGCCGGATCTGCCCGGCACGGTCGCCGTGCTCATCAACAATGGCAGCGGTGCGTTCGCGCCGGCCCAGTTGCTGCCGGCTGGTCCCGGCAAGGGGCGTGCGCACGGCGTCGCGTTGGCCGACGTCACCGGTGACGGCAACATCGACATCGTCGTCACGCGACCGAACGCGAATGCCGTGTCGGTGCTTGCCGGCGATGGCAGCGGCGCGTTCGCCGCGGCGGTGAACCGGCCCGTCGCGGTCGGACCGGGCCCGGTCGTCATTGCCGACGTGACCGGCGACGGCATCGGCGACATCGTCGTTGGCAACGCCGTTTCGCCGAGCATTTCGGTGCTGCCGGTCGACGGTGCCGGCGGCTTCGGCTTCGCTGCCAATTTCGATGCGGGCGAGTTCTCGCACTGGGTCGCCACGGCGGACTTCAACGGCGACGGTCATCCGGATGTCGCGACCGCGAATGCGATGGGCAATGATGTTTCCGTCCTGCTCGGTGATGGCCTTGGCGGATTCGCATCCGCAGTCCACTACGCAACCGGCAATTCGCCGACGATGGTCGCGGTCGGCGATGTCAACGGTGACGGCCGTCCCGACATCGTCACCGCGAATCTCGGCGGCGATGGCGTTTCGGTCCTGCTCGGTCGTGGCGACGGCAGCTTCGAGGCGGCGGTCGACTTCAGCGCCGGCGGCATCTGGGAGAGTCCGTATGCGCTCGCGCTCGGCGACGCGAATGGCGATGGCCATCTCGACATCGTGACGGCGAACACGAACATTTCCAACGAGAGCATCTCGTTCTTTGCAGGCGACGGTGCCGGCGGCTTCGCCCCGGCGGTGGTGCTGCCACTTGGTGCCAGCGGCACCTTGCGTGATCCGCACGGCATTGCGCTCGCCGACATCAACGGTGACGGCAACGCCGATATCGTCACGGCGAACACCGTTTCCGGCGACCTCTCGATCCTGCTTGGTGACGGTGCAGGGGGCTTTGCCGCTGCGACGCACCTCGTCACCGGCATGGGGCCTGTGGTGGTGGGCGTGAAGGACGTGACCGGCGACGGTGTCGTCGACATCGTCACGTTGAACACGAGCGCGCAGAGCGTTTCGGTGCTGGTCGGCGACGGCAGCGGCGGGTATGCGAGCGCGGTCGACTACCCGATCTACCCGGCGCAGGACATCCAGGACTACATGCCGTGGCCCTGGGGCATGACCTTGGCCGACGTGAACGGTGACGGGGCGCTCGACATCCTGACTGCCAACACGCAAAACGATACCGTCTCCGTACTCGTGAACGACGGGGCCGGCCACTTCAGCACCTACGCATGGTTCGACACCGGCGCGCTGCCGGGCGCGGTCGCGGTTGCCGATATCGATGGCGATGGTCAGCCGGACGCGATAACGGCGAACCGCGAGAACGGGACCGTGTCGGTGCTGTTCAATCGCAGTGCAGTGGTCGACATGATCTTCGCGAACGGCTTCGAAGCCCGGCCCTGAGCCTTGCGACGCGGCCCAGTCGGCGCAGCCGCGCGCCGACTGGGCGTTGTGGAACATGGCGCCATCGAAACCGAACGGCTGTCAATACAAATCCACCGGATCCACGTCGATCGACCAACGCACGCGGCGCTCGCCGGGCAGCGTGCGCAACGCGTCTAGCCATGTCGGCAAGAATGCCTGCATCGCCGCGCGCTCGCTGGCCTCGATCAGTACCTGCCCCCGGAACGCGCCGGCGCGGCGCGGCATTGGCGCGGCGAGCGGGCCGTGCGCGACGACGGCAGGATCGTCCGCTGCGCGCGTGGCGGCGATGAGGAAGGCGTCGAGGTGGTTCTTGTCCTTCGCGTCCGCGCGCAGCAGCGCGAATTGCGCGAACGGCGGCAGGCTGGCGTTGCTGCGTTCGATCAGCAGTTGCGCAGCGAGCGCGCGATAGCCGCCGTTGAGCAGGGTCTGCAGCAGCGGGTGTGCCGGATCGTGGGTTTGCAGAAGCACCGTGCCGGCGCGTTCGGCGCGTCCGGCACGGCCGGCGACCTGCACGACGAGTTGGCCCAGTCGTTCGCTGGCGCGGAAGTCGACGCTGTACAGGCCCTCGTCGACACCGACCACGACGACGAGCGTGAGGTGCGGCAGGTCGTGGCCCTTGGCCAGCATCTGCGTGCCGACGAGGATACGCGCGCCGGCATCCGGCAGACTGTCGAACAATGCGTCGCGCATGCGTCGCCCGCGCGTGGTATCGCGGTCGACGCGCACGATCGGCGTATCGGGAAAACGTGCGGCGAGCGCTTCTTCCAGCCGCTCGGTGCCTTCGCCGACCGGATGCAGCGCGAGCCCGCCGCAGGCCGGGCAGGCGCGCGGAACCGCTTGTTCTCGATCGCAATGGTGGCAGCGCAATCGCGCCGCACCGCGATGCCAGGTCATCGCGCGTTCGCAATCCGGGCATTGCGCGCTCCAGCCGCAATCGTGGCAGAGCAATACCGGCGCATAGCCGCGACGGTTGCGAAATACCAACGCCTGTTCGCCGCGCGCGAGGCAGGCGGCGATCGCGTCGAGGGTTGGTGCGGCCAGGCCGTGCTGCAGGCGTTGCCGGCGCAGGTCGACGACATGCAACGCCGGCGGTTGTGCCATGCCGGCGCGATGGTTCAGACGCAGTCGCTGATAGCGCCCGGCTTCGACGTTGGCGAGGCTTTCCAGCGACGGTGTCGCGCTGCCGAGCACGATCGGCACTGCCAGCGCCTTCGCGCGCATCACGGCGAGATCGCGCGCGTGGTAGCGGAAACCCTCGTGTTGCTTGTAGGAGCCGTCGTGTTCCTCGTCGACGATGACGACGCCTGGATTGGCCAGCGGCACGAGGATCGCCGAGCGCGTACCAAGCACGACGGGCGCCTCGCCGCGCGCGGCGGCGAGCCACGCGCGCGCGCGTTCGCCTTCGCCAAGCCCCGAATGCAGTGCGGCGATGTCGACGCCAAGGCGTTCGCGGAAGCGTCGCAGCGCCTGCGGCGTCAGCGCGATCTCCGGCACCAGCACCAGCGCCTGGCGGCCGCGTGCGAGGCAGTTGCGGATGATCTCGAGATAGACCTCGGTCTTGCCGCTGCCGGTCACGCCGTCGAGCACGAACGGGGCGAAGCTGCCAGACGCTGCCATGACTGCATGGGCGGCAGCGCGTTGCTCGTCATTGAGAGCAGGGCCGGCGACCGCCGCGGCGGGACTCGCCGCGATACGCAGGCGGTCGACCCAGCCGCGTGCGAGCGCGGCACGTCGCGCCACGGCCGAACCGACCAGCGCGTCGAGGCGGGCGGTCGGCAACGGGCCGGCGACGAGTGCGTCGAGCACGGCTTCGATGCGCGTGCCGCGGCGTCGTCGCGGATCGTCGCGGGCGACCTGGCCGGTGGGTGTCAATTGCAATGCGTCGATGCCGGTCGGCGGCAGTTCGCGCGCCGCGCGCAGCGCGACCGGCAGCGCGGCCTGCAACACTTCGCCGAGCGGATGCTGGTAGTAGCGCGCGGCCCAGCGCAGGGTCGCCAGCAGTTCGGCGCTGAGCGACGGTTGCGGATCGAGCACGCGCTCGATCGGTTTCACCTTGGCGGGGTCGTAGTCGGAGCTGGCGACCTGCTCGATGGCGACGCCAACCATCGTTCGCCGTCCGAATGGAACCAGCACTCGGCAGCCCGCTGGCACCACCACGCCGGCGTCGGCGCGGTAGTCGAACAGCGTGTTCAGCGGAACCGGCAGGGCGAGGCGGAGGATCGAGGTCATGGCGGATGGAATGCGCAAATCCGCGCGATTCGCAGTGTAGCCGGAGCCTCGCCGGCTTGCTGGCGTGGCTTGCAGACGGTTTCTCACGTAACCATCAGGAAGGCCGCTTAACCCTGCACCGTGGAAGGGGTTTTTCGCTTATCCACAACAGTTGTGGATAACTCTGTGGATGACTCGCTCCGAGGACGCCTGCGGGGCGCTCTGTTGGGCCGCCATGCTTGTGTTGGCGAATGTTTAACCAATCTGTAATGTCCCATGTTTTTCAATGACTTGCGCCATCCTTTCTGGTCGACGAACCGGTGCGGACACTACCCTGCAGGCTTCGGCAGGCGACCACTTGAATCTGTGCACAACCGCTTGACAGCAAGGGCCTGAGTCGTTCCTCCAGTGCTGATGCGGTTGAGGCGTCAACCGGGCAGACCCGCGTGCGTTCAGAACGGATGAAAGCCTCACGTAAGGCGTTTGCCGAATGCTGGTCGAACCCAGTCTCATGCCCCCGCAGCACATGTCCGCCGCGAGCGCGATGGCCGTTGACGACCTGCAGGCGATCGAGCGTTTCCTGCGCGATGTGGAGCGCCGCGCATTGCGCATGGCCGAGCTCGCCACGAGCCAGCGGGAGGAGGCACTGGATCTGGTGCAGGACGCGATGTTCGTGTTCGTGCGCCACTACGCCGCGCGGCCACCGGCCGAGTGGCGGTCGCTGTTCTGGCGCGTGTTCGACAGCCGCATCCACGACTGGCACCGCCGCCGCAACGTGCGTTCGCGCTGGCTGGGCTGGTTCGAGCGTGGCAATGCCAGCGACGAGGACGATCCGATGGTCGGGGCGCCGGACTTTGGCGAACCGGGCCCGCTGGTGCGCCTGGCCGATGGCGAGGCGACCGCCGCACTCGAGTCCGCGCTGCGTGCATTGCCGCTGCGCCAGAGGCAGGCCTTCCTGCTGCGCCTGTGGGAAGGACTGGATGTCGCGGCGACCGCCGCCGCAATGCGTTGCAGCAGCGGCAGCGTGAAGACGCATCTGTCTCGTGCATTGGTCAGCCTGCGCAGGCAACTGGAGGCGCACCGATGAATCGCCAGCCCGCCGAACCGTGGCTCGAGCGCGCACTCGTTCTGCTCGACAAATCGGCTGCCTCGATGGATGCGGTGACGCGTCTGCACCTCGCGCAGGCACGCAATGCCGCACTCGCGCAGCACACTGATCATCATCACGCCTGGGCGCTTGGCGGCAGCTTCGTCGGCGTCGCGCTGGCGCTGCTGCTGCTCGCGACCGGGATCGGCCAGCGGCATGATGCCGCGCTCGTTCCCGATGCGGGCGTGCAAAGTACGGACGCCGATGCTGACCCCGGTGGCGTGGACGCCATCGATTTTTACGAGAACCTCGACTTCTATGTCTGGCTCGATGCCGAACAGCAGGAGCGTGATGACTAGACGTCACGTTGGTGCGGCACTGTCGCTGCTGCTGGCCACCATGTTTGCCGCAACAGCGCCGCTGCGGGCGCAGCAGGCGGCCGCGGATGGCGCGACGGTCCCGGCGGTCGAATGGTCGGAGCTGACGGCGCCGGAACAGCACGTGCTGGCGCCGCTTAAGGATCAGTGGGCGCAATGGTCTCCGGCGCAGCAGCAGCGCTTTCGCGGCATTGCCGCGCGGTGGCCGGCATTGCCATCGCAGCGGCGCGAAGCGCTCAGGCAATCGTTCGCACGCCTCGCCGCCGTGTCGCCCGAGAAGCGCGCGGCATTGAATGCGCGCTATGACCAGTTCCGCGCGTTGCCGCCGCAACGCCAACGGGAATTGCTGCGCGCTGCGAGCCGATTCCAGTCGTTGCCAGCCTCACAACGCGACAGCTTGCGGCAGCGCTACGAACAGCGTGCGTCGGCGACGGGGCCGGTGCACGCGCACTGACGGCCAAGTCGGTTCAGGTGATTGTGAGGCTGGCGATCAGCGCGCCGGCGAGACCGAAGCTCAGGATGAACAGGTAGCAGAATCCGATCAGGCCATACTTGAACACGGTCATGGTCCAGCCCTGGCGGTAGACGCGCTTTTGCATGATCAGCAGATAGATCGGAATCCACGTCCACATCGCGACGCGCAGGAGCTTCAGCAGAGGCACCGCCGCGGTCGCGTCGGTCGTGGCCCAGCCGATCAGCAGGTACACGATCGCCAGCAGCAGCAACGACATGCAGACGAACGCATGGCTGTGCAGCGCGACCATCAGGTGCTCCATGTAGAGCCGGCGCTTGAAGATGTAGACGACCTTCAGCAGCACGGCGAACAGCGGCATCAGCACGAACAGCGTTTGCGGCAGCACCGAGAACACGCCGGCGATCAGGTGGCGCGGATCGCGCTTGGCGGCGTTGATGTTTTCTTTCGCGCGCCCGGCCATTTCGTTGATCTTCGTATTCGCGAAAGCGGGCAGCCAACCGATCTTGATCGGATGCGCAATCGGGTCCCACGGCGTACCGTCGAACGAGAGCGTGTCCTCGTCGGCGTTTGGATCCGGTGGCGATTTCTCGCCCTTGGCTTGCGCCTCGTCGCGCGCTTTCAGCCACGCAAGGCGCTTGTCCGACTTCTTGTGGACGGCGGCGATCGCCTTGTCGAGCCCCGACTTCGCGGCTTCCGGCACGCTGGCCTTTGCCTCGGCAAGCTCTTTCAAGGCGGCTTCGGTACGTGCCTGCAAGTCGGCTTCGTTCTGCGCGCCGGAGATGCTGTTGCCATTGTCGTCCTTGCCGGGATTGAACTTGAAGTCGTCGACATTGAGGCTGAGCTGGATCGCGAAGAACGAGATCACGCAGAGGAAGAAGAACAGGCGGAACGGCGTCACGTAGCGTGTGCGGCGTCCGGCAAAATACTCGTTGGTGAGGAATCCCGGCCGGAAATACAGCGGCAGGATGCTGCGGAAGATGCGCGAGTCGACATTGAAGATCGTGTCGGCGACATCCGACATCACGCTCGCGAGATGACGGATCATGCCCTTCTCGGGCTGGCCGCAGGCGTAGCAGAACGGGCCATGCATCGGCGCGCCGCAATTTGCGCAAAGCTTGGCGGGTTCAGGCGTCGTGATCGGCGATTCGGTCATGGGCGTATGGGCGTCGATGCGCGTTGGCGAGGCACGCGGAAACTGTCCGAACTCAAGTAGACTTCGCGGTCAGGCCATCCGATGACCACCATTCTAGCGACTCAACCGCCGCGCCTGCTGCACGAGCTGAAAGAAACCATCGTGCTCGCGCTGCCGCTGGTCATCAGCCAGCTGTCGGCGGTGGGCATGAGCGTGATCGACGCCATGCTGGCCGGCCACTACAACGCAACGACGCTTGGGGCGGTTGCGATCGGCTCCGGCATCTGGTCGCTCGTTGTCGTCATCGCCATTGGCGTGACGATGGCGGTGCCACCCTCGGTGGCGCAGCTCTATGGAGCCGGTCGCCATGCCGAGGTCGGCCCCTTGCTGCGCCAGGCGCTGTGGCTCGCCGTCGCAATGGGCGCGGTGTTCTGGATCGGCGCGCGCAGCAGCGAACCCCTGGTGCGCATGATCGGTGTCGATCCCTTGCTGTACGACGGCGTCGACGCTTTCCTGCGTGGCGTTTCCTGGGGCGCGCCGGCGCTCGCGGTGTTCTTCACCTTGCGTGGCATGAGTGCCGGTGTCGGCATCACGCGGCCGACGATGTACTTCAGCCTGATGGCGCTGGCCGTGCTCGGACCGATTGCCTATGTGCTTTTGCACGGAAAATTCGGCCTGCCCGCGATGGGGGCGGGCGGCATCGGTTTGGCGACGGCGATCGTGCTTTGGCTGGAGACGATCGCGTTCGCGATCTACATGGTCGTGCATCGCGGCTACGCACGCTTCGCGCTTTTCACGCAGATCGAACGCCCGAATCCGCGAGCGATCGGCGAATTGCTTCACATCGGCGTACCCATGGGCATCACTGTGTTCATGGAGGCGAGCTTGTTCATCGCGACGACGATGGCGATGGGCACGCTGGGTGCATTGACAGTGGCGAGCCACCAGGTCGCACTGAACGTTGCCTCGCTGTTTTTCATGGTGCCGCTCGGCATCGCAATGGCGACCACCGTGCGCGTCGGTCACGCGGTCGGCCGCAATGACGCGCTCGGCCTGCGCAGGGCGGCCTTGGCCGGTTTCAGCCTGACCGTGTTCACGCAGGCGACTTCCGGCGCGGTGATGCTGCTGTTGCCCACGACGATCGCATCGCTGTATTCCAACGATGCCGGCGTCGTCGCACTCGCCGCGCAACTGATGATGCTGGCCGCCGTGTTCCAGTTTCCCGACGGCATCCAGGTCGTCGCGAATGGCGCACTGCGTGGGCTCAAGGACACGCGCATTCCCATGGTCATCTCCACTTTCGCGTATTGGGGCGTGGGCATGCCGATTGGTTGGTGGCTGGCGTTTCCGCACGGACTCGGTGCGCGCGGCATGTGGATGGGCCTGATCGCCGGCCTGACCGTTGCTGCCGTGTTGCTGTCGCGGCGCTTCTGGAAGCTCGCGCGCATGCCAGCTCGGGCGTGACCAACGCCGGATGCGGCACGCGCGGGATTTCGGGTAGGCTGATCCGCAATGAACTGCGCGGCGCCGCTGCTGCGCCATGGAGCCCGCAATGTCGACCCAATCCCCCGGCGTGATCCGCCGCTTCTTCCGCGGTCTGTGGAATGCGCTGAACTTCACGCGTCGGCTGGTCTTCAATCTGATCTTCCTCGCTTTGCTGATCGTCTTCGTCGGTGCGCTGTTCGCCGGCCGGCCGGGCGTCGCATCGCGCACCGCGCTGGTGCTCGATCCGCAAGGATCGATCGTCGAGCAATACAGTGGCGATCCGGGCCAGCGCGCATTGAGCGGGCTGTCCGGCAACCAAGCGAAGGAAGTGCAGTTGCGCGACCTCTTGCGCGTTATCGACGCCGCCGCCAAGGACGCGCGCATCGAGCGCCTGGTGCTCGTGCCGGACGAGATCGGCGGTGCAGGCTTGTCGACGTTGCGCGAACTCGGCGCCGCGCTCGACCGCTTCAAGACGAGCGGGAAGGAAGTCATCGCGGTGTCCGGTGGCATGGGCCAGAGCCAGTATTTCCTCGCCGCGCATGCGAACCGCATCCTGCTCGATCCGGAAGGCTCGGTGCTGCTCGAAGGTTTCGCCAACTACCGCAGCTATTTCAAGGACGCGCTCGACAAGCTCGGCGTGCAGGTGCACCTGATCAAGGTCGGCACGTTCAAGTCCGCGGCCGAGCCGTACATCCTCAATCAGGCCTCGGACGCATCGAAGGAAGCCGACAGCTACTGGATGGGCGGTTTGTGGCAGGAATACCTCGCCGAGATCGCGAGCTTGCGCAAGATCGACGCCGCGACGATAAGCGACGACATCGCCCACTACGACGAACGCGTCGCCGCACATTCGGGCGATCTCGCCCAGCTTGCGCTCGACCAGAAACTGGTCGACCAGCTCGCCACGCGCGCCGAGGCGCGCGCAGTGCTGCGCGCGCAGGGCGCCGCCGAAGGCAGTGACGGCTTCCGCCAGATCGACTACAGGAAATACCTTGCGACGCTTGGCATCGACGGCCTGCCGGGCATGGGGCCGCACGTCGCGGTGATCGTCGCCGAGGGCGAGATCGTCGGCGGCGAGCAGGCGCCCGGCATGATCGGTGGCAAGTCGACCGCGCAACTCGTGCGCGCGGCGCGCGAGGACGACAATGTCAAGGCGATCGTGCTGCGCGTGAACTCGCCCGGCGGCGACGCCAATGCATCCGAGCTGATCCGTCGCGAACTCGCGCAGGCACGTGAGGCGGGCAAGCCGGTCGTTGTCTCGATGGGCGACGTCGCCGCCAGCGGCGGCTACTGGATCTCGATGGACAGCGACGAGATCTGGGCGCAGCCGACCACGATCACCGGTTCGATCGGCATCTTCGGCCTGTTCGTGACCGTGCCGGACACGCTGGCGAAACTCGGCATCCACGTCGACGGCGTTGGCACCACGCCGCTGGCCGGCTCGCTCGACATCCGCCGTCCGCTGTCGCCGCAACTCGAATCGATCCTCAACAGCGTGATCAAGCGCGGCTACAACGAGTTCATCGGCAAGGTCGCCAAGGCGCGCGGCAAGACGCCGGAACAGATCGACGCGATCGCGCAAGGCCGCGTCTGGGACGGCAGCCAGGCGAAGGAGCGCGGCCTCGTCGACAAGCTCGGCGGCCTCGACGACGCAATCGCCGCTGCTGCATCGCGTGCAAAGCTCGGAAAGGACTATCAGGTGCGCTATGTCGAACGCGAGATGAGCGCATGGGAGCGGCTCGCGCTCAGCTTCGGCAACAGCGAGGCGCTTGTGCGCGTCGCGCGCTGGGCCGGTTTCACGCTGCCGCAAGGCATGTTCGGCAGTGCCGAGGTGCGCCAGGTCGCCGGCGTGGTCGAATCATTGCGCGGCAAGCGCTATGGCGCGTTTGCGCATTGTTTTTGCGAGGTGCGCTAGAGCAGTTGCTTTGCGATCACCGGAAGCCATCTTTCAAGTGAACCGCGCCGCTGGCCCCGTCTCGACGGACTCGAGCCGATGGATTGCCTTGTCGAGTCGCCGAGCCAGCATGCAGCTGACTCATTGCTTGCTCGTCAGGCGTAGAGCATCACGATTTCGTACGGACGAGCGCAGAACCACGGAACATCGTCGCCGAACCAGACGTAGCCATATTGGCCTGCTTCCACTATGCGCGGGGCGCTGCCCTCAAGGGCCTTGAGTCGCACGACGTCTTCCGCAGGAAGATCGTGCGCCAACCACCCCGGTATCACGTGAATACAGGCCCACGAGCCGGCATGAAATGGTTTGCCGTCAGCGTCGATCGGCAAGGAGATGGCGTGGCATTGGCGAATGCGCAAACCTTCAGCGCAGGGCGGAATTGATCGTGTTCAACGTGGCCGCGCCGGGGCTGAGTTCTTTCACGGACAAGGAATTGAGCGGTGCCGCAACGGTGTTGAGATGCCGGTGCAAATCGTGCGAATCGCCATCGACGTAGAGCAGACCGGTGACGACTTCGCCTTTCGCCTGGTGCGCGTGCACATAGTTCATCGCGGCGATGCGGTCGCCGGCGTCGTAGGTCGAGTCGAGCTTGCGCAGGCGCAACACGCTGCCGTCGTGCTGCTCGACTTCGACGACCTCGCCGGGCGCATAGTCGATGCTGATTTCCGCGCGTGGCTCGACGAAATCGAGCTGGTTCACTGCGTCGTTGTGCTCACGCACGTATTCGTAGCTCTTGGTGCTGCCGGCGTGGTTGTTGAACGCGACACAGGGGCTGATCACGTCGATGAACGCGGCGCCCTGATGCGCGATAGCAGCCTTGATCAGCGGCACCAGTTGTCGCTTGTCGCCTGAGAAACCGCGCGCGACGAAGCTCGCGCCGAGCTGCATCGCGAGACCGACCATGTCGATCGGCGCATCGGTGTTGGCCACGCCTTTCTTCGACATCGAGCCTTGATCGGCGGTCGCCGAGAACTGGCCTTTCGTGAGTCCATACACGCCGTTGTTCTCGACGATATAGACCATGTTCAC
The DNA here is from genome assembly GCA_023388255.1 of Pseudomonadota bacterium. GTDB lineage: Bacteria > Pseudomonadota > Gammaproteobacteria > Xanthomonadales > Rhodanobacteraceae > Dokdonella_A. The sequence continues at coordinate 429,894 of JAEWGO010000002.1, read as the reverse complement.
GCCGCGCCGGATCGCATGCACGAATTGGCCGATGCCGATCGAGGCGGAATCGCCGTCGCCGGAAACGCCGAGGTAGATCAGTTCGCGATTGGCGAGGTTCGCGCCGGTCAGCACCGAGGGCATGCGCCCGTGCACGGTGTTGAAGCCGTGCGACTGGCCGAGGAAATAATCGGGCGTCTTCGAACTGCAGCCGATGCCGGAAAGCTTGGCGACTCGGTGCGGTTCGATCGCGAGTTCCCAGCACGCGTGGATGATCGCCGCCGAGATCGAGTCGTGCCCGCAGCCGGCGCACAAGGTCGAGATCTTGCCCTCGTAATCGCGCCGCGTGAAACCGATCGCGTTGCAGCCGAGGTTCGGGTGGTGCAGCTTGGGTTTGCTGATGTAGGTCATGCGTGCGCCATCTTGCCTGGCTGGATCGATTCGCCACGCGATGCGCGCATCTGCGCGCCGATCGCGCCGGCGATGAACCGCGCGGTGATCGGAGTGCCGTCGTAGTGCAGGATCGGTACCAGCCGCGCGGGATCGATGCCGAATTCGTTGACCAGCATCGAGCGCAATTGCGCATCGCGGTTTTGCTCGACGACGAACACGAGCTCATGCGCGGCAATGAATTCGGCAACCGCGTTGGCGAACGGGAATGCGCGGATGCGCAGCGTGTCGAGGTGCTGTTCTGCGGCTTCCAGCGTGGCGATCGCCTCGTCCATCGACGGCGCGGTCGAGCCGAAATGGATCGCGCCGTAGCGGGTCTTCTGCTTCGCTTCGCGCAGCAACGGCTGCGGTACCAGCGACTTCGCGGTTTCGAATTTGTCGAGCAGCCGCTGCATGTTGTAGACGTAGTCCGGGCCGCGCTCGGAATAGCGCGCGTACGGATCGCGCGAGGTGCCGCGCGTGAAATACGCGCCTTTGTCCGGATGCGTTCCGGGGTACGTGCGATACGGGATGCCATCGCCGTCGACATCCTTGTAGCGGCCGAAGTCCTTGCCGGCTTCGAGTTCCTCGGCCGTCATCACCTTGCCGCGGTCGTACTCGCGCGCGTCGTGCCATGTGAACGGCGCGCACAGGCGCTGGTTCATGCCGATGTCGAGGTCGCTCATGACGAAGATCGGCGTCTGCAGGCGGTCGGCGAGATCGAGCGCCTGTGCGCAGAACTCGAAGCATTCGTGCGGGTCCTCCGGAAACAGCAGCACGTGCTTGGTGTCGCCGTGCGAAGCGTAGCCGCAGGACAGCAGATCCGATTGTTGCGTGCGCGTCGGCATGCCCGTCGAAGGGCCTCCACGTTGCACGTCGATGATCGTGATCGGGATCTCGGCGAAGTAGGCGAGGCCGATGAACTCGGTCATCAGCGAGACACCAGGACCGGCCGTCGTCGTGAACGCGCGCGCGCCGTTCCAGCCGGCGCCGACGACCATGCCGATCGATGCGATCTCATCCTCGGCCTGCACGATCGCGAACTTGTTTGTTCCTGCTTCCGCGTCGACGCGGTACTTCATGCAGTACTTCTGGAATGCCTCGGCCAGCGACGACGACGGCGTGATCGGATACCATGCGCAGACCGTCGCGCCGCCGTAGACGCAGCCGAGCGCGCCAGCGCTGTTGCCGTCGACGAAGATGCGGTCGCCGACCTTGTCGGCTTTCTTCACGCGCAACGGCAACGGATGCGCGAGATTGTCGATTGCCCAATCGCGACCCAAGTGCAGCGCCTGCCTGTTCGCGTCGAGCAGCTTCTCCTTGCCTTTGTACTGCTCGCCGATCAGTTGCTCCATGACGGCGATGTCGATGTCGAGCAGCAGCGACAGCGCACCCACGTACATGATGTTCTTGAACAGTTGGCGCTGGCGCGGATCGCTGTAGGTGCGGTTGCTGATCTCGGTCAGCGGCACGCCGATGGCCTGCACGTCGTCGCGGAACTTCGACTTCGGCAACGGCCGCGTCGAATCATAAAAGAGATAGCCGCCGGTCTCGATTTCCTTCAGGTCCGCGTCCCACGTCTGCGGATTCATCGCGACCATCAGGTCGACCCCGCCGCGGCGGCCGAGCCAGCCGTCCTCGGTGACGCGCACCTCATACCACGTCGGCAGGCCCTGGATGTTCGACGGAAAGATGTTGCGCGGACTGACCGGCACGCCCATGCGGAGGATGGCCTTCGCGAACAGTTCGTTCGCCGAGGCCGAGCCGGAGCCGTTGACGTTGGCGAACTTGATGACGAAGTCGTTGGTGGCGAAGATGGGGTTCAAGATCGGCTCCACCTTGAAGCCCTCTTCTTCAAGGGGAGGGAGAAAAGCGTCGTCATGCCGCCTCCTGCTTTGCATGCTTGCGGCACCCCGGACCGGCCTGCGTCGTCTGCAGCAGGAACTTCTGCATGTCCCACGCGCCAGTCGGGCAGCGTTCCGCGCACAAGCCGCAATGCAGGCAGACGTCCTCGTCCTTGACCATCACGCGTTGCGTCTTCAGTTCACCGGACACGTACAGGTCCTGCTCCGTATTCATCGCCGGCGCGGACAAGTGCCCGCGCAGCTCCGCCTCATCACCGTTGCGCGTGAAGGTGATGCAGTCCATCGGGCAGATGTCGACGCAGGCATCGCACTCGATGCACAGCTTGTCCGTGAACACGGTCTGCACGTCGCAGTTGAGGCAGCGCTGCGCTTCCTTCCACGCGGTTTCCGCGTCGAATCCGAGTTCGACTTCGAGCTTGATGCTCTTCAGTGTCTTCGCCGAATCCGCCCAGGGCACTCTGTAGCGTTCGTCCGGCGCGATGTCGTTGTCGTAGCTCCACTCGTGGATGCCCATCTTCTGGGACATCAGGTGCGTCCTCGGCGGCGGGCGCTCGTGCGCGTCCTCGCCGTTGAGCAGCCGATCGATCGATACCGCGGCTTCGTGGCCGTGCGCGACCGCCCAGATGATGTTCTTCGGCCCGAATGCCGCATCCCCGCCGAACAGCACCTGCGGCAGGGTCGACTGGAACGTCGTCTTGTCGACGACCGGCATGTCCCACTTCGGATCGAACGCGATGCCCATGTCGCGCTCGATCCATGGAAACGCATTCGCCTGCCCGACCGCGATCAGCACGTCGTCGCAGGCAATGAGTTCGTCCGGCTCGCCGGTCGGCACAAGCGTGCGATGGCCGTTCGCGTCGCGCTCGGCGCGCACCTTCTCGAACGTCATTCCGGTCAATCGACCGTTCTCGTGAACGAAGGCCTTCGGTACGCGGCAATCGAGAATTGGGATGCCTTCGTGCATCGCGTCCTCTTTTTCCCACGGCGAGGCCTTCATCTCGTCGAAGCCGGAACGCACGACGACCTTGACCTCTTCGCCGCCGAGTCGGCGCGCGGAACGGCAGCAGTCCATCGCGGTATTGCCGCCGCCGAGCACGATCACGCGTTGACCGATCCGGGAGATGTGCTCGAAATACACCGATGCGAGCCAGTCGAGTCCGATATGGATGTGCGCGGCGGCTTCCTTGCGGCCGGGCAGATCGAGATCGCGCCCGCGCGGCGCGCCGCAGCCGACGAATACTGCGTCGTAGCCTTCGGCGAGCACCGCGCGCAGCGAATCGATGCGGCGACCGCCGACGAACTCGACGCCGAGATCGAGGATGTAGCCGGTCTCCTCGTCGATGACTTGCTCGGGCAGGCGGAAGCGCGGTACCTGGGTACGCATGAAACCGCCGGCTTTCGCGTCGGCCTCGAACACCGTGACCGAATAGCCGAGTGGCGCGAGATCGCGCGCGACGGTCAGCGAGGCGGGGCCGGCGCCGATGCAGGCCACGCGCTTGCCATTCTTCGTCGCCGCGGGTTTCGGCAGGCGCGCGCGGATGTCGTCCTTCAGGTCCGCCGCGACGCGCTTGAGGCGGCAGATCGCGACCGGTTCCGGCGTGCCGCCGGCGCTTTCCTCGACGCGTCCGCGTCGGCACGCCGGCTCGCAAGGACGGTCGCAGGTGCGCCCGAGGATTCCGGGGAACACGTTCGATGCCCAGTTGACCATGTACGCATCGGAATAGCGGCCGGCCGCGATCAGGCGGATGTATTCGGGGACCGGGGTGTGGGCCGGACAGGCCCATTGGCAATCGACGACTTTGTGGAAATACGCGGGATCGCGACTATCGGTCGGCTGCACCACAGGCTCCTGATCGATACCGAAGGAACTGCTGTGCGCGAGCCTAGCCCTTGCGCCATCGGGGCGGAAAGGTGCGGCGCACCATCCGCAATATCGTGAGCCCGCCTCCAGTCGCGACGTTACTTGAGCCCTACCCCTTCAAGAGGAGGTTTGGTGGGGATGGTGTTCGAGGTGTCGCCGACATCGCAGTTGAAGCCGCCCTCACGGCTCGACGGACGAGAGGGCGGGGGCACGCATCAGCCGCCTTGATCCTCGATCGCCTTGTCCTGCTTTTCCTTGTCTTCCTGCATCTGCTTCTCGAGCGCTTTCGCCTTTTCGAGCGCCTTCAACTGGTCGTCGAATACGGTCTTCTGTTTCGCAGGCGCGGTTTCCGCCGGTTTGGCGGTATCGGCATCGGTCGCCTTGTGGTCGGAGCATGCAGTGAGCGGGAACAGCAGGACGGCAATCATCATCGAGCGAAACATGGCGTGCTCCAGGCGCGGCGGTATCGGCTAAAGTCTGCGCCGCCCACACGATCGCAACAAGCGGGAGGATGTGCCGATGACGAACCCGTCACGCTGGCGACTCGACGGCCAGACTGCGCTGGTCACCGGCGCGAGCAAGGGCATCGGCCTTGCTTGCGCGCGCGAACTGGCCGCGCTCGGCACGGACCTGCTGCTGGTTGCGCGCGACGATATCCATCTCGAACAGGTGCGCGCGGAACTGGCGGAAGAATTTCCCGATCGCAAGATCCTCGTCTGCGATGCCGATCTCGCCGTGCAGGAACAGCGCCTCGAAGTGTTCGACTGGATCGCCGACCTTGACGTCGAGCTTTCGCTGCTGGTGAACAACGTCGGCGGCAACGTCTCCAAACCGGCGCTCGACTACACGCTCGACGAAGTACGCGCGCTGATCGACACGAACGTGCTCAGTGCGTTCGAGATCAGCCGCCTCGCGCATCCGCATCTCGCCGAACACGGCAACGCGGCGATCGTGAACGTCGGCTCGGTTTCCGGACTCACCCATGTGCGCACCGGCGCGCCATACGGATTGACCAAGGCGGCGCTGCACCAGCTCACGCGCAACCTCGCCTGTGAATGGGCCGACGACGGCATCCGCGTCAACGCGGTCGCGCCGTGGTACATCCGCACGCAGCGCACCGAAGGTCCGCTCGCCGATCCGGACTATCTCGATGAAGTACTCGAGCGCACGCCGATGGGCCGCATTGGTGAACCGGAGGAAGTCGCATCAGCGGTCGCGTTTCTGTGCCTGCCGGCGGCGAGCTACATCACCGGTGAGTGCATCGCGGTTGACGGCGGGTTCTTGCGCTACGGCTTCTGAGCGGCCGGTCGCGCATTGTCGCGGGCGGGGGCGGGCACTACGGAGCGATTGACGGCAGCCGGCTCGGCACGCCGACCATGGGAGGAGAGTGATGCAGGCATGCAGCGCGCATGGATTGAAGGCGAAACTCAAGGCGAGCGCCGATCGGCTTGCCGAACCCCAGCGCGTCCGCCTGCATCGCGCGATCAGTTGGCTGCGGCGTGCTGAAGTCGAGGACGAGGACCTCGACGCACGCTTCATCTTCCTGTGGATTGCGTTCAATGCCGCCTATGCGCAGGAATTTGGCGTCGGCGGCAGCGAGCGGGATCGGCTCCTGACGTTCATCGGTGCGCTGCTGTCGGCCGACCGCGAAAAACGTCTGACCCAATTGGTCTTTCGACAATTCCCGGGGCCGATCCGCACCTTGGTAGAGAATCGCTTCGTGTTCGAGCCGTTTTGGCGCGCGATGCGCGAACACGACTCCAGCAGCCGCTGGGAGGAGAAGTTCGCCGCAGCGAGGAAACTCGCCCTGGCGTCGGTCGTCGCAGGCCAAACCGCGACCGTGCTGTCGATCGTGTTCGACCGCCTCTATGTGCTGCGCAACCAGCTCGTGCATGGCGGCGCAACCTGGAACAGCGGTGCGAACCGAGCGCAGGTGAAGGATGGCGCTGCATTGATGATGGCGATGACGCCATTGCTCGTCGACGTGATGCTCGACCACCCCGAAGTGGACTTCGGTGACATTCTGTACCCGGTCGTCTGAGTCGCGGGTGGACCAGCTATTCCAAGCGGCATCGGTCAAGGTATCGGAGTCGGCAGATGCAGCGATGATGGCCCGTGCGCGGCACAGCGTGCAAAGATCACTTGCGCCGCCGGACTGAAGTCTGCGAGATATCAAACTGCCGCAAGCGCTGAAAACCCTCCTGCCGTAACGTCTTCTCGAACGTCGGATACAAAAAAACCTGCAAATTCGCCGGGTTGATGTTGGTAAATCGCCTCCGGGTTTCGTGGAGGCTATTCGGTTTGAGTCAGGCCGCCACTGCGGTAGCCTGACGGGCGAGTTGCCGGTAGTAGTTTGCCTCGACCTCGGGGGGTGTTGAGTTGCGTCGAAAAGTGAGCCGGGATTTGCATCGAAAAGTGAGCCACCCTTTTTGTACAGGCTAGCTCAGGTTTCTGATCGTCGGTGTCGGGTCTCCTTGGGTGTTGGGTTGGCGCTGGTCTTGAAGCGATAGCTGTCGTTTCCGGTTTCCAGGATGTGGCAGCGATGGGTCAGCCGATCGAGCAGCGCGGTGGTCATCTTCGCATCGCCGAACACGTTCGCCCACTCGGCGAAGCTGAGGTTGGTCGTGATGACCAGGCTGGTGTGCTCATAGAGCTTGCCGATCAGGTGGAACAACAGCGCGCCTCCGGCCTGGCTAAAGGGTAAATAGCCCAGCTCGTCGAGGATGCCCAGGTCGGCCGCAACGAGCCGTGCCGCAAGCTGGCCTTGCTTGCCGGCGGCCTTCTCCAGCTCCAGGGCATTGACCAGTTCGATGGTCGAGAAGAAGCGCACGCGGCGGCGCAGATGCTCGATGGCGTGCACGCCGAACGCAGTGGCGAGGTGGGTCTTGCCGGTGCCGGGCCCGCCGACGAGCACGATGTTCTGAGCCTGGTCCATGAACTCGCCGCGGTGCAACTGGCGAACCAGGGCTTGGTCGACGACGCTATGGCCGAAGTCGAAGCCGGCCAGATCCTTGTAGGCAGGTAGCCGCGCGGCCTTCATCTGATAGGAGACCGAGCGTACTTCGCGTTCGGCGACCTCGGTTTTGAGCAGCGCATCGAGCATCAGTTGTGCCGTCTGGTAGAGCGGCGAGGCCTGCTGGGCCAGTTCGCCCCAAGCCTGCGCCATGCCATAAAGGCGCAGCGACTTGAGTGTGGCCACCTGAGCGTCATGCGACATGGCGAGCCCTCCGCAACGTGTCGTAGCGACCGACGTTGGCCTCGGGCTCGATGCGCAAGGTCAGCGCCTGCGGCGGTTCGATCGGTGCCGGTGGCTCTTCCCCGACGAGTCGGGCCAGCAGGTTGAGCACGTGCGGCTTGGACGGTGCGCCAGCGTCGAGCGCCAGCTCGACGGCAGTGAGCACCGCTTGCTCGTCGTGATGCAGGACGAGCGCGAGGATCTCGACCATCTCGCGATCGCCGCCGGGGCGCTTGAGCAGAAGCGTCTGCAAGCGCTTGAATGCCGTGGGCAGCTCCGCGAACGGAGCGCCGTTGCGCAACGCGCCGGGCTTGCGCTGCACGACGCTGAGATAGTGCCGCCAGTCGTAGATCGTGCGGCCGGCATCATGACTGCGATGGATCGTGCGCGGATGCTCGGCGATGACCTTGCCTTCAGTCGTGACGACCAGACGCTCGGCATACAAGCGCACGCTGACCAGCCGGCTGGCGAAGCTCGCGGGCACGCTGTAGCGGTTGCGCTCGACGTGGACGAGACAGGTCGGCGTGACGCGCTTGGTGTGTTCGACGAAGCCGTCGAAGGGACGCGCGATCGGCATCAGCTCAGTCTTCTCGATCTCCCACATCGCGGCGATCGTGCGCTGGGGATCGTCGGGGTGCGCCAGCTCGTGCCACAGCGCGAGACACCGTTCCTGCAACCACAGGTTGAGCGCGGCGAGGGTCGCGACCTCCGGCACCGCAGGCCACAGCCGATGTCGTGAGTCCTGTACGTTCTTCTCGATCTGGCCCTTCTCCCAGCCGGAGGCCGGGTTGCAGAACTCCGCTTCGAATAGATAGTGGCTGACCAGAGCAGCGAAGCGCGTGTTGACGTCGCGTGCCTTGCCCGAGCGCACGCGATCGACGGCCGTCTTCATGTTGTCGTAGATGCCGCGACGAGGCACGCCTCCGAACACGGCGAAGGCGTGGTTGTGCGCATCAAACAGCATCTCGTGCGTCTGCAGCGGATAGGCACGCAGCAGGAACGCGCGACTGTAGGACAGCTTGAACTGGGCGACCTGCAGCTTCGTGCGCTCACCGCCGATCCGTACCGTGTCCTCGCTCCAGTCGAACTGGAACGCTTCGCCTGGTGCGAACGTCAGCGGCACGAAGGTGCCGCGGCCTGTCGTGCGGGTCGCTTCCTGCACGGACTGCCGCCACGCTCGCGCAAATGCCGCGACCCGCGCATACGAGCCGGTATAACCGTGTGCTTGCAGCGCGGCATGCATCTGCCGTGCAGTCTGCCGATGCTTGCGCCCTTGGCGGGCGTTGCGTTCCAGCCAGCGCACCGGCTCCGCCGCATAGGCATCCAGCTGGCTCGGGCTCTTGCGGCGCACGTAGCGTGGCTCGACCACGTCGCTTGCCACGTACTTGGCGATGGTGTTCCTCGACAGCTTCGTGCGCCGGGCGATCTCTCGGATCGAAACCCCCTCACGAAGATGCCAGCGTCGAATCACGCTCAGTAGTGCCACGTCGATCACTCCCTCTGCTCCCGCTCGGTCGTCCGGCGGAACATGGATACGCGTGGCTCAAACTTCGATGAAAACTACCCCTCTAACTGGCTCACTTTTGCGTGCAACTCAACAGAGAATCTGCAGAAGGAGATCGAAAAGGACACCGGCATCCGCTTCGGCATCGTTGAGAAGCATCAGTTCGCCGCGCTATCCATCGCACAGGCGGATGGCAGTGTTGCACCATTAGGCATGGAGCAGTCCGAAGCGCTATGGCAGGCGCTCAAGGCGCAGGGTTATCTCAATACGCAGGGCAAGGTGCAGGATGAGCTCCGCAGGGCGCTCAAGGATGGCTCCTTGGTCATGCCGCCGGCCTTCGAGGCGCAGCGCAGCCAGATCGCCGACGTTCTGCGCAAGCTGGCCGGCCGCCTGGAGGTCAAGGATGCCGATCAGCGCAAGCCGGTGCCCGTCCGCGAGGCGATGTTGCATGGCGAGGAATTCAAGGCGCTGTGGGGTCGCATCAAGCACCAAACGACGTATCGCGTGTCGTTCGACAACGAAAAGCTGATTGCCAGCTGCATTGAGGTCGTGCAGAAGTCGCCGAAGATCGCGACCGCGCGCTTGCAATGGCGCAAGGCGGACATCGCCATTGGCAAGGCGGGCATCGAGGCCACCGAAAAGAAGGGCGCCGCGAATGTGGCCCTGCACGAGACCGACATCGAGCTGCCGGACGTGCTCACCGATCTACAGGATCGCACGCAACTGACCCGTCGATCGCTGCAGCGCATTCTGGTCGAAAGCGGCCGGCTGGGAGACTTCAAGCGCAATCCGCAGCAATTCATCGAACAGACCGCCGAGGCCATCAATCGCTGCAAGCGCCTGGCGGTCGTGGACGGCATCAAGTACCAGCGTCTGGGCGCCGAGCACTATTACGCGCAGGAGCTGTTCGAGACGAACGAGCTGTCCGGCTACTTGAAGAACATGCTGGATGCGACGAAAGCCATTTATGAGCGCGTCGTCTACGACTCCGACACCGAGCGCGACTTTGCGGACGAGCTGGAGAAAAACGACGCGATCAAGGTCTACGCGAAGCTGCCCGTTTGGTTCAAGGTGCCAACGCCGCTTGGCACCTACAACCCGGATTGGGCTGTCCTCGTGCAGCAGGATGGCGAAGAGCGTCTGTATTTCGTCGTCGAAACCAAGAGCGGCCTGTTCGCCGATGACCTACGCGACAAGGAGCGCGCCAAGATCGAATGCGGCAAGGCGCATTTCAAGGCGTTGGGCGTAGGCGAACCGTCACACGCCCAATACGTCGTGGCGCGGGACGTTTCGGGTCTGCTCGCCGAAGTTGAGTGACCGCGGCGAGTCGACGGGCACGAAGTGCTGGGGTCGAAACCACGGCCCAGCAACCGAAGCGCCGCCAAAGTTGGGCACGGAACCGGGCACAAACCGGGCACGCGTGCTTGCATGACCTGCGGGGCCGCCACGACGGCTCGGTGACCCGCAAGCGCATTTGTGTCTGAGCAACGGGCACAAAAAACCCCGCGTCGATGGCAGGGTATTCGATTGTAACTAGATGATTGTCAACATAAATATGGTGGCTATGGGTGGACTCGAACCACCGACCTCGGCATTATGAGTGCCACGCTCTAACCAGCTGAGCTACATAGCCAGAACCGCTAATTTTACCCCATTGACATTATGAGTGCTGTGCTCTAACCGGCTGAGCTACATAGCCAGAACTTCCAAATCGCACGACCTTGGCCCCGGTGCGCATGAGTGCCGTACTTCGACCGGCTGAACCGCACGGCGGGACGGCCGCGTAGTCTAGCGCATTCGCTCGTCCGAGGTAAGCCGGGGAGGTGTCGGCGGCGAGCGAATGCGTGGCGCTTGCCGGAACGCAAACGTGCGCTGCTTCCTGAAGCTCGGCGACAGGTGGCCTGGCTTGTCGGTTGCCGCGATCCGTGCCGGTTTTCCGCCTTGCCGCCCCTGGGGGCGTGTGGAAGAATCAGACCATTGATTGTCAAGGGCAGCAGCCATGATCGATCCCGATGGCTATCGACCCAACGTAGGCATCATCCTGCTCAACGCGGACGGGCATGTGTTCTGGGCACGTCGGGTTGGCCGCGATGGCTGGCAGTTCCCGCAGGGCGGGATGCGCAGCGACGAAACGCCTATCGAGGCCATGTACCGCGAGCTGGAGGAAGAAACCGGCCTGCATCCACACCATGTCGAGGTGCTTGGCGCGACACCGGGTTGGTTGCGCTACCGTTTGCCGCCGAGATTGGTGCGCCGACATTCGCGGCCTGTCTGCATCGGCCAGAAACAGGTCTGGTTCCTGTTGCGCCTGGTCGGTGACGAGTCTGCGTTCCGGCTCGACGCGAACGAGCGTCCTGAGTTCGATCACTGGCGCTGGGTCGAGTTCTGGTATCCGGCCGCGCACGTGGTGAATTTCAAGCGGCGCGTCTATGAGCAGGCGTTGCGGCACCTCGTCACATTGGCCGAGAGCAGTTGCAGCGTGTCGCTGCGCGAACAGCAGTGGCAGGTGGAGTTGGCTGTCGGCACATGAAAGGTCGTGCGCGGCGCGGCGGAAAGTTGTTGACAATCATTCTCATTTGCAATTCAATAGCGGCATCTAGTTCGAGATGTCCGCGATGTATGTCTGCATCTGCAATGCCGTAACAGACCACGCGATCCGCGCGGCTGCTGCTGATGGGGTGCGCTCGTTCGCCGAATTGCGCCGCCGCACCGGTTGCAGCGACTGCTGCGGCAGTTGCGAGGATCTGGCGCGCGAAATCCTTGACGACGCCACGGGGCCGCGTTCGCTTGGCCTTCCGTTGTTCGCTGCCGCTGCGTGATGCCACGCAGCACATCGCGCGCGCAAATGCGTGCGATTTTCGTTTCTTCGTCGCTTTGAAGTGCGCGCTATAGTCGCGGTCGCATGCCGTTCGGTGTGCGCGCTCACGCACATCAATACGTTTGGAGAATCGCGATGAAGGGTCATCCGCAAGTCATTGGGCACCTCAACAAGGTGCTGTTCAACGAACTCACCGCGATCAACCAATATTTCCTGCATTCGCGCATGTACCGCAACTGGGGCTACCGGGAGCTGGCCGAGCACGAGTACAAGGAATCGATCGACGAGATGAAGCATGCTGACAAGCTCATCGAGCGGATCCTGTTCCTCGACGGGCTTCCGAACCTGCAGGCGCTCGGCAAGCTGCTGATCGGCGAGACGCCGAAGGAAGTGCTGTCCTGCGATTTGCAGCTGGAACTCGCCGCGGTGCCGGATCTGAAGATGGCGATCGCCGATTGCGAGCAGCTCGGCGACTATGTCAGCCGCCAGCTTTTCGCCGACATCCTCGAATCCGAAGAAGAGCACATCGACTGGCTGGAAACGCAGCTCGGCCTGGTCGAACGACTCGGTGACGTGGCCTATCTGCAGAACAAGATCGGGAGCTGATCGAGAGGGGCGATTCGTGCTCGGCAGCCGCGCATCTGCGTGCGTTGTCAGTGGACGAACTTACGGCTTGACCACGACCAGCACGACGATCCCGATCAGCAGCAGCGCCGGTACTTCATTGAACAGACGCAGCCAGCGGCTCGAGCGCTGGTTCGCGTCGCGCGCGAACTGTGCGGTCATGCGTTCCAGCATGCCGTGATAGACGATCAGCAGCACGACCAGTCCGAGCTTGGCGTGCAGCCATCCCTGCTTCATGTAGTCGATGCTCGAATGCGCGAACGCGAACAGCGTGAGTAGCCCGAACAGCAGTGCAAGCACGCCGCCGATGCGCGTCATCATCAGCAGGCGCCGCTCCATGACCTTCAGGCGTTCGCGCACGGCCGGTTCGGCCGCCTCCGCGTGATAGACGAACAGTCGCGGCAAGTAGAACAGGCCAGCGAACCAGGTCACGACGAAAATCACATGAAACGCTTTCAGCCAAAGCATGTGCGGCTCCCGGGAAGTGCGCGGCGAGTATAGACGCGATGCGCGAGCGACGGCCGCGCCTTGACCCCGCACCGCATGCGCGTCTATAAGCGACGACCTCGCGCATCACGCGCCCCTGCCGCACGCAATGGCCAATCCCACTCCACCGCTGGTGATCCGCCAGGACGATCCTTCGCGCCGCCGCCGCTTCTGGCTGCTGCTCGGTGCGGCATGGCTCGGTTCGCTGCTGATCGTGGCCGCGATCGTCGCCAGCGCGGTCGTGTATGTGCCGCGCGCGGACGACAGCGCGAAGCTCGCGGCCAGCACGAAAGACAACGAGGCGCTGAAGGCGCGCATCGCGGTGCTCGAACGCTCCGAACAGGTCGCGCGCGCGGCGCTCGGCGACGTGCAGCAGGCGATGCGCGAGCGAGACGAGGAAATCGACGGCCTGCGCGCGGACCTGGCGTTCTATGGTCGCCTCGTCGGTGGCGGCAAGCGAGAGGGGTTGGCCGTGCATGCGCTGCGTATCACCCCGGTCAAGGATTCGAAGGCGTGGAACTTCACCGCCACGCTGACGCAGAACTTCAAGCGTGGGCAAGACATCACCGGGCGAGTCACGCTGTCGGTCGAAGGCATCGCCGACGGCAAGCTCAAGACGCTCGACTGGAGTTCGCTGAGCCAGGGACAGGACAATTCGGGAATCGAGTACCGTTTCAAATATTTCCAACAGGTGAGCGGTACCATCATGCTCCCCGCGGATTTCGCGGCGAATCGTGTGGTGGTCCGCGCAGACGGCGAGAGTGGGCGCGTCGAGCAGGAGTTTTCCTGGAAGGCCGCCGTCAAGGGCGAGGAGGGTGATGATGTTCGGCAATGACAAACGCAATACCAAGGTGGCGGTTGCCGCCATCAACACCTTGATCGCGGAAGGCACGCGCATCAACGGCGACGTGCAGTTCAAGGGTGGCCTGCATCTGGAAGGCGTCATCGACGGTGCGATTTCGGCCGAAGGCGTCGACGCGGTGCTGACGCTCAGCGACAAGGGCCGCATCAACGGTGAAGTGCGCGTGTCCAACGCGGTCATCAACGGCACTGTCAACGGCGATATCTTCGTGGGCGAACGCCTCGAACTCGCCGGCAACGCGCGCGTCGAGGGCAATGTGCATTACAAGGTGCTCGAAATGGCCGCCGGCGCGCAGGTCAACGGCAAGATGCTTTACCAGAGCGAGTCTCCGCGGCGCCTCTCGGCGCCCGAACCGATCGGCGTGCTCGCCGCTGAAGCTTGAAAAACCCGTGCGCGGACACGATATTCCGCGCAGATCCGCAGCCACGACTCCGCCCATGAACGACACCGCCACGCCGAGCTACCTCGATGCCGACAGCGCACCGCTGCTGTTCACCGACGCCGCTGCCGGCAAGGTGCGCGAGCTGATCGCGGAGGAAGGCAATCCCGATCTCAAGTTGCGCGTCTACATCAGCGGTGGCGGCTGTTCGGGATTCCAGTATGGCTTCACGTTCGACGAGGCGCGTGCGGAGGACGACTTCGCGATCGACAACGGCGATGTCACCTTGCTGGTCGATCCGCTCAGCCTGCAATATCTCGGTGGTGCCGAGATCGACTACTCGGAATCGTTGACCGGCGCGCAGTTCGTGATCCGCAACCCGAATGCGAAGACGACCTGCGGCTGCGGTTCGTCGTTCACCGTTTGAACACTGCGATCGTGCGCGATCGCATCAATGTCTTCGCTGGCGTCACGCTGGAGCGCAATGCCGAGCAGCGCGACGAACCCGATTGGGCTGCCGCGAAACTGGCCGATCCGACTGCGCGTTTCCTTTTGCTTGGCGCCGACGTCAACGGTGGCCGTTGCGCATTGATCCATTCCGCTACCGATGCGCTGCTTTGGCTCGACGCGTCCGCGCGCGATATGTTGCTGCCCGGACAATCGCCGACCTATCTGGGCGATGATCCTCTCGGTCCGGTGTTCTCGCTGTGCGCGGACAGCGGGCAGGCCGAGCGCATAGCGATCGAGCGCAATGGAGCTTTCATCGACCTGCGCGGCGCTGGTCTGCGCTTGGCGCCGTTCGAATCCGGCGTGTTCGCGTACGCGCGTGCGATCGCGCATTGGCAGGCGCGCACGCGCTGGTGCGGTGCCTGCGGCGCCCCGCTCGAACTCGTCGCGCTCGGTCATCGCGGCAAGTGCACGAATCCGGCTTGTGCGCTCGAACACTTCCCGCGTGTCGACCCGGCGATGATCGTGATCGTCAGTTGGCGCGATCATTGCCTGCTCGGTCGCCAGGCGACATGGTCGGAAAACCGCTATTCGACGCTCGCCGGTTTCGTCGAGCCGGGCGAGTCGCTCGAGGACGCGGTGCGCCGCGAAGTGTTCGAGGAGTCCGGCGTGCGCGTCGGTGCGTGCGAATACCACTCCTCGCAGCCTTGGCCGTTCCCTTCCTCGCTGATGCTTGGCTTCACCGCCGAGGCGGATGACCCGACGATCCGGATTGGCAGCGAACTCGCCGATGCGCGCTGGTTCAGCGTCGACGAACTCGTCGAATCACTCGCCGAGCGGCGCATCGTGTTGCCGCCGCGCCTGTCCGTGTCGCACGAACTCATCGCGCACTGGCTGCGCCGTACTGCCGGTCTGGAACTCGCCGATCTGCTCGGCGACATGCCGTGGCAGGCGCCGCGCGCGCCATCGCCGACCTGACTCGGCACGTCCGCCGCAACGCCGCGCAACGCGGTATTGCAGCCACGTGCCGCGACACGTCATTCGGGCGCCTTCCCTCTGCACTAGAATGGGCCTTGTCTCCCGATGCCTGCCAGCGCACCCATGCCTGTCGCCCAGACCTTGCTAGCCGTTCTTTTCGTCGTCGCCGCCGGCCACGCGCTGCCCGATCTCGTGCGCGTGCGTGACTTTTCCTGGCTGCGCGTGTGGCTGTCGCGCTGGACGCGAGGTGATGTGGCGTCGACCTCGCGCGTTCCGATCGGTCTGCTGCCGCTGCTGTTGGTCGTCGCCTGCCTGCTGATCCAGGCCGCGCTCGCACACGTGATGTTCGGTTTGCCGGCGTTCGCGTTCGCCGTGATCGTGCTGTTCTATTGCTGGGGTCCGCGCGACCTTGATGCGGATATCGAAGCGGTGCTGAAGGCGCCGGACAGCGATCGCCGCAACTCGGCCGCGCAGGCCCTGCGCCCCGATCCGGCCACGGCGACGTTGACGCCGGAAGCGGCACCACTGGTCGAGGCGACGTTCGCTTCGGCGCTGTCGCGCTGGTTCGGCGTGCTGTTCTGGTTCGTCATCCTTGGCCCGGCCGGCGCGCTTGGCTATCGCGCGGTGCAGTTGCTTGCACGCCATCCGGCCTTCGTTGCCGAACTCGGCGCGCAGCAGCGCGACGTGCTCGAGCGCACCGCCCTGATCCTGGATTGGGCGCCGGCGCATCTGGTCGCGCTGACCCTCGCGCTGGTGTCCGAATTCGACGCGGTCATCACGACGTGGCGCGAGTATCACGCTGCGCACGGGCAGGGCTATTTCACGCTCGACCTGGGCTTCCTCGGTGCGCTTGCGCGCGCCGGGGTCGATGCCGACGTGATTGCCGGCGACGGCTACGCGACCGACGTCAGCGACCCGCTGGTCGAACTCGCCGATGCGCGCAAGGTGTTACGCCGCATTCTCGTTGCATGGGTCGCGCTGATCGCTCTGGTCGCACTGACCGGCTTGACGCATTAGGCGCGTGCCGGTGCGGGAATTTGACATCATCCCTCCGGCACATCAGGCCCAGCTTCCCCGCAATTCGCGCACGCGCTGTTCGAGCGTCGCCGCATCGGCCTGTGCGGCCGGCAATGGCGTACCGACGGCCAGTGCGATGCGCGACCAGAACCGGCGTGGCAGACGCGAGCGACCCAGTGCGGAATCGTGTCGGCTGAATACCGAACCCCATAGTCCGCGCAGTGCGAGCGGAATCACCGGCACCGCGCGGCGCGCGAGGATATGTTCCACGCCCGCACGGAACGGCGCGATCTCGCCATCGCGGGTCAGGCCGCCTTCGGGGAAGACGCAGACCAGCTCCCCGTCGGCGAGCGCGCGATCGACCTCGTCGAACGCACGTTCGAGCAGCGCCGGATCTTCCTTGCGACCGGCGATCGGAATGGCCTTCGCGGTGCGGAAGATGAAGCGCAGCAGCGGGATGTTGAAGATCTTGTAGTACATGACGAACCGCACCGGCCGGCGCACGACGCCGCCGACGATCAGCGCGTCCATGAAGCTGACGTGATTGCACACCAGCAGCGCCGGGCCTTCGTCCGGGATCTTCTCCAGTCCCTCGACCTTGATCCGGTACAAGGTGCTGACGAGGATCCAGCTGAGGAAGCGCATCAGGAATTCCGGCACCAGCGTGTAGATGTAGATCGCGACCAGCGCATTCAGCACAGCGACGGTCAGGAAAATCTGCGGGATCGACCAGCCGAGTGCGCCGAGGCCGATGCCGAGCGCAGCAGCGGCGACCATGAACAACGCGTTGAGAATGTTGTTGCCGGCGATCACGCGTGACAGCTCGCTGCGCTCGGCGCGGCTTTGCACCAGCGCGAACAGCGGCACGATGTAGAAGCCGGCAAATACGCCGAGCAGGGTCATGTCGAGCGCGATGCGCCAACTGCCCGGCGCGAGCAGGAACGCGAACGCGCCGAGTCCGTGCGCGGTCGCGAGGTCAGGCCGCGCGAAATACAGGTCGATGCCGAACAGGCTGAGGCCGATCGAGCCGAACGGCACCAGGCCGATCTCGACCTTGTGCCCGGACAGCCGCTCGCACAGCAGCGAGCCGACACCAACGCCGATCGAGAACAGCGCCAGCACGAGGATCGCGACCGATTCGCTGCCGCCGAGGAACAGCTTGGTGTAGTTCGGCAATTGCGCAGTAAACACGCCGCCGAAGAACCAGAACCACGAGATGCCGAGGACCGCATTGAACACGGTGCGGTTGCGCGTGACGAAGCCGAGCACGCGCACGGTTTCAGTAAACGGATTCCAGTTGAAGCGCAGATCCGGTGCGGTCGCAGGCGCCGGCGGAATCGCGCGGCTGACGACATAGCCGAGAATCGCGACGCCGATGACGAGCGCCGACGCGGCGGTCGGTCCGAGGCCGGCCATCGCCATCAGCGAGCCGCCGGCGATCATGCCGAACAGGATCGCCAGCGAGGTGCCCATCTCGACCAGGCCATTGCCACCGACCAGTTCGTCCGGCCTCAGCGCCTGCGGCAGGATCGAATACTTGATCGGGCCGAACAGGGTCGAGTGCAGGCCCATCATGACCAGCACGGTCAACAGCAGCGGTACGTCATGCGCATGGAACGCATACGCAGCCAGCGCCATCGCGGCGATCTCGAACAGTTTCACGTAGCGGATCAGGCGCGTCTTCTCGAACTTCTCGGCGAGCTGGCCGGCGCTGGCCGAGAACAGGAAGAACGGCAGGATGAACAGCGCCGGCGCGAGGTTCGAGTAGAAGCCGACGTCGGCGTCGCTGAGGCCGAGATGGAACGCGACCAGCACGACCATCGCCTGGCGGAACGCGTTGTCGTTGAAGGCGCCGAGGGCCTGGGTCGCGAAGAACGGCGCGAAACGGCGCGTGCGGAGCAGGGCGAACTGGCTGGAGCCGCTCATGGCATGCCTTTGCGGGAAAGTGCCGCGAATCTAGCAGGAGCCCGTCGGCCATGGCGATCGCTTGTCGGGCGAACTTTTGCATTCAGCGTCGGTCGCAGCGCCGCGGCGGTCGAGCCGCTAAACTGCGCGGCTTGTCCGTCCACGATGTGACTTCGCCCATGTCCAATCGCGCTCCTCTCGCGTTCTTCCTGTCGCTCGCGCTCGGCCTGTCGGCATCGCTCGCGCATGCCGATGAAACGGTTGCCCTGAAGACCGTGCCGACGCCGGATCTGTCGAAGCTGCCGCCCGCGCAGGCCACGGAACTGCGTGCGGCGCGTACCAGCTTCGAGAAGGTTCGTGAACACCAGATCGGCGATGCGCTGGCCGAAACGCACGCATTGCTCGGCATGGAATACGCCCGCGCCGGCTTCTACGATGCAGCGGCAGTCGCGCTCGATGACGCGATCCAGCTCGCGCCAAGGGGCGGCCGCTGGTTGTACCTGCGCGGCCTGCTTGCCAACGCGCAGCGCCAGCAACCCGCCGCAGCGGGATTCTTCCAGCGCGCATTCGCCGCCAATGCCAACTACCTGCCGATCCGCGTCGCGCTGGCCGGCGCGCGCATGGAGGCGGGCGATCTCGATGCGGCGCGCACATTGCTGGAACCCGCTGCGCAGACCGCCAGCACCGCAGCGGTTCCGTTCGCGATGCTCGGCGACATCGCGTTGCGCCAGCGTCGCTTCCCGGAGGCGATCGAGCGTTACAAGCGTGCGTTGGAACTGGATCCGCAGGCGACGCGTTTGCAGACGCAGCTGGCCGAGGCCTATACCGGTGCCGGTGATGCGAAAGCTGCGGCCGCGGCGCGCGCGAAGGGTGGCGATGTCGCACCGAAGCTGGACGATCCCATCGGTTCGAACCTGATCGGCAAGGGAACGACCACGGCGCCTGCCGCCGCTGCGACTCCGACACTCCCGGCCGACCCGCTGCAACGCAATGTGGCCGAGGCACTCGGCCTGCTCGATCAGAAAAAATACGATGCGGCGCGTCAACACATGGATACGGCGTTGAAGCTGCTGCCGAACGATCCGGATCTGCTGGTGATCTACTCCCGCATCGAGGCCGCCTCCGGCAATCTTGTCGCCGCCAAGACGCGAGCCGATGCCGCTGTCGCTGCCGGTCCGAGCAAGGCATCGCCCTATGTGGCGCAGGGCGTGGTTGCCGAGATGAGTGGCGACGACAAGGCCGCTGAAATCGCATACACCAAGGCGATCGGGCGGGATGCGGCGATGCCCGAGCCGCGTCAGTACCTTGGAAACCTGTTGATGCGCACCAACCGCCCCGCTGCGGCCGCACAGCAATATCGTGAATTGATCAAGCTCGACCCGAGCAATGGTGCCTATCTGATGCGTCTGGTCGCCGCACAAAGCGTGGACGGCCACTGCGCGGAGGCGTTCAAGGACGTCAACGCGCAGCTCGCCAAGCAGCCGCAGCATCCGTTCCTGCTGGAACTGTTCGTGCGTCTCGCCAGCACCTGTCCGGCCGCGCGGCCGGAGGAAAAGCGCATGGCACTCGACTATGCCACCAAGCTCTATCGCAAGAACGAGGTCGCGCCGATCGCCGAAGCCTATGCGCTCGCGCTCGGTGCCAACGGCAAGTGGGACGATGCGGTCAAGACGCAGGAAGGCGCGATGTTCCTGCTCGTGCGTGCCCGCGCGACCGTCGGCATCCCGGCGTATCGCGAAACCCTGACGCAGTTGAAGGCCCACACTTTGCCGACGCGCCCATGGGCGGCATCCAGTGCGGTGTTCCAGCCGCAGCGTCCGCAACCGGATCCGAAGCCGGCACCTGTATCGGCTGCGCCGGCGAAGAAGCAAGGCTGACGTCGCGGGAGAGTTCACCCCTCACCCGCGCCTGCGGCGCGACCTCTCCCGCAAGCGGGAGAGGCGGGGCGGCCGGGTTCGTATCGACTGGCTGGGCCAACTTGCCGGCCTTGCGGGTGGTTCGGAATCGATGCTCACGGCAGAGAAGACGCGTGCCGAGCTGCTGTGGCTGGCGCCCTTGTTCGTCGTTTGCGCGCCCGTTGTCGAGGAGTATGTTTTTCGCGCCTGGATGCTGGAGCGGTTCAGCCGGGTCATGCCCGCGTGGCTGGCGCTCGTCTTGACTGCGCTGGCCTTTGCCGCCGTGCATGTTCCGCAAGACGCGGTGCCGGCGCTGGAACTCGCCGTCGGTGGCGCGTTGCTCGGCCTGACATGGTTGTGGACGCGCTCGTGGCTGGCGTGCGCGCTGGCGCATGGCTTTTACAACGGTGCGGTACTGCTGGCCTTGTGGGTGGCGCTCCCTTCCTGAGCGCCCGCGGCACGCGGAGCCCGCGAATCAGCGACGCAGCGCGCGATGGCCAATATCGCGACGACAGAACGCGCCTTCGAAGCGGATCGCGCGCGCAGCCGCATACGCGCGCTCGCGCGCGCCGGCGATGTCCTCACCGAGCGCACAGACCGCAAGCACGCGTCCGCCTGCCGTGACGACGTGACCGTCCGCATCGAGGCGCGTGCCGGCGTGAAACACCTTCGCATCGGCGCCGGTGTCCGCGTCGAGGCCGTCGATGACGTCGCCGCTGCGCACCTTGCCCGGATAGCCGGCCGCGGCGACGACCACGCCGAGCGCCGGACGCGCGTCCCATTTGGTCGTCTTTGCGTCAAGTACGCCATCGAGCGCAGCTTCGATGAGTTCGACCAGGTCGGACTTCAGGCGCAGCAGGATCGGTTGCGTCTCCGGATCGCCGAGGCGCGCATTGAATTCGATGACTTTCGGCGCGCCGTGCGCGTCGATCATCAGGCCCGCGTACAGGAATCCGCTGAACGGCGCGCCTTCGGCCGCCATGCCGTCGATGGTCGGGCGGATCACCTCGTCGAGGATGCGCCGTTCGACCGCGGGCGTGACCACCGGTGCCGGCGAGTACGCGCCCATGCCGCCGGTGTTCGGGCCGAGATCGCCTTCGTCGCGGCGTTTGTGATCCTGGCTGGTCGCCAGCGGCAGCACGTGGACGCCGTCGCTCATGACGATATAGCTGGCTTCCTCGCCTTCGAGGAATTCCTCGATGACGACGCGTGCCGAGGCCTCGCCGAACGAATGCGCGCCGAGCATGTCGTGCAGCGCCTGCTCGGCATCGCCCTGCGTCAGAGCGACGACGACGCCCTTGCCGGCGGCGAGGCCATCGGCCTTGATGACGATCGGTGCGCCGTGCTCGCGCACGTAGGCGAGTGCGGCGTCGAGTTCGGTAAACACCGCGTAGTGCGCGGTCGGGATGTTGTGGCGGGCGAGGAAGTCTTTCGCGAACGCCTTCGAGCTTTCCAGCTGCGCGGCGATCCGGCTCGCGCCGAAACAGCGCAGGCCGGCTGCCCGGAAGCGATCGACCACGCCGGCGGCCAGCGCAGCTTCCGGGCCGACCACGGTCAAGCCGATGCCTTCGTTTTGCGCCAGCGCGAGCAGGGCATCAACGTCGGTCACGCCGACATCGGCATTGCGCATGCCGGGTTCGCGCGCGGTGCCGGCGTTACCCGGTGCGACGATGACTTCACTGACGCGCGGCGATTGCTTGAGCTTCCACGCCAACGCGTGTTCGCGACCGCCGGAGCCGATGACGAGAATTTTCATGGTGCGGTTCCTGCCGGGTGCGCGCTGAGTCAGGGGCAATTCGCGCCAAGGGCGTGAATGGAGGGGTGGAAGAGCAAGGCTGGGGCCCAAGGTTTGCCAGGCGAACTTCGGCATTGATGCCGCACAGCGGCGTCAATGCCGGAAATGCCGGACGCCCGTGAATACCATCGCCATGCCGTGTTCGTCCGCTGCGGCGATGACTTCCTTGTCGCGCATCGAACCGCCGGGCTGGATCACCGCGCGGATGCCGACCTCGGCGGCGGCGTCGATGCCGTCGCGGAACGGGAAGAATGCATCCGACGCCATCACGCTGCCGGGCACCTGCAGCTTCGCCTCGGCCGCCTTGATCGCGGCGATCTTGGCGCTGATCACGCGGCTCATCTGGCCGGCGCCGATGCCGATCGTGCGGCCGCCGAGCGCGTAGACGATCGCGTTCGACTTGACGAACATCGCCACGTGCCATGCGAACAACAGGTCGTGAAGTTCGGTCGCATCCGGCGCGCGCTTGGACACGACCTTGAGGTCGGACAGCAGCAAGGTATCGCGGTCGGCATCCTGCACCAGCAGGCCGCCGGCGATGCGCTTGAAATCGAAACTGTGCGCGGGCGTCTCGTCCCATTCACCGGTCGCCAGCACGCGCACGTTCGGCTTCGCGGCGATCGCGGCGATCGCCGCCTCGTCGAACGACGGCGCGACGACGACCTCGACGAACTGTCGCGCCATGATCGCCTGCGCGGTGGCCTCGTCGAGGCGATGGTTGAACGCGATGATGCCGCCGAACGCGGATACCGGATCGCAGGCGTAGGCGCGGTCGTAGGCATCGAGCAGATTCGGCCCGAGCGCGACGCCGCACGGATTGGCATGCTTGACGATGACGCAGGCCGGCGTCTTCTGGAACGCCTTCACGCATTCGAGCGCGGCATCGGCGTCGGCGATGTTGTTGTAGGACAACTCCTTGCCGGCGAGCACGCGTGCGCCGGCGACGGTGCCGCGCGGCGGATTCTGCTCGACGTACAACGCAGCGCCTTGATGCGGGTTCTCGCCGTAGCGCAGGTTCTGCCGGCGCTCGAAGGCCAGGCGCAGGCTCGGCGCAAAACCTTCGGGTCGTTCCGTGTCGTCCGCGCGCGCGCCGAGCCAGGTCGCGACGAGGCCGTCATAGCGCGCGGTATGCGCATAGGTTTTCGCCGCGAGGCGGCGGCGCAGCGGGAGCGAGGTGCCGCCATGCGCGAGCGCTTCGAGCACTTCGGCATAGTCGGCCGGATCGACCACCACTGCGACATGTTCGTGATTCTTCGCGGCTGCGCGCAGCATCGCCGGACCGCCGATGTCGATGTTCTCGATGGCTTCGGCGAACGTGCAATCGGGATTCGCCGTGGTCTTTTCGAACGGATACAGGTTGACGATCAGCAGATCGATCGCGCCGATGCCGTGCTCGGCCATCACCGCGTCGTCGGTACCGCGGCGGCCGAGCAAGCCACCGTGCACGAGCGGGTGCAGCGTCTTGACGCGGCCATCCATGATTTCCGGGAAGCCGGTCAGCGTGCTGACGTCGGTCACCTGCAGGCCTGCGCTGCGCAGGGAGGCGGCAGTGCCGCCGGTCGAGACGAGCGCGATACCGAGCGCGTCGAGTCCGCGCGCGAGGTCGATCAGACCGGACTTGTCGGAAACGCTGAGCAGGGCGCGCCGGACCGGTGCGCGAGTGGCGTCGAACATGGGCTTGCACGTGCCGCGGGAAACGGCGAAGTATAGCGGGGCGGCGGCATTGCCGCGCGCCGGGCGGCCTCAGTCGGCCAAGCCGTACTGTTGCAGCTTCTTGCGCAGGGTCGCGCGATTGATGCCGAGCGCGGCGGCGGCCTTGCTCTGGTTGCCGCCATACCACGCCATGACCTCGCGCAGCAGCGGCGATTCGACCTCGCACATCACCATCGCGTGCAGGTCGCCACCGGTTTCCGATTCGACGTCGCCAAGGTAGCGGCGGACCGCGCGCGCAACGTGTTCGCGCAAAGCGGGTTGCAACAACGGTTCGTGCGCGGCATCGGCGCGCAGCGAGAGTGCGGCATTCACAATGGTAAGGCCCCTTTGGATGAACTTCGCTTCCATGAGCGGGCCGGCGCGGATCGCGGAACACACGCCGGGGGGGAATCTTAGCGCCGCGCCGACGCCTTGATAAGGGCTTGCAACGTGAAATTTTCGCGCGCGCGCCGCATCGCCGGCACGATGCCTTGATGCATCGGCACTTGCGTGCGCCTTCTCATGCACTCGTTGAGCGTGCTGCGGCAGCGTGTCAATCGGCGCGGACGCGACGGCGGCTCGCGCTGGCGCAATGCGTCGACGGACGCAGCGCAGTCAGTCGCCCTACTCGAACTTGAACTCGAACGCGACCGCGTCCTGTCCCGGATCGGCCACTTCGAACACCAGCGAGGTGCTCGCACCGGCGCCGAGGCCGCGCGCGATCGTGCGTGGATCGGCGAGGTATTCGCGCGGCTGGAAGCGACGCATCGCGATGCGCTTCTCGTCCAGATCGGACAGCGCCACTTCGACGGTCGGATACGGCTGCGCGAACGCGGCATCGTTGCGCAATGTCGCCGAAATGATCAGCGCGCCGGACACCGATGGATGCGGCCGGATATCGCGCGAAAGAAGCGCGAGCGTGTTCGCGTCATGGCGCAACGGCAAGCGGCAACCGAGTTGTGCGCAGACCGGTTCGAGCCACGCACGCGCATGCGCGTCGTCGATCCAGTATGCGCGCTCGGCCCATGCGATCTGGCCGGCGAGCAGCAGCGCCAGCAGCAGGCTTCCGAATACCCACGGCGCGGTGCGCATCGTGCGCGTGCGCCGCCGGCTCGCCGCGAATGCCGGCAGCGACGGGCCGTGTTCGGCTTCGTCGCGCTGGATCGCTCCGACGAACAGCATCGCATCCGGCGGAGCCGGCCGGAACACCGGCAAGTCGAGCTGCGGCGGCGCGGCCTGTGGCGGATGCACGTCGAGATAGTCGAGCGGCTCCGGCGGCAACTGCGAGGTCAGCGTCCACAGCGCATCGAACACTGCCGCGCAATGACCGCAACGCACGGAGCCATGCGCGCCGGCGAGATCGGCGCCGGACAGCTTGTAGATCGTCTGGCATTCGGGGCACTGCGTGTACATCCGGCCATTGTAAGTCAGCGCTCCTCGCCGGATGCAGACGCGTGCGACACCTGATCCGTGCCTGCATCGTCGGCGTCGCCCCAGATCAGGCGATGCGGATCGAAGCCGTGTTCGAGCGTCGGCTTGACGACGCGGAAATACGGCGACATGTCGAAGTCGCGCGGCGCGTACAGACTCGAATCGCGGATGTGCAGGATTTCGCGCGCCTGCTCGGCGCCGCCCGCGCCGGTGGCGCGCACGACCTCGATATCGGGCAATACCGGATAGCGCACCGATGCGAACGCCGCCGCGATCAGCGACGAGCAGATCGCGCGCGTCGGATCACCGCTGCCGAGCGCGAGCAGGCGCCGCCGGTAGCGCTCCGGCACCGGCGGCGGCCGCACCAGGTAGCGCGCGAGATCGACGACGTTGCGCAGGTCATACTGGTTGCCAATGTGCGCGACCGCATAGGCGACCACGGCGTCGATCTCATCTTCGTAGAGACCGACGGGCCGGCAGATGCGCGTATGCAGGGACGCGAACGCATCGACCGGCACGGCGCGGACGCCGGCGTTGATGTCCGCTTCGACGAAGCGTGGAGCCGGATCGGCGCCGGGAATCGGCGTGTCGCCGATGAACAGCGCGGCATGCGACCAGTTCGATTGCGTGATCGTGCGGATCGCGGTGGCGAAGCGGCTGTTGCCCTCCACCAGCAGCACGTCACCCTTGCGCAGGGTCGCCGCGAGCAGGCCTGCGCGGCTGGTCGAGACGTGCACGACATCGCGCGGAGCGGACAAGTAGCGGGCCAGCTTGCGGCCCAGCCGGTGCAGCGGATGCACGTCGTTGCTCCCGATCGCGATCGCGGATGTGTCGACCTTCCGTATTCGAGTCGGCGGCGACGACGCGAGTTCAGCGCCGGCGGCCGTCGATGCGGATCCAGTCCTCGCTTTGCGCGACGGCGAGCGCGTCGAACCATTCGGCGTAGCGTTCGAGCAGTTCCTGCGCCTGCGCTTCGAGGATGCCGGATAGCGCAAACGGCGCGTGCGGCTTCGTGCACGCAGCGAAGCGTGGCGCGAGTTCGGCCAGCGGGCCGGCGAGGATATTGGCGACGAACACGTCGGCCGGCGTGTCGGCGAATTCTTCCGGCATGAACAGCTCCAGCCGTTCGGCGACGCCGTTGCGCATCGCGTTGTCGCGACTCGCGCTGAGCGCCTGCGGATCATTGTCGACACCGAGCACGCGCGCCGCGCCCAGCTTCAGTGCCGCGATCGCGAGTACGCCGGAGCCGCAGCCATAGTCGATCACGATCTTGCCGGCGAGATCGGCTGCATCGAGCCATTCCAGGCACAGTGCGGTGGTCGGATGCGTACCGGTGCCGAACGCGAGGCCGGGATCGAGACGCACGACCACCGCATCCGCGTCTTCGGTCGGCGGCTCGATGTTCCATGGATAGATCCACAGCCGGCGACCGAAACGCATCGGCTTGAAGTCGTCCATCCACACGCGCGTCCAGTCCTGATCCTCGACCTCGCGGAACGCGATGCGCTCGGGCGACAGATCGGGCAGCAGGTCGGTCAATACATGCACGAGTCCATCGCGATCGGTATGGGGATCGAACAGCGCCTGCAGCGCGATCTCGCCCCACAGCGGCGTCTCGCCGACACCGGGTTCAAGGATCGCACGCTCGTTCGGCGTATCGACCTCGGCATCGAGCAGGGTCACGGCCAGCGCGCCGACTTCTTCCAGCGCAAGTTCGACGCGTTCCTGATCCGATTGTTGCAGGGTGAGGGAGAGTTCGAGGAAGGGCATGTCGGTGAGCGGAAGTCGGTAGGCGCGGGGACTCTACGGCAGCGCGCGGACGGATGAAACGGGCCCGTGAAATCCATCCCCTCGGCATCGGCAGGGCAGCGCTGGATCGCCGCCTTGCGTGGCAGGTCATTTCCTGATGGCCTGCGCCGCGTATCATGCGGGCGTCGGCGTGCAGGTGGCGCGCTGTTCCTGGCATCCATGCTGAATCGGATCGAATTGTATCGCTACAACCAGGCCGTGCTCGCCGTGCACGCGACGCCGTCGCTGGCGCAGTGGCCGGTGAATCTGCTGCACGTGTTGCGGCTCGTCGTCAGCGGCGACATCGCGGTGGTGGACGGGCGCGGTGTCGAAGGCATGGCGGCGACCGCCTACGATCCGCACGGCGCGATCCCGGTCGAGATCAACGCAGCGGTGCATCGCTACCTGCATCAGAATCCGCTGTACCTGCAACGGCGCGGCGCGGCGCGCAGCATTTCCGACGTGCTCAGCCGGCAGGCCTGGCATCGCACGGAACTGTATGCCGAGGCGTACGGCCGGCTTGGCCAGGAGGACGGTCTCGCGCTCGATATTCCGCTCGCGCGCTGCGGCGTGCTGACACTCAACATGACGCGCGCGCGGCGTGGCTTTCGCGATGTGGAACGGCTCGGCCTGCGTCTGCTCGAACCGCACGTGCAGGCTTGCTGGCTGCGCTTGCAGGCACAGGAACGCCTGCGCACCGCAGTCGCCACGCACGACGGCGCAACGCCCGAACGCCTCAGCGCGCGCGAACGCGAAGTGCTGCTGTGGGTCGCGAACGGCCTGCGCAACCAGCAGATCGCCGCACAGCTCGGCATCCGCCCGGCGACCGTGAAGCGCCATCTCGAAAACCTCTACGCCAAGCTCGGCGTCGCCGGACGCGCCGACGCGCGAGCACTGCTCGAACGTGTCGCGGCGCCCGCGCCGGACTGCCAGCCAGCGAACGTCTGAATACGCCCATCCCGGGTTTGTTCACCACTCACCCTGCCCGGCGCATGTCCGTGCGCGGCTGCGCAAAAAGACAGTCACTTCGTGTCTGTTTCTTGCGGGCGCGCGATCCGTGGGGCATGGGCCGCCGGTGCGTTCGAATTGCGCCTGGGCAGTTTCACGATCGCGGCGAACGCATCGGGTTCGGGTCGCATCGACGCCGCACCATTGCCGAGCGGCAGCGGCAGCGGTGGCATCGCCACTGCACGTCCGCCGGAGGCGCCGCGTGCAGCGCGACCTGCGTCGACCAGAACGATCCCTCGATGTTGATGTTCACGGCAAGGTCGCGTTGACGCTGGACCTTCCTGCGCACGCGCAGGCGACTATGCAGTTGCAAGGCACGGTCGGCTCGTTCGCCGCCGCCACGCTCGACGTCTCCGCCCAGATGAGCGTGCCGAGCTGGTATGTGGATTCGACCGGCGTGCACGTCGCGACCGACAGCAATGCGAACCCGACCATCTTCAGAAACGGTTACGACAACACGAACTGAAACCCGACAAAGCCGAGCAAGCTCGGTTTTGTCGAAATCCAGAAGCCCGCCGCTCAGCCGATCCCGATCGCCTTTTCGCGCGCCTCGGCCATGCGCTTTTCGAGGTAATGGATGTTCTGCCCGCCGGTCTGGAAGCCGCCGTCGGCCATGATGCGCTGCTGCAGCGGCACGTTG
The DNA here is from genome assembly GCA_023388255.1 of Pseudomonadota bacterium. GTDB lineage: Bacteria > Pseudomonadota > Gammaproteobacteria > Xanthomonadales > Rhodanobacteraceae > Dokdonella_A. Next base: position 401,256 of record JAEWGO010000002.1, on the reverse strand, counting down.
GTCTTGATGCCTTCGACGACCATTTCCGACAGCGCGATGCGCATGCGCGCGATCGCGGTCGCGCGGTCGCGGCCGTGCACGATCAGCTTGCCGATCATCGAGTCGTAGTTCGGCGGAATCCTGTAGCCGTCGTAGACGTGGGTGTCCACGCGCACGCCGGGGCCGCCCGGCGCCTCGAAGCGCTTCACCGTGCCGGGGCTCGGCATGAACGTGTCGGGGTCTTCCGCGTTGATGCGGCATTCGATCGAATGGCCGTCGAGGACGATGTCTTCCTGGCGGATCGAGAGTTTCTCGCCGGCGGCGATCAGCAACTGCTCGCGCACGAGGTCGACGCCGGTGATGAGTTCGGTCACCGGATGCTCGACCTGGATGCGCGTGTTCATCTCGATGAAGTAGAAGCGGCCGTTCTCGTAGAGGAACTCGAACGTGCCGGCGCCGCGATAGCCGATACGCTTGCAGGCCTCGACGCAGACCTTGCCGATCTCGGCGCGCTGCTCGGGCGTGATGCCGGGTGCGGGCGCTTCCTCGACGACCTTCTGGTGGCGGCGCTGCATCGAGCAGTCGCGTTCGCCGAGGTGGATCGCGTTGCCCTGGCCGTCGGCGAGCACCTGGATCTCGACATGGCGCGGGTTCTCGAGGAACTTCTCCATGTAGACCTCGCCGTTGCCGAAAGCGGCCTTGGCTTCGGACTTGGTCATCTGGATCGCGTTGGACAGGTGCGCTTCGGTGTGCACGACGCGCATGCCGCGCCCGCCGCCGCCGCCGGCCGCCTTGATGATGACCGGATAGCCGATTTCGCGCGCGATCTTCGTGTTCGCCGCGATGTCATCGCCGAGCGGACCGCCCGAGCCGGGCACGCAGGGCACGCCGGCGGCCTTCATCGCGCGGATCGCCTCGACCTTGTCGCCCATCAGGCGGATCACGTCGGGCGTCGGGCCGATGAAGATGAAGCCGGACTTCTCGACGCGCTCGGCGAAATCCGCGTTCTCGGACAGGAATCCGTAGCCCGGATGGATCGCCTGTGCGTCGGTGACCTCGGCGGCAGCGATGATGCGCGGCACGTTGAGGTAGCTCTCCGCCGCGGGCGGTGGCCCGATGCAGATCGACTCGTCGGCCATGCCGACGTGCTTGAGGTTGCGGTCGACGGTCGAATGCACCGCGACCGTCTTGATGCCGAGCGTGTGGCATGCGCGCAGCACGCGCAATGCGATCTCGCCGCGGTTGGCGATGACGACCTTGTCGAGCATGGGCGTCGCCTCAGCCGATCACGAACATGGGTTCGTCGAACTCGACCGGTTGGCCGTTGTTGACGAGGATCGCGACAACCGTGCCGGCGACGTCGGCTTCGATCTGGTTGAACATCTTCATCGCCTCGATGATGCCGAGCGTATCGCCGGCCTTGACCGACTGGCCGACCTTCACGAACGGCGCGGATTCCGGATTGGCGGACGCGTAGAACGTGCCGACCATCGGCGCCTTGACGACATGGCCTTCCGGCATCGACTTGCCGCCGGCCGCCGGAGCGGCCTCCGTGACGGCCACCGGCGCCGGACTGGCCGGCATGGCGACCGCCATCGGCTGCATCGGCGGCATCGCCATCGGTTGCGCGTTCACCATGCCTTTCGGAATGCGCGACAGGCGCACGATTTCCTCGCCTTCCTTGATTTCCAGTTCGGCGAGGTTTGATTCTTCGAGCAGGTCGATGAGTTTCTTGATCTTGCGAAGGTCCATCGGGACGCCTCTGTCAGCGGAATGGGGTCAGGAGGTGAGGCGGTGCAGGGCGGCATCCAGCGCGAGCCTGTAGCTGTCGGCGCCGAAGCCGGTGATCACGCCGACGGCGAGATCGGCAAGATACGAATGGTGGCGGAACGGCTCGCGTGCGTGCACGTTGCTGAGGTGTACTTCGATGAACGGAATCGCCACCGCGGCGAGCGCATCGCGCAGCGCGATGCTGGTGTGCGTGAATGCGCCTGGATTGATCAGGATGAAGCGCGTGCCATCCGCGCGTGCGGCCTGCACGCGATCGATCAGCACATGCTCGGCATTCGACTGCAAACTGGACAGATCGTGGCCGGATGCGCGCGCGAACGCAGCCAGTTCGGCGTTGATCGTGTCCAATGTCGCATGCCCATAGACCTCCGGCTCGCGCGTACCGAGCAGGTTCAGGTTGGGGCCATGCAGGACGAGGATGGAGGCCAAGGGCCGGCTCGCGAAAAAAGGGCTGCTAGTCTGGATGAGCGTGTGCGATCTGTCCAGTTCGGCGACGTTTGACGGCAGTTGCGGGGATTTCGCGGAGTCTCGCGTTCAAAGATGTGGCGCGAGCCACTGGTCGAGCCCGCTTTCGCTGAAATTGCCGAAGCGTTGCGCGAGGATGCGCCCGTCACGTCCGACCAGCACGCTGTACGGCAGCACGCTGCGCGTATTGCCGTAGTCGAGCGACAGGTCGTGACCGCGCTCCGGATCGTCGACGAGGATCGGGTAACGCACCGGATGTTCATCGAGGAAGGCCTTGGTCGCGGCGGCGTTGTCCGCGGCGATGCCGACCACCTGTACACCGCGTCCGGCGAGGCGTTGCTGGGCGCGATCGAGCAGCGGCATTTCCTCGATGCAGGGGCCGCACCAGCTGGCCCAGAAGTTCAGCAGCACGAGCTTGCCGTCCCATTGAGCGAGCGATTGCGGCTGGCCGTCGAGGCCGGGCAAGGTCGCGTCCGGACGCGGGCTGCCGACCAAGGTCTTCGCCTCGCCGCCACGCGCGGACGGCGGCAGTGGTCGTAGCCACGAACCGGCGAGCAAGCCGCCGAGGGCGCCGGCGAGCGCCAGCGCGACGATCAACAGGTGGGTGCGGTTGAACACGGGTCAGCGTGCCGGCGGCGCCAGTGCCTGCTCGACGATGCTTTGCGTCAGCACGGTCGGCAGCGCCTGCCCCTTGCCACTTTCGCCGGCGCGGAACACCACGTACAGCGGCACGCCGACTGCCTTGTATTCCTGCAGGAACGCGGTGATCGCCGGGTCGACATTGGTCCAGTCGCCCTTCATCAGCACCGCATTGCTGCGTTTGAGCAGGTCGCTGAACGCGGTGGTGTCGAGCACGGCCTTTTCGTTGACCTTGCAGGTCACGCACCAGTCCGCGCCCATGTCGACGAACACGCTGCGGCCCTCCGCTCGCAGCGCGGCGAGACGTTCGGCGGAATAGGCCACCGTATCGGCGGTGTCCGCCGCCGGCACATGCGATGGCGCGGCGAGGCGCGCGACCTGCACCAGCGGCAGCAGCGCGGTCAGCATGACCACGCCAGCGAGCACCCGCCCGATCGGACCGCCGCGATAGCGACTGCGCTCCCACCACCACAGGCCGAGCGCGAGCACGACCGCGCCGATCAGCACCCAGCCGACCGCGTCGATACCGCGCTGGTTGCCGAGCACCCACACCAGCCAGACCGCGGTCAGGTACATCGGAAACGCGAGCAACTGCTTGAGCGTTTCCATCCACGCGCCGGGACGTGGCAGGCGCGATGCCAACGCCGGTACAAATCCCACCGCCAGGAACGGCAGCGCAAGGCCGATGCCGAGCGCGAGGAACACCAGCAGCGCGACCAGCGAAGAAGAAGCGAACGCATACGCCAGCGCCGAGCCCATGAATGGCGCCGTGCACGGGCTGGCGACGACGACCGCAAGCACGCCGGTGAAGAAGTCCCCTGCCGGGCCGCTGCGGTTGCCGAGGTTCTGGCCGACCCCGGCAAGACCGGCGCCGATGTTGAACACGCCGGACAGCGACAGACCGATCGCGAACAGGATGTAGACCAGCACCGCGACAAACGCCGGCTGCTGCAGCTGGAAGCCCCAGCCGAGCGCCTGTCCGGCCGCTCGCAGGCCGACAACGGCGAGTCCGATCGCGGCGAACGCGACGAGCACCCCGGCGGTATAGGTCAGTGCATGGGCGCGTGCTTTTTGCGGGCTTTCGCCGCTTTGCGCGAGACCGAGCACCTTCAGCGACAGCACCGGCAGCACGCACGGCATCAGGTTCAGCACGAGGCCGCCGAGCAGGGCGAACAGCAGGGCGCCGAGGATGCCGAGCGCATCCGGCGCAGGCGGCTGGCTGCGCAGCGCGTTGTCGTCCGCTGCGGATGGCATTGCAGCCACGGTGGGCGCGACGAAGGCGGCGTTGGCGGTATTCAGTTGCCCGGCGCTGGCGGCAGGCAATTGGATCGCGACATCGCGCTGCATGACCGGATAGCAGATGCCGTTGTCCTGGCAGCCCTGATATTCGGCATGCAGGTTCACGCTCTGCGCCTCGCCGCGCTCGCGGGCGAGCGGGATCGGCAGTTCGACCTGGTCGAAGTAGACCTTGACGGTGCCGAAGTGTTCGTCGGTGTGGTCGACGCCATTCGGCCATTGCGGCGCGCCGAGCTTTACGCCGGCGCCGTCGGCCAGCGTCAGCGTGGTCTTGTCGCGGTACAGGTAGTAGCCCTTCGGCATCGTCCAGCGCGCGAGGATCGTGGTCGGGCTCTGCGCGATCGCTTCGAACACGAACGCCTGTTCGGCCGGCAACGGCGTGCTGTCGCTGGCGCCGAGCGCCGCGTTGCCGCCGCCCAGCGTGATGCCGAGCGCCGATGTGCCGTTCGAGTCGAGGGGAGGATTGGATGGCGTTGCCGCCGCGGTCGACGCAGCCGCCGGCAGATCCAGCGTGAATTCCGTCGGATGCGGCGGATAGCAGATCTTCGGATCGATCTCGTGGCAGCCCTGCGCGGTGATCGTCAGCGCAATCGTTTTCGCGCCCGCATCCGCCAGCGTGTACGGCAAGGTCGCGTCGATAGCGTGATGGTAGACCTCGACGTCGCCGAGGAACTCGTCGTGTTTCTTTTCGCCATCGGGCAGTTCGAGCGTGCCGAGCGTGAGGCCGGCCTGTGCCGTCTTCGCCTTGATGCGCATCCGATACAGGTAGTAGTCCGGCGCGATCTCCCAGTGCAGCGCGATCCTGCCGGGTTCGGCGATCTTGGCGTCGAGCTTGAACGCCTGCTCGACCGGCAGCAGGTCGTCGGTCGTCTGCGCCTGCGCGGCAGTGAAGGAAAAAATCAGGGCAGCGAGGCCGGCGAGCAGCTTGCGCATCAGGAAACACTCCGGGTTCTTGCGGGGGCGGAACGAAGGGACTGGCGGATTCGAGTCGAGTCCGGCGGGTTCCCAAGACCGCGCTTGGACCGCGCATCTTGCACGTTGTTCATTCTGGCGCGGTTTCCGCTTCGACCCAAGCCAGATAGGGGCCGAGGCCGTCGATCACGTCGACCACCAACAATTCGGGCGTTTCGTACGGATGCAAGGTCGGCAGGCGCGCTTTCAGCGCAGCCAGGCGCTCGCGCGTGGTCTTGATCAGCAGCAGGACTTCGCTGTCCGTGCGCACGGCACCTTGCCAGCGATACGTCGATGCCATGCCGGGCAACGTCTGCACGCAGGCGGCAATGCGCTCCTCGACCAATGCCTGCGCGATACGCGCGGCGGTTTCCGCATTCGGGCAACTGCAGTGGGCGACGACGACGGACATGCGGGAGGCGCGGCGATGGACAGGCCGCCATGATCGCATGCGACTCAGACAAGGACGGCATGGGCCGTCGGCCCATTGCAGAGCGCCGCGCGCGGAATGAATGATCCTCGCCGACTCCGCTTTGCGCGTCATTCGGCACGTCACATTGCAGTCGTGCCACGCACGAACGCGATATCAGGGGAAAACGCAATGACATACTTGTACCGCGGCATGACGCGCCCGTGGCGCGCCACGCCGCTGGCCGCCGCGCTGGCTCTCGCCGGCCTCCCGTTGGCGCAGGCGGCAACGATCCAGGTCGCCACGCCCGACGATCCGGCCGGGACGGCGCAGACCTGCACACTGCGCCAGGCGATCGGCGCGATGAACACGGCTTCGACCGCGGGCACCGGCTGCACCGCCAGCGGTGCGTTCGGCAGCGGCGATACCGTTTCATTCGCGCCCAGCGGCCGCACTGGCAGCGCCGGCGCGAACACGCTGACGCTGGCCGACCTCGTCGGCAGCACGCTCACGATCAGCGCGCACGACCTCACCCTGATGGGCATGGACGCGAACGGCGTTGGCATGACGATCCAGCGTCCCGCCGGCGCCGCCAACACATTCGGCATCCTCTACGGCAGCGCGCCGGCCGACGGTTCGCTCACCGTGGTCGGCCTGACTGTCGCCAACGGCAACGTGCCCGGCCCGGTCGGCACGCCGGCCACCTGCTCGGGCGCGGCCAACTACGGCGGCGGCATTTCGATGAAGAACGGCGCCGCGCTCTCGCTGTACGCGAGCACGATCAGCGGCAACACCGCCAAGTGGGGCGGAGGCGGCCTCTTCAGCGAGGGCGACATCACGCTGTTCGGCAGCACCGTCAGCGGCAACAGCACCACGCACAGCGGCGGCGGCATCTTCGGCTGCGAGCGTACCGGGGCACTCACGCTGATCAACAGCACGGTCAGCGGCAACACCGCCAGCCAATGGGGCGGCGGTATTGGCATCTACCATTCGCGCGGCAACGTCACCCTCGCCAACTCGACGATCGCCGCGAACAGCGTCGGCGCCGCCTGGTATGGCGCCGGCATCGCGCTGCGCAATGCGTACGCGAGCGCCGCAGTGCGGATCGACAACACGATCATTTCCGGCAACCTCGTCGGCAGCAACGCGAACAGCAAGCTGGCCTCGATCGTCATCGGGAATTTCGTCGGCGGCACGCCGCCGATGCCGATCGCGGGTGTCGCCAATCTCGTCTACCAGGGCACGGCCGCGCTCGATCCGAACCAGTCGTTCGTCAGCTTCGCCAACGCGCCGATCGTGGCCAACCCGCTGCTCGCGGTCCTTGCCGACAACGGCGGGCCGACCCGGACGATGCTGCCGCAAGCCGGCAGCCCGGCCATCGACGCCGCCAACGACGGCGTCTGCTTCGGCAGCCTCGTCAACAGCATCGACCAGCGCAACGTGATGCGTCCGCAAGGCGCGCATTGCGATATCGGCGCGGTCGAGGTGCAGGTCGTGCAGAGCCATGCGCTGACGGTCGCCGTGCAAGGCCCGGGCAGCGTCGCTGCCAGCGGCACGCAGCCGTCCGGCGCGGGCAGCATCGCTGGCTGCACCAGCGCGGGCGGCGCGAACTGCTCGGCCGCGTTCGTCGCCAACACCGCGATCACCTTGACCGCGACGCCGCCGCAGCCGAGCGGCTACAACGTGACCTGGAGCGGCGCCTGCACGGCGGTCGGCGGCAACCCACTGCAAGCGACCGCGACGCTCTCCGCCGCGGCGACGTGCTCGGTGAACATCGTTTCCACGACGGCGAGCACGTGGACGGTCAGCGGCAATGGGGAACCGGCCACGCTCGCCTCCGCCGCCTGCGACTACGGCGCGCACACTTGCCCCACGCTGCGCGACGCGATCAACACCGCACTGTCGGGCGACACCATCGTGTTCGACGCCGCGCTCGACAACGCGACGATCAGCCTGACGCTGTATTCCAACCTCATGGGCTGCGTGACCAGCAGCGCGACCACCTGTTCGGATGGCGGCACGCTCGGGCGCGAGTTCGGCCCCTCGGCGTTTTTCATCGACGGCCGCTCGATCACGATCGACGCGACCGCGCTCGCGCATGGCGTGACGATCGCGCGTGACGCGGCGGCGGACAACTTTCGCCTGTTCGACGTCGCTCCGGGCAGCGGTCTGGCGCTCAAGGGTTTGGTGCTCAGCGGCGGCATCGCCAAAGGCGGCAGTAGCCTCTACGGCGGCGGTGCACTTGGCGCGGGCGGCGCGATCTTCAATCAGGGCAACCTTGACGTTGATCGCTGCACGATGGTCGACAACACCGCATCCGGTGGAGCTGCGGGGTCTGGCAACGGTTACCAAGGCGGCGGTGCCGGTGCGGATGGCGAGTCCGGCGGCGGCCCCAACCGCGGCAGCTCCCCCAACGGCACACCTGCGGCGGCCGGTTTCGGTGGTGGCGGTGGCGGCCCAAGCTATAACACCCCGGGCGGCGCTGGCGGTTTCGGCGGCGGCGGGGGCGGTGGCGGCATAGGTGGCGCCGATGGCTCTTCGTATCAAAACGGTGGCAGCGGTGGGTTTGGTGGCGGCGGCGGTAGCGGGTTCCTTTCTCCAGCGATCGGCGGCGCAGCCGGTTTTGGCGGAGGAAACGGAAGCTCTACCAACGCAGGCGCCGCCGCCGGTATGGGTGGCGCAATCTTCAACGATGCTGGCACGCTATCCATCCGCAACAGCACCTTCGTCGGCAATCGCGCAAGCGGCGGCGGCACGTCCACCGCGACTACCGGCAACGGCTCCGGTTTCGGCGGCGCGATCTTCAACTACAACGGCGTGCTGACCGTCGATTTCACCACGCTCGCCGACAACACCGTGCAGACCGGGAGTGGCGGCATGGGCGGCAGTCTCGGCGGTACCGCGATCTACAGCCTCGGTGATGGCAACTGCAACACGACGGGCAGCGGCGCCAGCGGCGGCAACGTCTGCGCGGGCACTACGGCGACGCTGACGATGAACCTGTCCGTCGCCGCGCGCAGCCAGGGCTCGCTCAAGGACGTGACGCTCAACAAGATCAACGGCGGCAGCAGCACGGCGAGCGGAGCAGGCAACTTCATCGCCAACATGCAGGCGCTCAACGGGACGAATACCAACAGCCTCGTTACCGTCAATCCACCTGGCATCACCGATCCGAAATTGGCGGCCACGCTCGCCGCCAACGGCGGCTCCGGCCTGAGCTTGATGCCGCAAACGGGCAGCCCATTGATCGATCCGGCCGACGGCAGCTGCAACGGCGTCGCCGTGGACCAGCGTGGTATCGCGCGCCCGCAAGGCGGGCTGTGCGACATCGGCGCGGTCGAGGTGCGCGGGCCGCGCATCACGGTCGACGTGAGCACGGCCGGCGGCACGGTGTCGCTGGCATCGCCCGCGTCGCTCGGCGGCTTCGGCATCGCGTTCTGCTCGTCCAGCAACACGGGCTATTGCTCGACGCGCGTCGGCAGCGAAGCGGGCGCGCCCGACGTGGTGCTCGACTACACCGCGGACGATGGATACCGCATCGCCAGCGTGACCAGCGGTTGCGGCGCGACGCTCGATGCACAGAATCCACAGATACACATCGCCGCGCTGGTCGCCGATTGCACGCTGCATGTCGCGTTCGCGGCGAACACGATCGGCGGCAGCGTGCAGGGTCTGGTCGGGAGCGGCCTCGTGCTGCATCTCGATCCCGGCGACGGCGGCAGCGGCGAAGACCTGCCAGTGAGCAGCGGTGCGACCGGCTTCGGCTTCACGATGGCGGTCGCAAGCGGCAACGCGTACGTGGTCGGCATCGCCGCGCAGCCGGCCGATCCGAGTCAGACCTGCAGCATCGACAACGCCAGCGGCACGATGCCGGACGGCGATGTGTCCAATGTCGCGGTGCATTGCACGACCAACGCCTACACGATCGGCGGCAACGCCAGCGGCACCGGCGGCAGCGGCCTCGTACTGGAACTCAACGGCGGCGACGACCTCGTCGTGGCCGGCGACGGCGCGTTCGCCTTCGGCACGCCGGTGCCGAGCGGAAGCGCCTACACGGTGTCGATCCTGTCGCTGCCGCAGAACCGCGTGTGCACGCTCGACCACGCCAGCGGCACCGTCGGCAGCGGCAACGTCACCGACGTGGCCGTGACCTGTACCGCCGCGCCGCCGCAGCTCGCGCTGTCGATCGCCGACGATCGCGACTTCGCGCGCTACGGCCAGGTCGTCGACTACATCGTCACGCTCGCCAACAGCGGCGGAGCGTCGAACAATGTCGCGGTCACGTTCACGCTCTCGGCCGGCTTCGACGGCGCGTTCGCGCAGTTGAACTGCTATGGCGACGGCGCTGGCGCGAGCTGCGTGCAGGACGCTGCCAACCCGCTGCTGTACGCGGTCACGTTGCCAGCGCAGCGCAGCCTGACCTGGCGGGTCAGCGTGCCGGTGCGTGGAGACGCGCCGGATCCTGTCGTCGAGTTCAGCGTCGGCGCCAGCGGCGCCACGACCGTCACCGACAGCAACACCCTGGTGATCTTCCGCGACGGCTTCGACGTGGCCTATGGCGACGGCACGCAGTCGGTGCCGATCATCGAAGGCGCGCAGGCGAGGGCGATCCTCGATGGCGAACCCGCGGCCGAGGCTTCAGATGCGACGCTGTCGATCACGGTGCCGGCAGGCATTGGGTACGCGGTCTTGCCGACACCGCTGCTGATCGTGCGAGATGCCTCGCGCGAGCTGCGCGTCGAAGCGAGCGTCGTCGCGGATGCGCTGCTCGTGCGCCTGTTCGAACGCGGCGTGGACGGCATCGAGCACGCGTCGCCGTGGAGCGCCACGCATGCGGGCGCATGGCTCGAACTCGGTGGGGTGGCGGTACGGATGGAAGGCGCGGATGCGGGCGGCGCGACGTCGCGCGACGTCGTCCTCGTTGGCGCCGCCACGACGCTGGTGCTGAGGGTCGCCACCGATGCGCGACCCTGAAACGACCGCGTGAATCGATCCACGCCGACGGCCTCGAATGGCCGCCGGCGTGGACTTTCAGTGGCTATTTCACACTTGATTAAAACCGGGCGCGGGTGAAGCCGCGCAGCAGTATCACTCGAAGCCGTTCTTGAAGATCGAATCGGTATCGACCGGCGGGTTCAGCTCGCAGGTTGCAGGTTCAGACGAGTCGAACAGCGCGCGTGTCGCCCACTCGGGATGGTCGACGAACGGATTGCGGTTGCCCTGGAAGCTCTGGATCACGTTGTTGCGCGCGACTTCCTCGGCGTCCGGCGGATCCTGCAGATGCCAGGTGAGCAGGTCGGTGAGCAGGCCCATGTAGGCCTTTGTCGCGGTATTGCTGGTGATGACGATCTTGTTGCGGTCGTCGGTGAGTTCCAGATCGGGAATGACGCCATCGTGCGCGGCCTCGGCAGCGATGCCCTCGTAACGGATCGCCATGTAGAACATCGCGCGCGCCATTTCGCCCTTGCGATGGTTCCACACTTCGAACGAACCGGCATTGCCGTCCGGCGACTTCACCCAGTTCGAGTTGCCGGGGTAGACGCCGCTGCCGCCGCCGACGCCGTTGTTGGCCTCGGTCGTCAGTTCGCTGCAGCCGCTGGCGCAGTTGGCATACGGCTTGTTGCCGCGGCTCGAGTTCTGGGCCGTGTCCGACAGCCACAGCATGTGCGTGTCGGTGTACGCGGCGAGGCTGTTGTTGGCGAAGCCGAGCGAGTTTGGCCAGGTGTGCTCGCGGTTGTAGGTGATGCCGCCGCCGACACCCGCGCGGTCGCTGCCGATCGTGTAGGAACGGTTGCGATAGACGTCGATCATCTTTGCCGGATTGTTCGGATCCTGTTGGGCGATTTCCAGGATCGTCCAGGTGTTGGTGGCGCCGCCGCTGTACGGATAGATCGTGTGGCCCTTGATGGTCTGGTGCAGCGAGCAGCGCAGCTGTTCCGGGCTGCTCGTGTTGACCTGCGCGTAGTAGCCGTCGACGGTGCCGGAGGCGATGTGGAACGTGACGACGACGTTCGCGGTCATCGCGATGTTGCTGGCGTTGCGGACGCCACCGGCGACGATGGTGAATGTGCAGGTGCCGCCGGTCGGCAACACGGTGGCCGGGGTCAGTGTGCGGCTGGCGCCGGTGCCGGTTTCGTCGAGCGCGATCGAGGCCGAATCGCAGGCCAGCGTGAACGCATTGGTCGTCGTCACTGCTTCGCTGAAGGTCACGCGCACGTCGCTGGCGATGGCGACGTTGCTGGCGCCGTCGACCGGCATCGTCGAAGCCACGGTCGGCGGCGTGGTGGCCGGGTCGACCGTCGTGAACGCGACCACGTAGTCGGCGGCGAGATGATCGGGCGTGCCGTCCATGTCGGTGACGCCGCTGGCGAGGATCGTCCAGGTGCAGCTTTCGTTTGCGGCGAATGCCGGCGACGGCGTCAACGTGAACGCGGTCGGGCCGCCGGAGACGGTGGCGGTATGGCTGCCCGAGGTCGCGCAGTTCAGCGTGAACCACGACGAACCGAGCGTGACCGCCTCGCTGAAGGTCACGTTGAGCGGCGCGGCCAGCGCGACGTTGGTCGCATTGTTCGACGGCGAGGTCGAGGTGATCGTCGGCGGCACGTCGACCGGAGGATCGCCAGCGATGGCGAAGCTGACGTCGTCGATGGCGAGGCCGTCGTCGGCGCCGGGCACGTCGATATCGGTCCAGCGTACCCACAGGCTCGCCGCGGGGGCGAGGTTCAGGCCACTGATCGAGCCGCTGACCGCGGTGCGGTTCGCGGCGAGGTTGCCGTCGAGCTTGCCGACCGCGCCAGTCGTGACCGGCGAGGAGAAGTCGAGCGCGGCGACATCGACCCAGGTTGCCGCCGTATCGCCGAGCGAGGTTGCATCGACGCTGTATTGAACGTGCAGCGTGTCGGCGCGGCCGGAAGCGCCGAGGCGCCATTGCTCGCCGGTGTAGGCGACAGCGATTTCGCTGATCGCCATGCCGGAGTCGTTGCGCAAGCGTGCGCCGATCGTCGGCACGAGTGAACTCGAGCGCAGCAGGCCAAACGCGCGCTCGCTGCTGCCGGTCGCGCCGAAGCTGTAGGTGTTGCCGGAATTCGCGGTGCCGTCGTCTGCGGCGTAACTGGAGTTGGCGTTGTTGCCGGTCTCGACGAAGTACCAGCCATCCGGCACGGCGGTGCCGGTGCCGCTGGCAGCCAGCGTATTGAAGTTCTGCGTGGCCGGCGCGCTGCCGAGCGACACGAACTGCGCCAGCGCCGCTGGCGAGGCGAAGGCAAACAACAAGCACAGCGCGGCGCGAGTCGCGCCTCGTTTGGATTGCATCATGATTTCCCCAAGCAACCGCCCGGACCCCATGTCGCGAGCGAAGTCGGCAACTATAGGGGAATGGCTTTGCGGCTTCGTGAAACCACGTGGCATCCGTGGCGATGCGCGATGGCGCCCTTGAACCGGGCATCGCCGCCTCCAACTGATGACCAAGCCGATGCAGTGCTTCCTTTGGATTCGCCGCGCCGCTAAACTTGGCACTCAGCAGTATCAAGTGCTAGCAGTTTTCGTAATTTCCTTTTTTATCAACACTTTGATGGAGGCATCCATGAAGCTTCGCCCGTTGCACGACCGCGTCATCATCAAGCGCCTCGAAGCCGAAACGAAATCGGCTGGTGGCATCGTGATCCCCGACGCGGCTGCCGAAAAGCCGGTCAAGGGAGAGGTCATCGCCGCCGGTACCGGCAAGATCCAGGAAGATGGCAAGGTCCGTCCGATGGCGGTCAAGGTTGGCGACATCGTGCTGTTCGGCAAGTACTCCGGCACCGAGGTCAAGGTCGACGGCGAAGAGCTGCTGGTCATGCGCGAAGAAGACCTGATCGCCGTCGTCGAGAAGTAAGCAGGCGCTTGCGCCGCACTTCGCGAACCTCATTCCATTCCAATTCGAAGGACATCATTCCAATGGCAGCCAAAGACATTCGTTTCGGAGAAGACGCCCGCGTACGCATCCTGCGCGGCGTGAACACCCTGGCCAATGCGGTCAAGGCAACCCTCGGCCCGAAGGGCCGCAACGTCGTGCTCCAGAAGAGCTTCGGTGCACCGACGATCACCAAGGACGGCGTGTCCGTCGCGAAGGAGATCGAACTCGCCGACGCGTTCGAGAACATGGGCGCGCAGATGGTCAAGGAAGTCGCTTCCAAGACCTCAGACGTCGCCGGTGACGGCACCACCACCGCGACCGTGCTGGCGCAGGCGCTGATCCGCGAAGGCATGAAGGCCGTTGCGGCCGGCATGAACCCGATGGACCTCAAGCGCGGCATCGACAAGGCCGTGATCTCGGCCGTCGAGGAGCTGAAGAAGCTGAGCAAGCCCTCGGCTGATTCGAAGTCGATCGCCCAGGTCGGCACGATCTCCGCGAACGGCGACCAGCTGATCGGCAAGCTCATCGCGGAAGCGATGGACAAGGTTGGCAAGGAAGGCGTGATCACCGTCGAGGAAGGCTCGGGCCTGGACAACGAGCTGGACGTGGTCGAGGGCATGCAGTTCGACCGCGGCTACCTGTCGCCGTACTTCATCAACAACCAGCAGAGCCAGCAGGTCGAGCTGGAAGACCCGTACGTGCTGCTGTACGACAAGAAGATCTCCAACGTGCGCGAGCTGCTGCCCGTGCTCGAAGGCGTCGCCAAGGCCGGCAAGCCGCTGCTGATCGTCGCCGAGGAAGTCGAAGGCGAAGCGCTGGCGACCCTGGTCGTCAACACGATCCGCGGCATCGTCAAGGTCGCCGCCGTCAAGGCGCCGGGCTTCGGCGATCGTCGCAAGGCGATGCTGGAAGACATGGCGATCCTGACCGGTGGCCAGGTGATCTCCGAGGAAGTCGGCCTGCAGCTGGAGAAGGCCACGCTGAAGGATCTCGGTCGCGCCAAGAAGATCGTGATCACCAAGGAAAACTCGACCATCATCGATGGCGCGGGCGAGGCGGCCAACATCCAGTCGCGCATCAAGCAGATCAAGGCGCAGATCGAGGAGACCTCGTCGGACTACGATCGCGAGAAGCTGCAGGAACGCGTCGCGAAGCTCGCCGGTGGCGTGGCGGTGATCAAGGTCGGCGCCGCGACGGAAGTCGAGATGAAGGAAAAGAAGGCGCGCGTCGAAGACGCCCTGCACGCGACGCGTGCGGCCGTTGAAGAAGGCGTGGTCCCGGGCGGTGGCGTTGCGCTGATCCGCGCGCTCGCCGGTCTCGCCAAGCTCAAGGGCGACAACGAAGACCAGAACCACGGCATCCAGATCGCCAAGCGCGCGATGGAAGCGCCGCTGCGCGAGATCGTGACGAACGCTGGTGAAGAAGCGTCGGTCATCCTGAACAAGGTCGCCGACGGCAAGGGCAACTTCGGCTACAACGCGGCGACGGGCGACTACGGCGACATGGTCGAGCTCGGCATCCTGGACCCGACCAAGGTCACGCGCACCGCGCTGCAGAACGCTGCGTCGATTGCCGGTCTGATGATCACCACCGAAGCGATGGTCGCCGAAGCGCCGAAGAAGGAAGAAGCGCACAACCATGGCGCCCCGGGCGGCGGCATGGGTGGCATGGGCGGCATGGATTTCTGATCCAGCCGGCCACTGCTTCAATGTTGAACAAAAGCCCCGCAGCGATGCGGGGCTTTTTCGTTCCCGGATGTCGGTTCCAGCGAATCGAAACGGCTGCAACCATGGGTCCATGGACCTAGATAACTCCGTCCATGGAATTAGACTTTGTGACGGAATCGACTAAACTGCCCCCGCCGCTTCCACCGGCAGGGGGTTGTTCGCAGGTGCTGAAACGGATGGTCTGGGGAAGGCAATTCGATGTCTAACCTGGGAGATCCACATGAAACATGGTGCGCTTGGCGGATGGCCGCTGTGGGCGGTTGCCGCATGTGTGGTTGTGATGGGCGCCGCCTCTGCGTCGCACGCGGCGGATGCTGATTCGAATGGGTCGGCGAAGGCGGAAGAAGGTCCGCTCGCGGGCCGCTTGTCCTATATGGAATCGCGGCGACTGGGACCGGGCGCCGATTTCAATGCGGCGGCGGCACGCGCCCGCGCGATCCAGCAGCGCATCGCCGCGCTGCAGCGCTCGCCGCAGTTGCCGTCCGCTTACCAGCATGCGGAATCCTGGGAAGCAATCGGGCCGGCGCCGCTGGTCGGCGGGCAGACGCCGACGTCGCCGATCATTCCGAGTCCGGTGTCGGGTCGTGTCAGTGCGATCGCGATCGATCCGTTCGACAGCGTGGTGTTCGCCGGCGGTGCGCAGGGCGGCGTCTGGCGCAGCGACAACCTCGGCGCGACGTGGCGCCCGCTCACCGACAGCCTGGCGTCGCTCGCCGTCGGTGCGATCGCGATCGCACCGGGTACGCATCCGCGCAATCAGGCCACGCTTTACCTGGGCACCGGCGAAGGCAACTACAGCGCCGATTCCTACGCCGGCGTCGGCATCTACAAGTCGACCGACTCCGGTCGCACCTGGTCCGGCCCGTACGGCTCCGACCTGTTCACCAGCCGCAGCGTCAATTCCATCGTCGTCGACCGCAGCAATCCGTCCAACGTCCTCGCCGTGACCGGCAGCGGCGTGTTCGGCAACGGCGCGGTGGTTGCCCCCGTCTTGCCGGCGCGCGGCATCTTCCGTTCCACCGATGGCGGCATGACCTGGACCAAGATGACGTCGCAGACGACCAACGATGCGATGTCGAAGCTGATCCAGGACCCGGTCGTCGCAACGCGGTTCTGGGCTGCAGGCTATGCGGTCAGCGGCGTGACCGGCGGCGTGCAGCGCTCCGATGACGGCGGCGTCACGTGGACGCAGGTGGCTGGCAGCGGCGGCCTGCCGGCGCTCGATGCCGGCGCCACCTGGGGCCGTGCGTGGATCACCGGCGGCGATGATGGCGCCGGCCACAGCGTGCTGTATGTCGGCAACAGCCAGGCGAACAGTGGCATCGGTGGCGGCAAGGTGTTCAAGTCGGCCGATGGCGGCACGACATGGACCGAACTCACCGCCGCGCGCGGCTATTGCCAGGGACAATGCTTCTACGACCTGCCGCTGGCGGTCGAGTCGTCCAATCCCGGCGTGCTCTACACCGGCGGCGCCGGCAACGCGGCCACGGTCGATGGCACCAACACCGGCACCGAAAAGGTGCCGAGCATGTTCATGCGCTCCGACGACGGTGGCGCCACGTTTGCAAGCCATGTGCGCAGCGCCGACCAGACCACCGCGCTGCATGCCGACGTGCATGCGATCGAACCCTGGCCCGGCCATCCGAACGAGATCTGGGTCGGCAACGACGGCGGCGTGTGGCGATCCACCGACGGCGGCAACAACTGGAGCAACCTCAACACGACCCTGCAGATCACCCAGTTCGAAGGCTGCGACCTGCACCCGACCGATCCGGCGCGCGCCTACGGCGGCACGCAGGACAACGGCACCAACGGCTGGGCTGGCAGCAGCGGATGGCCGCATCTCGATTTCGGCGACGGCGGCTTCGCCAGGATCGACCAGAGCAATCCGGACCACCTCGTCCATACCTACTACAACCAGCGCAACAACCTGATCGGCGTGGGCTTCACCACTGGAGGCTTCGCGACGACTCAGGGCTACTACTACGGCTCGTTCGCTGATACCAATCCCGCCGTCGGCAACGGCATCGCGATCACCGATCGCGTGCTGTTCTATGCGCCGATCCATCTCGATCGCGGGCATTCGGACACGCTCTACTACGGCACCAATCGCCTGTGGAAGGCACCGGCGTTCTTCACGCAGACCGTGGACGACAATGGCGATGGCCAGCCAGGCATCTTCAGCGTGCTCGGCAGCGGCGGCGGTCAGGACCTCACCGGCGGCACCGTCGGCGGCGCCAGCGGCGGCTCCATCAGCGCGATCGAAACCGTGCCGAATCCCGCGCCCGGCATGGATGCGCAGGTCATCTTCACGGGATCGGATACCGGCCACGTGTTCCGTTCGACCGACGGCGGCGTCAGCTTCACCGACGTAGACGCGCTGCCGGCGGTGATCCCGATTTACGTGTCCGACATCGCGGTGGATCCGCGCAATCCGCAGATCGTGTTCCAGTCGCGCTCCGGTTTCACCGGCGCGATGCCGGCGCACAACATCCGCAAGTCGGTCGATGGCGGCGCAACCTGGGCCGATTCGTCCAACGGCCTGCCTGACGTGCCGGTCAATGCGATCGCCTATGATCCGGTTGCGCCGGATACGCTGTGGGCCGGCACCGACATCGGCGTCTACCTCTCTGCCGATGGCGGCGCGAGCTGGAACCCGTATGCGAACGGCCTGCCGAACGTCGCCGTGTTCGATCTCGTCGCCAACCGCGCGACCGGCACGATCCTCGCCTGCACGCACGGCCGCGGTGCCTTCCGCCTGTCACCCGACGCGATCTTCATCGACGGTTTCGACGGCGACTGACGCGGGCCGCGCAAGCGCGCCGGGCAACGCGGCGCGCGTGCAAGCAAACGAAAAGGCCCTCCCGGAACGCTGGGCCTTTTTCGTTTCTGCAGACCGCTGTGATATTGGAAGCAGCGGTAGCGTTGTCTTTTCGTCGGAGCCACGCGCAGTCTTGCGGATCCGACGCAGTTCGCGTCGTGCAGCGTCAGGCTGAGCGTGCGCAGCACGGGCGGGTCGTGGACGCCCAGCTCTCGCGCTTCATTGCGCATGCCGCCGAGGGCGAGAACGAGAATCGCAAGGCGTACGAGAATCTTCATGGAACTTCCCCTTGACGCGGTCACCTGCGACCGCCACGTCGCCAAGCCTTGCGGCGGGCTCCCGATTGAGGGTCGGGAACAGTGGAATATCGACCATGTCGCGCGACGCGTGCGGCGGCCGGCATCTGCTAGAGTCGGGCGATTGCCGTGCGCCTGCGGCCGTGGTCGCTGGCGCTGCCGGCTGGCCCACTGATGTCAGCAATGTCCGCACGGCGCTACCGTTTCGACGACTACGAACTCGACGCACAGGCACGCGAGCTGCGGGATGCGCGCGGTGCGGTCGCAGTGCCGCCGAAGTCGTTCGATTGCCTCGTCTACCTGCTCGAACGGCGCGATCGCGCGGTCGGCCGCGACGAGCTGATCAGTGCGGTCTGGGGCCGCGTCGACGTCAGCGACGCGCTGCTCGGCCAGACGCTTGCGCGTGCGCGACGTGCGGTCGGCGACACCGGCGAGGAGCAGCGCATGATCCGCACGGTCGCGCGCTTCGGCTACCACTGGGTCGCGCCGGTTGTGGACGTCAGCGACGCTCTGCCAGCGAGGCAGAACTCGCCCCATGCCGGCGAGCCAGGGTTGCCCGCAACCGCCGCGGCCGAATCGCAGCCGGCACGTTCGGTCGCGCGGCGCGTTCCGCGTTGGCGCGTCGTCGCATTGCTCGCAGCGGTTGTGCTCGCATCGGCGATCGGCCTTGTCGTCTTTGCGCACCGCGGGCCGCCGGAGCAGGGGACGTCGCCGAACGAAGTCGCCGCGCCGGCAGGCGCCTGGCTCGTGCTGCCCGTAGAGGTGGCCGCCGACGATGCGTCGTCGCGCTGGATCCGCCTCGGCGCAATGGACTATCTCGCCTCGCGCCTGCGCGAGCGTGCCGGCGTCGCGGTGCTGCCGACGGAGCAGACGATCGCACTCCTTGCGCGCGCCGGCGACGCTGCCACCGATCCGGCGCAGCGTCTGCGCCTCGCCGCCGCTGTCGGAGCATCGACCGTGCTCGCGGCACGCGTGCAGCACGCCGACGACGGCTGGACGTTCGAACTCGACGTGCAGGATGCCGAGCACAGCTCACGCGAGCGCGCGACCGCAGCGACGCCGCTCGAAGCGGCGGACCTCGCGCTCGCAAGGCATTTCGGCATCGGCGCCGCACGCGACGCGTCCGCGCGACCGCCACTGCTCGAACTGCAGCAGCGCATCGACGCCGCATTCCTCGAAGGCGACGTGCGGACAGCATCGGAGCTGGTCGAGGCGGCGCCGTCGGATTTGCGGCGCGAACCGGCGATCGCGTTGCGCGCAGCGGAGGTCGACGAACGCTCCGGGCGCCTGCAACTGGCCGAGCGCGGATTCGAGGACGTCGCCGGCGTCGTCGGAAGCCTGTTGCCGGAGCTGCGCGCGCGCGCCTCCTACGGCCTGTGCGCGATCGCCTACCGGCGCAACGATCTCGTACGCGCATCGGCGCGTTGCGACGACGCGCTGACAACGCTGAAGGGGACCAACGAGCCGATGCTGCTCGGGCGTGCCTACATGTTGCGCGGCACGATCGAGGACGAAAGCGGCCACTACGAGGATGCGCTGGCGAGCTTCGGCCTCGCACGCATCCAATGGCGGCGCGCCGGCAACCTGCCCGGCGAGGCGAGCGTGGACAACAACGAAGGCATGGCGCACGCCGCACACGGCAATTTCGCCGAAGCGATCGCAGGGTTCGATCGCGCTGCGGCTACGTTTGAACGCTTCGGTGTGCAGGATCACCTTGCCTCGACGCTCGCCGCGAAGGCGGATGCGCAACGCGCGATGCTCGATGTCGACGGTTCGCTCGAGAGCAGCGAACGCGCCTGGCGCATGACGCCGCGCATGGACGATGCGCGGGCGGTACGCTCGATCGCGTTCACGCGCACATTGACCCTGCTCGCCGCCGGCCAGTTCGACGAGGCCATGCGCCTCGTCGAGCGCTACGACGACGGCCGCGCCGACGCGCCGCCCGGGTTTGCGGTGCTGCGTCGTGCCGTATCGCGTGCGCGCGGCGATGCGGCGGGTGCAATCGTCGATGCGGATGCGATTCTCGACCGCGTCGTCAGCCCGGTCGACCCGACGACCGACGCCAGTCCCGGCTGGGCCGCCGGGCTGCTGATCGAAGCCGCGCTCGCGGCGCACGAGACCGATCTCGCCGCGCACCTGCTCGATCGCCTGCGCGCCGTCGGCGATGTCGCCGCCGACCCGGATCTTGCGTACACGCTCGATCTTGCCGAGGCGCGCGTTGCCGACGCACACGGCGATGGCGGCGCGTCAGAGCGGCATCATGCTGCCGCGTTTTCGCGTGCGCTCGAACAACGCCGTGCCGATCGCATCGTGGTCAGCGGTTCGGCATATGCACGCTTCCTGCTGCGCGTCGGCCGCACCGACGAGGCGGCGCGCGTCGCCGGCCGCCTTGCCGTCTACGCCGACCGTGACCTCGATGCCGCGCAGACGATGATCCTGCTCTACGCGCGGCTCGGCGACGAGGACTCCTTGCGTTCCGCACGTGCGCGAATCGGCCGCGTCCATGCGGGGGCCGCCGCGGCAAGCGGTTGAAATCGCGTTGTTTTCGCCATTGTCACGCGCGTGTCACGCGGCGTTGACGGGGCTTTCATGCGAGTTACGCCACGACTGCTACGGTCGTACAAGGAGCGTCTCGAAGCGCGTCCAGCCCGTCCCTCGAATCCACTGGTGAGCGTCCGTGAACCTGCCTCAGCCCCCATCGATCCGACTGTTCCTGTCCGCCTGCCTGTTGCTCGCGACGCTTCAAACCGACGCCGTCTGCGCGGCAGACGCTGTCCACATTCATGCCGGCTCGGCGACGCCCGCCGGTTCCGGCATCGCGCTCGTCGTCGGCGTGGCGCTGGACGCCGGCGATCCGTCGGCATGCGGCAGCGCGACCGAGCTCGATGTGCATGCGGGTGACGCGGTCAACTTCTGCTATACGCTGACCAACCTCTCTGGCGACACACTCGCCTATCATTCGCTCGTCGATAGCGTCGATGGCACGGTGTTCTCGCTGATGCACCAAGCCGTCGCGCCGGGCGGCACGATGCAGTTCAACCGCATGGTGATCGCGACGATCGACTCGGGCGACTACATGGCGACCTGGACCGCGCAGGACCAGCCACCTGGCTACGCCGCGACGGCAATTCCGTTCGCATTCGCCGACATCGTCGACACCGGCACGCCGCTCGATCTCGGCGACGATGGCGTGGCCGGCGTGACGCTGCCGTTCGCTTTCCCGTTATACGACGGGGCGAGCAATCTGCTGACGATCGGCAACAACGGCACCGTTGTACTCGGCACGCTCGACGGCTTCAGCTACGCCTTCAATGACCCATTGCCGTACGAACCGGACATCTTCATGGGCGGCGCGATCATCGCACCGTTCTGGGACGACCTCGCCGACAGCAGCGGAAACGTCTGGTGGCGGGTCGACGGCACGGCGCCAAACCGGCGCATGATCGTGCAGTGGATCCGGCCGCACTTCTCCCAGAGCGGCGGCGCTCCGGCCGTGTTCCAAGCCTGGCTTGGCGAGGACGGTTCGCTGCAGTTCCACTATGCGAACACGATATTCGGCGACGCGGTCAATCCCGACTGGGACATGGGCGGCAGCGCGACCGTCGGCATGCAGAACGCGGATGCGTCGATCGGCAACCAGTACTCCTACAACACGCCGTCGGTGGCGCCGGCCAGCGCGATTGCATGGACGCGCACATCGCCGACCCGCCATGTCGCGGAGGCCGGCGTACATCTCAATGTCGCGCCAGCGTTGCTGCCGGCGACGATCGCCGTCACTCCTTCGCCGGTCGCCGCGACTGCGCAGCCGGGCGGCGCGCCGGTCAGCATGCCGTTGCAGATCCGCAATGACGGCGACCATACGCTGGACTGGGATGCGATCGAGGCGCCCGCGACGCACCCGTCGATTGCACCGCAGCCACAGGTTGCGCTCTCGCCCGCATTGCGCAAGCAGCGCGGCAACGATGCCGCAAACGATCGCTGGCGCGCGCATGGACACGACTTCGTCTCGGTCCGCGGCGCGATGACCGAAGGGTGCGACGCATCGACGCCGGGCATCATCGTGCATGACGACGGTACGCCGGAGGACGGCTACCGCGACGGCTCGGGGCTGTTCACGATCGCTGGCTACGTCGACCGCTTCACGCCGAGCGCATATCCGGCGACGTTCACCAGCGCGTGCGTCGCGTTCCTCGCCAGCGAGCCGGGCGCGAGCCAGACGTTTCAGCTCGTCGTATACGACGACACCAATTGGGATGGCGGCCCGGGCAACCTGCTTGCTGTCGTCGACGCGGTCGCGACCGACATCCCGACGACGGCGACCGCAGCGTTCGTGCGCGTCGACCTCTCCGGCCTCGGCATCAGCGTCGGTTCGGGCAGCGTCTACATCGGCGTCCAGTTCGACCCGACCAATCCTGGTGTCGTGTTCGCTGCGGCCGACGTCAGTGGCGCGCCGAATGCGGGTTCGGGTTACCTGATGCGCGGCAACCCAGGTGCGCTCGGTGCGTGGGACCCGATCATCGGCCGGTTCGGCGACTACCACTCATTGCTCGTGCGCGCCGTCGAACAGCCCGACGCCTGCGCGTCGCCGTCCGACGTGCCGTGGCTGTCGCTGGGCACGACCTCGGGTGATGTTGCTGCGCACAGTGCCATGTCGATCGACGTGACGCTCGATCCGTCCGCGCTCGCGAACGGCCGCCACGATGCCGTGCTGTGTATCGCGAGCAACGACCCGCAGCACCCGCGCACGGTCGTTCCAGTGCACTTCGACATCGGCGACACGGTATTCGCTGACGGTTTTGACGACTGACGCAAGCATGTGTGGCACCGCGGCGCGCGCGACGCCGAACCGTTCGCGCGCGTCGAAGCGAGGTGGCACGGCGAAACTCAATCGCCGAGCGTGTCGGCCGCGTTGCGCTCCGGCCCCGGGCGCTTGCCGAGCTTGCGTTGCAGCGAGCGCCGATGCATGCCGAGCAGGCGCGCGGCGGCGGCGATGTTTCCGCCTGTCTCCTTCAGCGCCTGCTGGATGTGCTCCCATTCGAGCCGTGCCAGCGGCGTCATCGTCGGCTCGGCCTGCACCGCGCCGGCGTCGCCGCGCAATACGCGCAGCAGCGCCTCGGCGGTGATGGGCTTGGCGAGATAGTCGTCCGCGCCGCGCTTGATCGCCTCGACCGCGGTGGCGACGCTGGCATAGCCGGTCACAAGCACGATGTGCACGTCGGCGCCGAGTGCGCGCAGCGGTTCGATCAGGCCAAGGCCGGATTCCGGTCCGAGCTTGAGGTCGAGCAGCACGAAATCGGGGCGCTGTTCGCGTGCAAGCACCAGCGCCGTGGCAGCATCGTGCGCGATGCGCAGGCCGACACCGCGGCGTTCGAGCGAGCGCCGCAGCGTTTGCGCGTAGAGCGTGTCGTCGTCGACGAGCAACCCGTTCATGACGGCTCCGCGTGCAGCGGCAGTCGGAACGCCACGCGCGTGCCGCGGTCCGTCGCCTGCATCGACAACTCGCCGCCGAGGCGTTCAACCGTCGCATGCGACAAGGCCAGGCCGACGCCGAGTCCGTCCGGTTTGCTGCTGTGGAACAGCACGCCGTCGGCGTCGTCGTCGGAAATCCCGGTACCGTAGTCGCGCACCGAGCCGACCAGCGCATCGCCGTCGATCGCGAGGTGCAGCGCAACGCCCTGTTCGCCGACTGCCTCGCTGGCATCGGCGGCGTTGTTCAGCAGCGCCGCCAGCAAATGGCCGATGCCCGGCGCGAGCGGCGTGATCGGCGCGTCCGCGAGATTGCCGCTGCGTTCGAGGTCGATCGCGGGGCGCAGCAGTTGCCAGCGCTCGACCACGGAATCGAGTGCGGCGTCGAGCGGGCGCGGATCGGCGAGCGCGCGGTCGGCCGGCGCCGCGAGTTCGCGCACGCGGTCGCGGCAAGCGTCGACGAGCGCGGCCATCGTCTGCAGGTCCGCGCGCTGCGTCGCATGCGCGGGCGCCTGCTCGAGTTCGTCTTCGAGCATCAGGGTCAAGGTCGCCAGCGGCGTGTTCAGCTCGTGCGCGACCGCGGCCGCATGCGTCGCCAGCGCGAGGATGCCTTCGTTGCGTGCGAACTGTTCGCGCAGTCGCGCCAGTTCCTGTTCGCGTTCGCGCAATGCCTGCGCAAGACGGGTCAGGAAGAACGCAATCACCAGTGCGGAGATCGCGAACATCACAGCCATGCCGGCGAGGTGCAGGTTGAATGCATCGCCGAATGCGCCGTGTGCGTGCGGCAATGGCGCGCCGAAACATGCCGAAAGTCCGTAGCCGAGTGCGCACAGCGCCGTGGTCAGCACGACCCAGCGCGTCGGCAGCGCGACCGCGGTCAGCGCGATCGGCAGCAGGAACAGCGGCGCGAACGGATTCATCATGCCGCCGCTCCAGCCGATCAGCCACGCCAGCACGACGATGTCGACGACGACGTGCGCGACGATCGCGCGCGCATCCACGTGCGCGAGCCGGCGGCCGTGCCAGTTCGCCCACAGGTTGAACGCAGCCAATGCGCCGATGCCGCTCCACAATGGCGCGGTGTGCAGCGGCAGCCCGAACGCATGCACGGCGAGCAGCACCGCGATCGACTGCCCGCCGACCGCGAACCAGCGCAGCATCACGAGATTGCGCAGCAGATTCGGCGACAGATCGGTCATGGCGATGTGCATCGTAGCGTCAGCGATGATCGACGGGATGTGCGTGGGATGCGTGTAGGCGGGAGTCTTGCCTGCATTCGCGGCGCGCGCGTTCGCGAGGCATGTGGTGTTCGGGCCAGCATCATGCGGAATCGACCAGCGAGCACAGCCGCAGGTCACGCGGCCGAGCGCAATCCGAGGAAACGGCTGATTCTCGCAGACCGCCGCAAGGCGAGTCGTTCGAGCGCCAGCATCGCCAGCAGCGACAGGCCAAACAGCGGCAGCCCCAGCGCCAGCGCGATGATGCCGCCGAGCAGCGGCGCAGTCATGTGCAATGGCGCAAACGCACGCGGCGCCCCGAGCACGCCGCGCAGGCGCCGGCGCCACCACAGCACGATCGCGCTCGACGACACGACGATCAGGCCAAGCGCGGTGAATACGCCGAGCGCCTGGTTCGGCCAGCCAAACAATTGACCTTCGTGTGCGGCGACGCCGATGCCGACCACGCGATCGACCAGCGGGCGTTGCGCGAAGTCGGTGCGCTCGACGATTGTGCCGCTCGCCGCATCGAGCACGAGATTCGCGCGCAGCGGACGGTTCTGCGTATCCGAACGCGCGGTCCACATGTCCGATGCGCGCGAGGGTGGCGTGAGCAACACCGGCGCGGCGAGGTGCTGCATCTCGACCAGTGGTACGAGGCGGTCGAGCGCGCGGTAGTCGTGCGCCTTCGCGGAATCCATCTGCGCGTGATGCGTCGCATCTTCGCCGGCCGCCGCCGCGTTCCTCGCGCGGCGCTCGGCGAGTTCGGAAGCGCGCCCGGTGGTCCAGTCCTGCTGCACGCCGACCGCGCTGCCAAGGCTGCGGACTTCCTTCAGCATGCTGCCCCACGATGCCGCCCACGGCAGGCCGGAGACCAGCAGGAACAGCGCGAACACGGATACCCACAGGCCGGTAACCGCATGCAGGTCGCGCCAGAACACGCGGCCACCGCTGCGTAGTCGCGGATAGACGATGCCGGCGACGCCGTGTCCGCGTGGCCACCACAGGAACAGGCCGGTCAGCAGCATCACGATCGTCCACGACGCAGCCAGTTCCACGATCATCGAGCCGCGATCGCCGAGCATGAGCTCGCCGTGCAGGCGGAAGATCACGTTCATCGGCGGTGGTCTTCGTCGGTGACGTTGAGGATCGCCAGCGTGTGCGGGTGCACGTAGACGCGCACGAGCCGTTCGCCGTTGCCCACGATCACGCGCGTCGCGGCGTTCGGTGACGGTGGCAATTCATATGCGTTCAATACCGACCCCGGCACCGCCGCGAGCGCGGCGGCGACCTGTGCCGATGGCGCTGCGCGTGCGCCGTCGAGCACGAGATGATCGTACGGGCGATCGAGCCAGCGCTCGATCTGCGGCTTGAACAGATAGATCGAGCCGGTCGCGGCGAGCCACAACACGAAGGGAATGCATATCAGACCGGCATAGAAATGCCAGCGCCAGACTGTGCGGTAATCGAGTCCGCGTTCCGCGCTGATTCGGTTTGCGGCGGTCATCGGTACGACACCTTGCCCTCGGCGTAGAACGTGCGTCCCGGATACGGGTGGTAGACGAAATAGCGCCGGTCGGTTGCGTTGTCGATACCGAAGGAAAGTTCGGCTTGCGCTCCGAGGCGCATGCGGAGTTTCGCATCGACGACGAGATACGAACTGGTGCCGCCGAACGTATTGGGATGGATGTCCGAGTTGTCGAGCGTGTTGTACTGCCGCCCCGAATACCGTGCCGCGAGCGTGAACGCGAGCGCGTCGTCGAATCGATACGTGCCGACCGCATCGGCGCGCCATTCGGGAATGCGGTAGAAGCGCTTGCCGATACTGGCTGGGTTGTTCGCGTTGGCCAGCGTGCGTGCGTCGTTGTGCGCGGCGCTGAGCGAGAGGTCGAGGCCTGCGACGACGTCGCGCGAATCCCACGCGACTTCCTCTCCGCGCGTACGCACGCGATCAACGTTCTGGATGTTCGTCACGGTCGGGAACACGGTCGTGTTGGTCTGGCTGAACAAGGCATCGCGCACGTCGTCCTCGTACAGCGAGAAGCGCAGAGAGCCGGAATCCAGCGCGCGTTCGATGCTGAAATCTTTCGAAAACGCGCGCTCGGGCTTCAGGTTCGGATCGTTGTTGACCAGTGCGCCACCGGTGATGCGGCCCTGGAACAGCTCGCTCACCGTCGGCAGCCGCGCTGCGCGAGCGAGCGACAGGCGCGCGCTCCAGCCATCGTCGAACTCTCGTTCGAGCGCGAGCTTCGGCGACCAGTACGCATTCGCGCGATCGGCATAGTCGATGCGCGCCGCACCCTGCGCGCGCAAGCCGTCGAAAGCCCGCCAGCGTTCAAAGCGCAGGCCGGCGACGAGCTTCCACTGCGGCGCGAAGCGCCACGCGTCCTGCACATACGCCGCCTGCGTCTGCGTCGTGCCGGCGAACGCATTGTTGAATGCGGATAGCGTACGCGCGCGCCAGCCGTCGGCGTCGAAGGTCGTGCTGGCGAGCGCGTAGCGGTCGAAGTGGTAGCCGAACGCCACGGCATGCGTGCCGTCGGAACGCCGATCGGCGCGCAGGTCGAACGTGCGCCAGCCACTGCCGTCGCCGTAACTGACCTGGCCGGGGCCGTCGCCGGCACCCAGTGATGTCGCGGCGATGTCGCGTGCGACGTCGAACAGCGACGCGGTGGCCGTATAGCTCCAGCCGTTGCTGCCGCGTGTGGACAATGACAGTCCGTACAGGCGTCGCTCGCCTTCGCCATCGCCGGGTGCGAAGGCGTTCGCCGGCAAGTCGTAGTGCCAGCCATCGATCGCGATGCCGCCACTGTCGACGACACGGCCCTGCGCGTCGCGCAGGGTGCTGGCGGTGCGGTTGCTCCAATCCTGCGTCCAGTCGACCATCGTCAGCGCAAGCCGCGTCGCGGGGCTGAAGTCGTAGGCGAGCTTGAGCTTGAATTGCGTGCTGTCGATGCGCGTCTCGCCTTCGCCGTTGATGCCGAGCGCGAAGCCGGGCCGACCGAACTGGTCGACATACGGCGAAGCGCCGGTGACTGCGACGTCGCCCGTGCTGGCCGGCGTGGTCGATTGCGCAGTCGTGTAGAAGCTCAGCGGCTGGGCGGTGTTGCGCAGGCGATTGACGCTGGCGAGATACGACCACGTGCCGCTGCGGTCGCCGACGAAGGCGCTTTGCCGCGACCCACCGTAGCTGCCGCGCGTGCCGAACAGGTCGAAGTCCTGCTGCATCCATTGTGCGGACGCATCGGCTTCGAACTGCGTCGGCATGCGTGTGCGGATCAGCACGCTCGCGCCGAGCGAGTTGCCCGGCAGTGCGGCGGAGTAGGGGCCGTACAGCACGTCGACGCGCTCGATCTCGGCCGGCGCGACGACCGACCAGCGCGGCGCGAAGCCGAAATCCGAGCCGAGCAGGTTGCTGAGCAGCAGGCCGTCCGCGTAGACCAGCGTGCGCGCCGACTGTCGCGAACTGGTACTGCGGACAGCCACGATCGCGTTGTCGTCGCCGACGAAGCGGCGCCGCACGGCGAGGTTCGGTGCGTATTTCAGCGCGTCGTCCGCCGTGCTTGCGTTGAACGCATCGATTGCGGTGGCGTCGGTGCCGAAGGCCGGGGCAGGTGTATCCGGCGGAACCTCGCTGGCAGCCGTCGCTGTGACGACGACGCGGTCGAGATCAACCGCAGGCGCCTCCTCGGCAGGCGCAGCGAACGGCGCCGCCAGCGCGGCGGCGAGGAAATGGAAGCGCAGCATTGGTGTCCCTGTCGGCGGCGGAACGCGGCGCGGCGAATGTGGCCGCGGCGCCGGCTCGCGCAGTCTCAGGCAGGGGCAGATACCGCGACAGTGACCGACTGACGCACCGGGCCAGCGCGGTGCGGCGTTTGGTGAAGTGGACGTCGGGCGCCATCCGGTGGGCGGGGGATGCCGGGAGGAGGCCGGCCCGGCTGCCGCGCCGGCGCTTCCGGTAGGCTCACGCATATGCGGGCCACTCCGCAGCAATTGGGCCGGGCCACGTTTCGGAGGGCTTCGCCAAGCCATTGTTCAGGGCGGAAAGAACATGGCGCGAATGCAGCGCGAATGGTGCGCGAATGACGCGAGAGTCCATTGATAGGGCAAGCACGCTACGGTCGGGCGGTGGCGACGCGGGGAAAAGCGCGCTCGCCGAACCCCGCAGATTCCGTCCGTTCACTTACATTTCCAGGAGTCACCATGCGTATTTCCCCGATTGCCGCGGCGCTCGCGGTCGCTCTCGCATCGGCCGGCAGCCTCGCCCAAGCCGCCGGAACCGTGATCGAATTGCAGACGCCGAACGCCCAGGCGACGAAGTTCTCGCAAAATGGCGAATACCTCGTGGCTTCGGTCTTCGGCGCTGGCGGTGTGCGCTGGACTGCCTCGACCGGTAGCGAGGAGATGCTTTCCAGCCTCGTCTACGCGAACGGCATCAACAATCTGGGCACGGTGTCCGGCGCGATCTCCAACGACGGCGGTTCCGCCAACGGAGGCCACGATCTGCCCGCGCTGCTGCCGCTCGGCGCGGCCACGCCGACCGCGCTGCCGCTGCCCGTCGGCACCAACAATGTCGACGTCTATGACGTCGCCGACGATGGCACCAGCGTCGGCCTCGCCTGGAGCGACGACTTCAGCGTCGCCAAGGCGTACTACTACTCGACCGCCGACGGCATCGTCGAGCTGCCGGTCGACAGCACGACCACCCCTTCGCGCGGCAACGTGATCAGCGCCGATGGCCGCATCGTCGGCGGCTGGAACGACGATCCGGACACTGGCGCCCGCCGCGGTGTCGTCTGGATCGACCGCGTCCCGACCTACCTCCAGGACAGCAATGGCGACGCACTCGGCGAAGCCGACGGCGTCAGCGGCAATGGCAATTGGGTCGTCGGCAGCGGCTGGCGTTTCAACGTGCAGACCGGCGAGGTGACCGCCATCGCGGACTTGCCGTTCGCGTTCGGCGTCAGTGACGATGGCAAGATGATCGTTGGTGCCAGCGGATTCTTCGACACGCCGCCGCGCGCGTTGCTGATCTGGACCGAAGCCGGCGGTGCGCAGTTGCTGAGCGACTATCTCGCCGAGCGTGCCATCGCGCTGCCTTCCGACATTCTGCTGCCGTTGCAGGGCGGGCTGACCGCAGTTTCCGGCGATGGCTCGAAGGTTGCCGGCTGGGCCTTCGGTTCGAACGGCTATGTGTCGATTGTCGTCGATGGTGCGAATTCGCCGGTCGATCACATTTTCTCCGACGGCTTCGACCCGCCGCCGCCACCGCCGACAGTAGCCGATGGCGGTTTCGAGGCCACGAGCGGCAGCTTCGGCCCGAATCCCTATTGGGACGGCGTCGACGGCAATCCGGGAGCAGGCGGCGCCACGAACTTCGCGTCGAATGTGCCTACGCATGGCGGCGCCTACGCCGTGTGGTTCGGCGGCTGGGGCGGCGGCGATCAGGAAACGCAGACGATCACGCAGACGGTGACGATGCCGGGAAGCGGTCCGCGGTACCTCAACTACTGGCGTTTCGCGGCGGCTACGCCCGACCTGCCCGGTACGCTGACGGTGTCGGTCGACGGCACCGTGGTCGAGACGACCGATCTCAGCACGATCGCGCCGGACGACATCTATGTGCAGCAGTCGATCGATATCAGCAGCTATGCCGACGGGGCATCGCACACGATCCAGTTCGGCTACACCTATCCGGGCGGTGGCAGCGCTGACGGCAACATCCTCATCGACGACGTCAGCATCGACGCGACCAGCACGCCTGATCGGCGCGCGTTCGGACGCCACGTGACGCAGGCGGACGCCGCCAAGTTGCACAAGCGCAAGCGTTGAGTGATTCCGGATGCGCGGGCGGCACTACCGCCCGCGCACCGTCGCACCGTCTCGTCATCCGCGGACCAGTGCAGTTCGCCCGCCGTCCATGAACGGGCTTGTAGTTGATCGGGCTCATGGCCCACTCGACGCTCTTGCCGCATTCGCCGACAGCTGATGCCGGAAAACAGCCGGGCTCACTTGTCGCACGGTGGTTTGAAAACGCGCGAACCGGCAGGAAACTCTGGCGTGGCATCCGGGCCGACGTTCACCCGAAATGGTCCACAACCATTTGCGGGGCCGAGGGAATCGACCTGCTCGCCGGACGAAGTGCGAGCCGCGGCGGACTGGCTGATGGCGTCGCGCCTCCCACGCAGTGCGCAGGAGGCGGAATCAGGGAGCCGGTCCGGCGTTTCCCGCGTCCGGCGGCGCCGGCGCGGCGAGTTGAAGTTCGGGCCATTCTCCGGCCTGCCGCATGCGCATCAGCGCACCGAGGTCGGCATCCTCGGCCGGTGTGTAGTCCGCGCCGAAGCTGGTTTCGGCGCGGATGCGTTCGAGCACATCGAAGTAAGGATCGCGGATGCCCGCGGTCGCAAGCACCTGCGAGGGCAGGAAGAACGAAGCGCTGTCCCGCACGCGTTCACTGCGGTCGGCGCTGTCGAGCAGCAGGTATGGCACCGGCTGGCCTGTCGCCATGTTGGTGTCGTCGAAGCCGGTGGCTTCGTAGGTCTTCGTCAATGCCGGCAGGTGGTCGCCGTAGAACAGCAGCAGGCTGCGTCGCTTGCGCTTGCCGAGCGCATCGGCGAGGCGGCCAAGCGACTGGTCGGCATTGCGAAGGTGATACAGATAGTCGCGCAGTTCCGCGGCCGCTTCGGGCGGCGTGCCGGGCGGCGCCGGTTCCGCGTCGCGACGCTGCTCGTCAATGCCCGGGCTGCTGTCGTAGGGGCCATGATTCTCCATGCTGACCGCGAAGATGAAGGCGGGTGAGCCACCGTCATCGAGGCGTTGCAGGATATGGTCGACCAGCGCCTTGTCGCTGATGAAGAAGCCTTCGCGCGGGGCGTCGGCAAACTGGCTCTCGTCGTCAAAGCTCTGGAAGCCCATCGCCTTGAACGCGACCGCGCGGTTCCAGAACGCCGGATCATTCGGATGTACCGCGAGGGTGCGATAGCCATGTGCTGAGAGCACGCTGGCCAAGGTCGGCAGCGCGCGCGTGGTCATCTCGTAGTACGGATATTGCACCTGCGGGAAGTAGCGCATGCCGATGCCGGTCAGCACTTCGAACTCGGTACGGATGGTGCCGCCGCCATAGGTGGGTACCCAGAGGTCGCCGTGGGTGGCCTGCGTATCGAGGCGACGCAAGGCCGGCGCAACCTGGTTCGGTTCGAGACCCTGGAGGCGCGCCGCGTCGAAGAAGGATTCGCTCTGCAGCACGATGATGTCGGGTAGTTCTTCGGCTGGCGTGGCCGGTGCGGCGGACGCGTCGGGCGTATCGCCGTGGCGCGCGACGAGCGCACGTGCACCTGCGCGATCCGGCTCGTCCAGCGTTGCGGAAACATCCCAGTGGTAACGCAGCAGCGAGGCGATCAGCCCGGCATGGTCAGCGCTGAACGTTGGTGCCCACGGCTGGAAGTCGAAACGCTCGTCCGTATACAACGCAGGCCATGCCGGCGTGCCCGCGATCAGGCTGGCGCTGGTGGCGAGCGTAGCGATCGCCAACACGATGCGCGGCCGGGGACGCATCGACAGGCGTAGAGGAATACCTATTGCAGCAATCGTCACCAGCAATGCCAGCGCATAGTTTTCCAGATCGGCGCGAGCGGTCGGTACGTAGCGGTAGAGCAGTCCGTGGCCGGCATCGACCTGGCGCAGCATGGCGAAGTCGCCGGGCAGCAGCGGTGTGGCCAACGATGCCAGTTTCAAATCGTTGATCGTGTACAGCAGCAGGATGAGCAGCACAGCGGACCAGAACGCCAGCAGCGGGCGGCGCGTCAGCGCGAGCATGAGCAGGGCGAACAGCGCGATCGGCAGCGTATTCAATGCGGCCAAGGCGAGATCGCCGTCAGCTCCATGCCCGGTCTGGAATGCAGGATCGCGCAGATACACCAGCGCAATCAGGGCAACGATCGTCGCGGCAACGCTCGTCAGGCTCCATGCAAGATTGATTCTGGTGCCGCGTTGCCTTGCCTCGGGCAATTCTGGTCTCCCCGCCAGTCAAAAAAACAGGGTAGTCACGCACCCCGCGCGTTACCCGTAAACGAGTTGCAAAGTAACGAAAAGGCCGGCTTCTTCCTGTCTGGCGGCTAGTCGGCGTCCTGCGTCGAAGCAAGATTCAGCGCCTCGCCGATCGCCGGTTCCAGCTCGCCACGCAACTGCAGGCGTGCCAGTGCGTTCAAGCCATCCGCGCTGACCGGATCATCCGGATCGAAATCGTGATCGCGCGCGAGCGCGGCGAGCAGGCTGAACCATGCGCCGTCATGGATGTCGGCGGCTTGCAGCAGCAGCGCCGGCAGCATCCAGCTGCGCGTGTCCAATCGGTGCGGCCGTGGATCGGCGCTGTCGAGCAGCAGCCACGGCACCGGTTGCTGCATCTCGTTGCGGCCATCGTCGAAGCCGAGTTGCGCGTAGACCGGCCCGAGTCCGGGCAGATGGTCGCCGTAGAACAGCAGCAAGGTGCGCCGCTTGCGCTGCTGCAGCGCCTTGGCGAGACGGCCGAGTTCGTGGTCGGCATCGTCGAGCAGGTAGAGATAGTTGCCGAACCACAGGCGCCCACCGGCGTCGAGCGTTTCGGGCATCGGCAATGCGGCGAGACGCTGCGCGTCGAGATTCGGGCGCCAATCGAACGGGCCGTGGTTTTCCATGCTGACGGCGAACACGAATTGCGGCGGACCGTCGTCGGCGAGCTCGTCGAGCACGCGGTCGGTCATCGCTGCGTCGGAGGTGAACAGGCCGACGATGCTCTCGGCCGGGAACGATGCGCCGTCGATGAAGCGGTCGAAGCCAAGCGCCGGATAGGCGCTGGCGCGATTCCAGAACGCGGCGGAGTTCGGATGGATCGCGACGCTGCGATAGCCGTGCGCATCCAGCACGCGGGTCAGGCCCGGATAGGTCGGCACGTCGAGTTCGAGCCACGGATATTGCACGCCGCCGAGGCTGGCCAATGGCGCGCCGGTCAACACCTCGAATTCGGTGCGGATGGTGCCGCCGGCGAAGGTCGGGACGGTCATGTCGCCGGATGCGCCGCGCGCGGCGAGGCGATGGTATTCGCGCAGGTAGCGTCCACTCAGCACCTCGCGCAGGCGCGCCGGATCGAACAGCGACTCGCTCTGCACGACGACGATGTCGGGCAATCGTTCAGGCGGTGTCGTCGCGGCGAGTGCGGCGCGCAGCTCCGGTCCCTTCGAGCGCAGCAGCGCGATCGCGGCCTCGCGATCGGCCGCCGGCACGTCGCCGCCGCCGATCTGCCAGTGGTACATCAGCAGGCTGCCGATCAGGCCGGTATGCAGCACGCTGTCCGACAGCGACCATGGCTGGAAGCCGGCCTCGGCCGACTGGTATACGCGCCGCCACGGCGCCGTGCCGATGAACAGGCTGCAACCGGCCAGCAGGGCCAGCGCGGCGAGCGCGGGCGAACGCCAGCCGCGCAACGCGCGCAGGCGTGGCTCGCGCAGCAGCAGCGCGGTGAAGCCGAGGCCGAGCGCGATCAGCAGCCAGCGCGTCGCATCGACGTGCAGGTATTGCGAGAACAGATGCAGCGCCGGCCCCGGCTCGGCGAGGAAGCGCAGGTCGGCCGGCAGCAGCGGCATCTGCAAGGTGCCGACCTTGGCGGCATTCGCCGCGTACAGGCCGCCGAGCGCGAGCAGCACCAGCCAGCTCGACAGCAGCAAACGTCGCGTCAACGCGAGCAGCAGCGCGAACGCGGTCAGCACCGGCACGCCATTGAGCAGCAGTCGTTGCAAGGTTTCGCCGCGCTGCGTGGACTGCGCGAAATCGATACCCGGATCGAGCTGTGCGATCAGCAGCACGACCAGCAGTGCACAGCCGACCGCTGCCGCGCTTTCGCGCAGCAGGCGGTGTCGCCGGGAGTCCGGCGCGGGAGGAAGGGCTAGGGTGTTCATGGCAGGAGCGTGACAATGCCATGACACGATGAGCCAAGCATTAACGCTTCGTTAGGATCGGTGCTGGTCGCCGCGGCGGCGCTGCTGCCACAATCGGCCGATGCCCCAGTCCACCGCCTGGCCGCGCGCGACGGCCGCCTTTCTCGACGAGCGCCTCGCACGGCTGGAGATCGCCTGCCGCGAAGCCGGCGTGCGCTTCCACGACGATGCCGGCGTCGACGACCACCTGCAGCGCGTGTTGCTCGCCAGCGATTTCGCGTACCACAGTTTCCTGCGCGATCCGTCTTTGCTCGGGCCGGAGTTCCTGCAGTTGATGAGCGATCCGCGGCATGCCGATGCGCGCGCCGGCACGCTGGCCGAAGCGCATGGCGATGCCGAACTGCGACTGGAATTGCGCCGTTTCCGCTTGCGCGAGGCGTTGCGCCTGATCTGGCGCGACGTCAATGGCGCGGACGCGGTCGAGACGACGCTCGCCGGCGCTTCCGTGTTGGCCGAGTGCTGCATCGAGGCCGCGCTGCGCGGTGCCGAGCGCGAGGTCGCGCAGCGTCACGGTGTGCTGCGCGATGCGCAGGGCCGCGTGCAGCGGCTGGTTGTGTTCGCGCTCGGCAAGCTCGGTGGCGGCGAGTTGAATTTCTCGTCGGACATCGACGTCGTGTTCGCGTTCGCCGAACACGGCGACAGCGGCTCCGATGACGGGCGCAACGCACGTTCGCTCGATGCGAGCGCGTACTACGCGCGCGTCGGCCAGTTGCTGGTATCGCTGCTGGCCGATCGCAATGCCGACGGGTACGTGTTCCGCGTCGACCTGCGCTTGCGTCCCTTCGGCAATGCCGGCCGACTCGCATTGTCGTTCGCGGCGATGGAGCAGTACTTCCAGCGCGAAGGGCGCGACTGGGAACGCTATGCCTGGATCAAGGCGCGCCCGGTCGCCGGCGACCGCGCCGCCGGCGCGCGCCTGCTCGACACCTTGCGGCCGTTCGTGTTCCGCCGCTATCTCGACTACACCGCGTTCGCCGGCCTGCGCGAGATGAAGGCGCTGATCGATGCCGAGGTCGCGCGCAAGGATCTCGCCGACCATCTCAAGCTCGGCCCCGGCGGCATCCGCGAGATCGAGTTCATCGTGCAGCTCGTGCAACTGATCCGCGGCGGTCGCGAGCCGACCTTGCGTGCGCGCGGCCTGCTGCCGGCACTGGCCGCTTGCGAGCAGCTCGGGTTCATGTCGGCCGAACGCGCCAGGCGTCTGCGCGAGGCGTATCGCTTCCTGCGCCAGCTCGAAAACCGTGTGCAGATGTTCGCCGACCAGCAGACCCACGAGATCCCGGCCGACGCCGAGGTGCGCCAGCGCATCGCGCGCGCGCTCGGTCGCGCGGACTGGGACGCGCTGGCGATGGAGCTGGCCGTGCATCGCGCCGCCGTGGTGGAGGAATTCGCGGCGTTGATGGCGGTCGAGGCGCGCAGCGATGCGCAGAAGACGCAGGCGCAATGGCTGCAGTTCTGGCGCCTGCTCGATGCCGGCGAAGACATCGATCCGCGCGTTCTGGCCGAGGCCGGCTTCGATCCGCCGCACGAAGCGATCACCGAACTCGAAGCCTTGCGTGGCAGCGCCGCACTGCGCAACATGTCGGCGCGCTCGCGCGAACGTCTCGATCGCGTGATGCCGGCATTGTTCGCGGCGGCGGCTACTCAGACCGAACCGATGAGCAGCCTGATCCGCCTGCTCAAGCTGGTGCATGCGATCGCGCGGCGCTCGGTCTATCTGGCTCTGCTCGACGAGCAGCCGGCCGCGTTGAAGCGCCTTAGCGCGGTGTTCTCGGCCAGTGCGTTCCTCGCCGAGCGCGTGATCGCGCATCCGCTGCTGCTCGACGATCTTTTCGATGATCGCGTGGATAACCTGCCGCTGCGGCGCGAGGATCTTT
The DNA here is from genome assembly GCA_023388255.1 of Pseudomonadota bacterium. GTDB lineage: Bacteria > Pseudomonadota > Gammaproteobacteria > Xanthomonadales > Rhodanobacteraceae > Dokdonella_A. The sequence goes on along the minus strand of JAEWGO010000002.1, from coordinate 364,460 downwards.
CCGAAGAACTCGCGCGGCGCCTGGCGACGCTCGGCGACGCCGATCCCGAAGCCGAGATCGAACTGATCCAGGAACAGCGCCAGTCGGCCTTGTTCCGCATCGGCCTCGCCTTCCTTGGTGGCCGCGTCGATGCGGTGGCGAGCGCGCGCCTGCTCGCCGACGTGGCCGAGGTCGTGCTCGCCGCGGTGTTGCGCATCGCCGAACGCGACCTGATCGCCGCGCATGGGCGGATCGGCGAACGCATTGCGGAAGGCACCGGCCTCACGATCATCGCCTACGGCAGTTTCGGCGGCGCCGAACTCGGTTTCGGCTCCGATCTCGATCTGGTCTTCGTCTACGACGGCGACCTCGCGCAGGGCGAATCGGACGGCCCGCGCCCGCTCGACGGTTCGCGCTACTACGCACGGCTGGCGCAGCGCATCGTGCACCTGCTTGGCGTGCTGACCCGTGCCGGCCGGCTCTACGAAGTCGACGTGCGCCTGCGCCCGGATGGCAGCAAGGGCATGCTCGTGCTGAGCTTCGCCGCCTATGAGGCTTACCAGCGCGAACGCGCATGGACCTGGGAGTTGCAGGCGCTGGTGCGCGCGCGCGCAATTGCCGGCGACGTCGCCTTGCTGCGCCGCTTCGCCGACCTGCGCGCCAACCTGCTTGGCGCGACGCGCGAGGCCGACAGCGTGCGCGAGGACGTGCGCGCGATGCGCGAGCGTTGGCGCACCGAGCGCGACCGCTCCGACGAGGGCCAGTTCGATCTCAAGCAAGGTGCCGGCGGACTCGTCGACATCGAGTTCCTGCTGCAGGCGCTGGTGCTGATGCATTCGGCCGAATATCCGGCCCTGCTCGCCAGCGGCAACAGCGCCGAGCTGATCGCAACTGCCGCGCTCTCCGGTGTGCTTGCCGTCGATGATGCACACGCGTTGGCGCAAGCGCACGCTGCGTTGCTCGCGCGTGCGATCCGCTGCACCCTGGACGGCCGCGCGCGCGTGGTGAGACGTGGCGAAGAGGTCGAGCACGAAGTGGACGTCGTGCGCGGAGTGGTGCGGCGCGCGGGCCTGGAGCAGGACTGAAGAAGAGCATTGTCCGATAGCGCTTTGCGCAACGTGCCGTGCCGCGTCGCGCGCAAGCCTCGCGCGGAGACGCCGGAATTGCGCCGCGTTGTCGAACAGCTCAGTCGCCGTGCCGTCGGTTGCGTGCGCGCCGAGCGATCTCGCAGCACGCGGCGATGACGGCTGTCAGCGCGATCGTCGACATCAATTGCAGGCGTGGACCTTCGGTGCACATTGCCAGCACGAGGATCGCGCCGAGCACCGCGAGGCCGAACCACGTCACATACGGGAACGCCCACATGCGGAACGGCAGTGGCGTGCCGGCGCGATCCGCGCGCCGGCGCAGGATCAGTTGCGAAAGCAGCGCGATCGTCCATACCAGCAGGCAGGTGGAGCCGACCAGGTTCAGCAGCGCCGGCAGCACCTTGTTCGGGTAGCGCAGCTCGAGCACGGTCGCGAAGAAGCCGAACGCGACGGACGACAGCACTGCGAACACCGGGACGTGACGACGATTGACGCGAGCCAGGAAACGCGGCGCCTCGTCGCGCTCGGCGAGCGAAAAGATCATGCGCGATGCGCCATACAGGTTCGCGTTCAGCGCAGACAGCAGCGCGACGACGGCAACCAGCGTGATCGCGCTGGCTGCGCCCGGTATGCCAGCAACCTGCAGCACGGCGGCGAACGGCGACTTCAGCGCGTCGCTGGTCCACGGCACCACGGCGATGATGACGGCGAGCGATCCCAGATAGAACACGAGGATGCGCCAGAGTACGGTGCGGATCGCCCGCGAGACGCTGCGCTGCGGATCCTCGGTCTCGGCGGCGGCAATCGCGACGATCTCGGTGCCGCCGAACGCGAACACGACCACCAGCAATGCGGCGCCGATGCCGGCCCAGCCCTTCGGTGCGAAGCCGCCATGGGCGAGGAAGTTGGAAAATCCCGGCGAGGTGGCATGTGGCAGCAGACCGAACAGCAACAGCACGCCGATGCCAATGAACGCGACGATCGCAGCGACCTTGAGGATCGCGAACCAGAACTCGAACTCGCCGAAGTTGCGGATGCCGAGCAGATTGATCGCGGTGAACGCGAGCATGAACGCCAGCGATGTCCACGCGACCGGCAACACCGGCCACAGTGTCGCCAGCAGGCCGGCCGCGCCGACCGATTCCGCCGCGACCACGACGACGACTTGCGCCCACCACAGCCAGCCGACGGTGGCGCCGGCTGTTTCGCCCATTGCATCGGCGGCGTAGACCGAGAACGCGCCGCTCGCCGGCCGCGCCGCGGCCATCTCGCCGAGCGCGCGCATCACGATGATGACCAGCGCGCCGGCGATCAGATACGAAATCAGCACGGCCGGTCCGGCAGTCTGCACGCCAATGCCGGAACCCAGGAACAGGCCCGCGCCGATCGCGCTGCCGAGCCCCATCATGACGAGCTGGCGCGGCTTCATCGCATGGTCGAGGCGCGGTCGGCCGGCCGCGTCCGTAGCGACAGCGGCGGGAATCAGGCTCGGCCGTTCGGAAGAATGCATCGCTCGGGACTCGCAAAGTGGGGCGCAAGGCGGAACAGTACCTGCAGCCCGCCGTTCCGGACAGGTGCTGATCGATCGATGTCGCCGCCCCGGCACAAACCGCGGACGGGCCGCGGCTTGTGCTCTCTCCTGCAGCGGTCTCCCGCGCAAAGGACGCGGAAGACTCCGGCTCAATGCCTGTGCAGTGTTCCCGACTTCGGGCAATGGCACATCGCGGTCGGGCCGAACTCGATGCCGAAGCTGCGGCCGTCGCGGTGGCGCTGCCAGTAGAACTCCGGTGCCGTGCGGCCCTTGCCGCCGACTTCCGCCATGTCCGCGTCGACGTCGAACACGCGGCCGTTGACCGCAACGTAGCGCGTGTCGGCAGTGGCGCGGATGTTCTCCAGCGGGTTCGTGTTGAGCACGACGAAGTCGGCGCGCTTGCCGGGTTCCAGTGAGCCGATCTGCTTCGAGAGACCGAGCATGTCGGCGCCATCGTAGGTCGCCGCGCGCAACGCTTCCCAATTGCTGAAGCCGCTCTGCGCCAGCATCCAGATTTCCCAGTTCTCGCTCAGACCCTGCAGCTGGCCGTGGCCGCCGGTCTGGATCTTCACGCCGGCGTCGCGCAACTTCTTCGCCGCCGCGCCGACTTCCTTGTAGTAGTAGTCCCATTCCGGCGCGGTCTCGCGGCGGATCGAGCGCGCATCGAGCGTCTCGCGCGGGAAGAAGCGGTTGAGCTTCTTGTCTTCCCACACATTGTCGCGCGCGTACCAGTAGTACTCGCCGGACAGGCCGCCGTAGTTGACGACCAGCGTCGGCGTGTTGCGCACGTCGGTCTGCTTCCACAGGTTGATCACATCGCTGTACAGCGGCGCGACCGGCAGGTTGTGCTCGATGCTGGTGACGCCGTCGAGGATCATCGGCAGGTTGTGGTTGAGCGTGGAGCCGCCTTCCTCGACCACCAGCATGCCGAGTTCGCGCGCGGCCTGATCGATCTGCTGGTGCTGTTCGCGGCGCGGCTGGTTGTAGCTCTTCACGCTGAACGCACCGTTCGCGTGCATGCGGCGCAGGTGCGCGCGCGCGTCGTCGAGCGAGTTGATTTCCGCCTTGAAGTCGCCGTCGGCGCCATACAGGATCGTGCCGGTCGAGAACACGCGCGGGCCGACGAGGTCGCCGGCTTTCACGAGTTCGGCTTGCGAGAACACGGTTTCCGTTGTCGCCGACGGATCGTGCATCGTGGTGATGCCGAACGACAGGTTCGCGTAGTAGGCCCAGTTCGCCTGCGGCACCACGCCGGTGAAAAAGTGGTTCGCGTGCGCGTGTGCATCGACGTAACCCGGTGCGATCGTCTTGCCCTTGGCGTCGATGACCTTCGCGTTCGCCGGGATCACGACGTTCGCGCCGACCGCCTTGATCGTGTCGCCCTCGACGAGCAGCGTGCCGTCCTCGATCACCTCCTGCTCGCCGCCTTGCGCGTTCTTCATCGTGATGATGCGCGCGTGGGCGAACGCGAACGTGTCGCCCGGGCGGTCCATCGGTACGGAAAGGCCCACATCGATACCCTTGTCGCTGCCGGGCTTGGGCAGCTCCTTCGGCGCGCCGGGCACGAACGCGAACGCGTCCTTGAGGTCGCGCGTGTGGTAGTCGCGGCCGACCATCCAGTGCAACGCCTGCGAGTCGGCCGACCAGTGCAGGTACGAGCCGACATCCTTGCTGACCGGCGTGACCGGGATCGCCTTGGTGTCCTTCGACAGTTCGATCGCGGCGCCGGTCTGCGGCAGCGGCGCGACGTAGGCGTTGAAGAGTTCCGTGAACGCGACCCACTTGCCGTCCGGGCTCAAGGCCACGAAGTCGGTGTACTTGAGGTCGAACACATCGCGCGGCTCCTCGCCGTTCACGCCGACGCTCTGCAGTTTCTTCTTGAGGCCGTCACCGGTCAGGAAGTAGACGCGCTGGCCGTCCGCGGCGAACTGCGGATTCGTGCCGGATTTCGCGATGCGCTTCGCGGCGCCGCCGTTCGCCGGGATCAGGTAGATGCCGGCCTCGCCGGAATTGAGGTTGCCGGTGATCGAGCCGCCGGCGGTCTTCGCGTACACGATGCGCGCGCCGTCGCGCGAATACGCAGGTCCGTAGTAGAAGCCGGGTTTCGCGGTCAGTGTGCGCACATGGCCGCTGTCGAGGTTGCGCTCGACGATCGCGCCCTGTGCTGCGTCGGACCAGGTCGTATAGAGCAGCTTGTGGCCGTCTGGACTGAAAGACGGCTGATACTCGAACGATGCGGCGTCGCTGGTCAGGCGCTGAGGCGTGCCATTCGGCAGCGATTTTGTCCACAAATGCCCGACCGCGTGGAACACCAGCGTTTTTCCATCCGGACTCGTTGCCACGTCGCGGATCATCTTCGGCGCGAACGTATCGCGGTCGAGCTTCTGCTCGAAGCGCAGCGGCTGCGCGACGGTCTGCTCGACTGCGGCACTGAACGGAATCTGTGTCGGCTTGCCGCTCTCGGCATCGACGCGCCAGAGCTTGCCCTGCGCCCAGATCACGAGCTGCTTCGAATCCGGCGTCCACGAGAAATTGGCGTACGGCCCGAAGATCGCCCACGCTTCCTGCATGTCGTGCGAGAGGCCGTCCCACAGCGGATGCACGTCGCCCGAGTCGAGGTCGACCAGATGCAACACGCTCTTCTCGCGCACGCGCTTGACGAACGCGAGCGTCTTGCCGTCGGGCGATGGTTGCGGGCGCACGGCGCCGCCCGGCGTGGCGACGATCGTTTCGGTCTCGCCGCTCTGGCGGTCGAGGCGCTTGATCGCGTAGATCACGTCGTGCGGGTTCTTGTTGTACTGGAAGTACGGACCGGCGCTGACGTCCTCGGAGTAGTACACGTAGCGGCCGTCCGGGCTGAGCGCCGGCTCGCCGAGATCCTGCTGGTCGTTCTTCTGCTTGGTCAACTGCAGCCCCGCGCCGCCGGCCTTGTGGTACATCCACAGCTCGCCGGCGCCGAGCGAGCGCTCGCCGGTGAAATGCTTGCGGCCGATCAGGTACTGGCCGTCCGGCGTCCACGCCGGGTTGTTGAGCAGGCGGAAGTCTTCCTTCGACACCTGCGTCGCGGCGCCGCCGGCGACCGGCATGCGCCACAGGTTGTTGCCGCCGCTGCGGTCGGAGGTGAACGCGATTTCCTTGCCGTCCGGCGAGAAGCGCGGCTGCACGTCCCACGCCGGACCCGAGGTCAGGCGCTTCGCGGCGCCGCCCTCGATCGGTAGCAGGTACAGGTCGCCGAGCAGGTCGAACACGATGGTCTTGCCGTCCGGGCTGACGTCGAGATCGATCCAGGTGCCTTCGTCGGTGCTGAACTGGACGGTTTTCGTCGGGCCGTGCGCGGCGTTGACGTCCCATTTCGGCGTCATGTCGGCCTTGTCGGCAGCGAATGCCGGAGCGAGCGCAAAGGTCAGGCAGGCCGCGAGTGCGGTCGGGCGAAGTGGCAGCATGGAAAGTCCTCGATCGGTATCCGGACCATGCTAGGCCAAATCGGCGCGGCGCAAGCGGGTCGAAAGTCCCGGCTGATGACGAGGGCGTTTTGCCCTGTGGGGCGGCCTGTGCGTTCAAAGGGCTTTTGACGATGGATGCCTCCTCGAGCATCCATCCGCGGAGCGTCTTCCGGCTCAGCGGGTCGCGGTCCGCTGCGACCAGCGCTCGCGCACAAGCTCGGCAATCGCGGCTGTTTCGGCGAGCGGTTCGACCTGCACGGCCGGCTCGTTGTCATCCAGCCGGCGCAGATGGCCGCTGGCGATCAGCTCGGCGTGGAACAGCGCCAGCTTGCCGGCAATCGCGCGTGGCGCGAACGTATAGACCGGTTTTCCGGTCGCGCTGGCTTCGGACATCATGTTGACCGAGTCCGGCGTGACGACGATGCGGTCGGCCCAGGCGAGGAAGCCGGCATACGGATTTTCGCCATCCTGAGGTCCGGCCCAGAACGCGCCGGGAAATGCCGCAAAGGCGGCACGCAGGCGTGCGCTGATAGTTGCAGGCGATCGTCGCGACAGGCTGACGAGGAAGCTGCCGCCATCGGCTGCGTGGCGCGCGGCGAGTCGTTCCAGCAGCGCATCGAAGTAGGCGTCGTCGAGGCGCTGCGCGCGATTCGATCCGCCGACCAGCACGGCCGTGCGTGGCATCGGCAACGCGCCGAGTTCACACCAGCGCGTGCGGCCCGCGCCGAGCCAGCCGGGCTCGACCGGGTTCAGCGCGCCGATGCTGTGCAGCACGTTGGCGCCGGCGACGCGGTCGTGTTGCGGCACGACGACGATGTCGAACGCACGGCTGTCGATGCGCGGGTCGAGGATCTGCACGGTGAACGTGTGGCCGCGACTCCAGTCGCGCAGGCTGCGTGTCAGCAGGGCCGCGCGGCGACCGCAGCCGATCGCGATGTCCGGCCACGGCGGCGCGGGTGTGGCGCCGTGTTCATCACGGATCGCGTTGCGCGCGCCGAGGGACAGGCGCGGCGCGAGCAGGTTCCATGGCTCGCGCAGCGAGATGCGCAGTACGTGCGGCGTGAGGCCGAGCGCGTGCGCCAGCGCCAGTGCCTGCCGTTCGTTGCCGGCGGCGCCATCGCTGATCGCCCAGCAGGTGGGAGGCGGAAAAGGGAAGATCATGTCCGCAGACTAGTGCAAGGCGATTGCGTATGGCGATGGACGTTCGCGCCAATTCGTGATTGTGGCGGTTTCGGAAACAATGCTTCTTGCCTGCGGTCCTTGTCATCGCGCCTGGATTTCCCCATCGTTGGAGCTGGTGCAGCCAGGCTGCCGTTTCCCCACAGGAGTTGTCCCATGATTCGTCGCATCGTTCTCGCCAGCGCGCTCGCGCTCGCTGCCGCGCCGGTTTTCGCGGCTACCTATACGCTCGATCCCGGGCACACCCAGGTAGTGTTCAGCTGGAACCACTTCGGCTATTCGAACCCGACCGCACAATTCGGCAAGGTCGAGGGCACGCTGGAGTTTGACCAAGCCCATCCGACCCGGTCATCGGTGAACGTCACCATTCCGCTTGCCAGCGTCAACAGCAACGTGCCCAAGCTCGATGAACACCTGCAGGGAGACGACTTCTTCGATTCGGCGAAATTCCCGAACGCGACCTTCAAGAGCACCAAGGTCGAGCAGGGCGCTGCCAAGGACAAGCTCAAGGTCACCGGCGACCTGACCCTGCACGGCGTGACCAAGCCGGTCACGCTCGACGTGACCATCAACAAGGTCGGCGAGCATCCGATGCGCAAGGCCGCCGCGGCCGGTTTCGACGCGACGACGACGATCAAGCGCGCGGAATTCGGCATTTCCAAGTACGTGCCGATGGTCAGCGACGACATCAAGATCCACATCACCAGCGAGGCGATCGAGGCCAAGGCGTATGCGGAGAGCCTGAAGCCGAAGGGCTGAGGCAGATGCGCTTCCGGACTCCGCGCCATGTGCGGGAGTCCGGAAGACGTGATGGTTCTTCGGGCGCGCAGAGATGCGCGCAGCCTCGCGACGGAATCGTCGCCGAGGCGATGCTTCAACCGTTCTTGACGCCTTGGCTCTTGAGCGCTTCGAGTCCGGCGAGATTGAGGCCTGCGACCGCGGCCTTGAGATCGTTCATGCTGTCGGCCGTGCCGGACACCTTCACCGAGAAGCGTTCGCCGAGCACGATGCCGTACTCGCCGCGCTTGTCGTTGTTGTCCCATTCCTCGTGGACGAGGCGTCCGTCCTGCTTGTAGGTCTTGTCGTAACCGTGGTCGGTTTCCTTCTGGCTTTCGACCGAGGCGAGGCCGGCCAGCGCCATCACGCCCTTCGCGCTGCCCATGTCGGTGATTTCGAGGCGCAGGTTGCGGTTGGCGCCGTCCGAATAGGACGCATGCGCCTCTGAAATCTGCATTCCCATCGCGCCGTTGCGCTCGGCCGAGAAATCGGTGCGCTTGAGCCCGGCAAGTGTTTCCGGCACGAACGGCTTCAACACTTCCGGCGCCAGCGCCTCGACCTGGCCGCTGCCCAACGCAGCGCCCATCACCGCACCGAGTGCCTTGCCCTGTGCGTCGGCGTCGCCGGATTTCTGCGCGGCCTCCATCTGCTTGCCGGCCGCTTCCATCTTCTTGCTCCACGCGTCGAGCTTGCCAAGCGAGCTGTCCTTGTCGATCGTGACTTCGCCGCCGGTGCTGCTGATGTTGCTGCCATTCAAGGCGCCGCTCATCATCGCGCCGGTGCCGAGGATGCCGCCGACGATGATCGCGATGATCCAGCTCAGCACGATCGCGATGATGATGCTGACCGCGGTATAGCCGCCGGCCTTCTCTGGCGGGCATTTCATCGTGTTCGGCAGGCCCAGGTACAGCAGGTAGATGCTGTAGATGCCGCCCGCAAGCGCGATCAGCCAACCCAGCCACGGCACGATCTGGCCGATGCCGGCAACCCAGCTTGCGGTCCACGCGAACGCCACGGTCTTGAGCGCCTGCACCGGGTTCTTCTGCGCGCCGAAGCTCGGCGCCAGCGCATCGATGATCAGCGCCATCACGTAGGCCAGCACGAGTGTGAGCACATAGCCGACGATCGCACCGGCGATGCCTGCGCCGATCGGCGTGCGGATGTTGATGCCGAAAGCGCCGTAGCCAATCAGGCTGCCCTTGATGAAGCCGGCAACCGCTGGGATCACCGCCAGGATCGCGATGTAGTTCTTGTACAGATCCGGCACCGTTGTGGGCTCGGCCGCGATGACCGGCCACTCGGTTTTCGGTGTCATCAGGATCGCCTTGACCCGCGCGATCAGCTTGTCGATATCCACGTTTCTCTCCCGTTCCCGTGATGGATTGCTGCTCCCGCATTCTAGGCCGAAAGACGGGGGGCGGCGCCGCCCCCGGCTTCACGCACGGGGTGTGCGTTCGATCACGGCAGGAATGGCGACCGGTTGGCACGCGTCCTGCTGGTAAACTGCGCTGCCTGTCGATGGAGACCTGCATGTCGCGCCCCAATCCCGCGGCGGAGAAGACCATTCCCGCCAATGCCGAAAACCGTTACCAGGTCAGCCGTGCCGACCTGCCGCTGTCGTGCCCGATGCCGGGCATGTCGCTGTGGAACTCGCATCCGAAGGTATATCTGCCGATCGCCGAGCAGGGCGGCCATGCGAAGTGTCCGTACTGCGGCGCCGAATACGACCTGATTGCCTGAGCGCCGCCAGACCGTGCCGCCGCGCGCCCTGACCATCGTGCAATTGCTGCCGGCGCTGGAAGCCGGCGGCGCCGAGCGTTCCGCGCTCGAGATCGCGCGCGCGCTGGTGGCCGCCGGCCATCGTTCGATCGTCGTCTCGGCCGGCGGACGCATGGTCGATCGACTGCTCGCCGAAGGCAGCGAGCACGTCACCTTGCCGATCGGCGCGAAGTCGTTCGCCAGCCTCGCGCAGGTGCCCAAACTGCGCGCGCTGTTCAAGCAGGTGCGCGCGGACATCGTGCACGCCCGCTCGCGCATGCCTGCGTGGCTGGGTTGGCTCGCATTGCGCGGAATGTCATCGCGGCCGCGATTTGTCACAACTGCGCACGGCCTGAACAGTCCCGGTCGCTACAGCGCGATCATGGCGCGCGGCGAGCGCGTCATCTGCGTGTCGAACACCGTGCGCGACTACCTGTTGCGCAACTATCCGCGCGTCGATCCGGCGCGGCTGGTGGTGATTCCGCGCGGCGTCGATCCGGACGAGTTTCCCTACGGCTACCAGCCGGACGGCTCCTGGCGCGAATGGTTCTTTGCCGAATTCGCGCCGTTGGCCGGCGCGCCACTGCTGACGTTGCCCGGACGCGGCACGCGTCTCAAGGGCCACGCCGACGCGATCGAACTCGTCGCCGACCTCAAGGCGCGCGGCATCGACACGCGCCTGCTTCTGCTCGGTGCGCGCCAGTCCGGTCGCGAGGCCTACGTCGCCGAACTCGAACAGCTCGCGCAGGCGCGCGGCGTCGCCGACAGTCTGGTGATCAGTACGCAACGCGACGACGCGCGCGATGTCTACGCGATCTCCGCGCTGGTGCTGCAACTGTCGAACAAGCCCGAATCGTTCGGCCGCACCGTGGTCGAGGCGATCTCGCTATGCAGGCCGGTGCTGGGTTACGACCATGGCGGTGTCGGCGAACTGCTGGCCGACCTGTATCCCGCCGGCCGCGTGCCGCTCGGCGACCGCGAGCGTCTGGCCGAACGCGCCGCCGAGCTGTTGCGCCGCGCGCCGGCGATTGCGCCACTGACGCGCTACCGGCTCGCCGACATGCAGCAGGCGACGCTGGCGTTGTATCAGGAGTTGGCCACCAGGGAATGAGGCGGCCCGGTGCTTCACCTTCTCCCTTCGATGCCGAAGGCGGAAGGATGAGTCCTGCGGGTTCGGTGCTTGCGCGACGCTTCTTCCATCCGATGCAGCGACGGCAGCCACTAGAATGCGCCGACCCCACGCGCAGATGCCCTCAGTGAAACCGAACTTCGCCGTTCTTTGGCCCGCCGTGCTCATGCTCGCCGTGCTGATACTGTTGCCGCTCGGCCGCAGCAGCGAGCTGCCGCTTGCGATCGGCGCGCTGGCGGGACTGGTATTGCTGGCGCGTCGACGCATCGACCTGCGCGATCCCGCGCTGCGGCTCGCCGGTGTCTTGTTCGCGTGCTACTGGCTGCCGGCGTTTCTGTCCGGCTTCGCTGCGGTCGAGCCGGCCAAGACATGGTCGACGGTCGCGACGACGCTGCGCTTCCTTCCATTCGCGCTGTTCGCGGTCTGGGCCCTGCGCCGGAAAACGCCGCCATGGTCGGCAATGGTCGCCGCGGTGGCGATCGTCGTCGCGCTGTGGGCGCTCGATGCCTACGTGCAGATGCTGACCGGCTACAGCCTCGGTGGCCCTGCCGAGTTGGAGCGTGTGTCCGGCATCTTCGGCGCGGGCAATCTCAAGCTCGGACCGGTGCTCGCAGTACTATCGCCGTTCGTGTTGATCGCCGCGCACGCGCGCTTCGGCTGGCGCGGACTCGCGTTCGCGTTCGTGCTGATGACGGCGCCGATCCTGCTCGCCGGTTCGCGTGCGGCGTGGCTTTCCTATGCCCTGGTCTGCGCGCTGGTCGCGTGGCATGTCACTCGCGATCCTCGCCGCTTTGCCGGCATGCTCGGTGTCGCAATGATCGCGCTCGCAGCGCTGGCCGCATTCGCGCTGCACGATTCCACGCGCTTTGGCGCGCGTGTCGAGCGCAGCCTGCTCGCGCTGCATGGCACCGAAGCCGCGGTCGACGATGCGTCGGCGGGGCGCCTCAGCATTTGGCGCACCGCGCTGGCGATGACTCGCGCGCATCCGCTGACCGGCGTCGGCGTACGCGGATTCCGCTACGCGTATCCGCGCCATGCCGCGCCGGGCGACCGCTTCGTCGATACCAGCACCGACATCGGTGCCTCGCATGCGCACCAGATCGTGCTCGAAGTGCTCAGCGAAACCGGTGTCGCCGGCCTGTTGTGCTGGCTCGTCGGTACCTGGGTTGCGTTGCGCGCCTGGTGGCGCGCGGATGCGGCGGCACGCGCGCGTGCCTATGCGCCGGGCCTCGCTCTGGTCGCGATGTGTTTCCCGATCAACACCCACCTCGCGTTCTATTCGGCGTGGTGGGGACTGCTGTTCTGGTGGCTGCTGGCGTCGTATTGCGCGGCGCTCGCTGCGCGTGGGCCTGAGGATTCCGTGCAGTCGCCGCGATGAAGTACGCGGGCCCCGTCAGGCATCGTCTCTTCCGCTGCCGGCACTGCGCAGCAGGCTGAGCGCGAAGCCGCCGACCATGCCCGCAGCCACGACCAGCACGCCCCACAACAGCCAGCGTCGCCACGGCGACGGCGCCCCAATCGCGACCGCTTGCAGCACCTGCGCGCCGCCGCTCTCGCGCGCGACGCCGAGCTGCGCGGCGGGCGGCTGCCAATCCTTGCCGAGGCGTGCGCGCAGGCTGGGCAGCGCGACATCGACCGGATAGTCCGCACGCCGCGCACGCGCGCTGCCGACGGCCAGCGTGTAAGGGCCATCGCCTTCGGCGAGGAACACGAAACGATCTGGCCGATAGCGCAGTGTCAGTCGTGGCGGCGTCGCCAGCGGCACGCGCGCATCGATGCGGAACTCGCGCAAGCGCGTGCCGCCGGACCATTCGACGTCGCCGTTGCGGATCGTGTCGTCGCCGGAGCGCAGACGGAATGCGGTGACGCTGGCGAGCTCGCTCCATGCGTCGCCGTGCGCATGTGCGGACAACGCCAACGGCGCGAGCGCGTTGTCGTTCGCCAGCTCGATGCGCGCGGCATCGACCGGCAGCGCGGCGGACAACGCATAGTCGAAACGTGCGGCGATGGATGCCGGCGCACCGGCCGCGCGAAGGCCGGGTCCGACTTGCAGCCAGACGTTGTCCGGCGCGGAGGATTCGTGCTCGATCGAGTGCGCTTGCATCGTGAGTCCGCTCAACTCGACGCCATCGTCGAGGCGATGCAGGCGCAGGTAGTTCGCGCGCACGTCGCCGAGCGCGATGTCGTGGCGTTCGAGCCGCGTGCCATCCTGTTCCAGCGCGAGCACGGTGCCGCTGCCGACGGCGTGCCACGCCTGCAGATCGTCGCTGGCCTCGATGGTGAAGCGCGCGACGACGCCGCTGGTCGGTGCGCTCCATGCGAGCACGAGCCGATCGATCGGCTGTGCGACATTGCTGGCATCGAGCAGCCAGTCCTTGGCGCCGGTCTTCGTGGCGACCGATTGCTCGCCGACATCGATGCGGCGCAAACGGCCGTCGGCGTCGCGATCGATGACCAGGCGCAGGTCACTCGCACTCGCATTCGACGCGGATGGCGGCAGCGCGAGTACCAGCACGCTCGTGGTCTGTTCGCGCATCGTCGCGGCGGGTTCGTTCGTGCTGCGCGCGAACGGCACCGGCTGGCCTGCCGCGTTGAATACTTCGATGTCGCGCAGTGCAATGTCCTGCGCCCAGGCATAGACCTCGGGCGTGAGATCGATGCGCCAGGCGCTGGTGCCCTCCTGCGTCGTGGTTTCGATCGGAAAGACGTAGGCGTAGTCCGCCGGTGCGTTCGCCTGCGCAGCCGCCGCGACCAGCAGCGAAACGGCGAATGCGAGTCGCGATGTCATGGGGTCGCCTCCTGCGCCGGTGCGCGCGGCGGCGCCGGTGCGAAGTAGCCGATCACCGTGCAGAGCAGGCCGTAGGCGATGAACGAGGCAATGCCGAACAGGTTGCCGAGATGACTGCGGTCGACCAGCAGCAGCTTCGCCAGCACCACGCCCATCAGCACCGCGCCGGCCAGCCACAGCGGGCGGTTGCCGCGGCGCGATCCCATCACCCAGCCGATCACGCCGAGCACGCTCCAGACCACGGTCAGCGAGGTCTGCGCGAGGTTCGACGCCCACAGCGTTTCGTCCCACGCGACGCCGCCGAGATGGTGCGTGGCGCGCAGCGTCGCCGCGGTCACGAAGGCGAAGCCGGCGGCGGCGAGCAGCGGTGCGCGACGTGACGAGAGTTCCGCCGCGACATCGCGATCGACGAGCCAGCGCGCGAAGCAGGCAAGCACGCCGATCTGCGCGAGCTCGACCGGATTGAGCAAAGGCACGAACGGCAGCGGCGCACTCGCGCCATCGTGCAGCAGCAGGCAGGCGAACGCGACGATCGCGATCAATGCCTGCGAGTTGAGCAGCAGGCCGCGATAGTCGGCGAAACGTGTCGCCAGTGGTGGCGCGATCCATGCCGGTCGCAACAGCGCGATCGCCCACGCGGCGAGCAGCGGCAGCACGGTCAGCGCGTCGTGCCAGCCGGCACCGAGCCGCGCATCGACGGCCAGTTGGCGCAGGCCCAACGCGAGCGCGAACGTCCACGTCCACAGCCAGCCGAGGTGCGCGACGCGCACGATCGGATCCGCTGCGCCTGCCAGCATGCGCAGTGCAAGGAATCCGCCTGCTGCATACGTCGCGAACGCGGCGAGTCCCCAGCCGGCGAACGGCCGCGCGCCGACGTTGGCGAACAAGAGCACGAGCACGATACCGCTGGCGAGCGCGAAGGCGCAGGTCCATGCCGGCGCGCCTGCTCGTGTGTGGGCGTAGCCGAGCGCCGACAGCGCGGCGGTCAACGCCGTGAAGGCCAGTACGGCCTGCACCTGCAGCGACGCAGGTACGAAGCGGTCGATTTCGTGCAGGCCGGCGCCGAGCCACCAGGCCATGCCCCACAGGTAGAGCAGCACGGCCAGTTGCGGCCGAGCGCCGTCGCGCTGGTACAGCCACGCGCTGACAAATGCGGCGGCGGCGATCAGCAGGGCGCTGATGAATACGCCATTCGCGATCGGGGGCGCAGCGTCGATGTCGCCTGAAAATACCAGCGCGAACACGAATGCGCCGGCCGCGAGCACTTGCAGTGCGAGGCCGCCGATCTGCGGCAGCCGGCGCGATTGGCGCCGACCGAGCCAGACCAGTGCCGCGCCTTCGAGCGCGAACGTGCAGGCACTCACGCGCGCGCTCAGCGCGAGCGGTACGGCCAAGGTTGCGAAGCCGGTCGCGAGCACGGCGAACGATTCGCCCAGCACGCGACGACGCGGCAACAGCCGCCACGCGAGCAACGCATAGAGCACGGCCAGCGCGAGCGCGGAATACGCGAGCGCCATGCGTTCGCCCTCCAGCAGCGCGGCCTGCAATGCGAATGCGAGCAGCGGATTGCCGAATACCAGCGTGCCGTCGATGGCGTCGTTTTTCGACGCGTCCTGCCGTCGTGCATACAGGATCGGGATCGCCAGATAGATCGCGAAGTTGATCAGCAGGAACGGTTCGGTACTGGCGAACAATTCGCTGCGATAACTCAGCACGCCCCACGCGGTGCCGATCGCGTAGGTGAAGAAAAAGCCGAGCAGGTTCAGCGCGCGCCACGGCTTGCGCCATGCGATCGCGAAGATCGCGAGATTGAGCAGCGCGTAGTACGAGAACAGCACGACATGGTTGCCGCTGCCGGTCGATATCAGGATCGGCGCGGCGAAGCCGGCGAGGATGCCGAGCACGGCCAGCGCGAGCGCATCCTGCAATACGGCGAGCACGCCGGCACCGGCAACCAGCGCCAACAGCAGCGCGAACGCGGCGCCGACAGGCAGCAATTGGTAGAGCCGGAATGCGGCGAACACGGTCAGCAGCAGCACGCCGATCGCGCCGCCTTGCAGTGCGAGGCCGAAGCTGCGCCGGCGTTCGCGTTGGTGCCAGCCGAACGCAAGCGCGGCCGTCGCGGCGAGCGCGATGCCGGCGAGACGCAACTCGATCGGCAAGATCAGCCAACCTTCGTCGGTCACATACTTGAGCAGCGCGGCGACGCCGGCAAACAACACCAGCATGCCGACCTTGACCGGCACGTTGCCTTCGGTGAACCAGCGCTTGAGCCATGCGCCGGTCTTGCTGGCGAGGTCGGGCGATGGCGTTGACGCCGGCGATGGGACGGCCGTCGCTGGTGCGTCAGCGCGTGACTCCGGCGTCGGCGGTGGCCGCGGCAGATCGGGCGGTCCGATTGTGCGAATGAGCGATTCGGTCGCGGCGGCATGTGCGGGCACTTCTGTCGCGCGTGCGGGTTCCACAGTGGTCGTCGCGACATCGGTCGGCATCGTCGCGGGCCGCGCCGGCGATGCGCCCACGCGTCGGGCCAGAGCGAGTGCGTGAAGTTCGTGCGTCAGCGCATCGATTCTTGCCGACAGGCTGCGCATCCGCGCCAGCACGATGCCGATGGCGAGGCCGCCGAAGAAGCCGAGTGCGGCCTCGCCGTCGTTGCTGCCGAGCACGAGTCCTGCAATGCAACTGGCGATGACGATCAGGAATGGCATGCGGCGCTCCGGCGACTCGGGATCCGAGGCGAGTCAGTACACGTGGGGCTGCCCTGCTGGGCGCGTCTTGAAGCGCTTGTGCATCCAAAGGTACTGGCTCGGTGCTTCGCGCACCATGCGTTCGATGCATGCGTTCACGCGCGCGGTGTCGGCGACGATGTCCGCACTGGGGAAGTCGTCCAGCGGCGCTTCGAGACGGATCGCGTAGCCGCCGTCGCGCTGGCGGCGATGGAAGAATGCGATCACCTTCGCGCCGGACAGGCGCGCGAGATGGTGCGTGGCGGTGATCGTGGCCGCCGGCACGCCGAAGAACGGCGCGAACACGGCGTCCTTGCCGCGCATGTCCTGGTCCGGCGCGTACCACAGCGTGCCGCCGGATTTGAGGTAGCGCACGCTCTGGCGCAGTTCGTCCTTGGTGAACATCGCATCGGCGTAACGCAGGCGTGCGCGCTTGATCGCCCACTCGAACGCCGCGTCTTCGTGTTCGCGATACATGCCGGCGATCGCGATGCGCTGCGAAACCAGCCGCGCACACAGTTCCAGATGCGAGAAATGCGCCCCGACGAGCAGCACGCCATGGCCGGCCGCGCGCGCGGCTTCGAGATGGTGCAAGCCTTCGAATCGCACTGGCACGCGGGCGACCGCGCGCGCCGAACCCATCCACGCCAGCGTGAACTCGGCCAGCATGCAGCCGCTGTCGCGCAGGTCTTCCTCCAGCAGCGCGTTGCGTTCACGCGAATCGAGTTCCGGAAAACACAGCGCGAGATTGACGGCGGCAACATGCCGACGCTCGCGCAGCGCCCGAGCCGACAGCCAGCCAAGCGCGCGGCCGATGCGCATCAGCCACGCATGCGGCAGGCAGGCGGCCAGCCGGATCACGCCGAGACCGACCCAGGCGGGCCAGTGCTTCGGGGCGAGCAAGGTGGGACGGAACGGCGGAAGCGGCTGCGGCATCGGCAGTGGCAAGGTGGATGACAATCGGCGAAAGCATAGCGGCTCGATGGCGCGCTGCGGACGGTTCGCGTGCCCGATCCGTGGTCGCGCCGGCGCCGATCGCGGGCCTTCCACCACCCCGTGCGCCGCTATACTGCCGCACTTTCCACGTGGCCGACTCCGTGTTCCAGCGCTTCATCTACACGCTCACGCTGTACTTGCTGACGCCGTTCGTCGTGTACCGGCTGGCGGCACGTGGCATCAAGTACCACGGCTATTTCGCGCGCTGGCGCGAGCGTTTCGGTTTCTTCCCGGATCCAGGCATCCGCGATTGCATATGGGTCCACGCGGTCTCGCTCGGCGAGGTCAATGCAGCGGTGCCGTTGATCGAGGCGCTGATGCGGCGCTATCGCGATTCGCGCTTCGTGATCACCACGGTCACGCCGACCGGTTCGGATCGCGTGCTGCAGTTGTTTGGCGACCGCGTGTTCCACGTCTACTTGCCGTACGACCTGACGAGTGCAGTGAAGCGCTTTCTCGATCGCGTGCGACCGCGTCTGGCGGTCATCATGGAAACCGAGATCTGGCCGAACCTGTTCATGACGTGCGCCGAGCGCGACATCTCGATCGTGATCGCGAACGCGCGTCTGTCGGAGAAGTCGCTGCGCGGCTACTGGCCGATCCAGCCATTGGCGCGACGTGCGATTCGCTGCGCAAGTTTCGTTGCCGCGCAATCGGTCTCCGACGAGGAGCGCCTGCGCACGCTCGGTGCGTCCGAGCCGCGCCTCGCCGTGGTCGGCAACCTGAAGTTCGACATGGCAGTGCCCGACAGCGCGCGCGAGCGCGGCGTCGCGTTCCGTGTCGCTGCGGGCGCTGCGCGACCGGTGTGGATCGCGGCGAGCACGCACGAAGGCGAAGAGCTGATCGTGCTCAAGGCGCATGCGGCGGTGCTGCGGCGCTTTCCGGATGCGCTGCTGCTGATCGCGCCGCGCCACCCGGAACGCTTCAAGCCGGTCGTCGCCGCGTGCCGCGCTTACGGCTTCCGCAGCGCGACGCGCAGCGAGGACGGCGGTGCCGACGCCGGTTGCCAGTGCTTCGTGATCGATTCGATGGGCGAGCTGATCGAGTTCTACGCGGCGGCGGACGTCGCTTTCGTCGGCGGCAGTCTGGTACCGGTCGGCGGCCACAACCTGCTGGAACCGGCGGCGCTGGAGCGGCCGGTCGTGGTCGGTCCGCAGACTTTCAATTTCGAGGAAGTCACCGAGGATCTGATTGCCGCCGGCGCCGTGGTGCGCGTACAAGGCGGCGATGAACTGGGTCCGGTGGTCGTGCGTTTGCTGTCGCACGATGCCGAGCGCCGCCAGATGGGCGAGGCCGCGCGTGCTGTCATGCAGCGCGAGCGCGGTGCGGTCGAACGCACGATGGCGATCGTGGAAGACGTGCTGGAGCGAGCAGCGAGACGTGAATGAGACGGATCCGGCTGCGCCGGACCCGTCGGATTTTCTCGCGCTTATTCCAGCAACGCGTTGATCGCTTCGAGATCCTTGACCTCGATCACGCCGGCGGCCTGCTTCAACAGCAGTCCGTTCAGCACGAACGTGTGGCGCGCGGCGGAATAGCTGCTCTGTGCCTGCAGCAGCGTCTGCTGGCTGATCAGCACGTCGACGATCGTGCGCGTGCCTACCTCGTAGCCGGCCTTGGTCGCTTCGACCGAACTCTGCGCGGACACGACTGCGGCCTTGGTCGCCTCGACCTCGCTGGCGCCGGCGATGACCGAGCGGAAATTGTTGCGCGTGGTCGCCTCGACGAGACGGCGGTTGATCTCGAACTGGTCCTGCGCGAAATCGCGGTTGTAGACCGCCTGGCGTACGCGCGATTGCGTGTAGCCGCCGGTGAACAGCGGCACGTTCAAGGTCAGCGTGATCGAGCTGCCCCACTTCGGATCGGTGCTGTCGTGGATGTCGCCGGGCAGGCCGCCATAGTGGGTGTCGCCCCATTGCGGCGAGCGTGAATAGCCGACTTGGCCGGTGATCGTCGGCAAGTGGCCAGCGCGTGCGGTATTGATGTTTGCGTTGGCCGCATCGACCTGCAGGGATGCCGAACTGAGGGTCGGGTTCTGCTTCAGCGCGACCTCGACCCAGGCTTTCGGATCATCCGGTGTCGGATGGTCGAGCGGCAGTTCCTCGCGCAGCTTCTTGAATTCGCCCGGTTCCTTGTTGGTGATCTGGCGCACCGCTTCGCGCGCTTGGTCCACGCTGTTCTGGTTGCTGATCACGCTGGCGACGGCCTGGTCGTGCTGCGCCTTGGCGTCGTTGACGTCGGTGATCGCGGCGAGGCCGACGTCGAAGCGTTGCTGCGCCTGTTCGAGCTGGCGGCCCAGCGCCTTCTCGTTCGCGTCGGCGAACTTCAGCGCGTCGAGCGCGCTCAGCACGTTGAAGTACGCAGTCGCGACGCGAACCAGCAGCGCCTGTTGTGCGGCATCGTAGGTCGCGGCGCCGGCATCGGCGACGTACTTGCTCGCCTTCAGCGCGGTCCATTGACTGATGTCGAGGATGCTCTGGTTGAGCGTGGCGCCGAGCGTGCGCTGGTAACCGGTGCTGCTGCTGCCGTTGACAAGGACCTGATTGTTCGGATCGCCCGGGATCGGCAGATCGATCAGCGAAGATCCATTGCTGCCGCCGTGCGTGCGCGTGAAGCTGAGTCCCACGCCGATTTGCGGCAACAGCGCCGAGCGGGCCTGGTCGACGCCCTCGTCGGTGGCGAGTTTGGTCGCCTCGGCGCCGGACAGGGTCGGGTCCGACGCGCGTGCCTCGTGATAGACCTGGATCAGGTCGTCCGCGTGCGCGGCGGATGCACCAAGCGCGAGCACGAGTGCCAGCGACAGGGATCGGATGCGGATCATCGGTTTCTTCCTCGAAAGTGTAGAAGGTTCCTGTCGCCGCGCTCAGAGCATGAAGCGGCGCGGCGGTTCGGCATTCTTGAGATACGGCAGATCGGTTTCGAACAGGCTTTCCTGCGACCAGTGCGTGTCATCGGCGCGCCTGTACAGCGTCGCCTGCATGGCTGGCGAGTCTCCGACGAACGCGAACAGGCGGCCACCGGGGCGTACCCAGGCGCGGAAGCGGTCCGGCAACGCATGCACGGCGCCGCCGACCACGACCGTGTCGAACGCCTCGGCGGTCGAGAAAGTGTGGAGTGCTTCGGCGACTTCAACCCGTGCGTTGCGGATTTGCGCCGTCGCCAATCGCGCGCGCGCGGCGTCGGCGAGGTCGGCATGCATCTCGACGCTGGTCACGCTGCCGGCCAGTTGTGCCATGCATGCCGTCAGGAAGCCGCTGCCGGTACCGATTTCCAGCACGCGCTCGCCGGGCTGCAGTTCGAGGGCCTGCAAAATGCGGCCTTCGACGACGGGCTTGAGCATGACTTCGCCGTGGCCGAGCGGCAGGGCCATATCGGCGAACGCCAGCGCGCGATGCGTCGGCGCCACGAAATCCTCGCGACGTACCGTGCGCAGGGTGTCGAGCACGCGTGCGTCGAGGACTTCCCAGGGACGTACCTGGTTCTCGACCATGTTCTGTCTGGCCAGCTCGATGTTGGTCTGCATGTCAGGGGTTCCCGCCCGCAAAAAAGGTGGAGAGCATAGGTACTTGCCATTGCGCCGGCAATTCCACCTTGGCGGCGGGGCAGGCGGCGGCGAAGTGCCGGAAGTCACCGCGCTCGTGAAGCATTATGCGGCAGCGCCCGCGTGACGGCGCTGCTGCAGCTGTTCGCGCACGCGCGCCAGCAGCGATGCGGCATTCGCGGCGAGGCCGGGATCGACACGTGCGACCGCATGGCTCGTCGCGGCGGATTCGCGGCCATTCGCCGCGAGTACGGCCAGCCAGCGTGCCAGTCGCGCTCGATCGTCCGCGGACAACCCGGACACTGTCCGCTGTGCTGCTGCGCGCAGGCGTGCAGCGCGGAACCCGCCTGCGCCCGCGCGGTCGCGGACGGCATCCTCGATCAGCGCAGCGAGGGCGCGTTGCGCATGGCGCAGCGGCCAATCGACAGCATGGTTTGCGGTTTCTTCAGTCGGCAGGGGTGCTGGCGCGTTCACGACGTGGCTCCGCTGGGCGCGCTCGGGTGCGATGCGGCAATCGGATGCTCTGAGGGCGGACAAGGTTGCATGGCATCGTTCCTAGCAAGACATGAGCCAGCGCGGCGATCAGCCGCGATGAAGGAATTGCGGCAATGGCATTCATGCGGGATTGCGTCCGCGCCGGGGCAGGCAGCCATCGTCTCTACGAATGCTCTCGGCCGCGCCACCCGGAGCGGGGGAGGGGAGATTCCCGGGCAGCGCGGCGAGAGACTTTCGAAACAAGGAGTTCGGAATGGATAGCGGAACGGACCGCGTCCTTCACGCCCCGGTCTTTGCGCGTGATAATCCGTCGATAGACGTATTCCGCCACGGCATATGCCGTTCCATTCATGTACCGACTGGTATAGTATAAAAACTGAACCGGTTAGTCCAGCAGATTTCCGCAAAGAAAAACTGAAATGACGTTAGCCATCGCAAAGTCATGTGGCCCAGGCCGCCCCAAGGACCTCGAGAAGCGCGCCGCGATTCTCGATGCGGCCAAACGCCTGTTCCCGCTGTCGGGCTTCGAAGGCACCAGCATGGATGCGATCGCTGCCGAAGCCGGCGTTTCCAAGCTCACCGTCTATAGTCATTTCACCGACAAGGAGACCTTGTTCTTCGCCGCGATATGCGCGCGCTGCGAGGAGCAGATGCCGGCGCAATTGTTCGATGCCGACCTCAAGGGGCCAGTGCGTGGCCAGCTGGAGGCGATCGCGCATGCGTTTTTCTCGCTGCTGATGGCGCCTGAGTCGATCGCCTTGCATCGCCTGCTCACGTCGGGCAGCGGCACCTCGCCCAAGCTCGTGCAGCTGTTCTGGGAGGCGGGTCCGCAGCGCGTGCAAGCCAGCTTCCAGCAATTCCTGCGCAGCGAGGTCGAGGTGGGCCAACTCGAAATCATCGATGTGCCGCGCGCCGCCGCGCAGTTTTTTGCGCTGCTCAAGGGCGACTTCCACGCACGCCAGCTATGCGGTTGCAGCGAGCCGTTCAGCCATCAGGACGTCGACGCCCATGTGCGTGCAACAGTCGATTTCTTCTTGCGCGCATATGCCCCGTGTGCGGCGCGCGCCTCGTCGGTCGCGCTCTGATCGCACGCATCGGCGCTCGCAGCGTCAACGTGGAATTGATTCGGCGTGCTTGAGCCAGTCGCGCATCATGCGTTGGTCGTCGGGACTGATGTCGATCAAACGCAAGCCGACCCAGGCATGGCCGCGAATGTTCGTCGCCTCGGACCATAGTTCATGCGCACCAACCTCGATCGGATGCAGGCGGCCGTGGGCATCGGGCAACTGGAACATCAACTGATACAGGCCGTCCTCGACGATCGGCGCCTGCGCCACCAGCATCATGCCTTCGAGCGACAGGTTTCCGAGATGGCCGACCACTTCGCCGGTCATGGCATCGGTGACCTGCAGGGCGATCTCGGGTCGCCTGCGCGGCATCTTGCGTCTTTCGATCATGCGTCCACCGTCGCGGTCGAGTCGGTCGGATGCGGTCGCAACACGTCCATGATCGCCTTCCATGCGCGATCGATCAGAGATGCCGACTGGGGCACCGCCACGCGCACTTGACCGCGCACCATCTCGCGTGCGAGCTGTTCCAGCGAGCGGTCGTCGCTGCGCATGCCGCGCTGGTTGACGAACAGGCAGCGCCCGGTGACGGTCGAGAACCAGGCGAGCTTGCGTCGTACCGTTGCGCCCTGTTGATTCGTCACGAACTCGAACCAGGTGCCGAAGGCGATCGTGCGCAGATGCGCCAGCATGTCGATTTCGGCGGGCGTCAGTGCTGGCGCTTCCGCCGTCGGTTCGGACGTTTCCCCGCCAAGACGCGCCTTCTTCCTCAGTACTTCGTCGACACGGCGCAGGTTGTCGGCGAAGTCCGTGCTCACATCCCCGGGCGGCGCGAACAGGTTGTCGAGCACGCCACCGACGTCTTCGCCGTGCAGTCCGACCTGACGCAGTCCGACATCGAGATCGCTGCGCAACGCGGCGTCCGGCGGTGCGGGTTGTGGTGCGGCGGCACGCTGCACCAGCTCCTCGGCGACCGCAAGGCGACGCTGGAACTCGGCGCCGGCTTCGCCATCGCGTAGGGCGCTAAGCGCCAGTGCGTCGGCCCAGGCCTGTTGGAGCAGGGTGCGCAGGATCGGCGACGTGGTGCCGGAGCCGAGCACGCGCGTGATCGCCGACTGCGCCGTGCGCCGCGCGATCTCCAGCTTGTCGCGCCCGCGTGCGGCGTCGACATGCCGGCGCTCGACCACATCAGCCCGCCGCGCCAGCAACTGCATGTGGCTGGAAAGGTCGTTCAGCAGGTTCTCGAACACCGCGAGGTCGCCGTCGAAGTCCGCGCTCACGTGGTCGACCACCAGCTGCATCCTGCTCGCCAGTTCGGGATCGGCTTCCGAATCGTCGCTCCAGCGGCTGCTGGTCTCGGCGATCGTGTTGAGCAACTCGCGCGCGGGATGATCGCGTCGCGTGAAGAAGGTCTTGTCGCCCAGGGCAACGCGCAGCACCGGCACGTGCAGGCGCGTCAGAAGTGCGCGCGTGCCGCTGTCGCCGCGAGTGTCGCGCGTGATGTGGTCGAACAGCATGCCGATCAGGTCGACCGTGTCCGAGTCTTCCTCGGTCAGATGCAGCGGCTGGCCGAGCGGACTGGCGCGGCGCAGTTTCACATGCAGCACGTTGCGGAAATGCTCGCTGTCGTATTCGGCACCGGCGCGCGTCGGGCTGCCGCGCTGCAGCGCGCCGAGCAGACTCTGTACATCGGCGCTGCTTGCACGCGACGACGACGGCGGCACTGCGGCTTCACCGGGCTGGCGTCGTGACGCGAGCAGGTTGCGCAGGGTCTTGAACAGTTCGGTGTCGTCGCTGTGCGCGGCGGCGCCGTCCGCAGCGTCCGCGCCGGCGGAGCTGGCCGCGGCTTCATCGTCGCGCGAGGGTGCCGCGGCCGGCGTCGCGGCGGGCATGGTGCTGCGGCGATAGCCATGCGAGGTCTTCAGGTTCGGCAACACCCGCGCGGTCGCGAGATCGGCATTGACCGCATCATAGAACGTGCCGATCCGCAGCATCGCCACGCGGTCGAACTGGCGGTAGGCGAGCACGCGATGGGCAACATCCAGTTCGAGTCCAGCCAGTGCCTGGCGAAACGCATCGACGATCCGTGCCGGTCCCAGCGGCAGCGCGTCGTTCGTCCATGCGGGCGTGCCGGCGACCACGCCGAGACGGTGCGAAAGCGCATACAACGCTTGGGCGTTGCGGATTTCCGATTTGCTGGCGACCTCGCGCAGCGCAAGGTCCTCATCAAGTATGGCGCTGTCCACCAGCGCGAGCGCGGGTTCCGCCGGAGTTCCACTTTCCATGGATGAGGGCTCGCTGTCCGGGCCGCGCAGATGCGCGAGCCGACCCTCGATCTCCTGCATGAATCGCGGTGCGACGTCGGCGCGGCCGCGCTTGATCTCGCGCACGCCCTCGATATTGCGCTGTTGCTGACCGCTGTCGCCTGCGCGCTCGGCGAGACTGAACAATGCCTGCTCGGTTTCGTCGAGTGTGCGCTGCACGGCGGATTCAAAATAGATGTGCACCTGTTCGAGCACACCATCAAGCAGGCCGCGTACGCGGGCGGGAAGATCCGTGCGCGAGGCGAGCGTCGGCGTTGCAGCTCCAGCATGCATCGGGGCATGCCGCTTCATGCCGGTGTGGCCGAACGTGGCCTTGCTGTCGTCGCGCATGTCGCATCCGTCGTCGCTGCGCTGTCCCCTGCGTCGCGGACGATGCCGCGGACGCCCCCTTGACTGTCCGGGCTTTCACGAGGAAAGCCCGGATTCGGGGATTCTGGCACACCCGGACGCGTGGGCGGTAGAAATCGTCCGGGTCTCGTCTCGCTACCCTGTCGCGAAGCGAGTGTGGCGGGCGCAGCCGATCACGCGACGTGACCGGCGCGCGATCTCACGGCTGCCAGATCACGTCGAGATAGCCGGAGCGGCCCGCGGTGTTGTAACCGCGGACGAGCTCGTAGTCGCGATCGGTGAGGTTCTCCACACGCGCGCCGAAGCTCCAGCTCGGATTCAGGACATAGCGGGCACGCAGGTTGACGATCGCATACGACGGCAATTTGATGCCGCCGACGTCGTTGCGCTGGCTGGCGTAGACGAGCTCGGTTCCGGCGCTGAAGCGTTCGCCGAAGCGGCGTTCGACCAAGCCCGACACCTTGTTCTTCGCACGGCGCAACAACGGAGTATCGGCGTCTGCGTCGCGCGCGTCCTCCCAAGTGTAGGCGGCGCGGCCGGACCATGCGCCCGCGTTGAACAGATAGCTCAACTCGGCACCGTCGATTTTCGCGTGGGCGATGTTTTCGGCCTGATTCTGCGCGCCGGTGAAGCTGATCAGGTCGTGCACGCGCGTCGAATAAAGGTTCGCCTTTAGACGTTGGTTCGTGGTTGGCGTGAACTCGACGCCCACTTCGCCGCTGGTCGAGCGTTCCGGATCGAGGGTCGGGTTGCCGGCGAAATAGCCGCCATAGCCGGGGTCGTACAGTTCGTTCATCGTCGGGCTGCGGAAACCCTGGCCGACGCTGGCATACGCGCGCCATTGTTCGTTCGCTCGCCAGCCGAACGCGACCGAACCGGTGGTCGCGCCGCCGAACACGCTGTTGTCGTCGTAGCGCGCGGAGACTTCGCTGTCGAATGCGCCGAACGCGGCGCGCCAGCCGCCGAACACGGCGCGGTTGTCGCGGCTGTCGTCGTAGCGCGGCGAGCTGGCGTAGGTGTCGATCGTCTCGCCCTTGTCGTGCACGAAATCGAACCCGGCGACGAGACGCTGTTGTTCGTTGATGCGGAACTCGTTCTGCCACAGCAGACTGCTGCGGCGCGTGCGATAGAGCGCGCCGAATGCCGGTGTTTCGAGATCCTCGCGCGAGTTGCCGACGCTGAGGCGATGGCTCCAGTTGGTGCCGAGTTCGCCCTCGAGGTTCACGCCGACGTTCTGCTCGATGTTGTTCGAGTAGCCTTGGTCGAACTGCACCTGGCCCTGGCTGCGGTACAGCGAGGCGGACAGCAGCTGACTGGCAATCGTGTAGGCGCCACGCGCGGCAATATTCGTGTTGCGATAGCCGTCGTTGTCCGGGTCGTAGATGCAGTACGGATCGTCCGGGCCGCTGCAGATGCCGGGATTGGTCGCCGAGAAGCCGCCGACGTGACGTGCGCCGACCTGCACGCTGTAGCCGTTCGCGCCGTCCCAATGGCCGATGCCGGCGCTGCCGTCGGCATCGCGGTAGCTGCCGTAGCTGAGTGCGACGCGGGGGCCTTCTAGCTTGCGCGTGAAGATCTGGATCACGCCGCCGATCGCGTCCGAACCCCAATAGCTGGCGCGCGGTCCGCGCACGATCTCGATGCGTTCGACCGAATCCAGCGGCAACTGCTCGAACGCGAACGCGCCGGTCGTCGCCGCTGCTGCACGCACGCCGTCGATCAGCACCAGCACCTGGTTCGAATTGGTGCCGCGCAGGAACAGCGAAGTCTGCTGGCCGGGTCCGCCGGTGCGATAGAGGTCGACGCCGGCCTCCATGCGAAGCAGGTCGTAGACATCCCGCGCGGCGCTGGCGTCGATGTCCTGGCGAGTCACCACGCTGACATCGGCGAGCGCCTGGTCGACAGTTTCGGCGACGCGCGAGGCGGTCACCTGGACAGCCGGCTGCACATCGACTTCGTCCGCATGCGCGGACAGGCACAACGCGGTCGAAACCGCGATCGAAAGAACACAAGGACGCAACATGGACATCTCCTTCGCACACCCGCGTGACCAGGACCCGAGGTGGGGAAGGGGCGTGCGCAGGCATACGGACGCCTGTGCCCGACCGTTGCCCGCCGCAACGCCTGGAACTGATCGCCATCGTGCTGCGCCGACTCTGTCGTGCGCGCGCGATGTGGCGAACCTCGGGCCGGTCTCCGGGCTTGCGAGCGATGCGGCGAACGAGCCGGTTGTTGGAACCGGTTCCAATACCCGCGAAGGACGCGGGATCATCGCAGCATCGGCCGGTTCGCCTTCCCGTCGCTTGGCGACAGTGGCATGAGGAACCGGCGTGACTCGCCTACCGTTGCGGGGGCAGCGCCGGAATTGAGGAGTGCGGCCATGGATGGCCGCTTTTGATCTCCGCGATCAAGAGCGATCGCAAAAGCTCCCCGCACCGTCTTCCCGTTTCACCCTGCGCGCGTCATGCGGACAGGGCACCTGAGGCGGCGCGCAGTGTAGTGGCGCACGGGTACCACTTCAATCGCGGTCGGTGCGCGTGTCGACGCCGAGCAGCTCGCCAGTGTCGTCCATGCGCACGATCACTTCGATCGGGCGGCAGCACACGGCGCAATCCTCCACATAGCGTTGCGAGCCGGCCGAGAGGTCGACCGTGGTGGAGAAGCTTTCGCCGCAGTACGGGCAATCGAGGGTGATCGGTTCGAGCATGTGCGTGGCCTGGTGGAAAAGAGTGTCGCCGTATCGCCGCCTTCACCGTGCCGGCAGGAACAGGCCGATCACGTCGTTGAGATAGCGGCGGCCAAGTTCGGTCGCGGCAAAACGATCCGTGTCGGCTACGAGCCAGCCGCGCGAGGTGGCCTGCGCGAGCGTCGGATCAAGCATCGCCTCGGGCATGCCGGTTCGCTGCGCGAACGTCACACGCGCAACGCCTTCGTTGAGGCGCAGCGCATTCATCATGAATTCGAAGGGCAGGTCCGCCGGTGCAACCTCGGCATTCGTGCCGAATGCCTCGCCGCGCGCGAACCGTTCGAGATAGCTGCGCGGCGACTTCAATTTCGTCGTGCGCACGATGCGACCGTTCGCGCCGGTGCTGAGTTTGCCGTGCGCGCCAGCGCCGACGCCGAGGTAGTCGCCGAAACCCCAATAGTTCAGATTGTGCGCGCTGCATCGGCCATCGTGCGCATAGGCGGAGACTTCGTATTGCACGAATCCGGCGTTGGCAAGGCGTTGCTGACAGGCTTCCTGCATGTCCCACGCGCTGTCCTCGTCCGGCAGCGGCGGCGGCTTCGCGGCGAACACGGTGTTCGGTTCGAGCGTGAGTTGATAGTGCGACAGATGCGTCGGTTGCAGCGCCAGTGCGCGCTCCACGTCGGCGAGCGCGCCTGCGAGGGTTTGTTCCGGCAGTGCGTACATCAGGTCGAGATTGAAGTTGTCGTAGCCGGCGTCCTGCGCTTCCTTGATCGCGCGTTCCGCGTCCGCCGCCGAATGGATGCGGCCAAGCCGACGGAGCTTGTCGTCGTCGAAGCTCTGCACGCC
Source organism: Pseudomonadota bacterium (assembly GCA_023388255.1). Taxonomy (GTDB): domain Bacteria; phylum Pseudomonadota; class Gammaproteobacteria; order Xanthomonadales; family Rhodanobacteraceae; genus Dokdonella_A. The sequence goes on along the minus strand of JAEWGO010000002.1, from coordinate 335,756 downwards.
GAAACTGAGTCGGTTCACGCCCGCGCGCAGATAGCCGTCAAAACGGCCGTGCTCGACCGTGCCGGGATTGGTTTCGAGCGTGACTTCGATGCCGTGCGGCACGGTCAGGCGCGAGGCGACGCCATCGAGAATGCGTGCGATCGCGTGCGGCGCGAACAGGCTCGGCGTGCCGCCGCCGAAAAAAACACTGTGCAACGGTCGATCCGCGACCGCGCCGCCGAACTCGCGCAGGTCGCGGTCGAGATCGGCAAGGAGCGCGCCGATGTAGTCGTCGACCGGCAATACGCCGTTCTGCGCATGCGAATTGAAATCGCAGTACGGGCACTTCTTCACGCACCACGGAATGTGGACGTAAAGCGATAGCGGTGGGGCGACAAGCGACATGGCGTCAGTGTAGGCCGAAGCGTGTTCGCGACGGGCGTGGTCGCGCAAGCCGAGGCCTACGCGTGCAGCAGCGCGCGCAGTCGCGCGAGCGCCTGGCCGCGATGGCTGAGGCGGTTCTTGGTCGCGGCGTCGAGCTCCGCCGCACTGAGCCCTGATGGCGGGTCGAGGAAGACCGGGTTGTAGCCGAAGCCGTTATGGCCGCGCGGCGCATGCAGGATGCGGCCGTGCCAGTGCCCTTCCGCAATGAGCGGCGCGGGGTCGTCGGCGTGGCGCAGCAGCACGATCGTGCAATGAAAGTGGGCGTCGCGGCGCTCGTCGGGGATGTCGTGCATCGTTTTGAGGAGTTTGGCGTTGTTCGCCTCGGCATTGCCATGGTCGCCGGCGTAGCGCGCGGAGTAGAGGCCCGGCGCTCCATTCAGCGCATCGACGCACAGGCCCGAATCGTCACCGAGCGCGGGCAGGCCGCTGGCCAGTGAAGCGTGACGCGCCTTGATCAGGGCGTTCTCTACGAAAGTGGTGCCGGTTTCGTCGGCATCCGCGATGCCGAACGCCGACTGTGCGACCAGCTCGATGTCGAGATCGGCGAGGATTTCGCGCATTTCGGTCAATTTGCCGGGGTTGCTGCTGGCGAGGACGAGTTTCATGCGCGTGGTTCGATCAGGTCCCAGCGGTTGCCGTACAAATCCTCGAACACGATCACCGTGCCATAGGTCTCGTGGCGTGGTTCGCCGTCCAAATGCGCGCCCGCCGCGGCGAGCGCCGCGTGATCGCGCGCGAAGTCGTCGGTGTGCAGGAAGAAGCCGACACGGCCGCCGTGCTGGCGGCCGATGCAGGCTTGCTGTTCCGGTGTGGTCGCCTTCGCCAGCAGCAGCGCGAAGGCGGTGCCGCTTTCCGGTGCGATGCGCACCCAGCGCTTGCCGCCACCGAGGTCGGTGTCTTCCAGCCGCACGAAGCCGAGCGCAGCCGAGTACCACGCGATCGCTTCGTCGTAGTCGCGCACCAGCAGCGCGATCTGCGCGATGTGTCGGATCATGCGGGGCCCGCCAGCGCCTCGCGCTGTAAAACGCACAACTCGGCGACGCCTTTGCCAGCGAGCATGAGCAGAGCGTCCAGTTCCTCGCGGCGGAACGCATGGCCCTCGGCCGTGCCCTGCAGTTCGATGAAGCCGCCGCCGTCGTTCATGACGACGTTCATGTCGGTGTCGCAGCTGGAATCCTCGGCGTAGTCGAGATCGAGCACCGGCACTCCTTGGACGATGCCGACCGAGATCGCCGCGACCGCGCCGACCACCGGGTCGCGTTTGATCAGCTTGCGGCCGGTCAGCCAGGTGATCGCATCGACGAGGGCGACGTACGCGCCGGTGATCGCCGCGGTGCGCGTGCCGCCATCGGCCTGCAGCACGTCGCAATCGAGTGTGATCGTGCGTTCGCCGAGCGCCCGGCGGTCGATGCAGGCGCGCAGGGAGCGGCCGATCAGGCGCTGGATTTCCATCGTGCGCCCGCCCTGGCCGCCGCGCGCAGCCTCGCGCTGATTGCGCGAGCCGGTCGCGCGCGGCAGCATGCCGTATTCGGCGGTGATCCAGCCTTCGCCCTTGCCTCGCAGGAACGGCGGTACTTTTTCCTCGACGCTGGCGGTGCACAGCACGCGCGTGTCGCCGAACGCGACCAGCACCGAGCCCTCGGCATGGCGCGTGTACTGGCGTTGGAACGTGACGGGCCGCAACTGGTCGGCAGCGCGTCCGCTGGGGCGGGTAGAGGATGTCATGCGCGGGATGTTTTCCTGAAACGGTTGCGAAGTTTAGCTTACGCCGCCGCGCGGTCGCCGAACCGCGCGCGAACCGCCATCCGCATGCGTGGCATACTGCGCGACCCATTCATCCGAACGCCCATATGTTGAGAAGCATGACCGCCTTTGCCAGCGCGGAGGCCGATACCGGCCACGGCACGCTGGCGATCGAGCTGCGCTCGGTGAACCATCGCTATCTCGAGCTCGGCTTGCGCTTGCCCGAGGAATTGCGCTCACTGGAGCCGGTCGTGCGCGAACGCGTCGCCTTGAGGCTATCGCGCGGCAAGGTCGATCTCGGCCTGCGCTGGAAGCCTGCAGTGGCGGATGCCGCGGCGATCACGGTCGATGAATCGCTGGTTGCGCGTCTTGCCGATACCGCGCAGGCGCTGGCGGCGAAGTTCCCGCAGTTGCACGTCGATTTCACCGCGTTGCTCGGCTGGCCCGGCGTGCTGCTGGATCGCGATACGGACCAGGAATCGCTGCGCCAGTCCGCGCTCGACCTGCTCGATGTCGCGTTGGCCGAGATGGTCGCCACGCGCGGTCGCGAGGGCGAGCGCCTCGGCGGTTTCATGCGTGAACGGCTCGATGGCATCGAGCGCATCGTCACCGACGTGCGTGCACACTTGCCGGATGTGCGTGCCGCGTTGCGCGCGCGCTTCGATACGCGTCTGGCCGAATTGAAGCAGCCGCTCGATCCGGGCCGGATCGAGCAGGAAGTCGTGATGCAGCTGCAGCGCATCGACGTCGATGAGGAACTGGACCGCCTGACCGCGCATGTCGCCGAAGCGCGCCGGATTTTCGGCCTGAAGGAAGCGGTCGGTCGCCGGCTTGACTTCCTCATGCAGGAATTCAACCGCGAGGCAAACACGCTCGGCTCGAAGGCCGCCGATCCGCGCACCACCAATGCCGCGGTCGAACTGAAGGTGTTGATCGAGCAGATGCGCGAACAGGTGCAGAACCTCGAATGAGCGGCGTGGCTCCAGGAACGCTCTACATCGTCGCTGCGCCGTCAGGGTCGGGCAAGACGAGCCTGGTCCATGCGCTGCTCGAACGCGAGCCGTCGATCCGGCTGTCGGTATCGTACACGTCGCGGATGCCGCGTCCGGGTGAGGTCGATGGCCAGCACTACCACTTCGTCTCGCGCGAGGTTTTCGAACGCATGGCCGCCGCGGACGCGTTCTATGAGTACGCGAACGTGCATGGTGACCTCAAGGGCACTGCACGCACCGCAGTGGAACCGTTGCTGGCCGAGGGCTGCGACGTGTTGCTGGAAATCGACTGGCAGGGCGCGCGGCTGGTGCGCGCAGCCCGGCCCGATTGCGTCAGCGTGTTCATCCTGCCGCCGTCGCGCGCGGAACTGGAGCGACGACTGCGCACGCGCGCGTCCGACAACGCCGCCGCGATCGCGCGGCGGCTTCGCGATTCGCGTGTCGAGATCACGCACGCCGAGGATTTCGACTACGTTGTCGTCAACGACCAATTCGCCGATGCGCTCGCAGACCTGCGCGCGATCGTCACCTGCCAGCGCCTGCGCCGCGCCGCACAACTGCAACGTCACGCGGCGTTGATCGACGACTTGCTGAAGAACGATTGAACGCGTGGCCGCGCTGGTAGCGGCTGTTCGTTCCTCGCCATCGGCTAAGGTGGTACGTTGCGCAGCCCGCCGGGCGCGGTCCGTCAACAGAATGGAAACAACATCGAGTGATCGACGCCAAGCCAACGCAATCCGATGATGCGCTCGTGCAGATCCGTGGCCTGCGCACCGTGCTGAATGGCAAGACGATCTTTGGCGGCATCGATCTCGACGTCCCGCGCGGCAAGGTCACCGCGATCATGGGGCCGAGCGGCACCGGCAAGACCACGCTGCTGCGTCACATCACCGGGCAGTTGCAGCCGGACGCGGGCTCGATCCGCGTCGATGGCCGCGATGTGCCGACGCTCTCGCGCAACGCGCTGTTCGACCTGCGCGAAAAGATTGGTTTCCTGTTCCAGAACTCCGCATTGCTGACCGATTTCAGCGTGTTCGAGAACGTCGCATTCCCGTTGCGCCAGCATCTCAAGCTGCCCGAGGAACTGGTGCGCAACATCGTGTTGACAAAGCTGCAGGCGGTCGGCCTGCGCGGTGCCGCTGAGTTGATGCCGAGCGAACTGTCCGGCGGCATGGCGCGTCGCGTCGCGCTGGCGCGTGCGATCATCCGCGATCCGATGCTGATCCTCTATGACGAACCGTTCGTTGGCCTGGATCCGATCGCGCTGAACCAGGTGCTCAAGTTGATCCGTACATTGAACGAAACGCTCGGCATCACCAGCATCCTCGTTGCGCACGAATTCGCCGCGGTCGCGCGCGCGGCCGATCTGGTCCATCTGATTGCCGGCGGCAAGGTCGTCGCAAGCGGCACGCCCGACGAACTCACCCGCAACGAATCGCCGTGGACGAAGCAGTTCTTCGGCGGCGAGGCGGACGGGCCGGTGCCGTTCCAGTATCCGGCGCGCGACTACGCGCTCGATCTCGGCTTTCCTGCGGCCATACAGGTAGAAGGTGCGCGATGAACGCCGTTCGCGACGAGCCCCCTAAGAGCCGACCTTCGAGGATCGGCGACGCGCTGGCGCAGATCGGTGCTTGTGCGCTGTTCCTCTTCCAGATCCTGGCGGCGGTGCCGAAGAGCCTGCGCCACATCAAGGAGACGATCCGGCAGATCTGGTTCGTGGGCGCGATGAGCCTCGTCATCATCATGACCTGCGGCCTGTTCGTCGGCATGGTGCTCGGCCTGCAGCTCTACTACGTGCTATCGATCTTCGGTGGCACCGCGGCGCTTGGTACGGTAGTGTCGCTGTCGCTGTATCGCGAACTCGGTCCGGTCGTCACGGCATTGCTGTTCGCCGGCCGCGCCGGCACTTCGATCACCGCCGAGATCGGTTTGATGCGTGCGACCGATCAGCTTTCCGCAATGGAAATGATGGCGGTCGACCCGCTCGCCTACGTGGCCGCGCCGCGCTTCCTCGCCGGGATCGTCGCGATGCCGCTGCTCGCCTGCGTGTTCAACGCGCTCGGCATTTTCGGCGCGCATCTGGTCGGCGTCAGCTGGCTGGGTCTCGACAACGGCACCTTCTGGTCGAACATGACCTCCAGCGTCGATGTCTGGAAGGACGTGATCAATGGCGTGTGGAAAAGCGTCGCGTTCGGTGCCGTGGTGTCGCTGATCGCGGTGTTCCAGGGGTACACCACGCCGCCGACCAGCGAGGGCGTGGCCTACGCGACGACGCGCACGGTGGTGTTCTCGTCGATCGTCGTGCTGGCGCTCGATTTCGTGATGACCGCGTTCCTGATGTGAGGCGCACCAAGTGACCCAACGACGTTCCTACCAGGTCGGCACCGGCCTGTTCATCCTGCTCGGCTTCGCCGCTCTTGCCTATCTCGCCACGCAGACGACTTCGGTCGCGAATTTCCGGCAGGGCGACAGTTACGTGCTGAAGGCGCGCTTCACCAACATCGGCCAGCTCAAGCTGCGCGCGCCGGTGAAGCTGGCGGGCGTTCGCATCGGCTCGGTCGAGTCGATCGAACTCGATCCGGCCAAGCTCGACGCGCTCGTGCATATCTCGATCGACAAGCATTTCAACGAGATCCCCGACGATACGGCAGCAGCAATATTCACCAGCGGTTTACTGGGTGACCAGTACGTTGGCCTCCAGCCTGGCGGTTCACCGGACATGTTCAAGGATGGGGACGAGTTCGTGCTGACGCAGTCATCGATGCAGCTGGAAGACCTGATCGGCAAGTTCCTGGTCAACGGTTCGCCGGCGCAGAAGCCCGCGGACGGCCAGCCGGCCGTTGACGATGAAAAAGCCGCGAAGTCCGATGCGCATCTGCCCGCCAGCGACAACAAGCCCAAATAGTTCATGCCTGAGCGGCATCGAGCCCAAATAACATCCGGCATTTGAGGAGTCACCCATGTTGCGTACCTTCGTCTTCGCGTTCGCCTTGCTGTTCGGCGCTGCCGTCACGACTTCGCCGGCGAAGGCCGACAGCGTTTCGACGCCGGATCAGGTCGTGCAGGGCATCGCCGACGATCTGGCCAAGGCCATCGATGGCCATCAGGCCGAATTGAAGAGCGACCACGAGAAGTTGATCAAGGTCATCGATGGCATCCTGCTGCCGCGTTTCGACATCGACTACGCGTCGATCCTGGTTCTCGGCCAGTACGCGCGCACCGCCACGCCCGAGCAGCGCGCGCGCTTCGCCAAGGCGTTCTACAACTCGATCGCGCATCGCTACGCCGAAGGCCTGCTCAACTACACGCGCGGCCGCGTACGCGTGCTGCCGAGCAAGGGCGAGCTGAGCGACAAGCGCTCGATCGTGCGCACGGAAGTTGTGCTCGACGACGGCAAGACGCTTGCGGTCGACTACGCGTTCCGCAAGACGAAGGAAGGTTCGTGGAAGGCCTACGATGTCATCATCGAAGGCATTTCCTACATCACGAACTATCGCAACCAGGTCGGTGCGGAGATCCAGAAGTCGAGCCTCGATGCGTTGATCACGCGCCTGGAAACGCAGGGCGAGAAGACGCTGGAATCGATGGAGAAGGACCAGAAGGGCGGTTCGTGAGCACGCAGTTCCAGATCGAACGCGGCGACGCGGCGCATGTGCGCGTCGCCGGCGCGATCGGATTTGCGGGAGCTGACATGGCGCTCGCACGCGGCGCCGAGTTGTATGCCGCTGGCGCAAATGAAGTGGTGGTCGACGTATCTGGTCTGCGCGACGTCGACAGCGCCACCTTGGCGATCCTGCTCGCTTGGGCGGCGCGCGCGCGCGACCGTGGCGTCACGTTGCGTTTCGCCGGGATACCCTCCGGTCTGCGCGCGCTGGCGCATCTGTGCGATGCCGAGCCATTGCTCGGCATCGCCGCCTGATCGCTTTGGTTGAATAGCGCTGCGGTCGTCGCGGCGCATGCGCCTCAGTGGCGCTCGTCGCCCTTGATGGATTGCTTCTTTTCGTAGGCGTGCTGTTCGTCGAGCAACTGGTCGACGTCGACGTCGTTGGTGCCTTGCATCTGTTCGATGATCTCGGCCGGAGGCTGACCGTCGTAGATGTTGTACAGGCGCCGCTGGCGATAGGCGTCACGGTAGAACACATACGGGTCGTACACGCCTTCGAGCAGGCCCTCGGCGTCGATTCCGCGCGAGCGCAGCGTGACCAGATACATCACGTTCGGCAGGTATTCCGCGTGGAAGCGCATGTCGTGCTCCTTCGCGTACCAGCCGAGCGGATCAAAGTAGTTGTCGACCGGCATGCGCCAGACATCGCGCGCGGTGGTCGAACCGATCAGTGGCAGCACGAGGTACGGACCTTCCGGCACGCCCCATTTGGCGAGGGTCACGCCGAAGTCGGTTTCGTCCGGAGGAAAGCCCATTTCACTGGCCGGATCGAACAGGCCGACGAACCCGAGGGTCGAATTCACCACGAAACGCCCGGTGTTGTGCGCAGCCGAGCGCGGCTCCACCTGCAGGATGTCGTTGATGATCGTGATCGGCATCTTGATGTTCGCGAAGAAGTTCGCGATCACCCGGCGCATATTCGTCGACGTGATCTTGCGGTAGCCGACGGCGACCGGGCGGATCACCGCCTTGTCTGCCGCATCGTTAAACGCGTACATCTTGCGGTTGAAGTGCTCCAGCGGGTCGTCGGTGCGCGGCTTTGCGATCGTGCAACCGCCGACCGACAGGGCACAAAGGGCCAGCAGGCCCGCGTGGAGCTTCAGGGGACTCGGATTGGATGGCATGGATTATTGTTGTCTCGATGGCGCGCGCGCCCGCCTATGTGGCGCGGCAGATTCCCATTCCGCAGTGCAAGGCTACGCGAAATCGGCCTCTGCGTGCAGGCGGGGATCCACCGATTGCACTGCACAAAACCGGGGCGCTACAATGCGCGACAGCTAAAGCCATGAATTGGCTTCAATTTTGTTCCGGAGAGTTCGAATGGCGCGTATCACCGTGGAAGATTGCCTTGAAGTGGTGGACAACCGCTTCGAGCTCGTATTGATGGCGACCAAGCGCGCCCGCCAGCTCGCGAAGGGCGCAACGGCCGTGGTCGATGGCCACAACGACAAGCCGACCGTGCTCGCACTGCGCGAAATCGCCGACCGCAAGGTCGATCAGACCATGATCGACGAGATCGACAAGCAGGAGCGCGAGCGCAAGGAACGTGAGGCGCTGGAATGGGCCGCGGCCGAAGTCGATGATGACTTGGGCAAGGGCGGCGACGACCTCTGATGACCGGGCGATGTCGGCCATCGCCTTGTGACGCAAGGGCCTGAGCGACCGCCGGCGACATGGATGCGATCGTGTCCCGGCCTGCATCGGCATCCGCGGTGAGCGCGGTCCCCGCTGGCGTGCGTGCGCTCGAACACCAGTTGGCGGTGTACCTGCCGCCGACACAGGTCGAGCGTGTGCGGCGCGCCTACCAAGTCGGCGCCCTCGCGCACGAGGGCCAGACCCGCCGCAGCGGCGAGCCCTACATCACGCATCCGGTTGCGGTCGCGAGCATCCTTGCCGAGCTCGGCATGGATGCCGAGACGATCATCGCGGCGATCCTGCACGACACGCTCGAGGACACCACGCTGAGCGCGGAGCAGATCACCGCCGAGTTCGGCGCCAACGTGATGGAACTTGTCGACGGCGTGACCAAGCTCGACAAGGTGCGCTTCCGCAGCCGCCAGGAAGCCGCAGCGGAAAGTTTCCGCAAGATGCTGCTGGCGATGGCGCGCGACCTGCGCGTGATCCTGATCAAGCTTGCCGATCGTCTTCACAACATGCGCACGCTCGGCTCGATGGAGCCGGATTCGCGTCGTCGCATCGCGCGCGAGACATTGGAAATCTACGCGCCGATCGCGCAGCGCCTCGGCATGAATCGCGTCAAGGCGGAGCTGCAGGATCTCGGCTTCCGCGCACTCCATCCGGATCGCCATCGCGTGATCGCCGAGCGCATCCGCGCCCTGCTCGGCAATCGCCGCGAGGCGATGACGCGTATCGAGGGCGCGCTGAACGCACGCCTGGAGGGCGAGCAGATCCCGCACCGCGTGGTCAGCCGCATCAAGTCGCCGTACAGCATCTATTCGAAGATGCGCAACGAGAACAAATCGTTCGCGCAGGTGATGGATGTGTATGGCTTCCGCGTCATCGTCGACAGCGTGCCGCATTGCTATCACGCGCTCGGCGCCGTGCACGGCCTGTACAAGCCGCTCGACGGCCGCTTCCGCGATTTCATTGCGATCCCGAAGGCGAACGGCTATCAGTCACTGCATACGGTTCTGTTCGGTTCGTTCGGCGCGCCGATCGAGATCCAGATCCGCACCGAGGACATGGATGCGGTCGCCGAGCGTGGCGTCGCCGCGCACTGGGCCTACAAGACCGACGCGGCACCGGCCAACAGCGCCCAATCCAGGGCGCGCGAGTGGGTTTCCGGCCTGGTCGATCGCGAAACGCAGACGCCGTCGTCGCTGGAGTTCATCGAGAACGTCAAGGTCGACCTGTTCCCGGACGAGGTTTACCTGTTCACGCCGAAGGGCCAGATTCTCGCACTGCCGCGCAACGCGACCGCGCTCGACTTCGCCTATTTCGTGCACACCGACGTTGGCGACCACGCCGTCGCCGCGCGTGCCGACAAGAAGCTGGTGCCGTTGCGCACGCCGCTGGTCAGTGGGGAGACCGTCGAGATCGTCACTGCAGCGTCGGCGTCGCCGAGTCCGCAATGGCTGGATTGGGTCGTCTCCGGTCGCGCACGCACGGCGATTCGCCATCATCTGAAGCGTTTGCAGCACGAAGATGCTGTCGATTTCGGCCACCGCATGCTCGACCGCGCGTTCGATGCGCTCGACGCCTCGCTCGAAGGCATTTCCCACGACGTGCTCGACCGTTATCTCGCCGACAACAAGTTCAAGCGGCTGGAAGAACTGCTGGCCGATATCGCGCTCGGCAACCGTGTGGCCGACGGCGTCGCGCAGGCGTTGCTGTCCGCTGGCGGCGAGCATCCGCATGTCGCACATCTGCGCAGCAGCGAGAAGATCCTGATCAGCGGCGCCGAACGTGGCGTGCTCAGTTTCGGCAACTGCTGCCACCCGGTGCCGGGCGACGAGATCATGGGCTATCTCTCGGCGGGCAAGGGCATCGTCGTGCATCGCGTCGAATGCCCGAACGTGCCGGAACTGCGCAAGTCGCCCGAGCGCTGTCTCGAGATCGCGTGGGACGCGGACGTGCAGGGCGACTACAAGGTCGAGTTGCGCATCGAGGTCGCCAACAAGCCGGGCGTGCTCGCGCAGGTGGCTGCGGCGATCGCGGAAGCGGGCTCGAACATCGAGAACGTCGAATACAAGGAACGCGATCTCTCCACCGCGACGATGCTGTTCACGATCGAGGTGCGTGGCCGCAAGCACCTCGCCGACGTGATGCGCCGAGTGCGCCGCCTGCAGGTGGTGACGGCGGTGCGCCGGCATCCGGTGTGAAAAATGCCGGGCGGGAGGGTGGGGATGACCGCATCTTCGGCTGTCTTGGGCGTTGGAGATCCGGAAGAGCAGGGCATGGTCTTTGCTATGCTTCCTCGTCTCCCAATCACCTGCCTCCAAGCCATGACCCGCAGCATCATCCATAGCGACCACGCGCCGAAGGCGATCGGCCCCTATTCGCAGGCGGTACGCGCCGGCAACACGCTGTATCTGTCCGGACAGACGCCGCTTGATCCTGCGACCGGCAAGCTCGTCGAGGGCGACATCGGCGCGCAGGCGCGCCAGGTATTCGAGAACCTCAAGGCCGTGCTTGCGGCGGCGGACGCTTCGTTCGACGATGTCGTGCGCGTCGGCATCTACCTCACCGATCTCGGCAATTTCGCCGACGTGAATGAGGCGATGAAGCAGTATTTCCGCGAGCCGTATCCGGCGAGATCGACGATTGGCGTGGCGTCGCTGCCGCTCGGCGCGCGGGTCGAAATCGATCTGGTCGCCGTCGTCGACTGACGCGTCCGCGTGATGCCCCGCGGTTGCGTCCGTCGTTGCATCTGATCGGTCGCGCGCATGCCGCCCGCGAATCGCATGGCCGCTGCATCCGCTTCCGATGCGGGGCTTGCGCCGGTTGCCAGCCTGGCGGGCGTCGGCCCGGCATTGTCGCAGGCACTGGCGCGGCTTGGTCTGGAACGCGTGCAGGATCTATGGTTCCACCTGCCGCTGCGCTACGAGGACCGCACGCGCATCGTGCCGATCCGCGAATTGCGCATCGGCGAGAGCGCGCAAGTCGAAGGTATCGTCGAGGCGATCGAGCGTGGCTTCCGGTATAGGCCGCAGTTGCGTGTCGCGATCGGCGATGCGTCGCAGTCGACGCTGGCATTGCGCTTCTTCCATTTCAATCGCGCCCAGGCCGAGCAGTTCGCGCCTGGCGCACGGATTCTTTGCTATGGCGAGGTCCGCCAAGGCGCGCATGGTCCGGAAATGGTGCATCCGGAATATCGCCGCATCAGCGGCGAGGTGGTGACCGAGGATCGTCTGACGCCGGTCTATCCGACCACAGAAGGCCTCGGCCAGAAGCGCATCGCCAGCGTGGTCGCGCGTGCGCTCGATCGCCTGCCTGACGCCGACACGCTCGAACTCATCCCGGCCGCATTGCGCCGATCGCTCAAATTCGCGTCCCTGCGCGATTCGTTGCTTGCCGTGCATCGACCGCCGCCGGACGCCGACGTTGCTGCGCTTGGTATGGGTCGCCATCCGGCGCAACAGCGGCTCGCGTTCGAAGAGTTGCTCGCGCAGCACCTGGCACTGAAGCGCCTGCGTGCGCAGGTGCGCCGCCACGCCGCGCCGGCATTGCTCGGCGATGGTGCCTTGCGGCGCACGCTGTGTGCGAACCTGCCGTTTCCGCTGACCGCTGCGCAGCAGCGCGTAGGTGACGAGATCGCGCGCGACCTTGCCAGATCCGAGCCGATGCTGCGTCTGGTGCAGGGCGACGTCGGCTCCGGCAAGACCGTGGTCGCCGCGCTAGCCGCGCTGGCTGCGATCGAGGCAGGTCATCAGGTTGCGCTCGCGGCGCCCACCGAACTGCTGGCCGAGCAACACTGCAGGAACTTCCAGGCGTGGCTGCAGCCGCTCGGCATCGAACCGGTCTGGCTTGCCGGCAAGGTGCTCGGTCGCGCACGCGAGGCCGCGCGCGCTGCGGTCGCGAGCGGCGCGCCGATCGTGATCGGCACGCATGCACTGATGCAGGAAGGTGTCGCGTTTCGCAGTCTGGGTCTGGCGATCATCGACGAACAGCATCGTTTCGGTGTGCACCAGCGTCTGAGCCTGCGCGACAAAGGCCGCAACGGCGGCAGCGTGCCGCATCAGCTCGTGCTGACCGCGACACCGATCCCGCGCACCCTGGCGATGACGGCATACGCCGATCTCGATGTCTCGGTCATCGACGAATTGCCGCCTGGTCGTACACCGGTGCAGACCGTCGCGATCTCGAATGCGCGCCGCGGCGAGGTCATCGAACGCATTCGCGCGGCGTGCGCGGAGGGACGGCAGGCGTACTGGGTTTGCACCTTGATCGAGGAGTCGGAACAGCTCGAAGCACAAGCGGCGGAAGTCGCATTCGCCGAATTGACCGTGGCATTGCCCGAGTTGCGCACCGGTCTCGTGCATGGCCGCCTCAAGCCGAAGGAGAAGCAGGGGGCGATGGATGCGTTCAAGCGCGGCGACACGCGCCTGCTGGTCGCGACGACGGTGATCGAGGTCGGCGTCGACGTGCCGAATGCGAGCCTGATGGTGATCGAGAACGCCGAGCGCCTCGGCCTCGCGCAACTGCACCAGTTGCGTGGCCGGGTTGGGCGAGGCAGCGCTACGTCAAGCTGCGTGCTGATGTACCAGACGCCCCTTTCGCAGATGGCGCGCGCTCGACTGGAAGTCATGCGTGAAACCGGCGACGGTTTCCGCATTGCCGAGAAGGATCTCGAGCTGCGCGGTCCCGGTGAAGTACTCGGTACGCGCCAGACCGGCCAGCTCGCATTCCGCGTCGCCGATCTTGCCCGCGACGCCCACTTGCTGCCTGACGTGCAGCGCATAGGCGAAGCGCTGCTGCAGGATCATGCGATGATCGCTCAGCGCCTGATCGCGCGCTGGATCGGCGGCGCGGCACGCTACGCGGGAGCATGAGATGGGTTTGATCTCTCGGTTGCGATCGGGACTTTCCATGTTGGATACGCGCGAACTCTCCCTGGCGAAGGCGCCTTGCCCGTTTTGCGGGCCGAGCCTGTTCGTGCGCCTGAATGGCACCGACGTGGGCGTGCGGTGTGTGCGCTGCGCCGCGGGCGTGGTGCACGTCTCGATGGGGTTTGCGCTGGGCGACAACGTCGCGACTCTTTCCTCGTGCGGCATGTGCGAATTCGCCGCACGCGGGCCGCTGGTCGACCACCTGCGGCGGCACGCGCGTACGCTTGCCGTATCGGAATACTTCGCCGACGCCGCGCCAGGCGAGATCCGCGATGGCGTGCGTTGCGAGGACATGCAGCGGCTCAGCTACGCCGATGCCAGCTTCGACGTTGTCACCCACACCGAAGTGCTCGAGCATGTGCCCGACGATCATCGTGCGCTCACCGAGTTGCATCGCATCCTGCGCCCCGGTGGTCGCATGTTGTTCACGGTTCCCTTGCATGGTGGCGAGCAGACGGTCGAGCGCGCGCGCGTTCGCGACGGCGGCGTCGAGCATCTCCTGCCTCCCGCGTACCACACCGACCCGCTGCAGACCGGAGCCGGCATCCTCGCGTTTCGCGACTACGGGCGCGACATTCTTGAGCGCTTGCGCGCGGCGGGGTTCGTCGATGCGCGGATGCACACGCCGCGACGGACGTTGCCGTGGCTGCATTGGCGCGAAGTCATCATTGCAAGCAGGGCACGCGAATGAGCAATCCACGCAATCCAGTCACCACGCAGCTGCTGATCGACACCGACCCCGGCGTGGACGACGCGCTGGCGATCCTGATGGCCCACGCCCACGCCCACGCCGACGTCACGGCGCTGTCGATCGCGGCGGGCAATGTCGGCTTGGCGCATACGGTCGGCAACGCGTTGAAGCTGGTCGACGTGATCGGTGCGGATGTGCCGGTCTTCGCCGGATGTCCGACGCCGTTGGTGCTGCAGGCCGAGGACGCCGGTTTCGTGCATGGCGCGGATGGCTTCGGCGATACAGGGTATCTGCCGTCTGCGCGCCGGGTTGCCGATGAACACGCCGCAGCGGCAATCGTGCGACTTGCGCGCGAGCGGCCCGGCAAGTTGACGCTGGTCGCGCTGGCGCCGCTGACGAACCTCGCGTTGGCGCTACGCCTCGATCCCGATCTGCCGTCGCGCATCGCGCGGCTGATCATCATGGGCGGCGCGGTGACCGGCCGCGGCAACACGCATTTCGTGCCGGCGGAATTCAACATCGGTTTCGATCCGGAAGCCGCGCATGTGGTGTTCTCGGAATGGCCGGAGTTTGATCTGGTCGACTGGGAAGCTTGCGTGCGCCACGCGATGGATTTCGCCTGGTTCGATCGCCTCGTTTCCCGCGATGAGCCACGTGCGCAGTTCTATGCCGCGATCTCGCGCAAGGCGCGCGCGTTCAACGAGCGGCACGGTCGCAGCGGCATGATCGCCGCCGACGCGCTGGCTATGGCGGTTGCGCTGGAGCCGTCGATCGTACGCAAGGCCGAGCGGCGCCATGTCGCCATAGAACTGACCGGCAGCGTGACGCGTGGCGCGACCGTGGTCGACTGGGAGGAGCGGCTTGGCCGCCCGGCAAATGCGAATATCGTGATCGACGTCGACCAGGAGCGCTTCGAGGCGATGGTCGCGAACGCACTCGGCGCCACGTAGTGGTGCTTCCTCGACGGTCTGCATCGTCGCTGTCGCTTGATGGTTTCGCGGATGGAATTGCGTGTTGAGGATCAACCTCCAACACGGAATCCATCCATGCGTCCATCCGCGCTCCTCCGCTCCGGCAGACTCGTCGTCTGCGGCAGCTTGCTGCTGGCCGCCACCCAAGTCGGAGCGACCATCTTCACCGTCGGCGGCTATCCCGGTTGCGCGCACAATTCGGTCCAGGCGGCGATCGACGCGGCGGCAGCGAACGGCGCCGCCGAAGACGAGATTCGCGTCACGGTCGGCGGATAGCCGAACCAGCGCTTGAAGATGGACGGGCAATCGCTGCTGCTGAGCGGTGGCTGGAGCGGGTGCTCGGACGGCGCGACGCAGATCGGCCGCAGTGCCCTGATCGGCTATTCCGCCGTCAACCCCCTCGCTTTCGCGAGCAACACCGTGCTGCAAATTTCCGCGCCTGCGGGCGCCGTGCAGACGGTGATGCTGCACAAGCTCGACATCCGCGACGGTAACGGCAGACTGGTCGGCAAGGGCGGCGGCATCGACGCGGAGGGTGCCGTGCGCGTGGTGCTGCAGGATGTCGGGGTCTTTTCCAACAAATCCCCTTTCGGCAACGGTGGCGGCATCGCCGCGCGCGGTCCGACCAGCGGCTTCGCCGGCATCCTGGAACTGCACGCCAACACGCGCGTCCACGGCCACCAGCCGAGCGGCAAGGGCGGTGGCGTCTTTCTTGAGCGCGCCACCTTGCGCATGCGCGCCGACCATGCAGGAATCGACGGGAACGATGCGGCCCAAGGCGGCGGCATCGCGGCCACGACGGGTTGCTCGGTCTACATCGGCAGCGTCGGGGAACCGGAAATTCAGCTGGACGCCAGCGGCGCGGCGATCGTCGGCAACGCCGCTGATGACGGCGGTGGCATCTATCTGGATGGCGCCGCCTTGTTCGAAGCGCACGACTTGCGCCCGTCCTATAACCACGCCTCGACCAACGGCGGCGGTCTCTACGCGACCGGCGGAGCGCAAGTGAGTATCGGGCGCGACTATCCAAGCGCGTTCGCCATGCAATGCCAGGGCAGCGGTTGTTCCCGTATCCAGGGCAATCAGGCTGGCGACGGATGCCCTGGATGGATTGCCGGAACAACGGGTAGCTCCGGCGGCGGCCTGTATCTGGACGGTGCCCGCGCGGAGTTGCGACAGGTCGAAATCATCGACAACTGTGACGGGGGCGCGGCAGGCCTGTTGAGCTGGGAACCGCGCCTCGATCTGGAAGATGTGTTGTTCGCGCGCAATCGTTTGGAGTTGGTGCGACAACAGCAATACCGCCCGACAAGTCGTGAGCTTCGGTTCGCGAAACGGCGATCCGCAATGGGCGGCAAATCTGGCCTTCGCGACGTTCGCCGACAATGTCGAAGTCAAGCCGGATGGCAGCGTCACCGCCGCGAAGGCCGCTAGCGATCATTCCGGCTGGAAACTCACCCTGCAGGCCGTGGGCTCGGCCGATTCGAGTCACGTCACTGGCCCACTCGAGGCATACGGCATGTGCAGTCGCCTCGCCTCCTCGTGCCGTCGAGGCGCTTCCTCGACGCCGCCAATCGCGACTACCGCCCGAATCCGCAAGGCAGCCTCGTCGACAAGTGCGCGGCTGCGGACGTGACCTACGAGAGCCGTGATCCGACGCTGGTGCCGCGCTGCATCGACCATCCGCGCCCGGACCAGGGCGGTAATTGCGACATCGGGGTTTACGAGTTGTCGTCCCCCGCACCTGCAGACCGGATCTTCGCCAATGGCTTCGACTGATCCGCCAAGCGGACGCGCGGCCAGTTCGAGGGGGGGCTTCTTGCCCCGGATGACGCCCATGCGTTATAATGCCGCTCTTTTATCGACGCCGCGTAGCGGGACCCAGACCATGAAAGCCGACATCCATCCAAACTACAAGCCGGTCGTGTTCCAGGACATTTCCAGCGACTTCTCGATGCTCACGCAGTCGACGATGTCCAGCAAGGACACGATCAAGTGGGAAGACGGCCAGGAATATCCGCTGATCAAGGTGGAAATCTCCAGCCATTCGCACCCGTTCTTCACGGGCAAGCAGAAGGTTGTGGACACCGCCGGTCGCATCGACAAGTTCAAGCGCCGCTACGCGAAGTAATATCCACGAGTCATCTGGCGAAGTCCGCGCTGCACCTCCGTCAAGGGTTTGTGCACGATCGGGCGATTGCCCTGCAGGTTCATTCAGACGCCGGCCTCTTGGCCGGCGTTTGCATTTGCGGGGCATGAAAGCGCGTGAAGATTTTTTCATCATCCGCATGCGTGTTCTGATGTCCGGAAGGCTTGGATTGTGGGGCGCGGCACACACATATGCTGCCGTGCAATAATCGAGCCTTGACCGCGGCGCCGCCTCGCGGTCGTCCATCGCAGATCCCCGCCCGCAGCATCCCGCGCCCGTTGGCGCGCTGTGGCGCCACGCAGCAAGGAGTTCCGCCGTGTCCGACAAAATCGTCCAGATCCTCGACCCCGCCACCAGCAAGAGCGCTTCGTTTCCCGTCGTGACGGGTTCGCTCGGCGATCCGGCGTTCGATATCGGCAAGCTCAACAGGGAAACCGGCTACTTCACGTTCGACCCCGGTTTCATGTCGACGGCGGCGACGCGCAGCGCGATCACGTTCATCGACGGCGACGCTGGCGTGCTGCTGTATCGCGGTTACCCCATCGACCAACTCGCCAAGCACTCCAGCTTCCTCGAGGTGTCGTACCTGCTGATCAACGGCGAGTTGCCGGACAAAGCGCAGTTCTCGGCGTTCGAGCACGAGATCACGCATCACACGATGATGCACGAATCGCTGAAGAACTTCCTGCACGGCTTCCACCACGATGCGCATCCGATGGCGATGCTGTGCGCCTCGGTCGCGTCGCTGTCGGCCTTCTATCACGACACGCTCGACCTGAATGATCCCGAGCAGCGCCGCCTCGCCGCGATCCGCCTGATTGCCAAGATGCCAACGATCGCTGCCGCCGCGTATCGCTATTCGATCGGTTGGCCGGTTCGCTATCCGCGCAACAACCTCGAATACGTCACGCGCTTCCTGCACATGATGTTCGAGGTGCCGAGCGAACCGCTCGAGCTGAATCCTGTCGCCGCGAAGGCGCTCGACCTGCTGTTCATCCTGCACGCCGACCACGAGCAGAACGCGTCGACCTCGACCGTGCGCATGGTCGGTTCGACCGGTGCGAATCCGTATGCCTGCGTCGCCGCCGGCATCGCGGCGCTGTGGGGGCCGGCGCACGGTGGCGCCAACGAAGCGGTGCTGAAGATGCTGGCCGAGATCGGCGACGTGAAGAACGTCGGCAAGGCGATCGAGAAGGCGAAGGACAAGAATTCCGGCTTCCGCCTGATGGGCTTCGGCCATCGCGTGTACAAGAACTTTGATCCGCGCGCGACGATCATCCGCGAGATGTGCCACAAGGTGCTGAAGGATCTGAATGTCAACGATCCGTTGCTCGACGTGGCGATGGAGCTAGAGCAGGCCGCGCTGAAGGATCCGTATTTCGTCGAGCGCAAACTGTATCCGAACGTCGATTTCTACTCCGGCATCATCTACAAGGCGCTGAAGATCCCGACCGAGATGTTCACCGTGATGTT
This sequence comes from Pseudomonadota bacterium, assembly GCA_023388255.1. GTDB lineage: Bacteria > Pseudomonadota > Gammaproteobacteria > Xanthomonadales > Rhodanobacteraceae > Dokdonella_A. Next base: position 317,081 of record JAEWGO010000002.1, on the reverse strand, counting down.
CGCGATCGCGCGCACCGCGGGCTGGGTCGCGCATTGGCTCGAACAGCACGGCGATGCGGAAACCAAGATCAGCCGTCCGCGCCAGGTCTATACGGGTCCGGTGAAGCGCGACTACGTGGACCTTGGCAAACGCTGATCGAGGTTTCCGGCGCGCTGGCCGCAAGTGACCGTGAAGGGACTTTGGGGCAACTGAAGTCCCGCCATTCCGGCGTCGGATGTTCCTTCCTGCTTTTCTTGGGCGCCCGCGTTCTTTGCAGTGAGTGACGCTTCGAAAAGCCGCACTCACTCGCCCTGCAGTATCTCCAGCGCTGCCAGCGTTGCGCGCTGCATCGGTTTTTCGCTTACGCGGTCGAGCGGCGCCTGGCGCAGCAGATCATAAGGTAGCAGGGTCAGGTCGATGGCCGTACCTTCCGCGTCGAACGCCAGCGTCGTGAAATCGCGTGCAGTGTCGCGGTCGAGGCGCAGGCGGCGGCTCCGTTCTTCGTATGGAATACCGTTCTCGCGCAGATGCGCGATGACGTCCTCCGGCCGATCCGAATGCAGGTGCAGGCAGACCGCCGAGTGCACGTCGGCGCTGCCATCGAGCACCGCGCCGACCAGGCGCGGCTCGTAGCCACGGAAGAAGCGCATGGCCTCGCGTGCGACGTTGCGCAGATGGCGCAGCGTCTGCGGTTGCGCATCGCCGTGGAACAGGCGCTGGTGCTCGCGCAGTGCTTGCTCGATCTCGCTGTTCTTCGGAAGGAATGCCTCGTCGGAGATACCGAGCCGCTCGGCGGCCCTCCGCTTGGCGTGAGCGTAGTCGCGCAGGCCGCTTTCGGTCATCAGGCGCGCCGCTTCCAATGCGATGCGGCGCCGTGCTTCCTGCGCGTGCATCGCGGCAGGAGCGCCGCGGTCACGTCGGTTGGCCATTCAGAACACGTCGTAGGCTTTGCTCTGCTCGCCGTTCTCTTCGTCGATCGGCGGCGGCTGCGAGGCGAGGCGCGTCGCATCCTCGGTTTTCATGACTTCGAGGATCGCATCCGGATCGCCGGAGGCGGCGAGCAGTCCGCTGGCGCGGTCGACACGAACCTTGGTGATGCCGGGTGGCATGTCGAACGGCTGCTCGGGAACGTCCTTCAGCGCGACGCGCATGAAGTCGATCCAGATCGGCAGCGCAGCCTTGGCGCCGAATTCGCCGCGGCCGAGCGAGCCGAAATCGTCGAAGCCGACCCAGCAGCTCGCCACCAGCTTGGCGTTGAAGCCGGTAAACCAGGCATCGCGATGCTCGTTGGTGGAGCCGGTCTTGCCGGCCAAGTCGTTTCGCTTGAGCACCATCGCCGCCGAGCCGGTGCCGCGGCGCACGACGTCGCGCATCAGCGAGGCGACGAGATAGGCGTTGCGCGGATCGATCGCACGTGGGGCGAGGTGTGGCTGGCCGCTCGGCAATGCCGTCGTGGTTGCGGCCTGCGCGCTGCCGATCGGATTCAGCGCGCTGATCGCGCTGGATTTGGGCGGCATCGGCGGCGTCGTGGTGTCCGCGTTCTGGCGTTCGGCGCACGTCGCGCAGGCGACCGCCGGATCGGCGCGGTAGACGACCTTGCCGTCACGGTCATCGATCTCGGTCACGAGGTAGGGATCCACCAGATAGCCGCCGTTCGCGAACACCGCGTAGCCGCGTGCCATCGCCAGCGGGGCAACCGCCGCGGTACCGAGCGCCATCGACAGGTTTTCCGGAATCTGGTCGAGCGAGAGGCCGAAGCGCGTGATGTATTCGCGCGCATAACGCACGCCGATCGCATCGAGCAGGCGCACCGATACGAGGTTGACTGACTTCACCAGCGCTTCGCGCAGGCGAATCGGACCCTGGAAGGTGTCGTCGTCGTTCTTGGGCGTCCACATGCCGTCCGGTCGCGACGGGTCCGGGAACTGCACCGGCGCGTCGTTGAGTACCGAGGCAGGCGTGAAGCCGTGGTCGAACGCTGCCGAGTACAGGAACGGCTTGAAACCGGAGCCGGGCGAGCGTGAACTCTGCGTGGCGCGGTTGAACTTGCTGCGCAGGAAGCTGAAACCGCCGACCATGCTTTCGATCGCGCCGTCCTCCGGATTCAGGGCGATCAATGCGGATTCGACGGCGGGGATCTGCGCCAATCTCCACTCACCTTCTGCATCTCGCGCAAGGCGAACAATGTCGCCGCGTTTGAGGACGTCGGAGACGCCCTTGCCGCCGCGTCGCGCCCAGGCGATCGATGTGGCATCGACCGGCACGTCCTGTTCGTCGACCAGATGGACCGTTGCGCGCTCCTTGCTGCTCTCGATGACCACGCCGGGAATCAGTCCCGCAATCGGCCGGTATTCGGCGAGCGCGTCGGTCAGCTCGGCCGGTGTCGCCTGCGTGGCGAGATCGACATGTGCCTCCGCTCCGCGCCAACCGTGGCGCTGGTCATATGCTTCGAGGCCACGGCGCAACGCGCGGTTGGCGGCTTCTTGTTGGGCTGAATCGAGCGTCGTCTTGACGACATAGCCGTCTGTCAACGCGTTGTTGCCGAGGCGTTCGATCGCTTCGAGGCGCACCAGTTCGGCGAAATACGGTGCGTCGACCTCGACCGGCGCCTCGTGCGCTTGCGCCAGGTCGCGCTCGGCGCTCGCGGCATCATAGGCAGCCTTGTCGATGAAGCGATTCTCCAGCATGCGACCGAGCACGTAGCCGCGGCGCTCGAGGGCGCGTTGCGGCCGGCTGATCGGATTGCCGGTCGACGGGAACTTCGGGATCGAGGCGAGCATCGCGCACTCGGCCAGGCTCAGTTGGTCGAGCGGCTTGCCATAGTAGAACTCCGCTGCCGCGGCGATGCCGTACGATCGATGGCCGAAGAAGGCCTTGTTCAGATACAGCTCGAGGATCTCGTCCTTGCTCAATGCATTCTCGATGCGGAACGCAAGGAAGATCTCGCGCAGCTTGCGCGTATAGCTGACTTCCGAGCTCAGGAAGAACATGCGCGCGACCTGCTGCGTGATCGTGCTGCCGCCAGCGACGTGCTTGTTGCCGGTGCTGACGGTGAGCCATATCGCACGCCCGATGCCGCCGACATCGATACCGCTGTGCGTGTAGAAGTCGGCATCCTCGGCCGCGAGGAATGCCATCTTGAGGCGCTCGGGCACGTCCTGGATGCGCACCGGCGTGCGCTTGGTCTCGCCGAAGGATGCGATCAGCTTGTCGTCGGCCGACTTGATGCGCAGCGGCACCTGCAGGCGCACATCCTTGAGGGTTTCGACCGACGGCAAGCTGGGGGAAATCAGCCAGTAGGCAGTTCCCAGCGCGATGCCGCCGAAAAGTGCGCCGGCAAGCGCGATATAGAGCGCATAGCGCAACAGGCGGAGAAGTAGGGTCATGCGACGGGACTTGTGATGCCAGTCAAGGTAAGCGCGACAAGCGACAGAGTATAGAACGTATCCGGGTTTTGCGGGGCGGACGCAGGGAGAGGTCAAAGTCGATCCTCGCGCGGTTTGTGGACGGGTTCGCCGTTTGAGTGGACCGCTGTTGAAAAACCGTTAATACTTGTATTTAATGTAACGGCGCATCTTTCGCTCGTAAGAGCGCGTGGGAAAGGGGAAAAGTGTGGGCCTGTTCACACCCAAGGCGCCGCCTTTGATCGGCGTCGATATCAGTTCGACCGCGGTGAAACTGCTTCAGCTCGGCCAGGTGGGCGGGCGCTATCGCGTAGAGCACTACGCGGTGGAGCCGTTGCCACCGAATGCGGTTGTCGAAAAGAACATCGTTGAGGTCGAGGCGGTGGGCGAAGCCATTCGCCGCGCCCTGAACCGATCCGGCTCGAAGACGAAGTTCGCTGCTGCCGCCGTGGCCGGATCCGCGGTGATCACCAAGGTGATCCCGATGCCGGCCGACTTGTCCGAGGAGGACATGGAGGCGCAGATCGAGGTCGAGGCGAACCAGTACATTCCCTATCCGATCGAGGAAGTCAGTCTCGACTTCGAGATACTCGGTCCGATCAAGGACAACCCGGACATGGTCAACGTCCTGCTCGCGGCGTCGCGAACGGAGAACGTGGACCTGCGCATCGCTGCGCTCGACCTTGGTGGCCTCGGTTCCAGGGTCATGGACGTCGAAGCATTCGCGATGGAGAACGCGTTCCGCCTGATCGCCGACCAGCTTTCGGTGCCGAAGGACGCGGTGGTCGCGGTCGTCGACGTCGGCGCCACCATGACCACGCTGATCGTGCTGAAGAACCAGCGCACGATCTACTCGCGCGAGCAGGTCTTTGGTGGCAAGCAGCTCACCGACGAGGTGATGCGCCGCTATGGCCTCAGCTACGAGGAAGCGGGGCTGGCCAAGCGCCAAGGTGGCCTGCCCGAATCCTACGAGATCGAGGTGCTTGAGCCGTTCAAGGAGGCGATGGTCCAGCAGATCAGCCGCCTGCTGCAGTTCTTCTTTGCCGGCAGCGAATACAGCCGCGTCGACCAGGTCGTGCTCGCCGGCGGGTGTGCATCGATCGCCGGCATCGCCGGCATGGTCGAGGACCATCTTGGCGTGCCTTGCGCGATTGCCAATCCGCTCGCCGACATGTCGGTTGGCGGACGCATCCAGGCGCAGACGCTCGCGCAGGACGCCCCGGCATTGATGATCGCCTGCGGGCTCGCGCTGAGGAGCTTCGACTGATGGCCAACATCAATCTACTGCCATGGCGTGCAGAGCGACGCAAGCTGCGCGAACGCGAGTTCTACATGATGCTGCTGGCGACGGCTGTCGCCGCGTTCGGCGTGTTGTTCGCAGCGATCTTCTGGATGGGGCATCTGATCGATGATCAGGAAGGGCGCAATACCTACCTTCAAGGCGAGATCAAGGGCCTCGACAAGCAGATCGAGGAAATCAAGGAACTCGACAAGACGCGCTCGCAGCTGCTCACGCGCAAGGAAATCATCGAGCAATTGCAGTCGAACCGCTCGCAGATGGTGCATCTGTTCGACGAGATGGTGAAGACGATTCCCGACGGCGCGCGCCTGACTTCAATGAAGCAGGCAGGCGACGTGCTTACGCTCGAAGGCGTGGCGGAATCCAACTCGCGCGTCGCCAGCTACATGCGCAATGTCGATGTGTCGCCGTGGATGGGACATACCGACCTGCGCAAGATCGAGAACAAGGCCGACAGCAAGGACGCCGACAAGAAGACGCCGTACGTGTTCTCGCTCGACGTGAAGCTGCGCAAGCCGCAAGACGCGCAGGAGAACGAAGAGGCCGCGCAGCCGGCGGCTGCGCCCGCAGTGGAAGCCGCCGATGCGAAGAAGCCGGCCGATCTCGGTGCGCAGTTGGAAAGCGCAGCCGGCAAGCTCGTGAACAAGCCGGCTCCCGCCACGGACAAGGGGGCCGCGACACCGCCATCGACGACTGCGGCAGCCGCGGGGGAAAAGAAATGAGCTTCCTCGACGATCTGCGCAATCTCGATCGCAACAACATTGGCGGTTGGCCGAAGTCGGTCAAGGTGTTTTTCGCCAGTCTCATCGTCATCGTCATCCTGTTCTTCGGCTGGTACCTCTATGTCAGCGACCAGCAGGACGGGCTTGAGCGCGCGCGCCAGAAGGAAGTCGCGCTCAAGAAGGAATTTTCCGACAAGCAGTCCAAGGTCGTGAACCTTGCCGCCTATCGCAAGCAGCTCGACGACATGAAGGAGATGCTGCAGACGATGCTGCGGCAGTTGCCGAGCAAAACCGAGATGCCGGACCTTCTCAACGACATCACGCAGGCGGCACAGGCTGCCGGTATCGAGACCGATCTGTTCCAGCCCGGCCCCGAGGTGATGAAGGACTTCTACGCGGAGAAACCGATCCAGCTGAAGATGCTCGGCACCTATCACCAGTTCGGTTCGTTCATCAGCAACGTCGCCTCGCTGCCGCGCGTGGTCATCCTGACCATGCACGACGTCTCGCTGAAGCCATTCAAGGCGCCGACGGCGGGAGCGGCCGCAGGCACCAGCGGCCAGCTCACGCTCGAAGGTACGGTCAAGACCTACCGCTACCTGGATGACGAAGAGGCTGCCGCACAGCACGCGGCGACTCCCGGCAAGCCTGGTGCCAAAAAGCCTGCGGCGGGAGGGAAGTGACATGAAGACCGGTTTCGCTTCCACCTGTTCGATCGCCATGCTCGCGCTGCTGGTCATGACCGGCTGTACGCCGAGCGTGGATCCACACCAGTGGGTGGCCCAGCAAAAAGCCAAGAAGGGCGCTCCGTTGCAACCGTTACCCGTGGTCAAGACGTTCGAAACGTTCCTCTACAAGGATCAGGACCTGCGGGATCCGTTCGGTCTCAGTGCCGAAGAGCAGGAGCAGAACGCCAACTCCGGTCCGCACCCGGACCAGAACCGTACGCGCGAACCGCTGGAATCGTTCCCGCTGGACGGCTTGAAAATGTCCGGCACGCTCGGCCTGGCGAAGAAGATCGAAGGTCTGGTGCGCGATCCGGATGGTGTGGTGCATCGCGTGCATCTGGGCAATTACCTTGGCCAGAACTACGGACGCATCACCGCGATCGGCGAGGAACGTATCGACCTTGTCGAGCTGGTCCCTAACGGCACCGGTGGCTGGATGGAACGGCAAGCTTCGATCGCCCTGGGCGACACCAAGAAATGATCGATTCATTGGGGGCAAAGCTCATGATCACGACCTACCCGGCAACTTCGGAGCGCACGCTCGCCTTCACGGCGAAGCGGTCATTGCGCTGGATGCTGCTCCTGCTTGGTGTTCTGCTGGGTGCTTCGGCACAAGCGGAGAACGTCCTCAACGACATCAGCTACACGGCATTGCCAGGCGGCAAGGTCGAAGTCACGCTGAAGTTCGCCAGTCCGCCCGCGGCGCCGCAGGTGTTTTCCACCGAGACGCCGCCCAGCGTCGCTCTGGACTTCGCCAACTCGCGCAACGGATTCAACAAGCGCCGCGTCGACATCGGTGCCGGCGCGGTTTCCGGCGTCTCCGCGATCGAGGCGGCGGGACGCACGCGCGTGGTGGTCGACCTGTTCAGGGTGACCGGCTACACCACTCGCACTAACGGCAACGACGTCGTGCTGACCGTGAACAATGGACTGGTCGGCGGCAACAGCGTCGCGACCTCGGTCGGCAAGACCGATCCGACCAAGACGGTCACTGCGCCGAACGAGATCCAGCTCTCCAACGTCGACTTCCGTCGTGGCAAGAACGGTGAAGGACGCGTCGTCGTCACGTTCAACGGCCCCGGCGCCGCTGCGAACCTCAAGCGCGAAGGCGGCCGCATCGTGCTCGACCTGATCAACGTGAAGCTGGCACCGAACCAGGCGCAGCACCTGGACGTGCTCGACTTCGCCACGCCGGTGCAGTCGATCGACACGCGTGCGAGCAACAACGGCGTGCACATGGAAATCGTCGCCAAGCAGCCGTTTGAGCAGCTCGCCTACCAGAGCGGCAACGAGTACGTCGTCGAGGTCGCGCAGAAGAAGGACGATCCGAAGCTCAAGGGCAAGAACGCCGAGCCGGAGTACAACGGCAGCCGCGTCACCTTCAACTTCCAGGACATCCCGACGCGCTCTGTCCTGCAGCTGATCGCCGACGTCTCCGATCTCAATATCGTCGTGTCCGACAGCGTGCAGGGCAACGTGACCCTGCGCCTGATCAACGTGCCGTGGGACCAGGCGCTCGACATCGTGCTGCAGGCAAAGGGCCTCGACAAGCGCAAGCGCGGCAACGTGATCTGGGTCGCGCCGCAGAAGGAAATCTCCGACCGCGAAGAAGCGATCGCCGACGCGCGCCTGAAGATGGAAGACAAGGAGCAGCTCGTCTCCGACTATATTCCGGTGAGCTACGGCAAGGCCAAGGACATCGCCTCGCTGCTGACCAAGGACACGCAGACCAACCAGGCCGGCGGCCAGCAGCAAAGCGGCGGACAGCAGAACCAGCGCGGCTTTCTGTCCTCGCGCGGCAGCGTCACGTTCGACGACCGCACCAACACGCTGCTGGTCAGCGACATTCCGTCGAAGATCCAGGAAATCCGCCAGCTGATCGCGGTGCTTGATCGCCCGGTGCAGCAGGTGCTGATCGAATCGCGCATCGTCATCGCGACCGACAGCTTTGCGCGCGAACTCGGCGTCAAGTTCGGCGTCAGTGCTGCGCGGCAGGCCAGCAATGGCAATGTCATCGCGACGAGCGGCAACTCCGCCGGTACGGACTACATGATCGATCAGGCCTTCGCCGGCCGCCTCGCTAACGGCAATCCGCTTCCGGTCTTTCCGCCAGGTCTTGACGGCGGCCGCGTCACCCAGTCGGGCAACAATCTCAGCAATCGCTACAACGTCAACATGCCGGCGACGAATCCGGCCGGCAGCTTCGGCTTGGCGATCCTCGGCGCGGACTACCTGCTCGACCTTGAACTCTCGGCGGCACAGACCGAAGGCCGCGGCGAAGTCATCTCCAGTCCGCGCGTGATCACCGCGAACCAGCAGGAAGCGGATATCAAGCAGGGTCAGGAAGTCGGCTACGTCACCTTCCAGAACTCAGGTGGTGGTGCCGGTACCGGTACCGCGACCGTGCAGTTCAAGGAAGCCGTGCTCGAGCTCAAGGTCACGCCGACGATCACGGCGGATGATCGCGTGGTTCTGAACCTCAACGTCAAGAAGGACGCAATTGCGGGATATGTGGACAACCCGGGTGGCGGCCAGGTGCCGACGCTGGACAAACGCGAGATCAGCACGGAAGTGCTGGTCGACAACGGCCAGACCGTTGTCCTCGGTGGCGTCTACGAGGTCAGCAAGTCCGACACGATCAAGAAGGTGCCGCTGCTCGGCGACATGCCGGTGCTCGGCAACCTGTTCAAGAACAAGGCGCGCAACGACACCAAGGCCGAACTTCTGATCTTCGTCACGCCACGCATCCTCAGTGACAGCCTGAAGTAGCAACCGGCTTTGCTGAGGACGGCGCGATCGCAACTGAAACTATGACGGTGACGCTCGACAGCGTTGCCATCGAAACAACCCTGCAGTCTGGAGATACACGATGAAAGTTTTCGGCAAGACCCTGGGGCTGCTGCTCGCCAGCCTCGCCTTGGCCAGCTGCGGCGGCGGCGGTGGCAGCGGAGGTACCTTCACTGCACCGAAGAGCGGCTCGATCACGCTGAGTGCGACAACGACGACGCTGCCGCTCAATACTTCAGGCCAGCCTCCCAGCGCGCACGGACCGAGCCAGGCCGAGGTCAACATCAGCCTTCGCAATGTCGACGGCAGCCTGATGGCCGGTACTGATGTCAGCGTCAGCATCTCGCCTGTCAGCGTGGCCGCGATTTCCGTCCTGGCCGACGGCACGGCAACGAATGACGACCTTTGGGGCAGCTATACCATCAAGGGCACGAACGGCCAGGCGACAGCGTGGGTCAATGCACGGGAGACCGCCGGTACCGCCGTGTTCACCGCAACCGCTACGGACAAAGCCACCAACCGTACGATCAGTGCCACGTTGACCTTCACGATCACCAGCGGTGTCGGCCCGGCGCCTGCGAGCGTCGCGCTTGCGGCAGCGCCGAGTGGTGTCTACCTGCCCAGTTCGGGCGGCGCAAGCACGTCCGTGATCACTGCGACCGTTCGCGATGGCGGCGGCCAGTTGATCGCCGATCCGGTCAGCGGCAACACCGGCAACGACAACATCAAGTTCGAGATCGTAGGCACTGCTGGCGACGCGAAACTCAGCACGAACTCCGTTGCCGGCGCGGTTTCCGGTCCATCGGTGACTTCGCACACCGTGCACGGCGTTGCAACAGCGTCGTTCCAGGCCGGCGAGCAGACGCCGCAGGGGCCGGTACAGATCCGCGTCACGGTCGATCGTGCGGACAACAACGTCACCAACGGCATCCAGGATCCGGTGTCGGTCACGACTTCGGTGATCGTGTCCGACGGCAAGCTCTACAGCATCAAGATCACCTCGCCCGACACCAATGCAATCCGCATCAACACGGTTTCCGGTGACGTTTCGGCCGATCCGGGTTCGATCGCCGATCCGGACGGCACCTACAGTCTGACCGTCAGTGCGCTTGCGACCGATCGTCAAGGCAATCCGGTGTTGCCCGGCACGCCGATTCGCTTCGGCTCGATCGACGAACCAGTAGGCACCTTTGACTCTGGTGCAACCGCGAATCGCTTCCTGCTGGCCGGCGGCGACGGCAATCCGCAGGAAGGTGGTACCACCTTCACCGCGCCGACGGGTCATTTCACGACCGCTGGCGGTGGCGCCGGTCCCGGGGATGCGTTGATCGTGTTCGGCAAGACGCAGCACGGTGCGCCGCAGGGCAACGAAGATCTCGAAAGCGCAGTGACGGTCCAGCGCGTCGTGAGCGCCACCAATCTTGTCACGGCATCCGCGTTCAACCGGAACGACACAACCGGCGTGCTCGTCGATAATGGTTCGGTGTTGCCCTATCTCATTGGGCGCAGTCAACACGGCAACATCACCGCCACGGCGACGACCGATGAGCTGGGTATCGCGCACGCGACGCTGAACTACACGGTGAAGACGCTCGGTCATATTGCCGCGATGTGGGCGCAGGGCGACGGCATCGATCGCGTCAGCGGTGGAGCGCGTCGCGTGACCGATGCTGTCCAATTGCTGTATCCGGGTGTCGCGCCGGCGCAGCTGGTCGCGTTCCCGTCGCCGATTCCGGGCAACAAGACCGTCAATGTGACCGTCTGTCTGCTCGACGCGATGAACTCGCCGATCCAGGGAATCAACATCGGGTTCCAGATGAACCTCAATGGCGGCACTGGCTCGGTGGATGGCAACGGCTCGTCGGGCTTCCTCGACAACACGACCGGCCCCAACGGTTGCGTCGACGCCTCCGTGCAGACCAGCGGCTTGCCAGTCAGCACCGGCGACGGTGGTTCCGGCAAGGTTGTCTTCAGCGTCGGGGATGCCACAGCTTCGGTCGATCTCGTCGTGCAGCTCGCTTTCCTTTCCAATGCCGGTGTCGGTGCCATCTGCAGCAACGGCACGCCGCAAGCCAGCGCCACCATCCGTGCCTACACGACGGACGGTTCCTTGGCTGCCGGCGTTGCAATCGCCGCTTCCTGCACCGGTGTGACGGCGGACCCCGCTACCGCGACCACCGGAGCGAACGGTTCGGCGACGTTCTCGATCACGGGCGCAGCCGATGCGAGTGGATCGTGCACGTTCACAGCCGGGAACGTGGCGCCGTTGACGATTTCGGTGCGCATTCCGGGTAACGACGACTTCAGTCCGCCCTGCACCGCGACACCCTGATTGCAGGACCAAAAACGAAAGGGCCGCAGCGATGCGGCCCTTTTTTTGTGTACGATCCGCTTTCCGGAACTGCATCACGGTTTGTCTGCTTGCGGGCGGGCGGGGGGAATCGAGCAATGCAGTCATATGACAAGCTCCTCGCGCCTGGCGAGATCATCTTTGCCGAGGGGGATCCACCCGCCGGCGCATTCCTGATCGAGTCGGGCCGCATCGAGATCACCACGACCCAGTTCGGAGAGCCGCGCATTCTTGGCGAACTTGGCCCGGGCATGCTGCTTGGCGAGATGGCGGTCATCGACGATTCGCCGCGCACGGCGACCGCGCGGGCGCTGACGGCGTGCCGCCTGACGCCGATCGATCGCGACCAGTTCGCCGATCGCCTCGCGGCGGCGGACCCGATCGTGCGTGCATTGCTGATGAGCCAGTTGACGCGCTATCGCTCGGCATTGGCGACCTTGACCGGCGGGCCCTCGGCGCCAACGGCGGCACGATCGCCATCGCCGCAGCCGCAGGATGCTGGCGCGTTCGACAAGATCCGCCTAGAAAGCGAATTGCGCACGGCGCTCGAACGGCGCGAGCTCGACGTGCGCCTGCAGCCGATCGAGGAAATCGCCAGCGGGCGCATCGCCGGCTACGAAGCGCTGGTGCGCTGGCAACATCCGCAGCGTGGCGCCGTCTCGCCGGCAGAATTCATCCGCCTCGCCGAGGAAACCTCGCTGATCCTTCCAGTCGGGGACTACATCCTTGCCTGTGTCTGCGACATGCTCGCCGACCTGCAACGCCGCGGGCACAAGCCGTTGCCGTTCATCGCGGTGAATCTGTCCGCGCGACAGATCGACGATCGCGGCCTCGTTGGCCGCATCCTCGCGCACCTGCGCAGCCGCGACTTGCCGCCGGATCGGCTGAAGCTGGAGATCACCGAAAGCCTTGTGCTTGACCACGCGCGCATCGCGGATCTGCTGGAGCGTTGCCATGCGGTCGGCATGCATGTCGCGCTCGACGATTTCGGCACTGGCTACTCGAACCTCGGTCCGCTGCTGACCCTGCATTTCGATCAGATCAAACTCGATGGCGGTTTCGTGAAGGCATTGGATTCGGCGCGCGGTGTGGCACTGGTGGGCGTTATCGTGGCGATGGCGCACGCACTCGGTTGCGACCTGGTCGCCGAAGGCGTCGAAACCGCCGAGCAGCGTGAAATCCTGCACAAACTAGGCTGCCGATATGCGCAAGGCTGGTTGGTCGGCCGGCCGGCTGCGTTCGTCGATGTGCTGAACGCCTGATCGCGTTGCGAAAACTTATCGCCTGCGGCGCTGTCTCATTGGCGCGCACACCGACGTGCGATCATTCCCGGAATCCCAAGCAGGCCCCATGGATATGCCCGAATCCGCCACGGCATCCGCCGCCTTTTCCGCGCTCCGCAACGAGCTCGGCCAATGCATCATCGGCCAGGAAGCGTTGATCGATCGCTTGCTCATCGCGCTGCTGGCCGACGGCCACCTGCTCGTCGAAGGCGCTCCCGGACTCGCCAAGACCACTGCGATCAAGGAACTCGCGACGCGCATCGAGGCGGATTTCCACCGCGTCCAGTTCACGCCGGATCTGCTGCCGGCCGACCTGACCGGTACCGAGATCTACCGTCCGCAAACGACGAACTTCGAATTCCAGCGTGGCCCGATCTTCCACAACCTGATTCTCGCCGACGAGGTCAATCGTGCGCCGGCCAAGGTGCAATCGGCGCTGCTCGAAGCGATGGGCGAACGTCAGGTGACGGTCGGGCGTGATACATACCAACTGCCGAAGCTGTTCCTCGTCATGGCGACGCAGAATCCGATCGAGCAGGAAGGCACCTATCCGCTGCCGGAAGCGCAACTCGACCGCTTCCTGCTGCACGTCCGCGTCGACTATCCGAAGGCCGCCGCCGAAGCGGCAATCCTCAAATTGGCGCGTGACCGCGCGCGCGAGGCGCTCTCCACGCAGACGCATCCGCAACGCATGCTGACCCAAGCTCAAGTGTTCGCAGCGCGCGGCGAGGTGCTCGATCTGCATCTCGCGCCGCAGCTCGAGGAATACCTCGTGCAACTCGTGTTGGCAACGCGCGATCCGTCGCCGTTTGGCGCCGAGCTCGCGCGCCTCGTCGCATTCGGGGCGAGCCCGCGCGGCACCATCGCGCTCGACCGCTGCGCGCGTGCGCATGCGTGGCTCGCCGGACGTGACTACGTGACGCCGGAAGACGTGCATGCGATCGCCGCCGACGTGCTGCGTCATCGCGTATTGCTGAGCTACGAGGCGGAAGCCGAGGGCGTCGATGCGGACAAGGTGATCGCGACTTTGCTCGAGCGTGTGCCACTGCCGTAGTGCGAGTGGCGCCCGCGTAGCGTGCGCGTCCGCCGTTCCCGCATGCTTCAGGCGTTTCTCGATCAGAAGCGTTCCTGGATGACCTGAGCTGCGACGGATCGGCAACGCACACCTTCTTCACGGGACTGACGAACCAGTCACCAACAATCCTCAGCCAATGCCCGCCCCCATTAACGCCACCAACGCCACCCGTGTCGCGCTTGACGAACTGATCGCGCTGGCTGCGTTCGCGCACGGCGCCAGCCTCGCGCGCAATCGCAGCAGCGTGGCGCTGCGTTCCGGCACCAGCCGGTCACGCTGGCGCGGGCGTGGCGTGGACTTCCGCGAATCGCGCATCTACCAGCACGGCGACGAAATCCGCCACATGGACTGGCGCGTCACCGCACGCAGCGGCAAGCCGCATACGAAACTGTTCGAGGAAGAACGCGAGCAGGGCCTGTTGTTGGCGATGGACCTGAATCCCGGCATGCGCTTCGGCACGCGCGTGCGTTTCAAGAGCGTGCAGGCCGCACGCGCGGCAGCGCTGCTCGCGTGGCTGGCGAGTTCCGCGGGCGACCGCGTTGGCGCGATCGGTTTCGGTGGCGGCATCCGTGGCGAGGTCAAACCGGCCGGTGGCCGTCGTGGTGTACTGCATGTACTGCGCGCGCTGCGCGACTGGGACAACGCAGCCGACGACGCCACGCAGGAACCGCTCTCCGCAGCGCTCGCGCGCGTGCGCCGCCTGCTGCATCCGGGCATGCGCCTGGTCCTGCTGAGCGACGGTTTCAGTACCGATGAAGCCGTGGCCGAACGCCTGCCGCAACTGGCTGGTCGCCACGAGATCACCGTCGTGCTGCTGCGCGATGCGCTCGAGCTCGTGCCGCCGCCGCCTGGTCGCTATGCGCTACATCTCGGCAGCACGCGGCGCATCCTCGATTTCTCCGATACGCGGGTGCGCGCGGCCTGGACCGAGCGTTTCGCATCGTCGCGCGAGCGGTTGCGTGCGGTGTGCGCCAAGCTCGGCATCCGCGTGATCGAACTGGATGGTCACGCGGACCTGCGCCGCACGCTCGCCCCACTGTTCGCGCGCAGTCGCCTGTCCACGGTGGTCGCATGAGTCCGTCGTCACCCGGCCCGGACTTGCGCGACATCCATTTGCCGCCGGCACCATCGTGGTGGCCGCCGGCGCCGGGTTGGTGGCTGCTCGCGATCCTCACCATCATGCTGTTCGTGGTTGTGCTGCGTTGGCTCGGGCGACGTCGTCGCCAATGGCGCTGGCGCAGGGGCATCCAAGCTGAACTCGAACGCATTGCGACGAGGCACGAAGCGCAGCCCGATGCCGTGCAGCTCGCGACGCAGGTGTCGCAACTGCTGCGTCGCGCGTCGCGCCTGATCGAACCGCAATCGGTCGCCCTGCGCGACGAGGCGTGGCTGGAATTCCTCGATCGACAATTGCCACCGACGCGCGTCGCGGATGCACCGTTCCGCAGCGGCGCCGGGCGCTTGCTGGTCGAAGCGCCGTATCGGCGCGCCGACGATCCGGCCACCGCTGCGTTCGATGCGCACGCGCTGCTCGATCTCGCACGTGGCTGGCTCGCGCATGTGCTGCGTCGCAGGCAAAGCCATGTTTGAACTCGCGTGGCCTTGGCTGCTCGTGCTGCTGCCGCTGCCGTTCGTCGCGGCGCTGCTGCTGCCACGCGCGCAGGGATTGATGAGCACGGCGTTGCACCTGCCGCATCTTGGCGTCGCATTGCCGCAGCAAGCCGAGGTATCGCCCGTTCCGCGACTGCGCCGCCTCTGCGCGCTGCTCGGATGGGCGTTGCTCGTGCTCGCCGCGGCACGTCCGCAATGGCTCGGTGCGCCCGAAGACGTGCCGCGTTCCGGGCGCGACCTGCTGCTGGCGATCGATACCTCGGGCAGCATGAGCATCGAGGACATGCAGCTCGGCGGTGTGCCGGCGCCGCGCTTTGCGGCGATCCAGGCGATCGCATCGGATTTCGTGCATCGCCGCGCCGGCGATCGCGTCGGCCTGATCCTGTTCGGTACGCGCGCCTATCTGCTGGTGCCGCTGACCTTTGATCTGAAAACGGTCGGCAAGCAGCTTGCCGACTCGACGATCGGCCTCGCCGGCCGTGAGACCGCGATCGGCGACGCCGTTGGACTCGCGGTCAAACGCCTGCGCGATCGTCCGCAACAGCAACGCGTGCTGGTGTTGCTGACCGACGGCGTCAATACGTCCGGCGAGCTCGATCCGCGCAAGGCGATCGAACTGGCCGAAGCGAATCATGTGCGCATCTACACGATCGGCATCGGTGCCGACGCGATGCGCGTCAACAGCCTGTTCGGCAGCCGCGTCGTCAACCCGTCCGCCGATCTCGACGAGAAGATGCTCGGCCAAATGGCCGAGAAAACCGGCGGTCGCTATTTCCGCGCGCGCAACAGCGAGGAACTGGCCGACATCTATCGCACGCTCGACAAGCTCGAACCGGTCGCCGATACGCAGCAGAGCCTTCGCCCGGTCGATGAACTCTATCGCTGGCCGCTCGGCGGTGCACTGATCGCCGGCGCGTTCGCCTTCCTGCTGCCGGCATGGCGCGTGCGTCTGCTGCGCGGAGCGTTACCGACATGAGCACCGCGCTTGCGCAGTTCCATTTCCTGCGTCCGCTCGCACTGGTGTTGCTGCTGGCGGTGCCCTTGTTCTGGCTCGCGTGGCGGCACGGTCGCGCCGATGCGGGAGCTTGGCGCGGTGCGGTCGACGCGCACCTGCTGCCGCATCTGATCGAACGCATCGATGGCGGTCCCGGTCGCGCTGGCATCGTCCTCGCGACGACATTGTGGTCGCTGGCCTGCATCGCGCTGGCCGGTCCCGCATGGGAACGTGAACCGATGCCGCTATACCGCAACCAGGCCGCGCGCGTGCTTGCGCTGGAACTGGCGCCGACGATGCTCGCGCAGGACGAGAAGCCAAGCCGATTGGCACGTGCGCGCTACAAGCTGATGGACATCCTTGCGCGCAGCCGCGACTACCAGACCGCCCTGATCGGGTATTCCGGCGACGCGTTCGTCGCCGCGCCGTTGACCGATGACGTCGGCACCGTGCGCAACCTCGTCGAAGCGCTCGATCCGGGCACGATGCCGGTGCCCGGCAACGACACCGCGCGCGCGATCCGCAGTGCTGCGGCGCTGATCGACCAGGCCGGGCTGCATCACGGCACGATCATCCTGCTTGCCGACAGCGCGAATGCCGACGCGCAAGCCGCCGCGCGCGAGGTACATGCACGCGGATTGCGCGTGTCCGTGCTTGGCGTCGGCACCGCGGCCGGTGCGCCGGTGCCGCTCGCGCAAGGCGACTTCCTGAAGGACGCCAGCGGCAACGTGGTCATCTCGCGCATCGACGAGAGCGCATTGCGCGCATTGGCCGAAGCGGGCGGCGGTCGCTACGCGCATCTGGCACCGGACGCCAGTGATCTCGACACACTGCTCGACGATCACGTCGAAGGGGTCGAGCGCGGCAATGCCGACGTTTCCGGCGAGAACGCCGAAAGCGCGCGTTGGCGCGATCGCGGGCCATGGTTGCTGCTGCTGCTGGCGCCGCTCGCGCTGCTTGGCTTCCGTCGCGGCTGGCTGATGCTGTTCGCGCTCGCATTGCTGACGCCGCCACCTTCGGCGCAGGCGGCGTCGTTCAGCGATCTGTGGCGGCGTCCGGACCAGCAGGCGGCGGATGCGTTGGCACGCGGCGATGCCAAGGCGGCGGCCGAGGTTGCGCGCTCGCCCGACTGGCGTGCCGGCGCGGCCTATCGCGCCGGCGACTACAAGACCGCCGAGGCCGACTATGCGAAGGCCGGTGGTGCGGATGGCGCCTACAACCGCGGCAACGCATTGGCCAAGCTGGGGCGCTACGAAGATGCGCTGGCCGCCTACGACGAGGCGCTCAAGCTCGCGCCTGACATGGCCGATGCACAGGCCAATCGCGGCGCGGTCGAGGAATTCCTGAAGCAGCAGAAACAGCAAGACAAATCGCAGCAACAACAGCAGAACGGCAAGGATTCCTCGCAGCAGAAGAATTCGCAGGATCAGCCGTCCTCCACCTCCTCCTCCAGCGAGGATTCGCACAAGCAGGACCAGCAGGGCAAGGACGACAAGCAGGACGGCAAGGGCGATTCGAAGGGCGAATCGCGGCAAGGCGAGCAGCAGGACGGGCAGAAGAAGTCGGACAGCGGCAGCCAGGACAAGCAGCAGGAGCAGTCGCCTGCGGACTCCGCGCAGCAGGATCAGAACGGCGCCGGTGCGGACGAGCAAGACCAGGCAGGACAGGCGAAGACGCAAGAGCCGGACGCCGAGCAGAAAAAGGCGTTGTCGCAGTCGATCGATCAGGCGCTTGCCAAGGGCGACAAGGACGCCGCGAAGGACGACAAACCTCGTGCCGGCGTCGCGCCGGTCGACGAAGCGACACGCGAGAAACAGCAGGCGCTCGATCACATGCTCGAACGCGTGCCGGACGATCCGGGTGGCCTGCTGCGCCGCAAGTTCCAGCTCGAATACCAGCGCCGCCAGCAGCGCGGGGGAGAAGGTCAGTAATGCGCATTCCGTTTCGATCCCCGGCGTGGCTGGCACTGCTCATGCTCGCCCTCGTGGTGCTGCCGGCACAGGCCGCGCCGAGCGTGCGCGCGTGGCTCGATCGCGATTCGATCCAGCTCGGCGAGACCGTCACGTTGAATGTCGAGGCCGAAGGCGGTTCGCTCGCGCAACCGGATTTCTCGGTGTTGAAACAGGATTTCGATCTCGCCGGCACGCAGTCGAGCCAGCAACTCAGCATCGTCAACGGCGCGCGCACGGCGAAGACCTTGTGGGCGGTCGCGCTCGAACCGAAGCACGAAGGCCGCATCACGATCGCGCCGATCGCGGTCGGCGCGGAGAAGACGCAACCGATTGCGCTCAGCGTGCAGGCGGCGCCGCCGCAGAGCGCGAAGGCAGGCGGCGACGTGTTCATCGAGGCCAGCGCCGAGCCGCTCGATCCGTACGTGCAGCAGGAAGTGCGCTACACGGTGAAGCTGTACTACGCGTTCGACCTGACCGACGGCAATCTCAGCGAACCGCAAGCCGACGGTCTCGGCGCACAGCGCCTTGGCCAAGGCCAGGATAAGCGCTACATCGCAACGATTGGCGCGCGTCGCTACAACGTCATCGAGCGACACTACGCGCTGATTCCCGAGCGCAGCGGCGCAATCGACATACCAGCCTTGAACTTTCGGGGTACCGCGCTCGACGTCACCGACCCGACCGGATTCTTCAGCCGCGGCCGCGGTGTCAGCGCGCGTTCGGAAGCCGTGCATCTCGTGGTCAAGCCGAAGCCGGCGCAATGGAGTGGCGACGCGTGGCTGCCGGCGGCCTCGCTGCTGCTCAAGGACGAGACCGAATTGCCGACCGAGATCCGCGTCGGCGATCCGGTCACACGCACGATCCGCCTGCAGGCGCAAGGGCTCGGCTACGAGCAATTGCCGGAGTTGAGCCTCGATGCGCCACCCGGCGCCGAGATCTACCCGGACAAGGCCGACACGCGCACGCGCGACGACGGCCAATGGCTGTACGGTGAGCGCGTGCGCAAGTTCGCGTTCGTGCCGAATCGTCCCGGGACGTTGACGGTTCCGGGCATGAAGGTGCATTGGTGGGATACCACGCACGATCGCGAGGAAGTCGCCGAGCTGCCGGCTCGCACGATCAATGTGCTCCCCGCTGCGGCCGGTGCCGCGAACAACGCGGCGCCTGCGGCCGGCTCGCAGCTGCCAAGCGCCGCGATCCCGTCCACTCAGGTGGCCACTGCCGTCGCGACGCCGTCCGCCGCGAGGTCAATGCGCCTGCGCGCCTGGAAAGCGTTGGCGATCCTCGGTTTCGCTCTGTGGCTGGGTACGCTCGGCTTGTGGTGGCGTTCGCGGGGCCGCGCGCCGGTGGTGGCGAAGGCACAGCCGTCGAGCGGCGAGGGGGCCGCGCATCGTGCTGCGTTCCTGCGCGCCTGCTCGCTTGGCGAGTTCGCGGGCGCCGAGCGCACGCTCGTCGCCTGGGCGCGCGCCGAACGTCCCGACGTGCGCAATCTCGGCGAACTCGCCACGCGGCTGGCCGACGACGCGCAGCGCGATGCGCTCGCCGACCTGCAACGCTCGCGCTATGCCGGCGCATCCTCGCAAGGGCTCGCCACGCGCCTGACGCAGGCTTTCGGCAAGGGGCTGGCCTGGCGCGAATCGATGCAGGCGGTGGCGTCCACGTCATCGCTGCCGGCACTGTATCCGCATCGCGACTAGCCGCGGCCTCGGCCGCGCCCGCAATCGGCTCGTGTACCATCGGCGATCGCTTCGCCGATGGGGTCGATTCTGATGCATTGTTGCCGGAAATCCGGTTTTCCAAGCGCTGTTCGCGCACGTGCGCCGCACTCGTCGGGTGTCCAATGAAGCCGCGCCTTGCCTTGCATTGGCGCGTACTGATCGGCTTTGCGATCGGCATCGGCGGCGGTATCGCGGCGCATCTGATCGGTCCCGACAACGTCTGGATCGCTGCGCTGATCGACTACGTCGCCGCGCCGGCCGGGCAGTTGTTCCTGCGCCTGCTGTTCATGCTGGTGCTGCCGCTGATGTTCAGCGCATTGATCCTCGGCGTCACCGAGATCGGCGACATCGCTTCGCTCGGCCGCATCGGTCTGCGCACGTTGTTCTACACGGTCACGGTCACCTGCATCGCGATCGGCATCGGCCTGCTCGTCGTCAACGTGCTGCAACCGGGTCGCGGCATGGACCCGCAGATGCTGGAACAGGCCATCGCCGCCGGCGGCCAGGCCAAGGCGATCACCGAGGCGAAGCCGTCGCTGTCGGTCATCGACATGATGCTCGGCGTGGTGCCGCGCAACGTGGTCAAGGCGGCGGCTGATGGCGAACTGCTGGCGGTGATGTTCTTCGCGCTGATGCTCGGCGTCGCGATCGTGCTGAAGCCGACGCCGGCGACGATGCGTTTCAAGGAGATGGTGCAAGGTCTCAACGAGATTGTGATGACCTTGATCGGACTCGTCATCCGGTTGACGCCCTACGCGGTCACCGCGCTGATGTTCGCGCTGACCGCGCGCTTCGGTTGGGAGTTGCTTCTCAAGCTCGGCCACTACGCATTCGCCGTGCTGCTGGCGATCGCGCTGCACATGTTCGTCGTGCTGCCGTTGTGGGTGCGCGTGATGGGCGGCATGAGTCCGCTGCGCTTCTTCCGCGATTCGCAGGAGGCGATCCTGACCGCGTTCTCGACTTCGTCCAGCACCGGCACCCTGCCGACCACGCTGAAGGTTGCCGAGGAAAACCTGAAACTGCCGCCGAAGGTCGCGCGCTTCGTGTTGACGCTCGGCGCCAGCGCAAACCACCACGGCACCGCATTGTTCGAGGGCCTGACCACGCTGTTCCTCGTGCAATGCTTCGGCGTCGAACTCGACCTCGGCCAGCAGGTCATGGTGCTCGGCTTGTGCGTCCTCGGTTCGATCGGCACCGCCGGCGTGCCCGCCGGCTCGTTGCCGGTGATCGCGATGATCCTGACCTACCTGCACGTACCGCCGGAAGGCATCGCGCTGATCCTCGGCGTCGATCGCTTCCTCGACATGTGCCGCACCGCGCTGAACGTGACCGGCGATCTGGCGACCGCGGTCGTCGTCGCGCGCCGTGAAACGGCAAGCGTTGCCGAAGCGGAAACAGCGACGGAAAGCGCATGAGGCATGCCCAGAACCGGCGCGCTTGCGCAGGCCCGATTTGTTGAGTTCCATCCAAAACTGAGCCACTTCGGGTAGGGATTTCCGTCGAAAGTTGAGCCACCTCCCACCACCCTCCGCTCACCACCCGAGCGGGAGCTAAGGAGTGATCGACGTGGCCCTACTGAGCGTGATCCGACGCTGGCACCTTCGCGACCAGGTCTCGATCCGGGAGATCGCCCGGCGCACGAAGCTGTCGCGCAACACCATCGCCAAGTACCTGGCGAGCGGGGAAGTTTCCCCGCGTTACCCCACCCGCAAGAGTCCCAGCCAGCTCGACCCGTATGCGGCCGAGCTGTCCGGCTGGCTGCACGCCAACCAGCATCTGCCGCGCAAGCAGCGGCGCACGATCCGGCAGATGCATCAGGCCCTGGCGGCCGAGGGCTATGCCGGTTCTTATGGTCGCGTGGCGGCCTTCGCCCGTGCGTGGCGGCAAGCCGAGCGGGAGCGCAGCCGCACCGCCGGGCGCGGCACCTTCGTGCCCTTGGCCTTCGCGCCCGGCGAGGCCTTCCAGTTCGACTGGAGCGAGGACGTCGCCCGCATCGGCGGCGAGCGCGTCAAGCTGCAGGTCGCCCACTTCAAGCTGTGCCACAGCCGGGCGTTCCTGCTGCGCGCTTATCTCCTGCAGACGCACGAGATGTTGTTCGATGCGCACCGGCATGCCTTCGCGGTCTTCGGTGGCGTGCCGCGCCGGGGCATCTACGACAACATGAAGACGGCGGTGGACAAGGTGCGCCGCGGCAAGGTGCGCGACGTCAATGCGCGCTTCGCCGCGATGGTGGGCCACTACCTGTTCGAAGCCGAGTTCTGCAACCCGGCCTCGGGCTGGGAGAAGGGGCAGATCGAGAAGAACGTGCAGGATGCACGCCACCGCGTATGGCCGGCGGTGCCGCCGATGCCGACGCTGGAAGCCCTCAACGCCTGGCTGCAGGAACGGTGCATGGCGATGTGGCAGACGTTACCCCACCCGCAGTGGCGCGACCGCACCCTTGCTGACGTCTGGCAGGAGGAGCGGCCGCAACTGATGCCGGCGCCCACACCGTTCGATGGCTTCGTGGAGCAGACCAAGCGCGTCACGCCGACCTGCCTGGTACACGTGGATCGCAACCGCTACAGCGTGCCCGCGAGTTTCGCCAACCGGCCGGTCAGCGTGCGCCTGTATGCCGACCGCGTGGTGATGGCGGCCGAGGGACAGGTGATCGCCGAGCATGCGCGGCTCATCCATCGCACCCACGACGGCGGGCGGACGCTCTACGACTGGCGGCACTACCTCAGCGTCGTACAGCGCAAGCCGGGCGCTTTGCGCAACGGCGCGCCGTTCGCCCAGTTGCCCGAAGGCTTCCGGAAGCTGCAGGCGATCCTGCTGGCGCGTTCGGGCGGCGACCGCGAGATGGTCGAGATCCTCGCGCTGGTGCTGCAGTACGACGAGCAGGCGGTGCTGGCGGCCGTGGAGTTGGCGCTGGAAGCCCAAGCGCCATCCAAGCCCCACATCCTCAACCTGCTGAGGCGGCTGCTGGGTGAAACGCCGCCGGCACCGGTGACCGCGCCGCCCGGCCTGGCCCTGCAGATCGAGCCGGTCGCCAACGTGGCGCGCTACGACCATCTGCGGAGGTCGCGCCATGTCGCATGAGGCCATCACCGCCACGCTCAAGTCGCTGCGCCTGCACGGCATGGTGCAGGCCCTGGATGAACTGGCCCAGCAAGGCGCACCGCTCTACCAGGACGCCTTGCCGCTGGTGAGCACCTTGCTCAAAGCCGAGGTGGCCGAGCGCGAAGTGCGCTCCATCAACTACCAGCTCAAGGCCGCACGCTTCCCGATCTACCGCGACCTCAGCCACTTCGACTTCACCCAGAGCGTGGTCGACGAAGCCTTGATCCGGCAACTGCACCACGGCGACTTCATGGACGCATGCCAGAACGTGGTACTCGTGGGCGGGCCAGGGACCGGCAAGACCCATCTGGCCACGGCCCTCGGCGTGCAGGCCATCCGCCATCATCGGCGGCGCGTGCGCTTCTTCTCGACCATCGAACTGGTCAACGCGCTGGAACAGGAAAAGGCCAGCGGCAAGCAGGGGCAACTGGCCAGCCGCCTGATCGATGCCGACCTCGTCATCCTCGACGAGCTGGGCTATCTGCCGTTCTCGCAGGCCGGCGGCGCCTTGCTCTTCCACCTGATCGGCAAGCTCTACGAGCAGACCAGCCTGGCCATCACCACCAATCTCAGTTTCGCCGAGTGGGCCGCTGTCTTCGGCGACGCCAAGATGACCACCGCGCTGCTCGACCGCCTCACCCATCGCTGCCACATCCTCGAAACCGGCAACGACAGCTACCGCTTCCGGCATCACGCCGCAGACACCCGAAAGGAGGCCGACGACAACCGATCACCCCACCACTGAGCTAAGCTGACCCCGCAACCGGTGGCTCACTTTTCGATGGAAAACCCGGCTCAGTTCTCGGCGGAAATCAACACCCGATTGCTGCAGCGACGTTGTAACAATGCGCTCCTGCCGCGAGCGAATGCGCATCGATCAGAAGCGATACTCGCCGCTGACCGAGAGCAGCCTTGGGGCGTAGATCGGCGAGCTGGAGGTTTTGTAGTAGTCGTAATTCAGTCCTACGCTGACGGCGTTGGTGAAGTCGTAGCCGAAACCCACGCCGGCATACCATTTGTTGCTGTCGTAGTCGTCGTTGTAGTACGGACTGCGGACTTCCACATTGGCGCGGAACAGACCGAGGCGCCCGCTTACATACCAGTTTTCGGCGACGTTGAAGTGGCCATTCGCGCCTACATTCCAGCCACTCATCGAGGTTTTCAGCGTTTGCGCCGGTGTGTCGAGTGAAAAGCTTCCGAGATCGGCGTAACCGGTTTCGATGCCGATCAGGACATTCGGCGCGACGGCCCAGCGGTAACCGAAGTTCGCCGCGTAGCCGGCGTCATCGTCATCGAAACCATGGGTGTCGACCGAGGAGCGGCCGATGTTGCCGCCGACGAAAAAGCCGTCGGCATTGGCGGCCTCACTGCGATTCGGCAGGGCCACGCATCCGGCTGCGATCATGGCTGCGACGAGCGCTGTATTTCTCATTGGGTTTTTCTCCATGCGGAATATCCAGACGTCGCCGGCGCGACGCACGCGTTGAATACGCAGTCGCCGCTGTACTGCAGATGAGCATGAGCGCGTCCAGTGTGACGCATGCCACATTTCGCCATCGCATAGCGAAAAAAAACCGGCCCGCTTGCGCGGGCCGGGAGCTGTGACGGCATCCTTGCCTTGAGACTCCATTGGAGACTGATCGGAGTGGATCAGAAGCGGTATTCGCCGCTGACCGACACCAGGCTCGGATTGAAGTCCAAGCCGTTCTTGTTGGCCTTGTAGTAGTCGTAATTCAGCCCAACGCTGAAGTTGTTGGTGAAGTCGTAGCCGAAGCCTGCGCCGGCGTACCACTTGTTGGTGTTGTCGTCGACGCGCACCGGCAGGCCGGCGCCGTCGAGATAGCCGCCCTTGAGGTCGGCGCGGAACAAGCCGGCGCGACCGCTGACGTACCAGTTGTCGGTCACGTTGAAGTGGCCGTTGACACCGAGGTTCCAGCCGCTGAGTTCGGCATCGCCGACGCCACTGCCGCGATAGCCGTTCTTCGGCGAGATGCTGCCGAGATCCGTGTAGCCGCCTTCGACGCCGAGCAGAATGTTTGGTGCAACCGCCCAGCGGTAGCCGATGTTCGCGCCGTAGCCGGTGTCGCTGTCGTCATAGGCGCCCTTGTCCAGATTGGACTGGCCGATGTTGCCGTTGACGAAGAATCCGCTGTTGTTCGCGGCGTGGCTGACAGCGGGGAACGCGGCCAGACCGGCCGTGGCGAGGGCAATGGCAAACAAGGTGTTTTTCATGATCTTCCAACTCCAACTATCTATTGTTAGGGGGCTTCTTGGGGCCACATCCTGTAGCGCCGTTTTTGACTGTCGCCTCCGCGAACGGTTCGATTCCCTGGCGGCCCGCTTAAGATGGGATTCAGGTCCTCAATTTCAATACTGATTGGTTTATAAATTGTTCAGGCTGGCGCCGACGTCCCGCAAAGCCTTGTGTGGCGCGGCTTGCAGGGGCTTCCGCTGGGCCAGCGTGTCGGCGCGGAAAGATGACCCGGCGAACAGCAACGCCGCCATCGCATACAGTGGAGATCGCGCCGGACCTGAAGAAAGCGGTAGCTGCATCGGGCTTTCGGCGAATGCATGCAGGAACGGTGCGTACCTGAACCGTACCAGCGCGGCGAGGCGGGCGCCGACGCCCGGCGTCAGGGCATGCATGCGCGCCGCCCTGTCGCGCGCATCGATCCGCAAGCGAAACGATGGTGCGCGACAACCGAGGCGAGCATCACGCCGGCGTAGAGCACCTCGCCCACGCATAGGCCACCAGACCGGACACCACCAGCGTCGTTCGGCGCGATGGCAGCGGGCGACAGGCGGGCAGGAACAGCGGCAGGAAGTGCAGCGGGAAGACGAGCGAGCTGAAGCCCCCGCGCCGATCGGCCGGGTCAGCGTCGCGAGCGCGACAGTTCGCGGTTCAGCAGCACCGCCAGACGTGCACCGGCGAGACGCACGCGGCGTTCGGCGAGCGGGCGCATATGCGTAAGGTAAGCAGCATCGATGACGTGGCCACGCGGATAGATGCCGTCGTCGCGCGTTGCGCGGCACGATTCCTCGGCCCATTGCCGCGGCGTGCCTTCCGCGCGCGGCGGCGGCGTCCGTGCGAGCAGGGCGGCATGGCGCTTCCAGCCGAGCCGGCGACTCGCCAGCACCGGCGTATCCCAGATCGCGTGCAGGTTCGTGCCGCGGCCGTTCCATTGCACCTGGTAGCGGTTGCCGCCGCGGTCGTCGCGGTAGCCCGCGTGCAATGGCTGATGCACGTCGCCGACGAAATGGACGACGAAACGCAGCGCTTCGGCGCGTTCCGCGTCCGGGCGCGAACGATCGCCGAGGATCTTCGCGTAGCGATCGATCGCGGCAACGACGCAGCGTCCATCCGGGCAATCGCGCGGCGGATCGTAGTGGCAGGTCGAACCGGAGAAATTCACGAAATGCAGCGGCGCGGTGGCGCGACCGAGCGCGGCCTGCGCCGGATCGTTGCGCAGCTCGTCGGCCCATGTTGCGATGTCGGCGAGCGAGTGCTCGTGCGTGATGGCCAGCAAGCGCCGCATTTCCGCTTTCGCTTCGGGCGAGAGCTGGCGCTCGGCCAGCGCGGCGACGATGCGATGGCCTGACGGCCCCCACGCATGCGCGAAAGTCGGGGCGAGGGCGAGCAGGGCGAGCAGGAGTGCGTGGCGGAACATGCGGCGTGCGGGCTGGCGGCAATCGCCAAGTGTGCCACGCGCCTTGCTCGAAACCGCTTGACATGTTCGATTACGTGCGTAATCTCAAGCCATCGACTACGAGTGTAAACGATGAAGATCAGCGACGCCGAAAGCCGCATCATGGAAGTCCTTTGGCGCGCCGCATCAGCGCAGAGCGCCGAGGACATCGTCGCCGCGGTGGCGGAGCCGCAGGATTGGCAGGAGGCGACGGTCAAGACCTTGCTGAACCGTTTGCTCAAGAAGCGCGCGATCGCCGCTGAACGCGATGGCCGGCGCTACCTTTACCGTCCACTTGTGAAGCGAGGCGACTACGTGCTCGCCGAGAGCAAGAGCCTGCTCGACCGGCTGTATGGCGGACGCGTCGCCCCGCTGGTGGCGCATTTCTCCGAACGCAGCAAGCTCACGAAGAAGGACATCGCGGAGATCCGCGCGCTGATCGAGGAGATCGACGGTGAATCCTGACGCCTTCGATGCGCTTGTCCGCATCACCGTGACCGGGTCGGTGGCGATCCTCGTCGTATTGCTGGCGCGCCGGTTCCTGCGCCAGCGTTTCGGGGCGCAGGTCGCCTATGCGGCATGGATGCTCGTGCCGGTTGCCATCGCTGCGATGCTGTTGCCGGTGCCGACGCATCCGGTTGCGCCATTGACGGGCATCGTGCGCGTCGCGCCGCTCGAAGCCGTCTCGGCCGATGCCGCGGCCAACGCCCTCGACCCGCGAGTGGCGCTGTTTGCGTTCTGGCTGGCCGGAGCGCTGCTCGCAGCGATGCGGTTCGCGCAGCAGCAGCGCCGCTACCGGCGCAGCCTCGGGTGCCTGCAGGCGCGCGACGGCGCGCGCATCGTGCAGTCGGATTCCGAATTCGCCGGACCAGCGCTGGTCGGCATGTGGCGGCCGCGTATCGTGTTGCCCGCCGATTTCGAATGCCGTTACGACGCACGCGAACGCGAGCTGATTCTCGCGCACGAACACGTTCACTTCATGCGCGGCGATGCATGGGTCAACGCGCTCGTCGCCCTGCTGCGTTCGCTCAACTGGTTCAACCCGCTCTTGCACTACGCCGCCGCGAAGTTCCGCATCGATCAGGAACTGGCCTGCGATGCGGCGGTGATCGCACGTTTTCCGGAAGCGCGGAGGCAGTACGCCGATGCGATGTTGAAGGTGCAACTGGCCGGCCAGTCGCGGCAGGAGCTGCGGTTGCCTGTCGGTTGCCGTTGGCCATCCGACCGCACCTTGAAGGAGAGGATCCTCATGCTCAAAAAGTCCCGACCGACGCGCGCGATGCGTGGCGCCGGCCTTTGCCTCGTCGCCGGCGTGACGCTGGCGTTCGCCTGGACCGCGTGGGCGAGCCAGTCGTCGCGTCCCGCGATCGTGCCCGCCGCCGGGCGCAGCGTCGATGCGACCTTGCGCGTCGATGTCGACGGCAAGCCCGGCAAACCCGTCCGGATCATTCACGCGCTCGGCAGCGATTTCGAAATCGCCGACGACGACTGGCGTGCGACGATGGTCGCGAACGCGACCGCGAGTGGCGACGTCGCACTGGACAGCACGATCCGTCGTGGCGACAGCGTCGTCGGTTCGCCGAGTGTCGTGGCCCGGCCGGGAGTGCCGTTCGCGGTGTCGGTCGGGGTCGCGGGCCATGAAAAGTTCCGCATCGAAGGCACATTGGCGCTCGCTGATCCTAAATCACATGCTCCTGTCGCGGCTGCGGCGAAAACGAGCGACGCCGATCGCGATGCGAGCTACGCCTCGATGAATCCGCCGCGCTATCCCGATGAGGCGATCAAGAGCAAGGTCGAGGGCAGGGTCTGGGTCAAGGCGACGATTGCCGTCAACGGAACCGCGCGATCGGCTCACGTCGATCGTGTCGAGCCGGAAAGTGCGGCCGCTCTTGGCGACGCTGCGGTGCAAGCGGTCAAGTCGTGGAAATTCAATCCCGCCATGTCGAATGGGCGTCGGGTCGAGGGTAACGTGCTCATCCCGATTGATTTCTCGCTGCACGAGCCGGACGCGGCGGCGCACGATGCGCCTGCGAAGCCGGGAGCGCTCGATACGATCGTCGTCCGCGGCGACATCGATGGCTGAGTCCGGAAAAAACCGAAACCGGCGCCTCGCGGCGCCGGTCCGGTTCACGCTGTTGCTGGTTGCATGGCTACGGTGAGTAGGTTCCTTTCAACGTCACGCCGGAATACGCCGCATAGGCGCGTACGTTGACGTAGTACGTGCCGGCTGCCGGCGCGTTCAAGGTGCAAGTCTCGCTGTTGCCGGAAAGGTACGGACGGCAGGTGTAGCTCGACGTGCTCGGCGCGCTGCCGAGCTTGACGTACAGGTCCGCGTCGCCGCTGCCACCGGAGATCGTGAACACGACCTTCGACTGGCCCGCCGGAACCGCCAACGTGTAGTTCGCCGAGGTCGTGCCGGTGGCCTGCGCAGGCAGGCTGACCGGTACGCCGTTGGAAAGCACGGTGCCGCCACCACCACCGCCGCCTCCGGTGGCGTAGCTGCCTGTCAGCGAGACGCCGGAGAATGCCGAGTAGGCTTTCAGCCGTATGTAGTAGGTGCCGGCCTGCGCCGTGGTGATCGGACAGCTCTCATTGTTGCCCGATACATAGGGACGGCAGTCGTAGGACGAATCGGTCGGCGCGCTGCCGAACTTCACGTACATGTCGGCATCGCCGCTGCCGCCGGCCATCACGAACTTCAGCCCGGTCGCGCCCGCCGGAACGACCATCGTGTAGTTGACCGAGCTGCCCGCGGTCGGCTGGTTGATGCCGGTAACGGTCACGCCGTTGGCGAGCACGCCGCCGGTGCTGCCACCGCCGCCACCGCCGCCACCGCCGCCCGGGCAGGCGACGCCGACGGCGGTGAATGCCGAGGTCACGTCCGCCTTGGTGAAGCCGAGGTCGGTCGCTGCTGTCTCGACGCCGCAGGCACCGCTGTTGAACGTGCTGGACGGCGTCCAGTACAGGCTGTTGGCGCGTGCGAAGGCCTTGAACGCCTTGACCGTGTCCCAGCCGCTCTTCTTGGCCAGGGTGCAGAACGCCTTGTTGTAGACGCCGGACGAGTAGTGCACGTCGAGGCCGCTGTAGTAGTTGGCCGCGTTGTCGATGGAGCCGCCGTCCTGGGTAGGGGTGCACATGTAGCGCAGCGCGCCGGACGACTTGAACACCTCCGGACCGACCAGGAAGTCGTTGCTGCCCTTCCAGTAGTACTCGGTCGCTTCGCCGCCCATGTCCGAGAACGCCTCGTTCATGCCGCCGGACTGGCCGGAGTAGGTCAGATTCGAGTGTTGCTCGGTGAAGCCGTGCGAAACCTCGTGGCCGGCGACGTCGACGCTGACCAGCGGGTAGAACGTGCTGGCGCCGTCACCGAAGCTCATCGTCGAGCCGTCCCAGAACGCGTTCTCGTAGGACGAGCTGTAGTGCGTGCGCATGACCAACTGGAACGTCAACGCCTTCACGCCCATGTATGCGTTGTACATGTTCTGGATCACGCCGCCGAAGTAGTGCGCGTCGTTCAGTGGCGAATAGGCTCCGTTGATTGTCTTCACGGTGTTGCGCGGACACGTGTACGAGAACGCGGTGGTGCTCGACGTGCCGCCATTGAGGTTCACGGTCTTCACGTCGGTGTTGTTCATCGTGCAGGTCGTGCCGCTCTGGCTCACGTCCAGGTAGCCGTACTTGCCACCCGAGCCCCATTCGTACTGGCCGGTCTTGGCATTGCCGCCGGGACCGGTGCCGATCCCGGACGTGGTCAGTCCGTCCCACTGCTTGAGGACGTTGCCGCTTTGCGCGTCGATGATGACGAACGGTCGCGTGGGTGCGCCGCCGCCGGCGCGGTCGGCGAAGAAAGTCACCACGTAGCTCAGCCGCGCACTGCCGGCCTCGTCGACGTAGATCATCTCGCGCACGCTTTCGCGTTCGGACTTCAGTTGCTTGTCGGCACCGATCGTTGCCGCCTTGGCGATGCCAAGCGCGGATGCGGAATCCAGCGTCGACCGCATCGAACCGAGGTCGGCGGCGAGGCCGTCGACCTGGCGACCGAACAACTGGCGCACCTTGCCGTCGCGGCCCTCGGTGATGACGATGTGTTCGCCCCATACCGGAATGCCACGGAAGGTCTGCTGGTAGCGGTAGTGGTGGGTGCCGTCCGCTTCGTCCACGACGTTGAGTGGCGCGAGCGCGGACTCGGAGTCGAGTCCGAGCCATTCGGCGTGACGGTCGGCCGGGCTTGTGGAGGCGCCGACCGCACGGATCGCTGCGGCATAAGCGGTATTGCGGGCTTGGATATCCTGGCCATGCAGGTCGGTCAGGCTGGCTGCGGGGGCAGCACTTGCGAAGCATGCGAGAAACAACGGTGACAACAAAACGGGCGCCTTCAGGCGACGGTTGCTCTTGATCACGGATGACTCCCCAGTTGCGACGATGTTCGCCGCCGAAGCGGCGGTGGCTGGTACTGGTCGCAGCGAAGCGCGCATGCCAGACAGCGTGAAAAGCGGGAGCTCTCGACGGGAACCGGCAGATGCATTTCACTGCACACGTGTCGGAATCCCCCCGTGGTTCCCGACACCCGGAAGACGCTAGCAGCCGCCCCTGCCAAAAGTAATGGTCCGGAGTGCGGTCTGTTTCGGATTTGTGACGCTTATCGCGAAGAGGGGGTCGGAACGGCCTGCAAACGCGGCAACGGCTTGCGCATGACGCTGCACGGGTTCCGCAATTGGCCCCACCACGGTGGACCTGTGCGCACCGCACAAGGGGCCGCTAAAATGCGCGCTCCGCATTTACCGAACCCAAGGAGCTGTTTCATGGCTGTGAAAGTCGCGATCAATGGCTATGGCCGCATCGGCCGCAACATCCTGCGCGCGCTGTACGAGGCGAAGCGCAACCACGAAATCCAGATCGTGGCGGTCAACGATCTCGGCAACGCCGAGACGAATGCGCACCTGACCCAGTACGACACGGCGCATGGCAAGTTCCCGGGCGAAGTCGGCGTCGATGGCGGCGACCTCATCGTCAACGGCGACCGCATCAAGGTCTGTGCCGAGCGCGATCCGGCCAAGTTGCCGTGGAAGGATCTTGGCGTCGACATCGTGCTGGAGTCGACCGGCTTCTTCACCAGCAAGGCCAAGGCGAGCGCGCATATCGCGGCCGGCGCGAACAAGGTGATCATCTCGGCGCCGGGCGACAAGGACGTGGATGGCACCTTCGTCTACGGCGTCAACCACGACCAGCTCAAGGGCAGCTACCAGATCATCTCGAACGCCTCGTGCACGACCAACTGCCTCGCGCCGCTGGCCAAGGTGCTGCATGAGAAGATCGGCATCGTGCACGGTCTGATGACGACGATCCATGCGTACACGAACGACCAGGTGCTGACCGACGTCTACCATTCGGACCTGCGCCGCGCACGCTCGGCGACGATGAGCCAGATCCCGACCAAGACCGGCGCCGCCGCGGCGATCGGCTTGGTGCTGCCGGAGCTGGTGGGCAAGCTCGACGGCTTCTCGATGCGCGTGCCGACGATCAATGTCTCGTGCGTCGACTTCTCCTTCGTCGCCCAGCGTGCGACCACGCACGAGGAAATCGATGCGGCGATCAAGCAAGCGGCCGAAGGTGCGCTCAAGGGTGTGCTCGGCATCAACCACAAGCCGCTGGTCTCGGTCGACTTCAACAACGATCCGCGCAGCTCGGTCTACGACGCGACGCAGACGCGCGTGATGGGCGGCACCCTGGTCAAGGTGCTGTCGTGGTATGACAACGAGTGGGGTTTCTCGAACCGCATGCTCGACATGACGCTGGCGTTCGCGAAAGCGAAGTAGGCCGCGCCCGCGTCATCGACGAAAAGCCCCGGCCTGTCCGGGGTTTTTTCGTTTGCGCGATCGTCGTGTACCCGCATTGATCGATCGCGGGCAAAATGCGGCCATGCTGAAGACGTTCGCGGTCGCCAACTACCGTTCCCTGCGCGATGTGAAGCTCGCGTTGAGTCCGCTGACCGTGGTGACCGGTGCCAACGGTTGCGGCAAGTCGAACCTCTACCGCGCGCTGCGGCTGCTCGCGCAGGCCGCGGAAGGACGCTTGGCCGAAGCGCTCGCGCTCGAAGGCGGCATCGCCTCGGTGCAATGGGCGGGGCCGGTCGACATCCGCCAGCAAGCCAAACGCGGCGGCGCGATCCGCGGCACCGCCAAGCGGCCGCCCCTGCGCGTCCGCTTCGGTTTCGCCGCCGACGATGTCGCCTACGAGATCGAGATCGGCCTGCCGACGCCTTCGCTGTCGCGCTTCGCATTCGACCCCGAAATCAAGACCGAAACCATCTGGCAGCAACCGCCGCGGCGCGCGTCCAATACCTGGCTCGAACGTGATGGCGCGCTCGTGCGCGTGCGCGAGTCCGGTGGCGGCTGGGCTCGACTCGGTTTCGCGCCGGCGGCGAATCGTTCGCTGCTGGCCGAACTCGGCGAGCCCGAGCGTTTTCCGGAACTGTTTGCATTGCGCGAACGCCTGCGCAACTGGCGCTTCTACGACGGCTTCCGCACCGATGCTGAAAGTCCGCTGCGCCAACCACGCCTCAGCGTGCAGACCGGCGTGCTCGCGCACGATGGCCGCGACCTCGCCGCTGCGCTGCAGACGATCCTCGAGATCGGCGATGCGCCGGCGTTGCAGGCCGCGGTCGAGGATGCGTTCCCGGGATCGAGCTTGCGCATCCTCGACGGCGGCGATGCGCGCCTGCAGGTTGGTCTGGAGGTTGAGGGTTTGCTGCGGCCGCTCGCTGCGGCCGAGCTTTCGGATGGCAGCGTGCGCTATCTCTGTTTGCTCGCGGCGTTGATGAGTCCGCGTCCGCCGGAACTGCTGGTGCTCAACGAACCGGAGCAGAGCCTGCATCCGGATTTGTTGCGCCCGCTGGCACGCCAGATTGCCGCTGCGGCACGGCGCGGCCAGGTCTGGGTCATCAGCCATGCGCGCGCCCTGGTCGACGCGCTTGAGGACAGCGGTGGCGAGCCGGCCATCGAACTCGTGCGCGAGTTCGGCGAAACGCGCATCATCGGACAAGGATTGCTCGACGAGCCGGTGTGGCCCTGACCGCGAAACGCGCTTGCTTCAGTGCGCGACCAGCAGCGGCAGGTCGCTGTTCTGGAACAGATGCCGCGTGGTGCCGCCGAGCACGAGTTCGGTGATGCGCGAATGGCCCCACGCACCCATCACGATGAGGTCGCCCTGCGCCGAGTGCGCGGCTTCCAGCAGCGCGGCGCCGCGATCCTTGGCGACATCGAATGCGCGGTATTCCGCGTTCACGCCGTGCCGCGCGAGCCACGCGCGCAGCTCCAGCTTGGGCAGGTAGCGCAGACCGAACGGATTCTCGCCGGCATCGCCTTCGAGCACGGTGACATGTTCGGCGCGCGCCAGCAGCGGCAATGCGCCGCGGATCGCCAGCATCGCCTCGCGACTGTGGTTCCAGGCGACGACGATGTGCGTGCCGATCGTCGTGCACTTCGCGGTTTCCGGCACCACGATGACGGGCGCCGACGCGCCGAACACGGTGCGCGAGACGAGGCCCCACCCGGTCGGCGCATCCGGATTCAACTGCGGCCTTTCGACGACGAGGAAATCGCACCAGCGCGAAGCGTGGCAAAGCGATTCGATCGTGTCGCCCTGCGCGACCTGCCATTCGCCGGCGACGCCGTGCGCATCGAGTTGCGCGCGCCACACCGGTTCCGCCAGCAGCGCATCGCGATACAGCGAATCGGCTTCGTTGACGTACAGTGCAACGGCCTCCGGCGAGGCGAACGCGGTCGCCGCGATCGGGATGACGTGCAGACCCAATGCCCAGGCGCCGAGTCGTCGGGCCAAAGCGAGGCCGACCGAGGCTGCGGGTGTGGCCGCATCGGTGCGGCGCAGATGGATCAGTACCTCGAAAGATTGCCGACCTGCGTTGGAGCTTTCCGTATTCGCCATGGCCTTGTCTCCGCATTGCGTGCGTGGTCATAGCTTACGGCGCCGCGCGCATGGCGTCGCGTTCAGGCTGCGGATGCCTGAACTGACCGACAATCGGACGCATCCCCGCCGAAGGAGTTGTCGTGATGCGCATTCGATGGCTGGTCCTGTCTGCCGCCGCATGGATGCTCGCATCGGCGGTGCCGGCGCAGGCGGCGAAGGAACTCGATTGCAAGATGACGTTCTCGCTGGCCGGCTGGTCGGCGTTCTACAAGACCGCGTCCGGCACCGGCACGGTAAGTTGCAGCAACGGCCAGATGCTCGACGTGAAGATCGAAGCGAAAGGTGGCGGCATCACGTTTGGCAAGTCCGAAATCAACGATGGTCTTGGAAAATTCTCCGAGGTCTACGACATAGACCAGGTGCTCGGCACCTACGCGAGCGCGGGAGCGCATGCCGGTGCGGTGAACTCGGCGGAGGCGCAGGCGCTGACCAAGGGGCCGGTATCGCTGGCGCTGTCCGGCAAGGGGCAGGGCTGGGATCTCGGCGTCGCGTTCGGCAAGTTCACGCTCAGCAAGCGCTGACGCGACGGGCCACGAAGCCGGGTCGCTCACCTCTCCCGCTTGCGGGAGAGGTCGCGCCCGAGGTGCGGGTGAGGGAAAGCGGAGTGAAACATTTCACTCCGTGAGACGGTTTGCAGACCGGACTTTCTGCTCATCAGGCGGCTTGAAGTTCACATCGCGTGCGATGATGCATGGACGGCGCGTGTTGGTACGCTCGCGTGCCCCGAACCCGCACAAACCCGGTAGACAATCGCAATGACGCATTCGAGCGCTTCGGCAATGCCGGCGACCTACAGCGGACGCGAAGAAGTCGCGTCCAGCGTGATCCACGGCATCGGCATCGTGCTCAGCATTGCCGCGCTGGCGATCCTTGCCGCGGTCGCCGCGCGCGTTGGCGGAATACGCGACATTGTTGCGGTGTGCGTCTACGCGACGACCTTGATCCTGCTCTACACCGCGTCGACGCTGTACCACGGCATTCCATCCGCGCGCGCCAAACCGCTGCTGCGCCTGTTCGACCACGCGGCGATCTTCCTGCTGATCGCTGGCACCTACACGCCGTTCGCGCTGATCACTCTGCAAGGCACATGGGGCTGGTCGCTGTTCGCGATCGTGTGGACGCTTGCCATCGCCGGCATCGCGCTCGAATTCGCCGGTGTGCGCAGTCGGCGCGTGATGGCTGCGCTGTATGTCGGCATCGGCTGGGTTGGCCTGGTCGCGATCAAGCCGCTGTCGGAAAACCTGCCATCCGCTGGACTCTGGCTGGTCTTCGGCGGCGGTGTCGCCTACACGCTCGGCGTGCCGTTCTATCTATGGAGGCGGCTGCCGTTCAACCATGCGTTGTGGCATGGCTTCGTCCTTCTCGGCAGCGTGCTGCAGTTCTTCGCGGTGCTGCTCTACGTGCTGCCTGGCGCGTGACTCCGAGCATGGTCACCCATCGCGGCAGCTGCCACTGCGGACGCGTGCGGTTCGAGGTCGACGCGCCGGCACGCATCGATGCGCTCGATTGCAACTGCTCGATCTGCAGCCGCAGCGGTTTCCTGCACCTGATCGTGCCGGCCGCGCGCTTTCGCCTGCTCGCCGGTGCGGACGCGCTGGCCGACTATCGCTTCAATACCGGCACCGCGGTACACCGTTTCTGCAAGATCTGCGGCGTGAAAGGCTTCTACGTGCCGCGCTCGAACCCGGACGGCATCGACGTCAACGTGCGCTGCCTCGATGCGGCGACGATCGAGCACGTCGACGTGAGCGTATTCGACGACACGCGACGCGCGGAAAGCGACGCCGCTGTCGCGCATCTGTCGCGCGAGGCGTGAAGCACCCTGCGCATCGGCCGAGGTTTCAGCCGATCAGGAAAGCGACCGCGAAGATGCCGACCATCGCGAAACAGATGCCGAGCTTGAACACCGCGCCGACGAGGAAACCAAGCCACGCGCCGACACCGACGTCGGTCGCCTTGCGCAGGCTTCCGCCCGCACCCAGCTCGCCGAGCAGCGCGCCGACGAATGGCCCGAGCAGCAAGCCGACGAGCCCGAAGAAGATGCCGACGACGGTGCCGATCGCCGCGCCGATAACCGCGTAGCGGCTCGCGCCGACGCGCTTCGCACCCATCACGCCGGCGGCGAAATCGACGATCAGCGCGAGCGCCGTCAACACGCCCAGCACGCCCAGCGTGAACGCGCCGACGTGCGCGAACTGATCCGCCCATGCCGCCAGCAGCATGCCGAGGAACACCAATGGCACGCCCGGCAGCGCCGGCAACAAGGTGCCGACGAAACCGAGCGCGATCAGAAGCGCGGCGAGGACGTACCAGAGCAATTGCAGTTGCATGGCGGTGGCAGCTCAGGGCGGCGGAAGGTAAAGCGAATCGCCGGGTGACTGTAACGCAATGCCTGGCGGGAAAGGCCGTGCGGTTGTCGCAGGCACGGGTTCTTGCTGCGGCGTAGCGGCAGGGTGATCGGTCGGTGGATGGGCGGCTTGCATCCGTTGCAATTGGGTACCGACGACTTTGCT
Organism: Pseudomonadota bacterium; assembly: GCA_023388255.1. Classification (GTDB taxonomy): domain Bacteria; phylum Pseudomonadota; class Gammaproteobacteria; order Xanthomonadales; family Rhodanobacteraceae; genus Dokdonella_A. Next base: position 279,890 of record JAEWGO010000002.1, on the reverse strand, counting down.
CCAGGAATGCAAGTACTGCTTTCGCTCGTCGATGCGAGTGCGGTCGAACGCGCACGCTTGGTGGTGCTGCCGACCATCGCCGCGCGTGTGCAGATGCTCTGGTTGGTGCATGGGACGGATGGCTCGTGGCAGGTAGCACAGTCGCGGTCGCTGGTTGTTGGCAAGTCGGTGCAAGTGGGTTGGACCCAAGTCAAGGACGATGACAACCGCTACGTCGCGAACGGATTCGTGATCGTTGTGGATTGACTGGGGGCGCATGCGGGGCGGCCTTCTGAGGTGCCGCCCCGCAGGCGTTTTATGGGCCGTGCACTTGCGTCCGTAGCGACCGACGTTGCCAGTTCGCCGGCACGACCAATGGTTGCGGAGTGGTGAACTCTCCTTGTCGCACAGGCAGCGAAAGTCTTTGTCGCCTCATCATGGTGTCGGACTCTCTGCACTCAGCCGCGATCGAGCCGAAACTCGATCGGCACCAGGCCCCAGGCGGGTGCCGGCTGGCCTGCGTGCAGCACGGGACGAAAGTGGGCGTTGCGCACGGCTTCGCGCGCGGCGGCATCGAGCTTTGGATGACCTGAGCTGCGTGCGATCTCGATGCGTTGCGGTGCGCCATGTTCGTCCACCAGCACGCGCAGCAGCACGCTGCCCTGTTCGCGCGCTCGCAACGAGGCGGGTGGATAGCTCAGGCGCAGCGCGCCGTCGTAGGCGAGGGTGCGCGTCTCGCCGGTCGATGTCGGACCGACGCCGGGATTCACGCTGGCGACTGGTGCACTGGCCGTCGGCGCAGGCGCGTTTCCTATCAATGCGGGCAGATCGGTTGACGCAGGTGTCGGTGTGCTCGCGACCGTAGGTGGCGGCGCGGGTGTCGGGATGATGTGCCGGACCACGGGAGCGCGCGGCGGCGGCGCCGGTTCGGGCGGCGGTGGCGGCGCCGGCGGTGGTTCCGTCCGAATCAGTGTGGCCTCGATGGTTTTAGGCACTTCTCGCGTCAGCGGGATCGCCAGCGGCGCCGCGATCAGCGCGATGGCGACCAAATGCATGGCGAAGGTGGTACAGAAGGCGGCAACGCGTTGCCAGTTGAACGGAGCGGGTGCGGTATCGAACGAGGCGTGCATGGCGGGCTCCCTGGGACGGTCGGGGAATGCAACGTGGCTTCGGCCGCTGCGGGGTTTGGCGGTATGACGCCGGAAATTCCGGCATGTCCTGCTCGGCGCCGGTGATGGATGCGGGCGCATCGGGGCGCGGAATCTGAACGGTTCGGCGCGTCCTAGGGTTTCCCCGGATACTGCAGTCAGGTGACAGGCATAGAATGCGATCCATCCCCGGACCAATGGGTTTGAACGCCATGACCATCAGAGCCCCGCAATCTCCGGGCCTTGATTCGCTGAATCTTCGCCCGACCGAAGGCACGCTGGATGTCGCCAGCCAGCGCGGCGTTGAGCGCTCGCGCGGCACCGGCACGCAATCCGCCAGCGGATTCGATGGCGAGGCGGTGTTGGCAATGAATGCATGGGAGGGCGCCGGTTCGCGCTCGCTCGCACTGGCCGGATCGGGCCCGACCGCCTACGCCAGCGGCCCGGATACGGCCTACAACATTGAACGCGACGTCGACTACATCCTCTCCGCGTTTTCCTGATTCGGCGAACGATGCCCGTCTGTCCTGCCGTCCCGTAGTATTGGCGCGATCATTTCCGCGCGCAGTGTTGGCCGAATGTCTGTCCAGACCTACACCCCATCCACCTTGCGCGAATCCGCGGCGCGGCTCGCGGGCGCATTGCGCGCCGGACATGGCACGGAATATCGGCTGGGATTGCTCAAGCGCATCGCCCGGCGCCTCGGTGACGACGCATATCCGGTCTTCCTGAAGCTGCTTTCGATCATCGCCGAAAGCGATGATCGCGAGGCTAAGATCGCAATCGCCGAGGCATTGGTCGTCGCACTGAACCGCATGGATCTGCCGAGCGGGCAACTCACGTCGTGGGGCGGTTCCAACCTGCGCAGCGGCGCGTCCGACGAGGGCTCTGCGCCGGAGACGGAAGTTCGAAGTGGCGCCGCTCCCAAACGACAACTCGGTCCGATCGAGTTCCTCACCGCGTGGTACGCGCAACGCACCCAGCTGCCGCAACTCGACGAGATGCAATACGCGCAGGTGCTCGCACTGTTGATCGAGCTGTGCAACCACAGTGTCGAATTGCGCCGCCTGTATCCGGCCAAGCTCGTGGCCGACAGCCGCAACGAGCTGGAAGGTGCTTACACACGCGTGACGCGCGATGCGCTCGCGGCGATCGCCCAAGCCTGGAGCGGCGATGCCTCGCCCGCCGACATCGCCAGCAAGGTGATCGCGCACGAGCCGGCCGCACAAACGATCCCGCGCGGCTGGATCCTGCGCGACCTCTGACGCGGCGCGCGCCGCGCATTCGCGCATTCTGTTTCGCCCCCCAGTTGCATCCTATGCCGCCGTGCCCTTGAGCCGGTCGCGCGTATCTGCGCCTGCCTTCCGCCCCGACTGCGCTTGCTCGTCTGGTCGGCTGCGGGGCCGGGCTGCTTGGGGTAAACCCTAAGCTAGGGTACGACCTAGTTACCTCGTGTTGATCGCCCCGGCAAAGTCTGCCCCGAAGACGGCAACAGGTTTCACGAGGGATGCGGGGCAGGCATTCCGAAGTCAATCGCGAGAAGGCCGGCGCATCCTGCACATGCCGCTCGCACCGAACGCTCGACAACACACGAGGAGAAGGACAATGGGCAGTATCGTTGGCGGTGGTGGCGGTGGATTCCTGAGCGCGATCGGCAGCATCGTGGGAACGATGTTCGGGGGTCCGATCGGCGCGATGATTGGCCAGGCGTTGGGCAGCCTCGTGCAGAACATGCTGGGCCAGGCGATGCAGGGGCTCGGCCTGAATCAGGACACGCAGGACGCGGTCACGAAGGGCTTCCAGGACAGCTTCCGCGAGGCTTCCGGCGGTTTGGAGGCAGGCAGCAGCAATGCCAGCGCGGCGGAGCAGATCAACCAGTTCGCCGACGCGGCCGGTTTGTCGGACGCCGATCGCGGCTCGTTGCAGCGTCTCAGCGACAGCGCCCAGAAGGCCATCAGCGATCTCGTCAACCAGGGCGCGCAGGATGCGGCGGGTGGTGATGCGAAGGCGAATGCGAAGGGTGGCGGAAGCTGGCTGATGGCGATCGCCAAAGCACTCGGCGGCATGTGTGGCCAACAAGCGTCCAAGCTCGTCGAATTGTCGGGCAAGATGGATGCGGCGCTCGATGCCAAGTCCAACGCCAAGGAAGGGTCGAAGGACGAATCCAAGGCTGCTGATGAATATCAGAAGCTCATGACCGAGTTCCAGGCCGAGTCGCAGCTGTTCAACATGCTGACGAACGTGGCCTCTACGGCGATCAAGTCGCTCGGCGAAGGCATGTCCACGATTGCTCGCAAGCAGTAAGCGATTCGCTTGTGCGGTACAAGGGACGGAGGCGTGTGCGCCTCCGTCTTTTTTTTCGCTCGCGTTTTGCGCGAAGCAGGCGGAAAAGGATGTGTTTAACAGACGGGTACTACTCGCAAAGGCATGATGCAACAGCGATGACACCAACTCATTTCTGAATCGCGAGGAGGTAGTGACCATGGCAAAGCATGACGACGACAACAACGTGCTGAAAAGCAGGCTGCCGCCATCACTGGCATTGATGTTCTCGGCGGTGCTCGGGCTGTTGTTGGCGACGCCTGTTGCCAACGCGCAGTACGACGGCGGCGGAAGTTTTGCGATGGGGCAGTTCTACGGTCAGCAGGCGATGTCGCGGGCAATCCTCGACGGCGTAAATCGCAACCACCGTTCCTCGGGACGCTCCAGCGACAATGCGCACGGAATGCGCGAAGAGCCGCAGCGCCCCCCGATGCGCCGGAACCGTCCATCGACCTCCTCCGATTTCACGATCGCCAACGACCCCGCGATAGCGGCCGAGGTCAAGCGCGAATACCTCAAGAGCATCCGTGCGCGCAACGGTGACCGCATCGCTGCGAATATCGAGCGCGCGTTCGACCACAAGAGCGTGCGCGTCGCATTCTCCGAATCCGCAACACCCTATGGACTGCGCACGGACGACTACGCCGACGTCTTCGCTGCCTATCTCGTCGTCATGTGGATGACTGCGAACCAGACGGAGCCGCCTGCCGTCGCCGACGTTCAGGCCGTGAGCGCCCAGACGCATGACGTGTTCGCGCAGAGTGCGCAGCGATGGACATCACAGCAGCGGCAGATGCAGGCCGAGGGCATGATGTACGAGACTGTCTCCGCACTCTATGCGCGCCAGTCCGCGCAGCGCGTTGGCGATACGGCGACGCTGCAGAAGATGGCCGCGGCCGCGCAGCGGAACTTCCTGAAGAACGGACTCGACCTGCAGGCGATGGTGATTGACGGGTCGGGACTCGTTCGGCAGTGAACGTGGCGCCGCTCTCGACGACGCGCGCGCGCAAGGGGCAGCCAGCGACCGATTTCCCCGGCGCCGAATTCCTGCACACACGGCGGATGTCATTGCGCGGGCTGCGTCTCGCCGATGTTGCGGCGTTGACGGCGTTGAATGCCGATCCGGAAGTGGCGCGCTGGTTGCTTGAACCCATCGAAACGGACTACTTCGGCATCGCCAAGGTCGTCTTCCGCGCTAACGAACTCTACCTGGCTCGCCCGGGCCTCGGCGCATGGCGTGCCGATGACGATGAGGGCCGATTTCTCGGCATCTTCTCGCTGATGCCGCTCGAAGGCAGCGAGGAGATCGAAATCGGAACCCGCCTCAATCGGTTCGCATGGGCACGACTGCTCGCGGTCGAAGGCGGTCGCGCGCTGTGTGCGCACGCATTCACGAACCTCGGACTGCCGCGTTTGGCCGGCCTGTGCCATCCTCGCAACGTGGCCGTTCCGGCGATCCTGCGGCGGCTCGGATTCGTCGCGAATGGCGAGGCGCAGTACCACGGAAAGACCGCGTTGCGCTTCGTGCTCGAGCGGCAAGAATGGCGAAAGCGGCAAACCGTTTCGTTGAATGACACAGGCGCGGAAACTCCCGCACAGGAGAGCACGGCATGAGTGGGCAGCAGAGCAGTTCGGTGAACATGACCGCACAACGCTATTTGATCGGCGCCGACCCGGCGCTGTCGGCGCGGGTGCGCAAGGAACTGCTCGACACGCTGAGCGCGAAGGCCGGCTTCGATCCGGCGCAGGCCGCACGCGAACTGGATGCGCGTGATGTGCGCGCGGAATTCGTCGATGCATTCGGCGACCATGGCTTGGCTCCGGACAATCTTCCCGACCTGCTCGCCGGCCACTTCCTGGCGATGTGGTCGGTTGTCCACGACTCGCCGTTGCCGGGGCACGAAGCCGTACTCGCAATAGCGAAGCAGTTCGCGGGACAGATCGCCCACAGTCCGCAGGTGGCCGATCCGGTCAAACGGCAGTTGATGGGCGAGGCGCTGCTGTATGAGGCGGTGCTGACGCTCGAAGCGCAGCGCGCGGCGCGCGCCGGCGGATCCGCGCAGCTCAGGCAGATGGCGGCATCCGCGCAGCAAAACTTCCTCGCGCAGCGTGGGATCAACTTGCGCAAGACGCGCGTCACCGCATCCGGCATGCAGCGCGCCTGATCCGTTCTTCCTGACATCATTGACGAAGCCCTGCCATGGCCGAGGAAGGCGATGCCGGAAACCGAACCGAGAAGCCGACTCCCGAGCGCCTGAAAAAGGCGCGCAAGGAAGGCGACATCAGCAAGAGCAAGGAGCTGACCAGCACCGTGCTGGTGCTGGTCTGGCTCGTGCTGATCTGGTTGATGTGGTCGTCCATGTCGACCCGTCTGGGCACGTTGCTCGATGCCGTTCTGAACTCGATGGCCAAACCGTTCGAGATCGCTGCGCCGGCGCTCGGCCGCGCGGCGTTCGATGCGGCGCTGTGGATCATCGTGCCGCTGCTGCTCGGTGCGGTCTTCGTCGCGCTGATCGTGGAATTCCTGCAGGCCGGCCCGGTGCTCGCCTTCAAGAAGGTCAAGCCGGATCTCAAGCACGTCAATCCGATGTCCGGGTTGAAGAAGATCTTCTCGAAAGACAACGTGATCGAGGTGGTCAAGGCGATCATCAAGAGCTCGGCGCTGATCGCGATCTTCGTTGCCGTGCTGTTCCAGTACCTGCCGCAACTGGTGACGCTGCCGTATGCGCCGCCGGGCGTCATGGGCGAACTGTTCTGGTCGAGCGCGATGCGCATCGGCGTATGGGTGATCTTCATCTTCTTCTTCCTGTCGGTGCTGGATGCGTTCTACCAGCGCTTCTCGTTCATGAAAAAGATGCGCATGAGCATCCGCGACATCCGCCAGGAATCCAAGGAGAACGAAGGTGATCCGTACATCAAGGGCAGGCGTCGGCAGTTGCACCAGGAATGGGCGCAGCAGAACATGCTCTCTTCCGTGCGTCGGTCGAGTGTCGTCGTGACCAACCCCACGCATCTGGCCATCGCGATCTACTACGAGCCGGGCGAGACAGAGTTGCCAATGGTCATCGCCAAGGGCGAGGACTACGAGGCGAAGCTGATCCGCGAGGCGGCCGAGGAAGCCGGTGTGCCGATCATGCAGAACGTGGAGCTCGCGCGCGGCTTGTACGAGCGCGCGGAGCTGGACGACTATCTGCCGAGCGAGTTCTTCGAAGCCGTGGCCGAACTGTTGCGCTGGGCCGAAAGCGTGCGCGAGCAGCGTGACGGGAAGTGAGAGGTTGGACGCTTCCATCTTCGTCGTTCCGACGAGATGGCAAGCTTTGCGCGTCTCGCGTCTCCCGCTAAAGTATCTTCCCAAGCACATCCAGCAACTGCGCGTTCTGCGCCAGTGCGCGCACGACGACTTCGACGATTGCCGACAATGCGAGTAGCAGCACCCACGTCGCCAACCACGACTTGATCGGCATCGCCAGCGAGAACACGTTGAGTTGCTGCGCGTAGCGGTTGACCAGACCCATCGCGATGTCGAGCAGGCTGGTGACGATGAGCGCCGGCGCAGAGAACATCATTACCGCGGTCATCAGGTAGTTGAACTGGCTGGCGAAGAAGCCGACGCCGCCAGCATGCAGTGGTGGCAGCGCATTGCCGACCGGCCACAGGCGATAGCTGGTCAGCAGCAGGTCGATGAACATCATGAACGCGCCGGTCGCCATGAACAGCCACGCGCCGAACTGGCCGAGGAACAAGCCGGTCAGCGAGGTCTGGTGGCCGGAAATCGGGTCCATCACGCTGGCCATCGATGAGCCGACTTTCACGTCGATCACGTTGCCCGCGGCGCTGAGCGCCCAGAAGATCGAGCCGAAGCAGAAGCCGATCGCGGTGCCGACGAAGATTTCCTTCAGCACGATCAGCGCCCACGTGCTCTGCATCATCGCCGTGCTCGGGCCTGCCGCAGCAGCGATCGGGTACGCGACGATGGCGAGGCTCACGAAGAAGCTGTTGCGCACCAATGCAGGCACCGTTTCCTGCGTCATCAGCGGCACGATCAGGAACGCCGCGGCGATGCGTGGCAACGTCAGCGCGATCGCCAGCGCCTGTCCCTGCAGATGTTCAAACGGCATGCGCGACGCGTTCCTTCGATGATCGTAATCCGTGGTCGCGCATCAATGCACCAGCGTCGCGAAGTTGCTGAACAAGCGGTCGGAAAAGTTGTACAGGGTGCCGCCGAGCACGGTCGCGGTCGCGAACAGCGCGAGCACGACCGCGAGGAATTTCACCGCGTACGGAAAGGTCTGCTCCTGCAACTGCGTGACCGCCTGCAGGAACGCGATCAGCAGGCCGATGATCGCTGCCGCCAAAATCGGCGGTGCCGACAGCAGCAGGACCAGCCACAAGGCCTCGCGCGCGAGCTGGATTTCGTTCTGGTACATGCCGCCCTGCCTACTGGTAAGTCGCGACGAGGCCGTGGATCAACTTGGCCCAACCGTTGAGGATCACGAACAGCAGCAGCTTGAACGGCAGCGACACCATCGTCGGTGACAGCATCATCATGCCGAGTGCGAGCAGGATGTTCGACACGATCAGGTCGATCACGATGAATGGCAGGAACAGCAGAAAGCCGATCTGGAACGCTTCGGTCAGTTCGCTCACGGTGAACGCCGGCATGATCACGATAAAGTCGTCGATGCCGAGCGTCGCCTGCTGATGCGGTGGCAGCAGGCGTTTTGCACTCTCGAGGAAGAACGCGCGTTCGCGGTCGTGCGAATGCTTGATCAGGAACTTGCGCAGCGGTTCCTTGCCCGTATTGATGATCTGTCCGAGCCGGTCGAGCGTCATCTTGTCCGACGCGCCCGATTGCGCCGGTGGCGTCGGGCCGGGTGCCTGCACGTAGCTGGTCGGCGTGGCGCCATTGACGTTGTCGAGCGTGTCGAGGATGACCGGATACATCACGTAGATCGAGAGGATGATCGCGAGGCCGTTGATGACGACGTTCGGCGGCGTCTGCTGCAGGCCGAGTGCGTTGCGCAGCAGGCTGATGACGACGACGATCTTGGTGAATGAGGTCACCATGACGGCGACGAACGGTGCCAGCGCAAGCCCGACGACCGTCGCGATGACGAGGGCGGGTGAAAAACTACTGAAATCCACGGACATCCCCGATGCGAGTGATCTTGACGCCGAGCAGTTCGCCGAGCGAGACGAGTTCGCCGCTGCCGAATGCCTTGCCGTTAGCGCGCAGGGTGACGCGGGCACCTTCCACCGGCTGTGCGAGATTGAGGATTTGCCCGGCGCCGATGCGGTCGATTTCCGACAGGTTCAAGTGCAGCGTGTCGAGCAGCAACTCGACGCGCACCGTGATCGCATCGCGGACATCGGCGACGTCCTCATCGGCAAGCTGGTCGTGTTCGAATGGAGGATCCTGGCTCATTGTCTCGTTCCTGAGTTCGGCTTCGGTGAGGTCTCGGGTGATCGTCATGCCTTCGGCGCTCGCGCTGGCGGCCCATGCGTGGCGCAAGTCGAAGCCGGATTCGCCGGTGTCGGCGCACAGGCGCAGGTCGGTGATGGCCGCCGCGCGCTGGCCGATCAGCAGCGCGTCGCCGACCTGCAGCGCGCGCACGGTTGCCGCCGGCAACATTTGCGCCGGAAGGCGCAAGCGACATGGCAGCGGGATGCCCGAGCGACCCGTACGCGCTGCGGCATCTCCGTCGTCGCGATCCCAGCCGCTGGCGGACGCCAGCGCATCCAGGGTCGTGCGATCGAGGCCAAGCAGGCCCTCGCAATGACTGCCGTCACCATCGAAACGGAAGCCGGCCCAGTGCCACACATTCGCGGGTGCCGGGGGCGCCGGCAGCAATTCGACTGGCAACAGCGGCGTGCCGAGCACTTCGACGAGTTGGCCGAGCAGCGTTTCGTAGGCGAGAGACCATGCCAGCAGGCGTGTCTCGCCGGTGAAATCGTGCCAAGTGCGATCGCCGATCGCCGCACTGCCCTGTTCGGACGTGAGGATCAGCTGGACGCGCCCATGCGCATGCGTCAGCACCGCGGTGGTTGCATGCGGAGCGTGTTGCGCGACATCGGCGCGCAGCTCCAGCCGCGTTGGGCCGTCGGTACGCACGAGGCGATCGCCGGAGGCCAGCAGCCGTGTTGCCGCCTCGGCGCGTTCGGGTGGAATGGTGCGCAGGCGATCGCGCAGCGGGCCGGGTATCACGGCCGCGCTATCGAGTTGCGCGGCAGTATCTGCCGTCATCGGGGGGACGCTCCAGGATGGGGTTGCTCGTGGCCGAGCGCGATGCGGATGACCTCGGCGACGTTGCGGGCGCCGAGCTTCGCCATCAGATTCGAGCGATGCAGCTCCACGGTCTTGATGCTGATGCCGAGCACGTCGGCGATCGTCTTGTTCAATTTTCCTGCCACCACCAGTTCGAGCACCTGACGCTCGCGCGGTGTGAGCTTCTCGATGACCGCGTGACTCGGAGCGGGAAGGCCGCCGTGCTCGGTGACTGCGCGCAACGCATGCACCAGCGTAACCGGGTCGAATGGTTTTTCGATGAAGTTCACCGCGCCGTTGCGCATGGCTTCGACGGCCAGCGGGATATCCGCGTGCGCGGTGACGAACACCAGTGGCAGGTCGACGGCTCGACGCTTGAGCTCTTGCTGCAACTCGATGCCACTCATGCGCGGCATGCGGACGTCGCTGACGATGCAGGTCGCGGTCTCGGCATCGATGGAATCGTCGAGCGCATCGAGCAGGGCGCCGGCGCTGGCATACGCACGCACGTCGAAATCCGCATCTTCCAGCAGCCAGCGTGTCGATTCGCGGAACTCGTCGTTGTCGTCGACCAGCAGGATGCGTGCGGTTTGGGCATTGGACATCATGCGGCCTCCGCGGGCAGGGTGAAGATGAAGGTACTGCCGCCCTCCGTGTTCGGTTCCGCGAACAGGCGGCCTTCGTGGAACTCCATGATTGAGCGGCAGATTGCCAGTCCCATGCCGAGGCCATCGGCCTTGGTGCTGGTCAGCGGCGCGAACATCCGTTCGGCGAAGTCGGGGCCGATGCCGGGACCGCGATCGCGCACGCGTACCTCGACCATGCCATCGAGGTCGAGGCGCGCGCCGATCAGGATCTCGCGTCGTCCGGCGCTCGTCTCGCGCATCGCATCGATCGCGTTCTTGACCAGGTTCAACAGCACCTGTTCGACCATGACGCGATCGGCGACCACGCGCGGAAGCGTGTCGGGCAGCGCGGTGAGGATGCGCACCTGATGCTGTTCGGCCTCCAGCCGCAGGAGTTCGACCACGGTCTGCGCGAGTGCGCCAAGCGGGTGTGGTTCGCGATTCGGATTGCGCGTGCGCACGAACTCGCGCAAGCGCGCGATTACCGCGCTGGCGTGCTCGGCCTGATTGCGCGCGAGTCCGATGCCCTGACGCAGGCGCGGATTCGCGACGTCGCCGCGTTCGATCATGCTGTCGCAGGCGCTCAGGTAGTTGATGATCGCACCAAGCGGCTGATTCAGTTCGTGCGCGAGCGTCGTCGCCATTTCGCCGACGCTGAGCATGCGCGACGTGAACAACAGTTGTTCCTGTTGCGCCTTGTGCTGACGCAGCGTTTCCATCTCGTCGCTGAGGCTGTTGACGAATACGATGTCGCCGTGGGCGCCGGCGGTCCATTGCAGCGGTCGCCACGCCAGGCGATACCATCGATGCGAATGACGCGCGTGACATTCGATGCCATCTTCGCTCTCGCTCTGCGATTCGAATTCGGCATCGAACTGCATGCGATCGACCGCGGCTCCGAGATGGCCGAATTCCTCTGCGAATGCCCGATTCATGATCAGCACGGCGCCGTCGGCACGATCGAACAGCGCGCATGGCAACGGCACTGCCTCGATCAGCGCGTTCAATACCGCGCCGGATGGTTCCGCCGCCGAGGGGAGGGCGGTATGGGCAGACTCGCAACTTGTCGTCGACATCGTCGTTATCCTAGTCGCGCGGCACCCCCTGAGTGACGCGCTGCGGCCGAAGCCATTGGAGAAACACCGTGAACCAGATCAACTGCCGTGCTGCACCGTTCCTCGTGATGTCGTGGCTGGCCGCCGCGTCCGCAGGCGCAGCAGATCCCGTGCCGGCTCCTTCGCCCGGCGCGTCCCTGCTGGGACTCGTCGTCCCTCTCCTTGCGGTCGCGTTCTCCCTCGCGGCGCTGTGGTGGATGTTGCGACGGAACAATGGCCGCAATGGTGCCGCTGGCCCGGCGCGCATCGTTCAGGTCATTGCCGTCGGACCCCGTGAGCGCGTCGTCATCATCGACCATGACACGCGGCGTTTCATGCTCGGTGTCACGCCGACAACGGTCAACGTACTCGCCGACCTCGATGGGGAGAATGCCGCAAAGAATCATGCAGGCGCTAGCTCCAATGTCATCGCACGTGTAGCGGAAAATGTTTGATTAACGTCGAGTCGACAGTTGTCTTAGGGTTTACCCTAGGGTTCGTTGAATGGACAACTTCATCTGCTAGTCTCGAAGAACGGAGCGTAAAAACAAGCATCAACGAGCTCCATGCGATCGCGTATGCGAACCCGCGAATGACTCACTTCCCTGTGGATCCGGATCATGCCTGAGCATTCCCGCCAACGTCGGCTGACTGCCTTCCGAGGAACGATTGCAGGCGCTCGGATGCCGGGTTTCGCGGAGTCGCGTCGATGAACGCGGTCGCGGCATTGTTCAAGTTCGGCGGCGGCAAATCGCGCAGCTACAGCGACATCGTGCTCGTGTTCGGCGTGGTGGCGATCGTCGCGCTGATGATCCTGCCGCTACCGATGGCGGTCATCGACACGCTCGTCGCGGTGAACATCCTGGTCGGCATCGGCCTGCTGCTGATCGCGATCTACATTCCCGCCCCGGTCGCGTTCTCCAGCTTCCCGAGCGTGCTGATGCTGACCACGCTGTTCCGGCTCGCGTTGTCGATCGCGATCACGCGCTCGATCCTGCTGCACGCGGATGCCGGGCACATCATCGACACGTTCGGCAACGTCGTCGTCTCCGGCAATCTCGTCGTTGGCCTGGTGATCTTCCTGATCATCACGGTCGTGCAGTTCATCGTCGTCGCGAAAGGCGCCGAACGCGTCGCCGAAGTCGCTGCGCGCTTCTCGCTCGATGCGATGCCAGGTAAACAATTGTCAATCGACTCCGACTTGCGCTCGGGCATCCTCGACAAGGACGAAGCCAAGCGCAAACGCCGGTTGCTGGAAATCGAGAGCCAGTTGCACGGCAGCCTCGACGGCGCGATGAAGTTCGTCAAGGGCGACGCGATCGCCGGCATCGTCATCATCATCATCAACCTGCTCGGTGGCCTCGCCGTTGGCATGTTGCAGCGCGGCCTGCCGCTTGGCGACGCGATCCATACTTACAGCATCCTGACCATCGGCGACGGCCTCGTCGCCCAGATCCCGGCGCTGCTCGCCTCGATGTCGGCTGGCCTTATCGTCACGCGCACTGCGAATGACGGCGAAGGCAAGCATCTGGGTGCGGCGATCGCCTCGCAGATCTCGAACGAGCCGCGTGTGATCCTGGTGACCGGCCTGATCGCGCTGACGATGATGGGGGTGCCGGGGTTCCCGATCTTCGTGTTCCTGCTGCTTGGGTTGTTCTTCGTCGCCATCGGCGCATGGCGCTTCCGCCACAGCGTCGGTTTCCTGCGCAAACTGTTCCGTGTCGGTGACAGCAAGGATTTGCTGCCGGCGGATGTCGTCGCCAGCGACGAACTGACGGCGCCGCCTGCGCTGCTGCTCGAAATGGACGTGCAGACCTTGCGCGTGTTGGGCGCGAACAATGTGCGCACGGCGTTGCGCGAGACGGTCGGCAACCTGCGCGAGGAATACGGTGTGCCGTTGCCGCCGCCGTCGCTGCGCGCGGGAACCAACCTGCCGGCGAATGCGTATCGTGTGTATGCGCATGGCGTACGCATCGGCAGCGGTCGGCTGCAGCCGGGCGCACGTTTCCTTCCTGCAGGCCGTGCGGCGCTGCCTGCGCCGACGGGCGACAGCGACGAATCGCCGTATCTCCCGGCGTTCCCGGGCGAGTGGCGTGAAGTGGCCGAGGGCGGCTCCCACGGCAACGCACTCGGTGCGCTCGACGTGCTGCATCGCCATCTGCGCGACGCGCTGGAGCAGCACCTGAACCTGTTCGTCGGCATCCAGGAAACCTCGAATCTTTTCAACGGCCTCGCGCGGGACTATCCGGATCTGGTGCGCGAGATGCTGCGCGTGGTCTCGCCGCAGCGCGTCGCCGACATCCTGAAGCGCCTCGTCGAGGAACGCATTCCCGTGCGCCACCTGCGCGACGTGTTCGAGGCCGTCACCGATGCGGCGAGTCGCGAGAAAGACATCGTGCTGGTCAGCGAATACGTGCGCGTCGCGCTGCGCCGCCACATCAGTGATCGCTATGCAGGCTCCAGCCGCATCCTGCAAGTCGTCGTCGCGCACCCGGAACTGGAGGATCGCCTGCGCCGCTCGGTGCACGTCAGCGGAGGCAGCGCGCAGCTTGCGGTCGAACCGCAACTGGCCGAGAGCCTGCTGGCGCAGATTCACGCGCGTGTGGATGGAAGCGCCGACACCAATGTGGCGCTGCTTTGCTCGATGGACGTGCGTCGCCATTTGCGCAAGCTCACCGAAATCGAATTCCCGACCTTGCCGGTGCTGTCGTATCAGGAGCTGGTGCCGGACGTGAAGCTGGTACCACTGGGGCAGCTCACTGCGTGAGGGTCGGCGGGAATAGTTGCGAAAACCGGAACATTGACCAATTGGGGTAGCGGATGCGAAAGCTGGGGAAGGGGATGGGAAAGCGAGTCGGGAGCTGTCTCATGGCGTTGCTGGTGGCATCATCGTCGGTGGTGATCGGAACGGCGCAAGCCGCGCCGATCCCGTTCAAGCGCGGCGAGGTGCATCTCAATCCGAAGGAGCAGCCGCTCGCGGAACTGCTGCGCGAGTTCTTTGCCGATCAGGGTCTGACCGTGTTCGTCAGCCAGCAGCTGCAGAACCGTGGCGGAGCGATCAGCGGTCCGCGCGACGGCAGCCCGCAGCGCGTGTTCGCGTCGATCGCCGGCACCAACGACATCGTCAGCTACTACGATGGCGCCGCGGTCTATCTCTATCTCTCGCAGGAACGCACGACGCGCTACGCGAATCTGCCGCCGGCGCGTGTCGAGGATTTCGTCACCGCGTTCCAGAAAATGAAGCTCGGTGACGAAAGCAACACGTTCAGCGCGACCAGCGGCAACGGTCTGGTGATGATCACCGGCGTGCCGCGTTTCGTCGAGCAGGTGCAGCAGCTCGTCGACGCGGTCAACGGCCAGGGGCCGAACAACGCGACGGTATTCAAGTACTACAAGCTGCGCTACGCCTGGGCGGCGGACATGACGATGACGATCGGCAACCGCCAGCAGGTCGTGCCGGGCGTCGCCTCGCTGTTGCGCGAATTGGTCACGGCGACGCCGCAGGCGGCGATGTCGGCTGCGCAGGATCGCATGCTGCGCCCGAGCCAGATGAAGCTTCGCGGTTCGGGTCTCGCCGCGGTCGGTCAGCCGCCGCTGACGCCACCCGGCGAGGCCGACACACGCCGCGACGCCGGCGACATCGTGCCGGCGCAGGCATCGGTCGCACCTGCGGTCGACGCGGGGCCGAACGCGCGCATCGTCGCCGACACGTTCCGCAACGCGGTCATCGTGCGCGATGCGCCCGATCGCATCGGCATGTACGACCGCCTGATCCAGTCGCTCGACATCGAACCGCAGATGGTCGAGATTGAGGCGACGATCATCGACGTCGACAAGGGCAAGATGAAGAAGCTCGGCGTCGACTGGCGCTGGCAGAACGCGCGCACCGCGGTCGGCTTCGGCCGCACCAGCACCAATCCCGCGATCGACACCAACCGCAATCTCGCCTATGCGCTCGGCCAGAACAACATCAGCCTGCTGAATCAGCTCGACGGATTCCAGATCGGCGCGATCGTCGGCGATGCAGGCAAGTTCATCGCACGCATCAATGCGCTGGCGACGCAGGACGTGACCAATGTCGTGTCGCGTCCGCAGGTAATGACGCTGAACGACACCGAGGCGGTCATCGAGAACAGCCAGACGATCTATGTTCCGGTTGCTGGTGCCTACGACGTCGATCTGTTCAATGTCGTCGCCGGCACCGTGCTGCGCGTGACGCCGCACCTGGTCTACGAGAACGGCCGTCGCCGTATCCGCACGATGGTGCAGATCGAGGACGGTGGCGTGACACTGCAGCAGGCCACGCAGAACGGCCAGAACGTGACAATCCCGCTGGTCACGCGCAAGGCGGTCAACACGCAGGCACTGATCGACGAGGGTCAGAGCCTGCTGCTCGGCGGCCTGATTTCCGATTCGGTCGAGAACCACACGAACAAGGTGCCGATCCTCGGCGACGTGCCGCTGATCGGCGCCCTGTTCCGCCAGGTCGAGAAGGACCGCGGCCGCAGCGAACGCTTGTTCCTGATCACGCCGCGCGTGGTGATCACCAATCACATCACGGGGCAAGAGGTGCCGAGCAACCCGGGGGCGGATGTCGATCGCATCCGAGCCGAGCAGGAAGCGCGTGACCATGCCGAACTGCCGTGGGCTTCCGATGCGGAGAAGGCGCGTTACGCGCAGCCGGATCCGCCGCCGCCCGCAGCTGCCGTCGCACCGTCCGCGCCTGTGCCGGTCGCGCCGATCGCTCCTGCGGCAGATGCGAAGCCCATTCCAGCCAAGAAGAAAGCCGGAGCACACTGATGCAAGTCTGGTCGCAACGCAAACACATCGAAGGCGCCGAGCGCGCGCCTGCGCGGCAGATCGATGGTTCGATCGCCGAGGTGTGGGCGTTGCGCGTGCTGGTCGGTGTGCATGCCGGCGCCGAACGCAAACTGGCCGAGCGCGACATGCTGATCATCGGCAGCGCCGACGATTGCGACCTGATCTTCAGCGATAGCGGCGTCGCCGCGCACCATTGCATCGTCAACTACGCCGACGGCCAGTTGACGGTGCGTGCGGTCGATGCCGAAGTGCGCATCGACGACAACATGCTGCATCCGGGCGATCCCGTCGCCGTTGCACCGTTCGCGCTGATCCGTGCCGGCGGTGCCCGCTTCGCCATGGGGCCGCATTGGAGCGAACGCTGGCAGACGCTGCTGGCACGGGTCGAGCAACGGCCCGTGGCATCCGAGGACAGCGCGGTCGCGCCGGAGACGAAACGCCACAACGGCAAGTTTGCGACCCTCGCGGTCGCTCTTGTGCTGCTGTGCGCCGGAGGCGCCGCGCTGACACTCGCGCAGAAGAACACCAAGCCGGTGCCGGCAATCGCGCCGGTCGTGCCGCGTGACAGCGAAGTTCGCGCGCTGGTCCACGAACTTGGGTTCAATGGACTCGGCGTCGAGCAACGCGGCGAGCAATCGGTCGTTACCGGCTACGTCGAGCGCACCGAGGACATGGCGGTCGTGCGATCGCGGCTCGACCAGCGTGGCTTCTCCAACACGATCATCGAGGCCAAGAGCGGTCCACGCATTGCGTCCGATGTCGGTGAATCGCTGCGCATGAACAACCTGCACGTGGACACGAAGTGGAATGGCGCCGGGCACGTGGAAGTGAAGGGGCGCTTCGGCGACGAAAAGGCGCTTTACGCAGTGCTGGGATCACGGACGATCAAGGAGGTCAACGAGAAGCTGCACCTCAAGGTCGACGTGGTCAATCTGGATCCGCCGCCGAGCACGGCGAAGGCAGTGACGGATGGCAAGCGCATCCGTCGCATCGTCGATGGCGACGACCCGTACCTGCTCACGGTCGACAACACGAAGTACTACCTTCATTCGACACTGCCGCAAGGCGGTACTTTCCTCGGCATCGAGGAAGGCGATGTTCTTGTCCGCGATGATGCGGGCAATGTCCAGCGTCTCCCGCGCGACAGCGTGGTCGACGCACAATCCCCCTGAGATACAGGAGACGAAGCGATGAGCAACAACGTCAACATGATGCTGGGCGGTACGGCGCCGGTTCAGAGCACGAACGGCTCGTTCAATCCCGTCGGCACGACCCTCCCGGGTCCGGTCACCGATACCACTGCGAAGAGTTGGTTCGAGGCAATGGCCAAGGCGTGGGGCAAGATTCTCGACAAGCAGGCGCAGGAAATCACCGACCTGTCTTCGCAGATCGGCGACAACGGTCAGGACCAGCCGTCCACGCTGACCCTGCTGACGGCCGCCTCGCTGAAGATGCAGTTCATGTCGACCAACTCGGCGACGTCGAACAACTCGGTCGGCCAGGCGCTGGAAACCCTCGGTCGGAAGCAGTAAGTCTCCTTCGAGCGATCGAAATGGACGCGTGGCTTCGCGTGCCGACTCCGCGGCGCATCTTCGCGACGCTTCATCGATGGCCCTTCGCCGCCGGTGTCGTGTCGCGGAGAACGCTGCGCCGGCGGGTTGCGCGACGCGACGTGACTGTTTGCCAGACGTGTTTCCATGCATAAGGTGCATCCATGACACCCATCCAATCGATCGACCTGGCAGCGCTCTCGGCCATGCCGCAAGCCGCCGGTCCACAAACCCAGACGACGGTCCTCGATGTCGCGAGGTTCCAGGAGGCGTACGCGAACGCGGCACCGACGCAGGTGAGTCCACCCACCTCGGTCGAGGCCGTGTCGCCGGGCTTCAAGGCCGTGCTGCAGAACTTCGAGTCGCTGAACGGTCGCGTCAGCAGCATCGGCGAGATCACCTCGAGTCTCGAAGCCGGTGCCGAACCGACGCCGGGCCAGATGATGCAGCTCACCGTCAAATGCCATGAGTTCCTGTTCCATGCGGAGCTGACATCGAACGTTGCCAATCGCACGTCGGACGGTGTCCAGCAGTTGTTCCGCCAGCAATCCTGAGGTCGTCCCATGCACGCGGCATCCGCGCACGTCACCGTTCATCCG
Source organism: Pseudomonadota bacterium (assembly GCA_023388255.1). GTDB lineage: Bacteria > Pseudomonadota > Gammaproteobacteria > Xanthomonadales > Rhodanobacteraceae > Dokdonella_A. The sequence goes on along the minus strand of JAEWGO010000002.1, from coordinate 261,486 downwards.
CACGCAAGGAGGGCCGCGTTGCGCGCGGCCCTCCGCGGAGTATTCCTGTTGTTCGTCGTGGTGCTGCTGGCCGGCTGCATGGGCGATTTCCAAGCCTTGTACTCGCATCTCGACGAGCGTCAGGCGAACGAGGTTTCGGCGACGCTGCTGCGGGCGAACATCGACGCCGACAAGCACCAGGCCGACCGCAGCACGGACTGGATCGTCAGCGTATCCAAGCGCGACATCCCGACTGCGATGGCGGTGCTCGAAGCGGCCGGACTGCCGCGCAGTTCGCATCCGTCGATGGGCGACATCTTCAAGAAGGAAGGGTTCGTCGCATCGCCCACCGAGGACAAGGCGCGCTATCTCTACGCATTGAGCGAAGAGCTGTCGGACACCTTGCAGAAGATCGACGGCGTCGTCAGCGCACGCGTCCACGTCGCGCTGCCGGATCGCGATCTGATCGGCAGCAAGTCGGATTCGGCTTCGGCTTCGGTTGTCATCCTGACGTCGCCTGGCGCGCACGTGCAGGAGCGCGAAACCGACATCAAGGCGATCGTCAAGGATGCCGTCGAAGGGCTGGACAACCCCGACCGCGTGACAGTGAAGTTCTTCACCCAGCCTGCGTTCCAGGAAACGCCGGTCACCTCGGCTGCCGGTGAGGACAGGACCGCACCGAACAATCTTCTGCGCTTCGCCTCACGCAGCGATGTCACGCGCGGATTGCTGTTCGTATTCGCGCTGCTGACCTTGACCGCAGCGATGCTGCTGTTCTGGCGCAGCCGCTCGTCATTGGGCGCGGTGCTCGGCAATCGCCGTCGCCCGAATGGGGAAGGTCGCGATGGCGGCTGATCCGCACTGGGTCGCACTTTTGAGATCGACGCTCGACGGCGCGCCGTCGAGCCGTTTCGCCGATGCGAGCCCCGAGCTGGTAGAGCGCGCGCGCGGATCGGTCCTCGGTCGCCGCATGCTCGCGCTGCAACTGGAGGACGAGGCACCGCTGCTGTTCCGGCTGGAAGCTGCGAACGATGCGGCATGGATCGAACGCACGCCTGTAGCGTTGTTCTCCGGCGAGCGCTTGCGCGGCGCCGCGCTCGATCTCGGCGCGCTCGCATTCTCACCGGCGTTGCGCGCGCGCGTCGAGCGCAGCGAAGTGTTGCGTATTCGCGAGGCGATCGGCGCCGCGCGGCTTTCGTTCGCGCTGTCGACCGACCCTTGGCGCGGTCGCGTTCCCGAAGCGGTACGGCACTGCGCGAACGCCGGTCTGGGGCGAGTGCTCGACAATGCCAACGCGCTCGGCGAGCTGCTGCGCCAACGCGGTCGTGTCGAGTTGTTCACCTATTCCTCCAATCTGCATGCGCTTCTGGGCGAGCGTGTCAGGCTCGCTTTCCCGCCGGCCAGTTCCGGCGAACGTCGTGACGCGTGGTTGCCGCCGACCGCGGTCGCGCAATACCTCGATGCGGCCAGCGAAAGTGCCGCGGACGCGCAGCGATGAGTGCCGTGATGATCGACTTCCACCAGCGCTACGCCCTCGGCATCGATGCGCGCGTGATTCCGGCGCAGGCGTGGCTTCCGCTCAGTCGCGTGCAGGAACTTGTCGATCAGGCGAACCATGCGGTGGAGAATCTCGCCGTCGAACTCGCCGAAGAGCATCGGCGTGCGCGCGAGGCCGGGCTCGATGAAGGGCGCCGCACTGCACTCGACCAGTTCGGTTCGTCGCTGGTCGCGTTGCAGCGCGCGCGCGAGCAACTCGGCGAGCAGATGCGTGCGCAGGTGGCCGAACTCGCCGTCGGCATCGTCGAGCGCATCGCGCCGGCGCTCGGTGCGCAACGCCTGATTCCCGAACTGGTCGCCGAAGCGGTGCACCAGCTTGCGCTCGAACCGAACCTGACCGTACGCGTGCACCCGGACGTCGCCGATGCCACGCGCCATCGCGTCGCTACTCACGCCGTCGGCGGGGCGCCGGCGATCGAGGTCGTCGCCACGCCCGAAATCGGCGAGTTCGATTGCCTGATAGAAGCCGAGGGCGGCGTCGTGCGTGCCGGACTCAAGGAACAACTCGACCAGGTGCGCGTAATCCTGGCCAGCGCGCGCAGCGAATCGACGCCGATGGATAGCGGCGCATCCTTCGTGGAGAACAGTGGCGATGCCGCTGAATGACGACACGGCGAGCGCGGAGAGCGGCGCTGCTGGCGCCACGCAACTGCTGCGTGCGCTCGCCAATCGCGACACCTTGCAACGTGTCGGCCGCGTCGCCGAAGCCTATGGCACGCTCGTGCGCGTCACCGGCATCAACGCGGCGATCGGCGAGTTGTGCCTGCTCGAACAGGCCGAAAGCGGCTTCGCGCTGCCGGCCGAAGTGGTCGGCATCTCGCGCGCGCACACGCTGCTGACGCCGCTCGGCCCGCTCGAAGGCATATCGGCGGCGACCACCGTCACTGCAACCGGTCGCCAGGCCAGCGTTCCGGTTGGAAACACGCTGCTCGGACGCATCCTCGATGCGCATGGAGAACCGCTCGACGACCTCGGCCCGCTCGACGCTCGACTGCGTGCATCGGTCTATGCGCCGTCGCCCAATCCGCTCAAGCGCCGCCTGATCGACCGGCCGCTGCCGACCGGCGTGCGTGCGATTGATGGCGTGCTCAGTGTCGGCGAAGGTCAGCGTCTCGGCATCTTTGCGACGGCCGGCGGCGGAAAGAGCACCTTGCTCGGCATGCTCGCGCGCGGCGCGCAAAGTGATGTCAACGTGATCGTGCTGGTCGGCGAGCGCGGCCGCGAGGTCAACGAGTTCATCCACGACAGCCTCGGCGTCGAAGGCCTCAAGCGCAGCGTCGTCGTCGTTGCCACGTCGGATCGTCCCGCGCTCGAGCGCAGCCGCGTCGCCTACGTCGGCACCGCGATCGCCGAATACTTCCGCGACCAGGGCCTGCGCGTGCTGCTGATGATGGATTCGGTCACGCGCTTCGCGCGCGCATTGCGCGACGTCGGTCTCGCGATGGGCGAGCCGCCGGCGCGGCGTGGCTTCACGCCATCGGTGTTTTCGGCCCTGCCGCGCCTGTTCGAGCGTGCCGGCAACAACGATCGCGGCACGATCACCGCGTTCTACACGGTACTGATGGAAGAGGAAGAAGGCGGCGATCCGATCGCCGAGGAAGTGCGCTCGATCCTCGACGGGCACATCTACCTCTCCAAGAAGTTGTCCGCACAAAACCACTTTCCGGCGATCGACGTGCTCGCCAGCGCCAGCCGCGTGATGACGCGCGTGACCTCGCCCGAACACCAGCACGCGGCGGGCTTGTTGCGCCGCTATCTCGCGAAGTACCGCGACATCGAATTGTTGTTGCAACTGGGCGAGTACCGTGCCGGCAACGATATCGACGCAGATACGGCGGTGGCCAAGATCGGCGAGATCAACGCATTCCTGCGCCAGTCCTCGGAATCGCTCGATGGCTACGACGATACTGTCGGCCAACTGATCGGGATGTTTCGATGAAACGCTTTCCACTCGAACCCTTGAGCCGCGTGCGCGATCTGCGCCTCGAAGCCGAGCAGCGCCTCGTCACCGCATGCCGCGCCGAATTGGCGCAGGCCGAACAGCGGCTGGAGATGGCGAGGAAAGCACGCGGCGAAGTCGCCGACCAGCGCTCGCGCCACCAGCAGGCATGCCAGGTCGCGATGAGCGATCCGCATACGCTCGTTGCCGACTGGTTCGATCGTGCGGAACGCCACCGTGCGTGGCTCGACACCGCCATCGCCCGCGGCGATGCGGCGATTGCCGGTGCGGTGGAGGACGTGGCGCGAGCCCAGGCGAAGCTCGCCGAGCAGATCGCTGTGCTGCGCCGCGCGCAAGCCAAGGTCGATGCGTTACAGGCCTTCCGCGGTGAATGGCAGCGTGGCGAACGACGCGAGCAGGAGCGTCAGGAAGAACAGGCCAGCGAGGAACTGTTCCGCGCGGGCACCGGAACGATGGGGTGAACCATGCTGATCGGTGACTCGTCCTCCAGCCAGAACACGCAGCGCCAACGGCGCCTTGCCGCCGAGGATCGCGCGCGCGCGGATCGCGGCGCGCAAGATGTGGCGCTACGCGAGGGCGTCGCGCGCGAAGTCGGTGCGCGGGTGGCCGGCGAAGTGCCGCAGCGGGTGGAAGTCGACCGCTTTCGCGCGTTGATGCAGGGCGGTCGCAACGCCGAACCGCGCGCGTCGTCGAAGGGATCGGAGGCAAACGTGCAGGGTACGCAACAGGCGCAATCGGATGAAGGCGCCGTGCTGGTTCAAGTCGGCCCCCAAGGTGTTGCCGAGCGGTTCCGCGCAGCGATGCAGCGTGCCTTCGGCGCGGCGGATGGCGCCAAGGGCGAAGCACCGAAAGACGACAAGGTCGGTCTGGAGACGCAGCCAGCACAGGTCGCGGGCGATGCGCAGTCCGATGCGCGCATCGCGCAGGACCATCGCCCGGTTCGTGCCGACGAAGGCGCGCGCTTGTCGAACGCCGAACTGCCGAAGACCTTGGGCAAGGACAGTGGAGCGGCGCAATCGTCTGCAGCGACCGATGGCAGCGTCGACACCGAGCAGCTGCACACCGGCGACAAGGGCGATGTGCCATCGGCGCAGCAGCTTGCGCGCAAGGCCGAACACGGCGAAACCCAGGCCGCGCAGGCGACCCGCGCGGCGCACTCCAGCGGCAAGGATGAGGGCAGCGAAGGCAAGGACGCATCGATGGCACAGGTGTCGGCCAATGCCGCGCCCGCGATGATGCCGACCGAATCGATGACGCCGATGCCGCAGCAACCGCAGGCCGCCGCGATGGCGCAGGCGCAGCCGGCGGCGGGCGGCTTCACGCCGGCGCTTTCCGACCTGATCCAGAAACACGTGCGGCAAATGCTCGTCACCGATCCGCGCAGCACGCGCGGCCGTTCGCGCGAGGTGCTGCTGCGCATGCAGAACGATGCGATGCCGGGTACCGACCTGTGGCTGACGCGTACCGATGACGGCTGGCGCCTGCGTGCGGAGGTGTCCTCGCGCGACGCATACGACCTGTTGCTCGAACATCAGGACGATCTCGTCCAGCGCTTTGCCCAAAGCCGTCTCGGCGAGCTTTCGATCGAGCCGATCTTCCACGACAGCGCCGGCGTCGATCACTCGCCGATGCGCTCGCACGCCTCGATCACGCGCCCCGGCTGATCCCGTCCGTGTTTCTCTGCCGGCACGCGCAATGCGTGTCGTGGCATTCCCGATCGTTCCCGAAAACATCCGCAAGGGTATTCCCTAGCTAGGGATATTCCCGGCTGTCGCACGCGTGCCGGCTTGCGCAGAATCCCCGGCGCATACAACCGGTCCAGCCGATTCAAGGGGAAATGCACATGTCGATTCTTGGAAATTTTGCCGAAAACACCCAGTTCCGCGGCGCGATGAACAATGCGCTGTCGAACGTCGATCCGAGCCTCGGCGCGACGCGCGTGCGCGCCACGCTCGATGCGGCCAACCTCGGCAATCTGTCGACGCAGGAGAAGAATGTCCTGATGTCGGTCACGCAGACCTTGTCCGCCGACGGCTTCATCAGCAACGCCGACGCCGACGTGATCACCGGCATGGTGCATACGTTCGAATCCACCGGTCGTCTGTTCGACACGTTGACCGGCGGCAATCTCGGCCACCTGCAGACACCGGGTTCGTTGGGCGGCTACATGCCGTCGCCGACTGCACAGCTGGCGCAGCAGAGCCCGACGCATCCGTTGTTCGGCGGCATCCTCGGTTTCCTCGTCGACAAGGTCGTGCAGGGCTTCAAGGACGCGCTGTTCGTCGGCGCCGGCCAAGGCATGCTCGGCACCTGTGATGGTTGCCAGAACCAGAAGGACGTCAGCAAGGCGCTGAACAGCGCCGACCTTTCCAAGCTCAGCCCGAGCGAGCGTTCGACCGTGCTGCAGATGATCGGTTTCGCGTCGATTGACGGCCACATCAGCAAGGTCGAATCGAACGCGATCATCGACTTCCTCAACCGCGCGCAGGGCATCCGCCCACAGGCGCAGCCGGAATGGACCGTGCAGCAGGATGGCGGCAAGGCGCACATCGACCTCGGCAACTACACGCTCGATCTCAACGAGGGCAATTCCGAGTTCACGCTGACCAACAAGAAGACCGGCGAGACGACGCGCATCTGGGGCGACCCGCACGTCGAAGTCGATGGCAAGCACGTCGGCGACTTCTACGGCACGATGACCTTGAACCTCGACGACGGCACCAAGATCACGATCAACACGACGCCGTTCAACGCCAACAACGGCATGACCTTGTCGAACCGCTTGATGATCACCCAGGGCGATCGCGCGATGGTCGTCGCCGGACTCGACCAGAACACGCTCGGCGACATGCATATCCGCCAGATTCCGATCGGCGGCCAGTACGTCGATTCGATCACGCCGGACGGCACCGAGATCTACGAGAACCCGGAAGGCGCCGGCTGGCTGCATCTGGATGGCAGCGGCGAATTGATCGGGATCGACGGCAATTTCCTCAGCGGCATCCGCTGATATTCCGTTCCACAGTAGCCCGGTATCGCGTGTCGCATCAGCGGCGCGCGACACCGGGGTCTTGTTCAAGCATGTGTGCCGTCACACGCGACCGACGACCGGCAGCAATGCGCCGGTGATCGCGACGCCCGAATCCGACAGCAGGAACACGACCACGTCGGCAAGCTGCGCGGGCTTCACCCAACGATCGAAATCCGCGGTCGGCATGTCGGCGCGATTCGGCGGCGTATCGATGATGCTCGGCAACAGCGCGTTGACCGTGATGCGCCGATCCTTGAGTTCCTCGGCAAGCGCTTCGGTCAGCCGCGCGACGCCGGCCTTCGACGCCGCGTAGGCGCCCATGCCCGCGCCTGCCTTCACTGCGCCGTTGGCGCCGATGTTGACGATGCGTCCGCCGCCGCGCTGCTCGAGATGCGGGATCGCTGCCTTGCTCGCCGCTGCCGCGGTGCGCAGGTTGACGCGATAGAGCAGATCCCAGGTGTCGAGATTGCCGGCGTCGAGCGTCTCCCAGCGGAACGCACCGGCGATGTTCACCAGCGCATCGAGCCCGCCAAGCGCCTGTGCGACGCCATCCAGCGTGGCCTTCGCGGCATCGGCATCGGCGAGATCGACGCCACCGAACAATTGCGCGTCACCGAGATCGATGCCCGTCGCCGGTGCCGCGGCACGATCGATTGCCGCGACCTGCGCGCCCGCCGCCTGCGCCGCGCGCACGACCGCCGCGCCGAGCGTGCCGAATCCGCCGGTCACCGCTACCCGTTTGCCTTCGAGGTTCATTCGTCACTCCGTAGCTGCTGGAACCACGATGATAGATCGCTCGTGCATGCGAGCGAACATCGCGCCATCGGCGAGTGAATGCGCGCGCGATGCTACCCTGCGCCGTTTCGTCGCTGCCCACTGGTCGAGGTTGCCCATGAAACGTCAATGCCTGCTTGCCCTGTCCATGATCTGCTCCGGCGCCGCCAGTGCCGACGAAGGCATGTGGCTGCCGGCGCAGTTGCCCGATATCGCCGCGTCGTTGAAAGCGGCGGGTTTCCAAGGGCAACCCGGCGACCTTGCCGATCTGACGCGAGCACCGATGAACGCGGTGGTCAAGGTCGGCGGCGCGAGCGGCGCGTTCGTGTCGAAGGATGGCCTCGTGCTGACCAATCACCACGTCGCCTATGGCGTGATCCAGTACAACAGCAAGCCCGAGCGCGACCTAATCAGACACGGCTACGTCGCCACGGATCGCAGCGCGGAATTGCCGGCCAATCCGGACTATCGCGTGCTGGTCACCACCGGATTCGATCGCATCACCGATCGCATCCTCTCATCCGCGCGCGGCAAGAAAGGCCGTGCGTACCACGATGCGGTCGAGGTGGCGAGCAAGGCGGTTGTCGCCGAATGCGAGCGCGAACCCGGCACGCGTTGCAGCGTCGCCAACATGCACTACGGCACCGACTTCTATCGCATCCGCCAACTCGAACTGCGCGACATTCGCCTCGTTTACGCGCCACCCGAAGCGATCGGCGCCTACGGTGGCGAGATCGACAACTTCGTCTGGCCACGTCACAGCGGCGACTTCACGCTGCTGCGCGCCTATGTCGGCAAGGACGGCAAGCCGGCCGATTTCTCGCCAGACAACGTACCGTATGCGCCGCCGGCGCACCTGCGGATCGCGATCGAGCCGGTGCGCGAGGGCGACTATGCGATGCTCGCCGGCTATCCCGGCATCACGTTCCGCAACCGCATGGCAAGCGAGTTCGCGCAACAGGTGGAATGGCAACTGCCGTCGCGCATCGCGCTGTTCGGCGGCTTGATCCACGTGATAGAAGCGGCCGGGGTAGCAGATGCCGACGCGCGCGTGCGCTATGCGTCACAATTGGCAAGCCTGAAGAACAACCTCAAGCGCGCGCAGGGCGAACTCGATGGCCTGCGCCGCAGCGAAGCGGTCAACGTGCGCGCGAAGGACGAGCAAGCCATGTACGCATGGCTGGATCAGCAGCCGAAGGCGAAGGCGACGCGCGCCGACATCGACGCCGCGCAGCGCGTGCTCGACACGATCGCCGCGACGCGCGAGCGCGACCAGTTGCTCGGAGCGCTGCGTACCCAGACGCAATTGCTGAAGTCCGCGTTGACGCTGCATCGTCTTGCGGCTGAACATTCGAAAACCGACGCTGCGCGTGAAATCGGCTATCAGCAGCGCGACGAGAACTTGATCGCCGGTCAGCTCAAGCAGGTGCAGCGGCGCCATGCGGTCGCGGTCGAGAAGGCGCTGGTTGCTGACCTCGTGCGCCAGTACCAGGCATTGCCGACGGCGCAGCATATGGCCGAGATCGATGCCGTGTTCGGCACGACAGCGGCCGAGCTCGCCTCGCATCTCGATGCGCTCTACGCCGGCACGCGCCTCGGCGACGAAGCCGAGCGCTTGCGTCTGATGCACGCCGACTCGGCCATGCTCGGCGCATCCGATGACACCCTGATCGCCGCCGCGGTGCGGCTCGCGCCCGCGTTGCTGCGCATCGAGGACGCCGGCAAGGTCAGCGACGGCGAACTCCTGCGCCTGCGTCCGGCCTACATGCGCGCGCTGATCGGCTATCGCGCTTCAAAGGGCCGTGCGGTTTATCCGGATGCGAATTCGACCCTGCGCGTCAGCTACGGAAAAGTTTCAGCACTCGACCCGCGCGACGCCGTGCACTACACGCCGCTGACCACGGTCGCCGGCATCGTCGAAAAGCACACCGGTCGCGCACCATTCGACGCACCGGAACCGCTGCTCGAAGCGATAGCCAAGGGCGATTTCGGAACGACCCTCGATCCCGGGCTGCACACGCAGACAGTCGACTTCATGACCAACCTCGACACCACCGGCGGCAACTCCGGCTCGCCCGTGCTCGACGCGCACGGCCGTCTGATCGGCCTAAACTTCGACAGCAACTGGGAAGCGGTCAGCGCAAGCTGGATGTTCGATCCGCGCTACAAGCGCGCGATCCATGTCGACATGCGCTACCTGCGCTGGCTGATGGCCAAGGTCTATCCGGCGCCGCATCTGCTGCGCGAGATGGAGCTGCCGGCGGAGTGAGACAGGTTGCGACGGTTAGAATAGGCGGATGAACTGGAAAATCTGTGTCGCACCGATGATGGATTGGACTGACCGGCACTGCCGGTACTTCCATCGCCTGCTGGCGCCAAACACGTTGTTGTATACCGAGATGGTCACCGCGCCGGCGGCGATCCACGGCAATCGCGCGCGTCTGCTCGGCTACGACATCAGCGAGCATCCGCTTGCGTTGCAACTCGGCGGTTCGGAGCCGGACGAGCTCGCGCAGGCGGCGCTGATCGGCGCGGAGCTGGGGTACGACGAGATCAATCTCAACGTCGGTTGCCCGTCGGATCGCGTGCAGTCGGGGCGCTTCGGTGCGTGCCTGATGCGCGAGCCGGTGCTGGTCGCGGATTGCGTGCGTGCGATGCGCGATGCGGTCGCGGATACACGCGCGGTGGTCACGGTGAAGTGCCGCATCGGCGTCGACGAGCAGGACGAGTATGCCGGGCTCGCCGAGTTCATCGAAAACGTGCACGCGGCCGGTTGCGATACCTTCATCGTGCATGCGCGCAAGGCGTGGTTGAAGGGGCTGTCGCCGAAGGAGAACCGCGAGGTGCCGCCGCTGAACTACGAGCGCGTGTATCGGCTCAAGCGCGAGCATCCTCAACTCAACGTCGTCATCAACGGCGGCATCGCGACGGTTGCGCAGGTAGACGAACATCTGCGCCATGTCGATGGCGTGATGCTCGGACGCACCGCGTATCACGAGCCGTACCGGTTGGCGGAGATCGAGCACGCGTTGTTCGGCACGCCGTTGCCGGATCGCGACGAGGTCATCGCGCGGTTGCGTCCGTATGTCGAGGAGCATCTCGCGCGCGGCGACCGCCTGCAGCACATCACGCGGCATATCCTTGGCCTGTATCAGGGGCTGCCCGGCGCGCGCGCGTTCCGGCGCGTGTTGAGCGAGCAGGCGCATCGTGCGGATGCGGGATGGGAAGTGATCGAGCGGGCGCTCGCGGCGCGGCGCGGTGAACTTCGCAGTGCGGCATGAACGTTTGGCGTTTCGGCTTGGTGCCGCTACTTCCGCTCATGTATGGTGAATGCAGAACGTGGCACCGGCATGGGGAACTTGCAGACGCGGCCCACCAGATCGCATCCGCAGGGCGTCCGCGCGACGCATCGGTGCGTTGCGAGAAGCCGGTGGTATGACTTCGAAAAGCCCGGCGACAGGTCTGGGCGCACAGGTGCACGGCGCGCCCGGTCGGACGGATGAGCCGGACCGCCTTCTTCGCACGAAACACTGCTTCGCCGGTTTCTTTTTCATCACGAGTTCCCCATGAACCGATACGTACACGCGATCTTCTGCGACGATATTCGTCAAGAAGCCGGCGGCAAGCAGACTCTGGTCGGGATCTACCGCGACCAATTGCAGCTGCCTGCCATCCCGGTTGTGTTGCCGCGGCTGTGCGTGGTGGTGGATGTGGTTACGCCGGTGAACCAGCCGTTCGACCAGATGGTGATCCTGGCCAGACTCGGCGAGCTGCAGATTGCGCGCGCCGAGCTCGGCGCCGGCGACCTCATGTCATTGCGCGAAGCCGCATCCCGGCTGCATGAAAGTTCAGGATCGGAGGCGCGGATCACGTTCTCGGCCAATTTCGTGTTTTCACCGTTGCAGATCGACCGCGCCGCCATTCTCGGCGTGCGCGTCGAAACCGGCGTGGAAACGTTGTACGCCAATGCGCTGCGCATTGTACTGGCGCCCGACGCGATCCCGACGCCGACCTCGCACCGCACCCATTGACGGGAAGCGGCACCCCTCCGTATCGACCCATACAGACCATGTCCCTCGTCAATCTCGTCAACCTCGACTATTCGGTCGGCGGCCCGCTCCTGCTCGAAAAGGTCGATCTCGCGATCGAGCGCAACGAGCGTGTCTGCATCGTCGGGCGCAATGGCGCCGGCAAATCCACGTTGATGAAACTCATCGCCGGCGAGCTGAAGCCGGACGATGGCGAGGTGCGCGTGCAGGGCGGCGTGCGCGTCGCCAAGCTCGCTCAGGAAGTGCCGCACGACGTCGCGGGTTCGATCTTCGATGTCGTTGCCGGCGCGCTCGGCCATCTCGGCGAATTGCTGGCCCAGTTCCACCACCTGAGCCATCACCTCGACGTGCCCGGCAACTCGGATGCGATGGCGCACGTGCAGACGCAGATCGAGGCCGAAAACGGCTGGGATCTCGACCGCCGCGTGTCGAATGTGTTGACGCGTCTCGATCTGCCCGAAGAGGCGGAATTTTCCGCGCTGTCCGGCGGCATGAAGCGGCGCGTGCTGCTGGCGCGCGCGCTGGTGCTCGATCCGGACGTGCTGCTGCTCGACGAACCGACCAACCACCTCGACATCGAGGCGATCGACTGGCTTGAACGCCTGCTGCTCGACTTCGCCGGCAGCGTGGTGTTCGTCACGCACGATCGCCGCTTCCTGCGCGCGCTGGCGACGCGCATCGTCGAGATCGATCGCGGCCAGGTCACGAGTTGGCCGGGCGACTACGAGAACTACCTGCGCCGGCGCGAGGAACGCCTGCACGCCGAAGCGCAGGAACGCGCGTTGTTCGACAAGAAGCTCGCGCAGGAAGAGGTGTGGATCCGCCAGGGCATCAAGGCACGACGCACGCGCAACGAGGGTCGCGTGCGTGCGCTCGAAGAGATGCGGCGCGAGCGTTCGCAGCGGCGCGAGATCGGCGGCAACGCGAAGTTGCAGGTTGGCACGGCGGCGGCATCGGGGCGGCGCGTGATCGACGTCGATCGCGTCCATTTCGGTTTCGGCGACCGTGTGATCGTCGGCGAACTGACCACGACGATCCAGCGCGGCGATCGCGTCGGCCTGATCGGCCCGAACGGCTCGGGCAAGACGACCTTGCTGAAACTGTTGCTCGGCCAGCTTGCGCCGCAGTCCGGCGAAGTGAAGCTCGGCACGAACCTCGAGATCGCCTATTTCGATCAGCACCGCACGCATCTGCGCGACGACATGAGCGCGCTCGACAACGTCGCCGAAGGGCGCGAGTTCATCGAGGTCAACGGTGCGCGCAAGCACGCGATCGGCTATCTGCAGGACTTCCTGTTCTCACCCGATCGTGCGCGCGCGCCGATCACTGCGTTGTCTGGTGGCGAGCGCAATCGCCTGCTGCTGGCCAAGTTGTTCGCGAAGCCGTCGAACCTGCTGGTGATGGACGAACCGACCAACGACCTCGACGTCGAGACGCTGGAATTGCTGGAGGAGTTGCTGGCCGCGTACCCCGGCACGTTGCTGCTGGTGTCGCACGATCGCGAGTTCCTCGACAACGTCGTCACCAGCACCCTGGTGCTGGAGGGCGAGGGGCACGTCGGCGACTACGTCGGCGGTTATGCCGACTGGCTGCGCCAAACCGCACGCATTGCCGCATCGCGCAAGTCCGAGGCTGCGAAGTCGGAAGCAAAACCGGATACGTCGCCGACCACCGCGGTGGCGAAACGCAAGCTGAGCTACAAGGAAGCACGCGAACTCGACGAATTGCCGCAGCGCATCGAGTTGCTCGAAACGCGCATCGCCGAACTCGGCGTGAAGATGCAGGAGCCGTCGTTCTACCAGCAGGACAGCGCGACGCTCGTGGCGGTCAACAACGACCTCGCCGCGTTGCAGGCTGAACTCGATGCGGCCTATTTGCGCTGGCAGGAGCTGGACGCGCCGTAGACACGAGAAGCTTCATCCGCAACTGCCTTCCCAATGAAATCGTTCTCCCTGATCCTGCGATACCTCTGGATGGAGTGACATTCGAGTCATCGAAGGGCGCGCGCCCTTGATGCCTCGCCGTTCATGCTTCGAACCCTCGGCACGAACGGTTGGGAGACCTGATGAAGATGGGGCAAGCGCTACTCGCCAATCGTTGCCAGGGGCGCCATCGGAGCGTTTGGCGGGGTGGGCGGCGTAGGCAATGTCGGTGGCAGCGGTGCCGTGGGGGCGGGCGGCGGTGACGGCGGCACGGGCGGCGGTGGCGGCATCGCGAAGATCGAATTGAACGCCGGCGCCTCGATGTCCAGCGCAACGACCTTGCGGTCGCGCATCAGTTTGATCGGCACCTTCGACCCGGCCGGCTGGTCGCGCAACGCGCGCAGTGCGTCCTCGGGACGCGTGATCGACTGTTTGCCGACGTCGGTGATGACGTCGCCGGCGCGCAGGCCGGGCAAGGCCTCGGTATCTGTCGCGAGCACCAGCGCGCCGCGATCGATGTTGAAGTAGCGCCCGAGTTCGGCATTCATCGGCGCCAGATTGAGGCCCCACCATGGCATCGCCGCGCGCGCGTTGCGACGTGCACTTTCCGCCAGCGCGCGTGCCTGCTCGGCTGTGATGCGCGCGTGCGCCGCGCGTTCCGCGTTGCGTTCCGCGTCATGCCCGGCGCGTTCGGCGTCGCGTTGCGCGCGCTCGACGTCGGCGCGGATGCGCTCGTCGAGATCCTTCGGCATTGAATGCTCAATGTCGATATTCATCGCCTGCGTCCAGTTCCACGCCTTGCGCCGCTCGGCCTTGAGCGTCAGATCCGGCTGTGCCTTGTCGCCGCGTTGCCAACCGAGGCGGATCTCCTGACCTTCCTTGAGATTGCCGAGCCGCGCGCGCGCGTCGGCGAGCGTTTGCTCGGCTGTCTTGCCGGCGAATGTGCTGCCGTTGATGCGCGTGATCAGATCGCCATCATGCAGTCCGGCGCGTGCGGCAGCGCTGTCTGGCGTGACTGCGGCGATGCGTACGCCCTTCGCGTCCGCCGCGAGGACGACGCCGAGCATCGCGCGGTCCGACTCGCCGATGTAGCGATACGCGTAGGCGCGCGGACCGACATCGCCCAGCTGCATCGAGAGATCGGCCATGCGCCGCGACAGGTCCTGCATCCGTGTGCGCAACTGCGCGAGTTCGGCGCGCGCGGCCGCGGTATCCGTGGCGTGCACGGGAGCGGAGGGTGCTTTGGCCGGCACGTCGTCGACTGCGAGCACGGGTGATGTGGCGAAGGCGAGAGCGATCGAAAGCAGGGTGCGGTTCATGGGGATTCCTCAATTGATGCGCTGTAGCGATGTGTGCATGACGTTGGTGTCGGCATCGTCGCGAGCGGCCACGGCGTAGCCGTTGCCGCGGATGGCCGCGAGGTCTTCGAGCAGGTTCACGCGCTGGCGCCACAGCGGCAGCGCATCCGCATCGTTGCGGGTCGCGCCGAGTTGCAGGTCGACAAGGCCGATCAGGTCTTCGATCTCGACCGCGGCCATCAGGTCGCGGCTGTCCTGCGGCGCGCGCGCGGTGACCGCGGCGATCCAGCGTTCGAGCGATTGCGAGCGTTGGTGCAGGTCGGCCAGTTCGGTTTCGCCTGGCGCCGGTTGCGATGTGGCCGGTGCGGTGATGATGGATGGCGTCGATGCCACGTCGGCCGGTGTGTGCCGCAGCAGCCCGGACGGCAGCAGCATTGCCATCGCGAGGCCGGCCGCGAGGGCGGCGGGCAGCGCGTAGCGCCAGCGGCGCGGCTGGCGTCGTGCGGCCAGCGACCGTGCCAGTTGCGGCCACAAGTCCGGTTGCGGCGCACAGGGCGGCAGCGCGCGCAGTGCGGCTGCGAGATTCGTCTGCGGAGATTCGTTCATGGTGTCGTCGCGATCAGGCATGGCGCGACCTCCTCGTTCGCTTCGAGCAATGCGCGCAGGCGAGTTCCGCCGCGCGCGACCTGGGATTTGGAGAAGCTCACCGATTTGCCGGTCATCGCGGCGATTTCCTGATGCGTGTATTCCTCGACGTGATACAGCCACAGCACGCTGCGTGTCGGTGCCGGCAGCCGCGCGAGCGCGCGTTCGAGATGCCGCGCGTCGGCGAACAGCCACGGTGGCGGTTCGGCGCTCGGCGCGTCGTCGTCGTCCGGCAGTTCCTCGAACTGCACGCCGCGCTCGCGGCGCAGTTTCATCAATGCCTCGTTGACGACGATCTGGCGCAACCAGCCCCAGAACGGCGCGTCGCCGCGGAACTGGCCGATGCGTTCAAGCAGATGCAGCATTGCGTCGTGCACGACTTCGCGTGCGGTGTCGGCGTTGCCTAGCATGCGCAGCGCGAGCGTGTAGGCCGGGCGCTCGAACGTGCGGTAGATCTGCTCCAGCGCGCGCAGGTCGCCGCGACGCGCTCGCGCCAGCGTGGTTTCGGGCAGATCGATGCGGAAACTGTCGCTCATGTCGGTACAGGATGCCGTGTCGCCGCGAATGGTCGCAGCATGCGCCGGCCGAGCTGCGCGCGCGAAAGGCATCGCGGCGGAAGCCGCTCCCGCAGGAGTACGCGCTGGTGTGGGAGGGACTTCGGTCCTGATGCCTTTCGCGAACTGAAGAAAAGCATCGCTGCTGCGGATGTGCATCGCGCGTGTCCGCTGCGGGTGGCGTGTCCGGGCGTGTCCGGCACCTCGTGCGGACACTGTCCGGTGACTGCGTCCGGTGTCGAATTCGGCGTCGGAACAATGGGTTGCCGATTGGCACGGCGGTTGCTGAGGGAAGCCCGTCACTCAACAGGAATCGACCGTCCATGATCCGCGACACCTCCGCCCAGGACCGCAAGATTGCGCCGCCACGCAACCGCAGGAAGCTCTTCGTCTGGGCCGGCGTCGGCGTGGCGGTGCTCGTCGCCGGCGTGTTCGTGCTGCCCGCCGTGGCGCGGCTCATGTCCGCTGATTCGTCCGCGAGTTCCGCGCGTCTGCGCATCGCCGAGGTCAAGCGCGGCACGCTGACGCGCGACGTGTCGGTGCAGGGGCGCGTGATCGCGGCGATCAGCCCGACCGTGTACACGCGCAGTCCCGGAACGGTCACGCTCGACGTCAACGCCGGCGACAAGGTGAAGAAGGGCGACGTGCTGGCCGAGGTCGATTCGCCCGAGCTGACCAACAAGCTGAAACAGGAACAGGCGACCGTTGACAGCCTCGCGATCGAGGTCGAGCGCGCGGCCATCGACAATCGCAAGAACGAGGCCGCGGCGCAGATGGCGCTGGAGCAGGCGGTCATCGACACGACGACGGCCGAGCGCGAGGTCGAGCGCAACCAGAAGGCGTTCGAGATGGGCGCGCAGGCCGAGATGACCGCGCTGCGCGCGAAGGACGCGCTGGCGAAGGCGAAGGTCAGCGAAGTCAACGCGCGCAGCAACGTCAAGCTCGTCAGCGACAGTCTCGCGTTCGAACTGAAGACCAAGCGTTTTGCATTGGATCGGCAGAAGTTGCTGGTCGAGGACCTCACGCGCCAGGTCGACGAACTGAAGCTCCGGTCGCCGGTCGATGGCCAGGTCGGCCAGTTGATCGTGCAGCAGCGCGCGAACGTCGCCGCGAATGCGGGCATCCTTACGGTCGTCGACCTCACCGCGCTGGAAATCGAGGTGCAGGTGCCTGAAGTGTTCGCGCACGATCTCGGCCCCGGCATGGCCGCGGAGATCATCGACGGCAGCGAGAAATACAGTGGCGAAGTCAGCGCGATCTCGCCCGAGGTCATCAACGGCCAGGTCACCGGACGCGTGCGCTTCGGCGACAGGAAGCCGGCCGGCCTGCGTCAGAGCCAGCAGCTGACCACGCGCATCCTGATGGACGAACACCCGAATGTGCTGATGGTCGAGC
This sequence comes from Pseudomonadota bacterium, assembly GCA_023388255.1. GTDB lineage: Bacteria > Pseudomonadota > Gammaproteobacteria > Xanthomonadales > Rhodanobacteraceae > Dokdonella_A. Next base: position 244,322 of record JAEWGO010000002.1, on the reverse strand, counting down.
GCGGTCCATTCATCGACACCGGCGCCGGCCGCGTTGCCTACGTCGTGCGCAACGGCAGCGCCGAGCGCACGCCGATCCAGATCGGCGCGACCAGCCTGAACTCGGTCGAGATCGTCAGCGGCGTGAAGGAAGGCGACCGCATCGTGATCTCCGGTACCGACCAGTTCAATGGTGCGCAGAAGGTTGCGTTGAACTGAAGCGCCGGGGTTTCGGATTCGAGATTGGCGATTCCGAAAAGCCGCCAAATTCCGAACTCCCGCGCTTCCCGACCCTGAGTCCCCCATCCCGAATTCCCGCTTTCAAGAGGCCAAGCCGATGCTCAAGATGACCCACCTGCAGAAGGTCTACCGCACGCACCTGATCGAGACTTACGCGCTGCGCGACTTCTCGATCCACGTGCGCGAGGGCGAGTTCGTCGCGGTGACCGGGCCTTCCGGTTCCGGCAAGACGACCTTCCTGAATATCGCTGGTTTGCTGGAAGAGTTCACCGGCGGCGAGTTCCTGCTCGACGGCGTCGACGTGCGCGGCATGAACGACAACGACCGCTCGCGCATGCGCAACGCGAAGATCGGCTTCATCTTCCAGAGCTTCAACCTGATCCCGGACCTGAACCTGTTCGACAACGTCGACGTGCCGTTGCGCTACCGCGGTTTCGCCGCCGCCGATCGCAAGCACCGCATCGAGGAAGCGCTCGGTCGCGTCGGCCTCGCCTCGCGCCAGAAGCATTTCCCGGCGGAGCTGTCCGGCGGCCAGCAACAACGCGTCGCGATCGCGCGCGCGCTGGCTGGCTCGCCACGCCTGCTGATGGCCGACGAACCGACCGGCAACCTTGATTCGCTGATGGCGCGTGGCGTGATGGAGCTGCTGGAGGAAATCAACCGCCAGGGCACGACGATCATCATGGTCACGCACGATCCGGAACTCGCTGCGCGCGCGCATCGCAACGTGCATGTGATCGACGGCCAGGTCACGGATTTCGATGAAGGTCCGAAGCTGCGCCAGCCGGCGCGTGACGACAACCCGACAACGGCACTGGCCTGAGCGGATCGAGCGAGGAACGACCATGTTCGCCTACTACCTCCAACTCGGCCTGCGCAGCCTCAAGCGCAACCCGATCCTGACCGCGCTGATGGTGGTCGGCATCGCGCTCGGCATCGCCGCGAGCATGACAACGCTGACCGTCATGCACCTGATGGGCAGCGATCCGATTCCATGGAAGAGCGACAAGCTGCATTACGTGCAGCTCGACAACTGGAGCGCGGAGGAAGCCGCCCGCGATGACGGCGCGCCGCCCGACCAGGTGACCTATCGCGACGCCGTCGCGCTGATGGAGGCCGGCAAGGCCGACAAGCAGGCCGCGATGTTCAAGCTGTCGTTGCCGGTGCAGCCGGAGAACCCGGAGGTCAAGCCGTTCCAGTCACTTGGGCGCGTCACCTACGCGGACTTCTTCGCGATGTTCGAACCGCGCTTCCAGTATGGCGGCGCGTGGAACCACGACCAGGACGCCGCGCATGCGCGCGTGATCGTGCTCGGCAAGGAGATGAACGAGAAGTTGTTCGGTGGTCAGGACAGCGTCGGCAAGACGGTGCGCATGAACGGCATCGACTACAGCATCGTCGGCGTGCTCGACGACTGGAAGCTGCGCACGCGCTACTACGACCTGACCAATGGCGCGTTCGCCGATCCGGACGAGTTCTTCATCCCGTTCACGACCGCGGTCGACCTGAAGCAGCGTTCCACCGGCAACAACAGTTGCTGGAAGTCGCCCGGCGACGGCTGGGATGCCTATCTCGATTCGGACTGCGTGTGGATCCAGATGTGGGTGCAACTGGATTCGCCAGCGCGTCTGGCCGAGTACAAGTCCTTCCTCGACAGCTATGTCGGCGAGCAGAAGAAGCTCAATCGTTTCCCGCGGCCGCTCAACAACCGTCTGCTCGACGTGAACGAGTGGATGCGCGACCAGCGCGTCGTGTCGCGCGACGTCGAAGTGCAGACCGGGCTCGCGTTCGCATTCCTCGTGGTGTGCCTGGTCAACACGATCGGCTTGCTGCTGGCGAAGTTCACGCGCAAGGCCGGCGAGGTCGGACTGCGCCGCGCACTCGGCGCCAGCCGGCGCGAGGTATTCACGCAGTTCCTGGTCGAATCCGGCGTGGTCGGCCTGACCGGCGGCTTCCTCGGCCTGCTGCTGACCGGGCTCGGCCTCGTCGCGGTGCGTGCGCTCTACGCCGAATACAAGACGGTGGCGCAACTCGACTGGACGATGGTCGCGGTCACGATCGTGCTGGCGGTCGTGTCCGCTCTGCTGGCGGGGTTGTATCCGACCTGGCGCGCGTGTCGCGTGCAGCCGGCGGCACAACTCAAGGTGTGATCTCTATGCCGTCATCCGACGACGTTCGGGGTCCATCTGCGTGAATTTCATCACGACGGAAATGGATCCCGACCTTCGCCGGGATGACGAAATGAAATGACAGAGTGGTCTGGAGAACTTCATGGAAATCCGTCCGATTCTTTCCGCGCTGATGCGCAGCAAGGTGTCGATGATCCTGATCGGCCTGCAGGTCGCGCTGACCCTGGCGATCGTCTGCAACGCGCTGTTCATCATCGGCCAACGCCTCGACCGCATGCATCGCCCGAGCGGCTTGAACGAGGCCGACACGTTCTGGTTCGGCAGCAACGGCTTCGGCCAGGGCTATGACGCGCTGGCGGTGCAACAGTCCGACCTCGCACTGTTGCGACAGATGCCGGGTGTCGCCGCCGCCACCACCACCAATTCGGTGCCGATGAGCGGTGGCGGCTGGAGTACCGGCATCAACCTGAAGCCGCAGCAGCGCACCTCGACCGCGGACACGACGCTCTACATCGTCGATTCGCAAGGCCTCAATGCGTTTGGCGGCAAGCTGGTCGCGGGGCGTGACTTCAAGCCGGAGGAGATCGCGCCGGTCAAGTTCGGCGACAGCGTGAAGCCGCCGGTCATCATAGTCACCAAGGCGCTCGCCGATACGCTGTTCCCGGCCGGTGACGCAATCGGCAAGCAGGTCTACATGGGCGAAGACCCGCCGACCAGCACGATCATCGGCGTGGTCGAGACGATGCAGGTGCCTTGGACCGGTTGGGATGCGATCAACAATTCCACCTTCGTGCCGGCGTACATGCCGTATGGCAACTACACGCGCTATTTCGTGCGCACCGAGCCGGGGCGCCGCGACGAGGTCATGAAGGCGGTCGAGCAGAAAATGAGCGAATCGAATCGCAACCGCATCATCGGCAAGATGCGTTCGATCGAGCAGGTGCGCCACGACGCGTATTCCGGCGACCGCGCGATGGCGATCATTCTCGGCGCGGTCATCTTCGCGCTGCTCGGCGTGACCGCGCTCGGCATCGTCGGCATGGCCAGTTTCTGGGTTGCCCAGCGCACGCGCCAGATCGGCACGCGCCGCGCGCTCGGTGCGACCAAGTTCGACATCCTGCGCTACTTCCACACCGAGAATTTCATCATCACGACGATCGGTTTGATCGCCGGCGGCATCCTCGCCTACGCGCTCAGCCTGTGGCTGATGCAGGCGTACCAGTCGCCGCGGCTGCCGTGGTACTACGTGCCGATCGGTTTCATCTGCCTGTGGCTGCTCGGGCAGATCGCCGTGCTCGGTCCCGCGTTGCGCGCTTCGCGCGTGCCGCCTGCGGTGGCGACGCGGAGCGTGTGAAGAGCCGGGAATCGGGAACCATCAGGAGCGCGCGTGACGAATCGAAGGCGCTTTTCCGAACCCCCGGCTCCCGATTCCCGACTAAACTGCAACCCTTTCGCGCAATGCCGCATCCAAGCGGCAGATGCGCATTCGACCAGCCAAGACGGAATCCATGCGCACGATCCTGGTGATCGACGACAACCCCGCGGTCGGTACCGCGCTCGACCTGCTGTTCGGCCTGCGCGAGATCCGCACCTTGGTCGCGCACTCGCCGGACGAAGGCCTCGCCGTGCTCGCGCGCGAAGACGTCGACGTGGTCGTGCAGGACATGAACTTCAGTGCCGACACGACATCGGGCGATGAAGGCGTCGCTCTGTTCCGTGCAATTCGCGAACGCTACCCGGATTTGCCGATCATCCTGCTGACCGCGTGGACGCGGCTCGAAACCGCGGTCGACCTGGTTAAGGCCGGCGCGTCGGACTACCTCGGCAAGCCATGGGACGACCACAAGCTGTCGGCGACGGTCGAAAACCTGCTCGAATTGTCCGAAGCGACGCGCGAGGTTTCGCGCTTCCGCGAGGAACGCCGCCGTCGGCGCAAGGCGCTCGATGCGAAATATGATCTGCGTGGCCTCGTGTTCGCCGCGACCGCGACCGAACGCGTGGTCGAACTCGCCTGCCAGGTCGCGCGCGCCGACATCCCGGTGCTGGTAACCGGTCCCAACGGCGCCGGCAAGGAACGCATCGCCGAGATCATCCAGGCCAATTCGGCGGTCAAGGATGGTCCGTTCGTGACCGTGAACTGCGGCGCGCTGCCGTCCGAACTGATCGAGGCCGAACTGTTCGGTGCCGAAGCGGGCGCCTACACCGGCGCTGCGAACAAGGCACGCGAGGGCCGCTTCGAGGTCGCCGATGGTGGCACCTTGTTCCTCGACGAGATCGGAAATCTTCCGCTGGCCGGGCAGGCCAAGCTGCTACGCGTGCTGGAAAGCGGCCAATTCGAACGGCTCGGCTCCAGCCGCACGCGCAAGGTCAAGGTGCGCGTGATCAGCGCGACCAATGCCGACGTCGCCACCATGATCCGTGAGGGTCGCTTCCGTGAGGATCTGTTCTATCGCCTCAACGTGATCGAGCTGCGCCTGCCGCCGCTGGCCGAGCGCAGCGACGACATCGTGCCGTTGGCCGAGCATTTCCTCGATGGCGCGGCTGTGCTCGACGACAGCGCGCGCGGTGCGCTCGCAGCGCACGCATGGCCCGGCAACGTGCGGGAACTCAAGAACGCGATCCAGCGCGCCGCACTGCTGTGCCAGGACGGCGTCATTGGCGCGCGCGATCTCGGCCTCGCTCCCGCGCGCGCCGGTATCGGTCGCATCGCCGCGGCCGCCGAACCCGATCGCGGCATGATCGAGGATGCGTTGAGGAATGCGCGCGGCGTGATCAGCCAGGCCGCCGCCGAACTCGGCCTGTCGCGTCAGGCGCTGTATCGGCGCATGGAGAAGCTCGGCGTGGAGCCGGGAATCGGGAGTCGGGATCACGTTCCTGTCGGGTAGCGATTGATCCCTTCTCCAAGGGAAGAAGGTTCCTCGATCCACGCACTGGCATACTGACAGGGGCAACCGGTCCTTGAGCTTTTCCGAATCCCCGATCCCGGCTCCCATGCGCCTCATCTCGCTGGAAGGAAAACTTGCCGCCGCATTGACCGTGGCGCTGGTCGCTGCGGCATTGCTGGCGGCGTGGGCGACGCAGCAGTTCGGTTCATTCGGGTTCGGCGCCGCGCTGGCCGTGCTGGTGCTGGCGTTGCCGGCCTTGTTGTTTGCGCATTTGCTGGCCCGACCGGTAGCCGAACTGATCCGAGCCTTGTCCGGCAGCGTCGTCGCGTTCCGTGATGGCGACTTCAGTTTCTCGATCGGCGCGAAGCGTGGCGATGAAGTCGGCGAACTGGTCGATGCGCACAATGAACTCGGACGCGTGCTGCGCGAGGAGCGTCAGCACCTGTTCCAGCGCGAGTTGCTGCTCGATACCGTGGTGCAGAACACGCCGACCGCGCTCGTCCTGGTCGAGGAGGGCGGTCATGTCGTGTATGCAAACCTCGCCGCGCGCCATCTGCTCAACGATGGCCGACCGTTGAACGGTGAGCTGTTCGAAACGATTGTTGCTGGCGCGCCCCAGCCGCTCGCGCGCGCGATTGCCAGCGCGGCTGATGGCCTGTTCAGTGTTTCACTTGAACAGGAAGACGAAACCTTTCATCTGTCGCAGCGGCATTTCAAGCTGCAGGGCAAGCCGCACCGGTTGTATCAGTTGAAGCGGCTGACACGCGAACTGGCGCGGCAGGAAGTGGCGACGTGGAAAAAAGTCATCCGCGTCATCAGCCACGAAATCAACAACTCGCTGGCGCCGATCCGTTCGCTCTCGCATACCGGCCGAGAATTGGCGCGGCTTGGCGACCAGAAGCGCCTGACTACGGTGTTCGATACGGTCGAGGAGCGCACGCGCCATCTCGAAAGTTTCATCCAGGGCTATGCGCGCTTCGCGAAACTGCCGTTGCCGCAACCGGAAGCGGTTGCGTGGGCGCCGTTCGTCGAGATGCTGGCGCGCCACTACCCGTTCGGCGTGGCCGGCGAGTTGCCGGATGCGCCGGGCACGTTCGATCGTGCGCAGATCGAGCAGGTGTTGATCAACCTGCTCAAGAACGCCCATGAATCGGGCGGCGCGCATGACGCGATCGAACTCGGTGTCGCGCAATCCCGGCGCGAGCTGCGCATCGAAGTCGCCGACCGCGGCAGCGGCATGAGCGAAACCGTGCTGGCGAATGCGTTGCTGCCGTTCTACTCCACCAAGCGCAGCGGTTCCGGCCTCGGTCTCGCGCTCGCACGCGAGATTGCCGAGGCACACGGCGGCCGCGTGCAACTGGCGAACCGGCACGGCGGAGGTCTTGCGGTGACCCTGGTGTTGCCGCAGCGCGAGTCCGATTAAGCGGATCGCAACGCGTTCGTCAACGCCCGTACGTGTGTCGCCACGCCTGCGTATCGGCGACTTGCCTATACTCACGCCATTCCATCGAAAAGGGAGCGCGTCATGGGGCTGGGTTTGTTGCCGATCGTCGTCGTCGCCGTCGTTGTCATTGTTCTCTACAAGCTCGTGCGCATCGTGCCGCAAGGCTACGAGTGGACGGTCGAACGCTGGGGCAAGTACACGCACACGCTGGAGCCGGGCTTCCATCTGCTGATCCCGGTGATGCAGAACGTCGGCCGCAAGATCAACATGATGGAACAGGTGCTCGACGTGCCGTCGCAGGACGTGATCACCAAGGACAACGCCGTCGTCAAAGTCGACGGCGTGGTGTTCTTCCAGGTGCTCGATGCGGCGAAGGCGGCATATGAGGTCGCCCAGCTCGAGGTCGCGATCATCAACCTGATCATGACCAATATCCGTACCGTGCTTGGCGGCCTCGATCTCGACGAGTCGCTGTCCAAGCGTGACGAGATCAATGCCAAGCTGCTGCGCGTGGTCGACGAGGCGACGCATCCGTGGGGCCTCAAGGTCACCCGCATCGAATTGAAGGACATCCAGCCGCCGCGCGACCTGGTCGACTCGATGGCGCGCCAGATGAAGGCCGAGCGCGAGAAGCGCGCGAACATCCTCGATGCGGAAGGTTTCCGCCAGGCCGCGATCCTGAAGGCCGAGGGCGAGAAGCAGTCGGTGATCCTCGCCGCGGAGGGCGAGAAGGAAGCCGCGTTCCGCCAGGCCGAGGCGCGTGAACGTCTTGCTGCTGCGGAAGCGAAAGCGACCGATCTCGTATCCGCCTCGATCGCAGGCGGCAACATCAATGCACTGAACTACTTCGTCGCTAACAACTACGTCGAAGCGCTGAAGGCGATGGCCAATTCGCCGAACCAGAAGATGTTGCTGATGCCGATCGAGGCGAGCGGGATCATCGGATCGATGGCGGGTATCGCGGAACTGGCGAAGAACGCGTTGTCCGAGCAGGGCGCGCCGAAGCCGCCGGCACCGCCGCGTGCGCCCATGCCGCCGCAAGTCCCGCGCTGATCTTCTCGGCCCTCCCCTCCAAGGGGAGGGCTCAAGCGCATTCATCGGATTGGAGTGAGCGTGACCCATGGACAACCTCGTGAATCACTACGGCTGGTGGCTGCTTGCGCTCGTGCTGATTGCAGCCGAAATGCTCGCGCCGGGTTACTTCCTGCTCTGGGTCGGCATTGCAGCCGGCGCAATGGGGCTGATCATGCTGATCGTGCCGGGGCTTTCGGCGATCGTGCAGGCGATTTTGTTCGGCTTGCTCGCGCTCGCCGCCTGCCTTGTCTATTGGAAGTTCATCCGACCGTTGGCCGAGCATCGTGACGACCAGCCGCTGCTGAACCGCCGCGGCCAGCGCATGGTCGGTCGCCAGGTCGTCGTCGTCGAGGCGATCGTCAACGGTCGCGGCAAGGTCGCGGTCGGCGATGGCCAGTGGCTTGCCGAAGGGCCGGATCTTCCGGTCGGCAGCGAGGTGGAGATCGTTTCCGTGCAGGGCACGACGTTCACCGTGAAGCCGATTCCGTAGCTTCGACACGAACATCGACGCAGAATCTTCCGAGACGGGAAACGTTCATGTGGTCCGACTTCAAGCTGCATGCTCGATCCATCGGCGGGATCGTGCTTCCGGTCTTCGCGACTTGCTCGTCGGCGGCGCCCGCATTCAGGCCGCCTTCGACGTGAGGCGACGTTCACGCACAGGAATTGGCGATCCCGAGTTCCGAGCGCTATGAACATTCGGCGGACGTCAAATACCTGCAGGCGATTGCGTATGCGGAAAGCCCGACGCAGCTCTATACATCGGCGTTGCTGATCCAGCGCCCGCCTCCGATAGCGATCGCCGTCCGACCGGTCGTCGATGTGGACGGAGCGGTCATCCGCGTCGATTCACTCGATGCGACGACGACACCGGAGCGCGTGCGACTGTTCGATGCGGTGCGCGAAGCCTGCCTGCGATGGGGATTCACGCCGCTCATGCGGCTCGATCTCGACGCAGGCCCGACGACGGTGGTCGAAGGAGCGAGCACGACCACCTACGAAGGTCGCCCGACGGCTTTGCCGCTTCACCTCGATGGCGCGTTCAACTTCAGCCAGCACGGCGGTCGGCCGCAGATCGAGGCGACCGCCGAAAATGCATCGCCGCGGTAGCGGTTGCGGCAGGGCTTTTGGAGCGAATGTGCGTCGGGGCAGACAGCGGCGCCGCTCCCCCGCGATAATGCGCGCCCCGTTTCCGCAGGCGCCGATCCATGACCCAGAAGACCATCCTCAACGACAGCCACCGCGCGCTCGGCGCGAAGATGGTCGACTTCGGCGGTTGGGACATGCCGATCAGCTACGGCTCGCAGATCGAGGAGCACCACGCGGTGCGTCGCGATGCCGGCATGTTCGACGTCTCGCACATGACCGTGGTCGACCTGCGTGGCGCGCGCTGCCGCGAATTCCTGCGTCACCTTCTGGCCAACAACATCGACAAGCTCAAGGTGTCGGGCAAGGCGCTGTACTCGTGCATGTTGAACGAGCAGGGCGGCGTGATCGACGACCTGATCGTGTACTTCCTCGCCGAGGACTTCTTCCGCGTCGTCGTCAATGCGTCCACGCGCGACAAGGACCTGGCATGGATCGAAACGCAGGCGCAGGCGTTCGACGTGAAAGTCACCGAGCGCCCGGAGTTCGCGATGATCGCGGTGCAGGGGCCGAACGCGCGCGACAAGGTGCTCGGGCTGCTGACGCCGGAGACGCGCGCGAAGGCGGCGAAGCTCGGCAAATTCGTTGCAGTCGAGGGCGATGGCTTGTTCATCGCGCGCACGGGTTACACCGGCGAAGACGGTTTCGAGATCGTCGTGCCGGAAGGCGAAGCGGTCGAATTGTGGAATCGCCTGAAGGATGCCGGCGTCGCGCCGGCCGGCCTCGGTGCACGCGATACCTTGCGCCTCGAAGCCGGCATGAACCTCTACGGCCAGGACATGGATGAATCGGTCACGCCGTGGGAAGCGAATCTCGGCTGGACCGTTGCGCTCGACGAAGGCCGTGCTTTCATCGGCCGCAAAGTGCTCGAAACGCAGAAGGCCGATGGCAGCCATCGTGTCATGGTCGGTCTGGTGATGGACGACAAGGGCGTGCTGCGCCACGGCCAGAAAGTCGTCACGCCGAACGGCGATGGCGAGATCCTGTCCGGAAGTTTCTCGCCGACGCTCGGCAAGTCGATCGCGTTCGCGCGCGTGCCGGCTGGCGTGGGTGGTACGTTGCAGGTCGACATCCGTGGAAAACTCGTTCCGGTGCGCGCGGTGAAGTACCCGTTCGTGCGCGACGGAAAGGCCTGCGATGGTGTCTGACGCGGCCGTCGCGCACTTCCTGTTCCATTGCTAGAATCCGCCCTGCAGCCCCATCTGAAGGACACGTGTCATGCAAGAGATTCCCGGCGACCTGAAGTTCCTGAAGTCCCACGAGTGGGCACGTGTCGAAGACAAGGGCACGGTCACGTGCGGAATCTCCGACCATGCGCAGGGCCTGCTCGGCGATCTGGTGTACGTGGAATTGCCGAGCGTCGGCGACACGGTCAAGGCCGGCAACGCGGTGGCAGTGGTCGAGTCCGTCAAGGCGGCCTCGGACGTCTATGCGCCCGTCTCCGGCGAGATTGTCGCCGTCAACGAGGCACTACCGGACAAGCCCGAGACGATCAACGAGGATGCCTTCGGCGACGGCTGGATCTTCGTGATCAAGCCGGACAATCTTGCCGAGGATCAGGAAGAGCTGCTTGATCCGGATGCCTATGCCGAGTTGATCGAAGGCGACGAACACTGATCCGCGGTTGCTCCCTTGCGATCACGAAGGCGCGCCGATGGCGCGCCTTCTTCGTTTGGCGGTGCGCGAATCCATCAGGCGCGATGGCGGTCGCCATCCATCTTTGGTCGATGTGGAAGACGCCGCAGTCATCGTCTTCGCGCTCGACGTCGACGCGGATCGAGGGAGTGGGCCACGACGGTTCGCGTGCGTTGTCGCAAGGTTCGATGGTCTGCGACGTCGATGCGGCAAAAGAATTGTTGCGTCGTTTATCCGCCGTTGGGGAGCGCCGCGATCCACTTCGGCGCGTGCCTGGAGCACACGCCCAACGGGCGCGTGATGTTGTCTTTCCTTGCGTGGTGTTGCGCGAAAAAAATCCGAAAGCGCGCAAGCCCGCGCCACGCTTGGCTTTCCGGTCATTTATACTTGACCTGCATTTTTTTGTTATGGACGTCTATGCGTCTGTACGTCCGCGTCATGAAAATCTGCCATGACGTATGTCGGGCCGATTTTTCGAGGTCATTCGGGCAGCCAGTAGTCGTGTAGGAACTGCTTGTTTCCCCTGCGAAATTTGTTGACACGCGCACACGACAGTAATAGCTTCTGCGCCGGCGTGACAAACAGATAAAGGAATCATGACCGCAGCTCGTTTCATCGCTCCGTATGTTGAACACGGCATCAAAGCCGGGTCGGTGAAAAAAATCACGGTGTCGGTTCCTTTTCATATTCTCAAGCTTCTGTCCGACGAACGGACTCGCCGCCAGGTCGGCAACCTGCGCCACGCCACCAACAGCGATCTGCTGTGCGAAGCATTCCTTCACGCTTTTACTGGGCAACCACTGCCAACTGACGAGGAGCTAAGACGCGATATGGCCATGAAGAAAGCAGCTGCAAAGAAGAAACCCGCCGTTAAGAAGGCGGCCAAGAAGGTTGCCGTGAAGAAGGCGGTCAAGAAGACCACCGCCAAGGCGAAGACGGCTACGGTGCGCAAGACTGCCGTTGCCAAGAAGCCGGCAGCGAAGAAGGCGGTCAAGAAGGTCGTCAAGAAAGCCGCGGCCAAGAAGGCCAAGTAAGACTGAAGGTCGGCGCGCTTGATGCGTGCCGGTCCGGCTGCGGGTTCGCATCGGTGTCTGCTGCGAAGCCGGTCAGCAAACAACGCGACATCTGCAACATCTGTACAACGCAACTGCGGTAGTTACTGACTCTCCCTGCGGATACGCCCAGCGCAGGGAGAGCCTTTCCTTCCGGCTCTCTGCCGATCTGTTTCCCTCGTGGTTCCGATCAAGTCGTTTTGCGCGCACCTGGCGCCAGCGTTTTCGGCTGTTCCGTGGTTATGTCGCCGATGCGTCAATTGTTCGAGCGAGCGGAGTCTTCCGCACCGCCGCTACCGCTCTGCATGACGCGTGCGATTAAGGACGTGCCGATGGGGCTGCGCAATACGAATGCCAGCACTCCGGCCAAAGAGCGACCAACCCCGGTGATGCGGCGCCCCGGGGTCAATCCGGCGACGAAGCCGGCGGCCAAGCCAAAGCCCAGCGTCCAGGCTACACGATGCCGTGCGAAGCGTTCTCGCAGGGCACGCGTCCGTGCATCCCAGCGATCCTCCGCCGATCGCATGCGACGCTCGGCCAATGCCGCCGCGCGGCGTCGAGCGAGCAGGCTCATGCGCGTGCGTGGCCGATCTTGCGGAACATGCGGCGCGTGCGCGGCATGCTGAGATCGCGCCAACAGCCACGCATCGCGAAGAGCACGCCGCCGACGCCGATCACGTTGGCGAGTGCGACGCTGCCAACGCCGTAGAACACGCTGCCGGTGAGCTGGTAGATGCCTGCCGCGATCGCTGCGCTGGTCGCCAACCATGCGCCGACGCCGAAGAACACCAGCGCGAAGCCGAGCCAGACCAGCATGAGCGCACTGCTGCGCGCGAGCTGCAGTTCGCTGCGCAGCAGTGCCAGCCCGGCGCATGCGACGTTGCCTGCTTCTTCGATCGCCGCGCGTGCCGCGGCGATCGTGTCGTCGGTGGATCGGGGTGGAACCGCCTCCGCTTCCGTCGAGCGTGACATGTCAGCGGGCACGCAGCCAGCGTGACACGATGAGTCCGGCGGCGAAGGCGATGCCGAACGCAGCCATCGGGTGCTCGCGTACCTGCGCGGCGGTGGCCTCGGCGAGTTTCTTTGCGCCGTCGGAGAAGCGCGCGCCGGCGTCGCGCAGCTCGTCTTCCAGTTGCGCTCCGTTCGAGCGGAGCTTTGCGCGCAGGTGATCGAATTCTTCCTTCACATCCGCAACGCCTTCGCGCGCAGTCGCGCCGATTGCGTCGTTTGCATAGTCAGGGTGCGACTTGGATTCGCGTGAATTTGCCATGGCCAGATCCTTTGTAGTGGATGAGGTGCACGCCCCACCCGTACGAGCAAAAGGACACGGGCGGCATGTGCCCGGTCAGCTTATGCCGGACAAACTGAACCGCATGCGCGCCGGCGATCCGGCCGGATGCTGCGGGTGCGGAAGTCAGCGCTTTTGAAATGCGTTATCGTTGGGCGGTCACCGCTGTGAAACGGTGCACGACATTCAAAGCTTCAGGGGGCGATGAGATGTGTTATCCAGTCGATGAAGGGCGGCCGTCCGTGCACGCGCGGCGCAACGGTTGTGCGAAGGTTCCTCGTGATTTCAGGACGATGCGTGGCGCGGTCTCGGCCATGCAACTCGTGCTGGTGGTGGTCGTGCTCGCCGGTGTCGCCGCGGCGGCCTGGTGGTATCTCGGGCAGTCCGGCAAGTTGCCGGCACTCGCGTTGCCGGGTCCGGTCGCCCCGGTGGCTCCGGGTACGGCATCGTCGCCTGCGCCGGCAGCACCGGAAGATCTGACGGTCGATCAGTTGTACAAGGCGGCGCGCGGCGCGATGGGGGAGAACCGGATGGTCGCGCCGGCTGGCAACAATGCGCTGGAGTACTACCTGGCGATCATGACGCAGCAGCCTGACGATTCCGGCGCGAAGGATGCATTGCGCGAGCTGTTCCCGTTTGCGACCGGCAGCGCCGAGGACCAGATCAACCAGGGAAACTTCGACGAGGCGACGCGGATCATGAATCTGCTCGCCAAGGCGGACCCGAGCAACTACACGCTGACAATCCTGCGCAGCAAACTGGATGCGAAGCGCAAGCAGGCGGATCGCGAGCAGCAACAGGCGCAGCTTGCCGCTACAGCGGCGGCGCGCTCTCAAGCACCCGCGGCTGCGACGGGTACGACGCCGGCATCGGAAGCAGGCGCGGCGCCGACTCCGGCCACGGCATCGGAAGTCGCAGCTGCGAGTACGACTGCGCCGAAGGCCGCCGTCGCACAGCCGCCGGCACCGGCTCCGGCTCCAACTGTGGCGGCGACACCACCTGCGCCGGCTCCGGTCGATGCGGGCGGCGAGTCACGCGATGCGCGCGTCGTTACCCCGCCGCGTCCATCCTATCCGCCCGCGGCAGCTCGCAATCGGCAGGATGGTTGGGTCGAGGTCGAGTTCACGATCGCCGCGGACGGGTCCGTGCAGAACGCGCACGTCGTCAACTCGAATCCGTCGAAGGTATTCGATCGCGAGGCGGTGCGTGCGATCGAACTCGCCAAGTTCGAGCCGCGCCTGGACAAGGGGGAGCCGGTCGCCTCGACCTTGCGTCGCAGGATTCAGTTCAAGTTGAGCGAATGAGATGCGCTCGCGACGGCCGCCATGCGGCCGTCGCGAGCATCCGCCCGTCGCATGGCGCATTTCCCGATCGTCAGGTGCGCTGTTCGTGGAGATGACTTTTCTGGTGCGATGTTTGGTCAAGCGGAACCGATCGGCTTCCATGCGGCCCGCTCTGTGAACGCTTCGTCTGTGGCCGAGGCTGATTGGGGAATTCCTGGAATCTTGCGCTCGGCTCCGCTGTTCGACATTGTCCTTTCGCGGCAAGATCGGATCCTGCAATGATCTACTTCGAATAGTTCGTCGAAGTTTCCAGCGATGTCGCCGAATTCACGGCAGAAGGGTTCACCTTCTTCACGATGCGCACCTGAACTGCCACATGACGTGTTTGCGTGGACTCAGTCCGTACCGCCGGACAATTCCGCGTTTGAGCTGTTGTCGATTCCGGCCCAGTTGACCTCGGGCAGGCCAAGATAACGATCGAGCAGCATTGGCATCAGGCCGACCGGCATGCTGGACTCGCAGTTCCACAGCATGACCGCGCCGAAGCGGTATTTCGGCAGGAACGCGATCATCGCGCGATAGCCTTGAACGGCACCGGCGTGGAACACGAGCGTGGTGCCGGCATAGTTGTAGATGCGCCAGCCGAGTGCGTATTGCGCGTCATTGAGACGGCCGCGACGCCATAGCGAGCTGCGCATTTCACGCTCGGTTTCGACCAGCGGCTTGTGCAACTGCTCCAGCAGCGCAGGCGACAGCACGTTCGGACGGCCGCCCATCTGCGCGATCAGCCACTGTTCCATGTCGTGAATGCTGGCATTGACGCCCGCTGCAGGCGGCACGTGGTAGTAATTCTCGTTCGGCGAGAACGGCGCCCAGCCGCTGCCGGCGCGATGATGCGGACGCGCCCAGCTCTTCGAGGCTTCCAGCGCGTCGCGACCATATGTGGCGGTTGTCATGCCGAGCGGATGGAAGATCCGCTTCTCGACCTGGTGATAGTAGAAGTCGCCGGTGGTCGCGTAAGTCACGTCGCCGATCAGGCTGAAGGCGATGTTCTGGTAGCCGTAGCATTCGCCGACCGGGCAGGTCAGCGGCACATCCCTGAGCTTGTCGACAATGAGTTCGTAAGGCTCGTCTTGTTCGAGCAGGTTGTCATAGGTGTTGTGCGGCAAGCCGACGCGGTGGCTGAGGATGTCGGCAACGGTCAGCTTCTGCGCACCGGCGTCGTCGTTCAGCGTGAACGCAGGCAGCAGGCTGGCGACCTTGGTGTCCCAGTGCAGGCGGCCGCTCTCGACCAGCAGCCCGGCCATCGCGGCGGCGAACGCCTTGGACAGCGAAGCGAGGCGGAACACCGTGTTGCTGCCGACGCGTTCGCGCGTGGCGGCATCGGAAAAACCGATACCGCGTTCGAGCATCACCTTGTCGTCCTTGACGATTGCCGCGGCGAGCCCCGAAACGCCGTTGGACGCTTCGACGTTGTCGAGCCAGCGATCAAACTCGCGCGCGATCGCGGCGGCATCGTGCGAGACCGCGCGTGGATCGGCAACGGGAATGGTGACGGGCGCCGGTATCACGATGTTGCGCGCGCGAACCACCTGTTTCCTCTTCGAGCCCTTCGCGCGCGAGGTCGTCGCAGCCTTCTTGGATGCGGTGGCGGATTTCGCGCGCTGCGCGGCGGGTGGCGCAACCTTCTTGCTGGTGACCGCGCTCGGCGTGCGTGGAGCGGGCCTGGATTTCTTCGCCCTGTCGGCGGCGCTTGCGGAAGCGGAAACCACGACGGCGAGGGCCGTCAGCAGAGTGATCACGACGCGCTGGGTACTGCTCAATTCGATCTCCGGGGCCTGTAACGACCCTCGTGCTATGCTCGAAAACGGGTTGATTCTAGCTGTTTCGCGGAAGGGAAGGGAACATGGGGCTGGTGATTTTTCTGGTGATCCTGATCGGCATCGGCCTGTTTTTCATCAACCTCTACAACGGACTGGTGACTGGCCGAAACAGTTACAAGAATGCATTCGCGCAGATCGATGTGCAGCTCACGCGACGCTACGACCTGATCCCGAATCTGGTCGAAACCGCAAACGCATACATGAAGCACGAGCGCGAGACGTTCGAAGCCGTCATCACCGCACGCAATTCGGCGGTGTCCGGGCTGTCGGCGGCGAGGTCGAATCCGGGCGACGTCGCTGCGATGCAGCAACTTGCCGGTGCCGACAATGCGCTGACGCAGGCACTCGGTCGTTTGTTCGCGCTGTCCGAAGCGTATCCGGACCTCAAGGCGAACCAGAGCATGATGCAGCTCAGCGAGGAGCTGACTTCGACCGAGAACAAGGTCGCGTTCGCACGTCAGGCTTACACCGATGCGGTGATGGGCTACAACAACGGCCGCGAGATGTTCCCTGGCTCGATCGTCGCGACCATGTTCGCATTCCAGCCGGCCGGGCCTCTGAAGATCGAGTCGGAGGCCGAGCGCGACGTGCCGAAGGTTTCGCTTACGCAAGACAGGTGAGACGAGGCGCGGGACGCGAGAACGTTCCGCGTCGCGTACCGCACTTCGTCTCACCGCGCCGCTCCCGCGTTCAATCGCCTGCGTCCGATGCAGCGGCTGCCTATGCACTCGGCCTGCATGAAGTACTGCCAGTGCAGGCGATCGTATTCCAGCCGCCGGCGCAGTGGCCTCTCGCGTTCGATCGCGCAATGCCGCGACTGGATCTGATTGCCCCGGTCAGCAAGGAGCTGGTCGTTCTCGCCTTGGCGCGTGCGATCAGCGCGGACGGCATCCTCAGCGTCGCTGAGTCTGAACTGCTGCGCACGGTGTGCGCGGCGCTGCACTGTCCGTTGCCGCCACTGCTGGCGAAGTCTTGCGAGACGCTTCCGCGCTGATTGGCGACGGCGCATACGCGTCTCCGGCAACTTCCCGTGACGCGCAATTTTTGTCACACGGATCGTGGTTCGCCGCAACCTTTGTGGCGGTACTCCGGTGCAGAATTCTCCTGCCCCTCCAACGGGCAGATGCGTCACAGCATCATGTGCAATACCCTCGGCGGACTACCGGATCGGGACCCGGAGTCCGTCATTTTTTTGCGCGCTTTCCGCGCATCGCCGCGACACGTCCGCTGTCGAATGGCACATTCCGACTTCGCGAAGCGTGCTCGCCCGGACTGACTCCGCGTGCGTCCATGGCCATTGCCGGCGCACATGGCCGATCGGCTCTTGATCCGCTCCGATGCCGGAACACTTGCGGCCGGCCTTGTTAATGAATAGTCTTGTCGTACGAAAGTATTCGTCAATGACCATCCAGGATCGACATCCGCAGGCCACGCCGCTCGACACCTTGCGCGCCATCACCGGCCAGCGGTTGGTCGTCGGCACGCATGTGGTGGACATGGGCTCGCTGCGCGTGACCAGTGGAATCGGTCAACCGAAGCTGACGCCGAAGGCTGCGGGCGTGTTGCTTGAACTCGCCCGGCGCGCCGGTCAAACCGTGACGCATGACGAACTGCTCGACCGGGTCTGGGCTGGAACGTGCCCAACTCGGAACGTGCTCACACAGGCAATCAAGGAATTGCGGCGTGCGCTCGATAGCCGTGATCTGGACAGCTGCATCAGGACGATTCCCAAGATCGGCTATCGTCTGGTGGTCCCCACTGCGTTCGAAGAATCAATTTTGCCAGCCTCGGGAATTCCTGTGCCGAAAGGCGACGTGGTTGCCGAGAAGTCCCCAGCATCGATGCTGGCAGACGCGGGCCAAGCGGTGATGCAAGAAGGCGGGCAGGCCGGCTTTCGCGGCTACGTTCCGATGATCGCCATCATGCTTTTGATGTTGTTGATCCTGATCATCGGCGCGCCTTACTTCGTCTGATTCGACCAACGCCGGGCCATGCGCGCCATCCCGAGGTGTCTTTGCGGCTGGCGATCCACGGCTTCGGAGCCATCCATCGCCTGCGCATGGCCGAAAATCGACGAGTGCGAGGTCCTGCCGTGTCCGGATGCGCATCCGTAGGCACCTTTCTTTCATTACGAAATCATTCGTAATTAATTGAAGTGCAAGGGCCTCACAAGATTCACCCAGAAATTTCGTCACGATTTCACAAGAACCTCCCGACGTTTCCGGCGCGCGCGCCTATGCAGGCGCAAGTATCGTACGAAGGAGTTCGTTGTGAATGTGATCACCTATCAGCTGGCGCATGGCGCCAGTCTCGACCTTCGCGCCAAGTCGCTGGCAGTCACGGGTACGCCGGCGCTGGCGATCGTCCATGGCGGCGGTCGTGGTTGTGTCCTGCGGATCGACGGTCCCGTCGCAGGCGTCTGGATTCCACTGCGCGGCCGCTTGCAACTGGGCGATGTCGGCGACACGCTGCTGTCGTATCCAGGCGAATTGCGCGTGACCGAAGCAGAGCCGCGCATGCGTGCGGTGGGGCGCGGCAGCGCGCTGTGGGTGGCTGTGCTCGGTTCCGCATCGGCTTGGCGCAAAGCCTTGGGCAGATCGCATGTTTCCGTGGCGGACACGGTATTGCTGCCGGCGCGTCACTCGGCCGATCGCGAGCTGAGGCGCAGCGCCGTGGCATTGGCTCGTTCCATCGCGGATGACGCGCCGGAACGCGCCATCGATGCGGTCATCGATCGTGTCGCGGATTTGCAGGAGAGTTTTTCCGACGCGATCGCGCGTTGTCCCGGACGCACCTATGCGCAGCGCCGCCAGGTCTTCCTGCGCTTGCAGCGCGTACGCAACTATCTTGCGGCGAATTGCCATCTGGATGTCGACAACGAAACGCTCGCGAGCATGGCGAGCTATTCGCCGTGGCACTTCATCCGTGCGTTTCGCGCTGCCTACGAGGAGACGCCGCACGCCTGTCTCGTGCGCCAGCGGCTGGAGCATGCTCGGCGGCTGCTGCGGGGGAGTCCGTTGGCGATTGCCGAGATCGCGCTCGCCAGCGGCTTCGAGAACCGCTCCGCGTTCTCGCGCCTGTTCCGCCAGCGCTTCGGAACGACGGCGGGAGCGGTGCGCAGTGCATCGCGGGCGATGACGCCTGCATTGCCGATCCGGCTCGGCTGATGGAAAACGCAATTTTTGCAACGCTTCTTACCCGTATCCGGCAACGAACCGGCTTTACGACTTTTTAAGGTTCGATGGACGCGTGCCGCGCGATTGCGGCCGGTTTGCACTAACAGACGGGAGAAGAAACACATGTCTACTACTCTGCTCCGAGAGGCGATTCGGCGTGGCTTGCGCATGCACGGCATCGCCGGAGCGACGTTCGCGTTCGCATCGGCCGCGATGCCGGCAATGGCCCAGGACGCACCGCAGGACAACCAGCAACTCGAGACGGTTACCGTGACGGGTTCGCGCATCCGCAAGGCGGACGTCGAAACGGCCCAGCCGATCGTCGTCATCGACCGCGCAGCGATCGAGAAGCAAGGCTTCAACTCGGTCGCCGACATCCTGCAGAACATGACCGAAGCCGGCTCGCCGCCGATTTCGCGCTCCAGCGTCCTGGCGTCCGGTGAAGCTGTCGGCGGTTACTACATCGACCTGCGCAACCTCGGCAACAGCCGCACGCTCGTCTTGCTCAACGGCAAGCGCCTGGGTGCAGACACCGGCGGCAATCAGGACCTCTCGCAGGTTCCGATGGCCGCGATCGAGCGCCTCGAAGTCCTCAAGGACGGCGCTTCCGCCATCTATGGTTCGGACGCGATCGCGGGCGTGGTCAACATCATCACGCGCAAGAACTATGACGGCGCGCAGTTCGATGCCTATGTCGGCCAGTTCGACCAGGACGACGGTGCGGCCCAGACCTACAGCATGACGCTCGGTTCGCATACCGATCGTGGCTCGATCACGATCGCTGCGGAATACTCCAAGTCGGATCCGGTGTGGGCAAAGAACCGCGATTGGAGCCGCTATCCGCAGGGTCCGAATCATCCGTCGCGCGGCTGGACCATCGCTTCGCAGTGGGGTGTGTTCTTCGGTCCGCTTTGCCCCGCCGGCGTCTGTACGCTGACGCCGGGCGGCGATCCGTTCAATCCGAGCGATTGGCATAACAGCAATACCAATACGACCGGTACCAAGGGCACGGCGGACCAGAGCAACGCGAACGAGCAGATGATGGTGCAGACGGCGCTCGAACGGCATTCGCTGTTCGTGACCGGCGAATACAGCATCACCGATCACATCAAGTTCAGCACCGACCTGCTTTACAACAAGCGCTCGACGCTTGCGCAGGTGGCGGGCTACCCGTTCCAGCCGGCGAACGCAATCCCGGGCCAAGGCCCATACATCGGCCTGTCGCCGGACAGCTACTACAACCCGACGGGTACACTGGAGACGGGACCCGACGGTATCGCTACGCGTACGGGCGGCGAATTCCTGCAAGGGTACCGCCGCACGTGGGAAGTGCCGCGCACCACGCAATCCGATCTGCAGACGTACCGCGCGTCCGGCACGCTGTCGGGCGACTTCCAGCTCGGCGACCATGTCTGGAACTGGGATGTGGGCGGTTACGTCAATACGAACGACCTGCTGCAGATCAGCCATGGCGACCTGAACACGTTCAGCGCCAACATGGCGTTGGGGCCGTCGTTCTACGATCCGGCCACCGGTCATGTGACCTGCGGTACCCCGGACAATCCGATCCAGTGGGGTACGGCGCCCGGCAACTGCATTCCGTGGAATCCGCTCTACCCCGCGGGCCAGACCGGCGATGGTGCGCTGACCGGCAACCAGAACCTGCAGAACTACCTGTTCCCGTACTACCACGCGACCGGTCGCACGAAGGAAATCGACTACTCGGCCAACGTTTCGGGTAGCGTGTTTGCGCTGCCGGCGGGCGATCTTGCCATCGCGGCGGGCTACGAGCACCGCAACGAATCCGGCTCGTTCTATCCCGACGCACTGCAGATCGCCAACCTGTCGACGAGCCTGCCGGGCGGCCCGACCAGCGGCAAGTACAAGGTCGACGAGTACTACCTCGAAGTCGATGTGCCGGTCTTGAAGGATCTGCCGCTGGCCAAGGAGCTGTCGTTCAACGTCGCCGGTCGCTACTCCAAGTACGACAGCTTCGGCGACACCACGAACGGCAAGTTCAGCCTGACATGGAAGCCGATCGACGACCTGCTGGTGCGTGCCAACTACGCACAGGGCTTCCGTGCTCCGACGATCTCTGACTTGTACGGCGGTATCAGCGGTACGTTCCCCTACTACACCGATCCGTGCGACACGAACTTCGGTTCGGCGAGTGCCAACGCCGCCGTTCTGGCACGCTGCACCGGCGGCTTCGGCGGTCAGAACGCCACGCCGGTCGACTTCCGGCAGCCGTGTCAGGGCGGCAGCCCGTGCAGCAGCACCAACTCGCAGTCTCCGGTTAACCTGTTCGCTGGATCAAACCCGCTCCTGCGCCCTGAGCTGTCGACCAGCAAGACCGCGGGTTTGGTGTATAGCCCGAGCTGGATTTCCGGCCTCGACCTGAGCCTCGACTGGTATCGCATCCATATCAAGAACGCGATCTCGGGTGACACGCTGACCGCGCAGCTGGACGACTGCTACATCCGTGGCATTGCCAGCCGTTGTGCCCAGACCATCTTTCACCGCGATGCGTCGGGCATGGTTTCCTATGACTTCACCGGACCGATCAATCAGGGTTGGATCGATACGGAAGGTTGGGACCTCGGTGTGAACTACCGTCTGCCGGAGTTCTCGTTTGGCCGCTTCGCGGTCCACTGGAATACGACCTATGTGTCACACAACAATTCGAAGACTACGGACGATGCGGAGTTCGTATCGCCCGGAACGAGCTTCGGTGGCAATTTCCGCATTCGATCGAACGCGTCGCTGGATTGGTCGCTTGGCGACTTCGGTGCGACCTGGGGCATGCGTTACTTCTCCAGCCAGAAGGAGAAGTGCGCGTATGACAAGGCCGGTGGCCCGGAGTGCAGCATTCCGGACTACACCGCGCCGGACGTCGGCCCGGGCCTGTATCCGCTCAACCGCATCGGTGCGCTGACGTTCCACGACGTGTCGGCTCGCTGGAGTGCGCCGTGGAACGCCACGGTCTCGATCGGCGTGAACAATGCGTTCGACAAGAAGCTGCCGGTCATGTACTCGCACCCCAACTCGCAGTTCTTCACCTACGGCGGCTGGGACATTGGCCGCTTCTACTACCTGCGCTACTCGCAGCGCTTCTAGAAAGCACTGGTTTGGATTCACACTTCAGCGGCCCCGGTGACGGGGCCGTTCTTTTTGGCGCGCTCCCGAACCCCGCTTCGGCGTCCGCAGCGGTTGGCGCCGTCGATCCCGTCCAATCCCGCGCGCGCCACCTGCGGTCGTGCTCATCTTGTTGCCTTGATGGCTTCGGGCTGCCTCGGTTCCGCGACGGCACCATTGCGACGCGCGTCCGACTCGGCCAGCATAGCCGCCCCTTTTGGCCAGCCCGGTTGCCCACCTTGCCCGCAGATCCCATCCACGCCCGCCTGGAAGAGCTGGTTCGCACCTACAGCGCGAAGGTGAAGGGTTTGCTCCGGACCTATGGGCTGGACAAACATGGCATCGATCCGGCCGATGTCGAGCAGGAAGTCCGCATCCGCCTGTGGCGCGCGATCGAGCGTGACCGGTCCGGGGCCTTTCATGCGTCTTATGTGCAGCGGGTCGTTGCGAGCACGGTCATCGATGCGATGCGACGGGCCGAAGTCCGCGCTGCAGAGCCGTTGCCGGAAGAGGATGAGGAGCAGCCGGTGGATCTTGGCGAGGGTCCGGTCGGACCTGAGCGAAGCGCCGGAGATGTAGAACGCATGCAGTGCCTGGAGCGCTGCATGGCCGAGATTCCGGAGCGCAGGCGGATGCCGATTGCGCTCCATCTGCAGGGGTTTTCCCTGCAGGAAATTGCTGACCTGGCCGGGATTCCCTCGGCCGAGGCGGCGCGAAAACTGGTGTCGCGCGGGTTGGAGGAGCTCAAAACCCGACTGCGCGAATTGGGTTACGGTGATTTCGAAGACTGAGTGCCATGAACGACATGTCCCTTTCCCGTTTGTACCGTCGCCTCGTTTCGTCGTGTCCCCAGCCCGACGTCGAGGCGGCGGATTTGGTTTCTGCAGCCGATGATGGCGCGCAGGCGTTGTCCGAGCGTCATCGTGATGCGGTCGTCGCAAAGCTGGCAGCATCGACGAAGCACGCCGACCTGACGCGCATGTTGCGCGCGCTCAAGCCCGAGTCCGAGGCCTTGGCCAACGGCGTGGGCGAGCAGCGCCGCGCGGCGCATCCGCAGCGGGCACGCGAGCAGCGTGCGGCCGCCGGCGCTCGTCGTGGCCATCTGCATGGTCTGCGTTGGGCGGCCGGGATGGCGGCCTGCCTCGCGGTCGTGCTCGGGCTGTGGTCGCGCGAACACGGTGATGTCGCGCAAGGAGTCGTCGCCGGTGCGAAGTCGACGGCGCTGCCAGACACGATTTTTGCGTCGAACGATCGCATCTTCTCGACCGTGGACGATTCGCGTCACCGTGGGTCGTCGTCGCATCGCGACGAGGTGTTCCGAGGCGGCTTCGCAGTCGGCGGATAATGTTTGGCGGCCTTGGGTCGCCGCCCGATTCGGAATCGAACGCCCGGCACTGCCGGGCGTTCGCGTTTTCAGGCTGTGCGCTCAGGCACCGGTGTCGACCGCGCTCGCGTGTTCGCGCGTCGCTGCGAATGTGACCGCCGGCCAGCGCTCCATCGTCAACTGCAGGTTGACCCGCGTCGGCGCGAGATAGACCAGCTCGCCGGCAGCATCGAGCGCGAGGTTCATCGCGTTTTTCTCGCGGAACTCCTCCAGCTTCTTCTCGTCGCCGCAGCGCACCCAGCGCGCGGTGACCACGCCGACATTCTCGAACGCGGACTCGACGCCGTATTCGTCCTTCAGTCGGTATGCGACCACGTCGAACTGCAGCACGCCGATTGCGCCGAGGATCAGGTCGTTCGACATCAGCGGGCGGAAAAACTGCGTTGCGCCTTCCTCGGACAACTGCGCAAGGCCTTTCTGCAGCGCCTTCATCTTCAGCGGATCGCGCAGGCGCGCGCGCCGGAACAGCTCGGGCGCAAAGCTCGGGATGCCGGTGAACGACAAGGATTCGCCGGCAGTGAACGTGTCGCCGATCGAGATCGTGCCGTGGTTGTGCAGGCCGATCACGTCGCCCGGATATGCGGTACCCACGATCTCGCGATCCGATGCCATGAAGGTCAATGCGTTGGCGATGCGCACCTCCTTGCCTGTGCGTACGTGCAGCATCTTCATGCCGGCATCGTAGCGGCCCGCGCACACGCGCAGGAACGCGACGCGGTCGCGGTGCATCGGGTCCATGTTTGCCTGAATCTTGAACACGAAGCCGCCGAGCGTCTCCTCGTCCGGCGATACCATGCGCGTGGTCGTGCCGCGCGGCAGCGGCGATGGCGCGTGCTCGACGAAGAAGTCCAGCAGCAGTTGCACGCCAAAGTTGTTGACCGCGGAGCCGAAGAACACGGGCGTCTGGCGCCCGGCAAGGTAAGCCTCCATGTCGAACGGGTGCGAAGCGCCCTGTACCAGTTCCAGCTCGTCGCGCAGCTCGCGCAGCATCTCGGCGCCGATGCGCATCGCCAGTGAGGGGTCATCGAGGCCCTTGAAGATCGTCGAATCCTGGCGCGTGAAGTTCTTGCCGGGTTCGTAGATGTGCACTTCATCGAGCAACAGGTGATACACGCCCTTCAGGCGCGAACCCATGCCGATCGGCCAGGTGACCGGCGCGCACGGGATCTTCAGCACTGACTCGACTTCGTCGATCAGCTCGATCGGTGCGCGGCCTTCGCGGTCGAGCTTGTTGATGAAGGTCATGATCGGCGTGTCGCGCAAGCGACACACGTCCATCAGCTTGATCGTGCGCTCCTCCACGCCCTTGGCGCAGTCGATCACCATCAGCGCCGAGTCGACCGCGGTCAGGACACGGTAGGTGTCCTCGGAAAAGTCCGCATGCCCTGGCGTGTCGAGCAGGTTGACGATCTTGCCCTCGTACGGGAACTGCATCACCGACGAAGTGACCGAGATGCCGCGTTCCTTCTCCAGCGCCATCCAGTCCGAGGTGGCGTGCTTGGCGGTCTTGCGCGACTTCACCGAACCGGCCATCTGAATCGCTCCGCCGAACAGCAGCAGCTTCTCGGTCAAGGTGGTCTTGCCGGCATCGGGGTGCGAAATGATGGCGAACGTGCGGCGGCGCCGGGTTTCGGCGAGATGGTCGGACATGACGGCAAGTCGTTGAAGGAAAACAGTCAATCATAGCAGTCCGCCGGGCGGGGCAGGTGCCTTGGGCGCCATGGCGCCGCCGCGTCGCGCCGGCGCGTGCGAAGGACTCGTGTTTCGGGCCGGCGAAGGATCGGCAGCTCCAGTCGCTGGAGTTGCGCTGCTCAAACAGCGCCGCAATCGACCATCGACACATTCGCATAGAAAAGACATCCAGACGTCTAAACGGCTATTGACGACAATTGATTTCGCAACTAGAGTTCGCCAACTGCTCATCAAGACCGGCTGAGGGACAGGCCCTTTGACGCCGGGGCAACCAGCGGAATCGTTTCCGCCACGGTGCCAACTCCCGCGGGGACGCCTTGGGCGATCCGCCGAGAGATGAGTTGCGACGTCTCCGGCGCCCACGCCGGTTTGCTGTCGCAATCCGTTTCCGGTTCTCCGCGGTGCGATGGGCGCATTGGAGAACCGCAATGACCTTCCACGCCGACGCCCTTGGCAGCGCCACCGAATTCTCCGAAGCGACGGCCGTTTCGGTCGCCGACCTCGGTGTCGTCAATCGCATCTTCGGCGAGCGTATCGTTCGTTTCGCACCGAAATATGGCAATGAAGCGCGCGACGTGCGCGTCCGCTTCGCCTTGCACGGCGCGGCTGATGCGCCGCTCGTGATCGTGCAGGGCGGCATCTCCGCCGACCGCCATGCGGCCGCAGTCCCGGGCGGCGCCGAAGGCTGGTGGAAGGCTCTGGTCGGTTCGCGACGTGCGATCGACACCGACCGTTTCGGCGTGCTGTCGATCGACTGGCTCGATCATTCGGACCTCGGCGCCGCGTGTGCGGTCGGTACGGAAGATCAGGCCGATGCGATCGCCGGACTCCTGTCCTCGCTCGGTATCCGCCGCGTGCATGCCTTCGTCGGCGCGTCGTATGGCGCGATGGTCGGCCTTGCGTTCGCGGCGCGTCATCCACAGCGCCTCGGTCGACTCGTGGCGATTGCCGGCGCGCATCGTGCGCATCCGCTCAGCATCGCCGTGCGCAACCTGCAGCGCGAGATCGTGCGGCTCGGCGAGCGCCTCGGCGATACCGAGGCCGGACTCGACCTGGCCCGCCGCCTCGCGATGACGACGTACCGTGGCGAGCGCGAGTTCGCCGAACGCTGCGCGGATGCGCCGAGTTTCGAGGATGGCCGTTTTCATTTCGCCGAGGAAGCCTGGTTGAAGGCAGCCGGCGCGAGTTTCGTGCGCCGCTTCGCCGCCGACCGCTTCCTCGCGCTGTCCGAATCGATCGACCTGCACGGCGTGGCGCCGGAGGATGTCCGCGTGCCCATGACCCTGATCGGTATCGCTTCCGACCGTGTCGTTCCACTCGCCGACCTGTGCGAACTGCAGCGCCGCTGCGGCGCGGCGGCGACCTTGCATGTGATCGATTCACGCTATGGCCACGACGCCTTCCTCAAGGAAGACGCGCAGATCGGCCCCTTGCTGCACGACGCCCTGAATACTTCCGGAGCCTGACATGAGTTCTTCACCCTGTACGCGCGCCGTGCGCGCCGGCATCGAATCCGACACGCAGCACGGCGCCGTGGTGCCACCGTTGCATTTGTCCACGAACTACACGTTCGAGGGCTTCGGGCGCAAACGCCAGTACGACTATTCGCGCAGCGGCAATCCGACGCGCGACCAGTTGGGTGCTGCGCTGGCCAATCTCGAAGAGGGTGCCGGCGCGGTGGTGACGTCGAGCGGCATGGCAGCGGTTGCACTTGTCCTCGAACTGGTGCCGGCCGGTGGACTGGTGCTGGCCGCACACGATTGCTATGGCGGCACCTGGCGTCTGCTCGATGCGTGGTCGAAGAAGGGGCGCTTCCGCGTCGTCTTCGCCGATCTCACCGATCCGACGAAGCTCGGCGAAGCGCTGGCGCGCAAGCCCGACCTGGTCTGGGTCGAGACGCCGTCGAATCCGCTGCTGCGCATCACCGACGTGCGCCGCGTCGCGCAAGCTGCGCGTGCGATCGGCGCGCGCTGCGTCGTCGACAACACGTTCCTGTCGCCGGCATTGCAGCGGCCGTTGACGCTCGGCGCGGATATCGTCGTGCACTCGACGACGAAGTACATCAACGGCCATAGCGACGTCGTCGGCGGCGCGGTGGTCGCCAAGGACCGGGACGTCGCCGAACAGCTCGCGTGGTGGGCGAACTGCCTCGGCCTGACCGGCGCACCGTTCGACAGTTTCCTGACCTTGCGCGGCCTGCGTACCCTGGTGCCGCGTCTGCGCGCGCATGAAGAAAACGCCGCTCGCGTTGCCGCGTTGCTGGAGGATCATGCCGCAGTTTCGCGCGTGTACTGGCCGGGCCTACCGGCGCATCCGGGCCATGCGCTCGCCGCGCGTCAGCAGGAGGGATTCGGCGCAATGCTGAGTTTCGAACTCGACGGCGGACTCGACGCGATCGAAGCCTTCCTCGATGGCCTGCAATACTTCTCGCTGGCCGAATCGCTCGGCGGCGTCGAAAGCCTGATCGCACATCCGGCGACGATGACGCATGCCTCGATGGCGCCGGAAGCGCGACGCACGGCGGGCATCAGCGATGCGCTGCTGCGCGTTTCGGTCGGCATCGAGGATGGCGCCGATCTGTGTGCAGATCTTTCCGCCGCGCTGGCGCGTGCCGAAGCTTGCGTGTCGAAACGCAAGGTGCGTGCGTGAGCGCTGCGCCGCGACTTGCATTGCGCACGCACGATACCGCGGTCGTGCTGCTTGGCACCGGCGTTGTTGGCGGTGCCTTGCTGCGGCTGCTGGCGACACCGGCGGCTGGCGCGCTGCATCTGGTCGGCGCGGCCAATTCGACGCGCCAGATCGTCAATGCGCGCGGACTCGTGCCGGCGCAGGTCTGCGCGTCGCTCGCCGCTTCGAGCCTCACGCGCGATGACGCGGCGCTGCTCGCGGCGCTCGACGCAAGCGCCGCGTCTTCGCGCGTGATCGTCGATGCGACCGCCTCCGGCGAAGAGGCGGTCCATCATGCCGCATGGCTCGCGGCGGGCTATCACGTGGTCAGCGCGAACAAGGCGGCGACCGGCGAAGCGCTCGCTGCGTGGCAATCCCTGCATCGCTCCGCCGCGCGCGGCGCGGTCGCATACGGCGATGCGGCGACCGTCGGTGCCGGTTTGCCGGTGTTGTCGACCTTGCGCCGCCTGCGCGATTGTGGCGATCGCCTGATCGCGCTTGAAGGCGTGTTCTCCGGTTCGCTGTCATGGCTGTTCAATCAATTCGACGGCAGCCGTCCATTCTCGGCGCTGCTGCGAGAGGCCCGCAGATTCGGCTATACCGAACCCGATCCGCGCCTCGACCTCGGTGGTGCGGATGTCGCGCGCAAGTTGTTGATCCTCGCGCGCAGCGCGGGTCATGCGCTCGATGTCGCGCAGGTGCAGATCGAGAGTCTGGTGCCGTTGCACTTGCGTGACATCGACGTGGCCGCGTTTCTCGATCGCGCCGAAGAACTCGACACTGCGCTCGAAGAGCGTCGTGCCCAGGCACAACGCAATGGACGCGTGCTGCGCTTCCTCGCGCAACTCGACGAGCACGGCCGTGCGCGCGTCGGCATCCGCGAAGTCGGTCCAATGCATCCGGCCGCACGTCTTTCCGGCACTGACAACCTGTTTGCGCTGACGACTCAGCGCTATCGCGCGCAGCCGTTGGTGATCCAGGGGCCGGGGGCAGGACCGGAAGTCACCGCGCAGGCATTGCTCGGTGATTTGCTTGCATTGAAGCGGAGTAATGCGGTGTGGCGAGAGCGCTGACTACGCCCCGTTGCGGTTCCCGTCGGAAACGCGGGGGAATGACGAGCAGGAAGAGTTCCAGCGCGGGTCGTCTGCGAGTCGCGGCTATTCCTTGCGGATATCGATATCGCCGCTGAAGGTCTGGATCTTGACGCTGCCGCCGCCGCCGCCGCTGGTCGCGTCGAGGCTGCTGCCGGGGCCGTGATCCGGCTCCTTCACCGTGCCGAAATCGCTGTGGATGCTGCCGCTGAAGCTCGATGCGCGCAGGCGCGTGGATACGTCGGCCGGCAGCGACAGGCGCACGTCGCCACTCATCGATTCGGTATCGATGCGTGGATCGCCGTCCGGCGTGCCGCGCAGCGAGATGCTGCCTGAAACGGTGCTTGCATTGATTTCCCGGTAGTGGCCGTTCTCGGCATCGATGTCGCCGGAAACGGTTTCGAACTTGAGCTGGCCGCCGAGGCCGCGCGTGCGGATGTTGCCGGAGACGGTTTCGAGATGCGCGCGCTCGGCGTTGCCGACCAGCTCGATGTTGCCGCTGACGCTGCCGATCTCCGCTTCCTTCGCGCCGCTGTCCAGGCGCAGCTTGCCGCTGACGCTGTTGACGGTGAGCGAGCGACCGGCGACGCCGGAGAGGCTGACGTCGGCGCTGACCACCTCGATCTTCATCTCCGCGCTCGTCGGCACCTTGATCTCGAGGCGTGTATCGCCCATGCGTGTGTCGGCGCCCCAACTGAACCAGCCTTGCTTGTCCGGCGGCAGCACCTTGATTGTGAGGTGTCCGGCGTCGCCTTCGACCGCGAGGCCCTTGGCGCCGTCGCCGAGCGTGCCGCTGACGGCGACCTTGGGTTGGTCCCAACCGCTGACCGCGACCGAGCCCTTCACGTTCGATACCTCGATGCGCGCATCCGCATTCACGGCGCGGCTCTGCTCGATCGGCGTGCCCGCGAACGCGGGGACGGCGAACAACAAGGCGGCGAGCGGATAGGGCGAATGGCGTTTCATGGGTGGGCTCCGTGCATCAACCGGCGCTCGCGCCGAAGTGATCGAGTTTCATGCGACGTGCGTTGGTGCGGTTCAGCAGGCTGACCAGGAACACGGCGTCGGGACGTTGTTCGAGCGCCTGCTCCAGTTCGGCATGCGCGGAGTCGAGGACGACGGCGGCGCCGAGCAGGCGTGGGTCGCCGGACGGCATGCGCGGGAAGTCGCGCAGGTCGTGCGGCGAAACGCGTGTCGGCGGCGCCGTCGTGGTCGCCACGCCAGGCGCATCGTCATGCGGATGCTGACCGATCAGGACGAGACTGCCGCCGACCGCAAGCAGCATCGCGGCGGCAATCGCCAACGGCCATACCGGCCTGCGGCGGCGCGGCGCCGGCAATGCCGCCTCGGCGGCGATGTGTGTCGCGATGCCCGGCCACAGGTCCGTCTGCGGCATCCGCGGCGTGTTCAACTCGCGCAACTGGCGCTGGATCTCGAAATCATTCATGGTGTTCGCTCCTGTGATCGTCCCTGATCGCACGACTGGCGCGGCCATCTTGGCCGCTGCTTCCAGCATCCGTGAGCATCGCACGCAGCAACCCGCGCGCGCGATGCAATTGTGCCTTCGACGAGCCGACCGCCATGCCGAGTTCGCGGCCGATCTCTTCGTGCTTCCAGCCTTCGACGTCGTGCAGCACGAGCACGGCGCGCGCGCGCGGCGGCAGCTTCGCGACCGCCTGCTCGAGATCGGCGCGCTCGCCGGCGCAGAACGGCGTGACCGGATCGAACACAGCTTCGAGCACGTCGTTCTCGACCGCATCCTCCGGGTCGCGCGCGCGCAGGTCCATCAGTGCGACATTCACGGCGAGTCGGTGCAGCCAGGTCGAGAACGCGCTTTCGAAGCGGAAGCTGTCGAGCTTCTGCCAGGCGCGCACGAAGGCTTCCTGGGTCAATTCCTCGGCGCGCGCCTCGTTCATGCCGGAGAGCCGCCAGACCGCGCCGTGCACGCGACCGGCGTGGCGGCGGTACAGCGTCTCGAACGCGCGCATGTCGCCGGACGCGGCGCGTCGGACCAGCTCGGTATCGGCTGATTCGGCAACTTCGGTCCGTGGCGCATCGGTCATCGGAAGGGGCATGGCAAGGCAGGCGTTCATCTTGCCAGCTTGGATGCGGGAATGCGGGGCAGGGTTTAGCCGCGTGTCAAACGTCGTCCTCTGCCTCGACGTGTGAGCGTCAAAGAAGGTGCGAGTCACCTGGAGGGAGCGCCATCCACCCGGCGCTCCCGCCGCGATCAGGCGGTGGCGCTTTTGCGCGCCGGCTCTTGGCTGCGTGCCAGTTCTTCGGCGACGCGTTGCTGTTCGGCCTTGAGCTTGAGGGGCGCATGCGAGCCGAACGAGTCGAGATATGCACCGATGTCCGCAACCTCGGCCTTCCAGCCTTCGACGTCGACATCGAGCAGGGTATCGAGCGCATCCGCGCTGATGTCGAGCCCGTCCAGATGCAGGTCGTGCTTGCCCGGCACCAAGCCGATCGGCGTTTCCTGTGCCCCGGCCGTGCCTTGGCAGCGGGCGATGATCCATTCGAGCACGCGCAGGTTTTCACCGAAGCCGGGCCACAGGAACCTGCCGTCCGCGCCCTTGCGGAACCAGTTGACGTGGAAGATCTTCGGCAGCTTTGCATTCGGCTTGTCGAACGACAGCCAATGCGCGAAGTAGTCGCCGTAGTTGTAGCCGCAGAACGGTTTCATCGCCATCGAGTCGCGGCGCAGCACGCCGACTGCGCCGGTCGCGGCGGCAGTCGTTTCCGAACCCATCGCCGCGCCGACCAGCACGCCGTGCGCCCAGTCGCGCGCCTCGAGCACCAGCGGGACCAGCGAGGGGCGACGACCGCCGAACACGATCGCCGAGATCGGCACGCCCTGTGCGGCTTCGGCCTCGGGCGACCAGCTCGGGCACTGCCGCGCCGACACCGTGAAGCGCGAGTTCGGATGTGCGGCCGGGCCATTCGCCGGATCGTACGGACGACCCTGCCAATCGGTGACCGGCGTGCCGGGCAGGCCTTCCCACCACGGCTGGTTGTCGGCGGTGACCGCGACGTTGGTGAAGATGGTGTCGTGCTGGATCGTCGCCAGCGCGTTCGGATTCGTGCTCGTGCTGGTGCCGGGCGCGACGCCGAAATAACCGGCTTCCGGATTGATCGCCCACAGGCGGCCATCCGCGCCCGGTGTCATCCAGCAGATGTCGTCGCCGACCGTCCACACCTTCCAGCCGTTCGCGCGATAACCTTCCGGCGGAATCAGCATCGACAGGTTGGTCTTGCCGCAGGCCGACGGGAACGCTGCGGCGACGTAGTGCGTTTCGCCGTGCGGATTCTCGATGCCGACGATCAGCATGTGCTCGGCGAGCCACCCTTCGCTCCTCGCCTGGAAGCTGCCGATGCGCAGGGCATGGCACTTCTTGCCGAGCAACGCATTGCCGCCGTAGCCGGAGCCGATCGACTTGATCGTCAGTTCTTCCGGGAAATGCATGATGAAACGCTTGTCCGGATCCAGCTCGCCGGTCGAGTGCAGGCCCTTGACGAATTTTCCTTCGCGTTCGATGCGCGCCAATGGTGCTGCGCCCATGCGCGTCATGATGCGCATGTTGGCGACCACGTACGGCGAGTCGGTGATCTCGACGCCGCAGCGCGAGATCGGCGAATCGATCGGACCCATGCAATAGGGAATCACGTACAGCGTGCGTCCCTTCATGCAGCCCGCGAACAGCGAGTCGATTTTCGCGTGGGCTTCGGCCGGCGCCATCCAATGGTTGTTCGGGCCGGCGTCATCCTTGTCTTCGGTGCAGACCAGAGTCAAATGCTCGACGCGCGCGACATCGCTCGGATGCGAGCGGTGCAGCCAGCAGTTTGGATGCGTTTGCGGGTTCAGCGCGATCAGCGTGCCATCGCCTTCCATCTGCGCGATCAACGCTTGGTATTCGGCATCGGAGCCGTCGCACCAGTGGATGTTGTCGGGTTCGGTCAGGCGGGCGACGTCGTCGACCCAACGGTTCAAGGCTTCAAGTTGGCTGGTCATGGCATTTGGCGCGCGATGTCGCGCCGGGACAGAAAGGAATGACTCGGGACGGTAACGGCGCCCCCCGGGCAATGCAAGGCGTGGCGCGGCATGCGCGCCGCGTACGCTCGCGTTGAACTCAACGCGGAATCAGGATTTCGATGAAATCGCGGATATAGGCCTCGAACTCGTCATGGCTCATGCGCGGCTGGCCGACTTGCGAGAGCTGGATGAAACCGACGTAGGCAGAGTAGGCGAGGCGGGCGCGATTGGCCGCGGTGACCGGGTCGAAACCTGCCTGATGGAACGCATCGGTCACGAACGTGATGCGCCGCTGCGAGACGCGTTCGATGATCGGGCGGATCAATGGCTGGTCGACCGATTTCAGCAAGGCGGCGAAGACTGCATGCGAAGGGCGCTCCAGGCTGACCTGGCGGATCAGTTCGCGCACACGCTCGCGCGGATCGGCGACCGCTTCGATCGGCGCCAGCACTTCGCTCTCGTCGGTGCTTTCCCAGCGTTCCAGCGCCGATTGCAGCAAGGCCTCGCGTGTGGCGAAGTGCCAGTAGAAGCTGCCCTTGGTGAC
Source organism: Pseudomonadota bacterium (assembly GCA_023388255.1). Classification (GTDB taxonomy): domain Bacteria; phylum Pseudomonadota; class Gammaproteobacteria; order Xanthomonadales; family Rhodanobacteraceae; genus Dokdonella_A. The sequence goes on along the minus strand of JAEWGO010000002.1, from coordinate 210,563 downwards.
GCCAAGCCTGCGCGCGATGGCCTCTACCGCGACGGCGGCGAGGCCGCCCTCGGCAAGGGATTCAAGCGCCGCCTGTTCCCAGTCGGCGGCGGAAAGGCGATTCTTCGCCTCGAGTTTCTCTGGATTGGCTGGCATCGGTCGAGTGTGCCCGAGGCTTCCATCGATTTGAAGCGCGGACATCCTGAATGGCGTGAAATTTTCATTCACATCAATTGGATAAGTTTCAGTACGCTTGCGTATTGACTTGCGTCTCGACGAATACAATACTGGCTAGTATGGTTGTTTTGCGAAGCCGTCATCCGCGCAAAGACCGGGATCCAGCTCTGGCGAGTACGAAGGGCGGAAACTGGATGCCGACCTCCGCCGGGATGACGGCATGGATACCCCGCGAGTTCGCTCGAATGGCGAGTTCCGGGACAAGGAGCCGCATATGAATCCCTTCATCCCGTTTCTTGTCGCGCTGCTCGTTTCATTGGCAGCAGCGTACCTGCGACTTGGGCTGCGCCCATGGTCGCTGATTACCGCGATCGCGATCGTCGCTGCCGGCATCCTCGCCGGGTCGTCCTGGCTCGCCATCGCGATCCCGCTGCTGTTGCTGGCGCTCTTCGCGGTGCCACTGAACCTGCCCGATTTCCGCCGCCGCAAGCTCAGCGCGCCGGCACTCGCCGCGTTCCAGAAAGTGACACCGCAGCTGTCGGCCACCGAGCAGATCGCGCTCGATGCCGGCACGGTCGGCTTCGAGGGCGAGTTGTTCAGCGGCAAGCCGAACTGGTCGACATTGCTGAAGCAGCCGAAGCCGGAACTGTCGGTCGAGGAGCAGGCGTTCCTCGATGGGCCGGTCGAGGAACTGTGCGCGATGACCCACGATTGGGAGATCACCCACGAACTCGCCGATCTGACGCCGGAGATCTGGGACTTCCTCAAGAAGAAGAAATTCTTCGGCATGATCATCCCGAAGAAGTACGGTGGCCTGGAGTTCTCGGCACTGGCGCAATCGGCGGTGCTGCAGAAGCTGATGGGCATTTCCGGTTCGCTGTCGTCAACGGTCGGTGTGCCAAACTCGCTCGGCCCGGGCGAACTGCTGCTGCACTACGGAACGCAGGAACAACGCGACCACTACCTTCCGCGCCTTGCCGACGGCCGCGAGATTCCGTGCTTCGCATTGACGGGGCCGTACGCCGGTTCCGATGCGACCTCGATTCCGGACTACGGCATCGTCTGCAAGGGCGAATGGAATGGTGCCAACGTGATCGGCGTGCGTCTGACGTTCGACAAGCGCTATATCACCTTGGCGCCGGTCGCGACCTTGTTCGGCCTCGCGTTCCGCATGCACGATCCGGAACACATCCTCGGCGACGTCGAGGACATCGGCATCACGCTCGCGCTGATCCCGCATGACACGAAGGGCCTCGAATATGGCCGCCGCCACTTTCCGTTGAACGCGGCATTCCAGAATGGTCCGGTGCGCGGCAAGGACATCTTCATTCCGCTCTCGCAGTTGATCGGTGGCGAAAAGATGGCCGGACAGGGTTGGCGCATGCTGGTGGAGTGCCTGTCGGTCGGGCGTGGCATCACCTTGCCTTCGAACGCAGCTGGTGCGGTGAAGGCCGGCGCGATCGCATCCGGTGCGTACGCGCGCATCCGCAAGCAGTTCGGCATCGCGATCGGCCGCTTCGAAGGCGTCGAGGAAGCCCTCGCGCGCGTCGGCGGGTATTGCTATGCGATCAGCGCGCTGTCGAAGGCGAGCGCGGCAGCGGTCGATCGCGGCGAAAAGCCGGCGGTGCCGTCGGCGATCGCGAAATACCACGCGACCGAACTCGGTCGTGAAGTCGCCAAGGACATCATGGACATTCATGGCGGCAAGGGCGTGCAGCTGGGCCCCAACAACTATGCCGGCCGGGGCTGGCAAACCTCGCCGATCGCCATCACCGTGGAAGGCGCGAACATCATGACGCGCAGCCTGATGATCTTCGGCCAGGGTGCGATCCGCTGCCATCCCTATGTGCTGCGCGAAATGGAATCGCTGAAGATTGCCGACTATCGCGAGAAGCTGAAGGCGTTCGATTCCGCGCTGTGGGGCCATGTCGGCTTCGCGATCTCCAATGCGGTGCGCAGTCTCGTGCTCGGCCTCACGTTCGCGAAGATCGGCAACGTTCCGGGCGATGCATACAGCAGGCGCTACTACCGCAAGCTCAATCGCTACGCTGCGGCGCTCGCGCTGGTCGCCGATACCTCGATGCTGGTGCTCGGCGGCAAGCTCAAGTTCAAGGAAAAGCTCTCCGCGCGTCTCGGCGACGTTCTGTCGAACCTCTACATCGCCAGCGCGATGCTGAAACGCTATGAGGATCAGGGGCGCCCGGTGCTGGATCAGCCGCTGCTGGCATGGGCATTCCACGATTGCGTGTATCGCATGCAAGGCGCGCTCGACGGCGTGCTGCGCAATTTCCCGCTGCGGCCGATGGCGTGGGTGCTGCGTGCGCTGGTATTCCCGTTCGGCAGGCGAGAAGTGCCGCCGTCGGATCGCCTGGGCCGCCGCGTTGCCGCGATCCTGTGCGCGCCCGGCGAAGCGCGCGACCGCCTCGCCGAATGGGTCTACCTCACGCCGAATGCAAACAATCCGATCGGTCGCATGGACGCGCTGCTGCCGGAGGTGATCGCGGCCGAACCGGTCGAACGCAAGTTCCTCAAGGCGGTCAAGGCTGGCGAACTGTCCGGCTACGACGTCGAGGCGCAACTCGCCGACGCACTGGACAAGGGCGTGCTCACTGCCGCCGAGCGCGAGCTGCTCGCGCGCGTGCGCAAGGCGACGTTCGAGTTCATCTCGGTCGACGACTTCGATCCGGCCGACCTCGCCTCCGGCAAGCGTGCGAAGCCGTCGTCGCTGCGCTCGGTCGCGTAGTCGTCATGGCGTCGGCCGCGTTGCGGCTGTTCCAGCGGTTCGGCGGATCGATGCCGGGCCGCTGGTTCGTCTCGCGTGCGATCTGCTGGCGCGCGCCGTATTTCGCTTCGATCGCACCGCGTATCGAGCGGCTCGAAGCTGGCTTCTGCGTCGTGCGCATCCGCGACCGCCGCGCGGTGCACAACCACATCGGAACCGTTCACGCGATCGCACTGTGCAATATGGCCGAACTCGCGGGCGGCCTTGCGACGGACGCGGCGATTCCCGCGAGGCTGCGCTGGATTCCGAAAGGCATGAACGTGCGCTACTTGCGGAAGGCAGTCGGCACGATGACAGCGAGCGCGCGCATCGACCCGATCGCCGACCATGCCGAAGCGCGCGAAGCGCATGCGCGCGTAGAGGTGGCCGACGCTGCCGGCGAGATCGTGTTCGACGCCGACATCACGATGTGGATTTCGCCGCGCAAGAGGGCCGTGCCCTCGGAGTGAGAAACCGAAGGCCGAAAGATCGAGACACGAAGCACGCCAAGCACGTGAAGAGCGAGCTTCCGGCCCTGCGAAGAGCCGGTCACGTAGGTGGGGCGCAGCGCCGTGAGCGCGAGTCCCGCCTTCGCCAGGACAACTCACGCCCCGAAGCCATCGCGGTACACGAGGTCGTCCTGCGTCGCGCATTCGTCGATCGTGGTGCGGGACAACGATTGAGTGATCGCGGCCACCGGCGTCGTCGTGAACGAAACGGCCGCCGTGTTCGGCGCCCAGGTCAGGCTTGTCACCTGTTTGTCGATCGCGGTGTGGAACCCCGTGTATGTGTTTTCCGCGCAAAGCAGGCCCTCGCCATCGTTCGCATCGACGCGGTTGACCGACTCGAACACGCGTGCGTCGTCGTCGCGCATTGCGCCCAGCGCGAGCAGCAGGCCGCCATCGCCATATGCGATCGCGCCGCTCGGGAAGACCTGGTTCTGCGTCCCGTACTGGCGTTGCAGCGTGATGTCGAGCCTGGCGTCGAGGCGCATCATGATGGTGCCGCGATCGCCCACTTCGCCGTTCGCTTCGCCATGGAGCAGGATGCCGCCACCGGGTGCCGGTGCGACATCGGCGACGTTGAAAAACGGGATCAAGGTCCGCGTGGGCATCGGCGAGAGGTCGGCGGCGAGGCGGTGCAAATAGAAAAAATTCGGCCCAAAAGCGGTACGTCGCCCTGCGACGACGAAGCCTTCGCCGTCATCGATGAGGCGCAGCGCCGACGCGCGGATGCCCGCGCTGACAGGGTGGCCCGCAAGCCGGCTCGACGCGACGGCACCGCCGGTTCCGAGCGCTACGATGCCATCACCTGCTTCCAGCCCAGCGTCTACGTTGCGGCGCACTTCCAGCAAGACCGCATGGCCGCCCGCCGCGAGCGGCACCACGTCCGCGCCACGTTCGTGTGCCTCGGGCGTGCCGAGAGTGCGCATCTGGACGAGATCGCCGGTGACTGGATCGAGCGTCGCGAGAAAGGCGTCGCCGTCGAGCGGGACGCCATCGACGACAGGTCGGATGCCGCCGACGAGGATCGGCGGACCGTTGGACTGAGCGCGCAGCAGCGCGTCTTCGAGGCTCGATCCTGCCTGCTCGAAGCGCCGGCTCCAGACAACCTGCAGGCTGGCATCGAGCCGCACGATGAACACCGCTTGCGGCGCGCTGAAGTCGTCGGGATCCTGGTCCATGCCGGATACGATGACGTCGCCGCCGCCGACGTCGACCAATGCGCGTGCGGTCCAGGAGCGGCCGTTGTCGGGCAGCAACGCAACCGCGGCCAGCTGCTCACCCCCTGCCTCACGCAGTACGAGGTAGGGCGTCGCGCGGTTGTCTTGCGCGGTCTGGGTGCCGAGTGTGAGCCAGCGGCCATCCGCGCGATGAATCGCGGCCGCGACGCGCAAGTCAATGGCGGGTTTGCCGAGTGCGACGCCTTGCGAGAACCTGCCCGATTCCGCCTGCGCGGATTGCGCCGCGACGGTACCGAGGGCGAGACAGATGGACAGGCGAAGCGCGTGTGTCATGGCTATTCCGTATGGCGGGACGATCACGCAAGACGCTTCGAAGCCGACATTCCGTCGCTCTGTTCCGGTCGATTGCGCCGTAGCGTGCCAAAGGCGCGCCGAGTCGCGGTGCGTCACGGCAACAGGCCCGTGCTCGGGGAGTGTCGCCGCGCGCCAGGTCGCAGTGAGGGGGTTGAAGCCGGGTTGCTGGCTCGTTTCGCGCCCGATCTGCTGGCGCGCGTCGTATTTCGCCTTGATCGCGCGGCGCATGGAGCGGCTCGAAACGGGTTGCTGCATCGCGCGTATCCGCGATCGTCGCGCGGTGCGCAACCACATCGGTACCGCTCATGCGATCGCGCGGTGGAACATTGGCCGAACTCGCCGCCGATCTCGCCACCGACGCGACGATTGCAGACGCGATGCGCCGGATTCCGAAAGGCATGGCGGCGCGCGACCTCGTCAAGGCGCACGGCACGGTGAGCGCGACCGCGCGCATGCCGGCCATCTCGATCGCGGCCGAAGGCAGCGAATTGCGGTTGCCGGCTGAAGTGCGCGACGCCATCGGCGAGATCGCGTTCGACGCCGACATCACGATGCGGATTTCGCCGCGCAAGGGGCATGAGCTCGCGTATGGCGAACTCATTCTGCGCAGTCGTCTCTGCGAACTGCGGATCAATCGTGACGAATGCGTCCGTCGTCCGCTCTGTTCGTTGCCGCGGGGCAGTTGTCTTGCCGCAGGTTGAACTTCGCTCGTCGCTGACCGAGGATCGGCCGGATGACAGCAGCCGGGCGAGACCCACGATGACCGAGTCGCATCTCTTCTTTCTCGCCGCCGCGCGCGCCGAAGCCGAACTTGGCCTCGGCGAAGGCGGCATCCCGATCGGATCGGTCATCGTGCATGAAGGCCGCATCCTCGGCCGCGGCCACAACCGGCGCGTGCAGCGTGGCAGCGCGATCCTGCATGGCGAAATGGACGCGCTGGAGAACGCCGGTCGCCTGCCTGCTTCGGTCTACCGGGAGTGCACCCTGTACACCACCCTGTCGCCGTGCGCGATGTGCAGCGGCGCGATCGTGCTGTACGGCATCCGTCACGTCATCGTCGGCGAGCACCGCTCGTTCATGGGCGAGGAAGACTGGCTGCGCAGTCGCGGCGTCGCGATCGAACTCGTCGATGATCCCGCTTGCGTCGCGTTGATGGAGGCGTTCATGCGCGAGCGGCCGCAACTATGGAACGAGGACATCGGCCGATAGTGCGCCGTCTCCATTGGCCAAATCAGAAGCAGCACCGCGCGGCCGCCTGCGCGTTCAGGCGAGCAACGCCCGCGCGTGATGCAGCAGATGGTCTTCCATGAACGTGCTGATGAAGTAGTAGCTGTGATCGTAGCCGGCGTGCACGCGCAGGGTCAGCGCCTGGCCGGCCTTGCGCGCGGCGGCGTCGAGACGCCAGTGCTGCAGTTGCGGTTCGAGGAATTTGTCCGCGTATCCCTGGTCGACCAGGATCGTGCCGGGGAATTTCGCGCCATCCTCGATCAATGCGCAGGCGTCGTACGGGCGCCACGTCGCACGGTCGTCGCCGAGATAGCGCGGCAGAGCCTTCTGGCCCCACGGCACCTCACTCGGAGCGACGATCGGCGAGAACGCCGACACCGACTTGTAGCGGCCGGGATTCTTCAGCCCGATCGTCAGCGCGCCATGACCACCCATCGAATGACCGAAGATGCTTTCGCGGTCCATGTCGGCAGCGGCGAAGTTCGCGCCGATCACTGCCGGCAATTCCTTCGTGACGTAGCTGTACATGCGGAAGCGCTTGTCGAATCCTGGCGTGGTCGCGTCGAGGTAGAAGCCGGCTCCCTCGCCGAACTCCCAATCGCCCGTCGCGCCGTCGATGCCGGTCTCACGCGGACTGGTGTCCGGCGTAACCAGGAGCAGGCCGAGCTCCGCCGCGAGCCGCTGCGCGCCGGCCTTGATGACGAAGGTTTCCTCGGTGCAGGTCAGGCCGGCAAGGTAATACAGCACCGGAGCCTGCTCATCCTTCGCCAGCGGCGGCTGGAACACGCCGAACTTCATGCTGCCACCGGTCTCCTTAGACTCGTGACGGTAGAAACCCTGCGTTCCGCCGAAGCAGCGTTGTTCGGAAATGGTCTCGATGGTCATGGCTATCCTCGATGGCGACTGAAAGTGGTGGGCGATGCCTTCCAAGCGGCATGTTAGCGGTCGCAGCTACAATTGCCGATTCGCCTGATTGCCGCAGTGCTCGACCATGCCTTATACGCCGATCGTGGCAACCCTCGGTTACGTGCTTTCGCCCGATCGTCGGCGCGTGTTGATGATCCATCGCAACGCGCGCGCCGACGACCAGCATCTGGGCAAGTACAACGGCCTCGGCGGCAAGCTCGATCCGCACGAGGACGTGCTCGCTGGCATGCGCCGCGAGATCCACGAGGAAGCCGGCATCGATTGCATCGAATTGCAATTGCGCGGCACCTTGAACTGGCCCGGCTTTGGCAAGCACGGTGAAGACTGGCTCGGCTTCATCTTCCTCGTCACGCGCTTCGAGGGCACGCCGCTCGAGCGCAATCCGGAAGGTGCGCTCGAATGGGTCGAAGTGGATCGCCTGCACGACTTGCCGATGTGGGACGGCGACCGCCACTTCCTGCCGCTGGTGTTCGACGCCGACCCGCGGCCGTTCCATGGCGTGATGCCGTATCAGGGCGGACGCATGCAGTCGTGGAGTTATTCGCGCGTTTGAAGGCGCGGCGAAGACTACGACCGAGCTGCGGGAGACGAGGCCTCGTCCCGTTCGGCTGACGCGTCCGACCCGAGCGCGCGCGCCGCGTGCCAGCCGACCCAGCCCGAACACCCCGCTGCAATCATCGCCAGCGCGGCGAAGCCCGGCAGCGTCGCGCCGAGTGCGCGCAGGCCGTTGAAACCGCTGGTGATAACGAGGTCGCCGAAGCGCCAGACCGAGGTGTCGATGAAGTTCTTCGTCTTGTAGCGCGTCTCCGCATCGACCTGCGTGTAGAGGCTGTCGAATGCCGGTTTGAACACACCGTATGCGCTCGCGCGCGTGATGACGGCGACCACCGCGATCCATGCGCCGCTGAACACGGCGAGGCCGGCCAGCATCACCGCCTTGACCACCCCGTCCAACGCGAGCGCCGGAGCGGAGCCGAAGCGAACCATCAATGCGCGCGTGAGCGTGATCTGCAATACCGCCTGCAGGACGTTCGCGTACAGGTCGATGCCCGCGGCGAAGTTCGTGCGTGCTTCGCGCGTCGCAAACGTCGCGCCGCTGTAGTCGGCGAGCAGGGCGTAGATGACCGTGCCGACCGCATCGCCGAGCAGCATCAGCAGGGCGATGCGACGCATCAGCGGCGATTTGAATGTCTCGATCGCGCCGGCGAGGAAACTGCCGCCGATCACGCGCTCGTCGCGTCGCGCGTCACCGGCGACCGGGTGATGCTTTGACCAGTGCGACAGTGCGAAGATGCAGGCGATCGACAGGCCGAGCAGCAGCGCGGAAACGACCAGCAAGCCGGATACACCGACGACATACACCAGTGACTTGGTCAGCAGCGGCCCGGCGATCGCGCCGATCGCGCCGCCCAGCGCGATGATCGGGAACAAGCGGCGCGCCTGCTCGGCATCGAACAAGTCGGCCATGAAGCTCCAGAACACCGACACGACGAACAGGTTGAACACGCTGCCGTAGACGAAGAATGCCGAGCCGAGCAGGCGCGCATCGATCGTGGCCTGCGCATTGAACAACGGGATGAACGCGATCATGCCGACAATGAAGAACAGGTACACGATCGGCACGAAGCGCCGGCGCGGATAGCGCGCGACCAATGCGCCGAACACTGGCGCCAGCGCCAAAGTCGCGACGAACGTCGCGCCGTAGAAGATAGGCAACGCGGTCGAACCGACCGCGGCGGAAAGCTGGTCGCGCACCGGTCGGATCACGTAGTACGCGGCGAGCACGCAGAAGAAGTACGCGAACGAAACCGCGACGGCGAACCACTCGTGGCGCTGGATGGCTGGGCGGCTCGACAAGCGGGCGGTCCGTTGTGGCAAGTTCGCAAAAGCCTAGCACGTGCGCATGACTGAACCGGCGCCAGCTATGATCGCGCGATGACTGCATACGTGTCCGCCATTCACGTGTTCCCGATCAAGTCCTGCGCGCCGCTGATGCTCGATGAGGCGCAGGTCGAGCCGCGAGGCCTTGCCGGCGACCGCCGCTGGATGATCGCCGACGCCAACGGCCGCTTCCTGACCGCGCGCCAGCATCCGCGCCTGACCTTGATTCGTCCGATGCCGGCGGGAGACGGCTTGAGGATCGAAGCCCCCGGCATGCCGAGCTTGCGCCTCGCGACACCGACGACGGATCGGCGCATCGAGACGACGGTGTGGAAAAGCACGGTGCAGGCGCTGCCGGCGAGTGCCGAGGCGGACGCGTGGATCAGCGCATGGCTCGGTCTGTCCACGCGCTTCGTGTATATGGACGCCGATTGCGTGCGCGGCGTGGATTCTGCCTATGGCCAACCCGGCGACGAAGTCAGTTTCGCCGATGGTTATCCGCTGATGGCGATCTCGCAGGCCGCGCTCGATGCGTTGAACGTGCGCCTCGCGCAACCGGTGCCGATGCTGCGCTTTCGCCCGAGCATCGTCGTTGCCGGCACCGCGCCGCACGCCGAGGACGACTGGAAACACATCCGCATCGGCGGGATCCCGTTCGACGTGGTCAAGCCGTGCACGCGCTGCGTGTTCACCACGGTCGATTTCGAGCGTGGCGAGTTCGATCCATCCGGCGAACCGCTGCGCACGTTGACGAAATATCGGCGCACGTCGAACGGCGTCACGTTCGGCCAGAACCTGATTCCGCGCGGCAGCGGCATCATCCGCGTCGGCGACACGGTGGACATTCTGGAGCACGCACTCTAGTGCGGCCGCCTACGCTCGCGCGATGACCTACGACACGATCATCGTCGGCGCCGGCTCGGCCGGTTGCGTGCTCGCCAATCGGCTCAGCGCGAATCCCGCGCATCGCGTGCTGCTGCTCGAAGCGGGCCCGCGCGACTGGCATCCGTTCATCCACATGCCGGCCGGGCTCGCCAAGCTGGTCAACAATACGCGCGTCAACTGGAACTACACGACCGAGCCGGAACCGCAGCTCGGCGGCCGTCGCCTGTGGTGGCCGCGCGGCAAGGTGCTTGGCGGTTCCAGCTCGATCAACGCGATGTGCTACACGCGTGGCGCTGCGGGCGACTACGACGACTGGGCGAATGCAACGGCCGATGCGCGCTGGGCTTGGGAGAATGTGTTGCCCGTATTCAAGCGCAGCGAGGGCAATGCGAACGGCGCGAACGAGTTCCACGGCGTGGATGGCCCGCTCGCGGTCGCGCCTTTGCGCCATCACAACGTGTTGTCGCAGGCCTTCATTGACGCTGCGGCAGGCGCGGGCTTTCCGCTCAACGACGATTTCAACGCGGCGACGCAGGAAGGCTTCGGTTACTACGCGGTCACGCAGAAGAACGGTGCGCGCTGTTCGACAGCGGTGGCCTGGCTCGATCCGGCGCGCGACCGCCCGAATCTGCGCGTGATCACGAACGCCGCGACCGCGCGCGTACTGCTCGATGGCACGCGCGCCTGCGGCGTCGCATACCGGCGTGCGGGCCGACTCGAACGCGTCGAAGCCGGTCGCGTGATCCTGTGCGGCGGCGCGATCAACTCGCCGCAATTGCTGATGCTGTCCGGCATTGGTCCGGCGGATCACCTGCGCGAACACGGCATCGCGCTCGCGCACGACCTGCCCGGTGTTGGTGCGAAACTGCAGGATCATCTGGACATTTGCACCCTGGTGCGCTCGACGCAGGACGTTACCTACGACAAGACCAACGATGTCGCGGTCGCGCTGCGCTTCCTGCTCAAGCGCGACGGCATCGGCAGCTCGAACATCGCAGAGGCCGGTGGCTTCCTGCGCTCGCGCTTCGCGCCGGATGACCGCTGCGACCTGCAGTTCCACTTCGTGCCGGCGCTGCTCGACGACCACGGCCGCCATCGCCTCGACGGGCGCGGCTACACTTTGCACGCATGTTTCCTGCGCCCGCACAGTCGCGGTGCGATCCGCCTGCGAGGCTCCGATCCGTTCGCACCGGTGGCGATCCACGCGAACTATTTGAGCGACGCCGAAGGCATCGATCTCAGGATGATGGTCGAAGGCGCGCGCATCTCGCGCGAGATCCTCGCGCAGGCGGCGTTCGCTCCGTATCGCGGCGCGGAGATCTTTCCCGGTGCGTCCACGCAAAACGATGCCGACTTCGTTGCATTCGTCCGGCGCAAAGCCGAAACGATCTACCACCCGGTCGGCACTTGCCGCATGGGACATGGCGCCGATGCGGTGGTCGACAGTGAGCTGCGCGTGCGCGGCATCGACGGTCTGCGCGTCGTCGATGCGTCGGTCATGCCCACGCTGGTCGGCGGCAACACCAATGCGCCGACGATCATGATCGCCGAGCGTGCAGCGGACTTGATGCTGGCGAGTTGAGTACCGCGCCGCATCGGCGGCGCGGCACGGTGGATCAAACGGCGGCGGTCAACTCCGGAACCAGCGCGAACAGGTCGCCAACGAGGCCGTAGTCGGCGATCTCGAAGATCGGTGCCTCGGCATCCTTGTTGATCGCGACGATCGTGCCGGCGTCCTTGATGCCGGTCAGGTGCTGGATCGCGCCGGAGATGCCGACGGCGATATACAGCTCCGGCGCGATGATCTTGCCGGTCTGGCCGACCTGCAGGTCGCTCGGCACGTAGCCGGCGTCGACCGCGGCGCGCGAGGCGCCGACCGCGGCGCCGAGCTTGTCGGCGAGTGCGTAGATGATCGAGAAGTTCTCGCCGGAACCGAGTGCGCGGCCACCGGACACGACTTTCGACGCGCTCTGCAGGTCCGGGCGATCGCTCTTGCCGGAGCTGAGTTCGACGAAACGCGTGTGCGACGGCAGTGCGACATCGAGCGCCAACGCCTGCACCGTCGCGTTGCCGCCCGCGCCAGCGACCGCATAAGACGCGGTGCGCACGGTGCCGACGACGAGTTGATCGGCAGGCGCTTCGACCGTAATGATCGCGTTGCCGGCATAGATCGGACGCTTGAACGTGTGGGCGCCATCGACTGCGGAGATATCCGAAACTTGCGCGACGCCGAGCAACGCGGCGACGCGCGGCAGCACGTCCTTGCCGAACGTCGTCGACGGTGCCAGCACGTGCGTGTAGCCGTTCTTCGCCGCCGCAGCGATCTGCGGCGCCAGGACGGCGGCGAGCGCATGCGCGTTCTCGGCGCGCGTGACGGTCAGCACATTGGCCACGTCGTCGATCTTCGCGGCTTCGGCGGCGACGCCGGCCGCATCGGCGGCGAGCACGAGCACGTCGATCGAGCCTGCGCCGATCTGCTTCGCGCAGGTGACGCAGCGCGCCGTGCTGGAGTTGAGTTGGCCGTCGAGATGCTCGGCAACGATCAGGATCTTGCTCATCAGACCAGCCCCTTCGTTTTCAGCGCGGCCACGAGTTCCGCCACGTCCTTCACCATCACGCCCTTGCTGCGCTTGGCCGGCGGCGCGTAATGCGTGGTTTTCAAATGATCGCCTGATTCGACGCCGAGGTCGGCGAGCTGCAGCGTCTCGATCGGCTTGGATTTCGCCTTCATGATGTCCGGCAGCTTGATGAAGCGCGGCTCGTTGAGGCGCAGGTCGGTGGTGATCACGGCCGGCAGATCGACTTCGATCGTCTCCAGGCCCGCATCGACTTCGCGCGTGACTTTCGCCGCGTCACCGCTGACTTCGACCTTCGACGCGAACGTCGCCTGCGGGCGGTCCCACAGCGCGGCGAGCATCTGGCCGGTCTGGTTGCAGTCGTCGTCGATCGCCTGCTTGCCGAGCAGCACGATGCCCGGCTGTTCCTTCTCGACCAGTTTCAGCAGCGCGCGCGCCGCGGTGAGCGGCTGGATCGCATCGGTGGTGACGACATGGATCGCGCGATTCGCGCCCATGGCCAAGCCGTTGCGGATGTGCGCCTGCGCATCGGTCGGGCCAATGGTCGCGATCACGACTTCCGTCGCGATGCCTTTCTCGCGCAGGCGCAGCGCCTCCTCGAGCGCAATGTCATCGAATGGATTGGCGGAGAGCTTCACGCCATCGGTGACCACACCGGAACCGTCCGGCTTGACCTGGATGCGCACGTTGTAATCGACGACGCGCTTGTAGCCGACCAGAATCTTCATCGGGTGCTGAACCTCGCTGCGAAAGCGCGCGGCCGTGATCGACCGGCGCAAAGAACCGCGATTTTAGCGGAAAGCGCGCGGGCTTGCGGCAGCGCGGCACGCGGCGCGGGTTTTCCACAGCCGAGGTGGACAGCGCTGTGGACAAGTCATGGATCAAGTGGCGGAGGCGACCGTGCAGTGCGCATGTCAAGCGGGATGGTTATTCCTTGACCAGCGACCGGCCACGGCCGCCATGTTGCCGGCGAATGGGCGTGTGGACGGATTCGAGTCGAGCGCGAGGCGGTGCGCTCTGCGGCGCCTTCAGGAATCGAAGCCGTTCGCGAAGATGAGGTCGGCTACCGAGTCGGCTTCGACGGCACCGATATCGCAGGGCGTCATCAGTCCACGGCTGGCGGGATCGGGCCGGATCATGCCGCGCTGGTCGATGGCCGGCGCGTCGGCGCAATTGGCCGCGTTGATCGCCGCGCTGCCCATGCCCGGCTGCATGGTCTGCGTCGGGCCGCCATTGTTCGCGAGCGACCCGAGCAATGGGTCGCCATTGATCGGTGTGGTCGAGAAGATGGCATTGATCACGTCGCTGGGTTGTGGCTTGCCGGCAAAGACCAGATCGTCGACGCCCGCAATCGCGATGCTTCCGGTCGTGACGGCGATGTTGCCACCGCCGTCCGATGGCGCCGCCGTGTTGGCGAACAGGTTGCCATTGAAGGTCACCGCGCCGGAGCCGGCGGTCATGATCATCAGGCCGCCGCCGCGACGCGCTGCCGTGTTCGACGCGATCGTGGTCTGCCGCATCGTGATCGGATAGGTGTTCTGCTTGACGTAGATGCCACCGCCATACCCGTATCCGCTGGTCGCTGCGGAATTGCCGGCGATCGTGCTGTTGATGAAGGACAGGTTGCCAATGCGCGTGAAGATGCCGCCGCCGCGACTGCCAGACGTGCTGGTGACGCTGTTGCCGCTCAGCGTCGAGGCATCCAGCGTCAGCAGCGCGGCTGGCGCGCCATAGTAGCCGCCGGCGGCGACGATGCCGCCACCGTTGTTCGTTGCGGTGTTGCCGCTGATCGTGCTGCCAGTCAGTGCCGAGACGCCGTAGAGCTTGATGCCGCCGCCATCCCTGCCGGCCGAGTTGCCGCTCACGCTGCTGCTGGTCATCACCAGCGCTCCTCCGACGTGCAGGCCGCCGCCATTGCCGTGCGCAATGTTGTCGAGAATTCGGCTGTCGATGATGGTTGCGTTGCCGCCGGCTTGGGTTTCGATGTTCTGCCGGACGAACACGCCGCCGCCCATGCCGGAGGCAGCTGAATTGCCCGAAACACTGTTGTTGGCGACGGTGCTGCTCGCCAGCATCAGATCGGCGGCATAGACGAACACGCCGCCGCCTGCTGCATAGCCGGATGTCGAAATGACGTTACCGGTGACCACGCAGTTGCGCAGGGTCAACGACGTATAGACGCTGGCGATTCCCGCGCCCAGCGCGGCGCCCGAGGGTTGCGCGGCGATCAGCTTCCCGTTCGCGATGGTCAGGCTGTCGATCGTCAGCGCGCCGTCGGGTGTACTCGCATAGAAGATGCCGAATGCATTCGTCGCGGCGGGCGGCCGCTGCACGGTCACGTTGCCGTTCGCGCTCGCATCAATGAGCAGGTTCGGCGAGGTGATGGCGAGCTGGTTGTCGGCCACATCCGCCAGGGTGATCGTGTTCGCGCCGCCGGGCGGAAACGTGGCCGTGTCGAACACGATCGTGTCGACGCCGCTGATCGTGCTGGCGATGCAGGCGCTTCCGTTCGTATCGCCGTCGTCGTTCATCGCCGCGATTGCCTGGCGCAGTGTGCACGTGTCGATCGATCCCGCGTCGTCCACGGTCGAGACCGCGATTCGCACCGATGCGGCTGCGTCCGTTGCGCTCATGCCGAGCCCGAGCCCCGCAACCAGTGCTGCCGCGAGTGGCCGCAGGCAGAATCGCTTCGTCATTGTTTTCACCATCGATCTCTTCGAATCCGGCACCGGATGTTCCGGTCAGGCGCATTCGTGTGCGCGGCCATCGCGGGGCGAGGAAGCGCGAGCGGGCACCCGTCCACGCATGACGCGCAGGAGGATGCCGCAAAGGATCATCCATGCCGGTTCGCTCGTGCCGCACTTCGGCGAACGTGATCGCGGTGGCGCGGGTTTTCCACAGCGGTCGTGGACAGGGCTGTGGACAAGTGCGGGATCAAACAGCGGAAACGCTGGCACGGTGCGGCTGTCAATGGGGATGGTCAACGTTTGACCAGTTGCCGGCGTTCGTGCGGAGTGCCAAGGTTCCTTGCGGCCGTGATGCCGCTGGCCACCGGCCCCGCCACGCTGTCCCCGTGGCGGGGCTTGCGGATCGCGATGCCGACGCGGCAATGGAGCGCGTTCGTCACGACGATTCTTGCGGCGGCAGGGGGCGATCGGCATCGTCGAACCCGTTGGCGAAGATCGCATCCGGCACCGCCTCGACCGCGCCGACATCGCAGCCTGCGCCCCATGGTCGTGGCATTCCGCGCTGATCGCTGGATTGCGTGCAGTTGTGCGGCGCGATCACGTCGATCGCCGTGCTGCCGGCGCCGGGGAGCATCGTCGGCGTCGCGCCGCCGTTGTCCTGCAGCGCACCCAGTGCGACGGACGGATTCGCGACGAGGCTGTCGACGCCCGTCCATCCCACGCCGGTCGCGATGTCGGCATCGGTGGGCGCCGTGTTCCCCGACACGATCGAGCGGTCGAGCGTTCCGCCGCCGCCGCTACCGCCGATGCCGCCGCCGGCATGGTTCGCGTGGTTGAGCGACAGCGTCACGTGGTCGAGATGCTGCATCCCGGTCGCCGTGAGGAAGAGGCCGCCGCCATCGCCGGCTCCGTTGCCGGCGATCGTGCTGTTGGTGGCGATCAGATCGCCCTCTGCATACACGCCACCTCCGGCATAGCGCGCGGAGTTGCCATTGATCGTGCTGCTGGCCACCGTGATCATGGCGTCGGCAAGCACGTGCACGCCGCCGCCGAGGTAGTAGGAATCGTTGGCGGTCACGACGCTGCGGACCAGGCTGGCTACGCCGCCGACGCGGATGCCCGCACCGCGTTTTGCGACGTTTCCGCTGATCGTGCTGTCGACGAGGAGGAGCGTGCCCTCCGCATCGATCCCTCCGCCGTGCGACACTGCCCATTCGCCGTTTCCGCTGATCGTGGTCGACGTCACGGTCACCATTCCCGAACCGGAGCCGATGCCGCCGCCGAGGTACCCGACGTTGTCGTCGATCGTGCAGCGGGTGAGGGCGATGTCGCCCGATTGCGACGAGATGCCGCCGCCGGAGTTCGCCTTGTTGCCGCTGACCCGGCTGTCGGTCATCGACAGGTCGGCCGCGCCCATGCCTACGCCGCCGCCGTCACCGGCCTCGCCATTGCGCAGGGCCACCCCGTTCAGCACGAGCAGGCTGCCGGCTGGTGCCGTGTCCTTCAGGATGCCGAACGCGTGGCTCGCGCCATTCGGCCGCGCGATCGTCACGCCATCGGCGTACAGACCCGGTCCGTTGCCGCGCCATGCGCTGGCGTCGATGGTCAACTGGTTTGCCGTGATCACCAGTGTGCCGGCATGGTTGCCACTCGTGTCGGCGGAATCGGCCAGCGTGACCGTGCCGGGCATGGTGGCGCCGGCAATCGACGAAGCGGCGAACGTGATCGTGTCGTTGTTGCCGAACGCGGCGCCGGTATTGATGCAACTTCCGCTCTGCATGGCGGAGTTCATCGAGAGAATCGCCTGGCGCAGCGTGCAGCTGCTGCTGGCAGTGGGATCGGAGTCGTCGGGCGTGGTCACCGCGATCGTCGCCGCGCTTGCCGTCGCCGGGGCGATCGCGATCAGCAGCGCGACGGTGAGCGCGCGTCGTGCCGATGCATGGCGCGGCG
The DNA here is from genome assembly GCA_023388255.1 of Pseudomonadota bacterium. Taxonomy (GTDB): domain Bacteria; phylum Pseudomonadota; class Gammaproteobacteria; order Xanthomonadales; family Rhodanobacteraceae; genus Dokdonella_A. Next base: position 193,475 of record JAEWGO010000002.1, on the reverse strand, counting down.
CTCGCGGCGATGACCTGTCGCGAGGTGGCAGTGGTGAAAACATGCGGGTTTCTCCTCACTCGATCGACGGCGGATGCGTCGGCGCTACGTGTTGGCTACTACGCAGAACGGCAGAAGAAAGCGCAATCGGAGTGGCGAACGGTTGCGACAGCCGTCGCGTGGGAGATCAGGCGGACGGCTGCGCGGCAGTGGCGCGCGCAATCACGCGCTCGGCAAAACGTTGCGCGCTCCCTTCGCCATGCGCAAAGAACAGTGACGGTTCGGCCAGTTCCAGTTCGAGCAGGCGCGGCGCGCCATTGGCATCGCGGATCAGGTCGACGCGGGCATACAGGAGCGGCGGGTCGAACGGGATCGCCGCGAGCGCGCGCGCGGCGACGGCGCGCTCGTCCGCATCGGCTGCACGCGGGGTGATCTGCTCGGTGGCGAACAGGTCATTGGTCGAATCCTCGCCACGGCGCAGCAGCGGTCCCTTGCGGATTGCATGGCTGAACACGTCGTCGAAATGGATCAGCGCGGTTTCGCCGTGCGCGTCGACGAGGTCGAGATATGGCTGCATCAGCACGCTGCGGTCGGCATCGAGCAGGCGGCCGAGGTGCGCGAGCGCGGCGGCGCGGGCACCGCGAGGGTGTCGTTGCGCATCGCGCGAGCCGGCGCCGATCGCCGGCTTGATGACGAAATCGCTGGCGGCTTCGTGCTCGGCAAGGAAGGCCGCGAGCGCGGTCGCCGCATCCTCGCCGGGTTCGACGAAGCGGCTCGGCACGATCGGCACGCCGTGGCGCGCGAGGTCGGCGAGATAGTGCTTGTCGACGTTCCAGCGCAATACATCGAGAGGATTCAGCAGGCGCGTCAGCGTAGCGGCGCGTGCAGCCCAGTCGAGGAATTGAGGCAGGCGTTGTACATAGTCCCAGGGCGATCGCAGCAAGGCGAGATCGAAGAACGCCCAGTCGATCGCCGGATCGTCCCAATCCGCGATTGCGACGGTGGCGCCGCACGCGCGCAAAGCGGCGGCGAGCGGGGCGAGATCGTCGTCGAGGTCGCGTGCCGCAGCGACGGAGACGAGGGCAATGCGCGCCGGACGCATCAGATGAGCGCCGCAAGGACATGCAGCGTCGTCTTTTCGCGCTTGGCCGCATACATCGCCACGTCGGCGGCATGCAGCAGCGCTTCACTGTCGATGCCGTGCTGCGGATACAGGGCGACGCCGAGGCTGCCGCGGATGCGCACCGGAATTGCCGCGCCGTTCATGCGTGACATCACGTCATAGGGCTCGAACAAGGTTTGCGACAACGCCGCCACGCGCTTGGCGAGCGCCTCGGAATCGGCGCCTTCCAGGATGACCGCGAACTCGTCGCCACCGAGGCGGGCGACCGTGTCGTGGCCGCGTACGCCGTCGCGGAGGCGGCGTGCGACCAGCTTGAGCAGCTCGTCGCCGGCCTGGTGGCCATGGTCGTCGTTGATCGGCTTGAAGCCATCGATGTCGAGGTAGGCGAGAGCGAAGCAGCTGCCGTCGTGCGCGTGCTCGATCGCGGCATCCAGTCGGGCCATGAACAGCAGGCGGTTGGCGAGGCCGGTCAAGCCGTCGTGATGGGCGAGGTGGCGCACCTGCTCCTCGGCGGCGCGGCGCTCGGCCACTTCGCGTTCGAGCTGGCGGTTGCGCTCGGACAGGTCCGACAGTGCGCAGCGCAGCGCGTGCTTGCTGCGGTGCAGTTCGAGGAATACGCGCACCTTCGACAGCAGGATGACTTCGTTGACCGGCTTGGTCATGTAGTCGACCGCCCCGAAGCTGTAGCCGCGCAGGCGGCTGACGTCGTCGGCATGCGAGGCGGAGACGAAGATGATCGGCGTGCCGCGCGTACGTTCCTCGCCGGCGAGGAGGGTGGCTGCCTCGAAGCCGTTCATGTCCGGCATCTGCACGTCGAGCAGGATCAGCGCGAACTCGTGGTCGAGCGCCGCGGCGAGCACGTCGTTGCCGGTCATCGCCTCCACGATGTCGGCATCGATGCCGGCGAGTACGCGGCGCATCGCGATCAGGTTCGGACTGTGATCGTCCGCAACGAGGATCTTTGGGCGCTGGGAAAGTGATGAGGTCATTGCGGGCACAGGTGGTTGAGCAACGAGGCGATCGCATCGAGTGGAACGCAATGGTCGGCGCCAGCGATGTCCAGCGCCGCCTGCGGCATCGCCGAAGCGTGCGCGCTGGCCGGATCTTGCACGATGGCGACGCCACCGTGTGCGCGAATCGCGGCCAGTCCGGATGCTCCGTCGCTGTTGGCGCCGGTCATCACCACGCCGATCAGGCCCGTCGTGTAGGCGGACGCCGCCGATTCGAACAGCACGTCGATGGCAGGTCTCGAGAATGCGATCCGTTCATCCACCGACAGCGAGAATTTCCCGTCTCTCTCCAACAGCAGATGATAGCCGGCGGGCGCCATGTGGACCACGCCCGGAAGCGCAGGCTGGCGTTCGCGCGCCTCGCGCACCGGCAGGGTGCTGGAGGTGTCGACCAATTCGCAGAACGTGGTGATGTCGTCAGAGCCGGTATGGCAGACGACGATGATCGGAAGCGACAGGTCCTTGCGCAGGCCCGACAGCACCGTGCGCAGCGCGCTCATGCCACCGGCCGAGCAGCCCATGACGATTGCGAGGGGCGCATCGCTCACGGTGTCGCGCCACCGATCTTGCGATACACGCGGTCGCGCGCGTTGACCGCGGTGAACGCAGTCGCCGCGCTGGCGAAGTCGATGTTCTCGCGGTTGCCGAGGCAGAGGAAACCGTTGCGCACGAGGCTGTCGCGGAACAGGCGGAGCGTATGGTCCTGCAGTGCGTTGGTGAAATAGATCAGCACGTTGCGGCACAGGATCAGGTGCGCTTCGCAGAACACGCCGTCGCAGACGAGGTTGTGGTTGGCGAAGGTGACATTGCGTTTGAGGCGCTCGTCGAGCTTCATGAAATCGTAGCGAGCGTGGTAGTAGTTCGAAAGCGAGGCGCGACCGCCGGCGGCGAGGTAGTTGTCCGAATAGCCGCGTGCGTCGCGGATCGGGAAGATCCCCTCCTGCGCGCGCATCAGCGCGGCGTCGCTGATGTCGGTGGCGAAGATCTGGCTGCGGTCGTACAGGCCGGCCTCCTCCAGCAGGATCGCCAGCGAATACACCTCCTGCCCGAAAGCGCAGCCGGCCTGCCAGATGTTGATGACCGGATACGAGGCAAGCACCGGCAATACCTCGTCGCGCAGGGTGCGGAACATCGAGGGATTGCGGAACATTTCCGACACCGGCACCGACAGGCCGGCGATCACCTGCGGCACCAGGGCATCCTCGCGCAGCAGGCGGTCGGTCAACTCGATGATGGTGCGGCAACCGGCGTTGACCGCGAGATTCAGAACGCGGCGCTTGAACGAGGCAGGCGCGTAGCTGCTGAAGTCGTAGCCATGGCGCAGCTGCAGCGCGCGCATGAACAGCTCGACCTCGATGTCCTCGATTTCCGCGCGCGCCATGGCTCGATCATCCTGTCGATATCGTGCGAACAGCTCCGCCTTGGGCTTTCGCCGTGCATCAGCGGAAGCCGATCACATGTATTTTTACATTTTTCCGGGTGACTACGCGTGCAGCCAGGTGCGCATCATCGACAGCAGTTTGTCGATGTCGATCGGTTTGGCGAGGTAGTCGTTCGCGCCTGCTTCGATGCACTTGTCGCGGTCGCCGGCCATCGCTTTCGCGGTCACGGCGATCATCGGAAGCTTCGCATGCTGCGGCTGTTTGCGGATCTCGCGCATCGTCTCATAGCCATCCATGCCGGGCATCATGATGTCCATCAGCACGATCTCGATCGACTTGTTCTCGCCGAGTTGGCGCAGCGCCTTGGGTCCGTCCTGCGCCATCACCACGGTGAGGCCCTTCTCGCGCAGGATCTTCGACAGGGCAAAGATGTTGCGCATGTCGTCGTCGACGATGAGTGCTGTGCGACCGCTGAGTCCGCTGTCGATGTCGCGCACGACCTGCGGCGGCGCGTTGCGGCGCACACTGTGCAGGAACAGGCTGACCTCGTCGAGCAGGCGTTCCAGCGAGCGCGTGCCCTTGATCACGATACTGTCGGTGTACTGGCGCAGCTTGGCGCTTTCCTCGCGGCTGAGTTCGCGCCCGGAGTGGATCACGACCGGCGGCAATGGCCCGCGTGTGGCGATGAGTTCGAGGAAGTCGATGCCGCTCATGCCGGGCAGGCCGAGATCGAGCACGATGCAATCGAACGCGTATGAATCCATGTACTGCAGGCCGGATTCGGCCGAGCTGGCCTCGACGATCTCGACGTTGTCGTTCTCGATCAATGTTCTGATGGCGACGCGCGAGTCGGGGTCGTCGTCGATCAGCAGCACCTTGCGGCGGCCGCCGTCGGACGATTGCAGCAGGCGTTCGAACGCGGTCAGCACGGCTTCACGCTCGACCGGCTTGGTCAGGAAGCCGACCGCGCCGGCCTGGCGCGCGCGCGCGGCGTCGTCGACCGCGGAAATGAAATGCACCGGAATCGTTTGCGTCGCGCGATCCTGTTTCAGGCGATCGAGCACGCCCCAGCCATCGATGCCGGGCAGCATCACGTCGAGCAGGATGCCGTTCGGGCGGAACTGGCGTGCGAGGTAGATGCCCGATTCGCCGTCGCCGGCGGCAAGCGCGCGATAACCCTTTCGCCGGATCATCTCGACCAGGGTTCGCGCGAACACCGGATCGTCCTCGATCGCGAGGATCGTGGTGTCGCCCTCGCGCAGATTGTCGCGATCGTCCGGAATCCACGGTTTGGGGATAGGGTCCGGCGGCGTGCGCGGCGTGCTGCTGGGCGGCGGCGCCAGCGACGAGGCAGGTTTGTGGATCTCTTCGGTCGCCGCCGGGCCGCCGCTCATGCGTTCGGGCAGCACCACCGCGAAACTGCTGCCTTCGCCGGGGATGCTGTCGACGAGGATGCGGCCGCCGAGCAGCTCGGCCAGCTTTTGCGCGATGGCCAGACCGAGCCCGCTGCCGCCGTATTTGCGGCTGGTGCTCGCGTCCATCTGCTCGAACGTGCCGAAGATGTGTTCCAGTTTGTCGGCGGGTATGCCGATGCCGGTGTCTTGCACGGTGATCGCGATCGAGCCGTCGACGCCGATGCCGGTGCGCTGCGCGAGTTGCGAGGTTGGCCGCGCGATGCTGACGCGCACCGACCCGTCGCGGGTGAACTTGAATGCATTGCCGAGCAGGTTGTTGGCGATCTGCTCCAGGCGCGGGCCGTCGGTATAGATCACGGCCGGCAGGTCGTCGGCGATCGCGATGTCGAAAGCGAGCAGCTTTTCCGCGGCTACATGCTTGAAGCGCCGCGTCAGCGACTGCGCGAAGTACTCGAGTTTCAGGTCTTCCGGCGTCGCATGCATCTTGCCGGCCTCGATCTTGGCGAGGTCGAGGATGTCGTTGATGAGGCGCAACAGGTTCGTGCCGGACTCGTGGATCACGCGGGCCGATTCGACCTGTCCGAAGTCGAGGTTGCCGCTGTCGTTGTCGGCAAGGTTGCGCGACAGGATCAGGAGGCTGTTCAACGGCGTGCGCAGCTCGTGCGACATGTTGGCAAGGAAGTCGGACTTGTACTGGCTTGCCTTGGCCAGTTCCTGAGCCTTGGCCTCGGTCTCGTGCTGGAGTGCTTCGAGCGCCACCTTCTGTTCGCCCAGGGTGTCCGACTTCTGGCGCAGTTCCTCGTTCGATGCCTGCAGCTCCTCTGCCTGCACGCGCAGCTCTTCCTCCGACGAACGCAGGCGCTGCTGCTGTTCCTCCAGTTCGGTGGTCTTGCCGTGCAGTTCCTCGTTCGTCGCCGCCAGTTCTTCCTGCTGGACGCGCAGTTCCTCTTCGGAAACCTGCAATTCCTTTGCCTGCTGTTGCGTGTGTTCGAGCAGTTGTTGGGTATGCAGCGCGCGATTGAGGTTCTCCAGCGAGAGTGCGGCGAATGGCAGCAGTTCGTCGAGCAGCTGCTGTTCGGCCATGCCGAACGGCACGAAACTGCCGAACTCGAGCACGCCGAGCAGTCGATCCTGCAGCATCAGCGGCAGCGCGATGATGTTGCGCGGCGGCGCCTCGCCGAGGCCGGAATGGATGCGCACGTAGTCGTCCGGCACCTGTTCGAGCAGGATCGGCTTGCGTTCGAATGCGACCTGGCCGACCAATCCTTCGCCGGCGGAGTAGTGCGTGCCGAGGTGCTTGCGCTGGCGGAAACCGTAGCTGCCGATCAGGTCGAGCTCGCGCCCGCTTTCGTCAGCGACATAGAACACCGCGATGCCGGACTTGATGCGGGGTGCCACTTCCGCGGTGAGCGTGCGTGCGAATGCATCGCGTTGTTCGCATGCCTGCAGCATCGAGGCGACTTCGGCGACATGCGTCTTGACCCAGTTGCGCGTGTACGTCTCGATCGCGGCGTTCTTGAACACCTGCAGCGCACGCGCCATCGCGCCGATCTCGTCACCACGCGCTTGTCCGGGAACGTCGATCGCGTGGTCGCCGCCGGCCAGCTGCGACATCAATCCGGTCAGGTACCGGATCGGCGCGCTCAGCATGCGCGATGCGCCGACGATCGCGAGGATGCCGATCAGGATGCCGAATCCGAGCATGCCGAGCACGAGCCAACGCAGTGACGAGGCCGCGTTGTCGAGCGCGCTGTTGCGTTGCTGCAGGTTTGCCTGCTCGCCATCGTTCACGGCATCCAGTGCGGTGTCGAGCAAACCCATCGTCGCCGCCGAATCCTGCAGGTAGCGCAGGCCCGGGTCGAAGGAGGTCTTCGCGTAGTCCGCGGAGCCGGCGAGCGGCTTGATCGCGGCGATCATCGGGTCGGCGACTTCGCGGATCCACCTCGCCATGTATTCCTGCGCGTGTTGCAGCAACACTTGCTGTTCAGGCATATCAGCCGTCAGCGCGCGCGCCTTGTCCAGGTGTTGCTCGAACGCCTTGAGGTCCGTGCGGTAGCTCGCCAGCGTGCGCTCGTCGCCGCTCATGTTGTATCCGCGCACGGCCAGGTCTGCGTTGTGCGCGGCCCGCGTGACCTGGTTGACTTCCTGGATCACCTCGCGTGTGTGGCGCGTCCACTGCTGCGCATCGTGCTGATTGGACATGCCGCCGAGGATCGCGACCACGGCGAGCACGAAGGTCGACAGGACCAGAGCGAAGGCGAGGACGAGCTTTTTCTGGATCGACTGGTTGACCAGCCAACCGGCGGTTGCTTGCAGCGACATGGGTGCTCCCGGACACGGACGGGCCGCCTCCGCGCGGATCGATGTGGCGGCCTCTGCGCGGATCGTACAGCCAGAATGTCGCGCCGGCGGCGTTGTATTGAATGTTCAAGATGTTCGCGCGGCACCAGCCATCTGTCCGGATGCGACATTGCCGATCGAGTCCTCTGCAGTGCCGCCGCCGATCCAGCCAATGCCGTTGTCGGGATTCATTTCTGCACCAATCGGCGGTTTTTCGGATACGCTTCGCCGGCCGCCGCTTGGGGCGCGGCAAATCGCCCGGCAAAGGGCGTCATCGTCGATGTCGCGCAGGGGGCGCGCTTCGAAACAGGGGGTTTCATGAAACGCAAGAACATTGCCGCGCAGGCGATATGCGCGTGCGCCTGTGTCGCGGCATCGATCCTTCCCGACGCATGGGCGACAGCACCGGACGTCTCGGGCGCCGGACCCTACACCTTGAATGGCAGCGTCATCGCCAGCGGCGGTGGCATCGTCGCTGCGGGCTGCTACGTGCTGGCTTCCACCATCGGCGAGCCGGTCGCCGGCACCGCATCCAATGGGAATTTCACCCTCGATTCCGGCTTCATGGCAGGCGCCTTCGTGCCGGCGCTGGGGCCGGGCAGCGATGAAGTGTTCCGCGACGGTTTCGAACAAACTACGGGAGTGTGCCAATGAAGATCGAAGTGCTGGTATTGGCCATTGCAGCGGCCTTGGGCGTAGCGGAACTGCATGCCGAGTCTGTCGCGCCCGCGACCGTGCAATTGCCCGATTTCGTCTACCAGGGCCGGCTGGATCAAGGCGGCTTTCCTGCCAATGGCAATTACGACCTGACGTTTTCCTTGTGGGACGCGCCGACCGGCGGCAATCGTCTCGGCGATGTGATTTCGGAGCCCGGCTATCCGGTGCAGCGCGGACTGTTCAGCGTGAGCCTGGCGTTCCAAGGGGCATTCACCGGCACGCAGACGTATCTGGAAGTCACCATCAATGGCACGGCGATGCCGCGCCAGCCGGTCGCGACCACGCCGGTCGCGCAGTTCGCGCTGAACGGCAATGTCGGACCGATCGGACCGCAGGGCGCCACCGGCAGCCAAGGGCCGGTTGGTGCGACGGGTGCGACCGGAGAACAGGGCCCGATCGGTGTCACGGGCCCGATCGGCGCCACGGGTGCGACCGGAACTACCGGCGCCCAAGGACCGACGGGAGCTGCAGGTGCAACCGGCCCGACCGGAGCGCAAGGCACGACCGGGGCGACCGGCCCGCAAGGCGTGACCGGTGCCACTGGCGTTACGGGTGCGACCGGTGCCATCGGGGCGATCGGTCCCACCGGCGCGCAGGGGCCGATCGGAGTGACTGGGCCACAAGGTGAAACTGGCAGCCAAGGCCCGGTAGGCGCAACCGGCGCGACCGGAGCGCAAGGCGCGACGGGGGCGATCGGCCCGCAAGGCGTGACCGGCGCCACCGGCATCGCGGGTGCGACGGGTCCGGCAGGCGTGCAGGGTCCAACCGGCGCGCAGGGGCCAGTCGGTGCGACGGGTCCGCAGGGTGCAACCGGCAGCCAGGGCCTCCTCGGCCCTACGGGTCCGACCGGTACGCAAGGCGCGACCGGCGCTACCGGTGCGCAGGGTCCGGCTGGCAGCGGCAAATACAGTGTGAAGATCAACGGCACGTTGAGTACCCAACTGCCGAGGCCGCTCTATCCGATCAATATTGCCGGTTACAGCGGCGCTGTCGGGCTGATATCGCCGCAGAGCTACATCGTCGCGATCGACGCCGGCGGTACCGTTGCCGGGTCGGGTACGGCGACCTACATGTCGACCAACTGCACCGGGCCGGCGCTCGTCTCCACGTCTACGAGTGGTCCTGGCGGCGTGTTGTCGTTGGGTACCTTGAACAAGCTCTACTACATCCCGCGATCCGGGGCGACCGTATTGACCGACCCGACGCCGGGAAGTCGTTCGAGCACGTCATTGGGTTCCTGTGGGGCCTATACCAGCCAGATGATCGGCACCTACTACCAGGCGCCGGACAACGTTCCGGCCACGACGGGCATCGATCCGATGACAGAGCCGGTCCCGGTGCAGATCGACTACGTGCCCTGAGTGCGTGACCGGTGGCGGGCGAGTCTCGTCGAAGCAGCGCGTCGATGGCGGCGCGCTGCGGATGATGATGCGGTCATGCCGCAAGCTCGCATCGCCGCGCGCGCGGCAGTAGGTGCGAACACGTTGGTTCGATGTGGACGATCGAGTCGTCGGCTTGCGGGTGGGGACTACAGGTTCTGGTAATTCGGCCCGCTGCCGCCCTCCGGCGTGACCCAGGTGATGATCTGGTATGGGTCCTTGATGTCGCAGGTCTTGCAGTGCACGCAGTTGGCCGCGTTGATCTGCAGGCGCTTGCCGTTTGCGTCTTCGGCGATCTCGTAGACGCCGGCCGGGCAGAAGCGCGTGCAGGGATTGGCGTATTCCTCGGCGCAGCGCGTGATGCAGATGTTGGTGTCGGCGACGTGCAGATGGACCGGCTGGTCTTCGTCGTGTTCGGTCGCGGCGAAATAGACGCCGGCGAGGCGGTCGCGCGGTGCCAGCGTGCGTTCGACGTAAGTGGGCTGCTCGGGCGAGGGCGCATTGCTGGCGACAGCTGCTGCTTCGGCTGCGTCGACCTTGTGCAGCGACGACCAGTCCGCGTGGTTCTTCAATGTCCACGGCGACAGACCCTGCGTCACCGTTTCCCAACCCGCATTCGCCAGGCCGAACCACAGGCCCTTGTTGAAGCCGGGGCGGATGTTGCGCACCTTCTTCAGTTCCGCCATCACTGGCGAGGCGCGCAGCTTCGCGTCGAAACCGGAGGCCGTGCCGGTTTCGGCGACGTGCGCCGCGGCGAGCATGCCGGAGCGGATCGCCTGATGCGTGCCCTTGATCTTCGGCACGTTCATCAGGCCGGCCGAATCGCCGATCAGCAGCGCGCCCGGCATCTCGACCTTTGGCAATGATTGGTAACCGCCCTCGATAAGCGCACGCGCGCCGGCCGAAACGATGGTGCCGCCTTCGAGCAACGGCTTGATCAGCGCATGGTTCTTCAGTTGCTGGAACGCTTCCCACGGTTTGAACAGCGGATCGGCATAGTCGAGTCCGCCGACGAAGCCGATCGCGATGCGGTCCTTGTCGAGCTGGTAGATGAAACTGCCGCCATAGGTCGCCGTGTTGAGCGGCCAGCCGAGCGTGTGCATGACCTTGCCGGGTTCGACGCGGCCCGGCGGCAACTGCCACAGTTCCTTGATGCCGATGCCGTAGGTCTGCGGATCGCTGTCCGCATCGAGCTTGTACTTCGCGATCAGCTGTTTGCTGATCGAACCGCGGCAGCCTTCGGCAAGCACGGTCAATGTCGCGCGGATGTCGATGCCCTGCGTGTAGCCCGCCTTGTGCGAGCCGTCTTTCGCAACGCCCATGTCGCCGATGCGCACGCCACAGACCGCACCGGCATCATCGAACAAGGGCTCGGCCGCGGCGAAACCTGGATAGATCTCGACACCGAGCGCTTCCGCCTGCGGCGCCAGCCACGCGCACAGCGCGCCGAGCGAGACGATGAAATTGCCGTGGTTGTGCATCTGCGGCGGCGTCATCGGCGACTTGATCGCGCGCTCGCCGTCGCGCAGGAACCAGAACTCGTCCTGCGTCACCGGTACGCAGATTGGCGGCGGGTTCTTGCCCCATTCGGGCAGCAGCTCGTTCAGCGGTTCCGGCTCGATGACCGCGCCGGAGAGGATCTGTGCGCCGACGGTCGACGCCTTCTCGATCACGCAGACGGAAAGCTCCGGTTTCAACTGCTTCAGGCGGATCGCGAACGCGAGTCCGGCCGGCCCGGCGCCGACGGTGACGACGTCGTATTCCATGATGTCGCGCTCGCTCATCGCTGGCTCCGTTCTGCAAAAGGGCAAAGGCCGATTGTCCGGGTTCGGCGCGGACGCGGCAAACGACGCGCGCACTTTCCCGCACTGCAGGCATAATCGTCGGCCAATCCGGGAAGCAAGTGATATGACCGATCTGGCCAACGACAGCGAATTGCGCGGCGCTGCCGCCTTCCAGCAACTGCACTGGCTGGCCAATGGCCGCATCGACAGCGTGCGGCTGACCGCCGCCTGTCGTGCCGCGATAGAGCGCGACAATGCGCGCCTCAATGCCTTCGTTTCGCTCGATGACAACGCTTCGACGCAAGCTGCCGCGAGTGATGAACGCCGCCGCGGCGGACGCACGATCGGCCGCCTCGACGGATTGGCCGTGGCGGTCAAGGACAATCTCGATGTCGCCGGCCTGCCGACCAGCGCGGGTCTGCCCGCACGTCGTGCGCGCCTGGCTGCCGCGGACGCGACGGCCGTCGCGCGCCTGCGCGCCGCTGGCGCGGTGATCCTCGGCAAGACCAATCTCGACGAAGGTTCGCTCGGCACCTTCAGCGCGAACCCGCACTACGGAGCAGTGCAAAACCCGTGGCGTGCCGGCTATACCGCCGGCGGTTCATCGGGCGGTTCCGCCGCCGCGGTCGCGGGCGGTCTGTGCAGTTTTGCACTGGGCAGCGATACGCTCGGCTCGGTGCGCATACCGGCAAGCCATTGCGGCGTGTTTGCGCTGAAGCCGACGCATGGTGAAATCTCCACCCGCGGCATGCTGCGGGCGGCGCGCCGGCTCGATTGCGTCGGCATTCTCGCGCGCTCGGCCGAGGACCTCGCGATCGTCGTGCAAGTGCTCGATGGATTCGATCCGACCGATCCGCGTTCGCGCCGCCGCCGCGTACCGCTGGCGACGCCGGATTGGGAGCCGGGTCATCTGCGCGCCGGTTTCGTGCGCGACCTGTCCGCGCTCGGCGTTGGCGCCGAAGTGCAGGCCGTGTTCGACAAGGCGATCGCGCGCATCGGCGATGCGCTCGGCAGCCGCGTCGAGGTCGATTTCGACGACTACGACTTCGCGCGCACGCGCCGCGCGGCGCTGCTGGTCATGGAGAGCGAGCTCGGCGTCGAACTCGCCACGGACCTGGCCGACACGCAGCACCCGCTGTCGCCGCGCCTGCGTTCGATGCTCGACTACGCCAAGGCCAAGTCCGCGGTCGACTATGCCGCCGCCGATCGCGTGCTCGACGAAGCCGTGCTGAAAGCGCGCCGCCTGTCGACCGCCATCGACGTGCTGGTGTTGCCGACGGTGTCGCATGGCGCCTATCCACTCGCCGACGGCGAACGCGCGAGCGATGCCGATCTGACCAGCTTCGCCAGCCTCGCCGGCTGTCCCGCGGTCAGTCTGCCGATGGGCACCTTGCCCGATGGCCTGCCGATCGGCCTGCAACTCGTCGGTGCGCCCGGCGCCGATCTGCGCCTGCTCGAACTCGCTTCGATCTGTGCGGCGACGCTGGATGCCGTGCCGAACTATCCGGTTTCGGTGTAGGAAACTTCTGAAAAAGCCGCCATCCCGCCGAAGGCCGGGATCCAGACCTTTCGCAAGGCTATGGAGAGCCGGCTTGCGGCCTTCGCCGGAATGACCGGCCAAAGGTTGTTCGGACGTTCCCCGAGAAGGTCATGACGAGCCACCGTCCGGACGACCGCCGGACAGTGGCTTTGCCGTGCGCGATCGAGAAGCGCGATGGCGTGCATGGTTGCGGGGATAGCCGCAGCCGCGTCATATGAACCAATCCGGTGTTCTTGGCCTTCAGTGATTGTGTTGCGTCAAGTGACGAATTTCGCAACTTTGGCGATCGATTGCGTCAAAACGTGACGTAGTCCGCAAATATCACCTTTCCGTCTCCAGTTCCTTTATCCTCCGCGCCGGGCGCAGGGGCCGCATCGATTCGCATCCTGCCGCGCCGGCTTTGCTGGCGCGGCGCATGGATGCAGACGTTTCGACGGCGGGCATCGGAGGGATTCCGCGCTGTTTGCACCGTGTTTGTGGAAGCTCAGGACGTTGATCGCGGTCGCCATGGTTTCGGCGTGACGGTTGGTCGCGCCTGGCATTTGCCCGCCAGGCATGGCACGCCGCGGCGGCGCAAGCGCCTGATCGCATGTCGGCACGGTGCTTGCTGTAGCGCCCCGCGATCACGCGTTTCATCGCGATGTCGGGGAGTGTTGCCGTGGTCGAGTCGATTTGCCGTGGCGGTTCCCGGTGGACCGGGAGCTTGCCGAATCCAGCTTGCTCTGGGCACTCCGGAATGGCCTTGGCCATCTCCGGCGCCAGGCCTGCCGTATCCGTGTTCCGTTGCTGCCTTTCGGGAATGTCATGAAGAACCCATTCGGATCCATCCGCTCGTTTGCCCTCGGATTCTCGTTTGTCGCATCGCTGGCGGCGGCGCCTGCCCTCCATGCAGCGGGCGCGACGACGCAACGCGACATCAATCCGACCGGCGGCGTCCTCGCGGACGGATCGGATGGCCTGCGTCTGTATTGGGGCAGCAACAGCCAGATCCAGATCAGGCTGGGCGGCAGCGGGCAGGTCTACAGCCAGGGCGCGACACCGACCAGCGGCACCCTCTTCAACAGCGTCTACCTGCGAGTCGACCGCGGCACCAACGCGACAACCCGTGTCTATACCAATGACAACAATGCGAACGGGGGTGGTTTTTCCCTGTTCACGCAGACCTCGCAGAGCGCGACCACCGGCGCCGGAACGGCCGCGTCACCGTGGACCGTCACCACGGTACTGAAACCCTCGGTGGCGGCCGACAACGGCATCACCGTCACGATCATCGACAGTTACATCAAGCCGCAGGGATGGTTCACGCGGCATGTCGACGTGACCGGCCTGCCGACCAGCGGGGCCACGGTCAAGCTCTATCAGGCGATCGACACCTATCTGCAAGGGGGCGACAACGGCCCGGGCTTCGTCCGCACCAGCCCCAGCAATACCAGCGGCATCCCGGACGTGGTCGGTGTGACCAAGAACGCCCAGTTCGAAGCGCTGTGGTGGGAGCCTTCGTCGGGCACTCCGATCTGGGATCGCTTCTTCTCGGGAACCTACTCGTATCCGCCCGGACTGATCTGTCGGAGCCAGAACACGCCGGCTAGTCCGTGCGTCACCGGCACGGGCAATCTCGACGATACCGTCGACACCAATGCCAACACCGACAACGCGATTGCCGCGCAGTGGAACGTTCCGGCCAACGCCACCACATTCACGGCCGAATACCGCGTCACCTTCGCAACCGCAGCGGTCGACCTGACCAAGGCATTCAGCCCGGCGACGATCGCGCCGAACGGCGTTTCCACGCTGACCTTCAGTCTCTCCAACAAATCCGTCAACACGACGGCCAGCATCAACTTCCTCGACACGTTGCCGACCGGCATGGTGGTCGCGCCGACGCCGAACATCCGCACCAATTGCCCGGCAGGTGGCGCGATGACAGGGACGCTGCCATCCGGCATGGCCGTGGTCGCTGCCGCCGGCACCGGCACCGTCAAGGTCACCGGCGCGAGCACCAGCGGCGCAGCCGCCGTCGGCAGCCAGAACGTCTGCATGGTGTCCGTCGACGTGACCGCGGCTGCGGCCGGCACTTATCACAACACCAACGCCAGCATCACCGGCACCAACAACCTCACCAATCTCGTCGCCGACGAGGTACTGAACGTCGTCGTGCCGCAACTCAGCGTCACCAAATCCGTGCAGGGTTCGCTGGTGGCAGGGCAGGCCGGTGCTGCAGCCGACGGCTACTACCAGATCGCCGTGCAGAACAGCGGCAGCGCGCCGACCGCGGGAGCGATCACCCTGGTCGACACCCTGCCCGCGGGCATCTCGGCAACGGCCGTGTCGAGCGGCAATGGCAGCATATCCTGCGGCGCGTTGCCGGCGACCGGCACGCTGACCTGCACCTTCACGCCGAGTGCGCCGATCGCGGTCGGCGGCTCGGCCACCGTGCGCATCAATGTCGCGATCCCCGCAACGGCGACAGGTTCGCTCACCAATACCGTGGCCGCTGCCGGTGGTGGCGATCCCGATCCGTTGCCGACCTGCCCGAACGCCGGCAATGCGCAGTGTGCGCAGACAACGAATCCGGTGACCCTGTCTGCGGATCTGTCGATCACCAAGACCGACGGCAGCACGACCTACACGCCGGGTACGCCGGTGACGTACACGATCGTGGTTGCCAATGCCGGGCCGAGCAATGCGCCCAATGCGAGCGTGACGGATACATTGCCGGCGGCATTGACCGGCGCGACCTGGTCGTGTGTCGGCAGCGGAGGGGCGACGTGTCCGCCTTCGGGCGCCGGCAACCTCGCTGCGGTGGCGGTTTCGATTCCCGTGAGCGGCCAGGTGACGTTCACCGTCAGCGGTGTCGTGAGTCCGGCGGCGACGGGTTCGCTGTCGAATACCGCCACGGTGGCAGCACCGGTCGGCGTGACCGATCCGAACACGGCCAACAACAGCGCGACCGATACCGATACCGCGGCGCTGCGCGCCGACATCGAAGTGGTGAAGAGTGGCACTGCGAGCGTCGGCTATGGCGGCGCGTTGAGTTACACGGTGGTGGTGACGAACCACGGTCCCGGCAATGCCAATGGCACGACCTTCAGCGATGCGGTGCCGGCTGGCATCACCGGTGTCGGCGCGAGCTGCGCAGGCATGAGCGGCGGTGCGATCTGCGTGACGCCGAGCGTGGCCGGCAACACCGTCAGCGCGACGATTGCGACCTTGCCGGCGAACGGCAGCGTGACCTACACGATCAACGGCACGGCGCCGAGCAGCGGTACTTCGATCACCAACACCGCAAGCGCCAATCCGCCCGCTGGTACCACCGATCCGACGCCGGGCAACAATGCCGGCAGCGCGACGACGACGCTGCTGCAGCCACAGTTGACCGTGACGAAGACGGCGACACCGAACCCGTTCACGGTCGGCCAACCGGCGAGCTACACGATCACGGTCGCCAATACCGGCACGGGTCCGACCTCCGGCGCGATCACGGTCAGCGACAATTTGCCGAGCGGCATCACGCTCGCCAGCTTCGGTGGTGCGAACTGGAGTTGCAGCGGCACAACGGCAGTAAGCTGCAGTTACGCGGGCACGCTGGCGGCGAACGCGAGCACGACGCTGATCTTGAACGTGACCGTCGCGGCGAACGCGGCGAACGCCAACAACACCGCCACGGCGAGCGGTGGCGGCGATGCCGGCTGTCCCGCGGCTTCTCGTTGCCAAGGCAGCACAACGGTGCCCGTGAATGCGGCTGCCGACATCGCGGTGACCAAGGTGGTCGACAACGCGGCGCCGAACGTCGGCGAGAACGTGACGTTCACCATCACGGCGACGAACAACGGCCCGAACAATGCGACCGGCGTGGCGATCACCGATGCGCTGCCGAACGGCCTCGCGTTCGTCTCGGCGACGCCGTCGCAAGGCACGTACGTTGCCGGCACCGGCCTGTGGACCGTCGGTGCGCTCGCCAATGGCGCGAGCGCCACCCTGCAGCTCAAGGCAGCCGTGCTTCAGGCCGGCACGTTGAGCAACACCGCCACGAAGACGGCCGGCGACCAGTTCGATCCGGTCAGCGGCAACAACGCGGGTTCGGCGAGCCTGAATGCGAATCCGACCGCCGACCTGCAGATCAGCAAGACCGTCGACAACACGACGCCGAACCTCGGCACCAACGTGACCTACACGATCAGCGTGCACAACGCGGGTCCGAATGGCGCGACCGGCGTGGTCATCGACGACCTGCTGCCGCTGGGGCTGAATCTCGTGACGGCAGCGCCGTCGCAGGGCAGCTATAACGCAGGCACCGGCGTCTGGACTGTCGGCGCGCTCGCCAACGCGGCGGATGCGACCCTGGTCGTGGTCGCGACCGTGACCTTGCCGGGCGATCTCACGAACACGGCATCGGTTGCCGCGACAAACCAACACGATCCGAACCCGGCGAACGACAGTGCCGGTGTGACGATCAACGGCCAGTCGGCCGACATCCAGGTTGTGAAGGGCGTCGACAACGCGAACCCGGTACGCGGCAACACGATCACGTTCACGATCACGACGACCAACAACGGACCGAGCGCAGCTACCGGCGTGGCCGTCACGGACGTGCTGCCGGCGGGCATCTCCCTCGTTTCTGCGACGCCGTCGCAAGGCAACTACAACAGCGCGAACGGCGTCTGGACGATCGGCAATCTTGCCGCCAGCGGCGCCGGCGCCACCGGGACCTTGACGATCACCGCGAGTGTCGACACCGATGCCGGCTTCACCAACACGGCAGCACTGAGCGCGCTCGACCAGACCGATCCGAACCCGGCCAACAACAGTTCCAGCGTGGCGGTTGCGCCGGTCGCCAACGCGGACATCGAGATCGTGAAGACCGGCCCGGCGAGCGCGACGGCGGGCCAGAACGTCACCTACACGCTGGCCGTGACGAATCACGGCCCATCGTCGGCGGCGAACGTGTCGTTGGACGATCCGACACCGGCGGGGCTGACCTTCGTCTCGGCCGATGCGCCGTGCGCGACCGGTTTCCCGTGCGATCTCGGCACGCTCGCCAACGGCGCGACGACGACGGTTACGGCGACGTTCTCCGTGCCATCCGGCGCGACCGCCACGATCACGAACATCGCGAACGCGAGCAGTCCGACCGACACCACGCCGGCCAACGACACCAGCATGGTGACCACGCCGATCGTGCGCAGCGCGGATCTGGCGGTCGCCAAGAGCGGCCCCGCCAGTGTCACCGCTGACGCTGCGATCAGCTACAGCGTGGTCGTCACCAACCATGGGCCGAGCGATGCGCACGGCGCGCTGTTCAGCGATCCGGTTCCGGCCGCGATCACTGGCGTGAGCGCGAGCTGCGGCGCGCCGACCAATGGCGCGGTCTGCGGCACGGTCAACACGACCGGCAACGCGGTCAGCAGCACGATCACGACCTTGCCGACGGGCGCCAGCGTGACCTTCACGATCAGTGGCGACGCGCCGGTGAATGCGGCCACGCTGT
Organism: Pseudomonadota bacterium; assembly: GCA_023388255.1. Lineage (GTDB taxonomy): Bacteria > Pseudomonadota > Gammaproteobacteria > Xanthomonadales > Rhodanobacteraceae > Dokdonella_A. The sequence goes on along the minus strand of JAEWGO010000002.1, from coordinate 175,318 downwards.
CGAACACGGCAACGATCGCGGCGCCGGCCGGCGTGATCGATCCGGTTGCAGGCAACAACACGTCCAATGTCGCCACCGAGGTCACCGCACTGGCCGATCTTGGCGTGGTCAAGACCGGTCCCGCGAGCGCGGTCGCCGGCACCACGATCAGCTATACCATCGCCGTGACCAATCACGGCCCGAGCACGGCACTGGCGGCGAGCCTCGCCGATCCGACGCCGGCCGGCCTGACCTTCATATCCGCAAGCGCGCCCTGCGCCAGCGGCTTCCCGTGCGCGCTCGGCGATCTTGCCGCCGGCGCCACCGTCAATGTCGACGTGAGTTATTCGATTCCGGCGGGTTTCAGCGCAGCATCGATCGTCAATACCGCCAGCGCGTCGAGCACGACGGAAGATCCGAACACCGGCAACGATTCGAGCACGGCGACCACACCGGTCGCGCGTGCGGCGGACCTGCAAGTGGTCAAGACCGGCACGGCATCGTCCAGCTACGGCGGGGCGTTGACGTACTCAGTTGTCGTGACCAATCACGGCCCGAGCGATGCGAATGGCGCGACCTTCACCGACGCCGTGCCGGCCGGCATCACGGCGATCAGCGCGAGTTGCGGCTCGCCGACCGCGGGAGCGGCCTGCGGCACGGTCGCGGTCGCCGGCAGCACGGTCAGCAGCACGATCACGACCTTGCCGAATGACGCCAGCGTGACGTTCACGATCACTGGCACCGCGCCGACCAGCGGCACCTCGATCACCAACAGCGCAAGTGCGACCGCGCCGGCCGGCACGAACGATCCGCTGCCCGGCAACAACACCGGCAGCGCGACGACGACCTTGCTGCCGCCGCAACTGACGCTGACCAAGACGGCCAGCCCGACGCCGTTTACGGTCGGCCAGCCGGCGAGCTACATGTTGACCCTGACCAATACCGGCACGGGTTCGACGACCGGCGCGATCACGGTCACCGACAACCTGCCGAGCGGCCTCACCTTCAGCAGCATCACAAGCGGCGCGAACTGGAATTGCACCGGCAGCACGGCCACGATGCTGAATTGCATCTACTCGGGCACGCTAGCCACAAACGCCAGCAGCACTCTGACGCTGAACGTGAACGTTGCCGCGAACGCAGCGAACGCGAACAACAGCGCGACCGCGAGCGGCGGTGGCGACAGCACTTGCCCGGTCGCGGCGCATTGCATCGGTTCGGTCACCGTTCCGGTCGCGGCGTCGGCCGACGTTGCAGTGACGAAGACGGTCGACAACGCGGCGCCGAACGTCGGCGAGAACGTGACGTTCACGATCACGGCGACGAACAACGGACCGAACAATGCGACCGGCGTGGCGATCACCGATGCGCTGCCGAACGGCCTCGCATTCGTCTCGGCGACGCCGTCGCAAGGCACGTATGTTGCCGGCACCGGCCTGTGGACGGTCGGCGCGCTGGCCAACGGCGCCAGTGCCAGCCTGCAGCTCACCGCGAAGGTGTTGACGCCGGGCAGCCTGACGAACACGGCGACCAAGACGGCCGGTGACCAGTTCGATCCGGATACCAGCAACAACGCGGGCTCGGCGAGTTTGAACGCGCAACCATCTGCTGACCTGCAGGTCGGCAAGACGGTCAGCAACGCGACGCCGAACCTCGGCACCAACGTGACCTACACGATCACGGTTGCGAACGCCGGTCCGAACGATGCTACCGGCGTGGTCGTCGACGACCAGTTGCCGCCTGGCCTCGTGTTCGTCTCGGCGACGCCGTCGCAGGGCACGCACGACGACGCGAACGGCGTGTGGACCGTCGGTGCGCTCGCCAACGGCACTTCGGCGTCGCTGGCGATCGTTGCGACGGTCACCTTGCCGGGCGACATCACCAACACGGCGTCCGTCGCGACGGCCGACCAGCACGATCCGAACCCGGCGAACAACAGTGGTGGCGTGACGGTGAACGGCCAGTCGGCCGACATCCAGGTCGTGAAGATCGTCGACGACGCCAATCCGGTGCGCGGCGATACGATCACGTTCACGATTACCACGACGAACAATGGTCCGAGCAACGCGACCGGCGTGGTGGTCACCGACGCGCTGCCGACGGGCCTCGGGCTCGTTTCGGCGACGCCGTCGCAGGGCACCTACAACACGACGACCGGCGTCTGGACGATCGGCAATCTTGCCGCGACCGGCGTCGGCGCCACCGCGACCTTGACGATCGCCGCGAGCGTCGACACCGATGCCGGCTTCATAAACACCGCATCGTTGACGAGTCTCGACCAGCCCGATCCGAATCCGGCCAACAACACGTCGAGTGTTCCGGTGGCGCCGGTGGCGAGCGCCGACCTGAGCATCGTGAAGACCGGTCCGGCGACCGCGACTGCGGGCCAGCAGGTCACCTACACGTTGGCGGTAACGAACCACGGCCCGTCGCCTGCGGCGAACGCGTCTCTGGACGATCCGACACCGGCAGGGCTGACCTTCGTCTCGGCCGATGCGCCGTGCGCGACCGGTTTCCCGTGCGATCTCGGCACGCTTGCGAACGGCGCGACCTCGACGGTCACGGTGACGTTCGCGGTGCCGTCCAGCGCGACCGCGTCGATCATCAACACCGCGACGGTGACCAGTCCGACCGGCGATCCGACGCCAAGCGACAACAGCAGTTCGGTGACGACGCCGCTCGTGCGCAGCGCCGACATCGAGGTGCACAAGACCGGGCCGGTCACGGTCACCGCGAGTGGTGCGATCACTTACGGCGTGGTCGTCACCAATCACGGCCCGAGCGATGCGAACGGAACGACCTTCAGCGATCCGGTTCCCGCCGCCATCAACGGCGTGAGCGCGAGCTGCGGCACGCCGACGAATGGTGCGGTGTGCGGCGCGGCAAACGTGTCCGGCAACGCGGTCACCAGCACGATCACGACCTTGCCGAGTGGCGCCAGCGTGACGTTCACGATCAACGGCACAGCGCCGGCCGACGCTGCGGCGCTGAGCAACACCGCGACTGCGACACCGCCGAGCGGCGTCACCGATCCGATCGTCATCAACAACAGCAGCACGGTCGATACGACGGTCACTGCGACGGCCGACGTACAGGTCGTGAAGAGCGGGCCGAATACCGCGGTCGCCGGCACCACGATCAGCTACATGCTTGCGGTGACGAATGCGGGTCCGTCGACGGCGGCGAACGTGTCATTGGCCGATCCGACGCCGACCGGCCTGACGTTCGTGTCGGCAGATGCGCCGTGCGCGAGCGGTTTCCCGTGCAACCTCGGCAACATGGCGAGCGGTGCCGGCATCAGCGTGACGGCGATCTATGCGATCCCGGCCAATCTCGGCGGCGTGGTGACGAACATCGCGACAGTCAGCAGCCCGACCGATTCGACACCCGCCAACAACAGCAGCGCCGTTGACACGACGATTGCAGCAGTCGCGGATCTCGCAGTCGTGAAGACCGGCCCCGCGACGATCACCGCCGGCGCCCCGATCAGCTACAGCGTCGTCGTCAGCAACGCAGGCCCGAGCGATGTCGCCGGCGCGCCGTTCGCCGACAACGTGCCCGCTGGCATCACCAATGTCAGTGCGTCGTGCGGCACGCCGACGGGTGGTGCGAGTTGCGGCGCGGTCAACGTTTCCGGCAACGCCGTCGGCAGCACGATCACGAGCCTGCCGAGCGGCAGCAGCGTGACAATCACGATCAACGGCACAGCACCTGCCGACGCCGGCCCGATCAGCAACACCGCGACGATCGCGGCACCGCAAGGCGTGACCGATCCGGCACCGGCGAACAACAGCTCGACCGCGAACACCACGGTCAACGCTTCCGCCGATCTGTCGATCGTCAAGAACGGTCCGCAGACGATCGCGTCCGGTGCGACGATCAGCTACACGTTGTTGATCCACAATGCGGGCCCGAGCGCGGCAAACGGCGCGAGCTATGCCGACGTGGTTCCGGCTGCGATCACCGGCGTCAGCGCGACCTGCGGTTCGCCGAGCGGCAATGCGACCTGCGCGACACCGAACGTGGCCGGCAACACCGTTTCCGGCAGCGTTCCGACCTTGCCGGCCGGCGGCTCGGTGACGATCACGATCGGCGGTACCGCACCGTTCGGCGCGCAGACCCTGGCCAACACGGCGACGGTCGCGGCGCCGGCGGGCGTGCCCGATCCGAACAGCGGCGACAACAGCTCCAGCGTCAACACGACGGTCGGCAGCGCGGCGGACATCGCGTTGGCCAAGACCGTCGACAACGCTGCAGCGCACGTCGGCGAGCAGGTCATGTTCACGATCACGGCCACCAACAACGGCCCGAACGACGCGAGCGGCGTGGCCGTCACCGACAGCCTGCCGTCCGGCTTCGCCTTCGTCTCGGCGGCGCCGTCGCAGGGCGGCTACGACAGCGCGAGCGGCGTGTGGACGATCGGCGATCTCGCCAATGGCGCGAGCGCGACGATGACGATGATCGCCACGGTCGAGCAGCCGGGCAGCCTGACCAATACCGTTGCGGTCAGCGCCTCGGACCAGCCCGATCCGGACACCAGCAACAACAACGCCGGTGCTTCGGTGAACGCCGGCGCGAGCGCCGACATCGGCCTCGCCAAGACGGTCGACAACGCAACGCCGAACGTCGGCAGCCAGGTGACCTACACGCTGACCGCGACCAACCACGGCCCGAACGATGCGACCGGCGTGGAAGTCACCGACCACCTGCCGGCCGGCGTGAGCTTCGTCAGCGCCGATCCGGCCGCCGCCTACGACGCCGGCAGCGGCGTGTGGACGGTCGGTGCGCTCGCCAACGGCGCCAGCGCGACGCTCGCGATCACGGTGCAGGTCGACGCGGCCGGCGCGGTGATGAACAGCGCGGCGATCACGCACGAGGACCAGTTCGATCCGGTCGGCGCGAACAACGCCGCGGGTGCGTCGATCAACGGCCAGGAAGCGGATCTCGCCGTGAGCAAGACCGTCGACAACGCGAACCCGAACGTCGGCGACGACGTCACGTTCACGGTCAGCGTGCACAACAACGGCGCATCCGACGCGACCGGCGTGGTGCTGACCGACGTGTTGCCGGGCGGCCTCCAGTTCGTCTCCGCAACGCCGTCGCAAGGCAGCTACGCGGCGGCGAGCGGGCTGTGGACGGTCGGCACGTTGACCGCCGGCGGTGCGACCTCGACGGCCACGCTGAGCGTCGTCGCCAAGGTCGTCGCCGACGGCTCGATCACCAACACCGCCAGCGTGAGCGCGGCCGACCAGCCCGATCCGAACCCGGCGAACAACAGCGCCAGCGCATCGTTGAACGGCAATCCGCAGGCCGACCTCGCCGTGGTCAAGAGCGGCCCGGCCAGCGTCACGCCGGGCGACAGCGTGGTCTACACGATCGTGGTGACCAACAACGGGCCGAGCGATGCGAACAGCGTGGTCGTCACCGATCCGACGCCGGTGGGCCTGGTCTTCGCCGGCAACGCGGGCGACTGCACGCAGGCCTATCCGTGCGCGATCGCCACGCTCGCCAGCGGCGCCAGCGCGACGATCACGTCGACCTACACGGTGCCGGCCGACTACGCCGGCGCGAACCCGATCGTCAACACCGCGAGCGCGAGCAGCGCCACGCCGGACCCGGACACGACCAACAACCAGTCCTCGGCGCAAACCAATGTCGGCCCCGGCAACGCGGATCTGGCGATCGTGAAGAGCGCGCCGGCGACGGTCGCTTCGGGCGGCACGATCGATTACACGCTGACGATCACCAACCATGGCCCGAGCCCGGCGAACGGCGCCAGCTACAGCGACGACGTGCCGGTCGGCATCACCGGCGTGACCGCAAGCTGCGGTGGCGAAAGCGGGGGCGCGGCCTGCGCCAGTCAGCCGAACGTCAGCGGCAACACGGTCGGCGGCACGATCGGCAGCCTGCCGAGCGGCGGCGTCGTGATCGTCATGATCCACGGCATCGCGCCACAGGGCCCGCTCAGCGTCACGAACATCGCGACGGTCGCGGCGCCGGCCGGCGTGGTCGATTCCAATTCCGGCAACGACAGTTCATCGGCAACCACCGCGGTCGGCGCGCCGGCCGCGGATATCGCGGTTGAAAAGAGCGGCCCGCAGCAGGTCGTAGCCGGCACCAGCGTGGTCTACACGCTGACCGTGACGAACCATGGTCCGGACGCCGCGCTCGCCGTGCAACTGGATGACCCGACGCCGGCCGGACTCGTGTTCGTGTCCGCATCGACGCCATGCCAGGGCGGGTTCCCGTGCGCGCTCGGCGATCTGCCGAACGGCGCCAGCACGATCGTGACCGCGACGTTCGCGGTGCCCGTCGGCTATGCCGGGGCGAGCATCGTCAACACCGCGAGCGTGACGACGACGACGATCGATCCGGATGCGTCGAACGACGCCAGCAGCGTGACCACGCCGGTGGTGGCGGCAGCGACTTCGGCCGACCTCGCAATCAGCAAGAGCGGTCCGACCAGCACCTTGCCGGGCAGCGACGTCGCCTACACCATCGTCGTCCGCAACGACGGCCCGGATGCGGCGACGAACGTCGTCGTCTCCGATCCGACCCCGGCGGGACTCGGCTTCGTGGGCAACAGCGGCGATTGCGCCAGCGCGTATCCGTGCGTGATCGGCACGCTGGCCAGCGGCGCCAGCGCGACGATCACCAGCACTTACGCAGTGCCGGCGAACTATTCGGGTGCGAATCCGATCGTCAACACCGCGAGCGTCGCGAGCGACACGCCGGACCCGGATGCCGCCAACAACACCGCCAGCGCGACGACTGCATTGCTCGCCGTGCCGGCCTTGTCTGCCGATCTCTCGATCGCCAAGAGCGGCCCCGCCACGGCCACTGCCGGTTCGACCGTGAGCTACACGCTCGTCATCGCGAACCGCGGACCGGACGCCGTGCCCGATGCGGTGCTCGCCGATCCCACACCGGCCGGGATGCACTTCGTCTCTGCCGATGCACCGTGTATCAGCGGCTTCCCCTGTGCCATCGGTGCATTGGCGAGCGGTGCGAGCATATCGGTGACCGCCGCCTACACGATCGACGCCGGCTACCATGGCAGCATCATCAACACCGCCAGCGTGAACTCGCCGACCGTGCCCGACCCGAGTGCGAACAACAATGCCTCCGCAGTCACCACCACGATCAGCGGTGGCGGTCCGGTGGAACCGGTCACGCCGGTGCCGGTCGACGCACGCTGGATGCTCGCACTGATGTCGCTGCTGCTCATGTTCGTGGCGGCCGTGCCGCTCGGGCGCCGGCGCCGCTGAGCCATGCCTTCTCCCCGGCGCATTGCCGGGGAGTGGGGTCGCCGCGGTCACGCCCGCTGTTGCGGCGACCGCGGGCGTCCCTTCGATAGCGGGTATCCATTCGACGAATCATCCGATCGCACGCGATCGCCCCGCCCGGCTGCATGCGGTGGCGCAGCCGTGCGCGCGCATCCAGACCCGCCTTGCCGGGTAGCGGATGCGGATGCGAGGATGGGCTTCGCGCCGCTCGCGGGAAGACTGCGGGATTGGCAGGATCAGGTGGCGGAATCAGCGGATGTCATTGATTCGTGCGGGGCGTCCGCCATGGCTCGATCCCGAAAAAGCCGCGATAGGCTGCGGGAATAGGCCTCGCTTTGTAGTCGAATAGACGTTGGGGCTCATATCGTGCATCGCTACTACTTCATTGATTCAAGTGGCGAGGACACTAATCTCCAGCTCTACTCGTTGAAGCAAGCAAAGCATCAGTGGTCCGCGCTCCAAGATGATCTATTGGCCGGAGACGAGGTCGAGTATTTCCATGAGCGTTGCGTTTTCCTTATCTGCACAATCGGGCTCAGCGTGTCCCAGTTGCTCGGGCAGAACAATCCTGAGCCTAGTGACCGAGTGCCGTCTCCTAAAAGCATCTTTGATTCGCTGGTAGATAGGCACGGACTTAAATCGACCTTGAAGGACAGATTCAAAGAATTCATGGACACTTACGATCGTTGTCGTCACTTCGGGCTGACCGATGATGGCTCTAGGCATTGGCAGGTGAGTCAGGTCACCTTGGACAAAACTCGTGAGACCTATGAGCTCGGGCTCTTGATCTGGGACACGGTCATTGGCGTTTTCCGGCTAGACCCGCAAAGCGAGCTGGACGAGCTGGATCTGTCGGTAGTACAAGATGAGCCCTAAGAATTTATTCAAGCCGACGCCGCTTCGCGGCGCGGCTTAGCTCAAGCGTTAGCCTGCACGGAGAGTTTCATGGGTGCTTGGGGGATTGGCTCTTTTGACAATGATGATGCTGCAGATTTTCTAGCGGAAGTTGCAGAAAGCGGAGATCTCTCACTCATTCGTGAAGTCCTCGACAACGTACTTGCGTCAACCGAGTACGTTGAGGCTTCGGATGCCTGCCAAGCGATCGTTGCTTCCGAAATGCTCGCTGCCGCTTTGGGTCGCCCCACCTCTGCCGCGCAACGGGAAGAAGAAATTGGTCACTGGGTCGGGCGCATTCGTCCAACAGTAGACACTGAACTGGCAACCCGGGCTGGAGATGCGCTAACTCGAATTCTCGCTCAGAATTCCGAGCTTCGAGAGCTATGGGAGGAGGCTGAAGAGTTCTCGGAATGGCAAGCAGCAGTTATCGAGCTTGGGCAGCAGTTGCAGGTCTAGCAGTTCAATCAAGCCGGCGCCGCTTTGCGACGCGGTTTATTCGGGCGTTAGGTGGCAGGAAGCATCATGGGAACAGAGGAATCATGACCAATTGGAGCCTTGCCGTCGCACCTTGGATTTTCGCGTCGTTCTTCGCCTGCGCTGCCTCACTGTGACTGCTGTTTGCCGTGATGCGGGTCAGTGCGCAGCGGCGTGCAGCTTCACTTTCTGATACAGCCGCTCCACGCGCTTGTGGTTCTCCAGCAGCCCTGCTTGCGCAACTTCAAATGGATCGTCCCCGCGCCTTGGCGCTTGTTGCTCAGTGCCAAGGCCACAATCCGCAGCCGGAGCGTCCCGTTGCGATCCGCGCGGGCTCTCATGACGGCCGCCGCCAGCGCAAGCCGCTCGCTCAATCCATTCCAGACCATCCGCCGCATCCGCTCGCGTCGCGCTGGTGCGCTCACCGATTTTCCGCAGGGCATCCTTGATGACCTCGTTCTCCGGCACTTGCCCGGCAAGCAGGTTCTTCAGTCGACCTTTCCCCGTCTCCGACTCCTTCAGGCGCTTGGTGTCGGGCACGTTCATTCCGCCGAACTTGCTGCGCCACAGGTAGTGCGCGCCTTGCTGAAGCGGTGCTTGCGCCACAGCTCTTTCACTGGCGAGCCAACTTCCGCCTCACGCTGAAAGCCGATGATCTGTTCTTCGGAAAGACGCTTCTTCCCGCCCGATTTCCTGTTCCGGAGTTTGGACTTCAGATCGATACCATTGCGATCGGGCGCAGGCAGATGTCAAAGGAGCTGGACATGTACATATCCTGACGCATGTCAGTCTCGTGAAATTGCAGGCGTCCGGCGACGGGACTACGATGGTGCGGGTTGTCGATTGGGCAGCCATTGGTCCGGCTGAGGAGAATCTCCATGAGCACATTGCGTCGACTTGCAACGCCCGCGATGATCGGAATCCTTGCTCTCGCCGTCGCGGGTCCTGCCGCGGCTGCGCGGCACAAGGAAAGAAACACGTTGATCGGAGTCGGCGTTGGCGCGCTGGCTGGCTCGCTGCTTTCGAACGGTGATCCCTGGGCCACCGTGGGTGGCGCCGTTGCCGGCGGCGTCATCGGCAATGTCACCACGCATGATCGTCGCCGCGATGACTATCGCCGTGACCGGTACTACGACCGTCGCGGTCCGCGACGCCATCACCGGGACTGGGACGATCGCCGTCGCTGGTAGTGGCGTTCCCTGTGGCCTTGCGCAATCCATTCCACCGTTTGCGTGTCCCAGCAGAAGGATGACCAATGAACATTTCGAGCAAGTATCGTGTTGCATTGATGTCGATGGTGGGCGCATTCGCGCTCGCGGGAGCGTGCGTCCATGCCGAGGAATCGCCTGCGGCGCCGGCGGCCAACGATCAGGGCACGGCCGAGAAGGCATATATCGCCCAGTCCTTCGACAAGATCGATGCCAATCACGACGGCACGATCGACAAGGCCGAGTGGCAGGCCTTCATGACCCGTTACATCGCCAAACAGAAGAGCGACTTCGACGCTTCGTTCGCGGCGGCGGATGCGAACCACGATGGCAAGTTGAGTCGCAATGAAGCCAAAGCGGCCAATCCGCTGCTGTACAAGTATTTCGACGACATCGACACCAATGGTGACGGTTTCATCACGGCTGATGAACTGCGAGCCGCGATGCTGCAAAAGCGACTGCAGTCGGTCGAAGATCAGGACACGAAAGGCAACTAGACGGCTGCGCGCAGGGGGCCGAAGATCGAGGCCGGAAAACGAGGGCCGCCGCGGGCATGTTCCCGCTCGGCCATGCGCGCGGCGAAGGCTTCGAATTCAAGGGTGCTGCGAAAAGGCCGCGACTGCAGGCAGGAGGATGCGTGAGCAGGCGCGAGGCCGGTTCGGGGGCAGGGAGGGGGTTTTGCGCGGCCCGCAGAAACAGGCGTTGATCACACCAGAAACAGTGTCGCCAAGCCGAGGAAGATGAAAAATCCGCCGCTGTCCGTCAGCGCGGTGATCATCACGCTCGATCCCATCGCCGGGTCGCGGCCAAGCCTGATCAGGGTCATCGGGATCAGCACGCCCATCAGTGCGGCGAGCAGCAGGTTCAGGGTCATCGCCGCGGTCATCACGAGACCGAGCGGGATATTGCGGTAGAGCAGGAAAGCGACCACGCCGATCACGCCGCCCCAGACCAGGCCATTGGCGAGGGCAACGCCGAGCTCCTTGCGCAGCAGGCGCTTGCCGCTGGCCGGACTGATCTGGCCGAGCGCGAGCGCGCGCACGATCATCGTGATGGTCTGGTTGCCGGAGTTGCCGCCGATGCCGGCGACGATCGGCATCAACGTCGCGAGCGCGACCAGCTTCTGGATCGATCCTTCGAACAGGCCGATCACGCGCGAGGCGATGAACGCGGTGACGAGGTTGATCGCGAGCCATGCCCAGCGGTTGCGCAAGCTGTGCCAGACCGAGGCGAAGATATCCTCGTCCTCGCGCAGGCCGAAACGTTCGCGCACTTCGGCGTCGCTTTCCTCGCGGATCACGTCGACCATCGCGTCGATGGTGAGGCGACCGATCAGTTTGCCGTTCGCGTCGACCACCGGTGCGGTGACGAGGTCGTAGCGCTCGAACGCTTGCGCTGTTTCGGCGACGTCGTCCTCGGGATGAAATGTGTTGGCGTCGGGTGCCATCACCTCGCTGACGTTCTTGGCCGGATCGTTGACCAGCAGCCAACGGATCGGCAGCACGCCGGTAAGCACCGTATCGGTGTTGACGACGAACAGCTTGTCGGTGTGCTCGGGCAGTTCCTTGAGCCGGCGCAGGTAGCGCAGCACGGTTTCGAGGGTGACGTCCTCGCGGATCGTGACCATGTCGAAATCCATGATTGCGCCGACCTGGTCCTCCTCCCACGACATCGCCGCCTGCACGCGCTCGCGCTGTTCGGCATTGAGGCGATGCATCAGTTCGGCCAGCACATCCTCGGGCAGGTCCTCGGCGAGATCGGCGATCTCCTCGGCGTCGAGCTGCTCCGCGGCGGCGAGCAGTTCGGGCTTGTCCATGTCCGCGAGCAGCGACTCGCGCACCGCATCGGAGACCTCCAGCAGGATCTCGCCGTCACGGTCGGCCTTGACCAGGTTCCAGACTTCGAGGCGGTCGGCAGGTGGCAGCGCTTCGAGGATGTAGGCGATGTCGGCCGGATGCAGGCCGTCGATCTCGCGCTGCAATTCGCCGAGGTGTTGGCGATGGACCAGGTTCTCGACGAGGTCATGGTGGTCGCCGATCTGCCGGTGGGCGAGGTCCTCGACCAGCCGCTGCCGGCGCAGCAGCTCGCTGACCCGCGCGAGCTGGCCTTGCAGGTGGCTGGTCGGATTGCGGGTTTCGACTTCGCTCATGGACGGCAAGATTTCCGGTGGAGCCAGAGCCGGTCGTGCCGTGGCGCGGTCAGCGTGGGCGATCGAGTCCGGAGCAGGGGAGCGGCGACGCGTGTCGCCGTCGCCTATTGTCGCGATTCCGCATGCGTTCGGAAATCACTTCGCGAGCGGGCGCGCACTGCCTTCGCGCAAGGTCCAGTCGACGAGTTCGGGCACGACGGTGTTCAGCGCGCTTTCGAATGCGGCGAACGCGCTGGCCGCGTCGGCGCCCGCGGCTGGCGTCTCCGCGGCGAATGCGCGCGTGGCCAGCACGCGGTTGCTGGTGTAGTCCATCAGTTGCGCCTGGAAGCGGATGGCGGCGCGCGGCGAACCGCCGTTCATCTCGAGCTGGAAGTCATGCAGGCCGATCGCCAGTGCGAAGTCCGCGCGCAGGCCGGAGGCCGAACTGCCGACGCCGACGATGCGACCCGAGCTTTCGAAACCCTGCACGACAAGGCTGCGCAGCAACGCCGGCGCGGGATCGCGCCAGCGCGCATTCGGGAAGACCTCCAGTGTTCCGGGCGTCGGCATCACCAGCATGCGCGAGGTTTCCAGCGTGTCGCTGGCGAGCGGCGTCTCGACGGCGAGCTGCCAGTCGACACGCGCGCCTTGCTCGGTCGCAGGGGCGGTATAGCGCGGCGAATAGATCGTGAACGGCGTGCGCTGCACGTTCAGCAGCGACGAACAGCCGGCCAGCAGCAATGACAGCAGCAGAAAAGCGAGAGGTTGGCGAAGTTTCATTTCGGCTGGAACTCCTTGGGCTGGTCACGGCCGAGCAGCAGGCTGTCGGAGGCGCCGAGCTTGTCGCTCAGCTGCTTCAGCGAGCGCAACGTCTCACGCAGTTCGAGCACGGTCGGACCAATCTGGCGCAGGCCCTGGTTGCTGAAGCTGCCGATCGCGGCGCGGTTGTCGTCGACCAGGGAGCCGGCGGAGGCGGCGACCTTGTCGACCGAGGCAAGCGCGTGCTGTACCGATTGCAGCACCGCGCGCGCATCGTCGCGCACCAGCGCATTGGTCGTGTTCGCCATCGCGTCGAGCGTCTTCAGCGTTCTTTTCAGCTCGCCTGTCGCTTCGGCGAGCTGCTTCATCGCGGTACCGATGTCCTGGCGCTGGTCGGCGAGCGTGCCGGTGAGCTGGTCGACGTGGTCGAGCATCGATGAAACGCGCCTGAGGTTGTCGTCGGACAGCATCTCGCTCACGCGCAGCAGGATGTCGTTGATGCTGGTGACCACGTCCGAGCCGGAGGCGAGCAGTTTCGACAAGGCCGATTCCTCCGACGGGATCACGGGCACCGGATGCTCGCTGGTCGGCAGCAGCGGCGGGCTGCCTGGTTTGCCGCCGGACAGCTGGATGAAGGCAAGGCCAGTGACGCCCTGCAGTCCGAGTTTGGCGCGAGTGTCCTGCCGCACCGGAGCGGTGGCGTCGAGGCGCACGCGCGCCATGACTTTGCGTGGATCGTCAGGTGCCAGTTGCAGGTGCGTGACCTCGCCGACCTTGATGCCGTTGTATTGCACGAGCCCTCCGGTTGAGAGGCCCGTGACCGCTTCGGTGAACACGATGTCGTAGTCGTTGAAGCGGTGGTCGGTGCCCGACTTGGACATCCACAGCACAAAGCCGAGCGCGAGCAGGAACACGCCGATGGTGAAGGCGCCGATGATGACGTGATGTGCGCGCGTTTCCATGGTTCAGTTCTTCGTTGGCGCGGCGGACGCCGCGATGGTGTTGCGCTGGAACATGCCGCGCGACGCGGCGACTTCTGCCGCGCGGCCGCGCGGACCCTGGAAATACTCGCGGACCCAGGAGTCATCGTACTTCTCGACCACGTCCAGCGGGCCGACCACCAGCACGCGCTTCTGCGACAGCACCGCGACGCGGTCGCAGATCGTGTACAGCGTGTCGAGGTCGTGGGTGATCAGGAACACGGTCAGGCCAAGACTTTCGCGCAAGGTCAGAATCAGCTGATCGAACGCGGCGGCGCCGATCGGATCGAGCCCGGCGGTCGGTTCGTCGAGGAACAGGATGTCCGGATCGAGCGCAATGGATCTGGCAAGAGCCGCGCGCTTGACCATGCCGCCGGAAAGCTCGGACGGAAACTTCGCGCCCGCCTCGACCGGCAGGCCGGCCAATGCGATCTTCAGCGCGGCGAGCCGTTGCATCAGCGCGAGCGGCAGGTGGAAGTGCTCGCGCATCGGCACCATCACGTTGTCGGCGACCGACAGCGACGAGAACAGGGCGCCGTTCTGGAACAGCACGCCGCAGCGCGCCTCGATCTCGTTGCGGCGCGCGTCGGAAACGCGCGTCATTTCCTCGCCCAGTAGGTTGACGCTGCCGGCCGCCGGACGGTTCAGTCCGATGATCGAACGCAGCAGCACCGACTTGCCGCTGCCGGAGCCGCCGACCACGCCGACGATCTCGCCGCGGTAAACATCGAGATCGAGGTTGTCGTGCACGACCTGCGCGCCGAACTGGTTGCGCAGGCCGCGCACCTCGATGACCTTCTCGCGTTCGGTCATACGCTGATCTCCATGTAGAAGATCGCCGCCAGCGCATCGACCAGGATCGCGACGAAGATCGCCTGCACCACGCTCGAGGTGGTGTGTTCACCGACCGACTCGGCGCTGCCGGACACCTTGAAGCCTTCGAGGCAGCCGATCGCCGCGATCAGGAACGCGAAGATCGGCGCCTTGCTCATGCCGACCCAGAAGTGCCTGGTTGCGGCGAGATCATGGAAGCGAGTCACGAACATCGTCGAGGAGATGTCGAGCGTGGTCGCGCAGACGACCGCGCCGCCGATGATGCCGGCGAGCATTGCGAGGAAGGTCAGCATCGGCATCGCGATCAGCAGCGCCAGCAGGCGCGGCAGCACCAGCACCTCGACCGGATCGAGGCCGAGGGTGCGGATCGCATCGACTTCCTCGCGCGACTTCATCGAGCCGATCTGCGCGGTGAACGCGCTGCCGGAACGTCCGGCGATCAGGATCGCGGTCAGCAGCACGCCGAACTCGCGCAGGAACGAATAGCCGATCAGTTCGACCGTGAAGATGCTGGCGCCGAAATCCTTCAGCACGGTCGCGCCTAGGAAGGCAACGACCGCGCCGACGAGGAAGTTCAGCAGCAGTACGATCGGCACCGCGTCGAGACCGGTCTGTTCGAGATGGAACGCGAGCGAAGTCACGCGCCAGCGACGCGGATCGACGACGCAGCGTGCCAGCGTGGCGAGGATCAGGCCAATGAAGCCGAGCAGCTGGTACGCATCACGGCCAATCTGTTCGACCGCGGCGCCCGTGCGCGCGAGCAGGGCGATCACGCCACCATCATGCGGCGTCGATCCGGGTGGCGCCACTTGCGCCTTCGCGACCGCGTCGAACAACGCGCGCCGGTTCGTGTCGAGGCCGTCAATACGCGCGGCGGCGGCAAGTCCGAGCAGCAGGTCGGCGCCGGCCGTGTCGATACGGCCGAGGCCGTGGGCGTCGATGCGCGCCCCCTGCGGCAGCCGCTGGCGAAGATCGGCGACGAGCGCGGCGAGAGCGGGTGCATTGGCGAGCGTCCAGTCACCGGAGGCGGCGACGAATTCGCCGTTCGCGTCGCGCTGGATCGTCGCTGTGCCGGTGGCTGTCATCCAGCAAGGCTAGCAGGCCATCGTGCAATGCGGAACGTCGTCGCGCGTCGTTCACATTCGGCCATCAAAGCACGGCATCATTGCGCGATGGGCATGGAAGAACTCAAGAACCGCCACGGCGGTGAACTCGCATTGCAGGCGCGCATCGGCTTCGTGGTCGAGTTGGCGCGGCGCCTGCACGAATACGGCACCGCGGCGCCTCGTCTGGAAGATGTGGTCAACCTCGTCAGCGCGCGGCTTGGCCTCGCCTGCAACGTGCTTTCCACGCCGACCTCGATCGTCATGTCGTTCTCCGACCCGGCGCGCGAGGACGGACTCGCCGAAATCACCCAGGTCGTGCGCGTGCCGCCAGGCGAGGTCAACCTCAAGCGCCTGTGCCAGATCGACGAGATCGGCGATCTGGTCATCGATGGCCGCCTCGATCTTGCAGCCGGGCGCCAGCGCCTGCGCGAATTCGGCCAGACGCGGCGCTCGCGCGCGGAAAACGTCTCGCTGGTGACCAGCTACGGCGTTTCCGCCGCGAGCATCGCGATGCTGCTGCACACCGGGTGGTACGGCGTCGCCGTGGCCGGCGTGATCGGCCTGATGATCGGTTTCATCTATCTCGCCGCGGCCGCGCGACCCAATCTCGCAGCGGCCGCGGAAGCGTTGTCGGCGTTGCTCGCCACGCTGATCGCGACCGCACTGGCGGTGTACGTGACGCCGCTGGCGGTGCGTTCCGTGGTGATTGCCAGCCTGATCGTGCTGATGCCGGGCATGACCTTGACCACCGCGGTGCGCGAGCTGTCGAGCCAGCACCTGATTTCCGGTACCGCGCGCATGATGGGGGCGCTGGCGACGCTGCTGAAACTCGCGTTCGGCACCATCGTCGCGGCGCAGTTGTGCGGACTGTTCGGCTGGGTGCCGAGCGGCGTGCCCGAGGTCGGCGTGCCGCACTGGACCAACTGGATCGCGGTCGTCGCAGGCGGCTGCGCGTTCGCCGTGCTGTTCGGCAGTCCGCGGCGTTATGTCCCGGTCGTCGTCGGCGCGGTCGCACTTGGCTACGTCTGCGCGCAGGTGGGCGGCATCTATGTGTCGTCGGCGTTCGGCGTATTCGTCGGCGGCCTCGCGATCGGCGCGGCCAGCAACGTGTTCGCGCGCGTGATGCAGCGCCCCGGCGCGCTGGTGCGCGAGCCCGGCATCATCCTGCTGGTGCCAGGCAGCGTCGGCTTCCGCACCTTGAGTTTCGTGTTCGAGCGCGATGTGATGCTGGGCATCGACACCGCAATCACCTTGGTCACCTTGCTGGTCGCGATCGTCGCCGGCCTGCTGTTCGGCGACCTGCTGGTGCCTCCGCGACGCAAGCTCTGACGTGTTCAGGCAATTGCCGAAATGGGTGTTGGCCGGCGGCGCGCTGCTCGCGTTCATCGCCGGCATCATCAATGCAACCGGCTTTCTCGGCGTGCAGCACCAAGGCATCACGCACCTGACCGGCACGACCACCCTGCTCGGCATCGCGCTCGGTGAAGGCAACGGCACGCGCATGCTGCATTTCGCGGAGATGATCGGCGCGTTCCTGGCTGGCTGCGTTGCCAGCGGCGTGATCATCCAGGATTCCACGCTGAAGCTCGGGCGCCGCTACGGCGTGGTGCTGACGCTCGAGGCAGCCCTGCTGATCGTCTCTGTGCCGCTGCTCGATGGCGGCAACCCGCTCGGCGACTACTTCGCTTCGGCGGCCTGCGGCCTGCAGAACGCGATGGTCAGCACCTACAGCGGCGCGGTGCTGCGCACGACGCATTTCTCCGGCACGTTGACCGACCTCGGCATCTTCGTCGGCCATTGGCTGCGCGGCCTGCCAGTCGACGGGCGCCGCATGCGCCTGCTGCTGTCGATGGTCGTGGCGTTTCTCGTCGGGGCTGTCGCGGGCACATGGCTGTTCCATGCGTTCGCCTACGGAGCCTTGTACGTGCCGGCCGCAATCACTGGCGCGGTCGGCATCGGCTATGGCGCCTATCGGCAATGGCAAACGCGCGCGCCGCGATGAAGATCCGGCGCGGCGCGCCTATTTCAGCAGCGAGCGCAGCATCCACGCGGTCTTCTCGTGCTCCTGCATGCGCTGCGTCGCGAGGTCAGCGGTCGGCTGATCGTCGGCGCGGTCGGCCGCCTTGAACACTTCACGTGCCGTGCGCGTGGCGGTTTCATGGCCGTCGACGAGCTGCTGGACCATCGCCTTCCAGTCCGGCACGCCGGTTTCCTCGGGGATCGAGGTCAGCTTGGCGAACTGCGTATACGAGCCCGGCGCATAGACGTCGAGCGCACGCATGCGTTCGGCGATCAGGTCGGCCGCGGTCCACAGTTCGTTGTACTGCGTCTCGAACATCAGGTGCAGCGTGTTGAACATCGGTCCGGTGATGTTCCAGTGGAACCCATGCGTCTTCAGATAGAGCGAGTAGGTGTCCGCCAGCAGCTTCGAGAGATTCACCGCGATGACTTCGCGATCCCTCTGCGTGATGCCGATGTCGATGTTCATGTCGATGCTCCATGACCGGATGAAGAGCCACAAGGCTAACGGGCCGGCATGCGTTCGTGAAATCGATCTTGCACATCGCGGCGATCGACCGCAGCTATCATCACCGTCTTTCCCGCTTTTCTCCGTCGCATGTCCGATTTGTCTTCCCTGCGCGCTGCGCTCGATACCGTGTTGGCGCGCGACGCGCATCGTCTTGGCGTGCGTTGGCGCAAGCTCAAGGCGACGCCCGAGCCGGCAGCCGCCGACATCGACGCATTGCGCGCGGCGATCGCCGCGTCCACTGCGCGACGCGCCTCGCGCGCCTCGCGCGTACCTGTCATCGGTGTCGACGAGTCGCTGCCGATCGCCGCGCGCGCCGACGAGATCGTCGAGCTGATACGCGCGCACCAGGTCGTCGTGTTGGCCGGAGAGACCGGATCGGGCAAGACCACGCAGTTGCCGAAACTCTGCCTCGCCGCCGGCCGCGGCGTTGCCGGGCTGATCGGCTGTACGCAGCCGCGCCGCATCGCCGCGCGCAGCGTCGCACGCCGCGTCGCGTCCGAACTCGGCAGCGAGGTCGGCAAGCTGGTCGGCTTCCAGGTGCGGTTCACCGATCAGGTTTCGGACGAATCGTTGGTCAAGTTCATGACCGACGGCATCCTGCTCGCCGAGACGCAGTCCGATCCGTGGCTCAATGCGTACGACACGATCATCCTCGACGAGGCGCACGAGCGCAGCCTCAACATCGACTTCCTGCTCGGCTACCTCAAGCGCCTGCTGGCCAAGCGGCGCGATCTCAAGTTGATCGTGACCTCGGCGACGATCGACACCTCGCGCTTCGCGCAGCACTTCGGCGATGCACCGGTGGTCGAGGTGGAGGGCCGCACGTATCCGGTCGAGGTGCGCTGGCGGAAATGGGGTCAGAGTTGTTTTTCTGCCGAAGACGGCGGAGCGGCCGATCCGCGCAAAGGAAAAAACGACTCCGACCCCATTTCCCTCGCCGAACAGATCGTCGCCGCGACCGACGAAATCACCGTCGAGGACCCGCGCGGCGATGTATTGATCTTCCTGCCCGGCGAGCGCGAGATCCGCGACGCACACCTCGCGCTGTCGCGGCGCAAGTATCGCGAGACCGAAGTCGTCGCGTTGTATGCGCGCCTGTCCGCGACCGAGCAGGATCGCGTGTTCAAGCCGGGTCCGCAGCGGCGCATCGTGTTGGCGACCAACGTCGCCGAAACCTCGCTCACGGTGCCGCGCATCCGCTACGTGATCGACTCCGGCACCGCGCGCGTCAAGCGTTACAGTCCGCGCAACCAGCTCGAACGCCTGCACATCGAACCGATCTCGCAGGCTGCCGCGGACCAGCGCAAGGGCCGCTGCGGTCGCGTCGGTCCGGGCGTGTGCATCCGCCTGTATGGCGAGGACGACTACGCGCAGCGCGAGCGCTATACCGAACCGGAGATCCTGCGCTCATCCCTGGCCGGCGTGATCTTGCGCATGCTGGCGTTGAAGCTTGGCGATCCGGCCGATTTTCCGTTCGTCGAGGCGCCGTCCGAGCGAGCGATCGCGGATGGCTATCGGCGCCTGGCCGAACTCGGGGCTGTGGATACCGAGAAACGCCTGACCAACGTCGGGCGCACACTCGCGAGATTGCCGATCGACGTTGCGCTCGGCCGCATGCTGATCGAGGCGAACACGCGCTGCGCGTTGCGCGAGCTGCTGATATTGGCCGCGTTTCTCAGCATCCAGGATCCGCGCGAGCGACCGGCCGATGCGCGCCAGCAGGCCGATGCGGCGCACGCGGAGTTTGCCGATCCGAAATCCGATTTCATCGGCGTGTTGAAACTGTGGACCGCCTACAGCGCAGCGCACGAGGAATTCACGCAATCGAAATTGCGCGACTGGTGCCAGGCGCATTTCCTGTCGTTCCTGCGCATGCGCGAGTGGCGCGAACTGCATCGGCAGTTGTTGCTGGTGACGGATGAGCTTGGATGGACGTTGCAGGCCAATTCTCCACTTCCGTTGGACAAGGGCGTTGCAAAGGCGAGCGATTCCGCGTCCGCGCAGCGCCCGCGGCAAGCAGGACGTGGGCGGCAAGCGAGCGTCTCCACTGTCGTGAAGGCAGAGCGGAACGGTGGCCCTCAGCGCCAGCCTGCGAATCCGGCGCCCGCAGCCGAGGCGGGAGATGGCTTGAGCGCGCAGTCCTACGAATCGATCCATCGCTGCCTGCTGTCCGGCTGGCCGACGCAGGTTGGGCGCAAGGATGAGCGCGGCCAGTACCAGGGCACGCGCGAGCGCAAGTTCGCGGTGTTCCCTGGTTCGTCGGTCGCAAAGGCGCCGCCGCAGTGGTTGTTGGCCGGGCAGATCCTCGATTTGCAGAAGGTGTACGCGATGCTGTGCGCGCGCGTCGAACCGACATGGATCGAGCAGCAGGCAGCGCATCTGGTGCGCAAGAGCTGGCGCGACGCGCATTGGTCGCGCAAGCGCGGCGCGGTGGTCGCGTTCGAGCAGGTCACGTTGTTCGGCCTGGCACTGGTCGAAAAGCGCGCGGTCCAGTTCGGCGCGCAGGACCCGCAGCTCGCACACACGATCTTCGTGAGCGAGGCGCTCGTGCGCATCGAGATCGATGCACGTGCTGACTTCCTGCGCGCGAACGCGCGCGTGCTCGCCGAGGCGCGCGAGATCGAATCGAAGCGGCGGCGCAGCGGGCTGGTGCGCTCCGACGACGAACTCGCAGCGTTCTTCGCCGGCAAGCTGCCGCCCGACATCCATACCGCCGCTGCGCTCGACGCGTGGTACCGCAAGGCCGCGCCGAACGAGCAGGCTGCGCTGCACTGGTCGCTGGCCGACGTGCTCGGCGAATCGGCCGGTGTCGGCGCGCGCGAGTTTCCGGCACAGCTGGAGATCGCCGGCCATGAGCTGCGGCTGTCATACCGGTTCGTGCCGGGCGACGCGGCCGATGGCGTCACGATGCAGGTGCCGCTCGCGCTGGTCAACGCGATTCCGGCCGCGCGTTGCGAGTGGCTGGTGCCCGGTCTGCTGCAGGAAAAGATTGCCGAGGCGATCCGCGGTCTGCCGAAAGCGCTGCGCCGCAATTTCGTGCCGGCGCCGGATTTCGCGCGCGCGTTCGTCGAGGCCGAGGCGCCGCGCGACGAGCCGCTGTTCACCGCGCTTGCACGCTACCTGCAGCGTGTGACGGGCGTCGTTGTAGGCGCGGGCGATTTCGCCGGCATCGAGCTGCCGGCGCACCTTTCGATGAATTTCCGCATCAATGACGAACGAGGCGCGACACTGGTCGAAAGCCGCGATCTTGCTGCGATCCAGGCGCAATGGACTGGCGCCGCGCGTGTCGCGTTCTCGCGCCGCGCCGATGTCGAGCTCACGCGCGAGGAAGTGGATGGGTTCGACTTCAACGACATTCCCGACAGCATCGTGTCGAGCGGCGGCCTGACCGCGTTCCCGGCGCTGGTTGATCTCGGCGAAAGTGTCGCGCTGCGCGTGTTCGAGCGACATGACGAGGCACTGACCGAACACCGCCGCGGCGTCGAGCGCCTGCTGCGCCGCGCGTTGGCGGACAAGATCAAGCAGGCGCGACGACAGTTGCCGCTGAGCAATTCGCTGTCGTTCAAGGCGTCCACGATCGACGTGCGCATGCTGGCATCCGCGGTCAAGGACGATCGCGAAGGAAAAGCGCTGTTCGGCGGAGCCGAATCGCTGCGCGCCGATCTGGTCGAAGCGGCGTTGCGCGAACGCCTTGCCGCGCACGATCTGGACATCCGCCGGCGCGGTGATTTCGAGCACGCGAAGGAGGCGATCGCGCGCGAGCTGTTTCCGGCGTCCATCGAGCATCTGAAACTCGCCGAGACGATCATCGCGGCCTATGCCGAATTGCGACCGCTGCTGCAGCCGCCATTGATGGGTTTCGCCAAGGCGAACTACGACGATCTGCGCGAGCAGCTGGACGAGCTGTTGTTCCCTGGCTTCCTGCGCGAAGTGCCGTCAATGCGGCTGGCGCAATTCCCGCGTTATCTGAAAGCGATGCGTCTGCGTGCCGAGCGCCTGCGCCAGGATCCGGCGAAGGACCAGGCGCGCATGCTCGCGCTGCAGGGCTACTGGCGCGACTACCTCAAGCTGCGCGCGGAACGCGGCGGCGAGGATGCGGAGCTGACGGAACTGCGCTGGTTGGTCGAGGAGCTGCGCGTGTCGACGTTTGCGCAAGAGCTGCGCACTGCGGAGTCGGTTTCACCGAAGAGGCTGGCGAAGCTGGTGGAGCTGCTGAGGGGCCGATAGGGCGGGAAGAACCGGATCCCGCGTCAGCGTACTCCTGCACGGGATGACGGCATCCTGCCGTCACTTGATCCGTTCGACGCGCACGCTGCAGCCGCAGCCTTCGACGACCATCAGCCAGCTGCCGAGCATCATCGGTTTGACCTTCACGCCTGGATTGGTGAACTCGCCGGCGTCGAATCGACTCGATTCCGTCTGGCGCCATTGCTGACCATTGTCCAGCGTGAACACGGTCTTTCCGCGCCAGCCGTTGAACTTGCCGGTAATGCGGCTTTCGACCACGTCGCGTGCAGAGCTGTCCGGATAGAACACCGCTGCGCCGGAAGCGGTGACAACCTGGCGCGTGGTGCCGCCATGCGCTTCCAGCCAGCCATTCAGCCGCTGCAATTCCTCGGGCGACAGCTTGTCGAGCCCGGCAGCACGGAATTCCGCTTGGGACATGCGCTCTTCGAGCGTGGGGGACTGTGTCTGGGCGCTGGCGATGCCGGAAGCGGCCGTGAAAAAGATCAGGACAAGGCTGGGAAGGGTTCGCATAGGCTTCACTGGCAGGGCCGCAGTTTGTGACCGCAACCGCAAAAATCCTTGGTTCACGCGAAGTTAACAGGTGCGCGCGAACGCGCGAGCCGCTAAGATGCAGCGGGTTCGAGTGTAGCACGGCGATGTCGGGCTTTGGTCCGGCCGGCGTGTTGCAAGCGAAAATCAGCCGGCAATGGCTGGATGCGATCCGCTGAATCAATGCAACCGCACGGTTGCAAGCATGAGAGAATATCGAGAATGTCGTCAGTCAAGAAGTGGGTGGTGGGTGCGTGCGCCGGCATGGCGGCATGCGGATCAGCAATCGCCCTCGCGCAGCAGGCCGGACCAGCGGTTGTGGTGGGTACACAGTCCCAGGCGGTGCAGACCCCGACTACCGCAGGGATTTCCGGTATCAGCTACAGCCAGATCACCGCCACGGCGAGTTCGCTGGCTGCCTACACCAAGGGCTTCATGTTCTGTGGCAATGTCTTGCCGCCGTCGACGCCGCCGAATTCCTCACCGTCGAGCCTGACCATCGCGCACGAGGACCAGGGGTTCACGCCTGCGCACCCGTGGACGTTTGCGCCCCTGACGGATGTTGAGACGTTCCACTACAACTCGGGTTTGCTCAACGTGGTTCCCGGCCCTTCGTTGACTTGCCTTGCTACCGCCGAAGACGGGGCGGTCGTGAGTGGTTTGAACGAAGGCATCTTCGACAATGGCTATGACTCGGCGACCGAGACGAACTACAGCCATCTGGTCAATTGGATCCCACCTGCCGGATTCTCCTGGCTCGCTCCGGATTGGTCTGCGGTGCCGAAGGATCCATGCAATCCGAGCGCGAACGATCCGGCCAAGGTGAATGAAGACATTGCCTGTGCCGCAGTCACCGGCGTGCGCCGTTCCGTGACGACACCGGTGGCGCGCGCCGGCACGATCTGGACCGCAACGGATGGCAGCAATTTCACCTACCTTTTTCGCGTGGATGCGCGGCTTGGCCCGCAACAATCCCCGACGATGGCGGCGCCTTTCAATCCGGCGGTTTTGCAAGGCGAGGATGTCACCGGCGTGCCGGCGGCCGCGGTGATCAATATCGTCGACGCCTATGACTCCGCCTTCCTCCATGGCGGCGCAAATGCTGGTGGACAATATTGCATTTTGACCACGCCCCCGACCGCATTGAATGCCGGCGTCTGCTCAGGTAGCAGCAACGTCTATCAGTTGAATGGCGGAAACCTCGCGTTTGCGGTCAATCTCGCGCCGCAGCCGATAGGCATCGACGCGACGACCTTCTATGTCGCCGTGACGCGTTCTGTGATGGGAGGTCACTTGAGTTCGACTCCGGTCGTGGCCGTGGCGGCGCTGATGGACAAGGCGACCGTCGGGGAAGGTGGCGACAAATTCACCGGCGACGATGTCGCGTTCGGTTTCATGCCGACCTCGCAAGGTTTCCCGTGGATGAGCGGCAACTGAAACTCCGGCAGCCTGGCACTCGCTCGCTTCATCGGATCGGCGCCTGCGGGCGCCGATTTCGTTTCCAGTCCAACCCGCCTTGCCGGCGATAGCACGACCAGGAAGTGAACGCCTCCATCGACTCTGCGACCGGCCTTTCGGCTTGGGCATCGACGCTGCAACCACGCTCGCCCGAGAGCATGGTTTTGCGCGCGTGTCGCTTCGCGATCGGCGCATTCGATACGCTATCTCGCAACGGCGGCGCCACTGGCCAAGCCGAACTCGTCGCCACGCTGGACCTGCTCGGCACACTCGGCGTCGGCGAGGAAGCCCAGGCAGCGTGCGTACTGCACGCGCTGGCCGCGAGCGATGCAGCCGTCGATGCGGTGGAACTGGCCGCGTTTCCCGACGACGTGCGCGCGCTGCTCGAAGGCCAGCAGGCGGCCGAGCGCGTCTGGTCGCTGTATGCCGCGCATGGCGGCGTCGGTGGCGCCGAGGGTTTGCGACGACTGCTGCTGGCGATCATCCGTGACCTGCGCGTGGTTTTCATCCTGCTCGCGCGCCAGCTCGTGCGCATGCGCGCGGCCGTGCGCGCGCCGGAGGCGGAGCAGCGCGCGCTGGCGCAACTGACCGCCGACATCCACGCACCATTGGCGAACCGTCTCGGCATCTGGCAGGTCAAGTGGGAACTCGAGGATCTGGCGTTCCGCTATCTGCAACCGGATACCTACCGCCGCATCGCGCGCCTGCTCGACGAACGCCGCGGCGAGCGCGAGGCGTGGATCGCGGATGCGAAGGCTCAGCTCGGCGACGCGCTCGCCAAGGCCGGCATGCGTGCCGACATCGCCGGCCGGCCGAAACACATCTATTCGATCTGGCGCAAGATGCAGCGCAAGGGTCTGGAGTTCTCCGAACTCTATGACGTGCGCGCACTGCGCCTGCTCGTCGACGATTTGCCCGCGTGCTATGCCGCGCTCGGCGTCGTGCATACGTTGTGGCCGTTCATTCCAGGCGAGTTCGACGACTACATCGCGAGCCCCAAGGGCAACCAGTACCAATCCTTGCACACCGCGGTTATCGGGCCGGACGGCAAGACGCTCGAAGTGCAGATCCGCTCGCACGACATGCATCGCCATGCCGAACTCGGCGTTGCCGCGCATTGGCGCTACAAGGAAGGCGGCGGTGGCGACGCCAGCTTCGAGCGCAAGATCGCCTGGATGCGCCAGTTGCTCGATGGCCGCGACGCGCGCGAAGACGATGCCGCGTTGCTGGCCGGCTTCCGCACCGAAGTCGTCGAGGATCGCGTCTACGTGCTGACGCCGAAGGGGCAGGTCATCGACCTGCCGCGCGGCGCCACCGTGCTCGATTTCGCCTATGCGATCCACACCGATGTCGGCCATCGCTGCCGCGGCGCCAAGGTCAACGGCCGCATCGTGCCGTTGGCGTTCCAGCCGGCCAGCGGCGACCGCGTCGAGATCCTCACCGGCAAGGTCGCCGAACCGCGGCGCGACTGGCTGTCCGCGCACCACGGATTTCTCGTCACGCACCGCGCGCGCGAGAAAGTGCGGACCTGGTTCAAGCGCATCGATCTGGCGCAGAACCTCGCAGCCGGGCGTGCGCTGCTCGAACGCGAACTCAAACGCCTCGCGTTGCAGCCGACCAGCCTCGACGGTCTGCCCGAACGCTTCCAGCTCAAGACCCAGGACGACCTGCTCGAAGCGCTCGCGCTCGGCGACGTCAGCGCTGGTCAGCTCGCGCGTGCGCTGCACGAACTGACTGCGCCAGCGGAAGTCGCTGCGCCGCCGCCCGCCACGGCCACGCCGCGTGCGCCGGGCAATGACCAGGGCGCGATCGTCATCGAGGGCATCGGCAATCTTCTGACCCAACTCGCGCGCTGCTGCCAGCCGTTGCCGGGCGATCCGATCGCCGGCTACATCACGCGCGGTCGCGGCGTGTCGGTGCATCGCGCCGACTGCCGGCAACTGGCGAACCTGCGCGCGCGCGATGCCGATCGCGTGATCGCGGTCGAGTGGGGCCGGCCGCGCCAGCACGCCTACGAGATAGACATCGTCGTTCGCGGCTACGACCGCAAGTGGCTGCACAAGGACGTCAGCAACGTCATCGCCGCGGCGAACGCGCACGTGGTCGCGCTCACGGCGCGCGTGGACGCGGCCAAGGGCATCGCCGAAATGCACTATGTGTTGCGCGTCAGCGACTTCGGCCAGTTGAGCGGTCTGCTCGCGCAACTGCTTGCAGTGCCGAACGTGATCGAAGCGCGCCGGATCGCCTGAGCGACGACTCATGGTCTTCAACTGCTGCGTGCCGAAGTCGTGGGCAGGCTCCGGGGCGAGTTGTCGGTCGCGGAACGCGTGCTATTCTCGAATGCCGGTCCGACTTGCCTTGCGGGTGCGATGTCCGAGCGCGCTGCCGGCCCCGGACAGCGCGGGTTCGGATGCCCGGCCCCGCGATGAATGCAGTTCGACCGCCTCAACGGACATGACGCGAACGTGATCGAGATTCCCGGTTACCGACTTCTGCGCCAACTTGGCCGTGGCGGCATGGCCACGGTGTACCTGGCGATCCAGGAATCGGTGGACCGCGAGGTCGCGCTGAAGATCATGTCGCCCGCGCTGCTGGTCGATCCGAATTTCGGCGAGCGCTTCCTGCGCGAGGCGAAGATCGCCGCGCGCCTGCACCATCGCCACGTCGTCGGCATCCACGACGTCGGCCGCGCCGGCGACTACCACTACATCGCGATGGAATATCTCGGCGGCGGCCCGGTCCTGCTCAAGGACGGCGCGCCGCGCGATGTCGCGTTTGCGCTGCGCATCACGCGCGAGATCGCCGGTGCGCTGAACTACGCGCAGGAAAAAGGTTTCGTCCATCGCGACGTCAAGCCGGACAACATCCTGTTGCGCGACGACGATTCCTCCGCGCTGACCGACTTCGGCATCGCGCGCGCGCTCGACTCGGCGCCGCGCATGACCAAGACTGGCGCGGTCGTCGGCACGCCGCACTACATGAGTCCCGAGCAGGCGCGCGGCAAGCAGATCGACGGGCGCTCCGATCTCTATGCGCTCGGCATCGTGCTGCACGAGATGCTGCTCGGTCGCGTGCCATATCACGCCGACGATTCGCTCGCGATCGGCATCATGCACATCACGCAACCGGTGCCGGTGCTGCCGGATGCGATCGGAGTGCTGCAGCCGCTGCTCGAAAAGCTGCTCGCCAAGCAGCCGGAGGATCGTTTCCAGACCGGCAACGAAGTCGCTGCCGCGATCGCCGAGATCGAACGGCGCATGGCGGACGGCGCTCTGCCCGAGTTGTCCGGCGTGCCGGATGCGTATCGCCGCGACACACCGCCGTTCGATGCCCTGGTTGCCGCGAGCCCGACCCAGGTGACGCCGTCGACGGCCAGTGCGCGCGAACGCAACGAGCCCAACCTCGGCCGCATCGACCAGATCGTCGCGGCCTTCGACAGCGACGTCATGCGCGCCGAGCGCGATCCCGCCGCTTCGCGCCGCGCACGCAAGGCGGGCTCGCGCCGCCATCTGTTCGCGTACATCGTCGTCGCACTGCTTGCGCTCGGTGCGGTCGCCGCATGGCGCTACCAGGACGCGCTGCGCCACCTGCTGCCGCGCACCGAGTTCAACGACACGCTGACGCGCGCGCAGCGCGCGCTCGATGCCGGCCGGTTGAGCGGCAACCAGGGCGACAGCGCACGCGAGCTGTTCCTCGCCGCGCGCGCGCAGGACCCGGACAACGACATCGCCCGCCGCGGTCTCGAAAAGGTCGGCCAGAAGCTGCTCGAACGCGCGCGCGACGCGCTGCAGCGCAACGACCTTTCCGATGCTCGGCAATCGCTCGACAGCGCACGCGACCTGCTCGGCGGCGGCATCGAGGTCGATCGCCTCGACCAGCAGCTCAAGGCGCACGAAACGCGCGGCAACGAAACCGAACAACTGCTCGGCCACGCACGCGCTGCACTGGATGCCGGCCGTATAGTTGAAGCCGATGGCGCCGCTGCGTTGTACCAGCGCGTGCTCGATGGCGACAAGGACAACGCGCTCGCGCAGGCCGGTTTGCGCAAGGCGGCCGACGCGCTGGCCGAGCAGGCGCGCAGTGCGATTGCTGCCAAGGACGTCGTCACGGCGACCGCGCGCGCGAACGACATTTCACGCATCCTGCCGACCTGGCCCCAGCTGCCGCAGCTGCTCGGCGAAATCGCGCAGGCGCGCGACGCCGCGGTCGCGGCGCTGGAGCAAACGATCGATCGTGCCGACGCGCAGGTCCGCGCCGGCCGACTCGCCGGTGTCGAAGAGTCGGCGCTCGACCTGTACCAGGGCGTGCTCAAGGAAGATCCGACGAATGCGCGTGCGCGGCAGGGTCTGCGTCGCATCGCTCAGGCGTTCATCGTGCAGGCGAATGCTGCGATCGACGACAGCAATCCGGGTAGTGCCGACAAGCTGCTGGCGAAAGCAGCCGAACTCGCGCCCGACCTGCCGGACTTGCGCGTTGCGCGCACGAACTTGCGCGAACTGCGCGAACGCCTCGCGATCGGCGCGGAACATGCCGTGCTGACGCAGGCGCAGGTGGAACAGGTGCGTGCGCTGGTTGCGCAGGCGGCGCAAGCCACCGCAGCCGGCAACCTCATCATTCCGCCCGGCGTCAGCGCGTACGACAAGTACCGTGCCGCACTGGCGATCGACGGCAACAACCGCGATGCGCTCGACGGCTTGGCACGGCTTCCCGCGCGTGCGAAGGAATTGTTCGCGCAGGCGCTCACCGACGGCGCGCCGCAGCGTGCGCGCGCATTGCTCGATTCGGTGCGCCAGATCGCGCCGGATGATGCCGCCATGCCATCGATGAGCGAACGCCTCGCCAATGCCTTCCTCGATCAGGCCGACGCACGCATCGGCGAAGGTCGTCGCGAAGACGCGGCGCGCGCGTTGAATGCCGTCCGCGAACTCAGTCCAAACAACCCGCGCCTTGCACCGCTCGACGCGCGGCTGCGGGCGATGGCAGAGAAACCGGGAATGGCGAATCGGGAATAGAGAGTCGGAACGGCATCTTGCAGCTTTCGGAAAGCCGTGATCTTCTCCCGATGTCCGAACTTGCTCCGGCCTGGGGGGCGCCCTTCGGGCCAGCTTCGCTATTCGTTTCGATATCCCGCTTCCAAAGTCCCATTCCCGATTCCCGGTCCTTCCAATGTGCCTCCTGCTGATCGCAATCGACGCCACGCCGGAATTCCCGCTGTTGCTGCTCGGCAACCGCGACGAGTTCCATGCACGCGCGAGTTCGGTTGCAAACCTCTGGCCGGAAAACGCACATGTCGTCGGCGGCCGCGATCTCGTCGCCGGTGGTACCTGGCTTGCTTTGCGCGACGATGGCCGCTTCGCCGCGGTCACCAATCTGCGTACCGGCGTGCCGGCGACCGCACCGCGCTCGCGTGGCTGGCTGGTGCGCGATTTCGTGCTTGGCGGGTCGTCGCCGGCCGCGTTTCTCGATGCGTTGCGCGCGGACGTCGGCGAGTACGGTCCGTTCAACCTTGTCGTCGGCGACGGCTCGGGCGCATTCGCGTTCGGCAGTGCCGAAGGCAATACGTGGGCGCTGGGTGCTGGCGTGCATGCAATCAGCAATGGCGCGATCGGCGTGCATTGGCCGAAGACCGAACGTTTGCAGCGGCGTTTCATCGAGGCCGTACCAGCTGGTCTCGGCGCCGGCGACGAAGCGCGTTTGCTCGATCTGCTGAGCGACGAGACGCGGCCGCCCGACACGGCCTTGCCTGACACAGGAATCGGTCTCGATCTGGAACGCCGCCTCGCGCCGATCTTCATCCGCGGAGAAAAGTACGGCACGCGCGCGGCGACCTTGCTTGCGCGCCGTGCGGATGGCGCCATGATCCTGCGCGAGCGCAGCTTCGGGCCGGACGAGCACGCGCTCGGCGAGGTGCGCTGGCGGGCGCTCGGAGCGGGTTTCGAGCGGATCGACGAGTAGGGGTTTGCGGCGACAGGCGGGCTCGTCCTTCGCTACGCGTAGTGTATGTCGTGGCGATGCTTCGAAATGTCGAAGCATGAGGATCGACGCCGGGCATGGTCGTCCGGCGGACGCCGCAAGGGCGTCAAACGTTCGCTTGACCAAGTATGCGCAGGACCGCCGCGCGCGCAGCGGCGAACGAGAAATGCCGCTCGACATTGGCCAGACCGTTCGCCGACAGGCGGTTCCATAGCGCTTCGTCGCGGTACAGACGCACGACCTCGGCAGCGAATGCCGTCGCGTCGTCGGCAACGAGCACGTCGGAACCGGCGACCACGTGCATCCCTTCGACCGCAGCAGTCGTTGCGACGACTGGAAGGCCGTGGCTCATCGCCATGTTGACCTTGCCCTTGACGCCGGCGCCGTAGCGCAGCGGCGCGATCGAGATGCGACAGCCTTCCATGTACGGTGCGATGTCCTCGATGAAGCCGTGCACGAGCACGTGTTCGTCGGCGAGCGCGCGGATCGCGTCCGGCACCTTGCTGCCGATCACGTGGAAGCGAAGCTCCGGCAATTGCGCGCGAACCTTCGGAAAGACTTCGCCGACGAACCAGCTCACCGCATCGGTGTTGGGCGGATGCTGGAAACCGCCGACGAAGACGAGGTCGCGGCGCTCGCCGAACGGCTTGGCACAGCCGTAGACCTCATGCACGTTCGACACTACCTCGACGCGCGCGCCGGGCGCGTCCTGGCCAAGCAGTTGCTGCTCGACCGGACTGACGACGAGAGTGACATCGCATTCGCGGATCAGCTTCAATTCCTGCGCGCGCGTGTTCGCTGCGTGGCGCGCGAGTTCGGGCTTGCGGTCGAGTTCGGCTGCGCGCTGCTCGCGCAGGTAGTGCAGGTCGACTGTGTCGAACGCGAGGATCGCTTGCGGCGCGTACAGGCGCGCGAGACCGACGTAGCTGGCCGCGACGTAATGGCGCGACAGCACGATCAGGTCGAACTCGGCACCGCGTTCGCGCAGCAGCCGCACCGGATCCTGTGCATACGGCGCATACAACATCTCGACACCGAGCGCCTGCAGCGCGGTTGTGTACTGGCCGAACCAGGCGCGGTTTTCCGGCATGAAGCTGACCTGCGCGCCGAGATCGCCGAGCACGCGCATCAGGTTGACCATGCGCAGCGAACCGGAATCCTGGTCCGGCGTCGGCGTGGTCGCGTCGACGATCAGCACGCGTTTGGTCGCGCGATGCGTCGCCGCGACCGGAATCGGTGTTCCCGGCGCAGGCTGGCGTGCGAGCGCGTCTTTCCACTTGTCGACGAACTTGTCGCGGTTGATCACCTGATAGCGCTTGGCGCCGCTGGCGACATCGGTGCCGGAGGTGATGCCCTCGAAATGCACGACGGTTGCCGCAGGTTCGTAATAGACCTTCAAGCCTGCCTTGCGCACCGCGAAGGCGAGATCGGTGTCCTCGTAGTAGGCCGGCGTGTAGCGCGTGTCGAACGCGCCGAGCCGCACGAACAGGTCGCGTCGCAGCAGGATCGCCGCGCCGGAGCAGTAGTCGACCTCGCGACGGAAGTTGTAGCGCGCGTCGTCGGGATCCTCGAAACGGCCGACGTTCCAGCCGGAGCCGTCGTTGAACACGATGCCGCCGGCTTCCTGCAGACGGCCGTCCGGATAGACCAGTTTGGCGCCGACCAGGCCCGCCTGTGGCGCTTCCTCGATGCAGCGCACGAGCGCATCGAGCCAGCCCGCGGTGACCACGGTGTCGTTGTTGAGGAACAGCACGTACTCGCCGCGCGCGGCTGCCGCTCCGGCATTGCACGAGCCGATGAAGCCAAGGTTTTGCGCATTGCGCAGTGGGCGGATGCCGGCGACCTCGCCGAGCCGTTGCGGCGTCGCGTCGCTGGACCCGTCGTCGACGACGATCACCTCGAATGGAATCGCGCCAGCATGCTCGGCCAGCGAGCGCAGGCAAGCCGCCGTGTAGGCGAACTTGTTGTAGACCGGAATCACGATCGATACGTGCGGAGTGTCGCTGCACGGCACCGCGAACGGAGCGAACGCCTCGCTCGGCGCTGCATAGGTCGCGCGCGCTTTGGCCGGACCGCCGCCACGCAGTTCCTGTGCGATGCGCGCGAGCGTCCCGGCGACGCCGCGCTGTGCGAGGCTGCCACGCAGCCGACCGGCAACGGCACGCAGTTTCAGCGTGCGATAGGCGAGGCTGGCGCGCACGCCTCGCATGCGCGCATTCGCCGTCCGCAACGGCGCGGTGATGCGCCATGACGTGCTTGCGAGCATCTGCTCATGGCGCGGCTTGATGTCTTGCAGTTCGTCATTCAGTGCAAGCGCCCAGCGCGTACGTTCATCGAATTCGCCGTGAAGAACGGAGAGTTCCCGATCGAGCGCGTGGCCCCAGTCGCCGCGGCGATCGCTCTCCGCGCGGGCCGTGCCAAGGGCGAAGTGCAGTTCGCGTTCGCGTGCGTGCGCCGAACGCAGCGCGTCCGCCACGACGGCCGCTTGCAGCACGGTGCCGTCGGTCGTAGCCAGCGGATAGCGCAGCGGTGCGCGCTCGCCGAGGCGCAGCAGTGCGTGATAGTCGCGCGCCATTTGCTGCGGCGTGGTTGCATCGAGCGTGGCGAGCGTTGCATGCACGCGCTCCAGCGCGCTGCGATCGGCTGCCAGCGCCATGATGCGTGATACGACCGCGTCGGCGTTCGCGTCGACGAGGAAGCCGTCGACGCCATCCTCGATGCGTTCGGCCAACGCGCCGATGCGCGTCGCGACCACCGGCACATCGAGGCTGCGCAGCTCCGACAAGGTGTAGCTGAAGGTTTCGGCGACGGTCGGCAACAGCAGGGCGGCATCCGGTTGGATCTGCGCGAGCATTGCCGGCAATTCGTCGCGGCGGTAGTCGAGCACGATGTGCACACCGGATTCGCCGAACAACGCATGCGCGTCGCTGCCGGCGCCGAGCAGGAACAGCTCGGCGTGTTCGCGCAGGCCTGGCAGCGCGGCCGCGAGCAGTTCGGCACCTTTGCCTTTGCGGATACGGCCGGGCAGCGCGAGGCGCAGGCGTTTGCGTGGCGGTGTTGCGGATACGCGCGATGCGCTCGCCGGCCACGGTGCGAGACCGTGCGCGATGACCTCGGCCGGCGATTCGCGCAATTCCGGCGCGAGTCGCAAGTGATTGGCGAGGGCCGAGCGGCTCGGTGCGATCAAGGTCGCGTTGGCCGCGCGCATCGCGGCGACGGTTTCGTCGCGCAGGCGTTTCCAGTGCCGCGGCTCGCGGTTCGCGAACTCGCGGTCATCGCCGGTCGCGGCGAGATCGGCCGCGCGTTGCGCATCGTCGAACGCGAGCGCCGTATCGCCGAAGTCGCGATGCAGTACCGGCCACAACGGATAGTGATCGTGCACGATGCAGAACGTCGGCAGGTTCGTGCGCAGCGCGTCGAGGCTGTGGCCGATCAGCGAGGACACCACGACCGCATCGATGCAGCGTTCGCGCACGATCGTCGCGAGCAGGTCGCGATAGGTGGCGTCGCCGAGCGCGGTGTCGGCGATCGGCCGCGGCATTGGCCAGCGCCGCAGCGCTGGCCCGGTCAGCGAACCGTCGTGCAGTTCGAGCCATTCGCCGTGGCGCCGCCGCGTGAAACTGCCGCGCGCGATCAGCACGAGGTGATGCGCCTGTGTATCCGCTGCGGCGAAGTCGCGCACCCAGCGCTCGGCGCCGCCGCCCCAGCCGTGCACCACGTGCAGCAGTACCGGTTTGCTGTCGAGACCGGGGAGCGTCGGCGTGAAATCGGCGCGCACCGCAGCAGCGATGCGTGCGCGCAGCGGATCGAGAGCGGAGGGCGGTGCGGGATCGCGTGGATCGCGTTGCGGTGGGCGCGGTGCTTTCAGCGCGGTCCCGGTTTCGACGTAAAGATGATCGAGCGTCACGATGCGCTGTCCCGCCGCTTCGACGGCGTCGCGCTCGCGCAACCGGTCCGCGCCGAGCTCGGCCAGACGTGCGCCATGCCACGCCGAGAACCAGGCCGGGGCGCCGTCGAAGAAGCCGGCATCGTCGGTGATGGCGCGTTCGGAATACGCGTAGCAGAGCGCGTCGATCCGCGTGGCATCGACCTCGCTGCCCGCATCGCGTGGCAGCGGACGCCGCCATGCGCTATCGAGGGAGATGGCGCCAAGGATGTCGGTTTCGTCGAGGGCTCGCAGCAGGCGTTCGCACGCCCGTTCGGGCAGATCGAGGTCGGCGCGAACCAAGATCAGGTGTTCGCCAGGAAAACGCAGCGCGGCAGCTATCGCAATCTCGGTCGGATGCCAGCCTTGTTCAATTCCCGGTACCCGTTCGGCATCGGGCCACGCGGTTGCCGCCGCACATTCGCCGAGCAGCGCGATTCGCGCGTTGGGGGGCAAGCGTGCGCGCACGGCATCGAGGATCGTCGCGCTGGGCGTTTCCGCCGAATAGATGCACGCGCGCAACGGCAGCGCGGATGCGGCGGGCACGTCGTTCCCGTTGCCGTCGGACGGCGGGGCGGCGAACGGGATGGCGTGCATCAAGACTCCGGAGGCTGGCAAACAAGCGCGATTATCGCCGATCCGTCCGCGTCGCGCGTCTCGCCACGCGCGACATCGCGCGGCTACACTGCGCGCGGCCTGTCGTGGCCGCTTCGATTGGCCTATACCGGAATCCGCGCTTGTCCTTCCTTTCCCGTTCGTCGAGTGTCGTGCGCGTGGCATGGCGCGTGTTGCGGATTCCGTTCTGGCTCGGCCTCGGCTGTGCGATCGGTTTCCTCGTGCCATACACGGTGCATCTCGATCGCGAGGTGCGCAGCCGCTTCGATGATCTCTCGTGGCAGATCCCGAGCCGCGTCTACGCGCGCCCGCTGCAGCTCGCGCCCGGATTGCCGATGACGGCCGACGTGCTGCTGATCGAGCTGGCCGCGGCGCGTTACGTCGACGAGCCGCAAGCGCGCTCGCCAGGCACGTTCCATCGCGACGGCGCGCGTTTCACGGTCGCGCGGCGCGGCTTCATCTACCTCGACGGGCGCGAGCGGGAGAAGCGCATCACGTTTGTCATCGCGAACGGTCGCGTCGGCCAGTTGACCGATGCGGATTCCGGTGCTGCGCTGGCCAATGTCCGGCTTGAACCTGCGCGTATCGCGACCCTCTATGGCGCGCTGCAGGAGGACCGCCGCTACGTCACGCTCGGCGAGGTGCCGCCGCTGCTGCTGAGTGGCCTGCAGGCAGTCGAGGACCGCGATTTCAAGCATCACCACGGCATCGATACGGTTGCGATCGCGCGCGCGGCGTGGGCGAACCTGCTCGCCGGGCGCGTCGTGCAGGGCGGTTCGACCTTGACCCAGCAGCTGGTCAAGAACCTGTTCCTCGATCGCGGCCAGACCTTCACGCGCAAGC
The DNA here is from genome assembly GCA_023388255.1 of Pseudomonadota bacterium. Taxonomy (GTDB): domain Bacteria; phylum Pseudomonadota; class Gammaproteobacteria; order Xanthomonadales; family Rhodanobacteraceae; genus Dokdonella_A. The sequence continues at coordinate 139,547 of JAEWGO010000002.1, read as the reverse complement.
TCAATGAAGCGCTGCTGTCGCTGCTGATCGAGGCGCGCTACGACAAGCAGCGCATCCTCGAGGGCTATGTCAACGAGGTGTTCCTCGGCCAACAGGGCGGCCAGGCCGTGCACGGTTTTGCCGCCGCAGCCGAGTTCTATTTCGGACGCGACCTGCGCGGGCTCGGACCCGCCGACATCGCGTTGCTGGTCGGCATGGTGCAGGGCCCGAGCCTGTTCGATCCGCGCCGCAATCCGGAGCGCGCGTTGACGCGGCGCAATGTCGTGCTCGGCGCGTTCCGCGATACCGGGTTGATCGACGCGGCCACGTTCGCCAGCGCGAGCAAGCAGCCGATCGGCACCGCTGCGAATGCGACCCTGCCGCGCGACCGCTTTCCGGCCTTCCTCGATCTCGTTCGACGGCAACTGAAACAGGACTATCCGGACACCGAGCTCAACAGCGCCGGGCTGTCGATCCACACCACCCTGGCGCCGTCGGTGCAGGCGCTCGGCGAGGATGCGATCGGCAAGGCGCTGGGCAGTCTCGGCAAGCGCGGCGATGCTGCCGAGGCGGCGCTGGTGGTGACCGGCGCGCGCGACGGCGAAGTGCAAGCGATGATCGGCAGCCGCGATGTCGATGCCCCCGGATTCAATCGCGCGCTCGATGCGGTGCGTCCGATCGGTTCGCTGGTGAAGCCGTTCGTGAATCTCGTCGCGCTGGCGCAGCCGCAACGCTATTCGCTGGCGACCTTGCTCGACGACAGCCCGATCGACCTGCCGCAACGCGACGGTTCGCGTTGGCGTCCGGAAAACGACGACCGCCAGACGCACGGCCAGGTGTTGCTGATCGACGCGCTGGTGCGAAGCTGGAATCTGGCGACGATCAATCTCGGCCAGCGCATCGGTGTCGATCGCGTGCGTGGCTTCATCGAATCGTTCGGGCTCGGCCGCACGATAAATCCGAACCCGTCGATGCTGCTCGGCGCGATCGACCTCAGTCCGTTCGATGTCGCGCGGCTATATCAATATCTCGCGGCTGATGGGCACGCGATCCCGCTGCGCGCGTTGCGCGGCGTGCTCGATGCAAAGGGGCGGCCGTTGTCGCGTTATGCGGTAAAGCCGGGCGGCGGCGACTACACGACCGCGACGCGGCTGGTCACGCTGGCGATGCAGGAAGTCGCGATCGGCGGCACCGCGCATGCGATCACCGACAGCGGCCTCGGCAGCCTGCACGCGGCCGGCAAGACGGGCACCAGCGACACGCAGCGCGACGCCTGGTTCGCAGGCTTCACCGGCAGCCATCTGGCGGTCGCCTGGGTCGGCCGCGACGACAACAAGCCGACCGGCCTGTTCGGCTCGACCGGCGGCCTGCGCGTCTGGATCGAGTTGATGAAGCGCTTGCCCGGCACGCCGCTGGACGTGCCGCAGGACGGCATCGAGCGCGCGTGGGTCAATCCAACCTCCGGCAAGCGCAGCGATGCGGCGTGTGCCGGCGCGCGCCAGCTGCCGTTCGCGACCGGCTATGCGCCGACCGAGGAGGAGCATTGCCCGCTCGACCAGTTGCGCCAGTTCTTCGGCGGCGGCGAGGGGTGAGGCGAACATGCGAGAATCCCGCTGGCTCCCCTGCGTTGCATGAGCATGTCGTCGTCGCGGTGCTCGTTGCGATCCGACATGTCCGATCCATCCCTTCAGTCCCTTGCATATGCCATGAAGTCATTCCTGCTTCCATTGTCCATTGCCGCCACACTCGCCCTCGGCGCCTGTTCGCAACCGAGCGCCCCCTCGGCGGCGATCAAGCCGGCCGTGGCGATCGACCCCGCCGTTGCGGTGCGCGAAATCCGCAGCGCCGGCGAGGGCCTCGATTCCGCCGTACAGGTGCAGCCGCTGCGCGATCCGGCAATCGACGGCTTTCTCAAGCAGGCGCATGACGCCGAGGCCGCGAAGGACTATGCGAAGGCGATCGACGCCGGCAATCACGCGCTGAAGCTCGCGCCCGATGCGCCCGACATCCTGCAATACATCGCCGAACTCGAAATCGCGCGCGGCAACTGGTTGCCCGGCGAGCAGCTGGCAATCAAGAGCTTCACCCTCGGCCCGAAAGTGGGCAGCCTGTGCGCACGCAATTGGCAGACCGTGGTCGAGGCGCGCGCTGCGATGAACGATGCGGCCACCGTCGCGCAGGCGAAACAGCGCCTGAAGGAATGCCGCGTCGCGCCGCGCGTTCGGATGTGAGTGGTGCGGGATTCGGGATTCGTGAGCGCATGAGTTCGCACGCTTTGCCCCATTCCGAATCCGCCATCGCCAATTCAGGCTCTTCTGCCGCCGACCTGCTCGGCCCCGACGGCCCGTTCGCGCGCGAAGTGCCGGGTTACGCTGCGCGTGCCTCGCAGCAGACGATGGCCGCAGCGGTCGAGGAAGCGATCGCGGATCGGCAGATGCTCGTCGCCGAGGCGGGCACCGGCACCGGCAAGACCTTCGCCTATCTGGTGCCGGCGCTGACTTCCGGTAAGCGCGTGATCGTTTCGACCGGCACCAAGACGCTGCAGGACCAGTTGTTCCATCGCGACCTGCCGCAGGTGCGCAGCGTGCTCGGCGCGCGCCTGTCCGCGGCGCTGCTGAAAGGGCGTGCGAACTACCTGTGCCTGCACCGGCTCGAACAGGCGCAGCTGGAAGGTCGCTTCGCCAGCCGCGAGCAGGTTTCGCAACTGCAGGCGATCCGCGTGTGGGCCTCGCGCACGCGCAGCGGGGATCGCGCCGAACTGGCCGAGATAACGGAAGATTCGCCGCTGTGGCCGCGCGTGACCTCGACCACCGAGAACTGCCTCGGTGCCGAATGTCCGATGTTCGGCGAGTGTTTCGTGGTCAAGGCGCGCCGCGCCGCGCAGGAAGCGGACCTCGTCGTCGTCAACCATCACCTGCTGTTTGCGGATCTGGCGATCAAGCAGGAAGGTTTCGGCGAGATCCTGCCCGGTGCACACGCATTCATCCTCGACGAGGCGCACCAGATTCCCGAACTGGCCGGCCAGTTCTTCTCGGTCACCTTGTCGGCGCGCCAATTGGGCGAACTGGCCGGCGATGCGTTCGCCGAATGCGCGAACGTGAGCGGTGCGCTGGCGGTATTGCAGCCGGTGATCGAGCCATTGAACGCGGCGGTGAAGCGACTGCGCCTGGCGCTCGATCGTTTCCCTGGCAAAGGCGCGTTCGTGCAGATCGAGCGCGATGCGGAGGTCGAAACGGAACTCGCCGCGTTGCGCGAGGCATTGACCGCATTCGCGGAAACGCTCGACCAGCACGCCGAGCGCAGCCGTGGCCTCGCCAGCGTGAGCGAGCGTGCCACGCAGCAGCTCGCGCGCCTGACGCATCTGACCGACAGCAGCGCGCGCGACGCGGTGCACTGGTATGAACTCACGCCGCACGGATTTTCGTTCCACGCAACGCCGCTCGATCTTTCGCAGCCACTGCGCGAATTGCGCGCGCAAAGCCAGGCGGCATGGATCTTCACCTCGGCTACCCTGTCGGTCGGTGGGCGCTTCGATCATTTCGCGCGCCAGCTCGGTCTGGATGATCCGCATACCTTGCTGCTCGACAGTCCGTTCGACTACGCGCATCAGGCGCTCGCTTACCTGCCGAAAAACCTGCCCGATCCGTCCGCGGCTGACTATGTCGAGCGCGTCGTCGACGCTGCGGTTCCCGTGCTCGAAGCTTCGCGAGGACGCGCGTTCCTGCTGTTCACCTCGCACCGCGCGTTGCGCCGAGCAGCCGAGCTGCTGCCGTCGCGTGTCGCATTCCCGTTGTTCGTGCAGGGCACGGCACCGCGCAATCGCCTGCTCGAGGCCTTCCGCGCATCCGGCAATGGCGTGTTGCTTGGTGCAGCGAGCTTCTGGGAGGGGGTCGACGTCGCCGGTGACGCGCTCAGCGTCGTCGTCATCGACAAGCTGCCGTTCGCCGCGCCAGATGATCCGGTGTTGGTTGCGCGTCTGGACGCGTTGCGCGATGCCGGCGGCAATCCGTTCACCGATTGGCAAATTCCGAATGCGGTGATCGCGTTGAAACAGGGTGCCGGCCGACTGATCCGCGACGTGCACGATCGCGGCGTGTTGATGCTGTGCGATCCGCGCCTGACCACGCGCGGATATGGAAAATTGTTTCTTGCCAGCCTCCCACCGCTGCAGCGCACGCGCGAACTGGTTGACGCCACGAACTTTTTCTCCGTCTGAAGGCGCATTTCCATGAGTCTTGCGATCCATGTCGCATGCGTACGGTGCGGAAGCCATGCGGCGATGTGCCTTGGTTGGCGTTTCGCACGGTGCTATAACGACGGTGTAGCAGGTCGCTTCAGCATTGATTCACCTCGCTCGCTCATTACACGTTGCCCCGGATCCCGCGGAGGATTCGTGGCTGCGTGATCGTTTTGCGTATTTCACGAATGCGGAGATTCAAGATGGGGAAGTCGCTTCGACTCATGACGCTGACCTCGGCGATCGGTTTCGCACTGATCGGCGCCGGAATGCAGAATTCCATGAACGCTCACGCCGCCGGCATCGACGCCGCCGGATCGACGACCGCGCAAGCGGCCTCCACTGAAAAGTACATCATCACGTTCACGGAAGAAGGCTTGCTGAATTTCGACGGCAACGTGGCGGGCTTGCGCGCGACGTCTCCGGAAAAGGTCGGCACGCGCAAGCTCGACACCACGTCGGACGCTGCGCGCGCCTATTCGGATTACCTCGCACAGCAGCGCCAGAGCCACCAGGCGGCCATCGAAGGCGTGCTGGGTCGCGGCCTCGCGGTCACGCACAGCTATTCGATCACGCTGAACGGCATCGCGGCGGACCTGACCGCCGCTGAAGCGGCGCAGATCTCGAATCTTCCGGGCGTGAAGTCGGTGGTTGCGGCGGGCTACGAAGAGCTCGTCACCTACCGCGGCCCGAAGTTTATCGGTGCGGACACGATCTGGGACGGAAGCAACACGCCGAACCATGTCGGCACCAAGGGCAAGGGCATCATCGTCGGCGATCTCGACGGCGGCATCAATTCCGATCATCCATCGTTCTCGGACAATACCGACGCCACCTGCGGCTTCGGCCCGACCAATCACAAGCTGAAGGCGGTCGATTGCAGCGCCAGCTCGGGCGGCACCTGCACGGGCACGAATCCGGAAGCCAACCCGGGCTACGGTCATGGCGTGCACACCGCCAGTACCGCTGCCGGAAACACGCTCGACAACACGGCCAACCCGCCTCCGGCGCTGCCGAACGGCGTCACCATGTCCGGCGTCGCGCCGTGCGCAACGCTGTACCACTACAAGGTCTGCCAGACCAACACCTGCGGCGGTGCGGACATCCTCGCCGGCATCCAGAACGCGGTTGCCGACCACGTCGACGTGCTGAACTTCTCGATCTCCGGCGGCACCTCGCCGTGGAACGACAACGATCGTGATTTCCTGAATGCCGTCAATGCCGACGTGCTCGTTGTCGCGGCTGCGGGCAACAACAGCAGCGCCGACCCGACCGTCATCGGCAAGGTCAACCATCGCGGACCTTGGGTCCTGACGGTTGCCGCCGCATCGCAGGACCAGATCATCGGGCCGAGCCTGAGTGTTTCCGGCCCCGGTACGCCGCCGGCTGGCACGACGCAGGTTCCACTGAATCCGGGCAGCACCACGCCGGCTTCCTCGACGCCGACGTACACCGACCATCCGATGAAGGTGTTCACCGCGAACCTTGAGGCATGTACCGCCGGTACACCTATCCCGGCCGGCACATTCTCCGGATCGGTGGCCGTCGTACGTCGCGGTACCTGCTCGTTCACCGAGAAGATCACCAATGCGAAGAATGCCGGCGCCGAGATGGTCGTCGTTGGCAACAACGCCGTCGGGTCGATCAACATGGACACGACGGGCGCACCGGTAGTGCCGGCCTACAGCGTCGACATGGCCAGCGGCGACGCGTTGATCGCGTTCGCGACTGCCAACGCGGCACTTGTCGATGTAGCTCCGATCGGCATTGGCGCCACGCAGGGTGACGTGCTGGCCGACTTCAGCTACCGCGGTCCGACCCCCGCTCCGCTGGCCGACGAAACCAAGCCGGACATTGCCGCCCCGGGCGTCAACATCTATGCCGCGCTCGACGACCAGGACGGCAACTACGGCTTCATGAGCGGTACCTCGATGGCAACGCCGCACACGACCGGCGCCGGCGCGCTGATGCGCGCCGTGCATCCGGACTGGACGGTGACCGAGGTCAAGTCGGCGATGATGATGACGGCGACCAATGCGACCGGCACGAAGGAAGACGGCACCACGCCATGGGACATCGATGACGTCGGCAGCGGTCGTGTGGATCTCACCAAGGCCGCGCTGGTCGGCCTGACCCTGGACGAGACCTTTGCCAACTTCCTCGCGGCGAACCCGACCGGCGGCTCGATCAACATCAAGACGCTCAACATCCCGGCGCTGCGCAACCTGAACTGCACACCGAACTGCACCTGGACGCGCACGTTCAAGAACCGTTTGGCAACCCCGGCCACGTGGCAGGTGGGTCCGTCCACCAGCAGCGATTTCGTGGTCTCGGCTTCGCCGAACAACTTCACGGTCGCTCCGGGTGCCACGCAGGCGGTCACGTTCACGGCCACGGCGAATGGCGCCTTGACCGCGGTCAAGTTCGGCAACGTCGTGCTGCATGAAGCGGCTGGCCAGTCGCCCGACCTGCATCTCACGGTGGCCCTCAAGGGTGAAGGTACGCCGCCGGTCGAAGACGACACGATCTTCAAGGATGGCTTCGATGGCGACGGCGCGCCGCCGACCTGCACGCCGACGCAGCTGTTCCAGGATCCGAGTCTCGAGCAGCAGGACGCGTTCTGGACCAATACCGACAGCCTGTTCGGCACGTCGTTCTGCGACGCGACCTGTGACTCCACCGGCACCATCGTTGCGCACTCCGGCGACATCTTCGCCTGGATGGGCGGTTCCCCCGATGCAGGCACCGCCACGCTGGCACAGGCGGTGGTCATCCCGAGCGGTCAGGATCGCTGGCTGAACTTCTGGATGATCGACCAGCTCGATACGGTGTCGACGTTGAAGCTGACGATCGACAATACGGAGGTCATGAACTTCCCTGCGGGCACGATCAGCCAGACGTATGCGACCAAGTCGTTCCAGATTCCGTCGCAATACGTGGACGGCCAGTCGCATACCATCAGCCTCAACTACGCGAGGGCTGCGAACGGTGCGAATCCGTCTGGCGCGATGATCGATGATGTCACGCTGGATTGTTCGGCGGCGCCGGCTCGTCCGGCGGCACCATCCGATCCGGTGCTCGCGTCGCTCCGTCGCAACATCCACTAAGCGGTATCTGTTTCAAGTAAATGCGTTTGAGGCCTCCTTCGGGAGGCCTCTTTTTTTGGCCCCCGTCATCTGATCGGGCAGGTGAGCGCATGATCGCCACCTTCGCCCGGCTGCCTTGCGTGCGGCGGGATCATTGCCATTGCTTCATTGGCCGTTCGGCATGCAGTCGGAAAGGTGCAGTACGCCTTCCCTCACTGTGAGAAGATGGGCGGATGACAGCCTGCGCGGATCTGACGCGACGACCCCCATGCTTGTTCGCAGCGCTCGTGGCATGGATGGTCGTGAGCGTGCTCCCGGCCTGCTCGGTGTTGCGCACCGACTTCGTGAAGCAGCCGTCGACCTCGATTGCACCCGTCGCGGACAGCGTGTTGACACGACAGGTCGAGGCCGGTGTTTCCATGCACGAGGGTCAATCGGGTTTCAGCCTGCTGCTTGGCGGAACCGGTGCGCTTTTGAGTCGGATCGCCCTCGCCGACAGCGCGCGCCATTCGATCGACCTGCAGTACTACATCTTCGACAACGACGTGACCGGCCGCTTGCTGGCCCAGCGCCTCCTGGCTGCGGCCGATCGTGGCGTGCGCGTGCGCATCCTGCTCGACGATCTCGGCATCGACAAGCAAGACCACATGCTTGACGCGCTCGATGCGCACAAGAACATCGAAGTACGCCTTTTCAATCCGTTGCGCGTGCGTCAGCGCTCGCTGCTTTCGAAGGCGGGGCAGTTCCTGTTCGAGGCGCAGCGCCTCAATCGGCGCATGCACAACAAGTCGTTCATCGTCGATGGAATCGAGGCGATCATCGGCGGCCGCAATGTCGGGGACGCCTACTTCAACGCGGGCGAAGACGTGAACTTCCGCGATCTCGACGTGCTCGCCGCCGGACCGATCGTGGGGCGGATCGCATCGATGTTTGATCACTACTGGAACGACGAAGCCGCATACCCGGTGCGCGCCTACAGCGGCACCGACGCGACCGCGGCGAGCGTCGCGCGCGTGCGCGATCGACTGGCGCGCGACACCCGTCCCTATACGCAAGACGAATATGCGCGCGCCGCCGCGATGCTGCTTCCAAACAATGACGCCGCCGACACGGGACGTGGCGCATGGTATTGGGGCTCCGCCAAACTGGTCGCCGATGCGCCGCAAAAAGCGGACCCGTCCGAGGACGACAAGAGGCACGCGATGATCGAATGGCCGATATGGCGCTTGCTCGAATCCGCGCAGCAGCAAATTCTGATCGTCTCGCCGTATCTGATTCCCGGCAACCAGTTCGAGGCTTTGCTCGAAGCCTCCTTGCGACGAGGTGTCGATATCCAGGCGCTGACCAATTCGCTGGCGGCGAACGATGAACCCGAAGTTCATGCAGGATACGCGCGCTATCGGCGCCCGCTGCTGGTTGGCGGTGCGAAGCTGTACGAATTCCGTCCGCTCGGCGGTGGCAATCCCGGCGGCGAGCGCGGCCGCTCGTCGGGCGTCAGCTTGCATGCCAAAGCAATGGTAGTCGACCATCGCGACGTGTTCATCGGATCGATGAACTTCGATCCCCGCTCGCGCGACCTCAACACCGAGATGGGCGTCATCGTCGACAGTCCCGGACTCGCCGGTGCGGTCGAGCGGTTCTTCGCGCGCGCGATCGCTCCGGAAAACTCGTTCCACGTGATGCTCGATCCGGACAGCAGGCGCGCGCCGCGCTACCGGCCGTTGCGTTGGAGCGCCGTCGACGACGGCAAGACGGTGATCTTCGACCACGAACCGGAAACGACGCGGCTCAAACGTTTGCGGGTCGACTTCATGCAACTGCTGCCGATCGAAGGCTTGCTGTAAGCGGGCCAATGCGCGCCGTGAAACCGCCCATGCCACGAATGGCAGACGCGACACGCATCATGGCCGCCGTCGATGCGGGAAGCGCACTCCGCAACGCAAGGATGCGGCGCCTGCGAACGGGCGCATGCGCGGCAGGATTGCTCGCGTCGACGCTTCTCGGGGTTGCGCTGTACCTGCATTGGCCGGATGTCGAGCTGCCAACGATTGTCGACCTGCTCGCGCAAGCGGAACGATGGCGCTCCTCCCCATTCGCGCCCTGGATCGCGCTGGCATGCTTCGTCGCCGGTGGCCTCGTCGTGTTTCCGGTCAACCTGCTGACCGCAGCAACGATCGTCGTGCTGGGCCCGGTCCTCGGTGCCGGGTGCGCGCTGGCCGGTTCCGAGCTGAGCGCAGCCGCCGTGTACGAGATCGGCCGCCTGCTGCCACCAGCCACGTTCGCACGCATCGGCGGCAAGCGTGGAGAACACCTGCGTCGACGCGTTGTCGGCCACGGCATTGCGGCGGTTGCGCTGGTGCGTCTCGTGCCGGTAGCGCCGTACAGCGTGGTCAGCTTCGTGGCAGGTGCCGCGCGCGTCCGGCGCGGCGGCTATTTGCTCGGTACAGCGCTTGGCATGACACCCGGCATCGTGCTGTATGCGATCTTCGTCGACCGCGCGCGTGCGGTGCTGCTCGATCCGCATCCGCGCGCGTGGCTCGGCCTGGGTGCCGCGATCGCGCTGATCGTCGGCGTCGCCATCGTCGTGCGCCTGCGTTCCCGTCGCGCCGCAACGCGGGAGGACACGTGAGCACGCGCCTGCGCGTGGCGACCTGGAACATGCACGGCGGCGTCGGCCTCGACGGCCGGTTTACTCCGCAGCGCATCGCGCGCGTGATCAGGGAACTCGACGCTGACGTGATCGCACTGCAGGAATTCGGTTCGCGGCGACCCGCGTTCGACATGCGTGCGCACGTCGAACACGCAGCTTCAGCGCGTGCGATCGTAATGCCGACGTTCGACAAGTACGGCAGCGACTTCGGCAACGCCGTGCTGTCGCGCCTGCCGATGCGCGATGTCACGTGCCACGGATTCGACGTCGCAGGGTGCGAACCGCGCAACGCGATCGACCTCGTCATCGAGCACGATGGCGGACCGCTGCGCGTCATCGCGACCCACCTTGGCCTGCGCGCCGCGGAACGACGCGAGCAGATAGCTCGCATGTGCGCCGTGCTCGACGTGCCATCGGAGGAGCCGGTGATCCTGCTCGGCGATTTCAACGAATGGCGCCCGCGCGCCCTGCTTGATCTCGATAGCCGCTTCGGCATGTCGGCCGCGCCAAAGACGTTCCCGTCGCCATGCCCTGTCGCCGCACTCGACCGCATCTGGGTGGCGCCGGCGAGGTCATGCGTCGACTTGCGTGTACACAAGAGCCGTGCCACACGCTTTGCATCCGATCACCTGCCACTGGTCGCGACGCTGGAACTGCATCGTGCGCTGCGCGACACGGGGCCTATCGACCACAGCCTCAGCACTCGATGACGTTGACCGCCAGCCCGCCGCGGCTGGTTTCCTTGTACTTGTCCTTCATGTCGCGGCCGGTCTCGCGCATCGTCTTGATGACCTTGTCGAGCGATACGTGGTGCTTGCCGTCGCTCTTCATCGCCATGCGTTGCGCGTTGATCGCCTTGACCGAACCCATCGCGTTGCGCTCGATGCAGGGGATCTGCACGAGGCCGCCGATCGGGTCGCAGGTGAGGCCGAGGTTGTGTTCCATGCCGATCTCGGCGGCCATTTCGACTTGAAGCACGCTGCCGCCGAGCGCGGCGGCGAGACCGCCCGCGGCCATCGAGCAAGCGACGCCGACTTCGCCCTGGCAGCCCACTTCGGCGCCGGAGATCGAGGCGTTTTCCTTGTACAGGATGCCGATGGCGCCGGCGGTGAGCAGGAAGTCGATCACGCCGTCCTCATCTGCCTTCGGACAGAAGCGTTCGTAGTAGTGCAGCACAGCCGGCACGATGCCGGCGGCGCCATTGGTCGGCGCGGTGACGACGCGACCGCCGGCAGCGTTTTCCTCGTTGACCGCGAGGGCATAGAGATTGACCCAGTCGAGGATCGTCAGGGGGTCTCGCAGCGCGGCTTCGGGGCGATCGCGCAGGTCGGCCATCATCGCCGGTGCGCGCCGCGCGACGTGCAGGCCGCCGGGCAGGGTGCCGGTCTCGCGCGTGCCGCGCGCGACGCAGCTCTGCATCGCATGCCAGATCGCGAGCAGGCGTTCGCGGATCTCGTCTTCGCTGCGCCAGGACTTCTCGTTGTCGAGCATGATCTGCGCAATCGTCTTGCCGCTGCTCTGGCACATCGCGAGCAGTTCGTCGCCGCTGTGGAACGGATGCGGAAGTGGTGTGGTGTCGGCGACGATGCGATCGTCGGCGGCCTCATCCTCGTTGACGACGAAGCCGCCGCCTACCGAGTAATAGTCGCGCGTTGCCAGTTCCGTGCCGTTGGCATCGTATGCGGAGAAGCGCATGCCATTCGAATGGTAGGGGAGCTTCTGGCGTTTGTTGAAGACGAGATCGGCCTTTTCTTTGAACGCGATCGCGTGCTTGCCGAGCAGGCGGATCCGCTTTTCGGCGCGGATGCGTTTCAGCGTGGCCGGGATCGAATCGGGGTCGACCGTGTCCGGCATCGCGCCTTCGAGTCCGCACAGCACCGCTTTGTCGGTGCCGTGGCCGCGACCGGTCAGCGCGAGCGAACCGAACAGTTCACAGCGCACGCGCGCAACGCGGTCGAGCACGCCGGGTTCTTCAAGCCAGCGCGAGATGAAGCGTGCCGCGGCGCGCATCGGCCCGACGGTATGCGAGGAGGACGGTCCGATGCCGATCTTGAACAGGTCGAAAACGCTGACGGCCATGAGAATGATGAGCTTGAATGGCGGGATAACCGGCTATTCTACGCTTCGCCATGCATGATCTCGTCCTTTACCAGCGTGACGACTGCCCGCTCTGCGATGTCGCGCTGGCGGTGTTGGCCGGCGCGCGCGCGCCGGAGTTCGATAGCGCGTGGATCGATGGCGACGACGAGCTCGAACGTCGCTATGGCGATCGCGTGCCGGTGCTGCGCGATGAACGCGACGGCCGCGAACTGGGCTGGCCGTTCGACGTCGCCGCGGTGCGTGCATTCCTGCTCTCGCCGGCGCTGGCTAGGGAAAACCCCAGATAGGGTGCATCCGCGCATGGTCGGCATACTCGGGCGTCGGCAAATCACTGTCGGTGATCGAGCATGCTTCGACTCATCCTTTCCGTCCTGCTGAGTGCCACCGCCATGAACGCGACCCACGCCCAAGACGTCACCACGCCCGCCACCGGTACCGCCGAGCGCAAGCAATTGCTGGATAGCGTGCGCAGTCCGCTGGAGCGCAAGCTCAACCAGCCGATCAAGTTCGTCGTGAAGTCGCTGAAGGTCAGCGGCGACTGGGCGTTCCTGTACGCCGCGATGCAGGGCGCGGACGGCCATCCGGTCAACTACATTGGCACCTCGTTCGAGGGCGCCTCCGAAGCGGGTGTGATGTCGAAGGACTATGCGGCCTTGCTGCAGCGGAGCGGCGCGACCTGGAGCGTGCGCGCGGAGGCGATCGGACCGACCGACGTGGCGTGGACGAACTGGGCACATGACTATGGCGCGCCAGCGGCGATCTTCGACGTCGATTGAGCAGCGCGGCCGGGCGGCGGGATCCGTGTCGCCGCAGACGTGAAAGCGTGCTCTTCAGGAAGCGCCGAACCGCGCGCCCGCATGCGAGCGCGGCTTCGACGCCTTGCGTAACCGGTGCACGAAGTGCCGATTTCGTCGTGTCCAAATGCAATCATCCGCACACCAGCCTTCCAAAACAAACGGGCGACCCGAGGTCGCCCGTTCGCCCTCCCTGACGCACCCGAGCTATGGAGGCGAGAGGTACCACGCGTTGCCGTACGGATGGCCATAGCTGATCTGCTGCGTGCCGTCCTTGTTGATGTTGTTGGAACCGATCAACTGCACGTTGCCGCCGCTGTTCGACGCGACCAGTTCGACATGATGGCCGTTGTTGAGGATGCAGACGTCGCCGGGTTTCGCATGTGCGGCGTCGACGACATGCCAACCCTTGGACTTCAGGATCTGGCCGACCGAGCCATTGACGCCCGTGCCGGTGCGGCTGGACCCGGAAACCAGGTCGGTATGCACGTTCAGCACGCCGGCCTTCTGCAGCACCGCGGTCACGAAGTTCGCGCAGCACACGTTTGACGGCACCCCCGGGTTCATCGGCAGCGCGCCGCTGCGCTTGAGTTCCGAAGCGTTGCGGCCGAGGAATTGCTTGGCGATGTCGACGACCTTGTTGCCGCTGGCGCTGCTGCCGCTTGGTCCCTGCACCGGTGCCGTGCCGCTGGCGCTGCCGGCGCCGGGGACATGCACGGTCTGGCCGACGTTGATGCGATTGGGGTTGGAGATCTGCGGATTCGCCTTGATCAGCGCCTGCAACGAGACGCCGTTGCGCGCTGCGATGCCGGACATGGTGTCGCCGGAACGCACGGTGTAGTTGTGGCTGGCCGGCGTCGAACCGCCACCGCTGCCGGGAATGCGCACGGTCTGGCCGATGTTGATGCGATCCGGATTGGAGATCTGTGGATTTGCCTTGATCAGCGCCTGCAGCGAGACGCCGTTGCGTGCGGCGATGCCGGACATGGTGTCGCCGCTGCGCACGGTGTAGTTGTGGCTGGTCGTCGTTGGCTTCGGGGTCGAGCCATTGCTGCCGCCCGTCGACGGCTGCGTGCCGCCGCCGGTGTTCGTCGGCGATGCGCCCTTGTAAATGGCGTTGGCGTTCGCGATGCGTGTATCCAGATGCGGAATGCCGGGGCGTTCGTACTTGTTGCAGACGATCTGCGCGGCCTCGCTGGCGGTGGTCGCGCCCTTCAGCGCATTGCCGGCCCCGCGCTCGGTCGTGGTCAGTTCGTGCTGGATGAACTCGAGCTGTTCGCGGAACGTCGATTGGTGGATGTCATGGCCGGCCCACGCCTTGAAATCGCGCTGGCGCGGACCTTCCCATTGCGCCAGTCCGTAACCCGGGCCACCGCCGTTCTGCCCGCGATTCGGATCAACGCCGCTCTCGGCCTGCAGGTTGCCGACGATGCCGGCCGCCTGCGCACGCGTCCAGCCCTGGCTCTCGAAGTAGCCCATCGCTTCATTGATGCGGCCCTGTTGCGAGCTCGGCGTGACGCCGCCTGCGCCGCTCGGGCCTTGTGCGCTCTGCGCCGGCGTCGCAGTGCCGGAATTGCCGGAAGAGTGGCTGCCGGACGGAATCGTCAGGCGATCGCCCGGATAGATCACGTTCGGGTTGCGGATCTGCGGATTGGCCGCTTCCAGTGCGCCGAGCGAAACACCGAAGTGCCTCGCGATCGTCGACAGGCTGTCGCCGCGCTGGATCGTGTAGGTGGAAGAAGACTCGCTCGGCTGCGCGAGCGGACGACCGGCGGAAACAGCGCTGACGCTCATGGAATGCCTCTCGGAATGGTGAGGGCGCATGCGGACCGGATGATCCGCGCGTGTGTCGATTGGACCACCGTGGAGGTCGCACTCCCATTCGGACTTTCCCGAGCTAGGGATAGCCCTAGGGCAAGGCCCGAGCGGGGCCGGATGCGCCGGAGCGCAGGCGTCCGGGAATGCTCCTCGAGGGAAGGTGGAATCGGGGGCATCGTCATGCCCGGCGAAGCGACGATGCCTGACTGCAATGCCGATCCAGCAGGCGACGATGGCCGGGAACGGTGTGGGCCGTCCGAAGCGCGCTGGAAAACAAGCGTGCGAAATGCGACGGAAGCGCAAACGGCCCGGTCGCATTCGCGACCGGGCCGTTTGAGAGTCCCTCTTCCGCCGGTATCAGATTGGCATGAAGATCTTCAGGCCCGAGCGGCTGTTGTTGCCGGCCAGCGTATTGTTCTCGATGAAGTCCGATGCCGAGCTGTGGCCGTCGCCGAGCGTGACGGCGGTGTGGCCGTAGATCGCCCCAAGCGAAGTCGAGGTCTTCTCCCAGGTAAGCACGAGGCCTGGAATCTTCAAAGCCTCCGACAACGGGATGTCGATCTGCTTGAATCTGTCGCGCGGCAGGTTGTCGTCGATCTGGTTGCCGTTACCCCAGACCTTGATGCCGTAGGTGTTCTGGATCGCGCGACTGACGCCGGTCGCGCACAGACCTTGGGAGTTGTAGCCGCCCATGCTCAGCGCCACCGAGCGCGCCGAATTCGCCAGCGCCTGACTGCTGTTGACGCCGCTCACGTTCGACGGACCGTTGGTCTGGCTCGCGCCATTCGTTCCGGACGACGATCCACCCGGGATGTGCACGGTCTGGCCTGGGTAGATCAGGCTCGGATTCCTGATCTGCGGGTTGGCCGCGATCAGCGCCGACAGCGAGACGCCGTTGCGCCCGGCGATTCCGGACAGGGTGTCGCCGTTGCGAACGGTGTAGTTGCTGGCGTCGCCGGTATTGTTGCCGTCGCCCGCGGGGGAGCCGCCCGGGAGATGGACGGTCTGGCCCGGATAGATCAGATTCGGATTGCTGATCTGCGGGTTCGCCGCGATCAGGGCCGACACCGATACGCCATTGCGCGAGGCGATGGCCGAAAGCGTGTCGCCGCTGCGCACGGTGACGTTGCCGCCGGACGGCGTCGCGCCGGTGTTGGCGGAGCCGGGCAGGTGGATGGTCTGGCCCGGATGGATCAGGTTCGGATTGCTGATCTGCGGATTGGCCGCGATCAAGGCCGACAGGGACACGCCATTGCGCGCGGCGATGCCCGACAGGGTGTCGCCGCTGCGGACGGTGTAGTCGCCACCGCCGGCTGCCGGCGTCTGGCCCGGGCTGTCGTTGCCGCCCGTTGCGGGAGGCGGCGTGCCGGAGCCGGGATTCGTCGGCGTGGAGCCGCTGAACGCAGCTTGGGCAAAGGCGATGCGGCTGTCCATGTGCGGAATGCCGGGGCGCTCGTAGCGGTTGCACACGATCTGCGCGGCGTCGGACGCGGTCGTCGCGCCGCGCAGCGCGTTGCCGGCGCTGCTCTCGGTCGTCGTCAGTTCGTGCTGGATGAACTCGAGCTGTTCGCGGAACGTGGACTGATGAATGTCGTGTCCGGCCCAGTTGGCAAAATCACGCTGGCGTGGACCTTCCCATTGCGCGAGGCCGTAGCCCGGTCCGCCGCCGTCCTGCCCGCGGTTCGGGTCGACGCCGCTCTCGGCCTGCAGGTTGCCGACGATGCCGGCAGCCTGTGCATGCGTCCAACCCTGGCTTTCAAAAAAACCCATCGCCTGGTTGATGCGCTCCTGCTGCGAACCGGGCGTTGCGCCGCTGACGCCGCTCGGACCCTGCGCCGCTCCGGTGTTGCCGCTGGCGTTCCCGCCCGAAGGAATCGCAATCGACTGGCCGGGATAGATCAGGTTCGGGTTGCGGATCTGCGGGTTGGCCGCGATGAGGTCCTGCAGCGAAACACCGTGCTGTGCCGCAATCTGCGACAGGGAATCGCCGCGCTGGACGGTGTATTCGTTGCCGCCAGAGCTGGCGGCGAGGGCGTGGTTGGAGCCTACGGCGGATACGGAAGACATCGGCTGATCCCGGTCAGGTTGGACAATCCCACCTTCCCAGTTGACCAGCTCGGCCACGATGCGCCCATTCGGGCATGCCCTAGCTAGGGCATTCCCTAGCTAAGGCAATCCAGGTTCAGCGGGCCGCCGCTTCGCCGTGCGCGGCCTCGACCGCCGGCGTACGCCAGCCCGAGCGCACGCCCCAGGCGTAGAACACGACACCGACCAGCGCGACCACCACAAGATCCCATCCGTACGGCAAATAGCCCTGACCGCCGAAGCGCGTCGAGCCGGCCCACGACAGCGCCGCGATCGCCGGCAGATAGACGATCAGCCACCACGCCCCGCGGAGCTGGCGACCGAAGTCGTGCCAGCCGGCGCGCGCCTGGTAGTAGAAGTACACCGGCAGCGCGACTCCCATCAGCAGGATGATCTCTCCGGTCAGCGGCCACTTCGCCCAGTACAGCAGCTCGGTCGCCATCACGAACGCGACGCCGGCCAGCAGCGGCAAACCGGTCAGGCGGAACGGGCGATGCAGGTTCGGCGCAGTGCGGCGCAGGGTCATCACGCTGACCGGTCCGGTCAGGTAGGAGATGATTGTCGCGACCGAGATCACCGCCGCGAGCGTGCCCCAGCCGCGGAAGAAGAACAGGAACAGGAACGACACGGCCAGGTTCAGCCACATCGCCGGACGCGGCACGCCGTAGGTCGGATGCAGTCGGCCGAACAGTTTCGGCAGGGTGCCGTTGCGCTCCATGCCGTAAAGCATGCGTGCGGTGGTCGCGGTGTAGGTGATGCCGGTGCCGCTCGGGCTGATGAATGCATCGATGTAGAGCAGCATCGCCAGCCAGTGCAGGTTGACGATGATCGCCAGCTCCGCGAACGGCGAGCGGAAATCGATGCCATGCCAGCCGGCCTTCGCGAGCAGGTCCGGCGGCACCGCGCCGATGTATGCGACCTGCAGGATCACGTAGACGATCGTTGCCAGAACGATCGAGCCGATCACCGCGAACGGGATGCTGCGGCCCGGATTGTGCGCTTCGCCAGCAAGGTTCACCGGGCTCTGGAAACCGTTGAAGCTGAACACGATGCCGGCAGTCGCGACCGCGGTGAGCACTGCTGCGAAGTCGAACGCGTGTGCATCGCCGTGGATGCCGACCTCGAAATTGCCGGTATGGAAGCCGCTCGCGATCAGCGCGAGGCCGGTCGCCGCAGGCACCACCAGCTTGAACACCGTGATCGCGCTGTTCGAGCGCGCGAACAGCTTCACGCTCCAGAAGTTCAGCAGGAAGTAGATGACCACCAGCACCGCGGCGATCGCAAGGCCTGGCATCGTAAGCTCACCGTGGCCGTCCGGCAGGTGCACGTACATGTCCTGCGCCCAACGCCATGGCCACGAGGCCATGTATTGCACCGACGCCTCGGCTTCGACCGGGATCACCGAGACGATCGCGATCCAGTTCGCCCATGCGGCAATGAAACCGACCAGCGAACCATGCGAGTAATGGCCGTAACGCACCATGCCGCCGGATTCGGGGAACATCGCGCCGAGTTCGGCATAGGTCAGCGCGATCGTCATGATCACGGCTGCTCCGATCACCCACGCCCATACCGCGCCGGGGCCGGCCAGTCCCGCCGCGCGCCATGCTCCGAACAGCCAGCCTGAGCCGATGATCGAACCGAGACCCGTCAACATCAGCGCCCAAGGGCCGACGTCTCGGCGAATCGCGTAGTGATCGGACATGCGCTGAGCCTCGTTTCGTGGATAAACGCGCAATGGTCGCAGGTCGTGGCGCGCGTGTCAGGCGCGCTGCGGGCGCTCAGTGCGGAGCAGCCGCGTCGGCTAGCTTCAGCAATTCGGTAGTGAGTTGCTCGCGTTCGTCGGCGCTCAACGCGGTCATCTCGAAGATGTCGCTGAAGTACAGACCATCGAGCGCGAGGCTGGCTATCGCTGCAAGCGGGAAATTTCCGCCCGCCGTGCGCAGGAGTTCGTAATGCGAAGCGATCTGCCGGCGCGGCCGGTCGAGCAGGCTCGGGGAATTCGCCGCGGCGGCGAGGAACGAGCGTGAAGCGGCCGGCGGATGCGCGTCCTTGTCTGCCTGCAGCGCCATCGCTTCGATGAACGCGCGCAGATAAGTCGCGGGGGTACCGCCAAGCTGCGTGTGCGTGGTGGCGACACGCGCCATTTCCTCGTCCATGTGGCGGTCGATCATGCCCTTGAGCAGGGCTTCCTTGCCGCCGAAGTGATAGAGCAGGCCGCCCTTGCTGACGCCGGCTACGGCCGCGACCGCGTCCAGCGTCAGATTGCCGGCACCGACCTCCATGGCCACCTGCTCGGCTGCTTCGAGGATGCGCTCGCGGGCGCTGGTTTTCGGTTTCGCAGTCATGCGCGCGACCGTTGACGAGGAAAACCGAAGTATATACTGTACCGTCCGGTCGGTATATCAAGGTCATGGATCATGCATGCCACGCTCACGCTTCTCGATACGGCTCTCCCGTCGGCCAAGCCGGCACCAGCGCTCGCGTCACGCGCCGCCGACGGCGATGCGGAGTTCGCTGCGCTGATCTGGCTGGAGGAATTCATCGCGCTGGCGCAAAGCGCGCTCGCTGCGGAAGACGATGAACAGGAGCGTCGTCGTTGCGAAGACGCGCTCCTGCGGCGAGTGCCATACCTGCGCGCGGCGGGCCTGTTCGACGTGTTCGAGATTGCCCATCCGGCACTGCGCGCTATGGTGCACGCGCACGCGTGAATCCGCGTCGGCAGGTGTCTGGTTCAACAAAGGCGCGGGATCGCGCCGTGGCGGATCCCGCGCGTCGTGCCGGGCGTATCAGAGGAATGACTGGGCGTGGTCGAGCACGCTGGAGCAGACCTTCTTCGTCATCGACTTCTTCAGTCCGCCCGCCTGCGCGAGATCGAGGCTCTTGCCGTCGCCGGTCTTCAGCAGGCCCTTCGCGCCGTCTTCGTAGTCGGACTTGTCCTGTTCGGATTCGTTGTCGCCGCCAAGCTTGCCCATCAGCTTGTCCTTGACCGAACTGGCCGCGTCGCCGCCGAGGTAGTTGTTCTTCACGCAGAAGCCGATCACGCCAGCGGCATTGCCGGCGCTGCCGGATGCCATCGACGACAGGTCGCCTCCGCCCGCGAGGCCTTTGAGTGCGCCCAGGTCCTGCGCGCCGACGGGTGCGCACACGCCGAGCACTGCGATGCCGGCACCGAGCAACATTGAAAGCGTGGTGGTCGATTTCATGGACGAACCTCCATTCAATGGGAATGCCCGCGGCGTGTTGCGCCGGAGCCGGCCCACTCTAGGCGCATCCGCATGTCGCCGATGTGAACCAGGCTGGGCCTGGTGTAAATGTTTGCATCCGCAGAGGCGATTCCGCTGCAACCGCCCGTGCGGGCCGGTCCAATGCACGTGACAGCGAATATCGCGTTGCGGGCATGCGTCGCGCTTCGGAATTGCGCTCGATCTCCGTCCGAGTCTGCCGGGAATCGCGGCGCCAGCGTTGCGCTATTCGAACCCGTTGGCGAAGATCGTGTCGTCGGCGATGCGCGTAAGAAAGATGTCGATCGGCGGTGAGGAACCGCCGGGAGGGACGTATGCGAGTCCGGCGACGACGAAATGCGTTCCCTGCAACACGACTCCACCGAATGCCTGGACATCCGGTGAAGTGAATGCGAAGTCGTAGCTCATCTTGCCGAATGCACCGAACGCGTTGTCGAGCGTGCCATCCGCACGCAGACGCAAGGCGAGGGCGATCTGGCCGGTCGCGGTAGTCGCAGTGCCGACAAACATCAGGCTGCCGTTTGCTTGCTGCACGCCATCGAGGATCGCATCGAGATTCTGGCCGCCGAGATCGAATGCAACCATGGTCCGACCGCCGAAGCCGAAGCTGGTGTCGAGCGATCCATCCGGCAACAGGCGTGCGATCGCGGTGTCGATGTTCTCCGTGCTTGACGTCGAGCTGTTGGCCGCGCCGCCGACGACGATACGGCCATCGCGCTGCAGGATCAGTGCATAAGGAGCCGTGTTGAAGCTCGCATTCCCCCCGAAGTCGAACAAGGTGCGGCCGTTGGCGTGGAAATTCGGATCGAGCGAGCCGTTGGCGAGCAATCGTGCGACGCCGAATTGAGCGGCGCCGTCCGTACTCGTGGTCGATGTGAGGACGATGCGCCCCTGCATGTCAACAGAGACGCGCAGGACAGTATTCTGCTCGCTGCTCGAAGCGCCGAAGGCAAACGTCACTTTGCCATTGAGGTTGAACTGCGAATCGCGAGTGCCATCGGGCAGCAGCCGCGTTACCGCGACCAAGGTGCCGGTTGCCGTTTCGGCGCTGCCGACGATGATGATCTTGCCATCGGCTTGGAGCGCCATCGCGCCGGCAATGTCGTCGCCGCTGCCGGCGTCGAGATCGAAGCCGACGGTCACCTTGCCGGTGCCGCCGCCAAAGCTCGTATCGAGCGAACCGTCCGCATTCAGCCGCGCAGCAGCGAAGTCCGCGCTGTGCGATGCCGTGCCCTGCGTCGTGCCGGCGACGACGATCTTGCCGTCGTTTTGCACCGCGAGTCCGGCGGCGACATCCGTTGGGTTGCCGAAATCGATCTCGGTGATGCCGTCGAAGCTGAAGCTGTTGTCAGGCGTGCCGTCCGCGTTGTGACGCAAGACGATCATGTCCGTGCCGGACGATCCGTTGGCGGTACGCGCTGCGCAGAATACGATCTTGCCGTCGGTCTGCAGGACCGGTTTGCAAGCGGAATGGCCTGGGAAAGCGTCGGTCAGCCCCGCGAAGGCGAAGCCATTGGTTCCGAAACTGGTGTCGATATCGCCGTTGGCAGCCTGCAAGGCGCCGGACCAGATCATTGCGGATGCAAGCACGCAGCGCGTCATACCGTTCATGCGGATGTCTCCCCTGAATTTGCGCGGACTTTACGGAAGTCTCCGTTGCTGCATTGTCGATCGCGTGGCGGGCGGATTGCCAAACAGCGCACACTTGGCGCCATTGTCCGCCAAAACGCTGGCGCTGGAATGGGCGCCGCGGGCAGCCAGTGATGCTCAGCCGCGCAGGCGATGCAGGATTTCCGCGCGTGCCTCGCGCAGGATCGAATCACGGTCCAGACTTTCGACGATCTCGGTGACGACGCGCTTGGGACCCTTTTCGCCCCATGACTTGCCGGCGACGAGGTACTTCTCGGCGGCGCGGCCGACCAGTTCGGTGGCGTACCACGCGAGCGCACCCTGCGCGCCGGCGGTGACGACAGTGGAGAGTCCGGCGCTGAAGCCTTTCAGCGCGGATGCGGCCAGATGCACGCCCCAGATCGCGCCCATCAGCGCGGCCAGTTGCGCCGAGATCACCGCGATCAGCGAGCCCGCTTCGGCCTTGGTCAGCGGCAAGCCGTAGACGCGGCCGAGATGCATGACCAGCGCGGCGTCAAGCGCGCCGGCGGCGAGCAGGTCGGCGACCGGAATCGGATTCAGCGCTACCGCGAGACTCTTGGCAATGCAGTACTGGCGGATCACCTTGGCGGCGAGTTCGCGCCTTGCGTCGGCGATGCGTGTGCCGACCTGATCGGAGACGCGCCCGGCGAACAGGCTCGCGTTCAGTGCCGCCAAGGTCTTGCCCTCGCGCATCACCACCGCGGTCAGACGATCACGCAGCGCGTCGAGGTCGGGCATGCGCTCGACCAGTTCCGCATGTTCGACGCCGTCGGCATCGACACGCAGGCGCTTGATCGGCGTCGGCTGCGCGGCGATGGCGACGACGTCCTCGTCGCGCACCGATCCGCGCGCGTGTTCGCGCAGGCGTTCGAGCAGGCGCTCGTGTTCGTCGTCGCCGTAGCGATCGGCCTTGTTCAAGGCGAGCAGCAGCGGTCGCTCGGTGCGCGCGAGCAGTTGCAACGCGTCGCGTTCGCGCTGCGTCATGTCGCCGTCGACGACGAACACGACCAGGTCGCTGACGCCGGCAACGTCGAACGCGAGCTTCTCGCGCGCCTGGCCATCGAGTTCGTCGATGCCGGGAGTGTCGATCAGGTGCACGCCGCTGCCGGCGACTTCTCGCCAGCTGCGTTGCGTGGCCTCGCGCGTCGTCCCGTGCAGCACGCCAACCGTGAATGCGTCTTCGCCGAGCAAGGCGTTCGCCAGCGCGGACTTGCCGACGCTGACGCGGCCGAACACGGCGATGTGCAACTCGCCGCGTTCGAGCTTGCCGAGCATCGCCTCCAATCGTGCGAAATCCGCGGCGAGGCTGCTGCGGACTGCGGTCGGGATCGAGGTGTCATCGAGCAGGCCGCGCAGGCTGGCAGCGGCCTGGGAGGCATGCGTGTCACCGCCTTGCGGTGCCGCCGTCGCGCGATCGCCCGTTCGCGAGAAGCTGGCGCGCAGGCGTTGCCACAGGGAGCCGGGCGTATTCATCGTGAATGTGCAGGAGCGCGCACTGTGCGCGATCCGGTATTCGAATCGCGCACGGGGTGTGTTCCTGCAGCCAAACGCTACTTCGCGCTCAGCGTCAGATGGCCATGCACCGGCACGTCAGCGCCGACATCGGCCCAGTCGCTGCTGGCGCCGAGGCCGAAGTCCGCGCGCCTGAGCGTGGTCGCGACATCGAGCGTGGCGGCATTGCCGTTCTCGGCGAAGGTGACCTTCAGCGTGACCGGTCGGGTCTTGTCGCGGATCGTCAGCGAGCCTTTCGCCTCGACGCTGCCGTCGGCTGCCTTGGCGAACGATTCCGTCACGAAATGCGCCTTGGGTGTCTTCTTGACGTCAAAGAAGTCGTTGCCGTGAAGTGAATCGTCTCGATCGCCGTTGCCGGTGTCGGCACTGGCGAGGTCGATCGTCACATCGAACTTCGACTTGGCCAGATCGGCCGCATCGTAGGCGATCGTCGCGTCGAACTTCCTGAACGTGCCGTCGAAGGCCTCGTTCTGGTAGCTGCCCTTGAAGGTCAGCGTGCTTTTCGCAGTGTCGACCTGCCAGTCGCGCGCAAATGCGCCGAGTGGCAGCAGCAGGGCGATGCACAGCAATGGGCGCAGCATGGTCGTTGCTCCTTTGTGGGTCAGGAAGGATTGGTCGCGCGCCGTCCGGGCAGCATGCGTACCAGCGTCTCGTCGCGATTGAAGAAGTGATGGACCAGCGCCGCGGCGGCGTGGCCTGCGGCGACCAGCGCGAGCAGCCAGAACAACCATTCGTGCGCGGGCTCGGCAAACGCCTTGATGGCATCGTCCTTTCCGCCGGTCAGGCTCGGCACATGGATCAGGTCGAACCAGTACAGCGGACGCAAGCTCGACGCCGAATCGAACAGCCAGCCCGACAGTGGCACGGCGAATAGCAGCGCGTACAGCAGTGCGTGCCCGCAACGTGCAACGATCGCCTGCCAGTGCGGCATGCCGACAACTTCGTTCGGCCTGCGGTCGAACGCGCGCCAGAGCAGGCGCAGGGCCGCCAGCGCGAAAATCGTCAGTCCGAGCGACTTGTGGAACGAGTAGTACGGAATCGAGCTCGGACGCTTGGGCAGTTCGACCATGACAAGACCGAGCACGGATTGTGCGAGGATCAGCAGCACCACCGTCCAGTGGAAGAACTTGGCCACGCTGCCCCAATGCGTCGCATCGCTTTTCAATGCCATTTCAGTCTCCGGATGTCGTGCGCTTTGCGGCATCGGCATCGCGAATGCCTTCGATCTCGAAGCGCAGGTCGATGATATCGCCGACGACCTCGGCGTACCTTTTCATGCCGAAAGCGGAACGGCTGATCGTGGCGCTGGCCGAGAAACCGGCCTTGCGCTTGAACAGGTAAGGATCGGTGGCGATCCGGTTGAGGTGGAATGCGACGTCGACCGGCGCGCGCTGGCCATGGAACTGCAGTTCGCCGTGGATCACGCCTTTGCCATTGCCGAGTTTCTCGACGCTGCGGCTGATGTAGCGCGCACTCGGCCAGCGCGCGCTGTCGAGGAACGCGCCGGACCTGACCATCTCGTTCCACTTCGCATCGCCCATGTCGGCAGAAGCGATGTCGATTGCGACGTCGACGCGGCTGTTGCTCCAGTCCTTGTCGTCGAACTGGAACCACCCGCCCTTGATGCGCATGCGCCCCAGTGGATGCGAGAAACCCTGATGGTCGCTGCCGAACCACAGCTGCGTATGTACCGGATCGAAGCGGTATGTCTCCGGCGCGGCGATCGAGAGGGATGGCGCGACGGCGAGGGCGATGACGACACAGGGCAAACGCATGTCCTGCAGCTTGGCAAAAAGCGGCGAGCCGCGCTACCACCGTTCGGTGAACGAGGTGTTCGTCGTGGTCAACGATGTGAGAGGGACTTCAGTCCCGATGTTCCACCCGCTCGCTCGCGCTTTCCAGTGCCAGCCGCGCGATGCGCTCGATGCGCTCGCGCGCGGGCTCGGCGAGCAAGGCACGCACGCGCGTCTCGATGTCGGCGGCGTCCAGCACCGAGCGCTCGGCCAGCGTTTCGGCGAGTGCGCGGCCAAGGCTGTCGAACACAAGGCCATAGGCGATCGCGTGCAGCACACCGCCACCGAGCGTGCCGAGTCCCGGGAACGCTTTCAGCGCATTGCCGGCGATCGCGAGCACGATCGCGGTCGTGTTGCGCACGGTCAGGCCGACGCGCGAGAGCAGTGCTTCGACATCGAGCTCGCGCACCGGTACGCCGTGGATGCGCGCGAGTTCGCGCACCAGTGCGGTGCCGAGCGCACCCTGGATCAGGATGTCGCTGCCAGGGGCAACCGCCGCCATCGCACCGACGACCGCGCGACGCGTGTATTTGGCGACCGTTTCGGTGGATTCGCGCGCGGCGGTCACGCGAGCGAGTTCGTCGCCGCGGCGGCCGACTTCGGCCAGCACCGCGGCTTCGCGTGACGGTTCGAGCGCATCGGCGCCGACCGCGGTGACGGCATCGAGTGCGCGGGTCAGCTCGCCGACATCGGGCAAGCGGTCGCGCTCGACGGCCTCGCGCCGACCATCGGCGAGTGTGCGTTCGAAGCGTTCGCGGCCGCCGGCGCTGATCGCGACGATCGCGCGCACGCGCGGCGCGTAACGCTGCGCGAAGCGTTGCAGCAGCGCGGCGCGCTCGTCGGCGTCGTAGAGGTCGGACTTGTTCAGTGCGAGCACGATCGGCTTGCCGAAACCGGCCAGCCATGCGAGTTCGGCATCCTGCGCGCGGGTCAGGTCCGCTGCGGTCAGATAGACCACGGCATGTGCGCGCAGTGCCTCGTCGCGTGCGATCTGTTCGTGCACGGCGCCATCGACTTCACCGCTGCCGGGCACATCGGCGAGGACGAGCTCGCGCCCGCCGGGCAGGTGGCCGCGATGCTGCGCGACGGTGCGCGTGGTGCCGCCGCGCACGTCGATGTCGGGCATGGCTTCGGGCGCCAATGCGCGGATCAGGCTGGATTTCCCGGTCGAGATTTCGCCGAACAGCGCGACGTGCAGTTCGCCGCCGAGGCGACGCCGATCGAGTTCGGCCAGTTCGGCTTCGAGCGCGGCGGTTTCGGCGCGGCGTTCGCGCAGCGCGTCGATGCGTGCGTCGACTTCGCTGCGTGAAACCGGCGCTGGCGCCTGCAGCGAGGACGTGCGCGCCGGTCGCGCAAGGCGCCACAGCAGCCACGCCAGCGCCCCGAGCATGCATGCGCCAGCGACGATCAGCGGCGCGCGCAGCCAGATCGGCATCGCGGCGAGGCGCTGGTAGAACTCCAGCAGACTGTTCAAGGTGGCGACGACGAGGCCGAGCAGCAGCGCCGCACCGATCGCGAGCGCGGCGAGGAAGATCAGGCGGAGCGGCAGGCGCGGCGATGGCATCGGCGGATTCTAGCGCGCACCCGGACGGTGCCATTCGTGCCCGATCATCTTCATGGCGTCTTCGGCGCGCTAGTATCGCGGCAGGGGAGGAATCATGCGCGCATTGTTCGCACCGTTGTTGCTTGCGTTCGCCGTGGCCGCAGCGGCCGCGCCGCCTCCGGCGCCGCCGCAGTTCAGCGCGATGACGGTATCCGATGGGCTGCCGTCGAACGTCGTCTACAAGACCGTGCAAGACCACGACGGATTCGTCTGGATCGGCACGCAGGATGGCCTCGCGCGCTACGACGGCGTCGGCTTTCGCGTGTTCCGCCACGATCCGGCCGATCCGGCCTCGCTGTCGTCGAACGACGTCTCGGTGCTGCTGGTCGATCGTGCCGGCAATTTGTGGTGTGGCGGCGAGGCCTCCGGTCTCAATCGCCTGAATGCCGATGGCAAGGGCTTCCAGTACTGGAAGCACGAGCCGAGCAAGCTCGGCACGCTCGGCAGCGACGACCTGTTCGCGATCGCCGAGGACGCGAGTGGCGCGATCTGGGTCGGCACCTATCTCGGTGGTCTCAACAGGTTGGAGCCGGACGGCAGCTTCCTTCATGTCGACCACGATGCCGAGAACCCGGCCAGCCTGCGTTCGAGCACGGTGTATGCGTTGCGCGCGGATGCGCGCGGTCGCCTGTGGATCGGCACCGACGACGGACTCGACGTGCGTGAGGCCGACGGCCGCATCGTGCACGTCGAGCTGCCGCCGCTGGCGCAGCGCCCGGGCCGCGCCGTGGTCATGTCGTTCCTGCCGGAAACGGATGGCGGCATGCTGGTCGGGACGCTGAAAGGCGTGTTCCGTGTCGATGCCGACCTGCACTATCGCGACGAGATCGCGGCGGCGACACCGCCGCTGAAAGTCTCGGCGCTTGCGCGCACCGATGCGGATGGCCTGTGGATCGGCACCTTGACCGGACTTGCGCGGCTCGATGCACTCGGTTTGCAGCGGTATGGCGGCGACGAAGTCGCACCGGGCTCGTATCCGGGTTCGCGCACGATGGACATCCGCGCGGACGTCGAAGGCGGCATCTGGTTTTCGCTGTTTGACGGCGGCGTCGCGCGCCTGTCGCCGCACTGGCGCAACTTCGCCACGTTCCGACATCTGCCCGGCGATGCGGCCAGTCTGACCGGCACTCAGGTCGCGGCGATCGGCATCGACGATGCGCGCGCGGTCTGGATCGCGAGCGGTCGCAACGGACTGGACCGGCTCGACGGTGCGAGCGGGCGCATCGAACGCTGGCAGGCGCGGTTGGGCGTGGCCGGCCCACGTCTGACCGCGTTGCTGCCCGACGGAGCGGATCGTCTCTGGGTCGGTTCGCAGACCGGATTGAAACGTTACTCGTTGGCGTCGCCGGCGGTGGTCGAGCTGCCGGTCGACGTCGCGCGCGCTGATGCATTGGCGCAGGGCTATGTCGATCATCTCGTCCGCGCACACGATGGCAGTGTCTGGGTCGGTGTGCACGGTGGCGGTGTCGCGCGCGTCGCCGGCGAGCCGCCGAGCGTGGTGCGCCGCTACACGACGGCCGACAAGACGCTCGGTGATGCCGATATCTCCGCGCTGGTGCTGGATGCGGACGGTGCGCCATGGCTGGCGACAGCGAACGGCGTCGAGCGTTACGACGCCGAGCGGGATCGTTTCGAGCCGGTCGCCGGCGGTCCGCATGATCCGATCCACGCGCTCGCGTTCGCGCGCGATGGCTCACTCTGGCTGGCGCGCCTCGGTGCGCTGGAGCAGTACCGCGTCGACGGTGGCGTGATGCTGGTCGAACAGCGGTTCGATGCCGCCAAGGGCTGGCCAGCGTTCCGCGCGGCGGCGTTGACGGTATCGGCCGACGATACGGTGTGGGTGACCTCGCCACGTGGACTGTGGCGCCTCGACGGAGCGACGCGCGAGCTGCGCCGTTTCGGCGCGCGCGATGGCCTGCCGAGCCCCGAGTTCCTGCCCGGCGCGCTGGCCACGGCCGCCGACGGCACCGTCTATGCCGGCACGCTCGCCGGCGCGATCGCGTTCGACCCGACCGCGCTGCAACTCGACTTGCCGCCGCCGCCGCTGCGTCTGACCGCACTCAGCGTGCGTCGTGGCAAGGGGACGGTTGCGCTCGATTGGAGCGCGCCAGTCGAGCTGCGGCACGGCGACCTCGATTTCCGCGTAGAGGCGCGCGCCTTGTCCTTCGTCAATCCCTCCGGCAACCGCTATCGCTTCAAGCTCGATGGCTTCGATCACGGCTGGGTCGATGCCGAACGCGGCGAACGCATCTATTCGCAGCTGCCTCCAGGCCACTATCAGTTGCGTGTGCGCGCGGCGAACGCAGCCAGCACCTGGAGCGATCTCGCGCGCCCCTTGCAGGTGGATGTCGCGCCCGCGCCGTGGGCTACGCCGTTCGCATATTCGATCTATGCCATCGCTCTGCTGCTGTTTGCGTTCGTGGCGCTGCGTGCGTACCGCGGCCGCATCCGGCATCGGCACGCGTTGGCGCTGGTGGAAGAGCGCCGGCGCGCACGCGAACACCTGGTCGAAGCGAAGTCGTCGTTCCTGGCGACGATGGGCCACGAGATCCGCACGCCGATGACCGGCGTACTCGGCATGAGCGAGTTGTTGCTCGGCACTCCGCTCGATGCGAGGCAGCGCGGTTACGCGAACGCGATCCAGCAGTCCGGCCAGCTGCTGCTGCGTCTGGTCAACGACAGCCTCGACATCGCGCGCATCGACGCCGGCAAGTTCGCGCTCGACGACCAGCCACTCGATCCCGCCGCAGTCGCGCGCGAAGTCATCGAATTGCAGCAACCGCTGGCGCAGCGCAAGGAACTCGCACTCGCGTTGCAGGTAGCGGACGACGTGCCAACCTCGATCTGGGGCGACGCGCTGCGCATCAAGCAGATCCTGTTGAACCTGGTCGGCAACGCGCTCAAGTTCACCGAGCACGGCAGCGTCATACTCACGCTCTCTCGCGCTGCGCCGGACCACCTGCGCTTCCGCGTCGCCGACACCGGGCCGGGCATGGGCGACGAGCTGCGTGCGCGCCTGTTCAACCGGTTCGAACAGGCCGATGGCGTGACGCAACGGCATGGCGGCAGTGGCCTCGGCCTCGCGATCTGCCGCGAACTGACCTTGTTGATGGGCGGCACGATCGAGGCAGCGAGCAAACTCGGCGAAGGCAGCGTGTTCGACGTGGCGTTGCCGGTCTACGAGGCGAAGCGGACGCCGCACGAGGTCGCCGCGTCCGCGCCCATGCACCGGCCGGATATGCAGGTACAGCTCGATGTGCTGCTGGTCGAGGACGACGCGACCATCGCCGAAGTCATGTTCGGGCTGCTCACGACGCTCGGTCATCGCGCGACGCATGTGCCGAACGGACTCGCTGCGCTGGCCGAGCTGAAGACACGCCACTGCGACCTCGCGCTGCTCGATCTCGATCTGCCCGGCATCGACGGTCTCAGCCTCGCGCGCATGTTGCGCAACGGTGGCCACGCGGACCTGCCGCTGATTGCGGTCACCGCACGCTCGGTCGGCGACGAGGAGGCGCAGATCCGAGCGGCCGGCATGGACGTGCTGCTGCGCAAGCCGGTGACCGGCGCCCTGCTTGCGAACGCAATCGCGGCGGCGATGGAGGCGCGCGAACCGCCACGCTGACGTCGCGAAACGAGCAGCAGGGTGAGAGGGCTTTCAGGTTCTTTGTGGGGACTTCAGTCCCGATGCTCGTCGGCGACGAATCGCGTGCGGCCTGCGCGATTGACGCTCGACGGCGTCCACAAGAGCAGATGGCTCAGGCTCTGCGGCTGTGTTCGTGCACCGCATCGACCAGCACCGCAACGTGCTCGGGTTTGATGTCCGGCGTGATGCCGTGGCCGAGATTGAACACGTGGCCCGGATGCGCGCCGAATGCGTCGAGCACCTTGCGCGCCTCGGTGCGGATCGTCTCCGGCGAGGCGGCAAGCACGGACGGATCGAGATTGCCTTGCAGCGCGACGCGCGCGCCGACGCGCGCGCGGGCCTCGCCGAGGTCGATCGTCCAGTCGACGCCGAGCGCGTTGCAGCCGGTGTCGGCGAGTGCTTCAAGATGGCCGTTCGCGCCTTTCGAGAACAGGATCAGCGGCACCTCGCGCGTGCGCGGGTCCGCCTTCAGGCGCGCGACGATCTCGCCCAGCCAGCGCAGCGAGAACTCGCGGAACATCGCCGGCGCGAGCAGGCCGCCCCAGGTGTCGAACACCATCAGCGCCTGCGCACCGGCCGCGGCCTGCGCGGTGAGATACGACGCAACCGATTGCGCCAATGTGTCGAGCAGGCGATGCATCGTGGTCGGGTCTTCGAGCGCAAGCGCCTTCGCGCGCGCGAAGCTCGACGAGCCTTCGCCCTCGATCATGTAGCAGGCCAGCGTCCACGGGCTGCCGGAGAAACCGATCAGCGGAACGCGCTCGTTCAACTCGCGGCGGATCAGGCGCACCGCGTCCATCACGTAGCGCAGCGAGGTTTCCGGGTCGGGCACGCCGAGTCTGGTGATCGCGGCGGCGCTGCGCAGCGGATGATGGAATTTCGGGCCTTCGCCATCGACGAAATGCAGGCCGAGGCCCATCGCGTCCGGGATCGTCAGGATGTCGGAGAACAGGATCGAGGCATCGAGCGGAAAACGCGCCAGCGGCTGCAAAGTGACTTCGCAGGCCAGTTCCGGCGTCTGCGCCAGCGCGAGGAAGCTGCCGGCGCGTTCGCGCGTGGCGCGGTATTCGGGCAGGTAGCGGCCGGCCTGGCGCATGATCCAGACCGGCGTCATGTCGACGGGTTCGCGGCGCAATGCGCGCAGGAAACGATGATCGGGCGTGGTCATGCGGAAGGCTCTCGAATGGATAAGTGCGCCCGGGAGCGCGCGTTCTTGATCTTCGCGGTCATGGATGATCGCGGGAACAAACCCCGCATTGTCGTCGCTGCGGTGCGCGCTGGACAGGGGGCGCGGCAATCCGCCCGGGCCTGGACGGTGCTTTTCAGCCCGCGTGCGGTCCCTCGAAACCCTGGCTGAACATCACGTGGAAGCCGCGCTTGAGCTGGGCATCGCGCGCATGCTCGAACGCATTCAATGCGGCATCGCGTTCGAGGTAGATCTCGCGCTTGGTGCTGGCGCGGCCACCCTGCTGGCCCCATTCGCGCAGCAGCATCCAGCTGCCGAGCAGATCCTGCTGCAGCATGAGCTGGTAGTAGCGCGGCGCGTCGGTGCCGGTAGTCTTGGTTTGCAGGTAGAGGCGCATGATGAACCGCTGATTGTAGCGGTGTGGCCATGCCGGGCGTTAGTCGATGCAGCATCCGCAGTAGCGCAGCTTGAAATCCCTCCGGCCGCTCGCCCTGAGACCTCGAAGAGTGACCGGTGTCGGCGCTGCCGGGAATGGTTCGATGCATCACCGCGAACGGCTATTCCTCAGGACGGAGGCGCTCCCCGACATTCGGTCCGCGGCTGGAGGGCGGTCCGTTCGGTGTGTCCCATGGCGAGGCAAGCACATCGATGATCGCGCGCTCGGCGACGTCCGGCACGATCTCGGCCTGGCCGACGCCACGCCAGAGGATCAGGCGCAGGCGGCCGGCGAGATTCTTCTTGTCGAGGCGCATAAGGTCGAGCAGGCGTGCCGGATCGCTCGGCGGCGGTGCGGTCGGCAGGTCGAGCGCATGCAGCAGCGCGGCGAGGCGATCGGCATCGCCGCGCGGCGCGAGGCAGAGATCGGCAGAGAGGCGTGCCGCCAGCACCATGCCGATTGCGACGGCTTCGCCGTGCAGCAAGGTGCCGTAGCCGCGCGCGGTTTCGAGAGCATGGCCGAAGGTGTGGCCGAAGTTCAGCAAGGCGCGCTCGCCGTGTTCATGTTCGTCGCGCGCGACCACGCCGGCCTTGTGCCGGCAACTGGTCGCGATCGCCTCGACCAGCGCCGCCGGGTCGCGGGCGTTCAATGCGGCGGTATTGCGTTCGAGCCAGTCGAAGAATGCGCTATCGCCGATCGCGCCGTACTTGACGACTTCGGCGAGGCCGGCGCGGTATTCGCGATCCGGCAAGGTGGCGAGCGTGCCGGTATCGGCAACGACCGCGCGCGGCTGGTGGAACGCGCCGACGAGGTTCTTGCCGGCGGCGAGGTTCACGCCGGTCTTGCCGCCAACCGAGGAATCGACCATCGCAAGCAGCGTGGTCGGCATCTGCACGAAGTCGATGCCGCGCATCCAGCACGCCGCGGCGAAACCGGCGAGGTCGCCGATGACGCCGCCGCCGAGCGCGAGGATGGTCGCGTCGCGGGTCGCGCCGAGCTTGGCCAAGGCTTCGAAGATGCGCGCGCTGCTGTCGAGCGTCTTGTGCTCTTCGCCATCGGGCAATACCAGTTCCGCATGCCGGAATCCGTCGAGGCAAACCTGCACGTGCGAAAGATACAGCGGCGCGATCGTCGAATTGGTCACGACCAGCACGTGGCGGCCGCGGATGGCCGTGCGCCAATGCGTGCCGTCGGCGAGCTGGTCGGCGCCAATCCAGATCGGATAGGAGCGTGCGCCGAGTGCGACCTCGACTGTCGTCAGCATGCTCATGCAAACCCCTGTACGTTGCCGCGCTGCCAGCGCGCTTCGAGCAGGTCGAGCAGGTCGTGCGCGACATGCATGCTGTTGCCGACACCGACGGAATCGAGGCGCAGGTCGGCGATTTCGGCATACAGCGGATTGCGTTCGGCCGCGAGTTGTTCGAGCCGCGCGCGTCGGTCCGGCGCGCACAGCAGCGGTCGCTGGCGGTCGCGCGACAGGCGTGCGAGCTGGGCATCGACCTCGGCATCGAGCCAAATCACGAAACCGCGTTGGTGCAAGGTACGCCGGTTGTCCGCATTCAGAACCGCGCCGCCGCCGGTCGCGAGCACGAGGCCGTTGCGCGCCGCCGCGTCGGCCAGCGCGGCGCTCTCGCGGCGACGGAAGCCGGCTTCGCCCTCCAGTTCGAAGATCAGGCTGACCGCGGCGCCCGTGTGCGCCTCGATCTCGTGGTCGAGATCGACGAACGGCATGCGGAACAGCTCGGCGACGTGGCGTCCGACCGTGGTCTTGCCGGCTCCCATCGGGCCGATGAGAAAGAGATTGGGCGCGGGATTCATGGGGAAATGCTAGCAGGGGCGAGGCTTCACGGCAGTTCGTGGGCATGCGCAGGTGCCGAACCCCGCAGGTTAGCCGGTATGCTCTGCGCGTTGCGGCCTGCATCCGTGCTGACTGGCCGCGCCCGATCCCCCATTTCCGGTCATGCCATGCTCCGCTTCATGCTGTTGTTCCTGCTCTGCCTGACCGTGTTGTTCGTCGCGGAATTGTGGCAACCGGTCGAGCACTACGTGATAGAGCCGTTCACCGCGGCGATTGCGCAGGTCTGCGTTTTCATCGTCGATCTGTTCGACCCCCATGCAGTCGCCCACGGCAAGATATTGCAGAGCACGAGCAACGGCTTTGCGATCTCGATCGAGCGCGGCTGCAACGGCGTCGAGGCGGTCATCATCCTGGTGTCGGCGATGCTGGCGTTCCCGGCGCCGTGGAAATACAAGCTGGCCGGCATCGGCGTCGGCTTCGTCGCGATCCAGGCGGTGAACCTCGTGCGCATCATCAGCCTGTTCTACCTCGGCCAGTGGAACCGCTTCTGGTTCGACTGGTTCCATCTATACCTCTGGCAGGCGCTGATCGTGCTTGATGCGCTGGTCGTATTCCTTGTCTGGTTGCGCTGGTTGCCGCGCGAGCGCGCCCTCTCGTCCGGTTGAATGCGGTGATCGAGGACGGGAGCGCGACAGTCGAGCAATTCGTCGTTCCTTTCTTCCGCGCACCTCATGGAGGCACTTTCTCCCTGATCCGACAATCAGCGTCGATTCGGGGGAAGGAAAATGCTTCCGATCGGGTTCCCGAATTGAACGGACTCTTGTCTACTTCGGTGACGGAGTCTGACTGGAAGGTTTTTCAAGCGCGTCGTCGTAGCTTTGGACGAGACTGTCCGCAAGACGCGCAAGCGCGGTCATCCGCGGGATCAACGATCGTGCGATCTGCCGCGCGTCGAGATGCCTGTCGGCCGGTATCGCGCCAAGCTGGTCCGCCGCGGTGTTTTGTGCACGCAAGTAGTGGTCCTGCAGCTCGTACACCTTGGCGATGCGCGTGATCCATTCGAAATCGAGGGTCTGGCTCGATTGAGTCGCGAGCGCCGAGTGCCAGGCGGCTGCCGATAGCAGCGACAAGCCGAGATCGACCTTGAGTTCGCGAGGTTCGGGTTTGCTCTCGTCAAGCGCGGCACTCAGTTCGGCGATGATGGCCTGGAGCTGCGTCTGCGCCGTGTGGATATCGCTGCGGTTCCCGCGCAGCTCTGCCAGGATCGAGCTGCGCACGATGGCCGCTCGTTCGTGTTCCTGGCGTCGTTCGTTCCAGCCGTTCAGGGCGAGCGCGAGCAGCAGGGCAACGACGATCGATGCTGCCTCGATCAGGATTTCCGGAAGTTTTTCGCGCAGGCGCGTGCGTAGCGAAGGGTAAGCGGTGGCGGCCATGTCGCTCATCGAAGCCTGCGGAGTCGGGCGGCGTGGATCGAGAGATCGCGAGCGGGCTAGAGCCAGCGCGCCTTGCGCAGCACCCAGAAGAGCGTGCCGCAGACGACCACGGTGATGCCGATGATCGCGTGGTAGGCCCACGGCACGTCCAGTTCAGGCATCGACTTGAAGTTCATGCCGTACCAGCTGGCGAGCAGGGTCGGCGCGGCGAGCAGCGCGGCCCATCCGGCGAGGCGTTTGACCACCTCGCCCTGCGCGACAGTGACCAGCGCGAGGTTCACGCTGAGTGCGGCGGTCAGCATCTCGCGCATCGTGTCGGTTGCTTCGTTGATGCGCGCGGCATGGTCGTAGACGTCGCGAAAGTACGGCCGTACCTCGTCGCGGACGAGCCCGGGGAACTGACGCGTGAGCTGGTTGACGATGTCCTGTAGCGGTGCGATCGCCAGGCGCAGGGTGACCAGTTCCTTCTTGAGGTCGTACAGGCGGCGGATCGTCTCGCGCTTGAACGTGTCCTGGAAAACCTCCTCTTCCAGTTGCTGCAGTTCCTCGCGGAACTCGCGCACGATCGGGAAGAAGTTGTCGACGATGACATCCAGCACCGAATACAAGCAGTAGCTCGGGCCGAGCGCCAGCAGCTCCGGTGCCTGTTCGCAGCCGCGGCGTGCGGCCGCGTAGGACAACGAGGCGCCGTGGCGGACGGTGACGATGTAGCGCTTGCCGATGAACGCGTGCGTTTCGCCGAACGCGATCTTGCCGTCAACCACCTGCGCGGTGTGCGCGACGATGAACAGGGAATCGCCGTAGACCTCGATCTTCGGACGCTGATGCGCGTTGTGTGCGTCCTCGATTGCGAGTTCGTGCAGGTCGAACTCCTCGCGCAATTTTTCCAGCAATTCCTCGGTGGGTTCGCGCAGGCCGACCCAAACCCATTGGTCCGGCGTTTCGAGGATGTCGCTGATCTCGTCGACGGTGATGTCGCGCAATCGGCGCCCGTCGGCCGAGTAGGCAACGCAGTTGACGATCATCGGATCCGTGCAGGTCGGATCGGTTGGCAGGTTGGCGGAGTAAAGGCCCATGCCTGCATGATGCAGCGGCGGGCATGACGGCGGCAATCATGTCGACGCTGGTGGCCGTGGCGCGGCCATTGCGCTCCCGGTGCATATGGCCTTCCATGGCCGTCGTCCCGTTCCGGATGTGATCGATCGGTACCTGCACATGTTGCGCGGCAGGCGCCGGTTGCGGCAAGGCGCGATGCCTCAGTCGCCGGTCTTGCCGCCGAAGGTGTCGGCGAAGATGCTGTCGGTGGCGACAAGATGGCTGATCGTCGGGTCGAAGTCGGCGTCATACCAGAAGCGCGTGCCGACCACCGCGATCACTTCGTCGCCAAGTCCGGTGTTGTTGGAGGTGTCCCACAGTCCGGTGCCCCCGATCCACATTCCGAACGGGCGCGACCACGGTGTCGAGCCGGAGGTGGGGGTGAAGTCGAGGACTTGGCGGGCATGCTGCACGTTGCCGTTTGCACTGAACTGCCGGACCGCCTGATACGGATGGTAGTCGCCGTTGTGGTCCTCATTGTTCTGGAACCGTTCGGCCACGACGAGATCGCGGTTCTGCCGGCGTTCGGCGATCGCCGCCGGCAGCGATACCGGTGCGTCGTAGGGACCAGACTGGTCCGCTCGACAGGCACGGACGCCGGCATTGGGGTTTCCGGCGCAGAACGTTTCATCGTAGCTTCCATTGGCGTTGACGCGACCAAGGATCATCGGCGTCACATTGGCGTTGTCGGTTTCCGACCAGCCGGCGAACGCGAGCTTGCCGTTGCGCAGCACGGTGATGGCGGTGATGGCGTCCTTCTTGCCGGCTGTGTTGTCGTCCTCGTAGTAATAGGCGTTCCAGCCCCAGCCGCTGGCGGTGGCGCCCGACGTCGGAGACATGCCGATGATGAAGCCGTCGTGGTCGGTGGTGTTGATCTTCAACTGGCCGGCGACGTAGAGCCGCTCACTGCTCGGATTGCCGGCCGGCACGATGGCCATGTCGTTGATCGAAATTTCGGCGTTGCCGCTGGCTTCGCCCCACGTTGGCAGGCCGATGTTGTAGCCGGCGTCGCGGAAGCCGGTGTCCAGCGCGCCGGTATCCGCGCTGATCTTGGCGATGCCGAGCTCCTGACCACGCGTGTTGTTCATCACGCGCGCGGCAACGAACAGGCCGTAGCGGTTGTCCCAGGCGAGGCGCTGGCCGTAGGCGGCGGTGCGCGGGCCCGCCGTGCTCGCGCCCCAGGTCTGCACGCCACCCACGCCGGGAAAGCATGAGCTGCCGGTAGCGGTGGTCAGGTCGACGCAGATGACGCGGGTGACCGGCGGCGCGGCGGTACCACTCCAGATGTTGCTCAGGATGTACGCCTTCCCGCCGGCGACGGCCGCATCGACGATGTCATCCTGGCCGCCGGTGAAGATCCAGCCCGCGGTACCAAAGGTGCTGTCGAGAGTACCGTCGAGCTTCACGCGCGCGATCCAGCCGCGCCATTGATCGCCCGTGCTGTTTTTCTGCTTGCCGATGACGTAGTAGCCACCATGCGTCGGGACGGGCGCGCCACCTGGCGGCGTGACGGTCGTGAGCCATGGAAACACGCGCAGACCGTCCTCCGTGGGCGACCAGCCGCTGACCGTTACCGGCCAGAAGGCCCGCATGCCGCTGTTGTTGAAGCCGAGATCAAGCGTGAGATCGCTCGGCGTCAGGGTGCCGTCCGGTCGCAGGTCGATCTGCAGCGGCTGCGTGGCATCGATGGATTGCTTGGCGAAAGCATCGGCAACCCCGGCATGGGCTGTACCGAATGCGAGTGTGGCCAGCGCCGTGAAGGCCAGTCGTTTGAACATCTTTGCTCATCTCCTCGAATCCAGGGGCGCGGCACAAGGGCGGCCGCGGTCGGGAAGGGAGAAGCGCAAGGGCGCGCGCAAACCGGACATGGGTGAGGAAATTCGCCCCGCCGCCCCGCGATCCGGCGCGACCGCGGTTGGACACCGGCCCGATTGCGCGAGCGCGAGGCGGCCACGTCGACGTGCCGCGATTCACGTCGTCTGCGGCTTTCGTCAGCGAGCAATGCGCGTATTGGCGACGCTCAGTGCGCGCGCCTGGTCGCACAGTTCCTCGTTGCCGCCGTCGCCGCAGGCGGCGGTTTGGATACTGGCGATGCGCGCGGGTGCGTCGTTTGCGCCGCGCTCGTGCGCGAGCGTGGCGGCCAACACTTCCGTGCGGATGCGCCGATACGCAGCACTGCCGTCCGGCGGCAGTGCGAGCACGGCGTCGACGACGGTTTGTGCTTCGTCGAGGCGGCCGAGCGCGCGCAGCGTTTCGGCGTGGCGGAACCGCCAGTAACGCGTCATCGTGTGGTCGGCGCCCCACAAGGCCCCGGCTTCGGCGATCGTGTCGCGCAGCATCGGTTCGGCCTCGGCATGACGGCCGAGCGCCTGCAGCGCACGCACCCGCACGCCTTGCGCCTGCACGCTCAGAGACGGCGGGATGTCCTTGCCGCGCAGCAGCGGATCGGCGAGCACGCGCTCGGCCTCTTCGAGTGCGGCCTCGCCGTGGCCGAGTGCCGCGTCGAGGTCGGCGAGGCCGATCTGCGCCAGCAGGTATTCGGCCGGATAGTCGTCGCGCACCGTCGCCCAGGCGGCGACCGCGGCCCGGGCCGCCTGTCGCGCATCCTCCTTGCGGCCGATCGCATACAGCACGTTGCCCTTGAGTTCATTCATCTTGCCCCGTTGCGCGAGCGCATCGCTGTCGTCGTCTCCGGCGCCGCGCAGGCGCGCGACTATGGCGTCCAGTTGAGCCAGCGCCGCTGCGGCGTCGCCATCGGCAAACGCGTAGTGCGCCAATCGGCCGCCGGCGGATGCGGCGATCGCGAGCGAGGGTTGCCGCGCGCGTTCGTTGAAGTCGAGCGCTTCCTTGAGCGCTTCGCGTGCGAGCGCGTCCTGGCCGAGCGAGACATAGGTATTGCCGATCTGGTCGAGCAGTTCGGCGGCGACTTCCGGCTCGTCGGCCAGCTCCTGCGCCACGCGCGTGCGCGCGGCGGCGAGCAGTTCGCCGGCAGTCGTCTCGCTCCCCTTGGCCTTGGACGGATCGGCTTCGACGAACACCGAGAGGAGGAATTTGCGCGTGGAGTCCGATTGCCGGAGCGCGATGCGCGTGCGTTCGGCCTCGGCGCTCTTCTGCGCCGCCTGCCAGAACGCGATGCTGCTGCCGGCGAGCAGCGCGACGAGCCCGAACAGGCTCGCGGCGACCACGGCGCGGTGGCGCCGCACGAATTTCGCGCCGCGGTAGGCGAGGCTGTCCGGTCGCGCCTCGACCGGCTTGCCGTCGAGATGGCGCTGTACGTCGTCGGCGAACTGCTGCGCATCGGTATAGCGGCGCATGGGCTCGTCGGCCAGCGCGCGCAGCGTGATCGCATCGAGGTCGCCGCGCAGTTGCGTGCGCGTGATCTGCGCCGCGGCGCTGGTGGTCGCGCCGAATGCGGCGCTTGGTCGCAGCGTGCTCTCGTTCGACGCATGCATCGTGCAATAGCGCAGGCCGGTCAGCAGCTCGAACAGGATCAGGCCGAGCGCATAGACATCGGCGGAGGTGCCGGCCGGTTCGCCGCGCAGCTGTTCGGGCGCGGCGAAGTCGCGCGTGAGGAAGCGCTGCATCGTCGCGGTCTGCTCGGCGTCGCTTTGCTCGATCAGGCGCGCGATGCCGAAGTCGAGCAGGCGCGGTTCGTCGTCGTCCTGCACCAGCACGTTGGATGGCTTCAGGTCGCGATGCACGATCAGTTGCCGGTGCGCGTGGGCGACCGCGCGGCAGAGTTTGGCGAACAACTCCAGCCTCGCGCGCAGGGTCGGTTGCCTGTGTGCGATCCAGTCGCCGAGCCCGATGCCGTCGATGTATTCCATCGCGAACCACGGGCGGCCGCGCGCATCGACGCCACCATCGATCAGCTGCGCGATGTTCGGATGCTGCAAGCGTGCCAGCAACTCGCGCTCGCGCCGGAACTGTGATTGCACGTGCATGCTGTCCATGCCGAGCTTGATCAGCTTCAATGCGACGCGCTGGCAGAATTGTCCATCCGCGCGCTCGGCCAGCCAGACCGAACCCATGCCGCCGCGGCCGAGTTCGTGCATCAGGCGATAGGGACCGATGCGTTCGTCGCCGTGATGGCCGCTGGCGACGACATCGTCATCGAGCATGTCGGCGGCGAGCGCATCGAGCGGGCGATCGAGCAGGTCCCAGTCGTCGTCGTCGAATGCGAGCAGGCTGCACAGGCGCGCGAGCAACGCCGCATCGCCGGCGCATTCGCGTTCGGCGAAGACGAGGCGTTCGGCCGGCGGCAGTTCCAGCGCGGAGCGCAGCAGATCCGTGCAGCGGCGATCGAACTCAGTCATCGCAATCCGGCGCCACTGCGGCTTCATTGAGCGCAAGACGAAGCAGTGCGCGCGCAGTGCGCCAGTCGCGCCCGATCGTGCGTTCGGACAGATCGAGCAGGCGCGCGATCTCGCAGAAGTCGAGGCCGGCGAAGAAGTGCAGTTCGACGATGCGTGCCAGTCTCGGCTCGCTCGTCGCGAGTTGCTGCAGCACCTGATCGAGTGCGAGCAGGTCCGTCGGCGTCGATGGCATCGGCAAGCCGGTGTCGAGCGTGACCGCGGCGAAACCATCGCCGCGCTTGCGCGCGCCGGAGCGTCGAGCCGCGTCGATCAACACGCGGCGCATCGCCTGCGCGGCGATGCGGAAGAAATGCGCGCGATCGGTTGGAGAGAGTTCGGCGCCGACAAGGCGCAGCCAGGTTTCGTGGACCAGTGCTGTCGTCGACAAGGTCGCGTCGCGCCCACGCGACCAGCGGTGCGCACGCCGGCGCAGATCCTCGTGGATCAATCCGAACAGTGCGTCGTGCGCGTCCGCGTCGCCATCCGCATAGCGGCGCAGCAGCAGCGCCGTGCTGTCCTCACGTCGTTCCGATCCGGACATGCGCCGGTCATTCCCCATTCGATGCGTGGGTGGGATGCCGCTACACCCCGTGCGATTCCCGCGTCGAGGGTAGGGGGTTTGCGCGCGGGTCGCAATTGTCGGCGCGGGGAGTTTGACCCAGTCGACATTTGCGAATGCAGGAGTCCGCTCCGGCATGCGCCATCGATTCCGGTGCTAGCGTGACGGGCGCCGGAGTGGAATGCGCATCAACGTCAATGCCAGTGCGAGATGGATCGGCAACAGCAGCACGATCCACTGCAAGTTGGCCTGCACGAACCATGGCAGGATTTTCGAGAACAGCGCGAACGCGGCCACCAGCACGACGAGCCAGGCGATCCAGCGCGTCGCAGCACGCACCGTTCCGCTCCGGCGCAATGCGCCGAGCCATGCCGGCAAGAGCAGCAGGCACAGGGGATTGAGCAGCAGCAGGTTCTCGTTGCGCCAGGCCGCGCGATGATCGGTGCCGAACCAGAGGAACAGCAGCACGACGCCGCCGAGTCCGCACAGCATTTCGAACAAACTTGCGAGCATGGCCAGCGGAATGCGCGTCGATGCGCGCGCCGAACGACCGAGCCAGAACAACCCCGCGCCGAGCGCGAGGCCGAGGCCGAGGAAAGGCAGGCGCCGATCCGGAGGCAAGGCCGGCGCCTCCTCGACATGGCCTGCAGCGAGCGTCTCGATGGCGGCGGCAAGTGGCACTTGGTGTCCGTCGCGGCTCACGTTTGCCTGCGCGACGACCTTGCTCAGCGTTTCCGGCACGAAGCTTTCCTGCCAGAAGTCGATACGCTGGTCCGCATATGGGCCAAGCCCGAGGTCGATGCCAAGCGCGAGCAGCGGCTCCGGAGCCATCAGTCGCAGCGCGTCGAGGCGGTACGTGTAGCCGCGCGAACGACCTTCGCTCTGCGCGTGCAGGGCGCCGCCGAGTGCGCGGTCGAGCGCATCGCGCACGCGCGTGGAGCAGTTCGCCTCGAAGTAGTCATAGCGGTACTGCGCGTTTTCGGGGCGCGCATTCCAGTCGAGGAAATCGACCAGTGCGTGCGCTTGTTCCGGCGCGAGGTCGAGGCGCTGTTCGGTGATCGACCGTCCTTCGGCGCGATACATCGCGAGATCGTCGTCGAGCGCGTCGACCGCGATGCGGTACAGCATGCGGCCGCGCACGAAGTTGAGCAGGAAATCCTGCTGATCGAAATCGAAGATGCCGTAGTTGTAGGCGACCGCCTCGCCGGAATCCGGAT
This sequence comes from Pseudomonadota bacterium, assembly GCA_023388255.1. Classification (GTDB taxonomy): domain Bacteria; phylum Pseudomonadota; class Gammaproteobacteria; order Xanthomonadales; family Rhodanobacteraceae; genus Dokdonella_A. The sequence goes on along the minus strand of JAEWGO010000002.1, from coordinate 97,270 downwards.
CGCGCACGACGATCGCATTGTGGCCGAAGCGCTCGAAGAAGATTTCGCCGGGGCCGATCGTCAGCAGGCTGAGCGTTGGCTGCGAATCGGACGGAGCGGAGGCGGAAGGCGTTTGGGCGCTGGCGTGGGTGACGAATGCGACAGCGCACAGAAACATCAGGCAGACGATGGCGATCCGGTCGCGAAAGCCTGGCTTTGCCGATTTCCGATTCCCGATCCCCGATTGCCGGCCCCTACGCCTCATGCACCCGCACCGCAAATTGCTGCACGCGGCGCGCGTCGGCGCGGGTCACCTGGAAATGGAAGCCGCTGAGCGTGGTTTCCTCGCCGGCTTCCGGCAAGTGGCCGATTTCGGCGGTGACCATGCCGCCGATCGTGTCGAACTCCTCGTCGCTGAGGTCGCAGCCGAAGCGTTCGTTGAACTCGGCGATCGGGGTCAGCGCGTTGACGAGGAAATCGCCGTTTGCAGCGGACTGGATCATCGTGTGCTCGTCGTCGTCGTCGTCGTGCTCGTCGTCGATGTCGCCGACGATCTGTTCGAGCACGTCCTCGATCGTGACCAGCCCGGCGACGCCGCCGTATTCGTCGACGACGATTGCCATGTGGTTGCGCGAGAGGCGGAATTCCTTCAGCAGGATGTTGAGGCGCTTCGATTCCGGAATCATCGTGACCGGACGCAGCAGCGCCTTGATGTCGCCGTTCGACCCTTCCGCGAAACAGCGCAGCAGGTCTTTGGCGAGCAGGATGCCGAGGATCTCGTCCTTGTCGCCGGCATGCACCGGAAAGCGCGAATGGCCGGATTCGAGCACGTCCTTGAGGATCTGCGGCACGCTGGCGTCGATCGGCAGCGATACCATCTGCGCACGCGGAATCATCACGTCGGCAACAGTGAGGTCGGCGACCTCGATTGCGCCCTCGACCATCGACAAGGTGTCGTTCGACATCAGGCCATTGGCCTGCGCGTGACGCAATTCCTCGATGAGTTCCTCACGGCTCTGCGGTTCGCCGGAAAGCGCTTGCGTGATTCGCTCGAACCACGTTCGTGGCGCGGGCGTACTGGGAGGATCCTCGCTCATCTCTTGCCGGCAGGCGCCCATCGGGGGCGGAACGCTGAGTGTACCAAAGCCATGTTTCGCTTTCCCGCGGCGCTCGCCGACCGGATCCGTCCGTTCCCAGTCCCGGATTCGACCGACGAGGCGTGCCGGAAGCCGCGATCAGTCGAAGCCGTTCGTGAAGATGCGATCGACGACGACCGGTTGCGAGAGTTCGAACGCGCCGATGTCGGGGGCGGTGGCGAACACGCGCGGATAGCCGGCGCCACGCTGGTCATTGGCGAAATGGTCGGGATTGCTGCCGCGATCGATCGCGAGGCTGCCCACGGCGAGCGCATGGGTCGGCGTCGGGCCACCGTAGTCGCCCAGCGGCAACAGGCCGGGGTTCCCGATCAAGGTGTCGCCGGGTGGCGTGCCGTTCATGGCCGTAATGATGTCGTGGTCGCCCTGGACGACGAGGCTCGCGAGGCTGCCGATGTCCGCAGCGGGGTTGGCGCTTGTGTTGCTGGCGACGATCGAACTCACGATCGTGATCGCCGGCGCGAACTGGGCGCCGTTCACGACGTTGCGGACGAAGATGCCGCCGCCGCCGGCAACCGCATCCAGCGCGGCATTGGCTGTGATCGTGCTGTTGCGCACGACCACGCCGTCGTAGGTCACCTGCAGGCCGCCGCCGTTGGTGCCGGCAGTGTTGCCACTGATCGTGGAATTTTCGATCGTGGTCGTGAATTGGTCGACGGTGCACACGCCGAAACAGCCCGGAGCGAACACGCCGCCACCTTCGAGGTCGCTGTGATTGTCCGAGATCGTGCTGTTCCTGACGGTGACATCGCCGACCAATGCGCAGATGCCGCCTGCGCGACCGCGGCTTTCGTTTCCCGACACCACGGATCCGTCCAAGGTGACGTTGCGCAGCGCGTAGAGTCCGCCGCCGCCAAAGGCCTGCGTGTTGCCGGCCGGACCACCGATCATGCTCTGCGTCACCCTGCTGCTGGCGAGCACGATGCTGCCGCTGGAGAACACCGCGCCGCCGGCATATTTTCCACCGTCGATGTAGCCGCGGGTGATGTCCAAGTGGTCGAGCTTCAGGACGCCGCCGCCGTTGTGCAGGATGACGCGGTCCCGCAGGTCGCCATCGAACTTGAGCGTGCGGTCACTGGGGCCGATGACCGCGATGTTGTCCACGTTGGACGTGAACGCGCCGTCGGCCAGCGTGATCGTGCAGTGGGACAATGCAGAAAGGTCCACTATGTGGCCATCCGGGGCATTGACGATGGCCGCGCGCACGGCGGCTTCCGAGCATTCGCTCACCGGCGGCGGCGGCGTCCCGGACTCGAACGCGCCGATGTCGGCAGCGGCGCCGATAGCGCGCGGGAAGCCGGGGCCGCGCTGGTCGAAGAAGAGGCCGGGAGACGGCTGACCCGCGTCGATGCCCACGCTGCCGGGCGCGAGGGCGTGCGTTGGCGTCGGCCCGCCGTGGTTGGCCAGCGGCAGCAGGCCCGGATCGGTGATGATCGTGTCCGGCGGCGCCGCTGGCGATGAACTCATGACGATGTTGTGGTCGCCGGCAATCGGCGGCGTCGGGCCTGCGAGGTTGAACAGGCTGATGTCGTGACCGTTGTTGCTGGCGGTGTTGTTGGCGACGATGCTGTTGGCGAGTCGCAGCGAGTAGCTGTTCGCGCACACGCCGCCGCCCCCGAACCAGCCGGCGAACTCCGGTCTGGATGCGGTGTTGAAGGCGATCGTGCTGTCGGACACATCAACGGGGCTTCCATACATGGACGCCAGGCCTCCACCGTCCATCGCGGCGTTGCCGCTGATGGTGCTGGTCCGGACGGTCAGGCTGACCAGAGCGCCGCCAATCGGCAGGTTCTCGTTTTGACGGATGGACACGCCACCGCCTTTCTGGAAGCCGTGGTTGTCCGTGATCGCGCTGTGGGCAATGGTGATGTTGCCCTCGCCGTAGACGCCGCCGCCGCCCTTCGCATACGCCGTGTTGCCGCTGATCGTGCTGTATGAGACGTATACATTGCCGCCCGCGAAAATGCCGCCACCTGCGCCGCCGTGATAGCTCATGATGCCGAAGACAGAGGGCAGGACGGTGCCGCAGGCGGCATTGCCGGCCACGGTCGACCGGATCACCGAGACATTGCCTTCCGCGAACACGCCGCCACCATATCCCTCGTTGTACTGGTTGTTCCCGACCGGGTAACAGACCGAGGAGTTGGTCAGCGAGCTGCTCGAAAGGGTCACGCCGCCATCGGAATGCACCGCGCCGCCGGCACCATGGTAGACAGTGTATTTGCCCTGGTCATAGGGCTTGGTGTCATTGCCGTCCGTGATGGCGAGATGGTCGAGCGTCAGCACGCCGCGGCCGGTATGGTGGAAGATGCGGCTCGCATGGTTGCCGCTCAGCGTCAGCGAAGTGTCCGACGGACCCTGCACGGTCAGGTCATCGACGTCGATGGCTATTTCGCCGGTGGTCAGCGTGATCGTGCAAGCGGACAGCGCAGTCAGGTCGATGATGGCGCCGCTGGTGGCGCCGGCGAACGCGCTGCGCAACGCGCCTTCGTCGCAGTCGGCAACCGCGAGGCTCGAACCGGGATGGGCCGAAACCGGTGCGCGCGCATGCACGTCATGCGCGAGCGGGTCGGCGGAGAGCAGGACAGCCAGCGCGGCGGCCAGGGGCCGCAGTGGAAACGAGCGACGAGCCCTTCGGCTGGCGTGCATGGCGCTCCCCGCAGGATGATGCAGGTTCCGAATCGTACATCATCGGCGCATCTGCGCTTGGATCGTTGCAGGCGTGCGAGACTTGTCGAGGCCGCGTCGCGAAACGACCCGTTGCTATAGATAGGGATCGGAGATGTCGAGCGAGGCGAGAATGCGCCGTTCGAGCGCCTCCATGCGTTCGGCGTCGGCGTCGCGTTCGTGGTCGTGGCCGAGCAGGTGCAACACACCGTGGATGGTCATGTGGGCGAAGTGGTCGCGTGCGACCTTGTGCTGTTCGCGTGCCTCGCGCGCGACGACCGGAGCGCAGACCACAAGGTCGCCGAGCAGGCCACTGTGCTCGCCCGGCATCGGTTCGTACGGAAAGCTCAGCACGTTGGTCGCATAGTCGCGGCCACGGAATTCACGGTTGTAGCGGCGCCCGGCACGCGCGTCGACGATCAGGATGTTGATTTCGGTCCAGCCGCGACGAGCGTGCAGCTCGGGAATCGCGGCGATCCATTTCTCGAACGAACGCAGCACCGGCACGCCGCGTCGGCCGGCTTCGTTCTTGAGCCACAGGCACACCCTGGAATCCGCTTTCGCGGATGCGTCGGCTCGTTTGCGCGGGCTAGTCGCCATGGCCTGCGGCGGGTTTCGCGCTCGCGATGGCGGTCTCGCGCTGCTCGTACGCTCGCACGATGCGCTGCACCAGCGGATGGCGCACGACGTCCTTGGCGGTGAAGAACGTGAAGCTGACGCCCTCGACCTCGCGCAACACTTCTATCGCATCGCGCAGGCCGGACTTCACGTGTTTCGGAAGATCGGTCTGCGTCATGTCGCCGGTGACCACCGCGACCGACCCGAAGCCGATCCGGGTCAGGAACATCTTCATCTGCTCGATCGTGGTGTTCTGCGCCTCGTCGAGGATCACGAACGCATCGTTCAGGGTGCGCCCGCGCATGTACGCAAGCGGCGCGATCTCGATCACGTTGCGCTCGATCAGTTTCATGACCTTCTCGATGCCGAGCATCTCGTACAGCGCGTCGTAGAGCGGGCGCAGATACGGATCGACCTTCTGGGTCAGGTCGCCGGGCAGGAAGCCGAGCTTCTCGCCGGCCTCGACCGCCGGGCGCACGAGAATCAGGCGCTGCACGCGATTGTCGTTCAGCGCATCGACCGCCATCGCGACCGCGAGGTAGGTCTTGCCGGTGCCGGCCGGGCCGACGCCGAAGTTGATGTCGTGCGCGGCGATCGCGTGCAGATAGTGCGCCTGGTTCGCGCCGCGCCCGCGTACGGTACCGCGCTTGGTCCTGATCGCGACATCCTGCGTGCTGTCGGCTGCTTTCGCGGCATGTGCGTCGATGCCCGATTCGGACAGGTGCAAATTGATCTGCGATGCGCTCAGCGTCTCGCGTTCAGTCGCGGCATATAGGTCGCGCAGCACATGTTCGGCCAGCTTGATCGAATGGCTCGCACCGGTGACGCGGAAGATGTTGCCACGATTGGCGATCTCCACGCCGAGGCGCAGTTCGATCTGGCGCAGGTGTTCGTCGAACGGGCCGGCGAGGTTGGCGAGGCGCTCGCCGTCGGCGGGCTCCAACGCAAAGTCGTGATGGTTGGTCTGGGTCATAGGCGCGCGAGGGTAGCGCGACCTTCCATGCGTCGCCAGAGTGCGGAACGCGCCTCGGCGAGGATTGCACGCCGCGTCGTGCGCGGTCGATACTCGACGGCATGGGCGATGTTTCCGGCGCAACGCTGCATACCCGCTGCTGCATCGTCGGCGGCGGTCCGGCGGGAATGATGCTGGGTTTGCTGCTGGCGCGGACCGGCGTCGTGGTGACGGTGCTGGAAAAACATGCCGATTTCCTGCGCGATTTCCGCGGCGACACGGTGCATCCGTCGACTTTGCAGATCCTGGATGAACTCGGCCTGCTGCCGGCGTTCGAGCAGTTGCCGCAGCGAAGAGTTGATCATCTCAGCGGCATCGTCGGTGGCTGCATGCAACCGATCGTCGACTTTCGCGGCTTGAGTCCGTTTGCGTATCTCGCGCTGGTGCCGCAGTGGGATTTCCTCGATCTGCTGGCCGCGGAAGGGAAGCGTCATGCCTCATTCGATCTGCGCATGCGGCACGCGGCTACCGGATTGCTGGAGCACGACGGCCGTATCACCGGAGTGCAGGTGTCGGGACCGGACGGTGCGCTCACGATCCGCGCCGATCTCGTGGTGGCCTGCGATGGCCGTCGCTCGACCGTGCGCGAGGCCGCTGGACTGCATGCGCACGAATATGGCGCGCCGATGGATGTGCTGTGGTTCCGCGTTCCGCGCGTGCTAAGCGATCCGCAGGATACGTTCGGCATCGTCGACGGCGGCCACATGATGGTGTTGCTGAATCGGACCGACTACTGGCAGAGCGCGTATCTGGTCCCCAAGGGCGGTGATGCGAGCTTGCGCACGCAGCCGATCGGCACGCTGGCGGAGTCGGTTGCGCAGCTGGCCCCGTTCCTCGCCGACCGCACGGTTTCGTTGACGTCGTGGGACCAGGTCAGCACCTTGCAGGTCCAGGTCGATCGGTTGCCGCGCTGGCATCGCCCCGGTCTGTTGCTGATCGGCGACGCCGCGCATGCGATGTCGCCGATTGGCGGCGTCGGCATCAACCTCGCAATCCAGGATGCGGTCGCTACGGCCAATGCGCTGGCGCGCCCGCTGCTCGATGGCAGCGCAATCGACGAAGGGCTGCTGGCCAAGGTGCAGCGTCGCCGCGAATGGCCTACGCGCGTGGTGCAGGCGGTGCAGATTGCAGTGCAGAAGCGCGTGATTTCGCGTGCGCTGGAGCAAGGCGACCGCGCGATGCGCATTCCGGCAGTGCTGCGTGCGTTGCTTCGTTTTCGCGCGATCCGACACATCCCGGCGCGCCTGTTCGGCTACGGCTTGCGCCAGGAGCATGTGGGCCGCGAAACGGCGCGTTGAGGCCTGTGCCGGATTGCCGAAGGCGTGCGATCAGGCGACGCGACTTTCGTCGATGGCGACACGTCCGCGCAGCGAGTTCGTCATCGCTTCGGTGATGATGACGTCGACGAACTGGCCGACCAGGCGCGCATGGCCGGGGAAATTCACCGAGCGCATGTTTTCGGTCTTACCGGTCAGTTCGTTCGGGTTCTTGCGGCTCGGACCTTCGACAAGGATGCGTTGCGTCGTGCCGACCATTGCGGCGCTGATCTTCGCGGCGTTCGCGTTGATCGCGGCCTGCAGGCGTTCGAGGCGCTGGTGCTTGAGCGCGTCCGGCGTGTCGTCTTCGAGGCTCGCGGCCGGCGTGCCGGGGCGCTTGGAGTAGATGAACGAGAAGCTCTGGTCGAAGCCGACGTCGTCGATCAGCTTCATGGTCTTGTCGAAATCCGCGTCGGTCTCGCCGGGGAAGCCGACGATGAAATCCGACGAGATGCAGATGTCCGGGCGCACCGCGCGGAGCTTCCTGATCTTCTGCTTGAACTCGAGCGCGGTGTAGCCGCGCTTCATCGCAGCGAGGATGCGGTCGGAACCGGACTGCACCGGCAGGTGCAGGAAGTTCGCCAGCTGCGGCACGTTCGCGTAGGCCTCGACCAGCGAGTCGGAGAACTCCAGCGGGTGCGAGGTGGTGAAGCGGATGCGGCCGATGCCGTCGATCTCGGCGATCGCGTGGATCAGCAGGCCGAGGTCGGCGATGGCGCCGTCAAACATTGGCCCGCGGTACGCATTGACGTTCTGGCCGAGCAGGTTGACCTCGCGCACGCCCTGTTCGGCCAGCGTGGCGATCTCGGCGACGACGTCGTCGAACGGCCGGCTGATCTCCTCGCCGCGCGTGTAGGGCACGACGCAGAACGAGCAGTACTTCGAGCAGCCCTCCATGATCGAGACGAACGCGCTCGGGCCTTCCGCGCGCGGCTCGGGCAGCTTGTCGAACTTCTCGATCTCGGGGAACGAGATGTCGACCTGCGGCTTGCCGGTTTCGCGCCGCGCCTCGATCAGTTGGGGCAGGCGATGCAGGGTCTGCGGGCCGAACACGAGGTCGACATAGGGCGCGCGTTTGACGATCGCATCGCCTTCCTGCGATGCCACGCAGCCGCCTACGCCGATCAGCACCGGTTTGCCGTCGGCCTTGTGCTGCTTCCAGCGGCCGAGCTGGCTGAACACCTTCTCCTGCGCCTTCTCGCGGATCGAGCAGGTATTGACCAGGATCACGTCGGCCTCGGCTTCGTCCTGGGTCAGTTCGAGGCCGTGTGAAGCACGCAGCACGTCGGCCATCTTGGCCGAGTCGTACTCGTTCATCTGGCAACCGTGGGTCTTGATGAAGAGCTTTCCTGGAGCGGGCTTGCCGGTCATGGGCGGGGCAGCGGTTTGCGGACCGCGTAGTCTACCATCGGGGCGCATGGGCGGTTTTGGACGACGGCCCCGCCGAAAACGCTTGCTTGGCAACGTGACTGATCAGGCGGAAACTCCGCGCCCGGAAAAGGTTCAATAGCCCCATGTCGCGTCGTCGCCCGCCCATCGCCGGTTTCCTGCTGCTCGGACTGCTGTCCTCGGCGGCGCTCGCGCATGCCGGGGCGCTGTACCGCTGCGACGCGAGCGACGGCAGCATTGCCTACACCAGTTCGTCGAAGGGCTTCAGCAACTGCAAGCTGCTGCAGCATTTCGCCGACAGCGTGCCGAAGAAGCCGGCTCCGGTCCGGGTCGAGCGTCATCGCTGGGTGTATGAGGAAGGCGGCGCGGAAAAGCCGCCGGCAGATTTCTCGAAGGTAGCGGCGGTCGTGGCAGTGCAGCCGCCGTCGATCGCGCGTGCCAGTTTCGTGCGCGTCGCGGCTGGCGTCGCCAGTTCGGCGCCGATCTACGTTCCCGAGGATTTCTCGACCGTGCAGGCCGATGTCGCGAGCAGCGCCGTGTTGGTCGGCAATCCGTTGTTCATTGCGGCACCGTATCGGTCGAGGTCGTCGCCCCCGCCGGCGACGCGCCCGGAGCCGGTTCTCGCGACGGCGACGGCCGTTCCGGCGACGAAGATGCTGCGAGGCGCGGTGTACAAGGTCCAGCGCAAGGGCGGCATCACCGAATACACGAACATCAGGCCGAACGCCGGCGCATTCGCGGTGCTGTTCACCTATATCGCGACCTGCGTGGCCTGCGATCTGCATTCGAAGATCGATTTCGCGCGGACCGCGCTGAATCTCGATGCATACAAGGCCGAGATCGCCGCCGCGGCCGCCGATTTCGGCGTCGATACTGCGTTGTTGCGCGCGGTGATCCATGCCGAATCCGCGTTCAATCCGATGGCGATGTCGAACAAGGGTGCGCAGGGGTTGATGCAGTTGATGCCGGGCACGGCGAATGATCTCGGCGTGACCGACGCATTCGATGTCGCGCAGAACATCCGCGGCGGCGCGCGCTATCTGTCGCAGTTGCTGAGGAACTTCAATGGCGACGCGCAACTCGCCACCGCCGCCTACAACGCCGGTCCGGGCGCGGTGCAGAAGTACCGCGGCGTGCCGCCGTACGACGAAACGCAGGTCTATGTGCAGCGGGTGGCGACCTTGCGCGATCGGTATCAGAAGGCGATGTGAAACGCCCGCGGGATTGGAGATTCGGGATCGAGTGTGGCGGGCAATGTGAAACGTTTGTCCGAGAATCCGTGTGGCGTCCGCCAAGGCCGCCTTTCCGAATCCCGAATGCCGGCTTGTCAGGCTCCCGTCGTACTCGGCGCTGGTCGTTGCACGAGAGTCACGTCGAGCGCGAATGGCATGTTGCCGCGCAGGCCTTCGAGGCGCACCTTGGTGCCCGGTGCGAGGGCGGCTTCGCGGTTGCGCAAGTCGATCTGGTCGACGATGAGCTTGCCGTCGAGTTTCAGCAACAGGTCGCCGGGCTGCAGGTTCGCCTGCGCGGCCGGACTTTCCGCGACGATGCGCTGCACTTGCACGCCTTGCTGGCGGGATGTCGCGCCGCGTGCTGGCGGGATGTCGGCGTAGTCGATGCCGATCCAGCCGCGGATGACGTGGCCGTGCTTGATGATCTGGTCGAGCACGGCTTTCGCGGTCGAAGCCGGGATCGCGAAGCCGATGCCTTCGGCGCCCTGCGTATAGCTGCCGCGTCCGTCCGCCGTGGTGCCGCGCGCATAGACGGCAGTATTGATGCCGATCAGTTCGCCGAGCGCGTTGACCAGTGCGCCGCCGGAGTTGCCGAAGTTGATCGCCGCATCGGTCTGGATGAAATCCTCGTAGTCGGACATCTTCAGTTGGCGTCCGGTCGCACTGACGATGCCCATCGTCACCGTATTGCCCAGCCCGACCGGGTTGCCGATCGCCAGCACGACATCGCCGACGTCCACGCTGGTGTCCGCCGGAATGGAAATCGCAGGCAGGTGGTCCATGGCGATCTTGAGCACTGCAAGGTCGGTTTCCGGGTCGGTGCCGACGACCTGGGCCTGCGCGACGCGACCGTCGTCGAGCAGCACCTGAATATCGTCTGCGCGACTGATCACGTGGTTGTTCGTGATCACGTAGCCGTCCGGACTGAAGATCACGCCGGAGCCCAGGCTCTGGTCCGTGCGCTTCATCGCGGGGCCGGCGACGTAGCCGAGCAGGCGCTGGGTCAGCGGATCCGGTATCGGATACAGGCGCGAGGGAACCGTGGTGACCTTGTTCGCGTAGATGTTGACGACCGCGGGTGAGGCGAGCGCGACAGCCGCGGCGTACGAGAACGGGGCGTGGTGCGATGTCGCAGTCGTGCTTTGGGTGACGGCAGCTGCACGGCCATCTGCGCCCGGCGCGTTGTCGCGCAAGCGATCGACCAGCCTTGGCGCGAACACGCTGAGCACGAACGCGGCAGCGAGCCCGGCCACTATGCAGCGGGCGATGAAGGCGAGAACGGGATAGTTGATGCGGATGCGCATGCTCTGGGCCGTGGCGACACAGTGATTCGATGGTGCCGCAGCGGGATCGCGAGCAGGGTCGGATGTCGGGGCGCGGCGTCACTCCCGAGTCGCCGACTTTGATTGTGCGGTGCAGGGGCGTTCGTTAAACTAACACGATTTTGGGGCTCACCCAATGCGCCGCGTGATCCGCGCGGACGCGTGCGGGGAGCGTGGATTCTGGCGGTCATCGCGTTGCTGAGCGGTGCCGCGCCTTCATGATTTCATTATTGAAGTTTGCAGCGGAGTGCTGATGGCAAACGATGCTGTGGTGGACAAGGGACGCCGTCGATTCCTGACTGCGACGACTTCGGTCGTCGGCGGTGCGGGCGTCGTGCTGGCTGCTATTCCCTTCGTCAAGTCGTGGGAGCCGAGTGCGGCGGCGAAGTCGGCCGGCGCACCGGTGCTGGCGGATATTTCCAAGATCGAGTCCGGGCAGAAGGTCACGTTCGCGTGGCGCGGCCTGCCGGTGTTCGTCGTGAACCGGACCAAGGCGCAGCTGGACGCGCTGGCCGGCGAGGATTCGCATCTGAAAGATCCAAAGTCCGAGAACACCGACCAGCAGCCGGCGTACGCGCAGAACGAAGCCCGTTCGATCAAGCCCGAGTGGCTGGTCGTGACCGGCATCTGCACGCACCTTGGCTGCGTGCCGGATTTCTTCCCGGAGCTGAAGCCGGAACCGTTCGATCCGCAGTGGAAGGGTGGTTTCTACTGCCCCTGCCACAAGTCGCGCTATGACATGGCCGGACGCGTGTTCGACGGCGTGCCGGCGCCGGCCAACCTGGCCGTGCCACCGTACCAATTCGTCGATGACACGCACATCCTGATCGGCGTCGATCCGGGCAAGGAGGCTGCGTAATGGGCACCACGATGACCCGGATCCAATCGAAGAACGGCTTGGTGAACTGGGTCGAGGACCGCCTGCCGGTCTTCTCGTTCCTGTCGTCGCATACCAGCGGCTACTACGCGCCGAAGAACTTCAACCTCTGGTACTACTTCGGCTCGCTCGCGTTGCTGGTGCTGGTCAACCAGATCCTGACCGGCATCTTCCTGACGATGAACTACACGCCGAGCACGGCGGAAGTCGCGCCAGGCACGTCGGCCGCGTTCGCTTCGGTCGAATACATCATGCGCGACGTCAGCTGGGGATGGCTGATCCGCTACATGCACTCGACCGGCGCTTCGCTGTTCTTTGTCGTCGTCTACCTGCACATGTTCCGCGGCCTGATGTACGGCTCCTACAAGAAGCCGCGCGAGCTGGTGTGGCTGCTTGGCATGCTGATTTTCCTGGTGCTGATGGCGGAAGCCTTCATGGGCTACGTGCTGCCGTGGGGCAACATGTCGTTCTGGGGCGCCAAGGTCATCATCTCGCTGTTCGGCGCGGTGCCGTGGATCGGTGATTCGCTGGTCGAATGGATCATGGGCGATTACCTGCCGGCCAATGCGACCCTGAACCGCTTCTTCGCGCTGCACGTGATCGCGTTGCCGCTGGTGCTGCTGCTGTTGGTGGTGCTGCATCTGGCCGCGCTGCACGAGGTCGGTTCGAACAATCCGGACGGCGTCGAGATCAAGGCCAGGAAGAAGCCCGACGGCACGCCGCTCGACGGCATCGCGTTCCATCCGTACTACACGGTGAAGGACCTGTTCGGCACCGGCTTCTTCCTGCTGATCGCCGCGTTCATCATCTTCTACGCGCCGACCTTCGGTGGCTGGTTCCTCGAGCACGACAACTTCATTCCGGCGAACAACCTCGCCACGCCGTCGCACATCAAGCCGTCGTGGTACTTCACGCCGTTCTACGCGATCGTGCGCATGATTCCGTTCAAGTTGCCGGGCGTGCTCGCGATGTTCGGTTCCATCGTGCTGCTGTTCTTCGTGCCCTGGCTGGATCGCGGCAAGGTCAAGTCGGTGCGCTATCGCGGCCTCGGCTACAAGATCGCGCTCGGCTTGTTCGCGGCTTCGTTCGTGATGCTCGCCGCGGTCGGTGCCGGCGTCACCACGGAAGTGATCCCGCAGTGGTTCGGCGCGAACGCCGACGTGACCACGCTCGAAAACCTGTTCGGTCGTTTCTGGATGGCCGTCTACTTCGGGTTCTTCCTGTTCTTGTGGATCTATACGTACTTCGGTTTCGAGAAAACCAAGCCCGTGCCGGACCGGGTGACGACGCATGACTAACGCCATGACGACCAAACGCTCAACAAAGGCTGCCATGGGGACCGCGATGTTGACGAAACTTGCCGCGCTGCTGATGGGCGGTCTGATGACGGTTGGCATCGCCAGTGCCTCCGAGGGCGCCGGCGTGCAGGAAGCGAACATTCGCCTCGACGACATGTCCTCGATGCAGCGTGGCGCCAAGCTGTTCTTCAACTATTGCTCGGGCTGCCACTCGCTGCAGTACCTGCGCTATTCGCGTATCGCCGAGGATCTCCAGCTCGATCCGAAGGATGTCGAGAAGAACTTCGTCTTCACCGGCGCAAAAATCGGCGATCACGCTGTCAGCCACATGCCGGTCGAGGATGCCGCAAAGTGGTTCGGCAAGGCACCGCCGGATCTGTCATTGGAGGCGCGCGCGAAGGGTTCGGACTGGATCTACAGCTATCTGAAGTCGTTCTACCTCGATCCGTCGCGGCCGCTCGGCTGGAACAACACGGTATTCGCGAACGCCTCGATGCCGAACCCGCTGTGGGAGCTGCAGGGCCTGCAGGTCGCCGTGCACAAGGGCGGCGAGAGCGGCTCCGAGGCCGAGATCGAGAAGCTCGAGATCCACACTCCGGGCCAGCAGACACCGGCGCAATTCGACCAGACCGTGCGCGACCTGACCGCGTTCCTGACCTACGCCGGCGAACCGGCGGCGCTGAAGCGCGAGTCGATGGGCGTCTGGGTGCTGCTGTATCTCGCCTTCTTCACGTTCATTGCCTACCTGCTCAAGCACGAGTTCTGGAAAGACGTGCACTGAGTCATCCGCCGGCAGCCCGCACGCTGGGCTGCCGGTCCTTCTCCCACGCCGTCTAGGCGAGCGCTGCCGCGCGTAGTACATTGCCCTGCCGATGGCGCGCGGCTCGTCCCTGCGTTGATACGGTGCGATGCACGGAGCATTGCGGTATTCGCGTGGCGACGGATGCGTCCGAGCGGGCCGAAGCATCCAGTGAAGATGTCTTCAGCGTCCTGCAGGGGCGTGACCTACCGGGATCGAGGGGGATTCGAAGATGGCGTTGAACCAGCGTTCGCGGACGGTCCTGACCCTGTATTCGGCGCGTGACTGCGTGCACTGCCATCGCGTCCGCATGGCGCTGGCGGCCAAGGGCGTCACCTATGACCATGTGCTGGTCGATCTCGACAACCCGCCAGAAGACTTGCTCGACCTCAATCCGTACAACTCGGTACCGACCCTGGTCGATCGCGACCTCGTGCTCTACGACACCAGCGTGATCTGCGAATACCTCGACGAGCGCTATCCACACCCGCCGTTGATGCCGGTCGACCCTTTGTCGAGAGCGCGCCTGCGCCTGGCCATTGTGCGCGTCGAGAACGACTGGCTTACCCTGGTCGACGACATCGAGGCAGGCGGCAAGGGCGCCGACGTTGCACGCAAGGCCTTGCGCGATGACCTGGTCAAGAATGCCTCGGCGTTCAAGGCGTCCAAGTTCTTCCTCAGTCCGGAAATCAGCCTGGCCGATTGCGCGCTGGCGCCGCTGGTCTGGCGCCTGGATTCGCTGGGCGTGCATCTGCCGCGCGAGGCGCAGCCGATCATCGACTATGGCGAGCGCATCTTCCGCAGCCAGGGTTTCGCGCGCAGCCTCACGCCCGAGGAAAAGATGCTGCATCCGTGATTCGGGGGCCTCTGCGCTGCGTCGTATCCAACACAAGGAAACCTGGAACACCGTGTCTGCAATCGTGATGACATCCAATCGCCCGTACCTGCTGAGGGCCCTTTACGAATGGATCAGCGACAACGGCCTGACGCCGTATCTGCTGGTCGACGCGATCGCCGAGGGCGTGCGCGTGCCGCCCGGCGTGGCGAAGGATGGGCGCGTGGTGCTCAACATCGCCGCACGCGCGGTCACGCAGTTCGAGATCAGCAACGACCGCGTGCATTTTCTGGCGCGTTTCGGCGGCGTCAGTCAATCGGTGCACGTGCCGATGGCCGCGGTGCTCGCGGTGTATGCGCAGGAAAACGGCCAAGGCATGATGTTTTCGGCCGACAGCACCGCGCCCGAGCCGCCGCCGGCGCCATCGCCGCCTGAAGATGCCCCGAAGCGGCCGCATCTGCGGGTGATCAAGTAGGCTGGAGGCGAGATGAAGGACGCAGCGGCGTTGAGCGCGGCTGCTGCCCTTTCGCCTTGACTCTCACATCCAACGCCTCGCCTCACTGCACCAGCCGCAAATGACTGGGGCGTGTCGCGTCGGGTGCGGCCGCCTCTCCAAGCGGCAGGCTCCAGGCTTCGAGGCGGCGGCCATTGAGATCGAGATGGCCGCGATGGCGGTCGCTGCCGTCGAGACTGATCTCGAAACCGTAGCGGCGCACGAACGACGGCAGGCCGTCACGCCGTCCAATGCGCAGGCGCTTGAGCGACACCGACTGGTCCAGCAGTTGCACGCCGGCCTCGCGGCACAATTCGCGGCCGTGATGAATCGCGTATTCGCGAGCGTTGAGCGCGTCCATCCAGGCCCATACGCCGGCTGCGATGACGAGCAGGATTATCCAGGTTCCCAGCATCGCTACAGTGTGGGGATGCTTGATGCACGTGGCAAGGCCGCATTGTCGATTCCGGTCATTCCAGTGCTCGCGGCGATCGCTACAATGGACGCTCGCCCAGGCGGGCGTGTAGGGGGAATGCATGAAACTGGTCTTTCCGGGCGGCGAGCACGCCCCGTTGGAACTCGCCGAGGGCGCTACGCGCATCGGCAGCGGTACCGATTGCGACATCGTCCTGAGCGCGCCCGGCGTCGCGGCACATCATTGCGAGATCAGCCTGAGCGGCAGCTCCGCGACGGCACGTCCGCTCGACGCGAGTACGCCAACCGTGCTCAACGGACGCCAGATCGAGGGTGCGACCGAGATCCACGCCGGCGACCTGCTGCTGTTCGGGCGCGTCGGCTGCTCGATCGGTGCGACGGAGCGCAAGCCAGTTGCGGCAGCGTCCGTGAAGGCGCCAGTGGCCGATGACGGCCGCACGCGTGTGCGCGCCACCTTGCCGCGTTTCATGCTGCGCGGCGTTTCAGGCACCACATTCGGCAAGACCTTCGCGGTCACCGACAACGCGGTGATCGGCCGCCAGCCCGATTGCGACATCCCGGTGCCGGCCGAGGAAATCTCGCGCCACCACGCGCGTCTGCGCGTGACGCCGGAAGGCATCCACGTCGAAGACATGGGTTCGGCGAACGGCACCTTCATCAACGACAAGCGCGTGCAGACTGGCCTGCTAAAGCCCGGCGAGGAATTGCGCCTGGACACGGTCCGCTTCCTGCTGGTCACGCCCGGCATGGACGCGCGAGCGCAATCGGCGCCGGGGCGCGCGGAAGTGGAAGCCCCGACAACGCGGTCCGCACCATTGCTCTGGATCGCGGGAGCCTTGATCGCGCTGGCTGCGCTCGCGTTCCTGCTGCACAACCAAGGCGTATTCTGACGAGCCGCGCGCTGGAGCGCGCGACTCAGCGCTCCAGCATTTCGATGCGCATCGACAAATCGATGGCGCGCACGTGTTTGGTCAGCGCGCCGATCGAGACATAGTCGACGCCGGTCTCGGCGATCGCGCGCACGCGTTCGAGCGCGACCGAGCCGGAGACTTCCAGAGGCACACGCCCGGCGGTTTCGGCGACCGCCTGCGCGAGTTCGTGCAGTTCGAATTCGTCGAGCATGATGCGGTCCGCGCCGGCCGCGAGGGCCTCGCGCAATTCGGCGAACGTTTCCACTTCGGTCTCTACCAGAAGGTCAGGATGCAGCGCGCGTGCGCGCTGGATTGCCGCGGCGATCGAGCCGGCCGCAGCGATATGGTTTTCCTTCAGAAGCACCGCGTCGTACAGACCCATGCGGTGATTGCGGCCGCCGCCGACGCGTACCGCGTACTTCTGCGCCACGCGCAGACCGGGCAGCGTCTTGCGCGTGTCGAGGATCGTCGTGCGCGTGCCGCGTGCGGCGTCGACATAGGTCGCGGTCACGGTCGCCGTGCCGGACAGCGCCTGCAGGAAATTCAGTGCGCTGCGCTCGGCGCTGACCAGTGCGCGCGCCGGACCTTCGACGTGGCACAACACGGTGCCGGGCGCGACGCGATCCCCGTCGGCGGACTGCCATTCGATGCGAACCGACTCGTCGATCTGGCGGAAGCATTCGTCGAACCACGCGCGCCCGCACAGTACCGCGGCCTCGCGCGTGATTACGCGCGCACGCGCTGGCGCATTGGCGGGCAGAAGATCGGCGGTGACATCGCCGCTGCCGATGTCTTCTTCGAGGGCGCGACGGACATCGCGTTCGACGATGTCGTGCGGGGGTGGAACGGCAACCGGATCTGTCACGTGCGGTAGGCTCGCTGGAGACGGAGGGAAGCGCAGGATAGCAAGCCTGCGCGCCCCTGACGCACGGCTTCAGCTCGCGGCAGACGGGGCGGTTTCCGCCGCCTCGTCGCTGGCATGACGCAGGCGCGCGACGATCGCATCGAGCGCGCGGTCGAACAACGGGACTTCCTCGAGCACGATCGCGCTGCCGCGACGCATCTCGATCGCCAGCGCATTGACGGTCTTGTCGCAGACCTTCAGCCCGCGCCGATTGACGAACAGGTACTTCGAGCTGATCGGGCTGATCCACGAGAGCTTGGCGCGTTCGCGACCGCCGGCTTCGTCGACGAATTCGATCCACGTGCCGACTTTCAGCTCGCGCACGGCGAGCAGATGCTCGTCGTTCTCCTCCAGCGTTTCCGCCGGCTGCTCGGTCTCGGGGCTGCCCGAACTCAGCATGATTTCCTCGACCGGACTTTGCGTGACCGTGGCGCTGGCGACCGATGCGGTTGCGGCGGGCGCTTCGGTGCCGTCGGCGGCGATCTCCGGATGGAGGATCGACGGCGTGGCATTGTCGACGATGACTTCCTTGGCAGTCTTTGTCTCGATCTTCTGACCGTCCAGCACACGCCGGTAGAACTGCGACAGTTCCTGCATCAGCTGCTTCACGTCGCTGTCGTGATAGGCGACCGTGGCGAGGCCGTGGCGCAGCGCCTTTTCCAGCTGCGGAAGCAGGGCGCGCAGGCGCGTGTGATCGCTGTCGGATGTCTTCGGCTGCGCGCTCCAGACGAACTCGTCGGCGAAGCGGAGCGCATTGCGCCACTCGTCCGAACCTTCGCCCTGGCGCAGCAATGTCAGCACGAGGTAGTTCGCCCACGGTCGCGACAGCACGGTGTGCACCACCGGCGGCAGGTTGCGCTCGTCGATGCGCTTCAATATCTCGCGCGCGGCGATGCGGCGCGCCTCCTGCAGCTTCTCGCGGCCGCGGGTCGCTTCGGCCGCACGCTGCTCGGCAAGTTCGGCGCGCTTGTGATGCGAATCGACGAAGTCGGTGAAGGTGGCCAGTTCGCGATCGAACACGCCGACGTCGTCGTCGAAATCGCGCAGTACGGTCTCGACCGACGTCTTGATGTGTTCGTACAGGCGGTGGTCGCGATCCGACTCCGCCGACCATTTCTTGCCGGCCTCGGCCAGCGCGTCGAGCAGGCGCCGTGCCGGATGGGTCTTCTGCGCGAACAGGTGCTTGTCGAGGATCGCGACCTTCAGGTACGGGATCTGCAGGCGACCGAGCAGGGCTTGCATCTGCGCCGGCAGGTTGCGGTCCTGCAGGATGTATTCGAACAGCATGCCGACGAGGTCGATGGTGTCCTCGTCGGCGGTCGAGACGCGGCGGTCGCGCGCGTCATCGGACAGCTTGTGGACCTGCTCCATCAGTTCGCGCTTGATCTGCTGCACCGCCTGCGCGGCGTCGGCGACGCTTTCCGCCTTCGCCTGTGCCGCGTTCGACTGGCTCTGCAGGATCGTCAGCGCGCTGAGCAGGTCGGTCGGGCTGAGGCCCGGCATGCCGGGCCCACCGCTGCCCGGCTCGCCGCTGCCGGAAGATGCATAGCTTTCGCCGGAGTGACGGTTGGCGAGCAGCGACCGCAGCGTGTTGTAGATTTCGGTCTGCAACTCGCCGCTGGCCGTGTCGTAATAGGCCCGCGGCGCGCCGCCGCCGGGCACCGATTCCGGCACTGCGTCGTGCCGGCCATCGGCGGCATGCGGCCGCTCGCCGTGCGGGAAACTGTGGCGCACCTGCGGCAACACGCCGGCGCGGATCAGTTCGATGTTGACCTCTTCGTAGACTGGATCAAGGCCGGCCATCACATAGCGGTCGAACAGCTTGTAGATGATCAGCTTGACCTGCACGTTGACGTCGAACTCGCGGATCGCGATGCGGAACCCGTTGCCGAGCACGGCCGGGCCGAGCGGGTTGGTCGCGTCATCGACCTTGCCGCCGCCGATGATCACGGCGAGCCGCTGGTTGACCTGATACAGCGAACGCTGCAAGCGGTTCTCCGCCTTGGCCACCATGCTGGTGACGGCCAGCGATTCCTCCAGCTCGATGTCATCGACCAGGCTCAGTCCGGCATTCGCCTGAGGCACGATTTCGGCGCGCGCCGGCTTCAATTTGCCTTCGGCGAATTCCGCGAACGCCTTGGTCGCCTGTTCCTGGAACAGGCGCTCGACCAGTTGGCGCTTCTTGCGCACCTCGCGCATGCCATCGAAATATTCGGTCTGGATCGCATTGCTCCCGGCGCGCTCGGCGAGGTCGAACAATGCATCGTCGACGTTCTCGAACAACGTTCCGACCAGCGCGTTGACGCGCTTGAGCGAAATGCCGCGGACCAGCTTGAGCAGGTCGCCGAGGCGATCGGCGCCCGCCGCCTGATTCTGGCGTTGCTGCAGGTCGACGACGTTCGGCGTGTCATTGGCTGCGGTCATGGCGGGGTTCCAGATGGCGCCGTCGGATGCGCTCGCGCGAGCGGCACATCATAGAACGGCGCGATGGGTAGGGGTGAGCGGGTTGCGACGGCTCTCCGGCAAGTCGTCACGGACGTGGAAAGTCCTCCACCTGTGCGGTTGCGATCGCTTCGTCGGCAAGCATCACCGGGATGTCGTCGTCGATGCGATAGACAGTGCCGGCGTCGCGAGTGACCAGGCCCGCGGCGAGAGGCGCCATGATGCGCGTACCCGCGGCGTTGAGCAGGCGGTCGGCTGCGACAGCGCGGTTCAGCGCGTCGAGTTCGGCGGTGCCGAGCATTCGCAACGGCGATTTGCTTACCGGGCAGCAGAGGATGTCGAGCAGGCGCTTGTCCATCGGATGGCGTGTTTTGTGTCGCCGGTCGGAGCGCGGCGGAATGTGCGTACAATAACGATTTGCGCGTGCCACGGCCATGACAGAAAGCACGAATGGGCAGCCGCGGGTCGGCGTCGTGATGGGCTCTCGCTCCGACTGGGAAACCATGCGCCACGCGGTGGAGACCCTGGAACGACTCGGTGTCGCTCATGAAGTGCGTGTGGTGTCCGCTCACCGCACGCCCGATCTGTTGTTCGATTACGCTGCCACTGCGGCCGAACGCGGCCTCGCTGCGATCATCGCCGGTGCCGGTGGTGCGGCGCATCTGCCGGGCATGCTGGCCGCGAAGACGCGCCTTCCGATACTTGGCGTGCCGGTGCAGTCGCACGCGCTCAACGGTCTCGATTCGCTGCTTTCGATCGTGCAGATGCCAGCCGGCATTCCGGTGGCGACCTTGGCGATCGGCCGCGCCGGTGCGGTCAACGCGGGTCTCCTCGCTGCGGCCATGCTGGCGACGACGGATGCTGCACTCGCCACGCGCCTGGATGCTTTCCGCCGCGAGCAGACCGATACCGTGTTGGCGAATTCCGATCCGCGCGTACCGGCCTGAGCCCGGTTGCTTGACGGATGTTGTGATGACGTTTGAGCCGCCGCTGCAACCGTTCTCCTCACCCCGGCCCACTTCCGCAAGCGGGAGCAGGCGCGTAGGTGCCGTGCGGGTTTTCCCCGCGGAACCTGCGATGACGTTCGAGTGGTTTTTGCCATGCACACGATAGGTATCCTGGGCGGCGGTCAGCTTGCCCGCATGCTGGTGATCGCCGGCGCGCCGCTCGGCCTGCGTTTCCTGGTCGTCGACAGCGCCGAAGATGCCTGCGCCGGCCAAATCGCTCCGTTGCTGCGCGCCGACTGGCGCGAGTTCGACAAACTCGCCGACTTCGCCGCACGCATCGATGTCGCCACGTTCGACTTCGAGAACGTGCCCGCCGAGACGGCGCATTGGCTGACCGAACATACGCGTGTGTTCCCGAACCCGCGCGCGCTGGCGGTGTCGCAGGACCGGCTCGCCGAGAAGACCCTGTTCGGCGACATCGGTCTCGACACGCCCGCATTCGCCGCGGTCGACAGCCGCGACGATCTCGCCCGCGCGGTTGAGCGCATCGGTACGCCGGCGATCCTCAAGACGCGCCGGCTCGGCTACGACGGCAAGGGACAGTTCCGCTTGAAGTCGCCGGCCGACGTCGACGCGGCCTGGGCTGCGCTTGGTGGCGCGCCGTCGATCCTCGAAGCCTTCGTGCCGTTCGAGCGCGAGCTGTCGGTCGTCGCAGTGCGTTCGCGCGACGGCGAATTCCGTACCTGGCCTTTGACGCAGAACTGGCATGCCGACGGGATTCTGTCGGCCAGCCTCGCGCCGGCGCCCGGCGCCGAGTCGCTGGCGCCGCTTGCGCGTGCCCACGCACAGCGCATCGCCGAAGAGCTCGACTACGTCGGCGTGTTCGCGCTCGAGCTGTTCGTGCGTGAGGGCAAGCTGCTCGGCAACGAGATGGCGCCGCGCGTGCACAACTCCGGCCACTGGACGATAGAAGGCGCGCCAACCAGCCAGTTCGAGAACCACGTCCGCGCGGTGCTCGGTTTGCCGCTCGGCGACACCAGCGCGCTTGGCGTCAACGTGATGCTGAACTGGGTCGGCGAGCTGCCGTCGGCCGAAGCAGTGCTCGCCGAACCGCGCGCGCACTGGCACGACTACGGCAAGAGTCCGCGTGCCGGGCGCAAGGTCGGCCACGCGACGTTCTGTGCCAATGATGCGGCCGAGATGCGCGAGCGTCTGTCGCGGATCGGTATCACGCTTGGGCGCGAAGCGCAGGTGGCGCCGGTGCTTGCCGCATTGGCGGAAAGCTGAGCAAAAAAAAGCGCGGCCATGGCTGGCCGCGCCGGATTCCGTATTTGCGTCATCGCGCACGTCTGCGCTCGTCCATGGATCGTGGCGATCACGGACGAGCGCACGGGTTCATCCCATCTGGTTGGCGACGAAATCCCAATTGACCAGATTCCAGAACGCCTCGACGTACTTCGGCCGCAGGTTGCGGTAGTCGATGTAGTAAGCATGCTCCCACACGTCGCAGGTCAGCAGCGGACGGTCGGCGCCGGTGAGAGGCGTGCCGGCGTTCGAGGTGCTGGCGAGCGCGAGTCCGCCGTCCGGGCGCTGCACCAGCCAGCCCCAACCGGAGCCGAACGTGCCGACGCTGGTCTTGGTGAACTCGTCCTTGAACTGGGCGAAGCCGCCGAATGCCTTGTTGATCGCGTCGGCGACGCGGCCGGTCGGTTCGCCGCCGCCGTTCGGCTTCAGGCAGTTCCAGTAGAACGTGTGGTTCCAGACCTGGGCTGCGTTGTTGAACATGCCGCCGGACGACTTCTTGATGATCTCTTCGAGCGAGAGGTTCTCGAACTCGGTGCCCTTGATCATGTTGTTGAGGTTGGTGACGTAGGCCTGGTGGTGCTTGCCATAGTGGTAGTCGATGGTTTCCGCGGAAATGTGCGGAGCCAGCGCGTCACGCGCCCACGGAAGCGGGGGAAGTTCGATCGCCACGGGAGTACTCCTTTGCCGATGGGGATGGGAGGGTTGGCCAGTTTATCGCCAAATCCGGCGCAGGGTCGAACTGGTAACATAGGCCGATTGCGCGGCTTTGCGCGCACCACTGTCATGCAGGCCAAGGTTATGGACGTCATCGAACGCATCAAGGGCACTCTCGATTCCCATCCCGTCGTGCTTTTCATGAAGGGCACGCCGCAATTTCCGATGTGCGGGTTTTCCAGCCGCACCTCGCAGGCGCTGAAGGCGGTCGGCGCGAACTTCCATTCGGTCAACGTGCTGGAGGATCCGGAAGTTCGCGCGAACCTGCCGCGCTATTCGAATTGGCCGACGTTCCCGCAACTGTTCATCCACGGCGAGCTGATCGGTGGTTGCGATATCGCGCTGGATCTGTACGAATCGGGCGAGCTTGAACGCCTGGTCCAGGACGCGCAGAAGGCCTGATCGATGTTGCCGTTCGAACGTCTCGCGGACGATGCCGCATCGCCCGCGCCGGAATCGCTGCGCGATCGCGTCGTGCTTGTCACTGGCGCGACCGGCGGCCTTGGCCGCGCGACCGCTCTCGCCGCCGCCGGCGCAGGTGCGACCGTCGTGCTGCTCGGCCGCAAGGTGCGCCCGCTGGAAGCCCTGTACGACGAGATCGAGAAAGCCGGGGCGCCAACACCGGCGCTGTATCCGATGGATCTCGCCGGCGCGACGCCGAAGGACCATGCCGATCTCGCCGCTGCGGTGATGCGCGAATGCGGCCGGCTCGATGGCATCGTGCACGCGGCCGCGCATTTCGACACCTTGCAGCCGTTCGAGCAGCAGACTCCGGAAGAATGGAACCGCACGCAGCAGGTCAACCTGACGGCGCCGGCATTGCTGACGCAGGCTTGCCTGCCTGCGATGCGCGACTCCGGCGATGCCGCGATCGTGTTCGTGTTTGACGACGCTGCACGCGTCGGCAAGGCATTCTGGGGTGGCTACGGCGTCGCCAAGCACGCGCTGCTCGGGCTCGCCTCGATCGTGCACGAAGAAACCGAAAGTTCGCCGGTGCGCACGCACGCGATCCTGCCGGGGCCGATGCGAACGACGCTGCGCCGCGCCGCGTATTATGGCGAGGACACCCTGGTGCATCCCGAGCCGGCCTACGCAGGTGCCGCGATCGCCTGGTTGCTTGGACCTGCCGCGCATCCGTTGCGCGGCAAGACGCTGGATTTGCGTGCCTGATACCCGAGTCGCCGCATGGAAAACTCGATGAGCACATTGTCGGCCGGCATCCTGCTGTTCCTGATCATGGACCCGCTCGGGAACATTCCGCTGTTCCTCAGCCTGCTGCGCAACGTCAAGCCGGAGCGGCGCCGATTTGTGCTGGTGCGCGAACTGCTGATCGCGCTGGCGGTGTTGTTCGCTTTCCTGTTCGGAGGCCGCTATCTGCTGCTGTTGCTGCAGCTCAAGCAGGAGTCGGTCAGCATCGCCGGTGGCATCGTGCTGTTCATCATCGGCGTGCGCATGATCTTTCCGCCGGGGCGCGGCATCTTCGGCGAGATCGAGGGTGGTGAACCATTCATCGTGCCGATGGCGATCCCCGCGGTGGCCGGCCCCTCGACGATGGCGGCGGTGATGCTGCTTGCGAACAGCAATCCGGGGCGGACGGTCGACTGGAGCGTGGCGCTGTTTCTCGCCTGGCTCGCGACCGCGTTCATCCTGCTGTCGTCGACATACCTGTTCCGCTGGCTTGGCACCAGCGTGCTGACTGCGCTGGAACGCTTGATGGGCATGCTGCTGGTCGCGCTGTCGGTGCAGATGTTCCTTGATGGACTGGTCGCCTACGTGCGCCTGACGCATTGATCGCGGCAACGCGTTTGCCTTTCTCCACGAGCCTGTAACACGGCTCCGCTAGCGTGACTCCGTCCATCGGAGTCGCGCCATGATCAGCGTCGAACACAGTTTCTACCAGCGATTCCCCCGGCTGGCGGAGGGCAGGGCGCGTGCATTCGCGCAACCGCTGGTCGATCTGCTGCGCAGGCTGGCGTGTGAGGAGCGGATCAACGCGATCCTCGCCGAAAGCGCGCCGCTCGGCGGTTTCGCGTTCGTCGAGCGCGTGCTCGAACTGCTGCGCATCAGCTACAGCGTGGCCAATACCGATCGCGAGAACATCCCGGTCGAAGGCCGCGTCGTGATCGTCGCCAATCATCCGCTCGGTGCGCTCGACGCGTTGGCGTTGATCCACCTGGTCGGCAGCGTGCGTCGCGACGTCAAAGTGCTGGCCAACGACGTATTGATGCAACTCGAGCCGCTGGCGCCGTTGTTGCTGCCACTGCCGGTGTTCGGCAACGGCCATGCGCTCGGCGGCGCGCGCGAGGCGTATCGCGCGCTCGAGCGCGACGAGGCCGTCATCGTGTTTCCCTCAGGCGAGGTGTCGCGCATGCGCGCGCACGGCGTGCGCGATCCGCAATGGTCGGCTGGCTTCGCGCGGCTCGCGCTGAAGACTGGCGCGCCCGTGTTGCCGGTGCATATCGCCGCGCAGAATTCGCCGGTGTTCTATGGCGTGTCGATGCTGGCGAAGCCGCTGGCGTCGTTGCTGCTGCCACGCGAGATGTTCGGCGCCGCGCATGCGCGCATCGGCCTGCAGCTCGGCGAGGCGGTGTCGGTTGCCGCGTTGACGGCGTCGACACGGCAGCCCGAGCAGATCGCGCGCCACATGCGCCGGCATGTCTACCGTTTGCCGCGGCGCCGGCCGACCGTGTTCCCGACCTCGGCAGCGGTCGCGCATCCGGAGTCGCCGCTGCATGTCCGGCGCGCCCTGCGTGGCGCCGAGGTACTCGGCCAGACCACCGACGGCAAGCAAATCCTGTTGCTCGACGCGCAGGCCGATTGCCCGGCCTTGCGCGAGATCGGTCGCCTGCGCGAACTGGCGTTTCGTCGTGTGGGTGAAGGCACCGGTGCGCGTCGCGATCTCGATCGCTACGACACGGACTATCGCCATCTGGTGCTGTGGGACGAGCCGGCGCTGGCGATCGTGGGTGCCTACCGGCTGGGCGAGGCTGGTTCGATCTTGCGCACGCGTGGGCTCGACGGCCTGTATTCGGCCAGCCTGTTCGACTACGCGCCAGCGGCGCAGGCGTTCCTGCCGGAGGCGGTCGAACTCGGCCGCAGCTTCGTGCAGCCGGCGTACTGGGGGTCGCGCAGCCTCGACTATCTGTGGCAGGGCATCGGCGCATATCTGCGGCGCCAACCGGCCCTGAGGTATCTGATCGGGCCGGTCAGCCTGAGCGCGTCGCTGCCTGTGGAAGCGCGCGAGTGGATCGTGCACTTTCATCGACACTATTTCGGCGATACCGAGCAGCTGGCGCGCGCGCGCAATCCATTCGTCATCTCCGCCGCGATCGAAACGGCGGCGAAGGCGGCGTGGAGCGGGCGGTCCGTCAGCGAGGGATTGGTCCTGCTGCGCGAGCGCCTGGCCGGGCTGGATGCGCAGCTTCCGACCCTGTACCGGCAGTACGCCGACCTGTGCGAGCCCGCCGGCGTGCGCTTTCTCGACTTTGGCGTCGATCCGGCGTTCGGCGGTTGTGTCGATGGCCTGGCGCGGCTCGATCTGGCCCAGTTGCGCCCGCACAAGCGGGCGCGCTATGTCGACGAACGCCGACCCGCATGATGCGGCGCAGCAAAAAAATGGGTCGATGTTACAAATTCGTCATCAAAGGCTGTTAAACTGGGGTTAACGGCTTTGGGGAAGGCAGCGTGTCTTCACCGCTCCTGCCGTTGAGCAACATCCGAACTACACCGTTGACCGCCGCGATCGCTCGGGACAACCCGAACCAAGGTCGCAGTGGCGGTTTTTGTTTCCAGATTCCCGACGACGTCAAAGAGGTTTCGCAACAATGAACAAGCATCTCCGCATGCGGCTCCTGCCGTGGATGATTGGCTCGGTACTCGCGGTTTCGACGGCTTTCGCGCAGAACACCTCGTCGTCCCTGAGCGGACGCGTCGTCGATGCGAGCGGCCAGCCGGTCGCCGGTGCCACTGTCGAAATCGTGCACGTGCCGTCGGGCACCTCGCGCACCGTCGTCACCGATGCCGGCGGCCGCTACAACGCGCAGGGCTTGCGCGTCGGCGGTCCGTTCGAGGTCAAGGCTTCCGGCGACCACGGCGAGAAGGCCGACCAGCCGGACGTCTACCTCAAGCTCGCTGAAGAAACCACGCTGAACCTGACGATTGGTGCCGCTGCCGAAGGCGCGACCGAATTGTCGGGCATCACCGTGACCGCCAACGCTGCCGGTGCGACGTTCCAGGCCGACAACAAGGGTGTCAGCACGAATCTTTCGCAGCGCGACCTGATCGCGATGCCGCAGCCGGATCGCTCGATCCAGAACGTCGTGCGCGCCGATCCGCGCATCGTCATCACCGACCGTGATCGCGGAGCGTTCTCGGCAATGGGCCAGAACTTCCGCTACAACTCGATTACCGTCGACACGGTCAACGCCGGCGACCCGTTCGGCCTCAACGACAACGGCCTGCCGACCAAGGGTTCGCCGATCTCGCCGGATGCGATCGAGGAATACAATATCTCCACCGCGAACTATGACGTCTCGTCGCGTCGTGGCGTCGGCGCCACGGTCAATGCGGTGACCAAGAGCGGTACCAACGAATTCCACGGCTCGGCGTATTACGCCTACACCAACGCCGACGACCTGACCGGCGAGAATGCCGCCGGCAACAAGTGGACGGGTTGGACCAGCAAGTACACGGCCGGCGCCACTCTCGGCGGCCCGATCATCAAGGACACCTTGTTCTTCTTCCTTTCCTATGAAGAAAGCAAGAACAAGGCGCCGGGTTCGGTTTGGGGTCCGGAAGGTTCCGGTGCGACGAACATCGTGCGGGGTCTGACCCAGGAACAAGTCGACCAGATCGTCCAGACAGCCGCGGGATACGGCATCAACGCCGGCGGATTGCAGGCGTCCAACGTTGACCTGGCCAGCAAGCGCGGTCTCGTCAAGATCGACTGGAACATCAACGATGCGCACCGCCTCAGCTTCCGTGCCAGCCGCACTCAGGAAGACGAGCCGATCATCGTGGCCGGTTCCGCAACGCGCCTGAACCTGTCCAGCAACTGGTATCTGTTCCACAAGACCAACAACGCGTTTGCGGTCAGCCTGTATGACGACTGGTCCGACACCTTCTCGACCGAAGCGTCGATCGGCTACAACAAGTTCGATCAAGTGCGCGGTCCGCTCAATGGCCAGGCTGCGCCGGAAATCACCGTGCGTACCAGCGGCCAGGACACCGGCACGAGCGTTGTACTCGGTACGGAATACAGCAGCCAGGCCAACGTGCTCGGCGTAAAGAGCCTGAACGGCTACTTCGCCGGCAACTGGTTCCTCGGCGACCATACCGTCAAGGCCGGTATCGACTATCAGAAGGACAGCTACTACAACCTGTTCCTGCAGCGCTACTACGGCACTTACGAGTTCAACTCGATCGAGGATTTCATCAACGGCGATTACCGCCGTTACCGTTTGGCCGATCCTGCACCGGGCTATTCGCTCAGCAATGTCGCGGCCATCTACGACCTCAAGCAATACGGCCTGTTCCTGCAGGACACCTGGCAGCTCACCGATCGCCTCTCGCTGCAGTACGGCTTGCGCTACGACATGCCGAGCCTGTCGCCGGCGCCGACCTACAATCCCTGCGTCGCCGCGGCACCGGGCGTGACCGGCAGCTTTGGCGTGTGCGGCCTGCAGGCGTCGACCACCAACCCGAATGCGGCGGTCGGCGGCTATGGCATGAAGAACACGGACCGCATCCACGGCGGCGTAATGCAGCCGCGCCTGTCGTTCAACTACGACTTCGATACCGAATACAAGACCCAGCTGCGCGGTGGCATCGGTCTGTTCATCTCGAACACGCCGGGTGTATGGCTGGCCAATCCGTATTCCAACAATGGTGTTGCTGTCGCGACTTACGACATCAACCGTATGCGTACTCCGGACGATCCGGCGTTCAGTGGCGATCCGAACCACCAGAACGTTCCGGGGGGCACCATCACGACGCCGGGCCTGGGTCGCTCGCAGATGGGCGTGGACCTCGTCGACAAGAACCTGCAGCTGCCGACCGTCACCAAGTTCACGCTCGGCTTCGATCGTGAACTGCCGTGGTGGGGGCTGGTTGGAACGGCCGAGTACGAACGCCTCGACGTCAACAAGGCGGTGCAGTACCAGAACCTCAACCTCGGTGCTCCAACCGGCATCTTGCCGGACGGTCGCTACAGTTACGCCAAGGATCCCAATGCCGCGCCCGGCAGCAGCAACCCGTCGCGCTGGAATGCGAATCCGTCGTTCGGCAACGTGACCTACCTGACGAACACCAGCAAGGGTGGCTCCGAGGCGTTGACGCTGTCGATCAAGAAGCCGTTCGCCGACAACTGGTCCGGCATGCTCGGCTTCACGATGAGCCATTCGACCGAGGTCAATCCGGGTACATCCAGTGTTGCGTTCTCCAGCTACCAGTATCGTGCGGTGTACAACCCGAACGATGCCGAGGAATCGACCTCGAACTACTCGATCCCGCGTCGCGTGATCGCGTCGTTGAGCTGGCAGCACAACTTCTTCGGTGACTACTCGACCCAGATCAGCGGCTTCTTCGACGGGCATTCCGGCTCGCCGTACAGCTGGATCTTCGGCAACGACATCAACGGCGACAGCATCAGCCGCGATCTCGCCTATATCCCGAGTTCGCTCGACAACGTGGTGTTTGCCGGAAATTCCACCGCCGAGCAGCGCCAGGAGTTCATGAACTACATCAACAACGACAAGTACCTGAGCCAGTACAAGGGCAAGGTGTTCAAGCGCAATGGCGCGCGCGCACCGTGGCTCAACCAGATCGACCTGAGCTTCCGTCAGGAAATCCCGGGCCTGTTCCCCAAGAGCGCGAAGGGCGAGCTGCGCTTCGACTTCTTCAACATCGGCAACCTGATCAACGACAAGTGGGGCGTGGAGCGTCGCGCCGACTTCCCGCTGACCCGCAACCTCGCCAACTACGGCGGTGTTGATCCGGCCACGGGCAAGTACATCTACAACATCGATCAGCAGGTCAGCGGCGGCCACTATTCGCCGACGTCATTGCCGGTGAACGAGTCGTTCAATCCGTCGCAGCGCTGGTCGATCATGGTGACGGCCCGCTACACGTTCTGATCCGCTTTCATCGCTTGAAGCAAACGGCCGGCCTTGTGTCGGCCGTTTGCATTTTGGAATGTGCGACTGCGGATGAGCCGAAATCATCCCGCACTTGACCGAACGGGTCGGGTTTGGCATTGCTAGCAACCTTTTCCGCGCTTCAAGTGGAATCACGAGGAACCAGGATGGACCAGACTGCAAGCAAATCCGCCACCGTCAACGCGCGCATCTCGCCGATCGATGGCCTCGACCTGCTGTCGCGGCAGGAAGTCGCGCGCCTGCGCGACGCCGGCAGAGGCGGTCTGCACGAATTGCTGCGCCGGTGCGCGTTGGCGGTGCTGACGCAGGGCGGCGCCAGCGACGATGCGCGCGCGCTGCTCGAACGCTACCCCGATTTCGACATCCAGATGCTGCAGCAGGATCGCGGCATCAAGCTCGAATTGCTGAATGCGCCGGCCGAGGCCTTCGTCGACGGCCACATGATCGCCGGCGTCAACGAACTGCTGTTCGCGGTCGTGCGAGACATCGTCTATGTCGCCACGCAGATCGGAGAAGGGCAGTTCGACCTGTCCAGTTCGGACGGCATCACGAACGCCGTC
The DNA here is from genome assembly GCA_023388255.1 of Pseudomonadota bacterium. Classification (GTDB taxonomy): domain Bacteria; phylum Pseudomonadota; class Gammaproteobacteria; order Xanthomonadales; family Rhodanobacteraceae; genus Dokdonella_A. Next base: position 66,907 of record JAEWGO010000002.1, on the reverse strand, counting down.
TTCGGCATCCTGCGCAACGCGCGCGTGCTGCAACCGAACGTCGACCCGAACCTGGTCGTGTGCTGGGGCGGCCACTCGATCGGCCGCGAGGAATATCTGTATACCAAGCGCGTCGGCTATGAACTCGGCCTGCGCGGATTCGACATCTGCACCGGCTGCGGTCCCGGTGCGATGAAGGGGCCGATGAAGGGCGCGACGATCGCGCACGCCAAGCAGCGCCGTAGTACCAACAGTTACATCGGCATCACCGAACCCGGCATCATCGCCGCGGAATCACCGAACCCGATCGTCAACAATCTCGTCATCATGCCGGACATCGAGAAGCGCCTCGAAGCGTTCGTGCGTGCCGGCCACGCGATCATCGTGTTCCCGGGCGGTGTCGGCACCGCCGAGGAAATCCTCTATCTGCTCGGCATCCTGCTGAATCCGGAGAACGCGGACATCCCGTTCCCGCTGATCTTCACCGGCCCGCGCGAATCGGCGGCGTATTTCGAGCAGATCGACCGCTTCCTGCGCCTCGCGCTCGGCGACGAGGCCGCGAAGCACTACAGCATCGTGGTCGACGATCCGCGCGAGGTCGCGCGGCAGATCCGCAAGGGCATCGAGCGCGTGCGCACCTATCGCCTCGACAACAAGGACGCGTTCTACTTCAACTGGGCGCTGCGCATCGAGCGCGAATTACAGGAGCCGTTCCAGCCAACCCACGCGGCGATGGCCGCATTGAACCTGCACCGCAACCAGCCGCCGCACAAACTCGCCGCGGACCTGCGTCGCGCATTTTCCGGCATCGTCGCCGGCAACGTGAAGGAAGAGGGGATGCGTGCGATCGAGAAGGATGGTCCATTCGAGATCGACGGTGATCGCGACATCATGCAGGCGCTGGATGCGTTGCTGGCCAGCTTCGTCGCGCAGCAGCGCATGAAGCTGCCGGGTTCGCGCTATGTGCCTTGCTATCGCGTGCATGCGGGGTGAGCGAGGGGTGAGACGAGAGCGGTTTCCGTTCCGCGTTGAACTCCCATCGCGGCGTTCCCGCCCAGGCGGGAGACGCCTTTCAACAGCCGCAGAAAACCGGACGACTGCGCGGCTCAGTTGAGCAGCCGCACCTTGTCCTTGTAGCTGCGCGACAGTTTCAACTGCTGGCCCGAATCGAGGATCAGGAAGTATTCGCCGTTGAGGTGCGAGCGCAGTTCCTTGACGCGTGCGACGTTCACGATCGTCGAGCGGTGGATGCGCTGGAAGCGGCGCGGATCGAGCCGGTTTTCCAGTTCGCGCATCGTCGCCCGCAGCACGTGCGTGTCGGCGGGCGTATGCACGCACATGTAGTCCCCGGCAGCGTCGATCCACAGGATGTCGTTCAGCGGCACGCGCAGGATGCGGCCGGAATCCTTGATCGAAAGCCGGTCGTCGGCGTTGTGGCCGGGCAGGCCGTCGGCGTCCTGCAGCGCCTGTTCGAGGGTCAGGCCGGGGCGACCCGAGACGCTGCCGAGCAGGCTCAACAGGCGTCCGCGGTGTTCGTCGGCGTCGCGTGCGGACAGGTGCTGGCGCGCGCGCTCGACCGCCGCATCCAGACGCGCGTCATCGAGCGGCTTCAGCAGATAGTCCAGCGCGTTCGCTTCGAACGCCGGCATCGCGTACTGATCGTAGGCGGTCACGAACACGGTCAACGGCAACTGCGGCAGCGGCACCGTGCGCAGCAGCTCGAAACCATCGACGCCGGGCATCTGCACGTCGAGGAACATCAGCGCCGGCATGTGCTCGGAAATCAGGAAGAACGCCTCGCGGCCGTTGCCGGCCTCGGCGACGACTTCGATATCTGCGTGCCGGGCCAGGCGCAACGCGAGGCCGCGACGCGCCAGCGGCTCGTCATCGACGATCAATGTGCGGATACGCATCGGTCGGATCCTTGCTCAGCGAATGTTCGAAGGGAAACTGCAGTTGTACCTCGGTGCCGTGTGGCTGCAGGTTGCGGATCGAGAAGTGCTGCCGTTCGCCATACAGCACCTGCAGGCGCTCGCGTGTGTTGGCGAGGCCTACGCCGGCGCCGTCGCCATTGCGCGCCGGGCGGTAGTCCGCGCTGCCGGGGCCGTCGTCGCGCAGCACGATGTCGAGCAGGGAACCATCCACCTTGGCGACGATCTCGATACGGCCGCCTTCCTCGCGACGCGACACCGCGTACTTGATCGCGTTCTCGACCAGCGGCTGCAGGATCAGGCTCGGCACCAGCGCGACGCCGGCCGGCGGCGTGATCATGATGCCGACCTTGAGACGCTCGTCGAAGCGCAGTTGCTCGATGCCGAGGTAGCGCCGGATCGAGCCGATCTCCTGATCGAGCGTCACCTTCTGCTCGGGATCGCTGTCGAGCGAATAGCGCAGGAAACCGGACAGCGCGCCGACCATGCCGTTGGCCTGATCGCGACGGCCATCGAGAATCAGCGTGGAGATCGCGTTCAGCGTGTTGAACAGGAAATGCGGATTGAGCTGATAGCGCAGCATGCGCAATTGCGCCTGATGCGCCATTGTCGTCGCGCGCAGGGAGGTCTCTTTTTCCTGCTGCAACTGGCGTGCGAGCTTGACGCCGACGTAGGCGCCGGTCCACGCCACCAGCAGCGGAATCCAGCCGAAGAAGAACGCGATGTAGCCAAGATGGTTGGGTGGCGGCTTGCAGTCCGCGCACAGGCTGAACACCGCGGTAGCCCAGACAACCCCGCCGACAAGCGCGCAGCCGAGGAGCGCAGCTGCGCCCCACCACACGCGCTGGCGTACCGGAAGGTGCCAGGTTGCCTTGATCACGGCGCGGATGACCAGCGTCAGCACGATGCCGCAGACGGAATCGAACAGGGCCAGCTTGTAGTAATCCAGCGGCCGCCCGCGCCCGACCGCCTCCAGGAACGTTTCCAGCCCATAACCAAGCCACGCGCCGATATGCAGCATCCAGAACTGGCGTCGGGGATTCATCATCGTGCGCGCAAACACTCCAGCTCGCGGGTTTTCGAGGCGTCGCGATGGTAGACGGTTTTCGGCGCTCTCTCGTGGCATTTCGCCGCAGAAAGGCAACGAGTGGGCGCGTTTGCACTCGGCGCGCGGTCGGCGAGCCGCGTTTGGGACGTTCGCGATTGCCAGCCAGCATCGAGCGACGGCGGCGACGATTCTTGCGGGCACAAAAAACTTCGCGGACAAGTTCCGTCATCGCGCCAGAGATGGTCCGCAGCGGGCGCTGCCTGGACTTGTGCGCCGACGCCAGAGCGCTCGGCATCGAGACGCCTGCCGAGAATGGCGGGCAAGAAAAAAGCCCGCATCGCTGCAGGCTTTTTTTTGTGGATATGGCGCCCGAAGTTGGACTCGAACCAACGACCCCCTGATTAACAGTCGTTGGCAGGTGGTTCCTACCGTCTCCCATCACCCCCGTTTGCGTGCCATAACTCACTGATCTATATTGATTCATAGAGAGTCATGGGTTCCTGCTGACTCCTCTCGGTTTCTACCCTTTCTGGTGACTCAGTGGTGACTCAAATGGCGGAGTGTCCGGTTTGCGAAATTGACCGCGCTGACGTTCGTACCGGCAGTGGCGACTTCGATAAGGTCGATTGCCCGCGTTGCGGAAAATTTCAGATAAGCGAAACCGCCGAAGTGAATCTTCGGCACGATGGCGCTCCGTGGCAGATGCGGGTGGCATGTTGGCTCCGGAATGCGACCCTCTTTGGAGGGATGCCGCCGATGTTCAAGAGCGATGACCTTGAACGCCTCAAGGAATCGTGGCGCGAGCGATCCGTGAGCGAAAAGCAGGATGCCTTGCTACTGGCTCTCGCGAAGATGTCGAAGTATCCCGGGTACGCCGTGCCAATCGTTCCCTATTGCGACCACGTGCTCGCGTGGTGCGAACTTGAAGAGGAGTTTGACTATCACCTTCAGACGATGCGGGAACGCGGATTGGCGACGGCGCCGACGATGGAGCCGGAATGGATTATCACGCCCACCGGCTGGGATCGGATAGCAGAAATCAGCACGAAAGCTCACGTCTCGACCGACTTGGTGTTCGTCGCGATGACGTTCGATCCCGCGCTTTCTACGGCGTGGAACGATGGACTTCAGCCGGGCATAGCCGCAGCAGGCTACCGACCCGAACGCGTGGACACGGGGCATCATGCAGGCAAGATCGACGATCGGATCATGGCAATGATCCGGGAAGCGCGGTTCGTCGTCGTCGATGTCACAACGCAAAACCGCGGCGCTTACTTCGAGGCTGGCTTCGCCTTGGGACTGGATCGACAAGTGATCTGGAGTGTCCGCGAGGACGACCTTGCGAACGTCCACTTCGACACGCGTCAGTTCAACCACGTCGTTTGGACCGATCCTGCCGATTTACGAGACAAGATTCGAGATCGAGTGCTCGGCGTGTTCGGCCGTGGACCGGCGCCGTGAAGCTCACGAAGGCGAGCATCGACCGCGCAAAATACGATGGCGCATCAAACGTGCGAGCTGTGCTTTGGGATGAAGAGGTTTCCGGGCTCGGCCTGCGGGTGTACCCGTCCGGCCGCAAGGCGTTCGTGCTGAGCTACCGACACATGGGGCGGAAGCGGTTGATCGCGCTTGCCGCCTACGGCGTGCTGACGCTGGATGAAGCGCGCACGCGCGCGCGGAAGATGCTCGCCAAGGTCGAGGAGGTCGATCCTCTGGCCGTTCGCGAGAAGGCCCGCATGGGCGAAACATTCAACGACTTGGCTCGTGAATACATCGAGCGCTACGCCAAGCCGCGTAAGAAAACGTGGGCGGAGGATGAGCGCCGCATCACGCAGCACCTGACCAAGCCGTTCGGGCAGCGCAAGGTGGAAGGCATCACGCGTGCAGATGTGGCGGCGCTCCACCGGCGCATCGGCCAGCGCACGCCGATCGAGGCGAACCGCGTGCTCGCATTGCTGTCGCGCATGTTTACGCTCGCGCAGCGATGGGGAATGGTCCCTGACACCGCGACCAACCCGGCGCGCGGAGTGGACCGCTACCGCGAGACGAAGCGCGACCGATGGCTGACACCAGCGGAGTTTCCGCGACTCGTGCAGGCGATGAATGCGGAGCCGAACGAAGTAGCACGCTGCGCGATCTGGCTTTACCTGCTGACCGGCGCGCGCCGTTCGGAACTGTTGAGCGCGAAGTTGGAATACATCGACTTCGATAGGAAAGTGCTGCGCCTCCCGGACACGAAGGCAGGCCGCCCGCACGAAATCCCGTTGAACGCGCAGGCGCTCGCGCTGATCGAACGCATCCCGCGCGCGGAAGGGAATCCGTACCTGCTCCCCGGCGGCAAGCCCGGCCGGCCGCTGGTGAACATCAAGGGGCCATGGGGCCGAGTGCGTAAGGCCGCAGGCGTGGAGGATGTCCGGCTGCACGACCTTCGCCGCACTGTCGGCTCGTGGCTCGCTGCCGCCGGCTACAGCCTGCCGCTGATCGGGAAGGTTCTGAATCACTCCAATGTCGCGACAACTGCCATCTACGCGCGGCTCGGGCACGACCAAGCGCGCGCAGCACTGGAACAGCTTGGCGAACGCATGACGGCCGCCGCAGGCATTGCGCCGAGTGCAACCGTGACACCGATCGCGAAAGCGCGGAAGACGAAGGGCTCCGCGGCATGAAAGAGATCGTGCCGCATCTGGAAGGCTTGCGCATGCGTGGGATGCTCCGCAAGGCCGCCGACCTGATCGCGAACGAGCAGACGATGCCGGACTGTCGGCAACGCGCAATCATGGTGCACCTGCTCCGGGAAGTCGCACGCGCCGGGAAAGCGCCCCCGAGCAAAAAAGGGCGGCCACGTAGCGACCCTCTGCTGTTGAAGGAGAACATCTACGCGGAGGTAGTGCGCCGCAAACCGGATGTCTTCCCGGAACTTGCCGAATACCTTCCCGAGCAGCCGAAACGAACGCTGGAAGATGTGATCGCGGAGCTTGCCGAGGAGCTTTCCAAGCAAGCTGGCCGTGAGATCAAGCCGGAAACGGTCCAGACGCTCTATCAGCGAGGGAGGACCGCCGCCCGAAAGCGTGACGCGAAAGAGCGCGAAATCTTCGCTGCCAGTCACGCACAGCGAAGTACAAAATCGCGCTGATTTCGTAATGTGACCTAAGCGCGTCGGAACACCATGCTGCCCCAACGTCTCCCGTTGGAGCTGCGCGATGACCGACCCGACCCCGTTTCCGATCCCGTTCTGTCTGGTGGACGAGCGCGTGCTTGCGCCGCGCCTCAAGATCACCGTGAAAACATTGCAGGCATGGCGCTCGACGGGCGGCGGCCCCCCGTTCGTGAAGCTCGGCCGCGCTGTGCGGTACAACGAAGCCGACGTGCGGGTGTGGCTGGAATCGCGCACGGTCAAGTCCACCTCCGCCGCCACGATCGCCGAAGGCGCAGCGTGAGCACGCCCGTCATCCCGATCGACCCGAGCACGATGAAGGCGGTGCGCCTGCCGCCGTTCGCTCGCGAGGTTCAGGCTGCCGTCACCGCGCGCAAGGACCCGAACGTCTACGTCTACGCGACGCCGGACGCATGGGGCCGGGCACGCCGCCGCCGCGAGTGCCACGGAGCCGACTCTGCGATGATCCTGCCGCCCGGCGAAGCACCGGATTCGTTCCGCTGGCCCGTCGTACCCGGTGGCCTGCTCGTGGTCGCGATCGGACAGCCGAGGACGCTGGCGTTCGAGCTAGCTCGCTGCATTGTGACCTGCGGGACGCCGCTGGCGAGCGCGCTCTACGGCGACAACGAACTGCTGATCGTGCGCCGCGCTGAATGGAAGGCAGCGGCGTGAACAAGCCCACCGTCTACGAACTTCCGCCCTTGTCTCGCGCAAGCGATGGCGTTGAACTGATCCTCGCCGCGACCTTTAAGCCGGAGCCGATCCGCTGGCTGTGGCCCGGCTGGCTCTCGCGCGGGAAGCTGCATGTGCTCGCCGGAGCGCCGGGCACCGGAAAGACGACGATCGCAACGCATCTCGCGGCGTGCATCTCCGCTGGCCTCGCGTTGCCGTCTGGCTTCCGTCCGCAGCGTGGAAACGTGTTGATCTGGTCCGGCGAGGACGATCCTGCCGATACGCTGGTCCCGCGCCTGATCGCTGCCGGCGCTGACCTGGCCCGCGTGCGGTTCGTCGGCGACGTGCGCGAGAACGGCGAGAGGTATCCCTTCGATCCTGCCCGCGATGTGCCGAAGCTGGCCGCCGCCGTCGCTGGCATGGACAACGTGGCACTGCTGATCGTTGACCCGCTCGTGTCCGCCGTGTCGGGTGACTCGCACAAGAATGCGGAGGTCCGCCGCGGGCTCGCACCGCTGGTCGAACTGGCTGGGAAGATCGGCACTGCGCTGCTTGGCATCACGCACTACAGCAAGGGCACGCAAGGCCGCGATCCGTTGGAGCGTGTCTCCGGCTCGCTCGCGTTCGGCGCGCTGGCACGGCTCGTGTTCGGCACCGTGAAGCAAGATGCCGAGGAAGGGCAGCCGCAGCGGATGATGCTCGCGCGTGCGAAGTCCAACATCGGCCCGGATGGTGGCGGCTTCACCTACGCCATCGAGCAAACCGAACTGCCCGGCGGCATCGCGACGAGTCGGATCGTCTGGGGTGCCGCCGTCGAGGGTACGGCGCGCGAACTGCTCGCAGACCCGGAACCGGATGACGCATCCCGTGACGGCGATGCAGCCGCGTTCTTGCGTGATCTGCTCGCGGACGGACAGCGCGCCGCGCGGGAGATTTACCGCGACGCGGAAAGTGCCGGTTACTCGCGCGACCAGATGAAGCGCGCGAAGCGCCGTGCTGGTGTCGAAGCGGTCAAGGTCGGCATGGAAGGCGGATGGGTTTGGCGTCTGCCCGATGCCGAAGGGAGCGCCGAAATCCCCGAAGGGTGTGAAGGGAGCACACAAAAAAAGACCGCTCCCTTCACTCCCTTCGCAGACTCCGCGCTCCCTTCGGGCGACGTGCCGGCCGGCGAAGATGATCCCGATTCGGAGGCAACCGAGGTATGAGCGCCACGGCCGAAACCCTGATCCGCGACCTTTCCGCGCGTGGCGTTCGCCTTTCGCGCAACGGCGAGAACCTGCGCATCGTCGCCCCGCGCGGCACGCTCACGCCGGAGCTTCGCCAGACGCTTGCGGAAGCGAAGCCCGCAATTCTTGCAGCACTTACGACGGGCGAACTGCGCGCGAAGCTGGAAAGCCTTGCACTCGCGGAAGGTATCGCCGCCGCCATCGTGCGCGAACTGCCCGCCGCGGACGTGGAAACCTGCGCCGAACTGTCGGACGACACGCTGCGCGCCTACGCCCGCGCGCTGCGCGATTCCGATCTGCGCGACCACGGCATGGTCCCACCGGACGAAACCGCGCCGATCGTCTGCCGTCGCTGCGGTCCCGTGTACGCGCATCCCGCTGTTGCCGCCGTGTTGCCCGTCGTCCGTGGCCTGCCGACCGCTGTCGGTTGCCCGTGGTGCCACGTACAGAACCGCGGCGCGATTCCGCGCCCACCCGTCAACCCCTGAGAGAAACCGCGATGCCCGATGTTGTCGCCGTGATGCCCTTCCGCCTTGTGCCGCCGCAGTCCCCGGAGCCGCCGCCGCCTTCGGATCGCTTCGTCGCGCGCGTGTGGCTGTTGCCCGTTGAACCCGAAAAGGAGCCGTCCGAATGAACCCCGATCTTGAAAACACCATGCTCCGCGCGATGGCAGCCGCCGAAAGCCGCCGTTCCGTCCCGACACTGGCTGAACGCGAAGCCGACGCCGACGCCGCAGCGCGTGACCGCGTGGAAGCCGAAGCCGCCTTGCGCAAGGCGTGCAGCGCACATGCCGCGCTCGCCGAACGTCTCCATACCGCAGAGGAAACGCTGGCCGCGCGCGAGCGCATCGCCAGTGAGGCGGACGCGAACGCATCGGGACTTATCGCGGCCGGCGCCTCCGACGCGGACGCCGACAAAGCACTCCGCAACGTCGAAACGCTCCGCCGCAACGCGCAGATTCCGGCGCGCGTGATCGAAGCTCTCACGCCGCAGCTTGAAGCCGCATCCGCGGCGATCGACGCGGCGCGCGAAGCCGCCACGGCCGCGGACGCCCGGCACTGGCAGGCCCGCGCCGCCCTGCTGGAAACGCGCGTGTGGATCGAGGCCGCGCCGCTGCTTGCGGACCTGCTGGAAGCCCGCACGATCGCGTTCCGGTCGCCGACACTGCCGGACAGCGCCATGCTCGCGCGCCGCGCCAGCACCGCGCTGCGCGAGGCCAGCGAGGCCGCAGCAGTCTGATCGTTACGGAGCGGTGCCGGTTGTCTGGCGCGGACGGGCATCCACGCCAGCGGCTTGCGGGCCGAGGTCTGCGACCGGCGCCGCTCCATCCTTCCCCTGATCCGAACAGGCGCAGAACAGCATGGCGAAGTTCACGCCGGGCGAGTCCGGCAACCCCAAGGGCAGGCCACGCGGTCGCAAAGACCGTCGCGCAGCCCTGCGCGAGCTGATCTCGCCGCACGTGCCCACGATCCTTGAGCGCGTCGTGCAGGCCGCGCTGAGCGGCGACATGGCCGCGGCAAAGCTGCTGCTGGAACGCACCGTGCCGGCGCTGCGCCCGCGGGGTGAGCTGGTGCGGATCGAGACAACGCCGGACGCCACGCTCGCCGAACGCGGCGCCGCTGTCGTGGCCGCGACGCTCGCCGGAAACCTGACGCCGGCCGAGGCTGCGGACGTGCTGGCCGCGCTCGCATCGTAAGCGCGCCTGATCGAATCGACGGACCTTGTTCGCCGCGTGGAGCTTCTGGAGGATGGTCAATGAACCTGCACAACCGCGTTCGCTCGCTGGAACACGCTGGCGGCAGCGGCCGCTACATCGTCGTGGAGCGTCTGAGTCCCGGCGACGTGGAGCCGCGGCCGAACGGTCGCGTCTACGCGCGGCACGGTGAGCCGATCGAGGCCGCGCTTGTGCGTTTCGGTTACAGCGCGCGGGCCGCTGCGCGCGTGATTGCCGTTGCGCGCGAGGGACGTTCGCCGGCTTAGCTGCGAGCCTTCCGCGTTCTTGGCCTTCCGCGGGTTTCGTCCCCCGCAATGACTTCGTCAACCTTCGCCATTAGGTCCCCCACGGAAACCCCAAGCACGGGCGCCAGCTTGAAAAGGGTTCGGACGCTGGCTGAGTTTTCTCCGCGCTCCAACAGCGAAATATAGTTCCGCTGGAGTCCGGCTTCGAGCGCAAGCACCTCCTGCGACAACTTGCTGTGTTGCCGAAGCTGGCGAAGCACTACTCCGAACGCGACTTCCGGCTCCAATCGATCCTCCCGGTCGATTGAAGACGGTAGGGCTCGCCGTCGCTTAGGTCTTCACAATATACTGGTCATGCCGCAACGCAGGCGATGCGCTCCTGCGTGTAACAACTCGTTGAAACCTAGAAGCCGGGGAAAGTAGATGGCAACGATGCAATGCAACTTCTGCAACCGTCCCGTTGAAGCGAAACGTCATCTCGGGATAGGGACATTGCTGCTCGTGCTCATCACATGGGGAGGCTGGATTCTCGCGATCCCCTTCTACTCGAAGCGGTGCCCGATGTGTAAGACAACATCACTTAGCAAGGTGCCGCGCAGGTGACAGATAGCCGAAGGCATAGATCGAACAGGGTTGCTTAGAGCAAGTCCCATTTCCGCTCCAGCTCCGCAAGATCGTCGAGTATCAAGCCCTTCACCACATCCCCACCGCGGCCCATACGCACCGTGATCTGTCGTCCTTCGATCGCAGCACGAGTCTTTTCGCTCAGGTGCGGCCGCATCTCCGAGAACTCCACTGAGCCTTGGAATTGATGTTGGTCGCGGTACACGGCGCCAAGGTAGCCGCGCCAAGCTTTGAGCTTGTTGCGTCGCTCCGTAGATAGCTGACGCCGCTTCTCTATGCTCCACTGGACCCACGGCGCAATCAGCGAGCCTATGCCGCCGCTGATGAGGCCCGCGACCGCGGAGACCACAACTCCCCAGAACGTCAGCATGCCGACTTCCTTCCGCGTGTGGTGACTCTATGGTGACTCGCCCAGAAACGAAAAGGGCCTGCATCGCTGCAAGCCCTTGATTTCACTGGCGCCCGAAGTTGGACTCGAACCAACGACCCCCTGATTAACAGTCAAGTGCTCTAACCAGCTGAGCTATTCGGGCGAGCCGCGTATTCTCTTTTCGTCGGGCGCGAACGTCAAGAGGGCGCGTGATTTTTCGGATTTCAGCCAGCGGCGCGCAGACAGGCCGCAGCGGCGTCGGCGCTGGCGCGGCCGGTACGCACGCGTCCGGCCTGGTTCATGACCAGCGCCAGCGCGTTCGCGGCGCCGTCGGCGCGGTCGCAGATCGTCAGGGTGAGATTGGTGCCGTTCGCGGTGCCGTCCGGCTTGTAGTCGACGCGCAGGCGGCCGGCGGTGCTGAGGATCGCGACGCCGGCGGGTTGTGCCTGCGCGACGCCGAGCAGCGGTTCGTCCGCGCTGCGCTTGCCGTCATGATCGAGGTCGGCGAAGACAAGCCAGCCGTGCTGCCATTGTGTGGTGCGCACGCATTGCTCACCGTCTTCACTCGGGCAGACGACGACGTGTGCGCCGCGGCCGACCGCCGCCGCTCGCGCCTGCGCCAGCGCGCCGTCGAGCGCGCTGCGCGAGGTCTGCGCGTGGGTACGGCCAATCAGCTTGCCGTAGGCGGGTGCGGCGAGCGCGAGCAGGACGGCGAGAATCGCGACCGTCATCAAGAGTTCGATCAGCGTGAAACCGCGTGCGGAATGGGCTGCGTTGCGCATGGCGAGGGGCTCCGGTTGACGACCATGCCATGCTAGGAAGCGGCGCTTGTATCGACGATGGCGGTGATCCGTCCGGATGTGTAGGAAATCCACGCGCAGCCGTGCGGGAACGTCGCCAACAACGCGTGCGAAGCGGTCATGCGGCACAACCTATAATCGAAGGCTTGCGTGGAGTTTCCCTATGACCGATCGCTTCCAGCTCGTATCCCCGTTCAAACCTTCCGGCGACCAGCCGGCCGCGATCGAGCGCCTCACCGAGGGCTTCGAGGCAGGGCTGGCGCAGCAGACCCTGCTCGGCGTGACCGGTTCGGGCAAGACCTTCACGATCGCGAACGTGGTCGAGCGCATCCAGAAGCCAACCCTGGTGATGGCGCCGAACAAGACGCTGGCTGCGCAGCTCTATGGCGAGTTCAAGCAGTTCTTTCCGCACAACGCGGTCGAATACTTCGTCAGCTACTACGACTACTACCAGCCGGAAGCCTACGTGCCCGGCAGCGACACCTACATCGAGAAGGATGCATCGATCAACGATCACATCGAGCAGATGCGCCTGGCCGCGACCAAGACCCTGCTGTCGCGGCCCGACGCGCTGATCGTCGCCACGGTGTCGGCGATCTATGGCCTCGGCGATCCGGAGGACTACCTCTCGATGCGGTTGATCCTGTCGCGTGGCGAGCACACGGACCAGCGCAAGCTGATCCGTCATCTGACCGAACTGCAGTACACGCGCGGCGACATGGAACTGCGCCGCGGCAGCTACCGCGTGCGCGGCGAAGTCATCGACGTGTTTCCGGCCGAGTCGGAGACCGAAGCGTTGCGCATCGAGCTGTTCGACGGCGACATCGAGAACCTGTCGCTATTCGATCCGCTGACCGGCTCGACGATCCGCAAGGTGCCGCGTTTCACGATCTACCCGAAGACGCACTACGCGACCACGCGCCAGAGCGTGTTGAACGCAGTCGAGACGATCAAGCTCGAACTCAAGGATCGCCTCGAATACCTCTACAAGGCGAACAAGTTGGTCGAGGCGCAGCGGTTGGAGCAGCGCACGCGTTTCGACATCGAGATGATGGCCGAGGTCGGCTACTGCAACGGCATCGAGAACTACTCGCGCCATCTCACGCGGCGCTCGCCCGGCGAGCCGCCGCCGACCCTGTTCGACTACCTGCCGCCGGATGCGCTGCTGGTCGTCGACGAGTCGCACGTGACCATTCCGCAGATCGGCGCGATGTACAAGGGCGATCGCTCGCGCAAGGAAACGCTGGTCGAATTCGGCTTCCGCTTGCCGTCCGCGCTGGACAACCGGCCGCTGAAATTCGATGAATGGGAACAGCGCGAGCCGCGCTCGATCTTCGTCTCGGCAACGCCAGGCCCGTACGAGATCGACAAATCGCAAGGAAATGTCGTCGAACTGGTGGTGCGCCCGACCGGGCTGATCGATCCGCGCATCGAGATCCGCCCGGCGCGTACCCAGGTCGACGATCTGCTGTCCGAGGCGAACGCGCGCATCGCGCAGGGTGACCGCGTGCTGGTCACCACGTTGACCAAACGCATGTCCGAAAACCTGACCGAATACCTGCAGGAACACGGCATCCGCGTGCGCTATCTGCATTCGGACATCGAGACGGTCGAGCGCGTCGAGATCCTGCGTGATCTGCGTCTAGGCAAGTTCGACGTGCTGGTCGGCATCAACCTGCTGCGCGAAGGCCTCGACATGCCCGAGGTCTCGCTGGTGGCGATCCTCGACGCCGACAAGGAAGGTTTCCTGCGCTCGACCGGTTCGCTGATCCAGACCATCGGACGCGCCGCGCGCAACCTGCGCGGTACCGCGATCCTGTATGCCGACAAGGTGACGCGCTCGATGCAGGCGGCAATCGACGAGACCGACCGCCGCCGCGCGAAGCAGGTCGAATACAACGAAGCGCACGGCATCGAGCCGACCTCGGTCGTGCGCAAGATCACCGACGTGATGGAAGGCGCGCGTTTCGACGCCGCATCGGAATCGCCGCGTGGTCGCGGCGCGCGCAAGGTGGCCGAACCGGTGCAGGACTACCACCTGCTGGCGCCGGGGCAGATCGCGGCGAAGATCCGCCAGCTCGAGGCGCAGATGTACAAGCACGCGCAGGACCTCGAATTCGAGGACGCCGCGCGCCTGCGCGACGAGATCCACCGCATCCGAGAGCAGGGCTTGATCGGCTGAAGCGGAGCGATGCGGCGCGTTCGGCGCGATCGGAGAAATGTGGAGGACGTCACATGTTTGTCGCCGTCGGCGGCTAGGCTGCGCGGCTTCCGGGGACCGTGCGTGCGGCCCGCTTCCGATGTCCGATGCCGATGAACCAAGCGCTGCCGACACAGGCGACCGCGCCGATCGTTGCCGCCGCTCGTGGCGATCTAGCTCCATTGGTGCATGCGACCGCCCCGATCGCGTCCGATGTCTGCGTGCTCGACGTCGCCGAGTTGTTCCTGCAGCCGCACCATGCCGGTCTGCTCAGCCTGCCGGTGGTCGCGCCGGATGCGCGGCCGCTCGGCATGATCAGCCGCTACGAGTTGATGCGCATCTTCCTGATGCCCTACGGTCGCGAGTTGTACGGGCGTCGTCCGATCAGTGCGCTGATGAACGCGCAACCGCTGGTGCTGCCGGCGACGACGCCGATCGACGAAGCTGCACGTGCGATCGCCGCGCACATCAAGAGCCCGATCACCGACGACTTCATCATCGTCGATGAAGCCGGTTATGCCGGCACCGGCCTCGTCATCGACGTGCTGCGCGCGGTCGAGGACCGGCTCGGCGAGCGCGGCGACGAGCTCGAGCGCGCCTATGCGCGCGTGAAGTCGTCGCAGCTGCAGCTGGTGCAGTCGGAGAAGATGGCCTCGCTCGGCCAGATGGTCGCGGGCCTCGTGCACGAGATCAACACGCCGCTCGGCTACGTGCGCAACAACGTCGAGATGACGCGCGCCGCCCTCGATGACGCTGCGCAACTCGTCGCCGCGCAGGAGGCGGTCATCGGTGCACTGACCGGCGAAGTTGCGCCGGGCGTTGACCTCGATGCGCGCCTCGACGAGATCGCCAGCCTGCGTACGCGCATCGATGCGGCCGCGCTCGAAGACCTGTGCGCGCTGCTCGACGACACCGTGCATGGCGTCGGCCAGATCGGCGACCTGGTAGTCAACCTGAAGGACTTCAGCCGGCTCGACCAGGCGGGCATGCAGAAGGCCGACGTCAACCGGTTGGTCGAGAGCGCGCTGAAGATCGTCCAGCACATTCTGCGCAAGCGCGACATCGCGGTCGTGCACGAGGCCGGCGAACTGCCGGAGATCGATTGCGCGCCGGCACAGATCAACCAGGTGTTGCTGAACCTGCTCGGCAACGCGGCGCAGGCTATCGACCACGGCAGCGGCCGCATCGTCGTGCGCACGCAGGCGCTCGATCAGCGCGTGCTGGTGCTGATCGAGGACAACGGCAAGGGCATCGCCGCGGCCGATCTGCCGCGCATCTTCGATCCATTCTTCACGACCAAACCGATCGGCGAGGGCACCGGCATGGGGCTGGCGATTTCGCACCAGATCGTGGAGCAGCACCGCGGCACGATCCGCGTGGCCTCGAAACCCGGCGTCGGCACGCGTTTCCTCGTCGTGTTGCCGATTGGCGCACGCGGGGCGCGCGCATGAGCGCCGCGTTGCCGTGCGTACTGTTCGTCGACGACGAGGAACGCATCCTGCGTTCGCTGCGCATGCTGTTCCGCGGCCGCTGCGAGATCCTGACGACGACCTCGGGGCGCGAGGCGATCGATTGGGTGCGCCAACGACCGGTGCACGCGATCGTCAGCGACCAGCGCATGCCGGAAATCGGCGGTGTGGAGGTGTTGCGCGCGGTCGCCGAGCATTCGCCGGCGACGATGCGCATCCTGCTGACCGGCTATGCGGACATCGATGCGGTCACCGCATCGGTCAACGACGGCGAAATCTACCGCTTCGTCGAAAAACCGTGGAACGCGCCGTACCTGATCGAGACCGTCGAACAGGCAGCTCGTGTCGCGTTGCGCGACTTCGCGGTTGCGCGCGCAACGACCGCGCTGCGCGCCGCGCCGTCGCTCGACGCGATCGCCGCGCGCATCGTCGTGCTCGACGATGCCGGTGCGATCGCAGGTCAGGTGCGAGAGCTGTTGCCGGTGGCGGTGCGCGTCGACCATGCGACGCACCTCGAGGATGCGCTCGAATTGCTGGCCGAGCACGAGGTCGCAGTCGTGGTCGCGCACCTGTCCAGCACCGGCGGCGACATCGCCGATGCGCTGAAGCAGCTCAAGCGCCTGCGTCCGGCCACGCTTGCGATCGTCGTGTCGCCGCTGCGCGACAGCCGCCTCGTGATCGGGCTGATCAACGAAGGCCAGATCTTTCGCTTCCTGCTGCATCCGCCGCCGCGCGAGCTGCTGCGCCGTGGCCTGATCGCTGCGCTGGAACGGCACGCGGAACTGCGCGCGGGCTCGCATCTGCTGCATCGCCATGCGGTCGAGGCCGCGCGTGCGGAATCGCCGTCGATGCCCGGACGGCTGTTGCAGGTGTGGCGCCGCATCCGTGAAGCCACCGGCGTGCGCATCGGATGACGCGGGTCCGACGATTTCTGTTGTCGATCCGCGAATGCTGTGCTACTTTGCGCGCCCCTCGCCGGTCAGACGGCTGGCGATGCGGGCGGTTAGCTCAGCGGTAGAGCACTACCTTGACATGGTAGGGGTCACAAGTTCGATCCTTGTACCGCCCACCACCTTAGCGTGAGCAACGGCGCGATCCTCCGGGGTCGCGCCGTTTTGCTTTGGGCGGTGTGCCGGCCCTGCCCTGGCCCCGTTCGCCAGCCTCGGCACGAGGCCGTGCCCTTCATTCTCCGGGCGGAGGTGCGCTCATCCGATGGAACGCATACTCCAAGGTCCGATTGGGGATTGGAGGAAAGTATGCGTCGAACCGTATTTGCGTGTCTGATGGCGACCGTGGCTGCGCCGGCCGGGGCAGAGGACATCGTCTTCGCGGAAGCCGAGGAGTCGAGCCAGACTCGCGGGCGTCGCGCCGAAAAGCACTCCGCTGGCGGCATCGCGGAGCTGGAATCGGTGCAGGTCACGGCGACGCGTCGGCCCGAGTCGGGTTTCGATGTCAGCACCGGCATTACGGTCGTTGGCGCCAAGGACATCGCCGAAGCGGCGCCGTCGACGGTCGCCGACTATCTGCGCGGCGTGCCGGGTGCGTTCGTGCAGTCGACGACGCCCGGCCAGGCGATCCCGATCGTGCGTGGCCTCAAAGGCTCGGAAGTGCTGCACATCGTCGATGGTTTCCGGTTGAACACCGCGTTCTTCCGCAACGCCCCCAACCAGTACTTCGCGCTGGTCGACGCGCAGAACGTCGAGCGGGTGGAGGTCGTGCGTGGACCTTCGTCGACCCTCTATGGTTCCGACGCGATGGGTGGCGTGGTGCAGGTGCTCACGCCGGAGCAACGCTTCGAGTCGCATGACTGGAGCTCGCGCGGGCACCTCCGCAGCCAGTTCGCCACCGGCGACCTTTCCAGCGTCACGCGCGTCGATGGCGCAGCCGGCCACGAAACGTTCTCGATCGCCGGCGGCTTGACCTGGCAGGATGTCGGCGAACGCCGGGCGGGCGGTGGTCCGCGCTTGCCGTACACGAATTTCCGCGCGTGGGCGGCGGATACGAAGCTGATCTGGAACGTGCAGCCTGATCACGAGCTGATGTTCAACGTGCAATACCTGAAGCAGCCGAAGACGCCGCGCTTCGACGAGCTGGTCGCCGGTTTCCATCAGCAGAAGGCGAATTCCGACGAGTTCTATTTCGAGCCGAACGACCGCTTGCTCGCGCACGCACGCTATCGCTGGAACGCGATGAATGCAGCGTTCGACAGCGCCGAGTTCCACCTCGGCTATCAGGACATCAATGACGATCGTCGCAGCCGTGGTGCCGGCAGTTCGAACCGCGACCTCGAAGAAAACCGCGACACCCTGTATGGCTTCAGTGGCGCGTTCTCCCGGCAATTGGGCGCACATGCGTTGACCTACGGCTTCGAGGCGTACTGGGATACGGTCGACAGCCGGCGCTCGCGCGTCAATATCAACACCGGCGCCGTCTCGGCGCGTGCGCCGCGCTTCCCGGACGGCTCGACGATGGACAGTTATGCGCTGTACCTCAACGACAGCATCGAACTGGCGCCGCGCTGGCAGCTCGACCTCGGTGCACGCTACAGTCGTTTCGACATCAAGCTGCCCGCCGGGGATTCGGGCATCGGCGCGAAACTCGAACCGGACGACCTGACCGGCAATGCCGGGCTGGTGTTCAAGGCCAGTGACAGCGTGCATCTGGTCACGAACCTGGGGCGCGGCTTCCGCGCTCCGAACATTTTTGATCTGGGCGTGTTCGGCGATCGCCCTGGCGGTCGTTTCGCGATTCCGAATATGGATTTGAAGCCCGAAACCGTCGTCACCTGGGACGTCGGCATCAAGCTCGATCGCTCTGGTCTGCAGGCAGAGGCGTTCGTGTGGCGCTCGAACTACAAGGACAAGATCACCTCGGTCGACATCGGCGAGGATGACGAGGGCCGCATCCTCGTGCAGAACCGCAACGTGACCGAGCTGCAGTTGTGGGGCGCCGAACTGGGTGCGCGCTGGGCATTCGATGACGCGTTGTCGCTGTATGGTGTGCTGAACCTGACGCGCGGCCAGGAGAAATACGCCGGTGATCGTTACGATGCCGATCGCATTCCGCCATTGAACGGCCGCCTCGGCGCGCAGTGGCGCTTCGCGCCGGACTGGAGCGTGGATGCGTGGGCGTTGTATGCGGCGCGGCAGGATCGTTTGAGTCCGCGCGACGTCGAGGATCCGCGTGTCAACCCGGCCGGCACGGCTGGTTGGAACACCTGGAACATCCGTGTCGGTCGGGCGTTCGGAAAGGATGCGTCGCTTGCGCTGCGGTTGGAGAATCTCGCCGACCGGCGTTATCGCGAACACGGCTCCGGTGCGGACGAAACCGGGCGCAGCGCAATCGCCACGCTCGACTGGCGCTTCTGACCTGCTGCGTGCCAGCGACCGGCGATAGTCCGCGCGCGGCGGCCGTTGACAAGGCCGCCGTGCCTGCCTTAGCGTCCCCGCTGCAGCGCAGCAGGTGTTGCGCATCTACAATGCAAGGTGGCCCGCGGGTGATCGCCGGTCGAGGGTGTGACATGAGTACGCGAACTTTCCGCCGCTGACATCCCCACGCAAGGCTCCGAACCCAAGGGCGCCTTCGCGCCCTTCTTTTTTGAATAGTGCGACCACGGATGGTCGCTTCCTGATCTTCGCGGCCATGGACGAGCGCATGAAGAACTCGAAGAAAACACGCCATGATCAAGATCACGCTCCCCGACGGCAGCCAGAGACCGTTCGATCACCCCGTTTCCGCGCAGGATGTGGCCGCGTCGATCGGTGCCGGCCTCGCCAAGGCGACCTTGGCCGCCAAGGTCGACGGCCAGCTCGTCGACAGCAGTCGCGTCATCGACCGCGACACCAAGCTCGAGATCGTCACCGAGAAGAGTCCCGAGGCGCTCGACATCATCCGCCACTCGACCGCGCACCTGCTCGCGCAGGCCGTGCAACGCCTGTTTCCTGATGCGCAGGTCACGATCGGTCCGGTCATCGACAACGGTTTCTACTACGACTTCGCGTTCGAGCGCCAATTCACCCCGGAAGACCTCGCTGCGATCGAGGCCGAGATGAAGAAGATCGCGGCCGAAGCATTGCCGGTGTCGCGTTCGGTGATGCCGCGCGATGAAGCGGTGAAGTATTTCCGCGCCAAAGGTGAGGAGTACAAGGCGCAGATCATCGAGGGCATCCCGGCCAACGAGGAGCTCTCGCTGTATACCCAGGGAGAGTTCACCGACCTGTGCCGCGGCCCGCACGTGCCGAACACGGGGCGGCTGAAGTCGTTCAAGCTGATGAAGGTCGCCGGCGCGTACTGGCGCGGTGATTCCAACAACCAGATGCTGTCGCGCATCTATGGCACCGCTTGGCTCAACGACAAGGATCTGGCCACCTACCTGACGCAGCTGGAGGAAGCGGAGAAGCGCGACCACCGCAAGATCGCCAAGCAGCAGGACCTGTTCCATATGCAGGAAGAGGCGCCCGGTCTGGTGTTCTGGCACCCGAAGGGCTGGTCGATCTGGCAGGCGGTCGAGCAGCACATGCGCAAGGTCTATCGCGATTCCGGCTACCAGGAAGTGCGCGCGCCGCAGATTCTCGATGTGTCGCTGTGGAAGAAGTCCGGCCACTGGGACAATTACAAGGACAACATGTTCTTCACCGAGTCCGAGAAGCGGACCTATGCGGTGAAGCCGATGAATTGCCCCGGCCACGTGCAGATCTACAACCACGGCCTGCGCAGCTACCGCGACCTGCCGATCCGCTACGGCGAGTTCGGCGGCTGCCATCGCAACGAGCCGTCCGGCGCGCTGCACGGCATCCTGCGCGTGCGCGGCTTCACGCAGGACGATGGCCACATCTTCTGTACCGAGGACCAGATCGAGTCCGAGGTGACGGCATTCCATCGGCAGGCCATGCAGGTCTATGCGCACTTCGGCTTCACCGACGTGCAGCTCAAGATCGCCCTGCGCCCGGAGCCCCGGCTCGGCGAGGACGCCACTTGGGACAAGGCCGAGAACGCGCTGCGCTCGGCGCTGACCGCGGCCGGGGTCGCATGGGAGGAGCTGCCAGGCGAGGGCGCGTTCTACGGCCCGAAGATCGAATATCACCTGCGCGACGCGATCGGCCGCACCTGGCAGCTCGGCACGATGCAGGTCGACTTCATGATGCCGGGCCGCCTCGGCGCCGAATACATAGACGAGCACAGCCAGCGCCGCCATCCGGTCATGCTGCATCGGGCTATCGTCGGTTCGATGGAGCGTTTCATCGGCATCCTGATCGAGCATCACGCAGGCGTGTTCCCGGCGTGGCTGGCGCCGGTGCAAGCGGTGGTCATGAACATCACCGATGCCCAGGCCGACTATGTGAGCGAGGTCGCGCAAACCCTTGTGGGCAAAGGTTTCCGTGTCGAGGCCGATTTGCGCAACGAGAAGATTGGCTATAAAATCCGCGAGCATACGCTTGGCAAGGTTCCCTATCTCCTAGTCGTGGGTGACCGCGAGAGGGAGGCGGGAGCCGTCGCTGTGCGTACTCGCGCAGGTGAAGATCTGGGATCCATGTCGATTGCCAGCTTCGCTGAACGCCTGGAATCCGAGTGCGCGGGATCTTGATCCTGCGCGTCCGGGAACATTTCTCCTTGGAGGATTGACGTATCGCCACCGACAACAAAGCGAACCGCAGGAACCTGGAAATCCGCGTTCCGCGGGTACGCGTAATCGGAGCCGAAGGGGAACAGGTCGGCATCCTGTCCCGCGATGAAGCACTGGCCATGGCTCAGGAAGTGGGCCTGGATCTGGTTGAGATCCAACCGAACGGCGATCCGCCGGTGTGCCGGATCATGGATTTCGGCAAGTTCAAGTTCGAGAACCAGAAAAAGGCGCATGCCGCCAAGAAGAAGCAGAAGCAGCAGGAAATCAAGGAACTGAAGTTCCGTCCGACGACGGATATCGGTGACTACACGATCAAGCTGCGCAACCTGCGCCGGTTTCTGGAGGAAGGCGACAAGGTCAAGATCACGATCCGCTTCCGCGGTCGCGAAATGGCCCATCAGGAACTCGGTGACGCGATGATCAAGAAGATCGCGGCCGACATCGTCGAAGAGGCGGTGATCGAGCAGTATCCGAGAATGGAAGGGCGCCTCATGGTCATGATGATCGCCCCGAAGAAGAAGCAATAGTCCGTTGCCGGGTGTTCCGGCATGGATGAGGAGACGGTCCGGACACGGGCCATACAAGCCGGAACGAGCAGGACGGAAAGCGTGGCCTCGCGCCACCGCTCGCGCCAGTAACGAAGATAACCAACGGAGTTTGCAATGCCAAAGATGAAAACCAACCGGGCCGCCGCGAAGCGGTTCCGCAAGACCGCGTCCGGCAAGTTCAAGTGCGGCCACGCGTTCAAGAGCCACATCCTCACGAAGAAGTCGACGAAGCGTAAGCGCGGCCTCCGTGCGACCAACCACGTGCGGAAAGAAGACGCCGGTCGCGTCGCCCGCATGCTGCCGTATATCTAAGGAGGACGAGACATGGCACGAGTAAAGCGTGGCGTCATCGCCCACCGTCGTCACAAGAAAATCCTCGGCAAGGCCAAGGGTTACTACAACGCGCGTCGCAAGGTTTTCCGCGTCGCCAAGCAGGCCGTCACCAAGGCGCACCAGTACGCCTACATCGGCCGCAAGCAGAAGAAGCGCAATTTCCGCGCGCTGTGGATCGTCCGCATCAACGCCGGTGCGCGCATGTTCGGGCTGTCCTACAGCCGCCTGATGAATGGCCTCAAGAAGGCTGACATCACACTCGACCGCAAGGTGCTCGCAGACCTCGCCGTGCACGATATCAAGGCATTCGGCGCGCTCGCGGAAAAAGCCAAGGCCAGTCTGGCGGCGTAGTTTTTCGCTCATCATTGATCGCGAGGATCAAAAAGCGGTCATCCATGACCGCACTTCAAATTGATCGTTCCAAATCGCGAAGCTCGAGAATGAAGGAACGCGGGGAGGAGGCCAGGCCTCCTCCCCGTTTTTGTTTGTGGTGCGCTTGCCGGAACCCACGATGGATGCACTCGAAGAAATCAATCGCTCGCTCGACGAGATCGCCGGCGCCGACACGCTGGAAGGGCTGGATGCATTGCGCGTCGGTCTGCTTGGCAAGAGCGGCGTCATCACTGCAGCACTGAAGGCGCTCGGCGCGCTGCCGCCCGAAGAAAAGAAGACGCGTGGTGCCGAAGTCAATCGCGCCAAGGAGCGTCTCGCGGAAGCCATTGCAACGCGCAAGGCGGTGCTCGAGAAGGCTGAGCTGGACCATCGTCTCGCTTCCGAACGCATCGATGTGACCCTGCCGGGCCGCTGCGCCGAACGTGGCAGCCTGCATCCGCTGACGCGTGCGCTCGACCGCATAACCGCGATCTTCGCGCGGCTCGGCTATGACGTCGCCGACGGCCCGGAGATCGAGGACGACTGGTACAACTTCGGCGCGCTGAACTTCCCCGAAGATCACCCGGCGCGCACGATGCACGACACGTTCTGGTTTCCGGATGGTCGTCTCTTGCGCACGCATACCTCACCGGTGCAGATCCGCGCCGCCAAGGGAGCAACGCCGCCGATCCGCATCATCGCGCCGGGCAAGGTCTACCGCAGCGATTCGGACCAGACGCACTCGCCGATGTTCCATCAGGTCGAAGGCCTGCTGATCGACGAAACCTCGACGATGGCCGACCTCAAGGGCACGCTGCGCGCGTTCCTGCAGGCATTCTTCGACCGCGATTTCGAGATGATGTTCAAGCCGACGTTCTTCCCGTTCGTCGAGCCCGGCGCCGACGTCGTGATCCGCTGGGAGCTGCCGGACGGCGGCTCGCGCTGGCTCGAAGTGCTCGGCTGCGGCATGGTGCATCCGGAAGTGCTGAAGAACTGCGGCATCGACCCGGAACGCTACACCGGCTTCGCGTTCGGCATGGGCGTCGAGCGCCTCGCGATGCTGCGCTATGGCGTTACCGACCTGCGCGCGTTCTTCGACAACGACGTGCGCTTCCTCAAACAATTCGCATAACGACATCGTCATCCCGGTGCAGGCCGGAATGACGAGAAAACAATGGCCCTACGATGAAAATCTCCGAGAATTGGCTGCGTTCCCGCGTGCCGCTGACCGTCGACCGCGACTCGCTGCGCGAACGTTTCGACATGATCGGCCACGAGGTCGAAAGCATCGACCTGATCGGCGGCCAGCTCGATGGCGTCGTCGTCGCACAGATCGTCGCCTGTGCGAAGCATCCCGAGGCCGATCGCCTGCAGGTGTGTGAAGTCGACGCCGGCGGCGAGACGTTGCAGATCGTCTGCGGCGCACCGAATGCGCGCGCCGGACTCAAGGCGCCGCTGGCGAAGATCGGTGCACAGATCGGCGACCTGAAGATCAAGGCGGCCAAGCTGCGCGGCGTCGAGTCGTCCGGAATGCTGTGCTCGGCGAAGGAGCTCGGCATCGACGCCGACGCGTCCGGCCTGCTCGAACTGCCCGTGGATGCGCCGGTCGGCACACCGCTGGCGCAGTATCTCGGCCTGCCGGATGCGGTGTTCGATCTTGGCCTGACGCCGAACCGCGCCGACTGCCTTTCGGTCGAAGGCATCGCCAAGGACGTCGCTGCCGCATTCGACCTGCCATACGCGGCGCTCGCGATCGAGCCGGTCGCCGCGCGCAGCGATCGCCGTATCGAAATCCGTCTCGAATCGCCGGTCGACTGCCCGCGCTACTGCGGCCGCTTCATCAGCGGCATCAACGCCGCGGCGCCGACGCCGGACTGGATGCGCGAACGCCTGCGCCGTGGTGGGATGCGTCCGATCAGCCTGCTGGTCGACGTGACGAATTACGTGATGCTCGAACTCGGCCAGCCGTTGCACGCGTTCGACGCGGACTCGCTTCGAGGGCCGATCAGCGTGCGCCGCGCGCGTGCCGGCGAGAACCTGAAATTGCTCGACGAACGCGAGGTGAAGCTCGACGACGGTTTCCTCGTCATCACCGACAGCGACCGACCTGTTGCGCTGGCCGGCCTGATGGGCGGCTGGGATACGCGCATCGGCATGGAAACGAAGAACGTGTTCCTCGAAGCTGCACACTTCTCCCCGGCTGCGCTGGCCGGGCGTGCGCGACGCTTGAGCATGCACAC
The DNA here is from genome assembly GCA_023388255.1 of Pseudomonadota bacterium. Lineage (GTDB taxonomy): Bacteria > Pseudomonadota > Gammaproteobacteria > Xanthomonadales > Rhodanobacteraceae > Dokdonella_A. The sequence goes on along the minus strand of JAEWGO010000002.1, from coordinate 42,359 downwards.
CGACGCGGCGCATCGTTTCGAGCGCGGCGTCGACGCGGAACTGCCGCGCCGTGCGATCGAACGTGCGACACAGTTGATCGTCGAGGTAGCGGGTGGCGAACCGGCTGCGATCATCGAAGCCGTGTCGGCCCCGCATCTCCCCGCACGCAAGGCGGTGCGCCTGCGTCGCGCGCGCATTCGGCGCCTGCTCGGCATCGAGGTGCCGGACGCCGACGTCGGCCGCATCCTCACCGCGCTCGGCATGCAGGTTGAATCCGATGCGCAAGGCTGGACCGCGACACCGCCGGGTGCGCGCTTCGATATCGCGATCGAGGAAGACCTGATCGAAGAAGTCGCGCGCATCCACGGTTACGAACGCATTCCCGATCGCGCGCCGAGTGGCGACCTGATTGCCCCGGCTTTGCGCGAGGACCGCGTCGGCGAAGGTGCGCTGCGCGAGCAGCTGGCCGCACGCGGCTATCTCGAAGCGATCACCTATGCCTTCATCGCGCGGGAGCGGCTTGCGACCTGGTCTCTGGATGGCGACGCGATCGCGCTCGCCAATCCGTTGTCCGCCGATCTGGCGGTCATGCGCACGAGCCTGCTGCCGGGTCTGGTCGCGGCGCTCGCCACGAACCGCAGCCGCCAGCAGGCGCGCGTGCGCCTGTTCGAAGTCGGCCGTGCCTACCATGCCGGCGCCGAAGGGCCGCGCGAGACCGCGCGCATTGCCGGTGTTGCCTGCGGCGGCGCGTTTGCCGAGCAGTGGAGCGAGAAGGGGCGGCCACTCGACTATTTCGACATCAAGGGCGATGTCGAGTCGCTGCTTGCACTGGGCGGAGACAGCTCCGAATTCCGCTTCGCTGCGGCAACCGCGCCATGGCTGCATCCGGGCCAGTCGGCCGAGATGCTGCGCGGGGATCGGCATGCAGGCTGGATCGGCGCGCTGCACCCGACCCTGCTCAAGGCGCTCGATCTCGATGAGGACGTGCATGCGTTCGAGATCGACATCGACGTGATCTCGGCGCGGGCTGTGCCCCGCGCCGAGGCGCTGTCGCGCTATCCGTCGGTGCGCCGCGATCTGTCGTTGGAGCTGCCGGAGGAGGTGCCGTATGCGCAGGTCGAGGCATCCGTCCGTGACGCGGTTGGTGAAACCTTGACGGAGGTTGTCCTGTTCGACCGCTATGCCGGTGCGAATCTCGGATCGAACATCAAAAGTCTCGCTATTGGCTTGATTTTACAGGACCGTTACCGCACGCTTACGGATGAGGATGCGGAGCGTTGTGTGGCGTTGGCCATCGCCGCACTGGAGTCCGGTTGCAACGCGAAGCTGCGAGGGTAGGATGGCGCTGACGAAGGCGGAAATGGCCGAGCGTCTGTTTCTGGACGTGGGGTTGAACAAGCGCGAAGCCAAGGAATTCGTCGACGCGTTCTTCGAAGTCGTGCGTGATGCGCTTGAGCAAGGGGAGCAGGTCAAGCTGTCCGGATTCGGCAACTTCGATCTGCGTTTCAAGAACCAGCGTCCGGGGCGTAATCCCAAGACCGGGGTGGAGATTCCGATCTCCGCGCGGCGAGTGGTGACGTTCCGTCCGGGACAGAAACTCAAGGTCCGGGTCGAAGCCTATGCTGGATCAGGGCAGTAACAACGAACTGCCGGTCATTCCGGCCAAGCGCTATTTCACGATCGGTGAGGTCAGCGAGCTGTGTGGCGTGAAGCCGCACGTGCTGCGCTACTGGGAGCAGGAGTTCCCGAACCTCAAACCGGTGAAGCGGCGCGGCAACCGCCGCTACTACCAGCGGCATGACGTGTTGATGATCCGCCAGATCCGGTCCTTGCTGTACGACCAGGGCTTCACGATCACCGGCGCGCGCCAGCGCCTGGAAGGTACGCAGGCGCGTGCGGAATCGACGATCTCGAACCAGATCGTGCGTCAGGTGCGCATGGAACTGGAAGAAGTTCTGCAGATCCTGCGGCGTTGAATCAACCGGCATTGAAACGCTATCTGATCTGCTAGAATACGCGGTTCCTGTGAGTGCGGCCCGTGGTTGGCTGCATTCCGGTCTTTGCAATCATGGATCGATTGCACCAGCAACAACGTCGGGGCGTAGCGCAGCCTGGTAGCGCACCTGCCTGGGGGGCAGGGGGTCGTGGGTTCGAATCCCGCCGCCCCGACCATTTGTTTGTGCTCGCATCCGTGCGAGCTGTTTCGATGAACGTCGACGCACACAGCAGACGTTGCGCATTCGGATCGTCCAAAAAGCACGCATCCCTGTGCGTACCTTTCAACCAACAGCACGGCTCCGCTGAGCGCCATCGCTGTTCGTCCTTGGGCGGTTCCCTCGCATGACCACTCGCCGCACCTTGTATCCGGAGATCGAGCCGTTCGACTCCGGCTTCCTGCAGGTCTCGTCATTGCATCGGATGTACTACGAGCAGTGCGGCAACCCTCAGGGCAAGCCAGTCGTGTTCCTGCATGGTGGTCCGGGTGCCGGCTGCAATGCAAAGTCGCGGCGCTTCTTCGACCCGAAGCACTACCGCATCGTGCTGTTCGACCAGCGTGGCTGCGGTCGTTCGACACCGCATGCGGAGCTGATCGACAACACGACCTGGCATCTCGTCGCCGATATCGAACGGCTGCGCGAGCACCTCGGCATCGCGCACTGGCAGATATTCGGCGGATCGTGGGGTTCCACCTTGGCGCTCGCCTATGCGGAGACGCATCCCGATCGCGTGACCGAACTCGTGCTGCGCGGCATCTTCATGCTGCGCCGCCGGGAGCTGGAATGGTTCTACCAGAGGGGTTGCGACGCGATCTATCCGGATGCGTGGGAACACTATCTGGCAGCGATCCCGCTGGCCGAACATGGCGACCTGATGAGCGCCTACCACCGCCGGCTGACCAGCGCAGACGCTCCGACCCGGCTTGCGGCCGCGCGAGCATGGTCGGTGTGGGAGGGCGCGACGAGCTTCCTGTTGCAGGACTCGGCGCATATCACGTCCAGTGGCGAGGATGAATTCGCGCTGGCATTCGCGCGTATCGAAAACCACTACTTCGTCAACGGCGGCTTTTTCGAATGCGACGACCAGCTGTTGCGCGATGCACATCGATTGAAAGATATCCCGGCAGTGATCGTGCAGGGTCGCTATGACGTCGTCTGCCCCGCACGCAGCGCGTGGGATCTGCATCGCGCGTGGCCGCAGGCCGACCTGCGCATCGTCGCCGATGCGGGCCATTCCGCGCTCGAACCCGGCATTGCGCACGAGTTGATCGAGGCGACCGATCGGTTTCGCTGACGCGACGATGGGGCCGCGCGTTGCGCTTGCGTGAAACGAAACGGGCCCGCTGAAGGCGGGCCCGTGCACTCGTGGCAATGTTGCGTCAGCTCAGTGCGCCATGGCGCCTTCGCCCTTCAGGCAGGTGCTCATGTAGGCCTTGCGGTCGGCGCCCTTGAGCTTCTTTTCCTTCGCGTCAGTGCTGCAGGTTTTCATCTTTTCCTGCTGCGTCTGCTTCGCGGTAGGCTCGGCGGCGGGAGCTGCTGCAGCCGTGGTCGGAGCTGCCGCAGCCGTCGCGGATGAACCGCTCAGGCAGGTCTTCATGAAGGTCTTGCGATCGGCGCCAGCGAGCGCCTTGGCTTTCGCCTCGGCGTTGCAGGTCTTCATCTTTTCCTGCTGCGGCGTCAGCGCCTTGCCGGTCTTGCTCATGTCCTGTGCGAATGCCGCGCACGAGCCAAATGCCAGCGCACATGCCAGAGCCAACGAGAACGTCGTCTTCAGCTGCATGGTGAAACTCCTCCCGGTAAGTGTCCGCTGCCGACTGGCATCGGTGCGGCGCAGTCTACGCCGGCGCCTGCGAAACGCGAGAGGGAATCGCGGAATTTTCACGAAAGAGTTGGCGCCGATTCAGGGGAGGAAATCTGCTCCCTGCGATGTAGGAAATCGCCGCTCGTGGCGACGCGGCACGGGCAGCGAAACCGCTGCGCACAGGCCGGATCAAGCGGCCGCGGCGCGTACCGTTTCGGCCTTGCGCGGGCCTTCGAGCAAGGCGCGGCGCACGCCTTCGACGAGCAGGTCGACTTCGTCGCCCCCGATATCGAAACGCGGCGTGAAGCGCAGCGAATTGACGCCGCCATGGATCACGCCGAAGCCGTGTTCGCGCAACCATTCCTCGGTGCTGCCCGCTCCGTAACACAGGAACTCCGGCGACAGTTCGCACGAGAACAGCAGGCCGGTGCCCTGCACCTTGGTGATGTAGCCGGGCAGCTCGTCCTTCAACTTGCCCAGTTTCTCGACGAATTCGCGGCCGCGGTTGCGGATGTTCTCGCGCAGCTCCGACGTCAGCGCGCCGAGCACGGTGCAGGCGACATCCAGCGCCCGCGGGTTGGCGGTCATCGTGTTGCCGTAGGTGCCCTTGCGATAGAGCGCCGCGGCGTGCTCGGTCGCGGCCAGCACCGACATCGGATACTGGCCGGCGTTGAGCGCCTTCGAATAGGTTTCCAGATCCGGGGCTTCGAGGTTTTCGAAACCAGGGTAGTCGACAATCGACAGCACCCCGTGCGCGCGCAGGCCGGCCTGGATCGAGTCGATCAGCATCAGGCTGCCGTGCGCCTTGGTCAGTTCGCGCGCGGCGGCGTAGAACTCCGGCGTCACGCCGCGACCCGGGTCGCCTTCGCCCATCACCGGTTCGATGAACACCGCCTCGATGAACCAGCCGTTTCTGTCGGCATCGGCGAACACCTGCTTGAGTTGTTCGACGCTGTACGGCTCGACCGTAAGCAGGGTGTTCTCGTTGCGGAAGCTCGCGAGGTTCTGCTGATAGGCCTTGCGCGAAGAATCCGAGTACAGCGCCGGCGCTTCGGTGCGGCCATGGAACGCGCCCTTCACCGCGACACGCTTGATCGCGCGACCGGCATAGCGAGCGCCCGGATCGGTCATCAGCTTTGCATTCACGTCGACGATACGCGCGGCCAAAGAAACAGACTCGGAGCCCGAGTTCAGGCACATGAACTTCGTGTATGGACAGCCGCCACGCGTGCTGCCGATCTCCTTCTTCAGCGCATTGCCGAACTTCAGCTGCGACAGGTTCGGCGTCATCACGTTCGCCATCACCTGCGGACGCGCCATCACGGCGAGGATGTCTTTTGGCGCGTGGCCGAAGCCGAGCATGCCGTAGCCACCGGCGTCATACACCACGGCGCCCTTGAGCGTGACCAGCCAAGGGCCGTGCGCGGCCAGCGCGACATACGGATTGACGCCATCTTCGGGATAGAAATTGACGAAATCGGCCTGCGCCCGGCGGATCTGCGCGTCTTCGTCCAGATGCAGGAAATCCGCCATGCATGAGCGCAGCGCGAGATGTGCGGCATACGCTTCGTCGACCGCCTCGACCAGCGCCGGATCGCGATCCGCGAATTGCTCGATGACCGTATCCGGCAGGCCGCCGCTGCGCACGGCGCCGTCGTACTCGCGCATTTCCTTGAGCTTGGTCAACATCGCATGCATCGGACTTCTCCCGGAAAACGACACGTGCCCGCCCCGGAGAGGGTGCGGGCACGCGTGCTTTAATCTTTGATTGGAATGGAAAAAAACGCCAAGTTGGCAATTTACCACAGCGTCCTCGGTGGCGGTACCCCGCGCATCCGGAGGGCGCGGCATGACAAGCGTCACGCGCGATGCCTGACGACCGATTCTGGGGCTCCTGCTAGGCGTCCCCTAAAGTGGCTCCGACAAAGACGACGGGAGTGGTTCCATGCGATCGACGACGGTTCCGCCGATTGAGTTGAAGGGCGTCAGTAAGCGCTACGGCGACATCGTCGCGCTCGATGGCGTCGATCTGGCCGTGGGCGTTGGCGAGTTGCTCGCCGTGCTCGGACCGAATGGCGCCGGCAAAAGTACCGCAATCGCGACCTGCCTTGGGCTCATCGCGCCCGATCATGGCGCCGCGCGACTGTTCGGCGAATCGCCGCACGCGCTGTCGGCGCGCCGGCGCATCGGCGTGATGTTGCAGAGCGCCGGCTTGCCCGACACGCTGAAAGTGCGCGAACTGTTGGCGCAGACGCGCAGTTGCTACCCGGATCCGCACACGACCGAGGAGTGCGTGCGACTCGCCGGGCTCGACGGCCTGATGGACCGCCGCTACGGCAAGCTCTCCGGCGGGCAGCAGCGGCGCGTGCAGTTCGCGCTGTCGATCTGCGGGCGTCCACAGCTGCTGTTTCTCGACGAACCGACGGTCGGCCTCGACATCGAAGCGCGCACGGGGTTGTGGCAGACGATCCGCACGCTGGTCGCCGGCGGTTGCGCGGTCGTGCTGACTACGCACTATCTCGAAGAAGCCGAATCGCTCGCCGACCGCGTCATCGTGCTCGCGCAAGGTCGCGTCGTTGCGTCCGGCAGCCTGCAGCAGATTCGGGCGTGCGTCGCGCAGCGGCGAATCCGCTGCATCAGCGCGCTCGACGCAATCGCCGTCGGCGCGTGGCCGGAGGTGCACAGCGTGTGCCGTAACGGCGAGCGCATGGAAATCGTCACCGATGCGGCCGAAACGGTCGTGCGCCAGTTGCTGTTCGAGGACAGCGCACTCAGCGAACTCGAAGTGCAGCGCGCCGGTCTCGCCGAGGCGTTCGTCGAAATCACGCGGGAGGCCGCATGAGCACGCTCGCACTCGCCGCGCCGCGCGTGTCGCTGCCGCGCTGCTATGCGCTCGAAGCGAAGAACGAGTTTCTGCGCCTGCTGCGCGCGCCATCATTCGCGCTGCCGACGCTGGTGTTCCCGGCGATGTTCTACCTGTTGTTCACGGCCCTGTCCGGGCGCGGCGATGGCGGCGGCCATGCCAGCGTCCATCTGCTCGCAACCTGCGGCGTCTTCGGCGTGATGAGCCCGGGCCTGTTCGGCTTCGGCGTGACGGTCGCGATGGACCGTGAGCGTGGACTGCTGACCTTCAAACGCGCGCTGCCGACACCCTCGGGTGCGTATCTCGTCGCCAAGCTTGCGATGGCAATGTTGTTCGCGGCGATGATTTTCGTGATCCTGGCGGCATTGGCGACGACAGTCGGAGGCGTCCGCCTGCCGCTGTCGTCCTGGCTGTTGCTGCTCGTCGTCGACGTGTTCGGCGTACTGCCGTTCTGCGCGATCGGCATGGCTATCGGCTGCATCGTCCCCGGTTCGGCCGCGCCGGCGATCGGCAACCTGATCTATCTGCCGATGTCGTTCCTGTCCGGCCTGTGGATGCCGCTGACGGTGCTGCCGCCATTCATCGCGACGATAGCGCCGCTGTGGCCGGCATATCACCTCGGCCGGCTGGCGCTCGCTGCGGTCGGGCAGGCGCCGGAATCCGTATTGCCGCACGTGCTCGCGCTGGCGGCGACGACCGCGATCTTCTTCGCGTTCGCACATCGCCGCCTGGCACGCGGATGAACGGTGCCGTGCGCCTGATCCTGTGGCGGCTGCTTTTGAGCGGCGTCCTCACTGTGGTGGCGCTGGCACTGCGGGCCGCCGGCGTATGATCGAACGAATGCGGGGACCGACATGACGCCGACTTCGAACACCTCATCCTGGCAGCGCCGGCTGATCGGACCGCGCTACGACGAAGTCGGTGCGGCGCCACTGTGGAGCCTGCTGTACCTGATGTTCCTGTTCATGAACTGGGCGAACCGGCCGTGGCAGGAATGGCTCGTGCCGAGCGTGCTCAGCGTGATCGTCTTTCTGCCGCTGTACTTTCTGGCGCATCGCAGTGGCAGACGACGCCTGTTGGTTTGCGAGGCGGCGATCGCGGCGCTCGGCTTCGCGCTGACGCCAATCAACGTCTGCGCCAACACCTACCTCATCTATGCGGCCGTATTCCTGCCGCAGGCGGGACTTTCGTTGCGTTCGATCATAGTCACGATCGTGGCGGGAATCGTGCTCTACGCGGCGTGGCTTCTTGCGCTTGGCATGCCGCCGCAATATGCCGTGTTGACCGCCAGCATCTCGCTCATCCTCGCCATTGCGATCACCGCGGCGAACTCCTTCCATCGCGAGAAGCGCCTGCGGCAGGCCGAGCTCAAGCTCAGCCACGACGAGGTGCGCCGGCTCGCCGCGATGGCCGAACGCGAGCGTATCGGCCGTGATCTGCATGATCTGCTCGGGCATACGTTGTCGCTGATCACGTTGAAGTCCGAGCTCGCGGCCAGGCTGTTCGATCGCGATCCGCTTGCCGCGCGGCGCGAGATCGCGGATGTCGAGCGCGTCGCGCGCGATGCGCTGGGGCAGGTGCGTCGCGCCGTCAGTGGTATTCGCACCGCCGGCCTCGCCGCCGAATTTGCCTCGGCGCGCCTGCTGCTCGAATCCAGCGACGTGCGCCTGGACTATGCATGCCTTGATGTTGCCTTGCCGCCCGAGATCGAAACCGTGTTGGCGCTGACCTTGCGCGAATCGATCACCAACATCCAGCGCCATGCGAATGCGATGCATGTGCGCGTACGATTTGTGGCGGAGGAGGGCAGAGCGCGGCTCACCGTGGAAGACGACGGCATCGGCGCGAGCATCGTGCCCGGCAATGGCCTCAACGGCATGCGCGAACGCCTGCACATGCTCGGCGGACACTTGGGGATCCATGCCGAGCGCGGCAAGGGAACGCGACTGGAAGCCACATTGCCGCTGCCGCAGCGCATGCCGCATCCGGCCGCCTCGACGCCATCCGCCGTTTGAAGGACGGTGCGCTGCGCATCTGCACGTTCTCCGTTCGGCAGAACCCGGAGCGAGTTGCGCTACCCTTTCGCGCAGCGCCCAACCGGGCAGACCTTGGGTGGCGTGAATCGTGATCCGCGTATTGCTGGCCGAAGACCAGGCGATGGTGCGCGGTGCGCTGTCCGCACTGCTGGGCCTCGAATCCGATATCGAGGTTGTGGGCAGCGCCGCCGACGGCGAGGAAGCGTGGCGGCTGCTGCAATCGCTCAAGCCCGAGCTGCTCGTCACCGATATCGAAATGCCGGGCCTGACCGGACTCGAACTCGCGCAGCGCGTGCAGCGGCACGAGTTGCCGTGCAAGGTCGTGATCGTGACCACGTTCGCGCGGCCGGGTTTCCTGCGTCGTGCGCTCGAAGCCGGTGTGGGCGGCTACCTGCTGAAAGACGCGCCGGCCGAACAGCTCGCCGACGCGTTGCGCAAAGTGCATCGCGGCGGTCGTGCGATCGATCCGCAGCTGGCGATCGAGGCCTGGTCCGACGCCGATCCGCTCAACGACCGCGAGCGCCAAGTGCTGCGCTTTGCCGGCGAGGGGCTTTCTGCAGGCGAGATTGCCGATCGTCTGAACCTTTCGCAGGGCACCGTGCGAAATTATCTGTCCGAAGCGATCGGCAAGCTTGGTGTCGGCAACCGCATCGAGGCGTATCGACTGGCGCGGCAGAAGGGTTGGCTGTAGGAGTCGCGTCCTGCAGGCGAGCGGAATCCCGCCAATGCCATCGCGCACAAGCGGCGCTCCTGCCTACAATGGGCAGTTTTCGCGACATGCCAACCTTGAAGAAGTCCGACTTCCATTTCGATCTACCGCCCGAGCTGATCGCGCAGGTGCCATTGCCCGAGCGCTCGGCAAGCCGGCTGCTGCTTGTCGATGCGGCTGCGCAGCGGTTGCAGGACCGCCATTTCGCGGAACTGCCGAACTTCCTGCGCGCCGGCGATCTGCTCGTGTTCAATGACACGCGCGTGCTGCCGGCGCGTTTGTTCGGGCACAAGGAAAGCGGGGGCGCGGTCGAGATCCTGATCGAGCGTGTGACCGGTGCGCACGAGGCGCACGCGCAGCTCGGCGTCAGCAAGAAACCGAAAGCCGGCGGCCGCATCATGCTCGCCGATGGCAGCGTCGTCACCGTGCTCGGTCGTGATGGTGAGTTCTTCCTGCTGCGCTTCGAAAGCGACGAGCCGCTGGAAAAGCTGCTGTTGCGCCTCGGCCGCATGCCATTGCCGCCATACATCAAGCGCGATGCCGGACAGGATCCGGACAGCGCCGATTTCGAACGCTACCAGACGGTGTTCGCGCGCGAGGCCGGTGCCGTCGCCGCCCCGACCGCCGGCCTGCATTTCGACGAAGCCTTGCTCGCCGCCTTGCGCGAACGCGGCGTCAACTTCGGCTACGTGACCTTGCACGTCGGCGCCGGCACATTCCAGCCGATGCGCAGCGAACGGCTCGAAGACCACACGATGCATCGTGAATGGTTGAACGTCGGCGCCGAGCTGGTCGAGAAGATCCGTCGCACTCGCGAGCGCGGCGGCCGCGTCGTCGCGGTCGGCACCACGGTCGTGCGCGCGCTGGAATCAAGCCTGAGTGATGGCGAGGTCGCGCCGTTTGCCGGAGAGACGCAGATCTTCATCTTTCCGGGCTATCGCATCACCAGCATCGACGCGCTGGTCACGAACTTCCACCTGCCCGAATCCACCTTGCTGATGCTGGTGTCGGCATTCGCCGGGCGCGAGTTCATGCTCGATGCATACCGGCATGCGGTCGAGCAACGCTATCGGTTCTTCTCGTATGGCGATGCGATGGTGATATGGCCGCCTGCGGGGCGCTGACCACGGCCACCCGCCATGCAAGGCTGTAAACTTGCGCGTTTCCATCTTGCGCGATCTTCAATGCAGTTCGATCTTCTCGCCACCGATGGCACTGCGCGCCGGGGCCGCCTGACCTTTCCGCGCGGCTCGATCGAGACGCCGGCGTTCATGCCGGTTGGTACTTACGGCTCGGTCAAGGCGATGACGCCGCAGAACCTGCTGGATATCGGTGCCGAGATCATCCTCGGCAACACGTTCCACCTGTTCCTGCGCCCCGGGCTCGACGTGATCGGCGAGTTCGGCGGCTTGCATCGCTTCATCGGCTGGAACAAGCCGATCCTGACCGACTCCGGCGGCTTCCAGGTGTTCAGCCTCGCGCACAAGCGCAAGATCACCGAGGAGGGCGTCACGTTCGCCTCACCGGTCGACGGCTCGAAGGTGTTCCTGTCACCGGAAGTGTCGATGCGGATCCAGCGCACGCTGGATTCGGACATTGCGATGATCTTCGACGAGTGCACGCCGTATCCGGCAACCGAGAAGGTCGCGCGCGAGTCGATGGAACTGTCCTTGCGCTGGGCCGAACGCTCGCGCCGCGCGTTCGACGATCTGGCCAACCCGAACGCGTTGTTCGGCATCGTGCAGGGCAGCGTGTATCCGGCGTTGCGCCGGCGCTCGGCCGAGGCTTTGAGAGGCATCGGCTTCGATGGCTACGCGATTGGCGGCCTTGCGGTCGGCGAGCCCGAGGACGAACGCAACGCGACGCTCGAACAGGTCGAGCCGCTGCTGCCGCAGGACAAGCCGCGCTACCTGATGGGGGTCGGCCGCCCCGAGGACATCGTCGAAGCGGTGCGTCGCGGTGTCGACATGTTCGATTGCGTGATGCCGACGCGCAACGCGCGCAATGCGCACCTGTTCACGCGCCACGGCACCTTGCGCATCCGCAACGCGAAGTACGAGCGCGACACGCGCCCGCTTGACGAGACCTGCTCTTGTTACACCTGCCGCTCCGGCTTCAGCCGCGCGTACCTGCGCCACCTCGACCGCTGCGGCGAGATGCTCGGGCCGCAGCTGGCGACGATCCACAACCTGCACTACTACCAGGAACTGATGGCCGGGCTGCGCGCCGCGATCGCGGACGGCACATTGGACGCCTTCGTCGCCGAGTTCCACGCGCTGCGAGCGAATGATCGAGGCACGTTGTAGCCCTTTCCTTCAAGCGAGGGGCCGGTGAGGATGGCGTTGCTTGAAGTACCGCGCAATGCGAGCACCATGTCCGTCCAATGGAGGCGGAAGCTCGAGAACGGACATCGTGGGTCGCGATGCGGGGCAGTCCTGGCGCATCCTCCCTATCGCTTTGATTTTGCGGCGCAACGCGCCAATCGCCTTCGGCATGGCATAATCCGCGACCTTTTGATGGTGCGGCCCTGTGCCGTGTCCTGTTTCTCGCCGGAGTTCCCATGGATTTCTTCATTTCCAATGCTTACGCGCAGGCGGCCGCACCGGCTGCCGCGCCGAATCCGCTGATGTCGTTCCTGCCGCTGGTCATCCTGTTCGGCATCTTCTATTTCATGCTGATCCGCCCGCAGATGAAGCGCGCGAAGGAACAGCGCAACATGGTCGCCGCACTCGCCAAAGGCGACGAGGTGTTGACCAACGGCGGCCTGCTTGGCCGCATCGACGAGCTTGCCGAGCAGTTCGTCATGCTCGAGATCGCGCCGAACGTCATTGTGAAGCTGCAGAAGCAGGCGATTTCCGCGGTGTTGCCCAAGGGCACGCTGAAAGCTTCCTGATTGCCTCCCGCGTCTCCCGCGCTGCGGACCTGAGGGGTTCCGCAGTGCCTCATCGGATTCCAAGATGAACGATTTTCCCCGCTGGAAATATGCGATTGTCGTGCTGGTGCTGGTGCTCGGCGTACTGTACGGCGTACCCAACCTGTTCGTGCAGCAGCCGGCCGTGCAGATCACCGCCAATCGCGGCGCAACTGTCGACCAGGCGTTGAAGGAGCAGGTCCAGGGCACGCTGGAAAAGGACAAGATCGGCTTCGAGAGCATCGGCCTGGACAGCGGCCATCTGTTGGTGCGCTTGCCGATCGGTGATTCCAGCGGCCAGGCCAAGGCGCAGGAAAGCCTGAAGGCGTCGCTCGGTGACCAGTACACGGTCGCACTGAACCTCGCTTCGACCGTACCGGGCTGGATGCGTGCGATCGGCGCGCGCGAAATGCCCAAAGGCCTCGACCTGCAGGGTGGTGTGCACTTCCTGATGGAAGTGGACGACAAGGAAGTGGTCGAAAAGCAGCTGCAGCGCTACGCCGACGACATCCGTGCGGCCCTGCGCGACAAGAACGTGCGTTACCAGTCCGTCGGCCGCGGTCCGCAAGGCATCGTCGTGCAGTTGCGCAGTGCCGAGGATCGCGACGCCGCGCTCTCCACGATCCAGTCGAAGGTGCCGGATGTGACGGTCGCGAACGGCGCACAGGTCGGCGACTCGTTCACGCTGAACGCCGGCGTCAAGCCGGAGAAGATACGCGAGATCGCGCAGAACACGATCCGCCAGAACGTTGCCACCCTGAGCAACCGCATCAACGCGCTCGGTGTGGCCGAACCGCTGATTCAACAACAGGGCGAGTCGCGTATTGCCGTCGAGCTGCCGGGCGTGCAGGACACGGCCGAGGCGAAGAAGATCCTCGGTGCGCAGGCGACGCTCGAATACCACGCGGTCGACGAGTCAGCCAATGCGTTCGAGGTCGAAAAAAGCGGTCAGGTGCCGCCCGACGACAAGCTCTACTATCGACGCGAAGTCGGCCCGGGTGGTCAGAAGCAGCCGGTGCTGCTGAAGAAGAAGATCATCGTCAGCGGCGACGAGATGGTCGACGCCTCCAGTTCGCCGGACCCGCAGACCGGTACCCCGGCCGTGTCGGTCCGCCTGAACGCGGTCGGTGGCCGCAAGATGCTCGATTTCACCTCGCAGAACGTCGGCAAGCCGATGGCAGTGCTGTATGTCGAGCGCATGCCGGAAGTGAAGATCGTCGACGGCAAGGAAGTGCGCAGCACCAAGGTCACCGAGGAAGTCATCAGCGTCGCCAACATCCGCGGCGTGTTCTCCAACCAATTCTCGACCACCGGCCTCGAAAGCAACAAGGTCGCGTCGGACCTCGCGCTGCTGCTGCGCTCCGGCTCGCTTGCGGCACCGACCGACATCGTCGAGGAGCGCGTGATCGGCCCGAGCATGGGCAAGGACAATATCGAGAAGGGAATCAAGGCAGTTCTGCTCGGCCTCGCCGCGGTGCTCGTGTTCATGGCGTTCTACTACTGGCTGTTCGGCCTGATCGCCGATGTCGCCTTGTTCTTCAATCTGGTGATCCTGCTCGCCGTGATGAGTGCGATCGGCGTGACACTGACGATGCCCGGCATCGCCGGTATCGTGCTGACGTTGGGCATGGCGATCGACGCGAACGTGCTGATCTGCGAGCGCATCCGCGAGGAGCTGCGCAATGGTTCGACGCCGCTGGCCTCGATCCGCGCCGGCTACGAAAAGGCCTGGGCGACGATTCTCGATGCCAACGTGACCCATCTGCTCGCGGCGCTCGCGCTGATGACACTGGGTTCCGGCGCCATTCGCGGCTTCGGCGTCACTCTCTTCATCGGCATCCTGACCTCGATGTTCACCTCGGTCACGGTGACCCATGCGATCACCAATCTCGTGCACGCCCGCGGCAAGAAGCTCAAGGGCTTGTCGATCGGTAGCGGCTACACGCGCAGCGCGACGACCTGACGGAAACGACCATGGAACTCTTCAATCCGAACAGCAACATCGATTTCCTCGGCGGCCGCAAGGTCAGCATCGCGATCTCGGTCGTGCTGATGCTGGTCTCGATCGGCCTGATCGCCACGCGTGGCCTCAACTACGCGCTGGACTTCACCGGCGGCGTGCTGGTCGAGTCGCAGTACGAGCAGCCAGTCGAGATCGACCAGGTGCGCGCGGCGCTTGAAACCGGCGGTTTCCACAACGCGCAGGTGCAGAGCCTGGGCGGCACGCGCGACGTGTCGATCCGCCTGCAGCCGCAGGCCGACCAGAAGAACGCTGACAAGGTTGCCACCGACGTGCTTGCGGCGCTGAAGGCGCAGCGGCAGGACGTGACGATGAAGCGGCACGACTTCGTCGGCCCGCAGGTCGGCGCGGAACTGCGCAACGACGGTCTTGTTGCCGCGGTGTTCGTGATGATCGGCATCATGATCTACATCGGCATCCGCTTCGAAAAGCGCTTCGCGATCGCCGCGATCGCCAGCGAAATACACGATACGATCCTGACCCTCGGCTTCTTCGCGTTGACGCAGATGGAGTTCGACCTGACCGTGCTCGCCGCATTGCTGGCGGTGATCGGTTACTCGATCAACGACAAGGTGGTCGTGTTCGATCGCGTGCGCGAACTGTTCCGCCTGACGCGCAAGGCCGATTCGTACGCGATCCTCAACAAGTCGATCAACCAGACCTTGTCGCGCACGATCATGACCTCGCTGACCACATCGCTGGCGATGTTCGCGCTGTACTTCTTCGGCGGTCCGGCCGTGCACGGCTTCGGCCTGACCATGCTGGTCGGCATCGTGATCGGCACCTTGTCGTCGATCTTCTTCGCCAACCCGATCCTGTACTGGCTTGGCGTGTCGAAGGTCGACCTGATGCCGGTGACGAAGGAAAACCCGGAGCTCGAACGCCGCCCGTAGCGAGAGCCTGCATCACCCGTGCTTTTCCATCATCCCGGCGGCGTTGCCGGGATGATGTATCGGGGATTCAGTATTTCGAGGGAATCCAGAGCGCCTTGTCGGCGAGCTTCTCGTGCCCCGGCTTGCCCTTCAGCTTCGGCAGCTTCAGCGGCTGATCCGGCGCCATGCGCTCGGGCAATCGCGACAGCAGGTGTGAAATCACGTCCAGCCGTCCGCGCTTCTGGTCGTTGAAGTCGGCGACGAACCATGGCGCCCACTTCGTGTTCGTCGCCTTCAGCATGGCATCACGCGCGTCGCCGTAGGCGGCATACTGCTCGCGCGCCTTGAGGTCGATCGGCGAGATCTTGAAGCGTTTCAAAGGATCGGTCGCGCGCTCCTCGAAGCGCTGCTCCTGCTCCTCCTGATCGACCGCCAGCCAGTACTTCAGAACGATGATGCCGTCGTCGGTGATCATCTTCTCGAATACCGGGCAGTCGGCGAGGAAGCGTTCGTACTGCGCATCGCTGCAGAACCCCATCACGCGCTCGACGCCGGCGCGGTTGTACCAGCTGCGATCGAACAGCACGAGTTCTCCGGCCGCCGGAAGGTGTTCGATGTAGCGCTGGAAATACCACTGCGTCGATTCGCGCTCGCTCGGCTTGCTCAAGGCGACGATGCGCGTGTAGCGGGAGTTGAGGCGTTCGTCGATCGCCTTGATGACGCCGCCCTTGCCGGCCGCATCGCGTCCCTCGAACAGCACGACGACGCGTTTGCCGGCAGCGATGATCCAGCGTTGCAGTTCGATCAGCTTCTCGTTGAGTTCGTCCAGCGCGTGCTCGTATTCCTTTCGCTTCATCGGTTTCATGCAGATTCCCGGGAAGTGGAACGGTGGCGGCTACTCAGATTTCCTTCAATCGCGGCATCAGCCCGGCCAGGTTGCAGGGGCGCGTCGTCGCGTCGAGCTGGGCGCGGATCAGTTTTTCCCATGCAGTGCGGCAGGCCGAGGTCGAACCCGGCAGACAGAACACGAACGTGTTGTTGGAAAGTCCCGCGAACGCGCGCGACTGCATCGTTGCGGTGCCGATCTCGTCGAAGCTGACCATGCGGAACATCTCGCCGAACCCCGGCATCTCCTTGTCGAGCAATGGCGCGATCGCCTCCGGCGTCGAATCGCGTCCGGTGAATCCGGTGCCGCCGGTGACGATGACGCCGTGGATCGTTTCATCGGCGATCCATTGCGCGACCAGTGCGCGGATCTGGTAGCGGTTGTCCTTGAGGATGCGCTTCTCATGCAGGCGATGGCCGGCTTGGCCGATCGAGAGTACGAGATAGTCGCCGGAGGTGTCGGTGTCCGGTGTGCGGCTGTCGGACACGGTCAGCACGCAAAGGGTTAGCGGAGTGAAATCGGCTTGTGCGGTCATGGCGCCAGCGTAGCGCGTGACGCGTGTGGCTGCCATCGTGCGGCACTGCGGCCCGCTCGCGCGGACCCGAAAGAGTATTCACTCGATCGCGCCGGGCGCCAGTCCCGCGCGATGCTGTCGTGCTATTGCGCGCAGCAGATCGGCGAAGTCGCCGGCGAAGCCGCGCATGTCGAACAAGCCGCTGCTCGTGCGCTTCTCGGCCAGCTCCGCCCGCAACGCGTTGCGCGCACCGGCGTCGCGACCAAGTCGTACCGCGATGTCGATGAACTCGGCATCGTCGCGCGCATTCAATTGCAGCATTCCAAGATGATGGTTGAGGCTCGCCGCGACGCGCGACGCGAAGGTTTCGCCAGGCACCGTCAGGACAGGGCAACCGGCCCAGATTGCATCCGATGCGGTCGTGTGCGCGTTGTACGGCACGGTATCGAGGAACAGGTCGGCGTGGCGATAACGCGCGAGATAGTCGAGATGAGCAAGCTTCGGCATGAACACCAGCCGCGCGGGATCGATGCCGCGGCTCGCGGCGTGCGCGCGCAGGCGCTGGTCCGCATCGGCCGGTCCGCACAGCAGCCACAGCACCGAATCCGCCACCGAGCGCAATACGCCAAGCATGCGCTCGAAGCTCGCTGGATTGATCTTGTAGCTGTTGTTGAAGCAGACGTAGACGACGCCGGATTCCGGCAGTCCGCAAGCCGCACGCGGTGGTGGCGTGCCGACGATGCGGCTCGGATCCGATGGCTGGAAGCAGCGCGGCAGCCACAGCACCTTTTCGGAAAACTGCGGGCGCAGCGCATCCGGAAGCACGATGCGATCGGCGATCGCGTAGTCGATCCATGGCGAGCCGGACGTGCCGGGATAGGCGAGCCAGCCGACTTGTACCGGCGCCGGACGCAGCGCGAGAGCGTCGGCGACGCCGCCGCCACCGTAGCCGCGCAGATCGACGAGGATCTCGATGCCGCCGGCATGGATGCGTTCGGCCAGCACCGGCGGTGCGAGCCCGGCGACGTCGTGCCATGCGCCGGAAGCTGCGTGAAGGCGTGCGGATATCGCGCCGTTGTCGTCCGATGCGGTGGAGAACAAATGGACGTCCAAATGGCTGTTCGTTCGGAGTTCTTCGAGCATCGCGACGGTCAGCAGGCCGGTTGGATGGTTGCCGAAGCCGTTCGAAACGAATCCGACCGACACGCGCGTGTCGGCCGGATTGCGCGGCTGCGCAAAAGCGAGTCGCGCACGTACCGGTGCTGCATTCGCCTCGATGCCGGCGGCGCAGATGCGTGCGCAGTGCAACTGCTCGTCGGCGCCGGCAGGCTCGGAAAGGAAACCGAACGGCGCGACGCCGATCGCGCCCTCGGCGACGCAGGCGCGCAAGCGCGCCGACAGCGCGTCGAGATCGCGCCAGTCGCACAATTGGCGACGCAGGAACACGAGCTGGCCGAGCGCATGGTGCAGGTTCGGATCGAGCGCCAGCGCGCGCGCGTGCGCCGCAGCGGCATCCGCCGGGCGCTTCAGTTCTTCAGCCATCAGGCCGCATTGATAGGGGAAACGCGCGTCCCGTGGCGCCGCGCGCATGCCGGACGCGTAGACGGTTTCCGCTTCGGAGAAGCGGCGCTGTGCCGCGAGCACATGTCCGAACAGCAGCAGGCCTTCGGGATGACCCGGCGCAAGCGTCAGCGCATGGCGCGCCGCGTGTTCGGCCTGCGCCGTTTCGCCGAGCGTGAGTTCCGCCGCTCCAAGGTTGAACCACGCGCCGACGTGGCCCGGCGCGGAGCGCACTGCGCCGGCGTAGGCGTCGCGGGCGCCGGCCATGTCGCCGTTGGCGCGACGCGCGTTGCCGAGACCATTGAGCACGGCTGGATGCGTTGGCGCGAGCGAAAGTGCCTGTTCTAGCGCGGCAACCGCTTCACGCACGTCGCCACGTGCCAGCGCCACGCTGCCGAGATTGCACAGCACCTCGATCGATCGAGGCGCCAATGCGCGCGCGGCGAGCAATGCCGCATGCGCCTCGTCGAAGCGACCGAGTTGCAGCAGTGCGATCGCATGCAGGCGTGTGGCTTCCGCCTCACGCGGGAAGCGCTCACGCGAAGCCGCGGCTTCGCGAGCGGCGAGGTCGGGGCGGCCTTCGTCGATCAAGCTGGCGATGCGCTCGGCGATGGCACGGAAGGCGTTCGGGTCGTTCATGGGTTTGCGGATAACCAGACGAAGCCGCGCGAAACCGCCGGCGGGATCGCGCAAGTTTGCCAGTTCGGCATGATGGCGCTCCAATCCGTCGTTCCCTTCTCCTTCTTCCGCACGTGCGAGGTGAGGCATGAAGAGTGCGCTGCGCCGCGCGTGCTTTATCGACGTTTCGCATGCATGGCACACTCGGCGATCACCGACGTTGTCGCGTCGGCCGGCGATCGAGGGACGATGATCCTGCGAAGAATGTTTGCCTGCATGGCGCTCCTGCTGGCGATGCCGCTGTGCGCGGAGCCGCTCTCCCCGCTCATGAAGATGTCGGGCGGCGATGCGGAGGTCGCCTTCAATCCGGATGCGCTTGCGGCGCTCGGTCTCGAAATCCGAACGGTCGAAGGTGCCGTCGCCCGCATGCCTGGCCGTGCCGGCGTGCGTCACGACGTGACGCGCTTTGCCGCAGCGGCGGGCGAGGGTATCGGCATCCTGCGCAAGGGAGGCGCCGTCGTCGGTCTCGGCGAGGGCGCATTGCACTATACCGGCGGTTTCGTGATCGGCTGGCAGGGCGGCCACGCGGACCTGCGCGGATTCGTGTTGCGCGCCGGTGGCGGCACGCGCTTCGACATCATGCTGGCGGCCGCCGACGGCACGCTCTGGCTGAGCGCGGATCATGCGCACTACGGCTTCGATGCCAATGCGTCACGCGATTTCTCGATGCGCCACATGAACCTGCGTCTCGCGCCGCACTTCGCGCAGGCACTCGGTCGGCCCGAATGGGCCGGCCGGCCGATCGGCAACCTCGAGTTCCGCGCGCATGTGGGCGATGACGACGTCGCGGAAGCCGCGAATGGTGGCCAATGCGCCGCGCCGTGGCCCGGTCCCGGCCGCAAGACCGATATCGAGGTGTTCAATTCCAATCTCAGCGGTTTCTGGGATTCGGTCTATGCACCGCGCTGTGGTCTGCCGCCATTGCCGAACGGCGGCGCCTGCACCGCGACCAGCACGAATGGCCGCCTCGTGCTCGGCGCCGATGCCAGCCTGCGCAACGTCGGCGATACAGCGATCGCCTGGTATGGCCACTTCAGCGGCGAGCACGCGCCCTACGGCAACGACCAGCATCCGTTCCTGGTCTGGAATCTCCATCGCATCGACGGCGCCGGCCGCATCAAGCAGATCGGCGCGTCCGGCGTGAAGCATGCGTTCTATTCGATCAACAGGAACTGCGGCTGCATCGCCGGCAACGTGTTCTGGCCCGGATGCGAGGACATCTACTCCGCCAGCAGCAACGACAACGGCGGCGGCATCGAGGAACAGAATCTCGCGCCGCGCTCGGAAATCGTGCCGTTCGGCGTGAAGTGGGGCCGCTGCGGTTCGGTTTGGGATTCCGATTGCGACGGAAAGATGGATGCCGGCAGTGGCGCACGGGATCTGTACCAGTACCGCTTGCAGGCCAGCGAAAGCGATCTGCTGCCGCCGCTGTCCGATGGTGCGCAGTATTTCTTCGAGTACTGGTATCTCGTGCGCGACGATGCGAACCTTTACAACACGATGGGCCATCGGCAGATCCAGCCGCGCAAGAACGGTGCGAACTGGTCGGTCGGTTTGGTCGGCGCGAATACGCCGGAGCGCGATTTCTTCATCGGCCCGACGATCAACCGCTGGGTCGATCCGACTGCGCAGTCGGCGAACGCGGCGAACAAGGAGCTGGCAACGCCACTCGGTCGCGCGCGCGTCGCGATGAAAGCGACCGATCTCGGCAATGGCCGCTGGCGCTACGAATACGCGGTCATGAATTTCGACTATGCACACGTGCGCGTCGACCCCGCGCATGCCAGCGAGCCGAACCTGAAGGTGCTGTCGAACCATGGCTTCAGGCGTTTCGGCGTGGCGCTGCCGCGACGTGTGCGCATCAGTGACCTGCGTTTCGACGATGCCGACAACGACGCCGGCAACGACTGGCGCGCGACGACGCGCGACGACGCGATGACATGGACGGCTCCGGCGAGCGGCAATACACTCGACTGGGGACTGCTGTTCCACTTCGAGTTCGTCGCGGATGCGGCGCCGGTCGCCGGCAGGGCGATCACTCTTGTCGGCGTGGCCACGGAAGATGCGCCGGAGCTGGTCCATACGCTTGCGTTGCCCGGTCCATGACGAGGCAGTCGCACCCTTCAACGACCGCACGAGCCAACGCCATGCGACCGATGCTTTCGACTGCCTTGTTCCGTCTCCTGTTCGCAGCGTTGTGTGCGACCTTGCCTTTGCGCGTCCTTCACGCTGCGGACAATTGGCTCGGCGTCGCACACCAGCTCGGCACGCAGGGCGCGGCGATCGATTTCACGCCGCATGGCACGCAACCGGGATTGGCTTATGGCCTGCTGCATTCGGACGATTGCGCCGGTTGTCACGGCGCAGGCGGTGCCGCGACATCCAGCACCTTCCGACCGCATCCGACCTGGGCCGGCTCGATGATGGCGAACGCCACGCGCGATCCGCTGTTCTTCGCCGCGCTCGACGTTGCCAACAAGGATGTGCCCGGTGTCGGCGACTATTGCCTGCGCTGCCATACCTCGAACGGTTGGTACGGTGGCCGCGTCGTGAAGGCGGGCTACGGCCAGCCGAACAATGACGTCGCCAAGGGCGCATCGGCCTGCCTGCTCGAAGGCAGCTACGACGCGCCTGATTCCTACAGCGACTACAGCGGGCTCGGCTGCCATTTCTGCCACCGCAACATGGAGCAGGGGCCGGCTGCGCAGTCGCTGCCCGGCAACGGCGCGGCTTGGCTCGACGACAGCGATTGCAATGGCGCCGGCGAGCCGTGCCGGCGCGGTCCGTACAACTACACCAGCGGAGCGCAGCCGCCGCACGCATGGAAAAACTCGCCGTTCCATACCGAAAGCGCGATGTGCGGGCAATGCCACGACGTGACAACGCCTGATATCGCGAGCGGTCCGCTGAAGACACTGAAACTCGCCGACGGCACCGATACGGGCGTGCCGTTCCCGATCGAGCGCACGTTCAGTGAATGGCAGCGCAGCGCATATTCCAACCCGGTTTCGGGCAAGACTTGCCAGTCGTGCCACATGCCGAACAGCGAGGATCCCGCTGCGACCGCATGCGCGCTCGGTGGCTACCCCAATCGCACCAACAACCTCGCCGTGCATGCGTTCGCCGGCGGCAATACCTGGGTGCCGGGCATCCTAAAGGGCGAGTACAGCGACACCAGCGCGATCCCGGGCTCGTGGCAGGGCATCGGCCGTCAGGATTCCTTCGACCAAACCGCCGAGTGGGCCCGGCAGATGCTGCAAGCTTCGGCAGCGGTGGCGACGACGCTGACCGGCTATCGTGCGCCGGGTGTGACGACGCCGGGCAGCATGAGCCTGCAGGTCAAGGTGATCAACCAAAGCGGCCACAAACTGCCGAGCGGCTATGGCGAAGGCCGTCGCATGTGGCTTAACGTCCAGGTCAAGGATGGCGGTGGCAATCTTGTCGCCGAGAGCGGCGCCTATGATCCGGCCACGGCGGTATTGAGCCGCGATCCGCAGGCGCGCATCTATGAAGTGCTGCAAGGCATCTGGAACCACAACGGGGGCGGCACTTGCGATGTCGACAACGCGAGCGGCAAGCCGATGTTCCACTTCGTGCTGAACGACTGCATCGCGAAAGACAACCGGATCCCGCCGCTCGGCTTCACGCCGGTGACCGCGGACGATCCGAACGGCTACGAGGTGCGCCCGGTCGGTGCGGCATATCCGGAGACCGCGCCCGGTTCGGGTGTTCTCGTCAACGTCGATACGGTTGCCTACCACTTCAGCGTGCCAGCCGGTGCAGTCGGCCCGTTCACTGCGACGGCACGCCTGTATTACCAGACCGCGAGCAAGGACTACATCGAGTTCCTGCGCGACGAGGCGATCACGAACGGCACCCAAGGCGAGAACGCGATGTGCGCCGGCGGCCCCGGGCGGCCATTCGTGGTTGGACCCAAGCAGCGCACGCGCGGCCAATACATGTACGAGCTGTGGAACAACGACGGCAACGATCCGAGCCAGCCCGGCTATGGCAAGTCGCCGCCGGAACTCGTAGGCGTGGCCAGCAATGGCAGCGCCGACCGCATCTTCGTGGATGGGTTCGAGGGTGCCGGAGCGGCGCCGATTTCCACTCCGTTGGATGGCGCGCCCTAGCGCGCCGCGATTGCATCGCCTCGTTGCAGGACCGCGCCGCCATCGAGTGCAACTTTTTGTGACCGCGCAGTCTTCAATCCACCGGGATGGCGCCGAGCGGCTGTCTCGTATGCGCTGCATCGGCGCGTTGGAGGCTGTTCGGAATCGCGACTTTGCCGCAGCGCAGTAACACTCGACTTTGCGAAGGTGCTACGTTTCGCGTCTTGTTCGCGACGAAGCGGTTTCCGTCCGCAGTCGCAAGCTCTTCGCAATCCCGGTCGCCAGATGGCGGAACGGGGAAGGGCAGCAATCGGGATGCAGGACAAATACCCAGGGAGGGACTCGCCAACCATCGTTGATTCTTGGGGTAGGTATCAATGAAAGTTCGTGTACTTGTTTTGGCGCTCGCCGCCACTCTCGTTCCTCTGGCCGGCGCATCCGCCGCTTCGACATCGAAGGCTCCCGTCCAGGGCAGCGCCGCATCATCCGCGCAGCAGCAATTGTGGGCCGCCTGGGGCGGTACCATCGAGGTGCGTTGGAACCGCGACCTCGCCGGTGACATCGGCATGCGCATTTCCCAGCCGAATGAAGCGCTGTCCGGCTTGAGCATGCGCGGGCGCGACCGCTTCGAAGTGCGTCGCGAAGGCAGTCTCGAATTCCATGTCGAAGGCGGTTACTTCCGCGGCTTCGATGGTGGTTCGTTGCAGGCAACCGGCGGCTATTCGATCCATCTGGCCGACGGCAGCACTCTCGATTTCACCGATTTCCGCCTGGTGCCGAGTGCGCAGGATCCGCTGATCCTGAATTTCGTCGGCAGCGACGGGCAAGTTTGGTTCTATATCGATCGCCTGATGTACGAACTGCTCGACAATGACACGAAGCTTTCCGTCGGCGCGATGGACATGCGCATCAGCCCGCAATTGGCGCAACGCATCGGTCATCCCGACGTGGCCGGCTGGGCGATCGCCGATCTGGCGATGACCACCGACGTGCAGACGCAGGGCAGCGGCGCGATGCCAATGGCGCAGAGCCCTCATTGGCCCGGCGATGCAGCACCGAACGGCGGGACCTACCAAGCCGACCTGTTCATGCAATCCTTCACCATGCAGTACACGCGCTGCCAGGGTTGCACGGGACTCACGGGCACAGGCAAGGTCGTGTTCACGCCGAGTTCCACACTGAAGAACAATGTCAACAACGGCACGCTCGCGGTGACGATCCCCGGGCAGGGTGATCTCGGCACCAGTACCGCGTTGTGGACGGCCGGTATTTCGTGGAACCAGAAGTTCACCGGCAATTTCGCGCCGTACGGCAACGACCAGCATCCGTACCTGATCTGGAACCTGTACCGGCTCAACGCTGATGGTTCCATCGAACAGGTGGGCCGCTCCGGCGTCAAGCATGCATGGTTGACGACCAACGGCGGTTGCGCGGACAGCTCCGACCACGACAGCCACATCCTCGGCCGCAGTTGTTCGGACACCTACGGTACCGGCAACAACGACACCAGTTCGGATCTTGGTCCGCGCTCTGAGATCGTGCCGGCGACCGGCATATGGGGGCGCTGCGGATCGATCTATGATCCGAACTGCACCGGCAGCAATTCCGGCGGCAACAACGGCAGCTACGACCAGCGCCTGATCGTGCGCGAGAGCCAGATCAGTTCTGCCGCCAATCCCGGGGCAACCTACCTGTTCGAGTCCTGGTACATCGCGCGCGATGACATCAATCCGTACAACTCGATGGCGACCGTCACCGGCGCTCCGAGCTGGAGCGGCAGCACGTGGGCACCGGGCGGCGGCAGCAACTACAAGCTCGGCCCTGCGATCGATCGTTGGGTCGATCCTGCCAACCCGGGGACAAATGCGAAGAGCAGCGAACTGGTCGCGCCGGAAGGTCGTGCCAAGGTCGCAGTCAAGGTCACCAATATCGGCAACGGCCAGTGGCGTTACGACTATGCCGTGATGAACGTGGACTTCGCCCGTGCGGTAACCTCGGGTACCGCGCCGAACGTGCGTGTGACCAGCAACAAGGGCTTCGACCGCTTCAGCGTGCCGCTGCCGGCCGGAGCGCAGATCACCGCTCTGCCCGGAAAGGTTGGCGAGATCGACCCAAGCATGAACTGGCGCGTGCAGACGACCGGCGGTCGCGTCGACTGGAGCACCGACACAACCATCCCGGGATTCAATGCGCCGACGTTCTCGACCTCTGCAGTGCCGAAATCGCTCGACTGGGGCGTGATGTACGCGTTTACCCTCACAACCAATCGGCCGCCGGTTGCGGGTAGCGCGACCCTGCACGTTGCACAGGCGGGGACGCCTGCATCCTATGACGTCGCGACGCTGGTGCCTGGAACCTCCAGCGCGATCAACGCGGGCAAGCGCTGATCCACAAGCGCTGATCCAAGAGGATCGGTTGCGCGGGGGGATCCGCGCAACCGGTTCGTTCGCTGTGCGCAGCGGGCCGTTTTCGGGGAAAGCAAAACCGATGTTTGATTCGTTTTCGGGGAAGGCCGCATGATCGGCCGCGTCATCGGCATCGGCGCCGCGCTCATGATGTTGATGACCGGCGTCGTCGCAGTAGCACTCGATTTCACGCCACACGGAACCCAGCCAGGCCTGCAGTCCGCACTGGAAGACCCTAGTGGCTGCTCATCCTGTCATCGCGGCAACAGCGCGACGACGTTGCCGTTCATGCCTCACTCCAGCTGGGCGGGGTCGATGATGGCGAATGCGACGCGCGATCCGTTGTTTTGGGCGGCGCTCGATGTCGCCAACAACGATGCAGCTTCAATCGGCAAGGCGGGCGTCGGCGACTACTGCCTGCGCTGCCACACGCCGCGTGGCTGGCTCAACGGCAACGTGGTGAAGTCGGCTGGTGGTGGCGCCAACACGCTTGGTGGCGAGAAGGGTTGCCTGCTCCTCGGCACTCCGGCCGCGCGCGAAGGCAAGTCGAACGACTATTCCGGCGTAGATTGCCACTTCTGCCATCGTTTGATGCAAACCGGTCCACAAGGACAGGCGGCACTTACTGGCAACGCCGCCACCTGGGTCGACGATTCGCTCAGCTGCACGAACGAGGACGGCTCCGAATACTACGGTCCATGCCGGCGCGGGCCGTATCCGTACACCAGTGCCACCGATCCGCTGCAACCACCGCACGGCTGGACGTATTCCGAATATCACACGGGTT
Organism: Pseudomonadota bacterium; assembly: GCA_023388255.1. Lineage (GTDB taxonomy): Bacteria > Pseudomonadota > Gammaproteobacteria > Xanthomonadales > Rhodanobacteraceae > Dokdonella_A. Next base: position 16,228 of record JAEWGO010000002.1, on the reverse strand, counting down.
CTGCGCTGTGCGGTAGTTGCCACGACGTGACCACACCCGACACCGACGAGGGACCGCTGAAGACCTTGATTCGCGCCGACGGCAAGGACAGCGGCCGGCCGTTTCCGATCGAGCGCACCTACACCGAGTGGACGCGCAGCCTGTTCGCCGAAGCGATCCTCCGCGACGGCTTCGGCGATGTCGTCGCGGGTGTACCGTCGATCGCACGCGCGCAGCCGTGCCAGGCCTGCCACATGCGGCCTTCGGAAGATCCCGACGCGAAGGCCTGCCTGCAGAATCCACTTGGATCGCGGGCCGGCAATCTGCCGGTGCACGAGTTCGCCGGTGCAAACACATGGATTCCGGCAATCATCCGCGACGAATACGCCGGATCGCTCGGCAGCGGTCGCGCCGCCGACTACGATCGCACCATCGCCGCCGCGCGGACGATGCTGCAATCGAGTGCGCAGGTCGCGGTGGCGGTGACGGACTACATGTCGCCGAAGGCTGCAGCGCCCGGTACCTTGGGTCTGCGCGTGAGTGTGACCAATCTTTCCGGCCACAAGCTGCCGACCGGGTATTCCGAAGGCCGGCGCATGTGGATCAACGTGCTGGTGCGGGACGCGGACGGGCAGAAGGTCGCCGAGAGCGCAGCCTACGATTCCACGAGTGCGCTGCTGACCGAAGATGCACAGGCGCGCGTCTACGAAATCCTGCAAGGCATCTGGGATGCCGGCACGGGCAGTTGCCGTACCGAAAGCGGTGGCACGAAGCAATTCCATTTCGTGCTCAACGATTGCGTGGCCAAGGACAACCGCATTCCACCGCTCGGATTCCGGCCCAAGGCGTCTGACGATCCGGCTGGCGACGAGGCTTCGCCGGTCGGCCACACCTATCCGGAAACCGCGCCGGGTTCTGGCGTCCTGGTCAATGTCGACCGCGCCGACTACAGCTTTGCGCTGCCATCCGGCGGTCGCGCGCCGTTTACCGCCACTGCCACGCTGTACTACCAGACCGCCAGCCGCGACTACGTCGAGTTCCTGCGCAACGAAGCGGTCACGAATGCGACATCCGGCGAAAACCAGATGTGCGCGGATGGTCCCGGCCGGCCTTTCACGGTCGGTCCGCAATCGCGAACGCGCGGCGAATTCATGTACCAGTTGTGGAGCAACCTTCCGACTGACCCGCAGCAGGCGGGCTATGGCAAATCGCCGCCCGAGGTCGTCGTATCCGGCTCCGCCTTCACTTCGGAAAACCGTCCATGATCGCCAGATCCCTGTTGTTGATTTTCTCCGGCGCACTCGCCCTGTTCGTCGCCGGTTGTGCCGAGAACCCGTCCGCGAAGCCGGCGTTCACGGCGACAGCAGCCTCCGTGCCTGCGGGCCGCATGCGGGGCTATGTGGTGGCGCGCCGGCACGGCGATTTCGTGCTTGTAGACGGCAAGGAGCAACGTCGGGAAGTGGAGTACGGGTGGGACTATGCGCGTGGCCTTGCGTTGCGAAGGACCTTCGACGCGGATGGCCGTCTGCTCGAAACCAAGGAAATGGTCGGCGCGAACTTGTCGCTGACCGATGCGGAAGCCGAACGCGCGCGCCAGCTCGTGCGCTCGCAGTCGGACCTGAAGGCGATTGTCGACAAATCGGACGTCGTCATCTGGGCGGGCGGCTTCGCATTCCGCAAACCGGGCGATCCGTACTGCGACCGCGGGTCCCGTTGCATCCATGTGATTGCCGCCGCTGATCATGGCGATACCGCGGTCGCGCACGCGATAGTGGACCTGCAAAGTGATCGCGTCGTATATCCGTTTTATCAGCCTGCCGACGGCGAACCTTTCGCCAAGACTCACGGGGAGTGAAGTCATGTATCCACGCAAATTCGCGTTGTTGCTGCTGTTGATGCTGGGGGGAGGTTGTGGTCTCGCTCATGCCGATTCGCCGACCTGCACGAGTCCGGAAACCAAGCTCAGCTGGCCGGCCGCCAACCCGATCTGGGAAATGTGCTGGCTGCCGCCGGACAAGAGCGCGGGCCCGGAAGGTTCGGGCATGGAATTGCGCAAGGTCTATTTCAAGGGACATCTCGTCTTCGTTCGCGCGCATGCGCCCATGCTGTTCGCCGAGTACAAGGACGGCGGCGGCGGGGATTGCTACCGCGACTGGAAGAACGATACCTCGCCAGTGTTGGCCGACCACGCGGTGCAGAACCAGCTGGGCATTTCGGTCGATCCGCCCGCTGCGACGACCGCGTGCGATCGTTCGCAAGATCCGACCGCTTCGTACGGCATCTGTCCATTTGCGTTGCCGGGCTATCCCAATTCGACCGCGACCTGCGGTTCCGGATTCGCGGTCGAGGACAACGGGGACCACGTTGTCCTGACGACTCAATATCGCGCCGACTGGTACATGTATGCATCGCGTTGGACGTTCTGGAGCGATGGCCGCATTGAACCCTCGTTCGGTTTCGGCAACCGCAACGGCACCTACAACAGCGTCACCCACTGGCACCACAACTATTGGCGCATGGAGTTCGAGATCGACGGAGCACCCAACACGATCAGCACGAATGGCATCGACCAGAGTGTCGAGTTTTCCGATCTGCGCAATGCGACCGGTGGCCCGGGGGGTGGTCCGAAGACGTGGGAAGTCCGCAACGCCACGACCGGTAATGGCTACAAGCTGATTCCGGGTTCGGCCGACTACAACGTGCCGACGAACGAGTCGGGCCGCGGTTTCCACACCATCGATTTCATGGCGACTCGGCAGCACGACAGCGAATACGGCGACAATCCGGACTACGACTTGTTCGATTGCACCATGAACCAGAACGCGCTGGTCAACGGCGAGAGTCTTGCCGGTTCGAACGTGGCGCTTTACTACCGCGTCGCTGTGCGCGACAGCACGGCCAACAGCTGGCCGCCCGGTTGCACCGGCAGTGGCTGCATCCCGCAGGATTCGATGGAATGCAAGAAGACGGGCCCGACGCTGATGCCGTTCGGACCGTGGGTCGGCGCGCCGTCCACCAATCCGAGCGCGACTGTCGCCCCCGGGAACGTTGATGTCGTCGTCAACCATGGCGCAATTGCGACGGATATGTTCGGCATCACCAATTCCGGTGACGTCGGCAGCAGTTTGGACTACACGGTGGACGTCGCCGAGCTCTCGTGCGCCAATCCGGGTCCGGTGGCGTGGTTGGGTGTCGCACCGACATCGGGGTCCGTTGCCGCGGGAGCGACCTCGATGATTACCGCGACGGTCGATGCGACCACGCTGCCTGCCGGCAGCTACAGCGCATTCATCTGCGTGCACAGCAACGACAGCGCGCATGCGCTTATCGCCGTGCCAGTCGGGGTTGCAGTCAATCTCGATCCGTTGGACGTGATCTTCATCAACGGCTTTGATCCGAAGTTCGTCAATCCATGATATTCGCCGCGCGTTCCTTCGCCCGGCCCGCTCTGGCGGGCGTTGGAATGCGTTCGGCTCGTGGGAGCAGTGATGGTTGTGCGCAATCGTACGCGCTGACCCCTGGGCGCCGGTGGCGGGTCGACATCGGTGGACTCGCGACCGAGTCCGGTTCTAGGCCGCTGGGCCGAGATGCTTTGGTCTGCCAGCGTGCTGGTCGACAGGTGGCATCGCATTGGCCCGCAGGATGCGCGGGCGTATCGTTGCGCCATGTGGTGGTGTGTAGTACTAGTCCGAGTGCGGCGCGTGCGGGTGAAGATCGAATTTCGATTGAGCTCGCGCCGCACACAACTTCTCCCTGGGGAGCTTCCTGAAATGTCCTATGTATCCAATGGGGCGCGCTTGCGTCATCGCAGACCTCGCGCGCTCTATCTTTCTGCAGCCATCGCCGGCTGCGTGTTCTGGGCTGGCGCCAGCCAGGATGCGTGGAGCGCCAGCGCGCAACCATTGACCGCCGCAGCACAGGCGTCATCGATGTCCGTCTCCATCGATCCGGCCGTGACCGCAGCGCTTTCCGCGAACGAATCGCCTGCCGTTATCGTCCAGTTCCGTGGCAAGGCGGATCTGTCCGCTGCGTTCGACATCCATGACCGCACCGCGCGTGCGGCATACGTGCACGACACGCTGACGCAGTTCGCCACGAATGCGCAGTCGTCCGCGCGGCAGACCTTGCAGGGGCAGTATGGCCTCAGCGAAGCAGGGCGCGGCTATACCGTGCTGTGGGTCGCGAACAGTATTGCGATTCCGAGTCTGACGCAGCCGATGTTGCAGTCGCTGGCGAGTTCGCCGGATGTGGAATCGATCCGCGTGCAACGTGCGATCGATCTGCCGAAGGATGATGTCCAGCCACTCTCGGGTCCGCAGCTCGAAGCCGTCGTGGCCAGCGTCACGCGCATCAAGGCGCCGGACGTCTGGACGCTCGGCTACAAGGGCAATGGCATCGTCCTCGCCAATATCGATGCTGGCGTGCGCTACTCGCACGCGGCACTGGTCAGCCAGTACCGTGGCAACACCGGCGGTGGCACGTTCAATCATCAGTTCAACTGGTACGACCCATACAACCACGCTGCGGCGCCGCGCTATACCGACCCGCATGGCAGCCACACCATGGGCACCATGGTCGGCGACAACGGCACCACCGAGCAGATCGGCGTCGCGCCGGGTGCCAAGTGGATCGCCTGTATCGGCTTCGGCCTCAGCGGCGCGCAGGCAACGGATGCTGGCCTGCTCGAATGCGGGCAGTGGATGATCGCGCCGACCGATGCTGCCGGTACGCCTGGTTCGGCGGATCCGAGCAAGCATCCCGACGTCGTCAACAATTCCTGGGGCGATTGCGGCCAGACCTACGACAACTGGTACGAGAGCGTCATCGATGGCTGGATCGCCGCGGGCATCGCGCCGGTCTTCTCCAACGGCAATGCCAGCAACTGCGGTTACTCCAACAACCCGCCGCTCAATACGGTCGGCAATCCGGCGCGTTCGGGCAAGGTGCTCGGCATCGGCTCGACCGGCAACAACAACGGCCAGTATGCGGCGCATTCGAACAAGGGCCCGACCGACAACCCGAACCCGGGTGGCGCGACCCTTCCGGATGCGCGTGGCTTCGCCAACCTGAAGCCGAACCTTTCGGCGCCGGGCGTATCGATCCGATCGGCGCTGTCCTCCAGCGATACCTCCTACGGCACGATGACGGGCACCTCGATGTCGGCTCCGGCTGTCACCGGCGTGATTGGCCTGATGTGGAATGCCGCAAGCTGTCTGCGCGGCAACTATGCCAAGACCGGCACGATCCTGATGGCCACGGCCAATGCGGTGCCAGTCGCGACCGGCAGTCCGGCCGATGGTCCCGGCAACGTGCCGAACCAGGCGACGGGCTGGGGTGAAGTCGACGCACTTGCTGCCGTCAACGCGGGCTTGGCCTATTGCGCGGCCAGTGCGACTCCGGGCGTAGCCAAGGCGTTCTCGCCGACGAGCGTGGCGGCGAATGCCAACAGCACGGCGACGGTCACGCTGACCAATCCGACGACGACGCTGGCGACGCTGACCGCGGACCTCGTCGACGCGTTGCCGGGCGGCTTGGTGGCCACGGCGGCTTCGACGACCTGCGGCGGCGGCACGGCATCCTTCACCGCGGGTTCATTCAAGCTCGCAAGCGGTGCGACGATCCCGGCTTCCGGTTCGTGCACGCTCACGGCGACAGTGCATTCGGCAGCTGATGGCAGCTATGTCAACACGATCGCGGCGGGTGCGTTGCAGACCAATCAGGGCAACAACGCCACGGCCGCATCGGCCACGCTGACGGTCGGTGTGCCGGTCCCGGTGGCAAGCATCACGCCGGCGTCGCTGACGGTATCGGCGGCGGTGGGCGCGACGGGCACGACGCCGTTGACGGTGTCGAACACGGGCGGAGGTTCGCTGACGTACACGATCACGGAGAGCACGCCGGCGTCGTCGCCGTCGAGCTACCTGACCTCGCGCAACGCGGCGCTGAAGGGCGTGGTGGGCACGGGGACGCTGTCGGCGAACCCGAAGGCGGGCCAGGCGTCGTCGGGCCACGCGGTGACGCTGAACGCGACGGACATCTCGCAGATGGCGGACAACACCCCGGGCGACCAGGGCGTGTCGTGCGGCGTGCAGGGCACGAGCACGGCGGACAACAGCTGGTGGCGTCGTTTCTACTTCAGCGAGCACCCGGCGGTGGGCGCGTCGGCATCGATCACGCAGGTGAAGATCTCGACGGGCAGCACCGCGATCGCGGGCGGCGTGCCGGCGACAGTGAACCTGTACACGATCCCGCACTCGACGGCGGTGGACACGATCCCGACGGCGTCGCTGACCTTGATCGGCACGGCCACGACCAGCTTGACCGGTTCGCTGGCGACGATCACGGTGCCGGTGACCGGCACGGTGAGTGACACGGTGGGCAAGGACCTGGTGGTGGAAGTGCACACCGACGGCAACACGGCGGGTGGCCAGTTCTTCCCGGGCGCGAACGCGACGGCGCAGACGCATCCGACGTTCATCTCGTCGACGACGTGCGGCATTGCGGCGCCGACGGCGACCAGCGGCATCGGCTTCCCGGACTTCCACCTGACGATGGTGGTGACGGTGGATGGCGGTGGCGGCACGCCGGGCGGTTGCCAGAACCCGAGCGACATCTCGTGGCTGAGCGCGTCGCCGACGAGCGGCACGGTGGCGGGCGGTGCGAGTTCGGCGGTGACGGTATCGGCGAACGCGACGGGCCTGGCGGCGGGTACGTACTCGGCGAACGTGTGCGTGGCGACGAACGACACGACGCACGCGCTGGTCTCGGTGCCGGTGACGTTCACGGTGACGGGGGGTGGCGGTGGTACCAACGGCGTCATCACGGCGACCGTGAACCATGCGATCCCGCAGACGACGGCAGGTACGTCGCTGAACATCGTGAGCAACACGACGGACGACACGGGTCCGATCTCGGGCAACTGGGACTTCAACTTCTGGAACAGCAGCGGTCTGAAGCTGTGGAAGATCGGAGCGCCGAACAACGGCCAGTACGCGGTCGACGGCAGCGGCAACGCGCGGCTGTTCCACGGCAACGAGACGATCGACGCGAGCACGACGTTCTCGACGGGCACCGGTTCGGTGTCGATGGCGGCGGGCTGGCTGGCGGGCACGGATGGCTACCTGGGCGTGAAGTTCACCTGTGACGGTCGCCTGACCAACCCGGTGGCGGGAGGCGTCTGCTACGGCTACGTGCACATCAAGACCACGGCCGCGACGGGCTTCCCGGCGACGCTCCTGGATACGGCATTCGACGGTGACGGCCATGCGATCACGACGCCGCCGGACAGCGGCACGTCGGACCCGGTGGCACAGGTGACGCCGACGCCGCTGACGTTCTCGGTACAGGCCGGCGCGTCGGGTACGAGCCCGCTGACGATCAAGAACGTGGGCGCCGCGAACGCGACGAACCTGACGTTCAGTGTGTCGGAAGCGCCGGCGGCGAAGTCGCCGGACAGCCAGATGCGTGCCTCGGGTCGTCTGCTGAGCAAGACCGGCCTGCGTCCGCAGGGCAGCTGGGTGCAGGCGCGTTCGGTGGCGAACGAGAACAGCAACCGGTCCGGCGATCCGTACCAGCTGATGGCGACGCAGATCTCGCAGATGGCGGACAACACCCCGGGCGACCAGGGCGTGTCGTGCGGCGTGCAGGGCACGAGCACGGCGGACAACAGCTGGTGGCGTCGTTTCTACTTCAACGAGCATCCGAGCGTGGGTGCGTCGACGACGGTGTCGAGCGTGACGGTGTCGACGGGTAGCACCGATGTGGGCGGTCTGCCGGTGACGGTGAACCTGTACACGCTGGCGCACTCGACGGCGGTGGACACGATCCCGACCGGCTCGCTGACCTTGATCGGCACGGCGACGGGCACGCTGACCGGCTCGCTGCAGTCGATCACGATCCCGGTGACGGGTTCGATCGCGGACACGGCGGGATCGGACCTGGTGGTGGAACTGCACACCGAAGGCAACACGGCGGGTGGCCAGTTCTTCCCGGGCGCGAACGCCACGACCGAGACGCATCCGAACTTCCTGTCGTCGGCGACGTGTGGTGTGTCGACGCCGACCTCGGCCACGGCGCTGGGCTTCCCGGACTTCCACCTGACGATGGTGGTGGACCTGGACGGCACGCCGCCGACGGGCGGTTGCCAGAACCCGGCGGACGTGCCGTGGCTGAGCGAAACGCCGGCCTCGGGCAGCGTGGCGGCGGGTGCGAGCGCGGACGTGGCAGTGACCGCGAACGCGGGCACGCTGGCAGAGGGCGCGTACTCGGCGAACCTGTGCGTGACGACGAATGACCCGACGCATGCGCTGATCACGGTGCCGGTGAGCCTGACGGTGACGGCGGCTCCGGTGCAGGACGGCATCTTCTGCTCGGGCTTCGAAGTGGGCGAGACGGGAGCATGTGGCGGTGGCACGGGCGGCCCGTTCACGCAGCCGCTGCAGGATCCGAGCTTCGAGGCGACGACGACGGATGCGGGTAGCAACCCGTTCTGGGCCGGCACCGACAGCAACGATCCGAGCGGTGGCACACCGTTCTACAGCGCATCGGGCTTCGGCATCGACGTGCACACGGGCGACTGGGAAGCGTGGTTCGGTGGCTGGCGTGCGACGGCGGAAACGCAGACGTTCACGCAGAGCGTGACGATTGCGTCGGGTGGTCCGCGCTTCATCAACTACTGGCGCAACGTGGTGGCCGCGCCGGTGGGCACGGCAACGTTGAAGGTGTATGTGGATGGCACGGCAGTGGCGACGACGGACATCGTGGCCAACGGCGTGGATGCGGGCTGGACGAACGTGTCGGTGGACATCAGCACCTACGGCGACAACGCCATGCACGCGATCAAGTTTGAATATGTGACGGCCGGTTCGGACGACGGCAACGTGTTCATCGACGACGTGACGATCGACGACCACGCCGGCTCGGCGCGCAGCAGCCGCTAAGCCGCAACCTCACTGAGTGACTTCAAGGCCTCCCTTCGGGGAGGCCTTTTTTTTGCGGGGCATCTACAGCAACGAAGATGGAGTGCGCAGGTCGGTCGGGCGGATGGCAACGTGGCGCAATGCATCGCGCGGCCATGTGGGCGCGAACGCACTCGAAGGCCACCAACATTCCGGTCGGCGATCACGCTTGTTGGCGATCATGGATCGCGACGGGTTTGACGGACAGGTAACAATGCAAGCCGGGCGGCTAGCCTCGCTGAGGCATCCGTGCGTGGCTTGCGACAATCGATACAGGAGGCGGAGCCGTGCAATCCCGCATGCCGGCGCTTCAAGAGCCAGCATTCGGTAAACGGGTGCTTGCGCGATAGCTGCCTCAGCCGCTGGTTTCGATCCGCTCCACGCGCTGCAAGCCGCGCGGCAGCAGGCTGCCGCGTGCAGCGCGACTGCCACCATATTCGACAAGGTCATTCCATTTCAGGATCAGCTTGCGCTGGCCGGCGTAGAGCGTGACTTCGCCCTTGCCCTCGGCAACCACAGCGATGCCGGCGACGCGTTCGCCTTCGCCGAGACGTGCCTTCGGAACTTCGATCAACTTGTTGCCTTTCCCGCCCTTCTCCAGTTCCGGCAATTCGGCGACCGAGAACATCAGCAGGTGTCCGGCGTTCGTCACGACGACGATGCGATCGCGTGCCGTATCGGCGACCAGTGCAGGGGCAAGCACACGCGCCGTGTCTTCGACGCTGAGGATCTGCTTGCCGCCCTTCTTGTTTGCCAGCAGCGCCTCGAATTTCGTCACGAAGCCGTAGCCGAAGTCGGAGGCGAGCACGAGTTTGGTTGTGGCATCGGTGATCGCAATGGCATCGAAGCGCGCGCCAGCCGGCAGCGCGAAACGACCAGTCAGCGGTTCGCCGTTGCCGCGCGCGGACGGCAATGTGTGCGCCGGCGCCGAGTAGCTGCGCCCGGTCGAGTCGATGAAGGCAACCTGCTGCGTCGAGCGTCCGCGCGCGGCGGCGAGGAAGCCGTCGCCGTCGCGGTAGCCGAGCGCGGGCGCGTCAACATCGTGCCCCTTCGCGGCGCGCACCCAGCCTTTCGACGACAGCACGACGGTGACCGGTTCGCTCGCCACGAGCGCGGTTTCATCCAGCGCCTGCGCGGCCGCGCGCATCACCAACGGCGAACGGCGATCGTCGCCGTACTTCTTCGCATCGTCACGCAGTTCGTCCTTGATCAGCGTTTTCAGCTTGGCCGGCGACTTCAGCACGACGTTGATACGCGCACGTTCCTCTTCGAGTTCGTCGCGCTCGGCGTTGATCTTCATTTCCTCCAGCCGCGCGAGCTGACGCAAGCGCGTTTCGAGGATGTAGTCGGCTTGTTCCTCGCTGAGGCGGAAGCGCGCGATCAGTGCCGGCTTCGGTTCCTCCTCGGTGCGCACGATGCGGATCACCTCGTCGAGGTTCAGATATGCGATGCGCAGGCCTTCGAGCAGGTGCAGGCGACGCTCGACCTTGGCGAGGCGGAACTGCAGACGCCTGGTTACCGTGTCCTGGCGGAAGCGCAGCCACTCGGACAGGATCTGCTTCAGGTTCTTGACCTGCGGCTTGCCGTCGAGACCGACCATGTTGAGGTTGATGCGGAAGCTTTTCTCGAGATCGGTCGTCGCGAAAAGGTGCTGCATCATCTCGTCTAGATCGATCCGGCTCGAACGCGGAATCAGCACGATGCGGATCGGGTTTTCGTGATCCGATTCGTCGCGGATGTCTTCCAGCATCGGCAGCTTCTTCGCACGCATCTGCGCGGCGATCTGCTCGATGATCTTCGACGGCGAGACCTGGTGCGGAAGTGCGGTGACGACCGCGTTGCCATCCTCCTTCAGGTAGATGCCGCGGCAGCGCACCGAGCCGTTGCCGCTCGCATACATGGCGGCGAGTTCGTTCTGTGGCGTGATGATCTCGGCAGTGGTCGGAAAGTCCGGGCCTTTCACGTGTTCGCACAGGTCCGCGAGTGTTGCGTCCGGATCGTCGAGCAGACGGATGCAGGCGCTGGCAACCTCGCGCAGGTTATGCGGCGGAATGTCAGTGGCCATGCCGACCGCGATGCCGGTCGAACCATTCAACAGCACGTGCGGCACGCGCGCCGGCATCCACGACGGTTCCTTCAAGGTGCCGTCGAAGTTCGGCATCCATTCGGCCGTGCCCTGGCCGAGTTCGGCCAGCAGCAACTCGGCGATCGGCGTCAGTCGTGATTCGGTGTAGCGCATCGCGGCGAACGACTTCGGATCGTCGGTCGAGCCGAAATTGCCTTGGCCGTCGATCAGCGGATAGCGGTACGAGAACGGCTGCGCCATCAGCACCATTGCCTCGTAGCAGGCGCTGTCACCATGCGGATGGAACTTGCCGATGACGTCACCGACCGTGCGTGCGGACTTCTTCGGCTTCGATCCGGCATCGAGACCGAGTTCGCTCATCGCATAGACGATGCGCCGCTGCACCGGCTTGAGGCCGTCGCCTATGAATGGCAGCGCTCGTTCGAGCACGACGTACATCGAGTAGTCGAGATAGGCGCGCTCGGCGTAGTCCTTGAGCGGGATCTGTTCGTGATTGGCTTGCAGGTTCATCGGCGATTCCGGTGGGGCGGTTGCGCGCGTGCACGCACCGCGCGCAAACAGCCATTGTGCCGGATCGCCGGGATGCGGTTAAGGGCTCCGCGTGGGAACGTCAAAGCACCGTGGTCCGTGCGATATCGGCATCGGGTCCAAGTCCGACCCGTCAAAGGCGCGATACGGCATCGAGATCTGGATTCATCCCGATAGACGCAATCAGCGCGGTGCGCGGTAGCCGCCTGGCACGCCATCAGGCGACAGCACGAGCTGCCACAACTGGTCGCGGCGCGAGCGGAACACCGCAGCCGACGCGGAGATATAGAAGCGCCACATGCGCCGGAAGCGCTCGTCGTACTTGTGCGAAAGCCCCGGCCAAGCTGCATCGAAGTTCGCGCGCCAGGCCATCAGGGTGCGGTCGTAGTCGGCACCGAAGTTGTGCCAGTCCTCGATCACGAAGACGCCTTCGGCGGCGTTGGCAATCTGTTCGGCGGACGGGATCATCGAGTTCGGGAAAATGTACTTGGCGATCCACGGGTCGGTGTGGTTCGATGACACGTTCGAACCGATGCAATGCAAAAGCGCGAGACCGCCGTCGACGAGGCTGCGGCGCTTCACGTCGAAATAGGTGCGGTAGTTCTTCACGCCGACGTGTTCGAACATGCCGATCGACCACGCGCGGTCGAAGCGTTCGTCAAGCTCTCGATAGTCCTGCACGCGGATCTCGATCGGCAGTCCGCGACAGAGGCTGCGCGCGTAGTCGGCCTGCTCCTGCGACACGGTGACGCCGACTCCGCTGACGCCGTAGCGTTCGGCGGCGAACTTCAGTGCTTCGCCCCACCCGCAGCCGATGTCGAGCACGCGCATGCCGGATTGCAGGTCGAGCTTGCGGCAGACGAGGTCGAGCTTGGCCTCCTGCGCGTCGTCAAGGTTCTCCGCGTCCTTCCAGTAGCCGCAGCTGTAGACGAGGCGCTTGCCGAGCATGGCCTGGAACAGGTCGTTGCCGAGGTCGTAGTGGCGTTCGCCGACCTCCCACGCACGCCGCCCGCGTTGCAGGTTGAGCAGGCGTGCCCTGAGGAACAGGCGGGCGTCTTCGAAGGTGCCGACGCGTTCGTCGAGGTGCGCATCGAGCAGGCGAAACAGGAAGCCGTCGAGGTCGTCGCTGTCCCACCAGCCATCCATGTAGGCCTCGCCGAGGCCGAGCGAGCCGTGCGCGAGGATGCGCGGATAGAGGTCTGCTTCGTGGACGCGGATGTCGCTTGGCGCCGGACCGTCGATGCGGACGCCGGCGAGATTCAACAGCGATTCGATGCGTGCACGCGACCTTGCCTGAGCCATCGGCGACCTCGGCGACACCTGTTTGCGCAAGCATAGCGTGCGATTGGGAAGGATGCAGGTCGTTCGTCAGCCGTTCGCGCCGCCGCCGACGATACCGAATTCGAGCGGGAAGCGCGCATGGAACAGCGGCGTGCCCTCGATGCGGACGAGGTCGAGCAGCGCATCCGCTTCGGCGGCGGGAATCAGGAACTCGACCACGACCGTCAGTTCTCCGGCCAGTTCGAAGAAATGCTGCTCGTTGAGCACGCCGTGTCGCCCGAAGCCGGCGATCGCGCGGAATGCCGAGCCGCCATGGATGCCGCTCGCTCGCGCGCGTTCGAGGAGCCACTCGTACAACAGCATGCCGTTGTGTTTCTGGTTTTCGTGCATGTAGAAGCGCAGCAGGTAGCCGTTCATCGCGTTTCTCCCGATCACGTACGCAGCAGCATGCGCACCAGCGCGATGCCGAGCAGGGTCATCAGCAGGGAACCGAGCAGATGGGCGGTGATGATCGCCGCGGTCCATGCGTACTGCTGGCGCAGGAACAAGGTCACCGTTTCGGCCGAGAACGTGGAGAACGTGGTCAGACCGCCGAGAAATCCGGTCGTGATGGCGAGGCGCCAGGCGATCGGCAGGGTTTCGTAGTGCGAGAACACGCCCATCGCGCCACCCATGATCAGGCCGCCGAGCAGATTCGCGGCCAAGGTGCCGAGCGGCAGGGTCGGCAGCATCGGATTCAGCGCAAGGCCGAGCAGCCAGCGCAGCACCGCGCCGACGAAGGCGCCGAAACCGACGGCGAAGAACGAAAGGCTGTTCATGACGCTCTCGATGCTGGGAACCTGGCATTTGCTGCGAGGAACGGCGAATCCGCTGTCCGTGATGCCCAACCGCCTTTCACCGCGAACCTGGCGCGCACTGCCTTGGGCTGGACAAGCATGCCACTTCCGCCATGCGTGGTTAAACCGGCGCGATGCGGAGCCGGCTTTTTTGTGATCGGATCCGTAAGTGTCGGCCAACAGGCGTATGTCTTAAGGCTGATTGTTTGATTCTTTAGGCGGATGCGGGTGTAATCGGGGAAGTGCCCCTTCAGGGGCAGAAAAGCCGGCTGATCGTCCTGGGCGGACGCCGTCGCCGGGTACTCCTGCGCGGGACGAACGTGGTTCCATCTGCGTCGTCGAGGGGCCGTGCATCAACGCAGATCTGGGGAAATCCATGTTATCGAACGCGTCATCTTGGGCCCGTGCCGGGCTCGGACTTGTTTTTGCGCTTGCCGCGACCTGCGCAGCACAAGCGAAGGTCATCGATATCCGCGTGAATGAAAGCCGCGGCGTCGATCCGAAGGTCAACTACAGCCAGCTCACCGAATATGGCCCGTGGGACGATCGCAATTACGCGCTCACCGCGGAGGATCTGAAGGTTCTTCCGAAGGCGGAAAAGGAATCGCACGATCCGACACCGGCGTTCTTCCGCGTCTGGATGCGCAAGCAGGCCGCGCTCGAAGGCACTCCGCTGCCGATCAGCGGTCCCGACCAGTATCCACGCAGCGCGGTCAACACCTTCCTGCAGCGATTCGAAGGTCTGCAGATTGACGGCAAGATTTACCGCGGCATCACGCGCATCGAAGGCAACACGTTCGAGGTCTTCGATGAGGAAGAACTCGAGGAGATGGGCGAAAACTGGCCACGTTTCGTCACCGGCGAGGTGAAGATCACCAGCCCGCAGGGCGCCGAGGAAACCGCGATCTCGGTCAATCCGGTCAACACGAACTACGTGATTGCCGGCAGCAACGGTCCGGGCAGCGGCCAGAAGATGTGGCGCTCGACCGACGGCGGCGCGACCTGGAGCAGTGCGATCAGCCTGTCCGGCAATACCTGCTGCGACGCCAGCGTGGGCTGGTCGACCGATGGCTTGATCGCCTACACCTCGTCGCTGGTCAATTGCGGCGCGTCCTGCGGAGTGGCGTTCTACCGTTCGCTCGACAATGGCCAGACCTGGACGCAGAGCCCGCTGCTGGTTTCCTCCGGCTCGGACAAGGAATACCTGCACGTCGATTCGTACGCGGGCTCGCCGTACAAGGACAACATCTATGTGTCCTGGCACCAGAGCAACGTGCAGAAGTTCGCGCGTTCGACCGACAAGGGCCTGACCTTCAGCACGCCGCAGACGCTCGATTCCGCGTTCAAGGGCATCGGCAGCGACATTGCCAGCGACAAGAACGGCAACGTCTACTATTTCTTCCCTTCGACCGGCGGCCGCCAGATCCGCGTGGTCAAGTCGACCGACGGCGGCGCCACGTTCGCGGCCAGCGGCGTGAAGGTGGCCGACACCAAGGCCTCGTTCGATTTTCCGATCCCGTCGATGGCGACGCGCAACGCGTTCATCTATGCCTCCGCCGATGCCGATCTGAGCAACGGGCCATACGGCAACAGCATCTACGTCGCATGGCTGGATACATACGACACGGACAACGACTCCAGCGCGACGGCCAACCATGCCCGCGTGCAGGTCGCGTACTCGCGCGATGGCGGTGCGACCTGGACCACCACGACGCCACATCCGACCGCCGACGGCCAGACCGTCGATCGCTACCAGCACTGGATGAAGGTCGACCAGTGGGGCCGCGTGCATGTCGTCTACTACGACACCCGCCACAGCACCAATCGCACCGGCGTCGACGTGTACTACGCGTTCTCCCTCGATGGCGCGCAGACGTGGAGTGTGCCGCGTCGCCTGACCACGGCGACGTCGCCGAAGATCAACACCTCGATGGAGTGGGGCGACTACAACGGCATGGACATGGCGATGAACGACATCATCGCGATCTATACCGACAACCGCGCCGGCATCGACGTATGGGGCATCGGCGGCTTCGCCGACTTTCCCGGTCCCGACTATGCCGTCGCCGTGCCGACCCAGACACAGATGGTGTGCGCAGGTCAGCCGATCACGCCGGCACAGATCACCGTATCGTCGCAGGCGGGCTACATCGGCACCGTTGCGCTGAGCCTGCCCTCGCTCGATGCGTCGGCATTCAGTGGTGGCGTATTCATGCCGCCCTCGGTTTCGGTACCGGCCAACGGCGGCGTCAACTCCACGCTGACCTTGGGCACGAAGTCGACGGCCGCTTCCGGGACGTATCCGGTGCTCGTGCGCGGTACCGACAGCCAGTCCACACCGGTGGTCCACGAATCGACATTCAATGTGCAGATCGCCGCCGGCACGACGTCAATCCCGGCCCTGACTGCTCCCGTGAACAACGCGACCGACACCGCGCGCTCGCCGACGTTCACGTGGGCCGCGGATCCAGCGGCGGTCGGCTACACGATCGAGATCGCGACCGACAATGCCTTCACCACGATCGTCGCGACCGGCACGCCGAGCGCCGCCACGTTCACGC
>JAEWGO010000022.1 GCA_023388255.1 Pseudomonadota bacterium | reverse complement strand
GTCAACTGGATCAACGCCGGATGGGCCGACAGCGATCCCTGGCACCCCGTCCCCGGACAGCTCAACGGCAGCCAGAACATGCTCACCGGCTCCCAGCCGCCGATCGATCTGACTACCCTGGTGCCGCGCGGCGATTCCGCGGTGCTGGGCAAGGCGAACAGGAAATCAACAGGCTTTCGCACGCCTCCGGTGCAATACCAGCTCGACGCGCGTCTCAGACCGATGGTTCGCCGATCCGTTGCCGATCTCGGTGCTGTCGAGCAGTAGTCACTTGCCGTTGCTATGGTGGTGCATCGACAGCAGATGCGCGCATCCACCGCTCGAGCCGATGCGGCAAGGCCCGCAGCAGGGGAATCCTCTGGGCAACCGAATCGAAGAGTTGCAAGTCGCGCTGATGCCAGGCGCGCAACAGCACGCTGGTTCCTGCATAGGCGATCGCGAATGCGATGCCGGCAACGAACTGCGCGACAAGGTTCAGGGATACCAGCAGAACTGGAAGAGTGGCCACTGCACCGCAGGTCGCCGCCCCCAGCAGGCGTGCGATCTCCGCGTACGGCAGGCGGATCCGCAGCATGCGTGTCGTGCCGATCCCGATCGCCAGCGTCACCAGACTGCGCGAAAGGACGTGGGCCCAGATGGCGCCCATCAGGCCGTATGCCGGAACAAGCGAGAACGCCGCGGCCGCCGTGACGATGACATACAGGACCGAGGCTGCCACGCGCGCCCTCTGGTTGTCGGTGGTCGAGAGGACTGCTCCGAAAACGCCTTCGACCAGGGTCAATCCTCCGACCAGGACCATCATCTGCAGTACGAAGGCAGCTTGACCGAACTTCGTGCCGTACATGATCGTGATGACCGGATATGCCCACAGCACGCCGACTCCGGCGAGCAGCAGCCCGAGAAAGACGAAATAGCGCAGGGCGTCGATCAGGATACGATTGACGCGTTCGATTCCTCCGACACCGAATGCGTGGCTCATCGCCGACATCAGAACGGAGTTCAGTCCTGAGCACAGCAGGTCGATCCCGCCGCGCGTAAGCGCGGCCGCAATGAGGAAGAATCCCACCGCTTCGGGCCCATCCCACTTGTTGAGCAGGAACGTCTCCAGCGATTTGTTGGTGAGCGCCCCCACCATCGTCAACACGATGGTCCACCAAAGGTGCTGATGGATGCGTCGCGCCAGCGCCGGGTCGACCGCTTCGTGACGGGGGACGATCCGAGCCCGTCGCGCCAGCACCTGTGCGACGATCGCGTGTCCGAGGCTGACCGCTGCAAACAGCATCACATAGGCATCCAGTGAAGCGCCGGCGATCGCCAGAACGACGGTGCCGAGCAGGCCGAGAATGCTCATGGTGCTGGTGGTGGCCGCGTCGATGCCGAACAGACCATAGCCCTTGGCGATGGAGACGCGGAACAGGTAGTGGGCTTTCGCCACCGCGCTGACGAGGGCGATGGCGGCGAACGCCCAGAGATGTCCCTCCCAACCCGCCGGTTCCAGCCACCGCACGCATGCACAGAATGCGAGCGCCACGATGGCGAGACTCGCGTAGTAGCCCTTCTGCAGCCAGCCGTGAACGTCCTCGGCCACGCCAGACTCGCCGCGGCCGAGCGATTCCGATACGAAACGGATACCCGAGGTGGTCAGCCCGTTCGTGAAGAAAATGATGAGAACGCCGCACAGCCAGACGAGGTACGAATAGCGGCCGTAGTCGGCCGGACCCAGGCTGCGCGCAATGAGGGTGCTGACCAGCAGTCCGCTGGCGTAGTTCACATAGGTCGACCCGGTAACCATCAGTACCGAGCGGAACACGACCTGCTTGCTGAATGCATGGCTCATCGCAACGGGTCTTCCTGATGTCCGGAGCAAGTATTGCGGAGTTTGACGGCAATTGATCGGTTCATGGTCGTCGCACGCGTGTGTGCGAACCCTCGATTGAGGCAAATCGAAAGTGGAGGCCGCTGCAGGGATCGCCAGCCGCCTTCTCGCGTACCCTGCGGGCCAACTATGATGTCGGCTTCAATCCTTTGGTCTCCTGCTCGCTGATCATGCAACCAGAGCACACCGCTCGCGATCCGCTGCGCATCATGCATGTGGTGGACAGTCTCGAACGTGGCGGACTGGAGCGAGTGGTGACCGACCTGGCGATCGCGCAGCATCGTGGCGGGCATGCGGTCACCGTCTTCAGCATCAACGACAGCGACGGGTTGCTGTCCGAGCTCGAGGACGCCGGCATCCGTGTCGTCATGGGCAGCAAGTGCAAGCCGTTCGACCTCGCCGTCCTGCGCAAGCTGCGCACCGCCACGGCGGACGGGAGGATCGATATCGTCCATTCCCACAACTTCGTACCCAACTACTACAGCGCCGCGGCGCAGTTCGCAGCGCGCCGAAAGGCAGCCTTGCTGACCACCTGCCACGACATGGGAACCCGGTTGTCGAATCGCAAACTGCGCCTGTTCTATCGAGTGTCGTTGGCGCGGACGCAGCTCGTGGCCATGGTGAGCCGGCAGGTTTTCGATCACTACACCGGAACGGGCATGGTCGGCCGGGCGCATGCGCGTATCGTCATGAACGGCATACCGGTCGAGCGCTTCAACGCCTCCGCCACGCAACGAGCTGAGGCGCGCCGCGTCCTCGGCGTGCCCGACGCGGCGATCGTGATCGGTTGCGTGGGACGACTGGTGCCGGTCAAGAACCATCGTTTGCTGCTCGAGGTGATGCCCGCGCTGGTCGCTGCCCATCCCGAGCTGCAAGTCGTGCTGATCGGCAAGGGCGAGCTCGAGCAGGCCCTGCGTGCGCAAGTGAGCGCGTTGGGCCTCGGTGAACACGTGCGGTTCGCGGGCGAGCGCGCCGATGTCGCGCAATTGCTCCCGGCGCTCGACATCTTCGCGATGCCATCGCTGTCCGAAGGCTTGTCCATTGCGTTGCTCGAGGCTTGCGCATCGGGGCTGGCCATCGTCGCCACCGACGTGGGCGGCAATGGCGAGATTGTCACGGACGGCAGTACGGGACTGCTGGTTCCATCCGATGACGCGCAAGCGTTGCGCATCGCTCTTGGCGAGCTCGTCGCCAATCCGGCGCACCGCGCATCGCTCGGCGCTGTGGCGCGCGACTGGGTCGGTCGCCATGCTTCGATGGCGGCTTTTTCCGCCAGTTACGACCGACTCTATCGCGAGGCGCTTGGCGAATCCGTCATCGGCTGACGGGCCGGTCGACCGCAAAAGCGCGGCGACGTCATGTCGACGGATTGCGCAGCTCACGGAATGTGGCCGCGATTCCATCCGCCGTCGCGATGCGTTGTCGCCAGCCGAGTGCCTTCAGGGCGGCATTGGAGTAGCGCAGGGGTCGATACATCGAGCGCACGACATAAGGCGTAAACACCGCGGGCAGCTGCCCCTTCGATTTCCGGTGATACCAGACCAGCAGACGCGAGCCCAACAGCAGTGCCGGATACGGCACCGGCAGCACGCGCAGCTTCTGCACGTTGGCGCGATAAGCACGCAGGTATGCGCTGCAACTCGGCAGGTCGTCATCGACGACGTTGAACACGCTGCCAGGCGATCCCTTCAGGGTAGCGACGGCAATCGCGTCGGCGCAGTTGTCGACGTAGCTCAGCGGAAGCTGGGCGCGACCGCCGAGGCTGAAGAACAGGCCAAGCACGCGCAGGCCGACGCGCGGCGACAGGCCGCCGCCGCCGGGGCCGTGGATCACCCCGGGGCGCACGCGAACGAGGTCGAAGCCGTAGCGCTGCGCGAGTTCCAGAGCCAGCGATTCCTGGCGCGTCTTGGCATAGCCGTACGGCCCCTTCTCGATTCCGATCGATTCGACCGGCACCGTTTCGTCGAGCAGCGCACCCGTCTCGAGCGATTCGGTGCGGTAGACCGAGAACGAACTGACCAGCACGATCCGTCGCGCCGTGCCGCGCTGTCCGGCCGCTTCGAGCAGATTGCGCGTTCCGACGACGGTGTTGGCGAACATGTCCGCGGGCGCTCCGCGCATGCCCGCGGCGGCATGCACGATGCAGTCGACGCCTTCCACCAGCGGGTCGAGCATTCCGCGTGCGAGCAGGTTTGCACCCGTCCATTCGATGTGCGCGTGCGGATAGCGCTCCTGCAGGTCCTCGATCAATCCGCGTGGAGGATGTTCGCGGACATGCAGGCGCAGATCCGTCGCGCCTTGGGCGAGGAGGCTGGCGGCGATACGCGAACCGAGGAAGCCGCCGGCGCCGGTGACGAGGATCTTCATCGCTCCGTCCCCGTCGCAACGACGATCTGGTCGATCAGGCGGCACACGCGCAGGATGTGTTCGCGCGGTACCGGGTCCGGGCCGCGCGCTTCCACGGCATCGTAGAACCGTTCCAGCAATACCCGCAGGCACTGGAAGTAGTGGAACTCGCTGCGCCTGAAGCGGCCGAGATTGCGCCAGCCATTGCCGGCGAAGCGGCGCGCCTGCGTCCACGCCGGCATCAGGCGCCCGATCGCGCTCGGCTGGGACTGGCGCGCGCTGCGCACGAGAGTGCGGGCGGCGTAGTCCAGCTCGGCGCTATCCTGCGTGCCGACTACCTTCAAGGTATGTGCGACAGGCCGACCATGCGCACTGACCAGGCCGGAAACGGTGACGTCGCCGCTGTGCATGAGGAAGCGCAGTTCGTCGGCCATCCCGTCGACGATCGGGTTGCCGGTTTCGGGACGGCGCCTCAGCGCGAACGCCTTCACGGTGACGTCGTCGCCGAGATGGTCCACGACCTTGGCGAGCACGTGATCGAGCACATTGTGGAACAGCTTGCCTGGCAGGCGATGTACCCAGTGCGTGGCATCGGCCATGACGGCGAGGCCGTAGTCGCCCGACAGGTTGTAGCCATAACTGGTGTCGAGGTGGACGATGTCGCCGAGCGCGCCGGCGTCGAGCAGCTCCTGCAGCTCGAGTGCGGGAGCCTCGAAGTTGTACAGGTAGTTCACGCCGATGTGCTTTCCCGCCCGCTGTGCATGGTCGAGGATCACCTGCGCTTGTGCCGCGTCGAGCGCGAAGGGTTTTTCCATGAACACGTGGCATCCCGCATCGAGCGCGGCGGCGGCGAGCGCGACGTGCGAGTCGGGCGGGGTGGCGACATGCACGACGTCGAGGCGTTCGCGCGCCAGCATTCGGGCGAGATCCGAATACTGCGCGGGCACGTTCATCCGTACCGCGAGCTGCTCGGCCATTAGCGGTTCGCGGTCGCACACCGCAACGACCTCGCCGCGTCCGATCGCGCGAATCTGCTCGATGTGTCCATCGGCGATCTTGCCGCATCCGATCATCCCTATTCTCAGCACCTGTCGCCTCCGTTTGCGATCATCATCTCCGGCCTGGAATCAGCGGCGGGTGCGGCGCCAGGAGCCGCTGTAGCGACCGCTGGCGTAGCGTGCCGACGCGATAAGGAATGCCCAGTTCAGCGCAAACAGGAATACCGGGATGCGCAGCATCCGCGGTATCGAGCGGCCATCGCGGCTGACCCGCCAAAGTGCCGCGGCAGCCAGATAGCCTGCCAGCTGGAGCAGGCCGAAGTAGAACCACGACCGCGATCCGAGTCCGAGCAGCAACGATCCCACCAGGCCGATCACCAGCAGGTGCGGCGCGATCCAGCGCAATACCTTGTGCGAAAAGTACGCGAACGCGGTGCCGATCGAGGTTCGCCACAGGTACCCGGGATGGCGTACCAGCGCCTGGAAATTGCCGATGCCGATGCGCACGCGGCGCCGATACTCGTCCGTGATCGTCTCCGGCGTGTCCTCCTCGGCCCATGCCGCGGGTTCGTAGACGAGGCGCCATCCCGCGGCGGCCACATTCATGCCGACGCAGAAATCATCGCAGATCGTGTCCGCGCGCAGCGGTTGCCAGAGCTCGCGCCGGATCGCGTAGATCGCGCCATTCGCTCCAAGCAGGCCACCGATGCCGGCCTCGTGGAACTTGAGGAATTGCTCGACGCGCCAATACAGGCTGTCCTGGTTGTCTCCGCCGGCACGCGCCAGCCGGAGTTCGCCGCTCACGCAACCGACGCGAGGATCGGCAAAGTGCGCGACCAGCGCTCGCGCGGCGGCGCTGCCGAACTGTGTATTGGCATCCGAGAAGACGAGGATTTCCTGATCGGCGCGCGCGACCAGATCATTGAGCACGCTGGCCTTGCCGCGGTTGTGCGGAAACACGATGCCATGCACGCGCGGGTCGTCGAACGCGGCGAGGAGCTCGCCCGTGCGATCACTGCTGCCATCGGAACCTGCATGAATGTGCATCCGCTCCGCGGGATAGTCCAGCACCAGCAGATTGCGGATGCGCGCGGTGATGTGCGCTTCCTCGTTGTGGGCAGCGATGATCACCGCGATCGAAGGAAGGGCAGGCTCACTCGGCAAATGTGGATGGCGTGGGTCGGATCGGTGGAGCATTGATCGAGCGATGCGCAGCGCGCCCGCGAGACCCACGAGGATCAATGGGTAGATCAGATAGCTGTAAAGAACCGCGCCGAAACAGGTCGCCACAACGGCCTGCAGGATGAGTGTTTTCATCCAGCGGCCTCAGGGGGCGCCGTAGCGTGGACGCGGAATCACATGGTCGCGGTAGAGTCCCGGATCGCCATCGAGGCCTGCTTCGGCAGCCTTGACGATATTGTAGGTCTCGCGGGCACTCACATAGTGCAGCTTCCATTCCCGGCCATCGTTGTAGCGTGATTCCAGATAGCCGAATGCCGCGTCCATCAGGGGGCCGAGCAGCGTATCGGTATCCCGCTCCTGCGTGCCATGCGTATGCACCTTGACGACGATCCATTCGGGTCGCCCTTGCACATGAATGCCCGTGCGCACCCAGGCATCGATGCGCTCTTCACTGGGCGGACAACTGGTACGCACGTCACCGTTCTCGATGCGCGGGAAGATGCCGGCCTTGCGGTTGCTCCAGCGAAAGCCGAGAGGGCCCTGGATGATCATCAGGTCCCCGGCAGCGCGGCCACCGACGCGTACACGCTCACCGCAGTCGTGCGACTTCGGTTGCTGCGGATCGTCGGTGGCATAGTAGATGCGATTGATCGTGCTGGTCTGACAGGGATCGGGTGCAGCCGGCAAGGTGAAGTCCGCGTAGCAACCCTCTTCACGCAGGACGATCAGCTCGTTGTTCACGCCACAGCCGGTGCCCTTCGGATGGCTGTTGTCGAGCGCCCAGTTGCCATGGATGAAACCCCAGCGTGCCTGACCCGTCTGCGGATCACGCGGTAGTGCGTCGTGGCGATCGATGAGCAGGCGGGTGAACCGTCGCAGCTTCTCGCGCAAGCCGGCATCGGTGTCGTTGTCGTGGTGCAGGTGGATATCGATCTCGCCAAGCCCCATTCGGCAAAGCTCCACGAGTGCGTCGATGTGTTCGGGGCGGTATTCCTCTTCCGGGAAGAAAAAGGAATGCACCGGCGGTCGCCCATCGGCATCGCGATGGTTTTCACACAGCCTGGGATAGTCCGTGCGCCAGCGCGCGACGCGCGCGTGTTCGGTCGCCGGATCCGGATTCGCCCAGCCCGGCTCGAAGTGGTCGACGAAACAAAACAGCAGGTGTTTTGTCGCTCCGGTTGGCGCTGGCGCCCGCCAGCCGCCACGCAGGTAACCGAGGAGCCAGCCGGCCACATTGCGACGGCGGATCAGGATGATCGAGTAGGCCAGCCCGGCAGTGACTGGCGCGATGAAAAACCAGGGCGATGGGCTCATCGGACTCTTCAGTTGTTGGTCGCGAGCAGCAAACGCGGCACCGATGGGCGCGCCAGCCGGCGATTCGGGAGCGGGCCGGCAAGCACTCGGCGACGATCCCATCCATGGCGGGCCTGCGCCGACACGGAGGCCCTGTACAGCGCGGCGAGTCTATCACGAGCCCCCTGTGGCACGACCTCGGCGGCGCAGGTTGTCGTCACGAGCCGAATACGCGACCCATGACGATGAAGCCGTATACCGTCACGATGGCTGCCAGCATGCTCAAGACCGTCATTCCAAACCACGCTTGCGATGCCCATGGGGTGGCTTCGTTGCCTTCCGAGAAGCTGCGCCGAACGCACCAAGCCGCACTCGCGCACAGTGCCAGCAGCAGATACAGCTCAGGTTGATAGGTGCGCGAAAGGAACCAGGCGCATGTCAGGAAGCCGATCAATGAATAGCGCAGTGCGCTCGTGAGCCGGTGCTCGAGCGACCCCGCGGGCGTTCGTCGTACCGCCTCCCCCAGTTCGCGAAACGCCACCACCAGCAGCGCGGTCCATGCGAAGAAGCCGAGCAGCCCGAGCTCGGCGAAGCACAGGACGAAGGAGTTGTGTGCGGTCCGCTCCGGATGGAAGTCGGTGAAGCTGCCATAACCCACGCCAAACAGGGGATGAGTCTTGAGCATCTGGATCCCGGAGTTCCAGGCTTCGATGCGGTCGTTGGCCGATTCCTCTCCGGTGGAAAAACGGCGTCCGCCGCTGAAATCGGCGGCATTCACACCGACGGCGATCACGATGGCGAGCAGCGCCATGCGGGTCGTGCCGAGCATTCGTCGCATGCCGAAGACGAAGATGGCGGCCACTCCGAGCAGGCCGCCGCGCGAGTGGGTCAGGTAGAGCGAATACAACAGCATCGCGGTAGGCGCGCCGATGACGATCAGGTTGCGCAGGCCACGCCCGCGACGCCAGGCCACCCACAGCAGCGGGAGTACCACGATGATGGCTTGGGCGAGGTCGTTCGGGTCGTTGAGAAACCCGAGGTAGCGCACGCGCCACAGCGATTCGCCGGACGTATCGTCCGCTGGCGCCGTGGGCACATCGATTGGCGCCAGCGCGTCCTCGGCATCGGTGCTCTGGCTCAGGACCAGTTGATCCATCATGAAGCCGTAGTGATAGGCCGCAATGGTGAGTGCACAGATCACGAGCATGCACGACACGAGGACGGTGCAGGTGCGCCGGACGCGCGCGATGGATGTCAGGTTGAAGCAAGTCAGAACGAACAACATCGCGGCGGTGCTGAATTCGACCAGCGCATCGATCGCGCCGCCGAGCCACATCCGCGCCAGCAATGAAGCGGCGATTGCCGTGACGAGCAGCAGCATCAGCCCGAGGAACAACGGTCTGGCGGCGATCTCGCGCCTGGCACTGGCGCGGCCCGCGGCGAGCAGGAAGGCGAGCACCCACAGCCAGAGCATCGGCCGATAGTTCGCCCAGTCGGGAGCGTACGTCTCGATCGGACGAAGATAGGTGAGGGCCAGATAAAGAAGGTAGAGGGCGTAACTCATGCCGGGCGGCAACCAATTGGGGTTCGCGTGCGCGGTCCAGGCGATCGTGCGGCATATCCGCGTGCCGCAAACGCCTGTTGGTGGGGATCGGCGCCGCGGATCCTCAAACGCCACGCCGGCCTGCTAAGCTCGCAAACCATGAACTCTCCCGCGGCTGCCGGTACCGATGTGGCCATGAACGAGAACGCGCCGACTGCCCCTGAAGCACTCCCGGTGCGCCGGGTACTCTATCACCACCGGACACAGGGCAAGGCGGTGGAAGGCGTGCATATCCGCGGGATTGCGGATGCGCTTCGCGCAGAAGGCGTCGCCGTCGACATCATGTCGCTGCCGGGTGCCGATCCATATGCCAGCCCCAAGGCGATGTCACCGACGCGCCAGGCGCGCTGGTGGATGCGACTGCTGTCCAGGTGTCCTGAGCCGTTGTTCGAGCTCGCGGAGGTGACCTACAACCTGATTGCCGGCACGCGCATCCTTGCCTACCTGTTCCGCAACCGCGACGTGGATTTCATCTACGAACGCTATTCGTTGTTCATGTTTGCGCCAGTACTGGTGGCGCGCTGGCGGAAACTGCCGATCATCCTCGAAATCAATGATTCGGCCACCGTGTTCCGGGTGCGGCCGCTGTTCTTCCAGCGTCTCGCGATGGCGATCGAGCATTGGGTGTTTCGCCGTGCAGCCGGACTGGTCTTCGTCTCCGGCGTGTTTCGCGATCGTGCACTTGCCGCACACGGCGCGATCGCGCCCACGATCGTGACGCCGAACGCCGCGAATATCGCCGACTTCAGCTTCACCGCCGAACAGCGCGCTGCAGCGCGCGAGAAATGGAAGCTCGATGGTCACGTGGTGTGTGGCTATCTCGGTGCATTCGTACCCTGGCATGCGATCGACGACTTCGTGCGCCGCATCGCATCGCAGCTCGACTCGGCGCCCCATCTGAAGCTGCTGCTCGTGGGCGACGGTGCTACCTTCGCTGCTTTGAATGCCTATATCGAGGAGCATGGACTCGCGCAGCGCGTGATCCTGACGGGCCGTGTCGCACACGATGCGGTGCCAGGCCTGCTCGCCGCGATGGATATGGCGATCCTGCCGAACGCGGGCGACTACACCTCGCCGGTCAAATTGTTCGAGTTCATGGCCTGTGCGGTGCCACCGGTGGCACCCGATTTCGAACCGATACAGGAAGTCGTGCGTGAAGGCGAGACCGGCTGGATGTTCAAGGCCGGTGATCTTGATGCGGCGGTGCAGGCCGTGCTCGCGCGCAGCCGCGATGAGGCGACCCTCAAAAGGGTTGGCGCCGCAGCACGCACCTATGTCGCGACCGAGCGGCAGTGGCGCAACAACATACTCCAGCTGGTCGATTTCCATCTCACGCTGAAGCAGCGGGAACTCGCGTGATGAATCTGCTGGCTGATCTGCGAGCCAAGCAGGCGCTGTACTCGCAGTATGGCCAATCGTGTTCACTGGCACGGGCGATCTTCGCCGACGGTACACTGGCCAATGCGCTCTACCGCATGCAGGCTGCGCTGGTGCGCTGGCGCCTTGCGCCGCTGGCGTTGCTGCCGCACTGGTTGAACAAATGCCTAAACGGTTGCGTGCTTGGCGTGCATGTGCAATTCGGCCCGGGTCTCGTGCTGATTCATCCCGTCGGTGTGGTGATCAATTCGGCTGTGCGCGGCGGACGCAACGTATGGATCGAGAGCGGCGTGGTCATTGGCGACAATCGTGGCCGTACCCCCATGCTGGGTGACGACATCTTCATCGGTTCCGGCGCGAAGGTCATCGGCGGCGTCAGCCTGGGAACGGGAGCGCGGATCGGTGCGAACGCGGTGGTCCTCGATGATGTGGCGCCGGGGGTGACCGTGGTCGGCATTCCTGCCAGACCGGTCCAGGCGAGGGATCCTGTCCCTGCATCCCTTTGACGCCGACGTCCGCGTGGCGTGGCGGCGCGTGCGGTTTCCGCTGCGGCAGGTACTCCCGGAACTGTACCTGCCGAAAATCCCGAGCTATCCAGTCGTCGCTGCGAGGCCGGTCCTGGCGCGCGGGACCTGGGGCGTCGCGTCCCAGGCTTCGCTGAGTATGCGGCCATGCATCACCGCCGGAACCGGCAATCCCAGCAGCGCCAGTACAGTGGGCGCGACATCGAGATTCGTGCAGTCTGCCAGATGCACGCCGGATTGGATTTCGCTGCCGATGAAAGCCAGCAGGCCGGCCGGATGGTGCATGCCCTGTTTCGTCGTGGGCGCGTCCGTCGCGAACAATTCGTCGATGGCATAGCCGGCAGGTGGCGAGCGTTCGCTGAGCGGAAAGTGGTAGCGGATGCCGGCAGGCTTGGTCGCGAGGCCGAGCGGAGTGATGGTGAGCAGATCTCCGGTCTCCTCGACGCTGATGGCCGCATCTTCCTTGCCGGCGACGACGCGCCTCGCAGCCTGGAACTGTGCGCGCAGCTGAGCGCGCATGGCTTGATCCGGTACGTGCAGGTTCCACTGCGGAACCATCGTCGGTACCACTTCGCGTATCCCGTCGCGGCCGGTAATGTCGAGAATGCGTTCGATATCGAGGAAGCGGACGACGATCTTCCCGGACTGATAGCGTTCGGTTACGAACGGCTGCTGCCCCATGCTGGATGCGACGACCAGCACGGTGTTGTCGTCGATCAGCCGCAGGAAGTCGCCGATCAGCCGGTCGCACACGCGATAGCCGTACGGGACGGCGTCCCCGAACTGCGCGCGTTCCGCCGCGGTCGCCTGCACCGCGAAGCCGGTGTCGTCCCATGCGCGCCAGTAGTGATGCATGTAATGGGCTGCGTGATTGGTGTGCCAAGTCGCGAAATCCGGGCGAAACGTGCGATACAGGTGCGCGAAGAAATCGAAATTCAGCAGTGGCTGCAAACTGACCCGGCGCCACTTGTGTGCGTTCGAAACGCGCTCCAGCGCGAGTTGGCGGCCGACTCCGAACAGCGTGCGCATGCGCATGCCCAGCCGCAGGAGATTGAATGCATTGCGCACTGCTCCAGACATCGTGACCGACTTGCGTGTGCGGTTGTGCAGGCTCGTGCCGAGACGGTTCAACGCCTGGATCGGCTGCAGCGAATCCGGATACGTTTCATCGCTCGGGGCGAACGGTCCGGGTACGATGAAACCCGGGACCGGACGTGGCGGAAAGGCGCTGATGCTGCCGAAAACGCCGATCGATCGACCGCCTTCGACGGCATAGTCCCACAGACGCGGTGCAGAAATGCTCGCAGCGTCCTGCTCAAGCACCGCGGCGCCATGAACCTCGCGCGGAACTCCGGTGTGCAGCGTGACCCACGTGATCCATGGATCCAGATGGGGCGGATGCTCGATGGCGGTCTGGGTGGCCCATGCGCCGGCTGTGCGCAGTCGCTGGAAATTCGGCAGGTACGCATGGCCGTGCTGCTCGGTCAGGCGATCGACGACACGCCAGTTGACCTCGTTCAACTCGAGCAACAGGACTTTCTTGGTGCTGTGCACGGCGGGCGTCCTGACAGACGACCCCGCCATGATGCTCCGAAAGCCTTGGCTGCTTCAACTGCGAATGCGCCCTGCCTGCCTTCGTTCAGGCGTGCCGCCTGCGTGCGACGGAGAGGGTGCGCTCGCACACATCCAGCGTCTCGCTCGCCACGTCATCCCAGGTCCGTTGCATGGATGCAGCCATCCCGGCGCGGTCCCATTCCGATGCCAGCGCTGTTTCAAGCGCTGCCTGCAACGCCAGTGGATCGCGTGGCGGGATCAGGATGCCGTTTGTCGCGTTGACGATCTCGCGCGTACCGCCAACATCGGTCGCGACCACCGGACAGCCGCACGCGATCGCCTCGACCACGACATTCGGATAGCCTTCCGACCAGCTCGGCAACGTAAGCACATCCGCGGCGCCTATCCATTCGGCGACGTGTTCCGGCGCCAATCCACCCGGCATCACGACGCGCTCGCCGAGGTTGGCCGCCTGCACCAGGTCGATCAGCTCCTGGCGCATCACACCGTCTCCAACGAGTGCGAGGCGGGCTTGCGGGTTGGCCTGGCCAAGCAACTGGAATGCCGCAAGCAGTTCGCGCATGCCCTTGGCTTCGACGAATCGTCCAACATAGACGATCAGGCGCGCATCGGATGCGATTGCCAGGCGCGCGCGCATCACAGCCTGCGGTCTGGGATGAAACACCGCGGTGTTGTAGCCGTTGATGATCGTGTGCACCTTGTCGGGCAGGGCGCCGAACTCCGCGATCGCGGTCTGCCGCATCGCTTCGCTGACGGTCACGAGCGCATCGACCCCGGCGATCGTATGGCGCGTCATCACGTGGTTGAACCCGGAGCGCACGTGGATGTCGGAGCCGAGCGCGCCAACCACGCATGGCAGCCCGAGCGCGCGCGCGCTGCGCAGCGCTGCCGCGCCATCGGGATAGACCCAGTAGGCGAGAACGAGATCCGGTTCGAACGAGCGCAGGCGCGGCGTGAGTGCGCGACTCGCGACGAAACCGTTCAGCACACGCGAAAGCCCGGGTATCGCCGGGTAGGAAAACGTTTCGACATCGACATCCGGAAGGCGGTAGTCGGAGCCCACCCGGCCTGACAGGACGCTGCGTGGGTGAAGTCCCGGCAAGCGTGGATAGGCTTGTTGCATGAAGAACACGCGGACATGCGCAAGCTTGGCCAGTGATCCCGCGATTTCGTGGATGTAACGCCCCCGCGTCAGGTCGTAAGGGACCGGGAGCATCGGTGTCACGATGGCGATTCTTTGCATGCTGGCTTCTGGGGTGGCTCGGCAATGGTGGAACGTTCACGCTTGCCGCTCAAACGTCGGCGACGCGGCGACTCAAGGAAACGGAAGGGCACGTAAGGGGGAGAGGATGGCAGCAAGTATCAAGTATAGAGAGAGCGCTATCGACAACGACGCGGGCATCGAACGGCATTCCGGCGCGTCGGTCACGGAGTGCATCACCAGCGGATGGAACAGGTGGATTTCATGGGAAACCTGCCCATGACTATAGGCCACGCGTTGCGTGCGTGCCCGAGCACGCCGGTACCCGCAGCCGCGAGAATCACCGAGGGCATCAGCAGCATCACGAAGAGTGGTTCGACTGCGTAGGCGATGCCGTACTTGAACTCCATCGAACCATACAACCGTGTCAACGAGGCCGGAGCCGTGGTCGCGCGAAGTCGAGCGCCCCAACGCTTTTCGCGCGACTTCGATGAAGTTAGGTATGAAATCCAGGGGGCGAAGCGCATCGCACGCCATTGACAGGGCGCCCCGGGGCGGACGGTGCCTGTGCTCTCGAACTATCGAGGAGCAAGCAGATGAAGGGAAAGTCCACTTGGAACGAAGAACATTTCGACGCCGAACCCGCTGTCGAACAGCGCAAGCGGCCACACGCAATACAAGCCGCACTGGTTTGGCGGTACGGGCAGCGCGGCCACTGCCCGAAGAAAGTCGAGGCCTGGGATGCGCGATGGGCACAGCGCGCGTCGCAACGGATCGACCACGGTTTGCGCACCGATCGGGCTTGCCTTGGCGACCGGTTCCGTCATGGAGCATTGCGCATCGCGGAAGCAGCGTTGCCGCCGTGCTCGGCACTGCGCAGGTCACACCGATGCGCGCTGGCGCTCCCATGCCATCGCGGTGCGTACGATGAACTCGAGATCATCGTGCCGCGGCGCCCACGCCAGCACGCTCCGCAACCTGTCGCTGCGCGCGATGAGCATGGGTGGATCACCGGGCCGTCTCGGCTGTTCATTCACGTCGAGGCGTTTGCCGCTGACCTTGGAGACCGCATCGATCACTTCGCGCACGCTGTAGCCGCGACCGTATCCGCAATTGAGCGTCAACGACGCACCGTCGTTGCGCAGATGATCCAGCGCGGCGAGATGGGCCGCCGCAAGGTCGTCGACGTGGATGTAGTCGCGGATGCAGGTGCCGTCCGGAGTGTCATAGTCGGTACCAAAAATCGACAGCTGCGCGCGCTTGCCAACCGCGTGTTCGCACGCGACCTTGACCAGCAGCGTTGCGTTTGCGGTCGACTGCCCGATGCGGCCGCCGGGATCGCAGCCGGCGACATTGAAGTAGCGCAGGATGACATGACGCAACGCGCTGGCGGCGGACAGATCGCGCAGCATCATCTCGCTCATCAATTTGGAGCTGCCGTACGGATTGATCGGCATCGTCGGCGTGTCTTCGTCGGCGATGCCCGATGCCGGCATGCCATACACCGCGGCCGTCGAGGAGAACACGAAGTGTCGTACTCCGGTCGCCGCGCAGCAGGCGAGCAGATTGCGGGTCGCGCAGGTGTTGTTGCCATAGTACTTGAGCGGGTCGCTTACCGACTCGGGCACGATGGTATGCGCCGCGAAATGCATCACCGTATCGATCGCATGGTGGGCGAGAATGTGCGTAACCAGATCGCGGTCGCCGGTGTCGCCGACGATCAATTCGCCACCCAGCACCGCGTCGCGAAAACCGGTCGAGAGATTGTCGAGCACGATGACGCGTTCGCCGCGATCCCTGAGCTGGCGGGCGACATGGCTGCCGATGTAGCCGGCGCCGCCGGTCACGAGGATCGGTTTCATGATTTCGGTCCCGCTGCCATCGTTCGCCCAAGTCCGCGTCGGTTGTGTGGTGACCGCGTCATCGCGTGTAGGCGATGCCGAAATAGATGAGGTTCTGGCTTGCGCCCTGGCCGGGTGCCGTGCTGTCGCGCTTGTAGTGCGCGAGGTTCAGGCGCCAGCTCCAGTGGCGTGCCCATTGCTGAAGCAGAAATACGCCGAAAGTCAGATCCTTGTCGGTGCGGGCGATAGTGCTGTAGCGCACATGATCCGCGGTGACGTTTGCGCCGAGTGTCAGTTCCGGCAGCAGCAGCCACGTTGCGACCACGTTGCCGCCGCGTACGCTCCGGTTCAACTCGCCCTGGTCCGGGATCAGGCCCTCATTCAAGTACTGCAGCTTGTCGTAGAAGGCTTCCGCTCCTATGGCACCCTGCTCGATGCGATAAGTGTAGCCAAGGTCGAAACGGCTCTCCAGATAGGGTGACGAGCTGGTCACCGCACCACCGGTCGCGATGCTGGTAGGAATCGGCAATCCAAGACTCGGCTTCACGCCCAGCTCCAGCGTGTCGATCATGCCGGATGCGGCATCGGAGTACTGATGCGCGGCTCTCAGCGTGATCGTGCTGCGCTCGCTGGGCCGCCAGTCGGCGTTCGCGCGCAGCAGCGGCTTGGCATGGTTGCCAAACGGAGGCCCGCTGTCGATCGCCGTGTAGCCGAGATCGATCGCATAGTCGAACAAGCGCAGCGTGCGTGCGTATCGCGCATAAAGGTTGTAGCGGTCGTAGTTCGGATTTTCGGTGGAATGGGTGAAGTCGACATGCTCGACCTGCACGTTGCCGGACAATTGGCTGGTCGCGGTCAGATCCCGAATGACGCGCAAGGCACCATCCAGGCGATTCGAGTCGAATTCACGCGTATCTTCCGCGTAACTGTTGATGTAGCGCAATTCGACTTGGCCGTGAGTCGCCGTGCCAAGCCGGAAATTCAGATTCGGTCCGACCGCGAGCACATTGGTCTGCTGCACATTGGCGGGTGCATCGAGGAGCAGCGTGTTGATGGGCTGCACGCCGAGGTAGTCCTCGACGACCATGCTGAGCCGTTCAGGCAGCATGACCCAATTCAGATGGCCGCCGAGTTGGCTGCGCAACTCGTTGCCGAACGCGCCGCCCAGATAGTCGCGGTACTGGAGGATCCCTTCGGCCCGCGCCTGGACATCGGAGCCTTCCTGGCTGAACGTGAAACCCAGCGCCGGCTCCAGGATGTTCTGCGATACCGGATCGTTCTCGCTCAGGTTGACGTTGTCGTTGTGTTCGATACCCAGCTCGAGCCGGTAGTCGAAGCGCGCCGCATGCACCTCGGTCCATGCGAAGACGAATAACGTCAATCCGAGAACGTGCCCCACAGAACGAAGCAGCGCCATATCGTTTCCTCCCGTTCTCGATACCGTACCGCCGGCCCGCCTCGTGCGTACAGAGGATCCGGGATCTAGGGAATGTGGTTGAACACCACGCCTGCCAATTTGTTCGGATCGAAGCTGGCGATGGCCTTGTTGATGGCGGTCGGCGTATCGCGGCCATAACCGACCACGAGGACGACGAAATCGGCAAGATCGGCAAGTATCCGCGCGTCCGGCGAACCCTTCACGGTCGGCCCATCGAGGAACAGATAGCGATCCGGATAGCGGCCGCGCAGCGAATCGAGTGTTGCACGCATGCGGAACGACGAGAAATATTCCCCGCCGAGTTCGCGTCGCGAGCCTGCCGGTATCAGGCGCAGCCTCGGGATGCCGGTGTGATAGAGGATCTTCTCGATGCCGATGCCAGGATGGTCGAGGTAGTCGATAAGGCCGCCGTTGGTCGGCTCCACGCCCAGTGCGGCATGTTGTGCCGCATGGCGCAGATCGCAATCGATCAGCAATGCCGTCCGGGTGTCGTCGAATGCAAACGCTGCGGCAAGGTTGCGTGCCACGAAACTGGCGCCCGAGCGCGGACTGATCGACGCCACCATGGTCACGAAGTTCTGCTCGCCACCCAAGGCGAGCAATCGGGTGCGCATCTCGCGGAACGCATCAGCCTCCCTGCGGGCCGATTCATCGCGATGGATCATCCCGCGTTGCTCGAGTGCACGCGTCGTCAGCGGGTGAGGTTCGGTGATCCTCGCGATCGACAGACTGGATCCGGCACGTCGGCCGATATCGCTGGCCGCGGCACCGAGTGCCGCGCCAACATGATCCGGAATTCCGGGTTTGTCCGGTGCATGGGTCATGAGTTGCCCGCGAGTCGGATCCAATAGGTCAGGCCATAGGCGGCCAGCGTCACGATCACCAGCAGCGCCGCAAGCGACATGCGGGCGCGATCACGCACGCGATCACGTGCATTCACATAGGCCGGTACCGTCGCCATCACGTTGATGCCGGTCAGACGTTCGAGCTGAGGCGCAGAGAGCACGCGCGGATCAAAGCGCACCCGCGCAAACAAGAGTCCGAGCGGCACCGCCACCGCGAGCACCAGCCCACCCAACGCAAAATGCATCAAGCGCAATCCCGACGGACGCTGCGGCATGACCGCGGGATCCTGGATGCGCAACGTGAGTCCACGTTGCTCCTCGTCCATGACCATTGATACCCGCGCGTTTTCGCGGCGTTTGAGCAGATCCTGGTAGATGTCGCGGTTGACCTCGTAGTCGCGGGTCAATTCGGCCAAGGCTCCCTCCGACGCGGCAATGCGCCGGCTGCGCTCCATTTCGTCCTTCAACATCTGCTCGGCAGCGCCCATTCGCGAGCGCGTGGCCGCGCTTTGGGCCCGCGCCTGGCCGAGGCGGTTCCGAAGATCTTGATAGTGCGGATTGAATTGCGCATTGTCGAACGCACTCTTCGCGGATGCATCCGACTGGGTGCTCTTGCGTTGTTCCTCGGCAGCCAGTTGGCGCTGGATGTCCTGCATCTGGTGGCGTGTGCGGACGACATCCGGGTATTGCTCGGTATAGGTCAGCAGCAGCCTGTCCAGTTGCGCCTGCAGGTCGACCAGCTGGGCGCGATACAGGCCCTCTCGCGTCTGCACGGCGGTAACCTGCGACTCTCCCGACAGCTGCGAGGCCAACGCGCCTTCGCTGGACTGCTGTTCCATCAGGTTCATGCGCGCCTGCTCGATTTCAGTGCGCAACGCACCGATGCGTGCATTGGCGTCGGTTGCGCTGCCCGGTTGCGCATCCGCATTCGCCGAGCGATATCGAAGCAGGCTGGCTTCGGCGTCTGTCAGCTTCTTGTGGTAGCCCTTGACCTGGTTGTCGATGAACTCGAATGCTTCGCGGCTTTCGCGTTCCTTGGCCGCGCGACTTTCCCGGATGAACAGCTCGGCCATGCGCTCGGTGATATCGAACGTGCGTTTGCGGTCGGTGTCGCGGTAGGTGATCTGGACCAGATCCGGACGCGGGCTCGTGATACTGGTGCGATCCTTGATCTGTTCGATGATCTTGTCCTGCATCACGGGCGATGGATTCTGGCCCGCCCAACCGCCGGTCTTGAGCAGTTCGGTCATTACCTTCTGGCTAAATACCACCTGACGCGCCAAGCCGGCACGATCCTTGATGCCGGTCGGAACCGCGCGTCCTTCCATCAGCGGCTGGATGATGTCGCTGGCCTGAGCCAGGATCGTCGTCGATGCGGTGTAGGTCTTGGCCCACAGCGCGCCGATGACGAGAGCCACCAGGGCGATGGCCGCAAACAGGATCGCAAGTGCGACGCCATGCCGGCGTCCTTCCCGGAAAAGGGCGGGTACGAGTTCGGCAGCGGGAACCAGATCGCTTGTCATCGCCCCGTGCTTCCCGGTGCAAGGGTAGGGAATTTGACGGGATGCATGGTCAGAACGCCCGCTCCGGTACGGTTATGACGTCGCCAGGCTGCGCTTCATAATTGGTCGAAAGATCACCCTTCTGCAGAATCCGATCAAGCCGGATCGCATAGGAGCGTGTGTCCTTTCCGTCCTTGCGATACAGCTCCGTGCGGTCGGCTGCAGCGAACTCGTTGGTGCCGCCGGCCGCGAGCACCGCATCGAGAACGGTCATGCCTTGGCGATAGGGGACCGAGATCGGCGTGCGCACCGCGCCCGTCACGCGCACGCGCGAAAGATACTCGTGGCTGCGCAACTGGTCGACGATCACCGTGACCTGAGGGTCGCGGACGAAGTCGCCCAGACGCGTCTTGATCTCGGCTGCCACTTCCACGGGCGTGCGGCCGCCGGCGTCGACGTCGCCGACCAGAGGCACCGAAATCTTGCCATCGGGACGTACCGGAACAGTGACGTTCAGATCGGGGTTCTGCCAGACCGCGACACGGATGCTGTCATCCACGCCGATATGGTAGTCCTTCACCGCCTGTGCATCAGGGTTGATCGTTGGCGCATCACCCGTGCGTGGGCCGGTAGCGCAGGCCGCCAGCAACAGGACACAGCAGATCACGAGCAGCTTGGCGAAATGATTCACGTCCACCTCTCCCGAATGACATGCTCAGAAGTGTGAAATCTATCACAGTGACGCGGTCGTGGCCGGGATCCTACACATTGAAATAGCGCCGATACCACGCCACAAAGCGGGCCACCCCATCCTCGATCGACGTGGCCGGAGCGTAGCCAGTGTCCGCAGCCAATTCTGTGACGTCCGCGAAGGTATCCGGTACGTCACCGGGCTGCAGCGGCAGCAGGATCTTCTCGGCCTTGCGCCCAAGGTTCGCTTCGAGGACTTCGATATAGTGCGCCAACTCCACCGGTTGGTGGTTGCCGATGTTGTAGACGCGATATGGCGCTCCCGACGTCGCCGCATTCGGCGCGAGCGCATCGAACGCGGGATCGCCGCAGGGCGCGCGGTCGAGCGTGCGGATCACGCCCTCGACGATGTCGTCGATATAGGTGAAATCGCGCGTGTGCTTGCCGTGATTGAACACCTCGATCGGCTCGCCGGCGAGGATCTTGCGCGTGAACAGGAACAACGCCATGTCCGGCCGGCCCCACGGGCCGTACACGGTGAAGAAGCGCAGGCCGGTCGTCGGCAACTGGTACAGATGGCTATAGGTGTGCGCCATCAGCTCGTTCGCTTTCTTCGTCGCCGCGTACAGGCTGACCGGATGATCGACCGGGTCGCGCACCGAGAACGGCAGCTTGCGGTTCGCGCCGTACACCGAACTCGACGATGCGTAGACCAGATGTTCGACTTCGCCATGTCGGCAGGCTTCGAGGATGTTGATGAAGCCGACCAGGTTGCTCTCGACGTAGGCGTGCGGATTCTCGATCGAATAGCGCACGCCGGCCTGTGCGGCGAGGTTGACGACACGTTGCGGGCGGAAGTCGGCGAACGCTTTTTCCAGCGCGGGTCGATCCTCCAGCGCGGCGCGCACGAAACCGAAGTTCGCATGCGGCGTCAGCCGTGCGAGTCGCGCTTCCTTCAGCGCCGGGTCGTAGTAGCTGTTGACGTTGTCATAGCCGAGCACCTCGTCGCCGCGCGCAAGCAGGCGCTCACTCAGTGCGGATCCAATGAAGCCGGCGGCGCCGGTAACCAGTACGCGCATGCGAATCTCCTTGCTTGCGGAAGCGCCGGCGCCCGTGGACGCAGCGCGCGCTTCCGTGATTAGAGTCGATCGTCGACCTTGTCGCGCGGGAGTGCCTGCTGGACGTCGAACAGCACGCTGCCCGACTTTCCGAGCGCACGGATGCGATCCGCGCCGAGCTCGATGAATTGCCGGTGGGCGACTGCGAGGATCACCGCGTCGTACTTTCCAGGCACGAGTTCGGTGACGAGCTGCAGGCCGTATTCGTCGCGTGCTTCGTCGGCACTGACCCATGGATCGTGGACGTCCACGTTCGCATGATAGCTGCCGAACTCGCGCACCACATCGACCACGCGCGTGTTGCGCAGGTCCGGACAGTTTTCCTTGAACGCCAGGCCGAGCACGAGGATGTCCGCGCCGGCGGCATGGATGCGCCGCTGCGTCATCAGTTTCACCACGCGCTGCGCGACATGCTCGCCCATGCCGTCGTTGATGCGCCGCCCGGACAGGATCACTTCGGGGTGGTAGCCGATCTGCTGCGCCTTGTGTGTCAGATAGTACGGGTCGACGCCGATGCAATGGCCACCGACCAGGCCCGGCCGGAACGGCAGGAAATTCCACTTCGTGGCGGCCGCCGCGAGCACCTCGCCGGTGTCGATGTCCAGCCGGTGGAAGATCAATGCGAGCTCGTTGATCAGCGCTATGTTGAGGTCGCGCTGCGTGTTCTCGATCACCTTGGCGGCCTCGGCGACGCGAATGCTGGATGCCTTGTGCGTGCCTGCGGTGATGACCTTGCGGTATAGCGCATCGACAAAATCGGCGGCTTCCGGCGTCGAGCCGGAGGTCACTTTCATGATCGTTTCGAGCCGGTGCTGCTTGTCGCCGGGGTTGATGCGTTCGGGGCTGTAGCCGGTGTAGAAATCGATATCGTGCGCGAGGCCCGATTCACGCTCGACAATCGGCACGCAGACTTCCTCGGTCGCGCCCGGATACACGGTCGACTCGAACACCACCACACCGCCGCGCGGGATCGCTTGTCCGACCGTGCGGCTGGCCGATTCGAGCGGTGTCAGGTCCGGACGTTTCGCATCGTCGATGGGCGTCGGCACTGTCACGATGAAGACGTTGCAGTGTTTTAGATCGATTGGATCGGCGCTGAACGACAGCTGGGTTGTCGCGGCAAGCTCTTTCCGCGAGACCTCCAGCGTGTGGTCGCGATGCTCGCGCAACTCGGCGATGCGCGCCGCGTTGATGTCGAAACCCAGGGTCGGCAGCACGCGGCCGAACCCGACTGCCAAAGGCAGGCCGACGTAGCCAAGCCCGATCACGGCGATGCGGATGTCTTCGGGGCAGGGCAGGCTGGCAGCCGTCATGTCGGATCCTGATGCAAAGGCAGATTTTCGGTGTGCGGATTATGACGCGCCGTCCGGGCACGGGTGGCTGCAGGCCAGAACGCGAAATGGTGGCCAATGCCGAAGCCGGCATGACGGCAGAAAGATCGAGCGCCGACGCCGGCGCCCCTCTGCATTCTTCCGGGTCAGCGCTTCTTCGGTCGCTGCCAGCCTGGAATCGTCGCCTGCCGCGCGCGCGCGAGCGTGAGTTCGCCGGCCGGTGCGGCCTTGCCGATCACCGAGCCGGCGCCGATCGTCGCATCCTTGCCGATTCTCACCGGCGCGACCAAGGCGGTGTTCGATCCGATGAAAACGCCGTCCTCGATCGTCGTCACGTTCTTGTTCACGCCGTCATAGTTGCAGGTGATCGTGCCGGCGCCGATGTTCACGTCAGCACCGATCTCGGCATCGCCGAGATAACTCAGATGATTCGCCTTCGAGTTGTCGCCGAGGTGCACCTTCTTGGTCTCGACGAAGTTGCCGACACGCGTGCCGGCGCCGAGCTCGGTGCCGGGGCGCAGCCGCGCGAACGGGCCGATGTCGCAGGGACCGTGGGTTACGACGCCGTCGAGGTTGCAGTGCGAGTGCACCACGGTGCCGGCGGCGAGCGTCGAATTGCGCACGCGACAGTAGGGTCCGATGCGCACCTCGTCGCCGAGTTCGACGAGGCCTTCGAGGATCACGTCGATATCGATCTCGACGTCGTGGCCGACGCGCACGTCGCCGCGCACGTCGAAACGCACCGGATCGGCGAAGCGAACGCCAGCGGCGGCGAGGTGGGTCGCGCGAAGTCGCTGGTACAGGCGTTCGAGCGCGGCGAGCTGCCACGGATCGTTCGCGCCGAACACCTCCTGCGGGTTGATGCACAGGCTCGCTTCGGCCGGCACGCCATCGTCGTTGGCCTGCGCGAACACGTCGGTCAGGTAATACTCGCGCTGTGCGTTGTCGTCGGTGAGGTTGTTGATCCATACGCGCAGGCGGCGCGCATCGGCGGCGAGAATGCCGCTGTTGATCCAGGTGATCGCGCGCTGCTCCGGCGTGCAGTCCTTCTCCTCGACGATCGCGCGCACGCGACCGATGCCGTCGCGCACGACGCGACCGTAACCGTACGGGTTTTCGAGCTGAGTGACGAGCGCGGCCAGCGGCGATTCCAACGCCAGCAGTTTCGCCAAGGTGTCTGTGCGGATCAGAGGCACGTCGCCATACAGCACGAGCACACGGGCCTCTTCCGGCACATCCGGCATCGCTAGCTTTACCGCATGGCCGGTACCGCGCTGCTCGGCCTGGTGCACCCAGGCCAGATCGCCGAGATCGGTCAGCGCACCCTTCACTTGCTCACCGAGATGGCCGTAGACGAGATGGATGCGCGCCGGCTGCAGCGCACGCGCGCTGTCCAGCACGTGCGCCAGCATCGGCCTTCCCGCCAGCGGCATCAGCACTTTCGGTTTGGCCGACTTCATCCGCTTGCCCTCGCCGGCGGCAAGGACGATCACATGCAGGGGCGTATCGCTCACGGGTCTGTTCCTGGATGAGACGCAGTGCGCATTCTAGACGGAGCGTGAGGATTGCGGAGTACCGGCTTCCCTGCCGATGCCCGCATTCGTCGGTAGCGAAAGGGGAATGCGGCAGCGAGGGAATTCGCGCTGCCCGCAAGCGCGTGCCAGCCGCCGGCCACGCTTGCTAAGCTGGCGTCGAAGTGTCCGTTCCTGCGGTCACGCAGGACCTGCCGACGTGGCCGAACCCATTCCACCCACTGATCGCGACTTCATGAAAACGGTTGCGCCTGTACTGAGTGCGCAGGCGCAGCGCGCGCTGCAACACGGCAACGAGTGCCTGGACCATGGCGACCATGCGCGCGCCGAACAGAGCTTCGCCGCGGGTCTGCGGGAGTCGTCGGACCATCCGGATTTGTTGCGCGGGCGCGCGATCGCCCTGCAGCGGCTGCAGCGCGACGCCGAAGCGATCCCATTGCTGCGGCGCGTACTTGAGTTGGAGCCAGCCGATGCGATTGCGTGCAATACGTTGGGCACTGCGCTCGGCGCGGTCGGCGACACGGCTGCGGCGGTAGTCGCGCTGCGGCGTGCCTGCGAACTGGCGCCGCATTTCGCGGCGAGCTGGTTCAATCTCGGCAAGGTATTGACCCTGCTCGCGCGCACCGACGAGGCGCTGGCGCCGCTGCAGCGCGCACTGGCAATCGATCCGGGCTTCGAGTCGGCGCGCTTCCTGCTCGCCGAAGCGCTGATGATGAGTGGCCACAGCGACGATTCTGCCGCGCAATACCGCGAAGTGCTGCGCCATGCGCCGCAGTCCGGTCTCGCCTGGTGGGGACTGGCCAATCTCAAGGCGGTGCGGCTGATCGAGAGCGATACGCAACGACTCGCGGCGCTGGTCCGCCAACCGGGTCTCGCCGTGCCGGAGCACATCGGCGCGGCCTTCGCGTTCGGCAAGGCGCTGGAAGATACCGGCCGCGATGCCGAAGCGTTCACGGCCTATCGCGAGGCGAATGCGTTCGCACGCCGGCATATCCCGTGGAACGCGGCCGGCTTCGACGCGTGGTTGGCGCGCCTGCTGGCCGTGTTCGAGACGCCGCTGCCGGCGCCGCTCGACGCGCAGCTTGGCCACGAGGTGAT
The DNA here is from genome assembly GCA_023388255.1 of Pseudomonadota bacterium. Classification (GTDB taxonomy): domain Bacteria; phylum Pseudomonadota; class Gammaproteobacteria; order Xanthomonadales; family Rhodanobacteraceae; genus Dokdonella_A. The sequence continues at coordinate 72,057 of JAEWGO010000022.1, read as the reverse complement.
CTTCATCGTCGGCCTGCCGCGCTCCGGCTCTACCCTGAGCGAGCAGATTCTCGCTGCGCATCCGCAGGTCGAAGGTGCCAGCGAATTGCCGGATCTCGGTGCTGTCATCGCCGAGGAATCGAGCCGGCGCCGTCGACCGTTCCCGGACTGGGCGCGCGATGCCGTTGCCGCGGACTGGCAGCGCCTGGGCCAGCGCTATCTCGAGCGCACTGCGCGCTGGCGCGAGCGGCGCCCGCGCTTCACCGACAAGATGCCGGGCAACTGGCTGTTGATCGATGCGATCCGCGCGATGCTGCCCGGCGCGGCCATCGTCGACTGCCGCCGCGATCCGCTCGAAACCTGCTGGTCGTGCTTCCGCCAGATCTTCTGGCAGATGCACGAGTACAGCTATGACATCGACGATCTCGCCGCGTACTGGCACGCGCACGATCGCGCGCTGCGCGTGTGGCGCGAGCGTTATCCGGAGCGCATCCGCGAACAGGTCTACGAGGAACTGCTGGCCGATCCGGAACAGCAGACGCGCGCGTTGCTGGAGTTCTGCGGGCTGCCGTTCGATCCGGCCTGCCTGCGTCCGCACGAAGCGACGCGCAGCGTGCGCACCGCCAGCGCCGCGCAGGTGCGCGAGCCGATGCGTCGCGACACCGCGCGCGCACCGCGTTACGGCGCGTTGCTCGATCCGTTGCGCGAGGCGCTCGCACGCCCGCGCTGAACGTCAGCCGGCGCAGTCTGCTCGGCCACATGCACGCGTCGGATCGCGCGTCCGGACGGATCGGCGTTGCCTGCAAATTCCTGCGACCAGCGATACGCGGTCGGTGTGCTGCAGGCGATGCTGGGGCCGCCCGGCACGAGGCGTGCGGCCTGGTCTCCGGGGAAGTGCCGCTCGAACAGCACGCGTAGAAGAAGGCTTCCTTGCTCGCCGGCGGATTGATCGGGAAGCGCTGTGCGGCCATCGCCATCTGCGCGTCGCCGACTTGCGTCTCCGCATGCGCCTTCAGCGAATCGATCCAGTTGTAGCCGACGCCATCGGAGAACTGCTCCTTCTGCCGCCACAGGATCGAGTCTGGCAGCAGATCGCGGCCGGCCTCGCGCAGGATGTGCTTCTCGATGCGTCCGTTCGACGGCCGCTTGGCCGACGGCGCGGTGCGCATCGCGACATCGAGAAAGACGCGGTCGAGGAACGGCACGCGCGCCTCGACGCCCCAGGCCATCGTCGACTTGTTCGCGCGCAGGCAATCATACGAATGCAGCGCGTCGAGCTTGCGCACGAGTTAGTCGTGGAACTCGCGGTCGTTCGGCGCCATGTGGAAATACAGATAGCCGCCGAAGATTTCATCGGCGCCTTCGCCGGACAGCACCATCTTGATGCCCATCGCGCGGATACGCCGCGCCAACAGGTACATCGGTGTCGAGGCGCGGATCGTGGTGACGTCGTAGGTCTCGATGTGGTGGATCACGTCGGACAGCGCGTCGAGCCCTTCCTGCACGGTGAAATGGAACTCGTGATGCGCGGTACCGAGCCCCTCTGCGACCGTGCGTGCGGCGGCGAGGTCGGGCGAACCTTCGAGCCCGATCGAGAACGTGTGCAGGCGCGGCCACCACGCCTCGCTCTTGTCGTCGTCCTCGACACGCTTCGCCGCGAAGCGCGCAGTCAGCGCGGCGATCAACGAGGAATCGAGGCCGCCCGAAAGCAGCACGCCGTACGGCACGTCGGTCATCAGATGGCCGTGCACCGCGCGTTCGAGCGCAGCGCGGATCGCGGCGGGATCGGTCGGACCGTGCTCGACCGCGTCGAAGTCGCGCCAGTCCGGCCGGTAGTAGGTTTCCGGTGCGGCCATCGCGCGGGTCTGGTAGCTGCCCGGTGGAAATTCCTCGACGCTGACGCAGACGCCCTGCAGCGCCTTCAGTTCGGACGAGACGTATAGACGTCCCTCCGCATCGCGGCCGGTGTAGAGCGGAATGATGCCGATCGGATCGCGTGCGATAGCTGGTAGTCGAGCACCCTCCGCGGGCAGCGTCGCTGTCAACCGGCGCGCCGGCATGTCGATGTGCCGCTTTCACGAGAGAGTGCGCGGGCGTTGGTGGCACGCCTGCTAGCATCGCGGTCTTTCGCTGCAGCGGAACGCGATGGAATTGCCCGCACGCTTTCGAATCCTTGGCCCCACCGCGCTGGTCTGGGCCGGCGTGCTCGCCTGCGTGGCGGGCTTCGTGCTGCAGCGGACGTGGACCGAGTTGCCGTGGGCGCGCTTCGGCGAAGTGCTGTTGTTGGCCGCTCTGGCGTTCGGTCTCGCAGCCGTTCTGCGGCGCTGGCGCGGCTGGGAATGGGCGAGCGCGTTCGCTGCAGTCTGGCTCGCCGCGTTGACGTTTTTCGGCGGACCGCGCGCGATACTGGCCGTGTCGCTGATGGCCGTTGCCGCACTCGCGCTGGGTACGTTGCTGGTGCCGCGCAGGGTCGCCGCGCGCGGCGTGCTCGCGTTACCGGTCGGTTTGGTCCTGCTCGGTGGCAGTCTCGGCTGGTTGCTGGCGTGGCCGATCCATCGCTGGTTTGTTTACCTGCCGTTGCTACTCGGCCTTGCGATCGTGCGGGCGAAGGCGTTGGGCGAAACCCTCGCGCAGACCCGACGTGATTGGCAAGCCGCGGTCGCGGCTGCGCCCGCTGTCGCCGCCATTGCCGTGTTGCTGCTCGGCGTCGCCTCGATCGGCGCGTGGCTGCCAACGATGCAGGCCGATGATCTCGGCTATCACCTGGGGCTACCGAGCCAACTGCAGCACGACGGCCGCTATCTTGCCGATCCGGCGCAGCAGATCTGGGCGCTTGCCCCTTGGCTCGGCGACGTCGTGCAGGGCATCGCGCAGGTACTGGCCGGCGGTGAGGCGCGTGGTGCGGTCGATGCATTGTGGATGCTCATCGCAGCCGCGGCTGTCGCTTGCGTGACGTCGGCGTTGCGCGCGGATGCGCGCACGACGTGGCTCGCCGTCGCGTTGTTCGCGAGCCTGCCGCCACTGGCCAGCCTCGTCGGTGGCATGCAGACCGAGCTGCCGGCGACCGCACTGTTGCTCGCGTTGGCGTTGGCAGTGCTGCGCGGTGGCGATCTGCTCGTCGCCGGCGCGGCGCTGGCCGCCGGCTTGTGCGCGCTCAAGCTGGGCCACGCCGCTTCGGTCGCAGTGTTGCTGGCATGGGCGCTGGTGCGTGCGCGAGGGCATGTCGACTGGCGACGCCTGCCAGTCGCGCTGATGCTGTTCTGCGTGCTAGCCACATCGAGCTACTTTGCGGCGTGGCAGGTGAGCGGCAATCCATTCCTGCCAATGTTCAACCACGTGTTCCAGTCGTCGCTGTTGCCTGCGCAGCAACTCGCCGACACGCGATGGCATGCCGGCTTCAGTGTCGCACTGCCGTGGGCGATCACATTCGAAACCGCGCGCTATTTCGAAGCTTGGGCAGGTGGTTTCGGTTTCGTCCTGGTCGCGCTGTCGGGCGCATGGCTGCTGGCGCTCGCGCGCCCGGCCACGCGGGGCATCGCGCTGGCCGCCAGCGTCGCGTTATGGATCGCGTTGTTGCCGATGCAGTATGCGCGCTACGCATTCCCGGCGTTGGTGCTTCTGCTGCCGCCGATGTCGACCGCGGCGGCGAGTGCACTCGACGCGCGCTGGTTCGGCCGTATCGTGCTCAGCCTGTGCGTGCTGAATGTTGCGTTCCTCGCCAACTCCGGCTGGTTGCTGCACGTGAGCGCCGTGCGCAAGCTGGTCGTGGAAGGCGGCAGCATCGAGCGGGTGCTCGAGCGCTATGCGCCGGAGCGTGCGCTGATCGCCGATCTGCGTCGGCGCGACGACGGCGATTCGATCGTGCTGGCGCTCGATCCCAAGGTGCCGGCCATCGCGGAGCTTGGGCGCCGCGGCCGCACGGTCGCGTGGTACGCGCCGGCGTCGGAGTCCGCGCGCTTGGCGGCCGACGAGGATGCGAGCGGCCGCCGCTGGCAGCAGTTGATCGCCGACGTCCATGCGCGCTGGCTGCTGCTGCGCCCGCAGTCGCTCAGCGGTGCGCAGCGCGCCGGCCTCGCGCGGGTTTCGGCACGGCGCGTGTCGACCGTGGGCGAGGCCGAGTTGTGGCAAGTACCGGATGCGGCCTCGACGAACGCGGGCCAGTCACCGTGAGCCTGCTGCGGCAGAGTCGTTCGTTCGTTCTGGTCGGCATTGCGCAATGGCTGCTCGACTGGGCCGTGATGGTCACACTCAGCCATGCCGGCATCGGAGTCGCGACCGCCAATATCGCCGGCCGCCTCAGTGGCGCCGCGCTCGGATTCTGGTTGAACGGCAGCATCACGTTCTCGCGCGACGGTTCCGCTCCGGGCTGGCGCCAGTTCGCCCGCTACGCGCTACTGTGGTGCGTGATGACCGTACTCAGCACGACCACCGTCACCGCAATCAACGCCGCGCGCGGCCTGCGCTGGGCGTGGCTGGCCAAACCGCTGGTCGATGGCCTGCTCGCGATCGGCAGCTTCCTCGCCTCGCGGCATTGGGTGTATCGATGAGCTGCAAACGATAAACGCCGGCTCGCGCCGGCGTTTATCGTGTCATCTTTGGGTTCCAAAGAAACCGGACTGCGTTCGCTTTCAATCTGCTTGAGCCATGCGGTTCAGGACGGATCGCAGGAATCAATGCTTCAGCGCGCGCCGCAACTGTTCCAGCGCCTGCAGCTGCGCAACGGCCTGAGCGAGCTGCGCCTGCGCCTGCGCGACTTCCATCGCGTCGGTACGATTGGCGAGCGCGCGTTCGGCTTCGTCCTTGGCCTTGCGTGCGGCGGATTCGTCGAGGTCCCTGGCGCGGATCGCGGTGTCGGCGAGCACGGTGACGACGCTCGGCTGCACTTCGAGGATGCCGCCGGAGACATAGAAGAACTGCTCCTCGCCGTTCTCGGTCTGCACGCGCACCTGGCCCGGCTTCAGTCGCGTGATCAGCGGCGCATGGCGCGGCGCGATGCCGAGCTCGCCCATCTCGCCGGTCGCGATGACCATCTGCGCATTGCCGTGGAAGATCTCTTCCTCGGCACTGACGATGTCGCAGCGGATTGTGCTCATGTTGCTCTCACTTCGTTCGTTCGACGGGAATCGGGAATGGGGAACCGGGATGGTTGGAGCCGGGAACCGCAGACTTTGGATGTCGCGATTGCCGATGCCTCATTGCCGATTCCCGAAGGCAGCAATCAGGCCGCCTTCTTCTCCATCGCCTTGGCCTTCTCGAAGGCCTCGTCGATGCCGCCGACCATGTAGAACGCCTGTTCCGGCAGGTGGTCGCATTCGCCGTCGAGGATCATCTTGAAGCCGCGGATGGTCTCCTTCAGCGTGACGTACTTGCCCGGTGCGCCGGTGAACACTTGCGCGACCGTGAACGGCTGCGAGAAGAAGCGTTCGATCTTGCGCGCGCGCGTGACCGAGGCCTTGTCTTCTTCGCTGAGCTCGTCCATGCCGAGGATCGCGATGATGTCCTTCAGTTCCTTGTAGCGCTGCAGCGTGCCCTGCACGCGGCGCGCGACATCGTAGTGTTCCTGGCCGATCACCAGCGGATCGAGCTGGCGGCTGGTCGAGGCCAGCGGGTCGACGGCCGGGTAGATGCCGAGGCTCGCGATGTCGCGCGACAGCGCGACGGTCGAATCCAGATGCGCGAACGTGGTCGCCGGCGACGGATCGGTGTAGTCATCGGCCGGGACGTAGACGGCCTGGATCGAGGTGATCGAGCCGGTCTTGGTCGAGGTGATGCGTTCCTGCAGGCGGCCCATTTCGTCGGCCAGAGTCGGCTGGTAGCCCACCGCCGACGGCATGCGGCCGAGCAGGGCGGACACTTCGGTACCGGCCAGCGTGTAGCGGTAGATGTTGTCGACGAAGAACAGGATGTCGCGGCCCTTGCCGGTGGCCGGATCGATGTCGTCACGGAAGTATTCGGCCATGGTCAGGCCGGTCAGCGCGACGCGCAGACGGTTGCCCGGCGGCTCGTTCATCTGGCCGTAGACCATCGCGACCTTCGACTGCGTCTTGTCGTCGAGCTTGACGACGCCTGCGTCGATCATCTCGTGGTAGAAGTCGTTGCCTTCGCGGGTGCGCTCACCGACGCCGGCGAACACCGACAGGCCCGAGTGCTGGGTCGCGATGTTGTTGATCAGTTCGAGCATGTTCACGGTCTTGCCGACGCCGGCGCCGCCGAACAGGCCGACCTTGCCGCCCTTGGCGAACGGACAGACCAGGTCGATGACCTTGATGCCGGTTTCGAGCAGATCGCTGGCTGCGGCCTGTTCGTCATACGACGGCGCTTCGCGGTGGATGACCCACTGGTCCTGCTCGCCGATCGGACCGGCTTCGTCGATCGGGTTGCCGAGCACGTCCATGATGCGGCCGAGCGTGGCCTTGCCGACCGGCACCTTGATGCCCGCGCCGGTGTTGTTCACGACGAGGCCGCGCTTGAGGCCGTCGGTCGAGCCGAGTGCGATCGTGCGCACGACGCCGTCGCCGAGCTGCTGCTGCACTTCCAGCGTGATCGCCATGCCGTCGATCTTCAGCGCGTCGTAAACCTTCGGCACGGATTCGCGCGGGAATTCGACGTCGACGACGGCGCCGATGATTTGTACGACTTTGCCAGTGCTCATTGCCAATCCTCTGTTCGAATCTGTTGTGCGTCTGCGGAGCGTCCGGGGTTTCAGAATATCCTGCGGTCGTCGATGCTCATGGCGACCGCGTCGACGTCCATCGCCGCTATCGCGGGCGTGCCGTCGCGCAATTCCACCGTCGCGATCTCGTACGCGACGACCTGAATCTTCCTGCCCTTCTCGGTGTAGGTTTCCCTCACCTTGTAACTCGCCTTGGCGACCTTGCCGGAGGCGTCGATCTCGATCGACGGCTTCGCTGTTTCGTATTCGTAGCCGCTGCGGCCCTGCTGCTCGGTCGCGTCGTCGGCGATGTACTGGCGCTTGTCCTTGCGCGTGATCTTCTTGCCGCCATCCTTGGTCGGGATACTCGTGGTGATGACGCAGTCGTCGGTCATGTACGAGGCGACGGTGCGTGCATCGCGGTTCTTCGCCGCGCCTTCCATCGCGCCGACCACACCGCCGACCTGTGCTTCGGTCAGGCGACCGTCGTCGGCCGCGTTGGCGGCGCCCACGCCGCCCAGCGCAAGCGCCGACAGCAGCATGGGCAGTCGCCGGTCCATGGCCTTGCTATACCGCCGCCGCGCCGCTGACGATCTCCGAGATTTCCTGGGTGATCGCGGCCTGGCGCGCCTTGTTGTAGATCAGGGTGAGGCTGCCGATCGCCTTGGTGGCGTTGTCGGAAGCGCTCTTCATCGCGACCATGCGCGCGGCATGTTCGCTGGCGAGATTCTCCAGCACGGCCTGGTACACCAGCGACTCGATGTAGCGCGTCAGCACGTGTTCGAGCACGGCTTCGGCGTCGGGTTCATAGAGGTAATCCCACGAATGCGTCGTCGCCAGTTCCTGCGACGGCGGCAGCGGCAGCAATGGATCGACCGTCGCCTTCTGCGTCATCGTGTTGACGAAATCGTTGTAGCACAGGTTCAGGCGATCGACGCGGCCGGCGGTGTACTCGTCCAGCATGACCTTGATCACGCCGATCAGCTGCGCGATCTGCGGCTTCTCGCCGAGATGCGTCACCGAGCCGACCATGTTGACCTTGAGGCGGCGGAAGAACTGCGTCGCCTTCTGGCCGATGCAGACCATGTCGACCTCGACGCCCTTGTCCTGCCAGCCTCGGATCTCGCCGAGCAGCTTGCGGAACAGGTTCGAATTGAGGCCGCCGCACAGGCCGCGGTCGGTCGAGACGACGATGTAACCGACGCGCTTGACCTCGCTGCGTTCGACCAGGAACGGATGCTTGAACTCGACATTCGCATGCGCGATGTGGCCGATGACCTGGCGCATCAGGCGCGCATACGGACGCGAGGCCTTCATCAGGTCCTGCGCCTTGCGGATCTTCGATGCCGAAACCATCTCGAGCGCGCGCGTCACCTTGCGGGTGTTGCCGACGCTCTTGATCTTGGTGCGGATTTCTCTTGCGCCTGCCACGTTTGCTTCAACCTGTCGAAAGTGCGACGACGAATCGTCTGGCTAGGTTCTGTACAAGCTTTCCGAAGGAACGCTTTACCAGCTTCCCGTCTTCTTGAACTCTTCGAGACCCTTCTTGAACTGGCCTTCGATGTCGTTGTTCCAGTCGCCGGTGTCGACGATCTTCTTCATCAGATCGGCGTAGTTGCTGTGGAAGTGCGTATGCAGGGCGGCTTCGAACGGCAGCACCTTGTTCAGCGGCAGGTCGTCGAGGTAACCCTTCTCGGCGGCATAGACCGACAGTGCGAGTTCGGCGATCGACAGCGGCGCGTACTGCTTCTGCTTCATCAGCTCGGTGACGCGCTGACCGCGCTCGAGCTGCGCGCGCGTGGCGGCGTCGAGGTCGGACGCGAACTGCGCGAACGCGGCGAGCTCGCGATACTGTGCGAGCGCCAGCTTCACGCCGCCCGACAACTTCTTGACGATCTTGGTCTGCGCAGCGCCACCGACGCGCGACACCGAGACGCCGGCGTTCACGGCCGGGCGGATGCCGGCGTTGAACAGATCGGTTTCGAGGAAGATCTGACCGTCGGTGATCGAGATCACGTTGGTCGGCACGAACGCGGAAACGTCGCCGGCCTGCGTCTCGATGATCGGCAACGCGGTCAGCGAACCGGTCTTGCCCTTGACGGCGCCGTTGGTGTGCTTTTCGACGTATTCCTCGTTGACGCGCGCGGCGCGTTCGAGCAGGCGGCTGTGCAGGTAGAACACGTCGCCCGGATATGCCTCGCGGCCCGGCGGGCGCTTCAGCAGCAGCGAGATCTGGCGATACGCCCAAGCCTGCTTGGTCAGGTCGTCATAGATGATCAGCGCGTCTTCGCCATTGTCGCGGAAATACTCGCCCATCGAGCAGCCGGAATACGGCGCGATGTACTGCATCGCGGCCGATTCCGACGCGGAGGCCGCGACGATGATCGTGTGCGCGAGTGCGTCGTTCTCTTCCAGCTTGCGCACGACGTTCGCGATCGAGCTCTGCTTCTGGCCGATCGCGACATAGATGCATTTGATGCCGGAGCCCTTCTGGTTGATGATCGCGTCGACGGCGAGCGCGGTCTTGCCGGTCTGGCGGTCGCCGATGATCAGCTCGCGCTGGCCGCGGCCAACCGGGATCATCGAGTCGACCGACTTGTAGCCGGTCTGCACCGGCTGGTCGACGGACTTGCGCCAGATCACGCCGGGCGCGACCTTCTCGATCGGCGAGGTCTGCTTTGCATTGAGCGGACCCTTGCCGTCGATCGGATTGCCGAGTGCGTCGACAACGCGGCCGAGCAGTTCGGGACCGACCGGCACTTCGAGGATGCGGCCGGTGGTCTTGGCGGTGTCGCCTTCGCGCAGGTGCTCGTAGCTGCCGAGCACGACCGCGCCAACCGAGTCGCGCTCGAGGTTCAACGCCAGCGCAACGGTGTCACCAGGAAGCTCCACCATTTCGCCGGACATCACGTCGTTGAGACCGTGGATGCGCACGATGCCGTCCGACACGCTGGTCAGCGTGCCCTCGTTGCGCGCTTCCGCGGACAGCTTGAACTTCTCGATACGGCCCTTGATGAGCTCGCTGATTTCGGACGGATTGATCGTAGTGGCCATGGTGGTTTCCCGTTGCAGCGCAAGCCAGAGCCCGAGCTGCGATTGTGGATGCTTGGAGCGCCATCGACGGATCGATGACGCCTGAATCTTTTTCTTCGTCATTCCGGCGCAGGCCGGAATCCACAGTGCTTTTCGAACAAAACCCAAATGGATCCCGGCATTCGCCGGGATGACGGGGATATCTAGTGCGTCAAAGCCTGTTCCAACCGCGCCAATCGCCCGCGCACCGAGCCGTCGATGACGATCTCGCCGGCATCGATGACCGCGCCGCCGAGCATGGCGGCATCAATCGACTGCTCGATCTCGATGTCGCGACCGAAGCGGCGCTTCAGTGCGTCCTTGAGGCGTGCGGTCTCGGCGGCGTCGATCGGCGTGGCCGAACGCACGTTCACCTTGAGCACGCGCTCGGCTTCGTTCTTGAGCTCTTCGAACAACGCACCGATTTCCGGCAGCACCGGCAGACGATGGTTCTCGGCAAGCAGCTTGACGAAGCTGGCGAACGGCGAATCGGCCGGCTCGCCTTCCGGCGTGACCAGCGCGGCGAGGTCGGCCTGCGCCACGCGCGGGTCGCCATATAGCGCGGTCACGCGCGGATCGGCGGCGGCTTGCGCGGCAAACGCGAGCTTGCCGGCCCAGTCGCCGAGCGCGTTGTTCGAGCGCGCCAGTTCGAACGCGGCGCGCGCGTACGGACGGGCGAGGGTGAGGGCGTTGGACATGTCAGATCTCGGTGACGAGCTGGTCGATCAGCGCCTTGTGCGCGTTCGCGTCGATCTCGCGGTGCAAGATCTTCTCGGCGCCGGCGACGGCGAGCGAAGCGACCTTGCCACGCAGTTCCTCGCGTGCCTTGTGCGTCTGCGCCTCGATGTCGGCGGCGGCGATCGCCTTCTGCTTGGTCGCCTCGACGATCGCGTCCTGCTTGGACTTCTCGACGATCTGCGCGGCCTGCTGGTGCGCCTTGTCGATGATGGTCGCGGCTTCCGCGCGCGCCTTCTTGATCTCGTCGGCCACGCGTGCGTCGGCGTCGGCGAGCTCCTTGCGCGCCTTTTCCGCCTGCGAAAGACCTTCGGCGATCTTGCTCTGGCGATCCTCGATCGCCGCGATGATGTGCGGCCAGCCGAGTTTCATGACCATGAGGACCACGGCGAAGAACGCCAGGCCCTGGATGACCAGGGTAAGGTTCGGAATCATTGCGTTGCTCCTGCCTGGCGACGGCCACACTGGCCGTCGCTCGGACGCTGCGGGTTCTTACTTGGCGCCGATGTGGCCGAGCAGCGGGTTCGCGAACAGCAGCAGCAGCGCGATCGCGACGCCGATCATCGGAACCGCGTCGAGCAGGCCGGCGACGATGAACATCTTGGTCTGCAGCATCGGAGTCAGTTCCGGCTGGCGCGACGAACCTTCGATGAACTTGCCGCCGAGGATGGCGAAGCCGATCGCAGTGCCGAGGGCGCCGAGGCCGATCAGGATCGCCGCAGCGATGACGGTCATGCTCAGGACATCGGCGACCTGTGCGACGTTGGCGATGGTTTCCATGCTTTTCTCCGTGGTTCAGTAGCTAAGTGAGGTTGAAATAAAACGGATTGATGTCAGAGCCGCGTCATTTGCTTTTCGAGAAACCGAAACGCCCGTCGAAGCCTGCTGTTAGTTGAAAAGTGCAGGCACGGATGCCTGCTTTTTGATTCTCGCGATCACGGATGATCGCACTAGCAAATCCACAGTGCAGGCGTGGATGCCTGCTTCTTGATCTTCGCGTTCGTGGACGAACGCACTGGTAAACATAAACAAACCCAAAAACTCAGTGGCTTTCCGCCGCCATGCTGAGGTACACGAGGCTCAGCACCATGAAGATGAACGCCTGCAAGGTGATGATCAGGATATGGAACGCAGTCCAGCCGAAGTCGGCGATGAACTGGCCGATGCCGAGCGGCCAGGTCGAGAACGTGCCGAGGCTGGAGCCGAGCGTCATCACCGCGATCAGGATGAAGATCAGTTCGCCGGCGTACATGTTGCCGAACAGTCGCAGGCTCAGCGAAACCGGGCGCACGCATTCCTCGATCAGGCGCAGCAGCAGGTTCGGGATCACCAGAGCGATCTTGCCGACCATGCCTTCCGCGTGGAACGGCGCGGTCAGGAACTCGCCGAAGAACTTGCCCACGCCCTTGTTCTTGATGCCGACGTACTGGATCAGCAGGAATACCGTCAGCGCCATGCCGAGCGTGGTGTTGAGATCGGCGGTCGGCACGATGCGCAGGTAGGCGTGCGCCGGATCGTGGCCGGCAAGCTGGTGGCCGCTCGCCCACGCCCACGGCAGCAGGTCGATCGGCAGCAGGTCGAGGAAGTTCATCAGGAACACGAGGCAGAAGATCGTGATCAGCAGCGGCGCGATCATCTTGCTCTTGCCGTGGAAGGTTTCCTTGACCAGGCCATCGACGAACAGCACGACCATCTCGATCGCGCATTGCAACTTGCCCGGCACGCCCGCCGTGGAACGGCGCGCCACGCGCACGAACAGCAGCAGGAACACGATGGCCGTCAACACGGTGAAGAACAGCGTGTCCAGGTTGATCTTCATGAACTCGCCATCGCCAACGCTCCACTGCGCGTGATGCAGATGGTGCTGGATGTACTCGGTCATGCTTCCCGAGCCGGCTTCTTCTGTGGCCATCGTTACGATTACCTGGTTGCGATGAGAGCGATCCAAAACGCGAACTGCGCGGCCAGGATCCCGGCGATCAGGCCGGGAAACGGCAGCTTCCACACGGCTATCGCGAGATACAGCATCGCGCACAGCCAACACCACTTGAGCACCTCCGCCGCGTAGACGGAGCGCAGCGCTTCACGCGCCGGAACCACGCCCCGGCCAAACGTGCGCACTGCAAACAGCATGTTTCCGCCGGAGACGATGAAGCCGCCAATCAGCGCTGCCACGCCCATCCGCCAGCCGAATGCGGTCGCCGCCAGCGCGATCAGCAGCGCGGCGCAAAACTGCAGGACTGCCGTGCGCGTCGCCACGGACCAGCCGTGGGCGATGGAATTACGCACTTGGAATACTCCCGGTGAGGGGAGGGGGCGGCGGCGCGCCATTCCCGGCGCAGCCACGTCTCCACAAAAGGCTGCAGAGTTTATCAATGCGGCGGTGTTTGCCGCAATCCGAAGCGCCGCGTATGCCAAGGGCGGATTGCCTCCCGCGAGCGCGGCAACGTTGCTGCAGTGCGGTATGGTCGCCGGTCAAGGCGTGCGCCGATTGCGCGCGGCATATTGCCGCATGGCGCGGATAACGCAGATCGCGCGATGCCGGAAGGCTCGATCTCGGCGCGATTCCGCACCGCTGCGGCGATCCCGGCACGAACCGGCTGGCCGGACAACGCCTCGCACTCGCATGCTGTTGCTGAGACGTGCGGCCAGGAAGACTGCGGGTGGACAGGCCGAAGTCTCGCTCCCCGTCATCCGACAATTCGGCCGGTTCAAGTGATCCTGGATGGATCGCACAGAAAAAAGGCCGAGCAAGTGGCTCGGCCTCGAAGGCGGCGCCAGGCAGAAGGGGGCTGCCGGCGTCATTTCCTCTGGGGGAAATTCGAAATCAGCGGGCGCCGGCCTTCTTGGCGGCATTGACCTGCTTGGTGATCGCTTCGTTGGTGTTCTCGAACGAACCCTTGGCGATCGAACCGATGGCTTCGCCGGTCTTCATCGAGACGCCGAACACTTCCTGGCCGTTCGCGTAAAGCTTCTCGGCGCTCTCCTTGGCGAGCTGCACGCCCTTGGCCGACAGCGCCTTGGCACCTTCGAAGTCACGCACGTCGGCGGCTTCGGTCCAGAACTCGACGGACGCCTTGACGCGGTCCTCGAAGGTCTTGAGGTTCAGTTCGGTGATGCGCTCGAAACCGGCCAGCGCGAGACCCTGCGCCTTGACGAACGCATCGGCGTAGTTCTTGCCGAGCGCCAGGGACTGGGTGTTGATCTGCTCGAACATGATCGATACCTCGGGGGTATTGGGGGATGTGGCAAGCATCCTAGCAAGTTTCTTGTTGCGTTGCAACATGATTTCTCGAAATCGACGGGAGCCTCGCGGAAGATTCCGGGAATATCTATTTATTTCATGGTGTTGCGTTTGCGGCCCGCGATGCCGCGATGCGCAAAATCGGAGCGGCGCCTATGCCGCGCCGTCTGGGCCGGCATAGCTGCATGCGGAAGTGCAGGTTTCCTGCACGACGATGCGGGACAGCAACGGCAACTGCGGCGCGAGGTGTTGCCAGATCCAGCGTGCCAGGTTCTCGCTGGTCGGGTTGTCGAGTCCGGGGATGTCGTTGAGGTAGTTGTGGTCGAGCTGCTCGTACAACGGTGCGAACGCGCGCTTGAGGTCGGCGAAATCCATGATCCAGCCGAACTGCGGATCGAGCGGCCCGCTCACGTGCACCTCGACGCGGAACGAATGTCCGTGCAGGCGCGCGCACTTGTGACCGACCGGCACATTCGGCAGGCGATGCGCCGCTTCGATATGAAAGGTTTTCGAGATGTCCATCGTGCTGCAGTCTACTGCAGGATGCGAGCCGGGCCTCTGCTTCTTCTTGACACATTCCGGCCCGGGCTGGTCGCTCATCGTGTAGCTCGAGCTGACGGGCTTGGAGCGCAGCCGTTCGGCATCGTGCCGCCCCCAACGGCTGCCTGAAAGGACGACCGTGACCATGCCATTTGTCACGTGGCGGATCGCGCCGGCTTCCGACAAGATCGGACGCTGCGCATTGCGCCTTGCGAAGAACTGACCCTGGAGGGGAATGATGGACAGACGCGACTTCCTCAAGATCACCGGCGCCGGCCTCGGCAGCTTGGTGATTCCCGCCTTCTACGGCCGCGCGATCGCGGCCGAAGCGCTGCTGACGAAGATCGACGTGGCGACCAAGAAGCGCCTCGCCGACGTCGCGCTCAACGCCGCGAAGGCCGGCGGCGCGAGCTATTGCGACGTGCGCATCGGGCGCTACCTGCGCCAGTTCGTGGTCACGCGCGAGGACAAGGTGCAGAACGTCGTCAATACCGAATCCAGCGGCATCGGCATCCGCGTCATCGCCAAGGGTACCTGGGGTTTCGCGGCGACCAGCGACATGAGCCCGGACAGCGTTGCCAAGGCCGTCGGCGAGGCGTTGTCGATTGCCAAGGCAAACTCGCGCCTGCAGGGCAAGCCGGTGCAACTGGCGCCGGTCAAGGGCGTTGGCGAAGTGAGCTGGGCCACGCCGATCGTGAAGAACGCGATGGCCGTGCCGCTGAAGGACAAAGTCGATCTGCTGCTCGGCGTCAATGCGGCGGCGATGCAGGCCGGCGCGAGTTTCGTCAACTCGATCCTGTTCCTGGTCAACGAACAGAAGTACTTCGCGTCCACCGATGGTTCGTACATCGACCAGGACGTGCACCGCATCTGGGCGCCGATGCACGTGACCGCCGTCGACCAGAAGTCCGGCAAGTTCCGCACCCGCGCCGGCCTGTCTGCGCCGCGTGGCATGGGCTTCGAATACCTCGACGCGAAGGCGGTCGATCGGGTCGAGCTACCCGGTGGCGCGGTCGTGTATCGCGATTCGTACGACATGAAGGCGGATGCGATCGCGGCCGCCAAGCAGGCGAAGGAAAAGCTGACCGCGCAATCGGTCAAGCCGGGCAAGTACGACCTCATGCTCGATCCTTCGCACCTGTGGCTAACCATCCACGAATCGGTCGGCCATCCGCTCGAACTCGACCGCGTGCTCGGCTACGAGGCGAACTACGCCGGTACCAGTTTCGCGACGATGGACAAGCTGAAGGACAAGTTCAAATACGGCAGCGACAAGGTCACGATCGTCGCCGACAAGACGCAGCCGGGTTCGCTCGGTGCGGTCGGCTACGACGACGAGGGCGTCAAGACGCAGAAGTGGGACCTCATCAAGGATGGCACCTTGGTCAACTACCAGGTAATCCGCGACCAGGCGCACATCCTCGGCCTGAAGGAATCGCAGGGGTGTTGCTACGCCGACTCGTGGTCGAGCGTGCAATTCCAGCGCATGGCGAACGTGTCGCTGCAGCCGGGCAAGGACAAACTCTCGCCAGCGGAAATGATCAAGGACATCGAGAACGGCGTCTACATCATCGGCGACGGCTCGTTCTCGATCGACCAGCAGCGCTACAACGCGCAGTTCGGCGGCCAGCTGTTCTACGAGATCAAGAACGGCAAGGTCACGCAGCCGCTCGAGGATGTCGCCTATCAGATGCGCACGCCGGAGTTCTGGAACTCCTGCGCGCAAGTGTGCGACGCCGACGACTACCGCCTCGGCGGTTCGTTCTTCGACGGCAAGGGCCAGCCGGGTCAGGTCTCGGCCGTGTCGCATGGATCGAGCACTGCGCGCTTCAACGGCGCGAACGTCATCAACACGGCGCGCAGCCTCGGCTGAGCGGGCGGAGAAACCATCCCATGAGCATGTACACCGAAGAACAAGCCAAGGCCATCCTCGACAAGGTCATCAAGTTGTCGAAGGCAGACCAGTGCAGCGCCACCTTGAGTGGCTCGATCGGCGGCAACATCCGCTACGCGCTGAACAGCGTATCGACCAGCGGCCATGTCAGCGATGCCGACCTCGCGGTCGAGGTCGCGTTCGGCAAGAAGACCGGCACAGCAACGATCAATACCTTCGACGACGCTTCGCTCGAGGCCGTGGTGCGCCGCGCCGAGGAACTGGCGCGCCTCGCGCCGGACAATCCCGAGTTCGTTCCGGCGATCGAGAAGCAGACCTACAAAGCCACCAATACGTTCATCGACAAGACCGCCGCGATCACGCCGGAATACCGCGCTCAGGTAGCCGCCGCATGCATCGAGCCGTGCCGCAAGGACAAGCTGGTCGCGGCCGGCTTCTTCTCCGACAGCCAAAGTTTCTCCGCGACCGCCAACAGCAAGGGCAATTTCGGCTACCAGAAGGCCACCGGCGCGGACTTCACCTGCACGGTGCGCACCGACGACGGCAAGGGCTCGGGGTGGGTCGCGCGCAACCTCGCCGACGTCTCGAAATTCGACGCGAAGAGCGAAATCAAGACAGCCATCCAGAAGGCCAAGGGTTCGGTCGATGCCAAGGCGTTGGAGCCGGGCAAATACACCGTCATCATGGAACCGGCGGCGACCGCCGGCCTGATCTCGTTCATGATGTTCGGCTTCGATGCGCGCCAGGCCGACGAAGGCCGCAGCTTCCTTTCCAAGAAGGGGGGTGGCAACAAGGTCGGCGAGAAGATGTTCGACGAGCGCGTGACGATCTACGCCGATCCATGGGACGAAGCATCTTCGGTGTTGCCGTGGGACAACGATGGCCTCGCCCGCGAACGCACGCCGATCATCACCAAGGGCAAGGTCGACTACCTGCAGTATTCGCGCTATTGGGCGCAGAAGCAGGGCAAGAAGGCGATCGGCCAGCCCGGCAACCTGATCATGGTCGGCGGCGACAAGTCGACGATGGATCTGGTCAAGGGCACCAGGAAGGGCGTGCTGGTCACGCGCACCTGGTACATACGCATGGTCGATCCGCAGACCGTGCTGCTGACCGGACTCACGCGCGACGGCACGTTCTACATCGAGGACGGCGAGATCAAGTACCCGATCAAGAACTTCCGATTCAATGAATCGCCGGCGATCATGCTCAACAACATCGAGGAGATCGGCAAGCCGGTGCGCGTGGGTGATGACGAATCGCCGTTCGTGATGATGATCCCGCCGATGAAGATCCGCGACTTCACGTTCTCGTCGCTGTCCGACGCGGTGTAACGGCGAGGAACGAGTGGTGCAGCGAGGAGTGAGAAACGTGTCATGGGCCTGAGTGTCACTCGTTCCTCGCTGCTCTCCACTCATTTTTCCCGATGACCCGCGCCGAGTTCCTTCGCCTCATGCTCGCCGGCAGTGCCGGCGCCTTGCTTGCGCCGCTGGCGAAGACCGTGCGTGCGGATGATGCCGCCTACGACTTCTGGTTCACGCGTCTGGTGTACGAATCCGGCGATTGGGATGTCGACCAGCGCATGCCGTCGAACCTGCTCGACGCGCTGATCCAGTACACGACCTTGCGCGTCGATCCGAAGGAGCGCGTGTTGCCGATGTCCGACCCGCGCATGTTGGCGCAACCATTCTGCTACATGGCCGGGCACAAGCTGGTCGAGTTCAATCCGGACGAGCGGCGCAACTTCGAGCGCTACGTACGCAATGGCGGCTTCGTGCTGGTCGACGACTGCAATCACGACATCGACGGCCTGTTCGCGAAATCATTCGAGAGCCAAATGGCTGCGATCTTCGGCGACGACGCGCTGCAGAAGCTGCCGAAGGAACATCCGCTGTTTGAAAGCTTCTTCAAGTTCGACGGCCCGCCAAACACTGCATTCGAACTCAACGGCTGGGGTGACGACCTCGTCCACGAATACCTCAAGGGCATCGAGATCGACGGCCGCCTCGGCGTGCTCTACAGCAACAAGGACTACGGCTGTGAATGGGACTACGACTGGCGCAACAAGCGCTTCCTCGCCGAGGACAACACCAAGTTCGCGGTGAACGTCGTGATCTATGCGTTGACGGCGTGAGCGCAGCCGCTGTTTGTCGTTCCGGAGCAGGCCGGAATCCGGTTCCTCGTCGCAACAAATGGCGGAATGACCAGTCTGCGGTTGAAAACCACCTCCGGCGTGCGCCGGGATGACGAGCATTGCATGGCGGACTGGACGCATCCGGCCAACCAAGGAGCGCGTGTGAACACCCCGATCGACGAAGCATCCATCCAGCACCAGCTCACCCAACTCGCCACCCTGCGCGACGCGATCGCGCGCGTCATCGTCGGCCAGCGCGATGTCGTCGAGCAGCTCCTGATCGGCCTGCTCGCCGGCGGTCATTGCCTGCTCGAAGGCGTGCCCGGCCTCGGCAAGACCCTGCTCGTGCGCTCGCTCGGCCAGGCGCTCGCGCTCGATTTCAGGCGCATCCAGTTCACGCCGGACCTGATGCCCAGCGACATCGTCGGCACCGAGATCCTCGAAGAGGACCACGGCACCGGCAAGCGCTATTTCAAGTTCCAGCAAGGCCCGGTGTTCACGAACCTGCTGCTCGCCGATGAACTCAACCGCACGCCGCCGAAGACGCAATCGGCGCTGCTCGAGGCGATGCAGGAGCGCACGATCAGCTACGCCGGCACCACGCACGTGCTGCCGAAGCCGTTCTTCGTGCTCGCGACGCAGAACCCGCTTGAGCAGGCGGGGACGTATCCGCTGCCCGAGGCGCAGCTCGATCGTTTCCTGCTGCATATCCGCGTCGACTATCCGGACGAAACCGAAGAACGCGCGATCCTCGCGCAGACCACCGGTGGCAGCGAGGGCCGCATCGACGCAGTGATGAGCGGTGACGAAGTCATCGCGCTGCAAACACTCACGCGCGAAGTGCACGTCGGCGACGACCTGCTCGCGTGGATCACGCGCCTCGTGCGCGAGACGCGTCCGCAGACCAGCGCCGTGGGTGAAGTGCGCGAGTGGGTGCGCTGGGGCGCCGGCCCGCGCGCCGGCCAGTCGCTGGTGCTTGCGGCAAAGGCGCGCGCGCTGATCCATGGCCGCTTCGCCGCGACGCGCGACGACGTGAAGGCGCTCGCTGCGCCGGTGCTGCGCCATCGCCTGCTGCTGTCGTTTGCGGCCGAGGCCGAACAGCGCAGCAGCGACGACGTAGTCGCCGCGCTGTTGCGCGCGGTGCCGTTCCCGACCTGATTGCGCGCGTGGGTCCGACCGACTTCATCCCGCCCGAGGTGCGCGCTCGTCTGCGCGACCTGCGCTTGCACGCGCGCAATGGCGGCGGCGATGGCCTTGGCCAGCACGTGAGCCGCAACCGCGGCGCCGGCCTGGAGTTCGCGCAATACCGTGCGTACGAACCCGGCGACGAACCGCGCCGCATCGACTGGAAACTCTACGCGCGCTCGGACCGCTATTTCGTGCGCGAAGCCGAGCGCGACAGCCCGCTCACCGTGTGGTTGATCCTCGACGCAACCGCATCGATGCGCCACGCCGATATGGCGCGCAAGGATTTCAGCAAGCTCGATGCGGCGAGATCGGTTGCTGCCTGCACGATCGAACTCGCGCTGCGCCAAGGTGATCGTTTCGGTGTCATCGCTCTCGGCGGCGAAGCGCCGGTGCTTGTGCCGACCGGCGCCGGTCCGCGCCAGCGCGATCGCTGTCTGCTCGGACTCGCCTGTCTGCGCAGCGGTGCGAGCTGGCCGGATGAGGCTTCGCTGCGACCGCTGTGGGAACGCATCGTGCCGAACGCGCTGGTCGTGTTGCTGTCCGATTTCTTCGACGACGCGGCGGTCGAACTCGCCCACCGCCTTGTCGCCGCGCGTCGCGAAGTGCTGACCGTGCAAGTGCTCGGGGCTGACGAACGCGACTTTCCGTTCAGCGGTGCGCATCGCTTCGTCGATCCGGAATCACCGGACGAACGCCGCGTCGATGCCGACGCAGTGCGCAAGGACTTCCTCCAACGCTTCGCCACCGCGCGCGTGCAACTCGCACAACGCTTTGCCGCGCGCGGCATTCGTCATGTCGAATACGTGATGGATACGCCGCTGGATGCGCCGTTGCGCCGCTTGTTCGCTCCCTCGCAGGCAACGGAAGGGAGCTCGGGCGGGGCAGGGGGCACGACGGCGACCCGACAAACCCATCCCCAACCAAGACCTTCCCTTGAAGGGAAGGGCTTCAAGTCATGAGCTTCACCCTGCTCGCCCCGATCGGCCTCGCCGCATTGGCCGCGGCGGCACTGCCGATCGCGATCCATCTGGTCCGACGTCTCCAACCCGCGACCACCGAATTCGCCGCGCTGCGCTGGATATCCGAACGCGTGGGCCCGCGCCGGCGCATCCTTTTCGAGCGACCATGGTTGCTGCTCCTGCGACTCGTGTTGATCGCCTTGCTCGCGTTGCTGCTGGCGCAGCCGGTTCTGTTCGAGACGGCGCGAGCACCAAAGCCCTGGATCGTCGTCGCACCGGGTGTCGATCGCGCGTCCGCGCTGGCCGCAGGCGCGGGCATCGATGCGGATTGGCGTTGGCTGCTGCCCGGCTTTCCTTCATTCGACAGCGTACCGCCGTCGACGAACGTGCCGCTCGCCAGCCTGCTGCGCGAACTCGATGCGCAACAGCCGGCCAGTGCGAAGATCACCGTCGTCGTGCCGCAAGAAGTCGGCGGCCTCGATGGCGAACGACCGCAAATCGCGCATGCGTTCGACTGGCGCTTCGTGGCCGGTCGCATGGCCGACACCGTTCCAACAGCGCCGGCCGCGCCGATCCATTTCGCCGTGCGCTACTCAGCCGAAACGCGATCCTCGCTCATGTATCTGCGCGCAGCCGTTGCGGCGTGGAACCAGCGCGAACCCGGCCGCTACCTGCTCGATGCGCAACCGCTGGACGCGCCGATTCCCGCTGAAACGCAGTGGCTGGCGTGGCTGGCGCCTCAGACCACGCCCGCGGTATCCGCATGGATCGAACACGGCGGCGTCGCGTTGTTGACGAATCGTCCGTCGGCAAACGGCGTTGCGCTCTGGCGCAACGGTCGGCAGCAGGTTCTCGCGCGCATCGAATCGTCGGGTCGGGGTAGCGTGCTCGCGCTGCCGGGCACGCTGACGCCATCCGCATTGCCGCTCCTGCTCGACGCGGGCTTTCCGGATCGCCTGCGCGTCGCATTGCGCGGTGCCGCGCCGGCACCGACGCGCGCGCATGCCGATGCGGTGAAGCCGCGGCATATCGACCGAGTGATCGGCGATGCGCGCGCAAGCGAAGGAAGCAACCCTCTGGATACGCGGATTGCGCTGTTGGTCGCGGCATTGTTTGTCGTCGAACGCATTGTTGCAACGCGCGTGCGCAAGCTGGCGTCCTCGTGAGCGTCGACGAGCGCCTCGCGGAGCTTCGCCGTCGCACAATGCGGCGCGAATGCGCAATCGTACTGGTCGTCGCCGCGCCGATCGCGCTGGCGATGATCGTGCTGGCCGCGCGTCTGGGCGGTGTTGGCGTCGGCGTCGCGATTGCGCTTGTCGGCATCGTCGTGCTGGCCGCATTGGCGTGGCGCGCATCGCGGCGTGTCGAGGATGCGTGGCTCGCGCGGCGCCTCGATGCGGTTTCGCCGGAGATGGATGACAGCGCTGCGTTGCTGTTCGATCGCGTTGACGCACTCACGAACCTGCAGCGGCTGCAGCAGTCGCGCCTGCGTGCGCGCATCATGGATTCGAATGCCGATCTTCGCACCCCATGGCCGAAGCGCGCGTTCGTCACGAGTGGCGCCGTGGCGCTGCTCATGGCCGTGGCCGCGCTGACGTGGCCCGCGCGTGAACACGGTGCGGTCGCGCCAATGACCACATCGCCCGCAGCGCATGCAAAAGACGCCACCTCCATAACGCACGCCGAACTCGCGATCGATGCGCCGCCGTATACGAAGATTCCTCCGCGGCGCGAAAACGCGCTCGAAACGAAGGCGCCGGAAGGTTCGCGTCTGCGCTGGCGTCTGCGTCTCGATCCGGTACCAGGCGCGGTCTCGCTGCAATTTCACGACAGCAGTCGCATCGAGCTCGAGCGCGACGGGGCGGACTGGATCGGCGAGCGCACGCTCGCCGCCTCGACGCTGTACCGCATCGTGCCGGACAACGCGCCGTCGCTGGCCGAGGATCGTCTGTACCGCCTCGATGCAATTGCGGATCAGCAGCCCGAGATCCGCGTGGTCGCGCCGGACAAGACGCTGACCCTGATCGACGCGCGGCAGAAGACCTGGGGGCTCGCATTCGAAGCCAGCGACGACTACGCGATTGCGCATGCCGACCTCGCGGTCACGCTCGCGCAGGGCAGCGGCGAGAACATCGCATTCAAGGAGCAGGCAATCGCATTGGACCCGGTTCCCTTCTCCCCACCGTCTCCTGCTGCGCGGGACGCGGACGAAGGCGGGCCGCCTGTGAGAGTTCGATATGCGTACAGCCTGGATCTGGCGGCCCTCGGTCTTTCGAAGGGTGACGACGTGATCGTCAAGCTCGCTGTCAGCGACAACCGCGAACCGAAACCGAACATCACGCGCAGCGCAAGTTTCATCCTGCGCTGGCCAGCGGATGCATCGAGCGAGACCGCCGGGCTCGAGGGCATCGCACAGAAGACGATGCCGGCATATTTCCGCAGCCAGCGCCAGATCATCATCGACAGCGAGGCACTGCTCGCCGACAAGCCGACGCTCGACGAAGCGAAGTTCCTCGCGCGCTCGGATGCGATCGGTGTCGACCAGAAGATCTTGCGCCTGCGCTATGGCCAGTTCCTTGGAGAGGAGTCGGAAACGCACGCAGGGCATGCGCCCCCGTCGCCGCACGGCGATCACGACACAGGGTCGCCGCATGGCAATCCCGATGGCGAGACGCCAACGCAGGTCGATGCGCTGGCCGCCGCGCATGAGGCGCAGGAACGTCAACTGCCGACATTCGCAACCTCCAGGTTCGGCGAGGAAGGCAACACGCTGGCCGAATACGGCCATGTGCACGACATCGCCGAAGCGGCGACCCTGCTCGATGCGCAGACGAGGAAGATCCTGAAGTCTGCACTCGACGAAATGTGGCAGGCCGAGCTGCACCTGCGTCAGGGACATCCGGACGAAGCGTTGCCGTATGAGCATCGCGCGCTCGAGTTCATCAAGCAGGTGCAGCAGTCGACGCGCATCTACCTCGCCCGCGTCGGCTTGGAACTGCCGACGCCGGACGAGACGCGGCGCCTGTCCGGTGAGCGCAAGGATCTGCTCGATCGCGTCGGCACGCTGGCTGCGACAGACACAGGCGATGCGACGATCACCCGATTGTGGCGCGCCCTCGGCGAGCATCAGGCGCCGGATTGGGACGCCGCGCAGAGCTGGATCGCAGCGCATCAGGCGAACCTGCCGGATGCGCTCGGCGTGCTCGCGTCAATCGACAACGTGCGGCGCGATCCGGGCTGCCCCGAGTGCCGCGCGCAACTGCGCAATCTGCTGTGGTCGCTGGTGCCTGCGCCTGCTGCGAACACCGCGCCGCGCGCCGCGCCGGATGCGGCGGGTCGTGCCTATCTGGATGCGCTGCAGGCTGAGGCGGCGCAAGGCGGAGCCCGATGAACATGGCCTTGATCGCCGCGATCCTGCTCGCCCTCGGGGCACTGCTCGCGATCGTGCGCGCATTGCGCGATGCGCGGGCGCATCGCGCAATGCGCATCGTGTTGCAGCTCGCCGTCGCGGCGTTGCTGTATCCGTGCCTGTTCCCGCCGTCGACGCAGGAATCCTTCGCTGCCGGCGAACTCGTCGCATTGACGCCCGGCGCCACGGCAGTGCAGATGGATGCGCTCGGTGGGGGAAGCACCGTTGTCGCGCTGCCGGGCCTGCCGGAACGCAGCGGCGTCGAACGCGTTCCCGATCTCGGCACGGCCTTGCGCCGTCATCCCGAACTGCGGCGGCTGCATATCGTCGGTGGCGGATTGCCGCTGCGCGATCGCGATGCAGCGCGCGGACTCGTGGCCGCGTTCGATATGGCGCCATTGCCGCGCGGAGTGGTCGAGCTCGACGTGCCGGCGGACGCGCGCGCCGGCAGTGTGTGGACATTGTCCGGTCGCGTTGAAGGCGTTGTGGATGGCAAGGTCGAATTGCGCGACCCGTCCGGCGCCGTCGTCGCCAGCCGCATGCTCGACGCAGACGGAAGTTTTGCATTGGATGCGCAAGCGAAGGCCGAAGGCGAGACGCTGTTCGCGCTGCGGGTGCTCGATCGTGACGGCGCGCGCGTCGAGGACGTCAGCGTTCCGCTCGCCGCGCGACATGGCGCCGCATTGAACGTGCAGCTGCTCGCCGGGGCGCCCGATCCCGAACTCAAATACCTGCGCCGCTGGGCGCTCGATGCCGGTGTGCAACTCGACAGTCGCATCGTGTTGAGTGGAGGCATCGCAATGACCGAGGGCCACGCCGCGCTCGATGCCGAAGGCTTGCGCAAGGCGGATCTGGCGATCGTCGACGAGCGCGCTTGGGCGTCACTCGGCACTGCGCAGAAGAATGCGCTGGTCGCCGCGGTGCGTGGTGGACTCGGCCTGCTGCTGCGCGTGACCGGCTCGATTCCGGAGCCGGTCGCGACGGAATGGAGCGCACTCGGATTCCGCACGCAAGCCAGCGACGGCGCGACCGCGGTATCGCTCGCAAAGGCATTCGATCTCCCCGGCGCCGCGCCCGCATTCACGCGTCGCGCACTCGATGTCGACGCGACCGATGCCGTGCCATTGCTGCGCGCCGACGACGGCGCTCCGCTCGCACTGTGGCGCGTGCAGGGCGAAGGTCGCATCGCGCTGTGGTGGCTTTCCGACAGCTGGCGCCTCGCACTCGCCGGCGACCACGCGCGCTACGGAACTCTGTGGAGCGACACGTTTGCCACGCTTGCACGAGCACGCGGGCCGTCGCCGCCCAGCTTGCCGCGCGAGGCACGCGTCGACGAACGCGCCGTGTTCTGCGGCGTCACATCGGATGCCGCGATCGAAGCGACGGACGGCGAACGCGTCGCCTTGGTGATCGAACACGACACCGCGTCATCCGGCTGCGCAGCCTACTGGCCGACGCAACCCGGCTGGCACACGTTGCATTCAGCCGGTACCCGTTGGCCGTTTCATGTGCGTGCCGCCGACGAAGCGCGTGCACTTGCCAGCGCGACGCGCGCGCGAGCGACGCGCGCCCTCGTCGGCGGCGCGACCGCGCAAGCCGACATCGCGACGCGCCCGATCCGTTTGCCGCGCTGGCCGTTCTTCCTCACCTGGCTCGCGGCGATGACGCTGTTGTGGATCATCGAGCGGCGCGCCGCGCGTGCCGCACAGCTGTGATCCAGGTCGCGTTTCCCTTCTCCCGCCGGGATCCAGGACCGCTCTAAGGCGGTCGGAGAGTGGTGCGACCGGGATCGACTGGGTCGATCGCGAACGGCGATTGACGGTTTGAAGCGGGAGTCCAGGGATCGAGCGAGTCGCCGTCGGATGAGGGTTCGGATGAGTGTGAAGCTCCATGCTCGCGCCGAACCCTCAAGCCGGCCCCTTCATTGCGGAGAGGGGTGCAACCTCCGAACTCGACGCCAATCAGGTCGGGCCTGGGCCATGATCCAGTTCGTCGTGTATGAGCACGACGCATTGCGATGCAAAAAGCATTTTCGATCCAAGCCCGATCTTCTCCGCGCCGAGACGCCCAAGACTGTTGAAGCTTTTCTTCGGCATCGGCATGTGGTCGGTCAGCAGGAAGCACGGATTGTCTGCAAACGCCTTGCCTCGAATCGGCGAGCCTTTCCTGTCCATGACGAACAGTTGATGGTCTTCGGCCAATTCCTGCGCCAGTTTCTCGAAACTGATCGTGCGCACGGTGATGCCCGACTCGACCGGGCGGTTTTCTTCCTTGCCCATTCCCACCGACACGTCCAGTGCCTTGGCAACTTTTCCAAGCAACGCCTGCTCGTGGAAGCCGCCGATGTCGTGCATGCCGTTCGAGTTGAAACTGATCGTCCGCGAGTAGTCCCTGGTGCTTTCCAGCACCAGATGCACGACGACATCCGCACGATGGGATTGCGCCACGAAGATCGCGTTCATCAGCGTGTGGGCGAGGATTTCCGTGTGGGCGCCCTTGCCGACGGCATCCAGAAGTTCTCGACTGTCCGTCGGCGCCGATCTTGCTCTCAGTACAAAAACGCGCATCTTGTTTTGTCCTCGATCCGTCGCACGGAACCCGCGAGGTACGCGCGTTCCTGCATTGCACTTTGGCCCCGTGCGGGTTTTTACGCGCGCGACCGAGTCGATTCGAAGTCCTGGTGCGGCGGCGCCAGGAGTCCGTGCATCAGCAGCTTCCACAGGTCATCGAACGCCGCGTCGATGCCGGGCTGCAGCCACTCGGACGAATGCGCTGGATTGTAGAAGCGCGTGGTCGCATTCCACAGCGCAGCCGCCGTGGCCTTCGCGTCGACGCGGCGGAACTCGCCACTGGCGACGCCCTCGGCCACCATCGCTTCGATTTCGGCGAAGCGTGCATCGCCATACGCCTTGACGATCTCGCGCGCGTCCGCGGTCAACGCGTAGTAAGTGGCGAACAGCTCGGTATCGCCGAGCGCCTTCTCGCGCTTGCCGGCGATCAGCGTGTCGAACCAGCGGCGCAGGCGTTCGGACGCTTTGCCCTTGTCGGCGGCGATTCTGGCGAGCGGCGTGCCGGAACGTGCCAGCCAGCGCTCGACGACCGCGTCGCGCAACACCGCCTTGCTGGCGAAATGACGATAGACGCTGCCATGGCTGACGCCGAGCGCGCGGGCCACGTCGACGACGGTCGCCTTGGCCGGGCCGTAGCGGCGCAGCACGTCTTCGGCGGCTTCGAGGATGCGTTCCGGCGTCAGCGCCTCGTCGTTCATGCCGCAGCTCCGATAGCCAGCAGCGCGGCGGCGCCGACATCGAAAACCTGGCCGTTGCAGTCGGAGCCGTCGGCGCCGAGCAGCAACGCGACCGCTTCGCCGATCGCCTGCTCGTCGCAATCGGCGGACGGTGCGATCGCATTGATGCGCACGCCGTAGCGCACCAGTTCGGCTGCAAACGTGCAGGTCAGCCATTCGAGCGCCGCGAGCGGCGTCATCCAGGCCTGTGTGCGCGGCGCTCCGTCGCGGCGGGCATCGGACAGGCACACGATCGCGCCGCCGCCGCGCAGGCGCGGCGCCGCTTCTCGCACGACATCGACCATGCCGCGCAGTTCGACACCGAAATAGCGGTCGAACAATTCGTCTTCGCTGCCGCGCGTCGGAACCTTCGCAACGCGATTGTCGACGAGCACGTCGATGCGACCCAACACGTCCTCGGTGCGATCGAACAGATCCATCGCCGCGACCTCGTCGCTGTCGTGCATCTCGATCGCCACCGCATAGCCGCCCGCCGAGGCGATCGTGGCGATCGCGCGCATCGCGGTGTCGGTATCGCAACGCGCGTGCCCGAGAGCGACAGCGACGCCTCGCTGCGCAAGGCTCTGCGCGATCGCGCAGCCGCCGTGCGCCGCATCGGTGATGAGCGCAGTTGCGCGCGCCTTGGTGCAAGGGCGTGCGGAGGTGGATCGATCGCGGGTGAGCAGGTTCATGGGGGTTCCTCTCGTTGTCCTGACGTCTGCATTGCCGATCCCGATCGCCGGCGCGGGTGGGTCCAACGCGGCCGTTCGATCGCAGCTGCCGGGCATTGCATCCGACGCGCCTGGCTCGCTTCTGCCGATTCGTTGCCGCGTCGTGGCGACGCCGGAGTCGCGGCCAAGGCGGGTGACCGGCATGGTTCGTCCCACTCGGGCAGTGGATGGTGCGCTATGTGATAACAGATTTCAATATCTGTCAGTTCTTGGATCGTGGATCGGGATTTCGCCGCTGCCTCCGGGCTGCGGGCTTCCCGTCGCGCGCCGCGGCGAATATGCGGAACGTATCGAGATGCCTCCGCCGCAGGACGCGTTGCCGGCGCGAATTGCTCAGAAGATGGCCGGTCCACGTCGTCGATGACCAACCGGAGCGGATGACATGCGGGCGCAAAGGCATGTCGGTGCGACGGCGGGGCGATCCCGATCGGCGAAAAACCGGCAGCGAGTGTCGGCGACACGGCTCCGGAATCGATTGCCCGCGATCTTCGCCGGATGCGTTCACGAATCGCCGCATCATTCCTCGAACAGCGCCGACTGCATTGGCGTGTCGTCCGGGTCGAAGAAGTTGGCGAGACCGACGCCGACGAGGCGATACAGGGTCGTCGACGGCAGCTCGACCTGCTCGCGCAGGGTCAGCGCGATCGCGGTGAGTTCAGCGGCGGAACGTGGTGCGAGGTCGGGCGTGCGGCTGCGCGTCAGGATACGGAACTCGCGCGTCTTGAGCTTCAGTACGACGGTACGGCCGATGCGCTCGGTGCGTTGCGTCGCGGCCCAGGTCTTCGTGGCGAGATCACGGATCACCGGTGCGATCGCTTCGAGCGGGACGTCGCTGGCGAGCGTGTCCTCGGCCGAGATCGATTGCGTCGGTCGATCCGGTTTCACTTCGCCATGGTCGATGCCGTGCGCGAGTTCGGACAGCCGCCGCCCGTAGCGGCCAAAGCGCGCTTCGAGCGCATGCGCGTCGATTTCGCGCAGTTGCCCGACGGTGCGGATGCCAAGCGCGGCGAGCTTGCCATCCATGACCTTGCCGACGCCGTGGATGCGCGACACCGGTAGCGGTTCGAGGAACGCTTTGACCTGTTCCGGGCGGATCACGAACAGGCCGTCGGGCTTGCGCCAGTCCGAGGCGATCTTGGCGAGGAACTTGGCCGGCGCGACACCGGCCGATGCGGTCAGTTGCGTTTCGTCGCGGATCTGCGCGCGGATCGTCCTGGCGATCGCGGTTGCGCTCGGCAGGCCGGACTTCGATTCGGTCACGTCGAGATAGGCTTCGTCGAGCGACAGCGGTTCGACCAGGGCGGTATGCCGCAGCATGATCGCGCGCACCTGCTGCGAGACGGCCTTGTAGCGCGTGAAATCCGGCGGCACGAATACCGCATCCGGGCACAGGCGTTCGGCGCGTGCAGCCGGCATCGCCGAGCGCACGCCGAACGTGCGCGCCTCGTAGCTCGCCGCGCACACCACCGAGCGCGCGCCGCGCCATGCGACCACGACCGGACGCCCGCGCAGCGAAGGATCGTCGCGTTGCTCGACCGATGCGTAGAACGCATCCATGTCGACGTGGATGAACTTGCGCATGACGCGGCGGGATGGCGAAGAAGAAAGGAACGATGCTACCGCGCCACTCTGCCCGCGGCGATTTCCTACAGGTGGACGCGTCAATCGAAGGTCGTCGCGTCGCGCGTGGGACGCGATCCTGTTGCCCTCACGAAGGGAGAGGCGCGATGGGCATCACGACACTGTTTCGCACGCGATCGACGACGCCGTTGATGATGATCGCAGTGCTGGCATGGCTGGGTGGCACACAGGCTGCGCATGCGGAATCGGTCTACAAATGCCGTGATGCCGAGGGCCGCGTGGCGTACCAGGACCACGCCTGCGCCACCACGCAGCGCGAGACGCTGATCGAGATCGCGCCCGCGCCGCCACCATCGCCGGCGCCGGACTACGGTGTGTCGGCGAAGTCGCCTGCAGGTGCAAGGCGTGGTTCCTCGCACGTCGGTGCGCGTGGCAGCGAGGCGCTCTCGTACGAATGTCGTGCGGACAACGGCGAGGTCTTCTATCAGCACACCGCCTGCCCGAAATCGATCAGCACTGCGCGCGCCGGCGGCCACGGTCGAGCCTCGCGCGGAAGCGGCACCGAGAAGGTCGGCGTTTCGGCAATCGCGTTGCCGCGAGCGGACGTCTGCCGGCGACTTGCCGCGGCCGGGTCAATCGGTCGCGCCGGTCGCGAGCGCGATGCGCGCGTATCGACCTACGAACGCAACGCCGGCCGCGATCCGTGCCGGCGCTATTGATTCAGCTTGCGGATTCGCAGCGCCTGGCCGGTTAGGGCAACGACTGAACAAGTCGTCATCCCGGCGAAGGTCGGGATCCATCGTGATTTCATTGGCATGTTTTGAAAAGAAAAATGGATTCCGGCCTTCGCCGGAATGACGGCAAAGGCAACTTGATCGGCGTTGCCTTAGGATGCGGGCTCGACCATCCGGGAGAGTTTCGATGCGCAGCCGCTCCGTGCTGATCCTGTTGTTCGCGGCCGCCGGCGCGCTGGCCGCGTGTTCGAAATCCGAAGCGCCGAGCGCCGCTGCGCCGGCTCCGGCCACGGCGGCGACCGATCCGCAGTCGACCAAGGCACTCGATCTGTATCGCACCTTGCGGCAGGAGAAGTCGTGGGAACTGGCTGCGCCGATCGGGCAGGAAATCGTCACCAAGTATCCGGGTTCCGCGGCGGCGAAGGAAGTGCAGGAAACCTTGGCCGACGCGACCGCACAGGCGAAGGAGATCGTCACGCGGCGGCGCCTCGAGCGCCTGTGGATCTACCAGTCGAACAAGGAGTCGGGCGGCGAGCAGAGCACCGCGTCGATCTACAGCAGCGACGCCGACTCAGCCGCGCGCGTGCGCCTGATCCTGCGCCGGCATTCCGCCTGGGGCGAGAGTGCGTACCTGTTCGGCAGCGGCAAGGGCTTCGAATGCCGCGGCACCTGTACGTTGTCGGCGCGCTTCGACGACAAGCCAGCCAAGCTCAAGGCCTATCTGCCGCCGACCGGCGAACCGGCGATGTTCATCAACGACGACAAGGCGCTCATCGCCAAACTCGCCGGCACGCGCAAGCTCAGCATCGACGTCATCGAGAAGGGCAAGGGCGCACGTACGCTGGTGTTCGAGGTCGGTGGCTACGATGCGGCAAAGTTCCTGCCGCTGTCCAAACCCGCGAAGAAGAAGTGAGGCGGCGATGGCGCGCAGCGAGGCCGCTACGGTCGATGCCTATATCGAAGACCTGCCGCCGCAGCGGCGCGCAGTCGCAATCGCGCTGCGCGAATTGATCGTCGCGCATCTGCCGGCAGGCTGCGTCGAGGCGATGCGCTGGGGCATGCCGAGTTATGAGGTTCCGCTCGCGCGCTATCCGGATACCTACAACGGCCAGCCGCTGAGCGTTGTCGCGTTTGCCGCGCAGAAGAACGCGTGGTCGTTGTACCTCGGCGTGCTGCCGCTGGAGGCAGACAAGGATGCGACGTTGCGCGCGGCATTCGCCGCGATCGGGCGCAAGCCCGATATCGGCAAGGCTTGCGTGCGCTTCAAGACGCTCGATCAGTTGCCGTTGGTGGCAATCGCCGAAATGATTGCTGGCACATCGGTCGATGCGTTCATCGCCGCGCATGAGCGCGGTCGAGCGGGTTTGCGCCAATAGCGTGCACAGGGCGCTACGGAAACGGCAGATCAAATCGCATCCGGATCGCCGGTTTCGAGCGTGACGCCGGTCGCGACGATTTCGTAGTGGTGTCGCGACAGCACGCGCAACTCGCCGCCGTCGGCGAGACAGATCTTGGCGAGGCGTTCGATGTGCGCGTTCTCGTGGTTGGCCGGTTCGACGTAGACGTGCACCTCGTAGTCGTGCCCGTCGCTGCCGCGTGCGTGGTACAGATGCTTGAGAACCATGACTCCCGCCTTGTCGCACGGCTTGCCGCGCCCGATCGGAACGGCAAGCCTGCCGATGCCTGAACGATTTTGCGGCGAACGCCGGTCCAATGCATGTGCCGGCGTAGACTGGATCGGCTTCGTCGCGTCGTACCTGCACGCCTGACCTTGATGGAGATTCTCCGATGACCCGCATGCTTTCTGTTCTCGCGCTGCTGTTCGCCTTCGTCGCGGCGCCGTTGTTCGCCGCCGACGCGCCCGAAAGTCCCGGCCCGGCAGTCGGCCAGTCCGCACCGGATTTCCGCCTGCAGGACCAGAAGGGCGATTGGCATACGCTCGCCGACGAGCGCGGCAAATGGACGGTGCTGTATTTCTATCCGAAGGACTTCACGCCCGGCTGCACGACCGAGGTATGCACGTTCCGCGACGACATCATCGCGTTGCGCAAGGCCGGCGCCGACGTGTTCGGCGTCAGCCTCGACGACGTGAAATCGCACGCCGAGTTCGCCGAGAAATACCACGTGCCATTCCGCCTGCTGTCGGACGCGGACCAGTCGACCGCGAAGGCCTATGGCGTGTTGACCTCCAAACTCGGCATGCACTACGCGCGCCGCGAGACATTCCTGATCGATCCCGAAGGCAAGGTCGCCAAGCGTTACAAGGACGTCGATCCGAAGGAAAATTCCAAGCAGGTGCTGGCCGATCTCGCCGCGCTCAAACAGACAGCCGGTTAGTGCGCCGGGGAATGAACTCCATTGAAAACTGCGGCCATGGAAGGCCGCTTTTTGATGTTCGAGACCAGGGACGAGCGCACAGGTGACCGCCTCCGTCGAAAGCTTTCCGCCGCAGGTCGGCGCCGGTTGCCGGGTGCTGGTGCTCGGTACGGTGCCGAGCTTGCGTTCGCTGGCGATGCGCCAGTCGTACGCACATCCGCACAACCTGTTCTGGCCATTCATGGGATTGCTCTACGGCGCAGGGCCGGCACTGCCATACGGCCAGCGCATCGCCCGGCTGCAGGCCTGCCGCATCGGCATCTGGGATGTGCTGGAGCGCTGCGAGCGTGCCGGCAGCCTCGACAGCAGCATCGTGTCCGGCAGCGAGGTCGCCAACGATATCCCGGCACTGCTGCAGCAGTATCCGTCGATCCGTGCGCTCGCATTGAACGGCGCCAAGGCGCATCAGGTCTTCAGGCGCCGCATCGCGCCGGCGATCGATGTGGTGCGACTGGCCGGCTTGGTGATTCTCGCGCTGCCCTCGACCAGTCCGGCGAATGCCTCGATCCCGCGCGAGGCCAAGCTTGCGCGTTGGCGCGAGTTGCAGGCGTTGTCCATGCGCTCGTCCTGAGCACGCCATCGGCATCACGCCTCGTCGACGTGCAGGATGTCGGCTTTGCCGACGCCAGAAGCGGCCATCCGTGGCCGCACTTCGGAAGGGTGATCGGATAAGGTAGCCGGGCGGCGCAAGCCGCGGGTTCCGATTCGTTCAGCCGGGACCGTCGAGACTTCCCATCCGCGCATCACCCACAGAGGAGTGTTGACGATGAAACATGGTTGTCTTTCGTTTCTGGGCGCCGCCGTGGCATTGGCCATGGCGGTGGCGATTCCGCAGCGCGCCAGTGCCGCATCGGCGCAGCTGGACTGCAAGCTCAAGTTCTCGTTGACCGGCTGGGCCGCCATCTACAAGCGTGCTGAAGGCCACGGCGTGGTCACCTGCGAGAACGGCAAGTCGATGCGCGTGAACATCCATGCGAAAGGCGGCGGCCTGACCGTCGGCAAGTCGCACATCGACAACGGAACCGGCCGCTTCACCGACGTGCATCGCATCGAGGACGTGCTCGGCACCTATGCGCAAGGCGATGCCAGCATCGGTGCGGGCAAGTCCGGCACGGCCCAGGTGTTGACCAAGGGCACCGTCTCGCTGGCGCTGGCCGGCGCCGGAGAAGGCGTCGATATCGGCATCAGCTTCGGCGGATTCACGATCAGCAAGGCAGGCCGCGCGAGGAAGTAGCGCACTTCCCGCATGCTTCTTTCACGGGCCGCGTTGGCAACGACGCGGCCCGTGTCGTTTGGCGGATTGACGCCGATGCGATCTATGCCCGACGCTGGCGCATCTTCGAAAGCCAAGGGGCGTGGCATGCGGCGGATCCTGTGTGGGCTGATGTTCGTGGTTTCGATCCTGCTGGCGGGCATCGCCAGTGCTCAGGAAGGGTCTCCGCTTGTGCGCGACTTTCCGCCGGGCCTGCAGATTCCGGACGTGGCACGGCCGGGGCCGGGCTTCGACGTCGAGCGGGCGACCGACGCCTATGTCGATCTGCTCTCGCCGGCGCAGCGCGCCTCGTCGAACGCGTATTTCGAAGGCGGCTACTGGCTGAAGCTGTGGGGCCTGCTGTACGGCTTCGCGGTTGCCGCGATCCTGTTGTGCGGCCGGCTCTCGCAGCGCATGCGCGACATCGCCGAGCGAACGAGCCGGCGACCCTGGTTGCAGGTGATGCTGTACGCCGCGCTCTGGCTGCTGGTCGGCTTCGTGCT
Source organism: Pseudomonadota bacterium (assembly GCA_023388255.1). Taxonomy (GTDB): domain Bacteria; phylum Pseudomonadota; class Gammaproteobacteria; order Xanthomonadales; family Rhodanobacteraceae; genus Dokdonella_A. Next base: position 37,788 of record JAEWGO010000022.1, on the reverse strand, counting down.
CGGCGCGCCGCTGTCGATCTACACCGATTTCGTGCGCGAGCATCAATATGGACTCGCCACGCAGACGTTCGGCGGCTGGTTCGGCGACCAGCTCAAGGATATGGCGGTTTCGCTGGTGATCGTGCCGCCGCTGCTGGCGCTGCTGTATGCGGCGATCCGCAAGGCCGGCGCGCGCTGGTGGGTGTGGGCGGGCAGCGGCACCTTCGTCGTGCTGCTGTTCCTGATGATGCTGGCGCCGGTCTTTGTCGAACCGCTGTTCAACAGCTACAAACCGCTGCGCGAAGGGCCGGCGCGCGATGCGGTGTTGTCGCTGGCACGCGCGAACCAGGTGCCGACCGACAATGTGGTCGAGTTCGATGCGTCCAAGCAGACCACGCGGATCAGCGCGAACGTGTCCGGCTTCCTCGGCACCACGCGCGTCGCGCTCAACGACAACCTGCTGGAGAAAACCTCGTTGCCGGAGATCAAGGCGGTGATGGGCCACGAGATGGGCCACTACGTGCTCAATCATGCGCTGCGCCTGATCGTCTACCTGAGCCTCGTGCTGACGCTCGGCTTCTGGATCACCCACCGCGGCTTCGACGTCGCGCTCGCGCGTTGGGGCGGTCGACTCGGCCTGCGCGGTCGCGCCGATCCGGCCGCGCTGCCGCTGGCGCTGGCGATCCTGTCGTTGTTTTTCTTCTTCGCCACGCCGCTGACGAATTCGATCGTGCGCCAAGCCGAAGCCGAGGCGGATGCGTTCGGGCTCGATGCCGCACGCGAGCCGAACGGCTTCGCCATGGCCGCGATGCGCCTGTCGGCCTATCGCAAGATCAAGCCGGGGGCGCTCGAGGAAGTCCTGTTCTACGACCACCCGAGCGGTTGGCAGCGCGTGCACGCGTCGATGCTGTGGTTGAAGGAAAACCAGGACAATCCGACCGCAAACGCGCCGCTGCCATCCACGGCGAAGTAGACCGACCGTGTCGGCTGCAATGGGCGAAGCGACGACCCTGCGCGGCAGCTGCCATTGCGGCCGGCTGCACATCGCGCTGGCGACGCGGCGGGCGTTCGCGCGCATCGTGCCGCGCGCCTGCGATTGCTCGTTTTGCCGCAAGCACGGCTCGGTCTGGATTTCCGATCCTGCCGGGCAGTTGCGAATATCGGCGAGCGATGCGGACGCGTTGCGCGAGTACGAACAGGGCTCGAACGCGGCGAAGTTCCTGCTCTGCGGTCGGTGTGGCGTGCTGGTCGCGGCGATCTTCCGGCACGCTTCGCGCCTCTATGGCGTTGCCAACGCCGGTTGTCTGGATGGCAACGCGGCACTCGGCGCGCCGGTGCCGGCGTCGCCGCAATCGCTGGGCGCGGACGAGAAGATCGCGCGATGGCAGCAATTGTGGATACCGGACGTGCTGCTGGAGACGACCGGCAACTGATGCCCCGGACCGCGTTCACCGGAACATCGATGGGATTTCGCGACGACCATCGCACTACGCGAACCCATGCCGCAATGGCGCGCGTATGATGCCGGCACAGCGGGCCGAGCCCGGAAGCGGAGTCAACGAGATGGTGCGTATCGTCCTGGCCGCCATCCTCGGCGGTTTCCTGATGTTCGTCTGGGGTGCGGTCACGCACATGGCGCTGCCGTTCGAGCGCGAAGCGATGAAGCCGATGCCGAACGAGCCGGCAGTGCTGTCCGCGTTCGGCGAGAACCTGCCCGAACCTGGCATGTATGCGTTTCCGTGGATCGACATGGGCGCCAAGCCGTCGACCGAGCAGCAGCAGGCGTGGCAGCAGAAGATCGCCAGCGGTCCGTCCGGCCTGCTGATCTACAAGCCCAATGGCGGCGAGGCGATGTCGCCGCGCCAACTCGTGACCGAATTCGTCTCCAACGTGCTCGCTGCGTTGTTCGGCGCGCTGCTGCTGATGCAGTTGCCGGGCGGCTTCGGCCGACGCGTGTTCTCGATGGCCGCAATCGGCATCGCGGCGTGGCTGTCCATCTCGGTGTCGCAATGGAGCTGGTACGGCTTTCCGACATCGCTGCTGATCAGCGACCTCGTCGAGCAGTTCGGCAGTTGGCTGCTGGCCGGTGTCGGCATGGGCATGCTGATCCGGCCGCGGCGCGTGCGCTCGTTCTGACGCAGGCTCGCATGTCACCGAAAGTTGCATCGGGACCGGCGTGATCACCGCTTCATGTCGCTAGCATGGTTTCACCTGTGCGGACCGCCGCAGGCGGTCGGGTGAGGTCTTCGTCCGAAGGTCAACCAAGGGAGGTGCTTCATGTCGATCGGTAAACGTCTCGGTGCCGAGTTCTTCGGCACGTTCTGGCTGGTCCTCGGTGGTTGCGGCAGCGCGGTACTGGCGGCCGCGTTTCCCGAGTTGGGCATCGGATTCGTCGGCGTCGCGCTGGCGTTCGGCCTGACCGTGCTGACGATGGTCTATGCGGTCGGCCACATCTCGGGCGGCCACTTCAACCCGGCGGTCTCGGTCGGCCTCGTGGCCGGTGGGCGTTTTCCGGCCTCGGACCTGGTTCCGTACATCGTCGCGCAGGTGCTCGGCGGACTCGCGGCAGGCGCGGTGTTGTACCTGATCGCCAGCGGCAAGCCGGATTTCGCCGCCGGCGGGTTCGCCTCGAACGGTTTCGGCGACCTGTCGCCGGGTCACTATTCGATGCAGGCCGCGCTGGTCTGCGAGATCGTGATGACGTTCTTCTTCGTGTTCATCATCATGGGCGCAACCCACGGCAACGCACCGGCCGGATTCGCCGGCATTGCGATCGGCCTCGCGCTGACTCTGATCCATCTGATCAGCATCCCGGTCACCAACACCTCGGTGAATCCGGCGCGTTCGACCGCTGTCGCGTTTTTTGCCAGCACGGCGGCAGTGCCGCAACTGTGGTTGTTCTGGGTCGCGCCGATCATCGGCGGTGCACTCGGCGGCATCGTCTATCGCGCGTTGTTCGGCAACGCGAACCCGCGTTGACGGTCGCGGGACGCGCGCCTGCGGGCGCGCGTCCCGATCACGGCGCTGGCGGGGTCGCGACGTGTTTGCGCGAACTCCAGATGGCTGCGCGCTCTGGCTTTTTCCACGCCGTGTACAAGTCGATGTAGCTGTCGACGACTTCCTGCGCGCGCGGATGATCGGCGCCATAGCCTTTCGCATTGACGAACACGTTCCATGCGGTATCCAGCTGTTTCTCGGCTTCGGCGTAGCGCCCTTCAAGGATCAGCACGGTCGCCAGCCCACGGTACATGCTGGCGCGATACGGATTGTCGCCGAACGCTTGCGCAGCATGATCGACCACGAAGCGGGCGTGACGTTCGGCCTCGGCGAGATCGCCCGCATCGCGCAGCATCAATGACAGGTTGCCCTCGGCCATCAAGGTGCGCGGCGCCGTCGGCCCATACAGTTTGCGCGCCAGTTCCAGCGCGCGCAGGTAGTACGGGCGTGCCTTGTCATAGTGTTTTTCGTAGCGCATCGCGCTGCCGAGGTTCATGATGACGACCAGCGTGCGTGGATGATCCGGGCCATACACGCGTTCGACCACCGGCAACAACGGGGTCAGCAGTTTCACGGTGTCGGCATAGCGCTCCTGCTCGTTGTCCAGCACGGCCAGGCTGACCATCGCGCTGATGGTCTTCATGTCGTCCGCGCCGCGCAGCTGCCGGTATTTCGCGATGAGGTTCTCGAGCAGCGGGCGCGCCTGGTCGAAATGTCCGCCGACGAATTGGGTGATCGCCAGCCCCTGCAGGCTTTCGAGCGTGTCCGGATCCTCTTCGCCAAATGTCCGCCGCTGCATTGCTATCACCCGCTCAAAGCGCACGCGCGCCCGCTCCAGCTTGCCGGCGTCGCGCTCGAGTGCAGCCAGGCGGCTTTCGATGTGCAGCCGCTGGCGATCGTCGGCAGGCAGTGAGGAAGCCAACGCGAGCGATTTCTCGGCGGTGGCGAGCGCGTCCTGCGCATGTTCTGCGCCGGCGAGACCGAGCGCGCGCTGGCTGGTGATCTCGCCGATCGTTCCGGGTGGAAGGTTGGCCGCGTGGGCAGCGGCGAGCGCGGCCTCGTAGTGTGAATCGGCCATCGTGAACTCGCCGAGCGATGCGTAGCTGTCCGCGATCGTGCGTTCGATCTCCGAGCGCACGTCCGGCTGCTTCGCCAGTTCGCGGCCGGCACGTTCGGCGGCGGAATCGAGGATCGTGCGCATGAGGCGGTTGTCCATGCCGCGCGCGCGCTCGGGGTCGATGCCGGACAGCATGCTTCGCACGAACGAGGCGACTTGCGCGGCCTTGGTGGCTTCGATCCTCGCCTGCGTCGCGGATGCGCGCGCGCGTTCCAGCCCATTCAGGGCAAGCGTGATGCCCGCCAGCAACGCAATACTCGCCAGTGTCGTTGCCGCCAGCCCCAACCGATGCCGCGAAACGAACGTGCGCACGAGATACAGCCGTGTCTGCGGCAGCGCCTTGACCGGACGTTTTTCCCGGTAACGCTCGATGTCGTCGGCCAGCGCCGCTGCGGAGTCGTAGCGATCGGCGCGCTCGGTGGCGAGCGCTTTGCGCAGGATCGCACGCAACTCCGTCGGCAGCCGGCGTGCTGCCTGCAGCATGGCGGCGGAGGTGGGCGTCGCTGTGCGATCGGCGGCCTCGCTGTCGATCGCGGCAAGCAGGGTCTGGTGCGGCGCGCGGGTCGAGCGGCGCGCGTGTCCGGTCAATGCGACCGCGTCCGCGTCGGTCAGCACCTCGTACAGCATCACGCCGAGCGAATAGACGTCGCTGCGCGTGTCGATATCGCGCTGGCGACTGCCCGATTGCTCGGGGCTCATGTAAATCGCGGTGCCGGCGCGCTCGGTCGATTGCGCGGCGATCTGGGCATTGCTGCCGCCGCCGCTGCCGATCGCGATGCCGAAATCGATGATCTTCGGCATTGCCTCGCCATCGACCCGGCGTACCAGCACGTTGGCCGGTTTCAGGTCGCGATGGATGATGCCTTTCTGGTGTGCGTGCTGGACGCCGTTGCAGATGCGCGTGAACAGCGAAAGACGTTCGCCGCGGTCGAGTTTTTCGTCGCGGCAGAACGCCGTGAGCGGGTGTCCTTCGACGACTTCCATCACCAGGTAGGGATGGCCATCCTCGGTCGTGCCGGCGTCGAACACTTGCGCGATCGCCGGATGCTGCATTTGCGCAAGCGCCTGTCGCTCGACGTCGAAATAGGCGCGCGCAAGCGGGCCTGCGACCTGTTCGCGGATCAGCTTGAGCGCGACCTCGCGACGCACCGGCCGGATCTGCTCGGCGAGATAGACGCGACCCATGCCGCCCTCGCCGAGCAAGCGGCGGATCACGTAAGGTCCGAGCTGCGCCCCGTCGTTCAGGACCACGCCGGACGCACCCTCCACCGGCGTGGACTGCAGCTCGGTGGCGTCGTCGGCGGAAAAATCGGGCTTGTGCATGGTTGGCGTTGAGTGGCGCTTGTCCGCGTGCGCCGTGCGCATTCTATATGCCGCCGCGGCCCGGCGCGGAAGTGACCGCCTGCATTCGCCGCTGACGGCAACTCGCGTAGACTGAAGGCCTTGACTGCAGAAAGATCGTGCGATGCCCGACCGCAACTCGACCACCACGCACCGACGCACGGTGCGTTCGGCGCGCCCGCAGCACGAGGAGCGCAGCCCCGCGTCGGCGTGCCTGGTCGTGCTGCAGGGGCAGCGTCTGGGTCAGCGCATCGATATCGGCGAGCAGGCCTTGACGGTCGGGCGCGCACCCGAGTGCGAGTTCCAGATCGTCGACCGCAGCGTGTCGCGCCAGCATGCGCGGTTGTGGCGCGACGCCGCAGGCTATCGCGTTAAGGATCTGGATTCGACAAACAAGACCCTGGTCAACGATCAGCCGATCATCGAGGCGGAGCTGCGCGATGGCGACCACATCACGATCGGTGCTTGCGTGCTGAAGTTCATGGAGCGTTCCTCGGTCGAGGCGCGCTACCACGAGGAGATCTACCAACTCGCCACGGTCGATCCGTTGACCGGCATCTACAACCGGCGCCAGTTCCTCGAACTGCTCGAACGCGAGCTGGCGCGCACCGCCAGCCACCGGCGCCCGCTCGCGCTGCTGATCATCGACCTCGATCATTTCAAGTCCATCAACGATCGCCACGGCCATCTGGCCGGCGATGTCGTGCTGAAGCAGGTGGCGTCCACGCTGATCCATGAGGTGCGGGAGGATTTCATCCTCGCGCGCATAGGCGGCGAGGAATTCGCTATCGCGTTGCCTGAGCAGGAGCTCGACGCCGCAACCGCATTCGCGCAGCAATTGTGCGCGGCGATCGCGGCGCTCGAACTGCAGGAGCAGGCGGGCGCGCGCGGTGTCAGCGTGAGCATCGGCGTGGCCGCATGGAGCGTCGGTATGACCAGCGTGGCCGAGTTGCTACGCGCGGCGGACGAGCAGCTCTATCGCGCCAAGCAGGGCGGCCGAAATCGCGTCTGCGCTGCGCTGTAGTCGAGGCCGCGGCGGATTCGCGCTACGCCCATTCGGTCAAGCCTTCGGTTTCGTACAACCGCTTCCAGCTCGCGCGCGCCTTCACGCGCTGCGCCAGCGTGTCGAGCGCCGGCCATGTGGTCGCAGGGCGGGGCATGTTGCGCGACCAGCGCATCAGCATCGTCGCGTAGATGTCGGCCGCGCTGAAGCGGTCGGCCAGCACGTATGGGCCATGTGCGCAGAGATGCGCATCGAGCCTGGTCCACACCGCCTCGATGCGCCGGCGCGCGAACTCCTTCGATTCCTTTTCGTACTCGATCGGCGCGAAATCCTGCGGGTAGAACCATTGGCGGAACGCCGGCTGCAGCGTGTTCGCAAAATGCGCGATCCATTGCAGGAAGGTCGCGCGAGGCGGCGTTCCGGGCTGCGGCGCGAGGTCGGCTTCCGGATGGCGTTCCGTGAGCAGCAGCAACAGCGCCGCGCATTCGTAGATCGGCGCGCCGTCGACGATCAGCGTCGGCACCATGCCATTCGGATTCAGGCGCAGGTAGTCGGCGCTCTTCTGCTCGCGCGCATCGAAATCGATCTCGCGCAATTCGTGCGCCGCTGCGGTTTCGATCAAGGTCTGGTGCACGGCCATGCTGGCGGTGCCGGGCGAGTAATACAGCACGTACATCGGAACTCTCCTTGGACGGATTCGTCGCGCGACGCAAACGAGCGACGTATTCGCGGGCTGGCGGGATTGGTAGCCTATGCCGATTCGTTGATCGAGGATGCGCAATGACCGACCGCCTGCGCGAATTCTACGCATCGCTGGACAACCGCGCGTTCGCCGACATGCTGGTCGGCTGGGGTGGGCGGCTGTTGGTCGCGCTGCTGATCCTGCTGATCGGCTGGTGGCTCGCGCGCCGCGTCGCCGCAGCGGTGCAACGTGTGGTGACGCGCGCCGGCGCCGATCCGCTGCTCGGTAATTTCCTCGGCAACCTCGTGCTCGTGCTGCTGCTCGCGGTGGTCGTCACCGGCGCGCTCGATCGCATCGGCGTGCCGACCGCGTCGCTGCTGGCCGCGCTCGGCGCCGCCGGCCTCGCTATCGGCCTCGCCTTGCAGGGTTCGCTGTCGCATCTGGCCGCGGGCGTGCTGCTGATGGTGTTCCGGCCATTCCGCGTCGGCCAGTACGTCGAGGTGGCCGGCGTCGCCGGCACCGTGCAGGACGTCAGCCTGATGCATACGCGCCTGCTCACTTCGGACAACCGAGAGGTCGTGCTGCCGAACGGCAAGGTCGCCGGCGACGCGATCGTGAACTACAGTGCGCGCGGCACGCGGCGCATCGACCTCGTTGTCGGCATCGGCTATGGCGACGACATCGGCAAGGCGATCGCGGTCGTGCGCGAACTGCTCGCCGCGGACGCGCGCGTGTTGGCCGAGCCGGCGGCCGACGTCGCCGTGCTGCAACTGGCCGATTCGAGCGTGAACCTGGCGATCCGGCCGTGGGCTAAAACCGGCGACGCCTGGGCCGTGCAGACCACGTTGTTGCGCGCGATCAAGGAACGCTTCGACGCCGAAGGCATCAGCATTCCGTTTCCGCAGCGGGAGGTGACCGTGCATGCGTCGCCCGGAACAGGCGTGCCTGCGGACAGCGGGGAAAGCGCGCCGCCACCCGAAGCCGCGGCTTGAGGAGTGACCCGCCGCAGGTCATCGGAGTTACCCGGTCGGGCAACCCCAACGAACGAGCCGGCGCAGGCGGGGCTTCAGAACTGGAGCGCCTGCTCGGCATCCATTGCGGCGCGCCGCGCGAGCGCCAGATTGGCGCGGTTCTTGTCCAATACGAGATAGATGAAGAGTCCGGGCTTGGCCGCGACCGGGCGAATGATGTGATATTGCTTGCCAAGGGTGATCAGGATGTCCTCGATCGCATCGTTGAGACCAAGCGCCTTCATCGTCTTCATCTTTGCGCGCACCACTTCCGTGTTGCCACCTGCGGCGAGGTCCAGATCGAGACCCGTACCGGCCTTGCCAAGCAGCATGCCGCTGTTGGCATCCACGATCGCGGTGCACATCGCGCCGTCGATTTCGAGCATTTTCGCGAGACATTCGTTGATGTTTGCCATGAGCGTATTCCTTTTGTGAGACATCGAGGTTCGGGACTGCGGACGGTGCCTCGTCCAATCCGCAGGGTCAGGTATTCATCTGTTCGAGCAATGCCTGGCAGCAACGCCTGGTCGCCCAAAGCAGTTGGCCTAGCACGGCGTTGCGTCCGGCCACGACAGCGAGCGACATGGCGCCGTCGTCGCCGATGCGCATGATCGTGACGGTGCCGCCCTTGCTCTCGATCGTGGTGCGTTCGCATTCATCAAGTCCCGCTTCCGAAGAAATCGCGCTGCCGAGTGCCGCGAGGGAACTGCCGATCGCGGCTAGCCGGGCCGAGGCCGCTTCATCGGCGGCGTAGGACGCCAGTTCGAAGCCATCGGCCGAGAACAGGACGGCACATTGCACGCCGAGCACATCGCGATAGCTTTCCATCACGTTGCGGGCCGCTTCACGCGGAATACGGCTGTTGGACTTGCGGCTCATGCGCAGGCTCCAAGAGGTGCTCGGGATTCGAGGATGCAGGTCAGCGTATGCACGAGCATGCGCACGTCATGCGGCTTGCGCGCATCGATCGTCAGCACCGGCGCGAGGATGTCGCGCGCTTCCAGACGCGCCGCGAATGCATCGCTGCCGAGTGCGCCCGGTTCCTCGCAGCGTCCGATGCCGATGACGATTGCGCCGGGCGGCAGCAGTGGAACGAAGGCGTCGACGAACAGGTCGAGTTGCTCCAGCGCATCGGCGCGAGTTGCATCGAGGAGAATGATCGCCCCGGCGGCGCCGCGTCCGAGGATGTTCCACATGAAGCGGAAGCGCGCTTGCCCGGGCGTTCCATAGAGGCGGACGCAATGACCGCCGGGCAAAGTGATGCGACCGAAGTCGAAGCCGACTGTCGTCAGTTCCTTGCCATGGCTGTCTCGATCGCTGTTGTCGACTTCGGTCCGGACCGGTTCGACCTCGCTGATCGCCGCGATCGCCGTTGTCTTGCCGGCACCCATCGGGCCGGTGAAGATGATCTTGAATTCGGCGTCCTCGGCACTCGTCATGTGAACAGCCCCAGATGACGGCGCAGGTCGCCGACCAGACGCGTCCACGCGCCTCCCTGCCGCGGCGTACTGGCGGGTGTTGACGCGGGTTGGCGTGCGGCCAGCAAACCGGCCAGTGAAGCAGCCGTCAGGAAGCGCAGGACGACGTCCGCGGCGCAGCGCGACAAGTCGACCAGTTCCGCTGGCGTACGCGCCTGCGATGCTGCGATCGCGGACAGTTCGATCATTTCCGGCGAGGCGCCGAGGCGTCCGAAATCCGGCCAGCGTCGCAACGAATAGCTCACATCGCGCGACAGCCACGGAGCGAGGCCGGCGGGTCCGTGAAGACCGATGAACCAGCCCAGGTCTTGCAGCGAAATGTGCGCGAGCCCCGCGGGCGGCGCGCTGGTCGCCGGAGAGAAGCGGCTCATCGGCAGTGCGCTGCCGCGCAGGCGGTCGAAGAGGGCGGCCGCGGCGTGAGCGTGTCCGTCGTGGGCCCAGACCTCATGGCTGCTGGAGGTGCGTGCAACATGCCAGCCTCCCGCTCCACCTTCGGTCAGCGAGCGGATCGATTCCGCCGCCGTCCAGTTCGCGCCGGGCTCGTGGATTTGTTTCGTATGAGTGGACCACTGCTCGGCGATCTGGTCGAGCACGCCGAGCAAGGGCATCACGCGGAGTGGATGGCGCAGCACGAATGGCGATACCGGTAGTTCCGAGCTGTCGTCAACGAGCAATACGACCGGTCGCCCCCGGGCGTTCCAGTCGGCAATCAAATCGGGCCGGCTGCCGGGACGGGCGATCAGTACATCCGCGGCGTCGATCGGGGCCGAACGCAACGATGCGGCCGCACGTCCGTCAAGGATTTTCAGCATCGAATGCAAGGCGTGGGAAGTATCTTGCGCAAGGCCGATGTCGCAGATCCGTAGCATGTGCATTCCACTCTCCTTGATGCAGAACCGATCGGGCGTTTCGTCGTCAACTACTGTCGAAAATGTTCGTAACTGACGCGTGTTTCCCCGGGTTTCCGCGGCATGTCATCGATGCCCCGTGCGTCCCCGTGGACATTTGCCAAAAAGGTGACGCATTCGTGCTTTTGGCGGCTTCCGCGATCAAGCCGTCGCTCATTTCGGTGCCGACGAAAAGAGCAAAGCAACTTGTGGGCCAAAGTGGAAATATAAAAAAAGGAATCAACAACCCGCGCATCGTGCCGGCGCGGCCTGCGCTTCCAGAAGCGTGGAGGATGATCGCATGGGGCGGCATGTTGCCGTCGACGCGTGTGCCGTCGTTCACGACTTCGAGCGTGCGCAATCGCCGACGAAGGCATCGATCGTCGGTGCGAAGATGATCCCGACGCGCCGGGCAATGCAGGTGTCGCTTTGACCGTGAGGGTGCATGCGCGCGAGGAATGGTCGCGCCTCCGATCCGCTTCCGAAATGACGAGTTCTTCCAAATCGGCGACACTTGGCGCTTTCCAGCGGGATTCGATTCGGAGCAAGCATGGCCATCCTCGAAGCAAAGGTGCCGGATATCGGCAACTACACCAACGTCCCCGTCATCGAGGTGCTGGCCAAGGTCGGTGATACGGTCGCGAAGGATCAGGGCCTGCTTACGCTGGAGTCGGACAAGGCGACGATGGAGGTTCCCGCGCCGTTCGACGGGATCATCAAGGAAATCAAGGTCAAGGTCGGCGACGAAGTGTCCGAGAACATGGTTGTCGCGCTGATCGAGGCGGTTGCGGCAGCGTCCGCGCCGGCTGCTGCAGTGCCGGCCGGGGAGGTCAGGCCCGCCGCGCCCAAGGCGGAGCCGGACGCACCGAAATCGCTCCCCGCAGCCGCGCCAGCGCCGGCAGCTGAGGCGCGTGCCGAGCCCGAAACCGCGCCGCGCACGCCGCCGGTGCCGTTCGACGCCAGCACGGTGATGCCGGACAAGGTGCCGTATGCGAGTCCGGCAGTGCGCCTGATCGCGCGCGAACTCGGCGTCGACCTCAATCTGGTCAATGGCAGCGAACGCAAGGGCCGCATTACCAAGGCCGACGTGCGCGCGTGGGTGAAGCAGGCCCTCAGCGGCGGTACCGGCGCGCGCGGCGCGGCCGCGGCCGGTGGTGGCGGCTTGAATCTGTTGCCGTGGCCGACCGTCGATTTTTCCAAGTTCGGCGAGGTCGAGACGAAGGCGCTGTCGAAGATCAAGAAGATCTCCGGTGCAAACCTCGCGCGCAACTGGGCGATGATCCCGCACGTGACCCAGCATGACGATGCCGACGTCACCGACCTCGAAGCGCTGCGCGTGCAGCTCAACAAGGAGAACGAGAAGGCCGGCATCAAGCTGACCATGCTCGCGTTCCTGATCAAGGCCGTGGTTTCGGCGCTGAAGAAGTATCCTGACTTCAACGCCTCGCTCGACGCCAGCGGCGAGAACCTCGTCCTCAAGAAATACTTCAACATCGGTTTCGCCGCCGACACGCCGAACGGCCTCGTCGTGCCGGTGCTGCGCGATGCGGACAAGAAGGGCGTCATCGAGATCGCGCAGGAAAGCGGCGAGCTTGCGAAGAAAGCGCGCGACGGCAAGCTCGGCCCTGCCGACATGTCCGGCGGCTGCTTCTCGATCTCCAGCCTCGGCGGTATCGGCGGCACCGCGTTCACGCCGATCGTCAATGCGCCGGAAGTCGCAATCCTCGGCGTGTCGAAGTCGTCGATCAAACCGGTGTGGGACGGCAAGGCATTCCAGCCGCGCCTGATCCTGCCGCTCTCGCTCAGCTACGACCACCGCGTCATCGACGGTGCGTCGGCTGCGCGGTTCACCAGTTATCTCGGCCAGGTACTGGCCGACATGCGCCGCGTGTTGCTGTGAGTCCGGAGGCCGACATGGCGAACACGATTGAAATCAAGGTCCCCGACATCGGCAATTTCACCGGCGTTCCGGTGATCGAGATCCTCGTCAAACCCGGTGACACGGTCGCGAAGGACCAGGGGCTCGTCACGCTGGAATCGGACAAGGCGACCATGGAAGTGCCGTCGAGCGCGGCCGGCGTCGTCAAGGAAATCCGCGTCAAGCTCGGTGACGAGATCGGCGAAGGCACGGTCGTCGCGGTCATCGAAAGCGAAGGCGCGACGAACGCAGAACGGACGAAGCTCACGCCTGCCGCATCGAGTCCTGCGCCGACCCAGCCAGCAGCGGTGCCAGTCGCCGCTGCGGCGAAGGCCGCCGGCGAATCCGGTCGCAAGGCCGATATCGAATGCCAGGTCGTCGTGCTCGGCTCCGGCCCCGGTGGATACACGGCCGCGTTCCGCGCCGCGGACCTGGGCCAGAACACCGTGTTGGTCGAGCGCTACGACGCGCTCGGCGGCGTCTGCCTCAACGTCGGTTGCATTCCGTCGAAGGCGCTGCTGCATGCGGCGCGCGTGATCGACGAGGCTGCGCATTCGGCCGACATCGGCATCGCGTTCGGTGCGCCGAAAATCGATCTCGACAAGCTGCGCACGTACAAGGACAAGGTCGTCGCGCAGATGAACGGCGGTCTCGCTGGCATGTCGAAGCAGCGCAAGGTCACGGTCGTGACCGGCAACGGCGCGTTCATGTCGCCGCATGAGATCGAGGTCGAGACGAAGGACGGCAAGAAGCTCGTGCGTTTCGAGAAGGCGATCATCGCCGCGGGTTCGCAGGCGGTGAAACTGCCGGGCTTCCCGTGGGACGACCCGCGCATGATGGATTCGACCGACGCGCTGCTGCTCACCGACATTCCGAAGAAGCTGCTCGTCGTCGGCGGCGGCATCATCGGCCTCGAAATGGCTTGCGTGTACGACGCGCTCGGCAGCGAAGTCACCGTGGTGGAACTGATGGACCAGTTGATGCCGGGCGCCGACCCGGACCTCGTGCGTCCCTTGCAGCAGCGCTTGTCGAAGCGCTATGCCGGCATCCATCTCAAGGTGAAGGTCACCAAGATCGAGGCCGAGAAGAAGGGGCTGAAGGCGACGTTCGAGGGCGAGAAGGCACCCGAGCCACAGGTTTACGATCGCATACTCGTCGCGATCGGCCGTTCGCCCAACGGCAGCAAGATCGGCGCCGACAAGGCCGGCGTCGCCGTGACCGAGCGCGGCTTCATCCCGGTCGACAAGCAGATGCGCACCAACGTGCCGCATATCTTCGCGATCGGCGATCTCGTCGGCCAGCCGATGCTCGCGCACAAGGCGACGCACGAAGGCAAGGTCGCCGCCGAAGTCGCCGCGGGCGAGAAGAGCGAATTCGTCGCGCGCGTGATCCCGTCGGTCGCCTACACCGATCCCGAAATCGCCTGGGTCGGCCTGACCGAAACCGAGGCCAAGAAGCAGGGCGTGAAATACGGCGTCGGCAAGTTCCCGCACGCGGCCTCCGGTCGCGCGGTCGGCATCGGCCGCACCGAAGGCTTCACCAAATTGCTGTTCGACGAAGCCACGCATCGCATCATCGGTGCCGGCATCGTCGCGCCGAACGCCGGCGACCTGATCGCCGAAGCCGCGCTCGCGATCGAGATGGGCTGCGAAGCCGCCGACATCGGCCTGACCATCCACCCGCATCCGACCCTGAGCGAATCGGTCGGCATGGCGGCGGAGGTGTACGAGGGGACGATCACGGATTTGTATATTCCGAAGAAGAAGTGACGTGGGGTTGCTTCGCTGCGCCGCTGCATTCGTCTTCCTGATCGGTGAATTTCCGCGCACGCCTGTACCCATGATGAGCCGGATCCTCTCGATGAGCGCTTGCAACGAGCTCGACATGTGTTTCTTGCGCGGATCGATCAAATCACCTTTCACTCCGTGACAGGTGCCGATCGTCGTGCAACGTCGCTGGTTCTCGTTCCGAACCACAAGGAGCAGGCCCGCGCGTTGTGGTGGGACGGGCAAGCCACGGAGGTGCATAACCTTCGCGGAGACGCGCCGGCTCGAATCCAGCTGCGTTTCGACGGAAATCGCTGTGGTGGCGTGCGCTTTATTCCCGGCAATTGGTACATGTTTGCCGTGGATGACTTCGATCAGGAGCTTCTGATTGGGGCGCGTGACATGGAAGCGATTCGGCAGATGGTTGGGCTCGATGGATCATCGAATGCCCTCGCCATAGAGGAAGCCGAGGCCCTGATTCGCAATGCGCTCGATCAAACGCAGCCGCGCGCGGCTGCGTTTCTGAAGAGTGTGTCGGATGACGTTGCTGCGGTTCGTCCGCCTACTCTTCCTTCGCGCTCCACGGGTGTGACGCCGTAAGGATCGTTGGTTGTAGATAGTGAGGGAACCGCAGTGCTTTCGCTCGCCGACGTTGGGCATCGCGACGCCAAGCCCAACCTGCCGCCGGTGCCGCTGGCTGACGACCTCGGGTCGGCCGGCAATCACGTTGTTGGCGATGTTGCGATGCCGATCGCACCCTGTGCATCGGCCCGATGATTCGCTTCAACCCGCGTTGCGGATCACCACCGACGTCGCATCGATCTGCAACTCTCGCGTCGCCGTCGCCTTGGCGCCGTCTTTCTTCAGGTGCTCGGCTTCTTCCGCCGACAGCGTCTTTTCGCCGAGCGTGCCGTAGACGATCGCTTCGCCCGCGGCGTCCTTCGGCACGCTGAACGCGTGGTCATGCATGAACACGCGCGCGAACTCGCCGTTGTCGGCGCCGAGTACCAGCCAGCAGCCCTGTTTCTGGCAGACCTGCGTGATGCGGCCGCTGAAGGCGCCGGCCTTGCCGAGCAGCGCTTCGGGCTTGGCGACGACGCTGTCGAGGCTGACGGTGGCCGGGAGGGTTTCAGGCAGCTTGGCACCATAGACCGCGCCGTCGGCGGTCGTCTGCACGGGCGTGGCGGCGGGCGGCGCGTGCTGGTGGCCATGTTCGGGTTTTGCGGCGTGGTCCTGCGCGAACGCGGGGGCGGCGAGCAACAGCGACAGCGCGAGGGCAAGACGCATGGCAAGGCTCCGATCGGTGGGAGCTGGATTATTCACCGAATGCGGCGGGATGGAAGGCGTCAGGGTGCGGTGTTGCGTTTCGCCAGCGCGGCATCGATGCGCGCCGGGTTGAAACCCGTGATGCGTTCGTCGCCGATCACGATGACCGGCGTGCCGACGCCGCCAAGTGCCTTCCATTCGCGCGCGGCTTGCGCCGATGTTTCGACATCGCGCTCGTCCCACGCTACGCCGCGCGCGCGGAAGTGCTCGCGCGCCTTGGCGCAGTAGCCGCAGGTTTTCGTCGCGTACATGACGACATCATTGGTCGTCGCAGCAGGGGCCGCATGGGCGAACGAGGCGCAGGCGGCGGTGGCCGCGAGCGCGCAGAGAATCGTCTTCAGCATGGCGCGTATTCCTTCCGAAGCCGCGGGCTGCGGCGCAGATGAGAGTCGACAGCCCGCGGATAGTTCCGGTGCCAGTGGCGCGCGGCGGCGGTTTCGAATCAGCGCGGCGCTGCCAGTTCGAATCCGTCGTCGAAGATGCCATCGCCATTCACGCTGCACGTGCCCGGCACCTGCGCGTGCGTCAGCGCGATGTCGTCGACGAGCCAGCCCTCGCCGGTTTGTGCTGTGTCGGTACGGTAGAGCCAGCGCAGCTTGACCGTCCGGCCCGCATACGACGACAAGTCGACCTGATACGGCGACCATGTGAAGTGGCCCATGCCGGTGAACGCGCCGGCGCCGACGGCGACGCCGCACAGCGTGCCGCCGTCGCTGATCGTGCCCGGGTAGCCGCCGGCCGGCGTCAGGCGCGTCCAGTTCGTGCCGTTGTCGGTCGATATTTCGATGACGCCGCCGTCCCAGCCTTGCTCGACGTCCCATGCGGTCCAGAACGAAAGCTGCGAGCTCTCGCCATCCGTCAAAGACAGTGGCGGCGTGACCAGGGTCACGCACAGGTTGTTCGCCTTGGTCGACCAGAAACTCTGCTGGCCGCTGTGCACGCGCGCGGTGGACGGATGCCAGCCGGCATGTTCGACCTGATCCGGACGTGCCACGTCGACGACCGGTTCGGTCGACTCCGCTTCGAGCGGCGGATCGCCGGCTTCGGCGCCGGACAGGAAGATGCCGTCGACGGCAGGTCCGCTCGGCGTCACCGACAGGCGGATCAGGTTGCCGTCCTCGCTGCCGTTGGCTCCGTCGGTGGCGCGCACGACGTAGTACTGCGTCGCGGCGTCGACGAGTTGGCTGTCGCTGTAGGAGAGTGTGTCGATCCCCTGCGTAATGCGCGTGGCGGCGCTCGGCATGAAATCGGCCATGTCGGATCGGTAGACCGAATAGCTGGCCGGGCCGCCGCAGGCGGCTTGCGCGGCGTTCCAGGACAGATCGACGCGGCATTGCGAGGTCGCCGCATTGCTCGCGCTGGCGATGCCGGTGAACAGTGGCGCGGCGGTGCAGGTGCCGGTCGTCGCGGCTTCGACGCAGGCCGATGCGGTCGACGTGCATTGCCCACTCGCCTCGCGCGTGACGACGCGATAACCATAAGTCACGCTGCCCGAAGCAGTGGCGTCGGAGTATGTCGCCGCGGCAAGCGCATCGGCGATCGTCTCGAAGCTGCCATTGCAGCCGCCCTGGGCGCGTTCGACGCGATAGGTCGCGCCGGGTACGGTCGATGCGTCCCATGCCAGGTCGATGCGCTGGTCGCCGTTCGCGATAGCGGACAGCGCCGTCGGCGCGGCTGGCGGTTCACATAGATGGGGCTGCAATACGAAGAAGCCTTCGTCGATGCCGGTTGCGATCACGTTGCCGCTGCCGCGGAAGCGGTAGTTGTTCCAGTTGCCATTGAACGCGGCATGGTTGCTTGACGGGTACGTGTCGAACCACGCGACCTCGGTCATCTGTGCCTTCGACAGGTTGTCGATGCGCAGGATGCGCAGGCCCGCCTCGTAGTTCGACTGGTAGACATACTGGCCATGCACGTAGAGGTTGTGGTCGATCACCGACAGGCCGCTGTCGTGGTGGCCGACCAGCACCGGCGCGTCGAGGTCGCTGATATCCCAGACGTAGGTCCAGGCGTTGTGGCCCGAACCGGTCTCGTCGAGTTCGTCGTCGACCAGCAGATAGCGGTGGTCGTCGCTCAGCCAGCCCTGGTGCGGATAGTTCGCGCCGGTGTAGGTGACCGACGACAAGGTCGCGGGAGCGCTCTTGTCGGTCACGTCGACGATCGCGATGCGCTTGGTCGGGCCGTTCGCGTTGAAGCAGATGTCGCGGCCGACATGCGCCGTATCCGGTCCGGAGTAGACCCAGCATTGTGACTCGTGCGTGTAGCCGCCGGTCGGCACGCAGCCGGCGAGCGTCGGCACGCCCGGTGCGTGGATGTCGAGGATCTGCAAACCGCCGCTGTGCGAATCACCGGGGCAGGCAATGTCGGCGCCGGCGACCATCGCGAAGCCGGTTTGCTCGTTGATCGAAATCGTGTGGGCGCTGCCGAACGCGCCGTAGTGCGCGTCTTCGGTGAAGGTCTGCGGCGCGGTCACGCCGCGCAGCCGGGTCAGGTCGAACACCTGCAGGCCGTGGCCCGGATTGTTGTCGCTGACGATATAGGCGCGATCGGCATGGACGCGCACGTCGCGCCAGATCGAGGAGCCGGTGCCGGCATGCGTCGGCAGCTTGCCGAGGTAGTGTGGATGGTCCGGCGTCGAGAGGTCGTAGAACGCGGTGCCGTTGTCGGCGCCGACCAGCGCGTACTCGATGCCCGATTGCGTGTCGGTCCAGCCCCACAGGCTGTTCGTGCTGGTCGCATTGAACTCGGCCAGCGGCACGAACGCGAGCAGGTCGATGTTCGAGCAGGGATAGATCCCGGCGAAACCGTCGATGCATGGTGTCGCGTGCATCGGTGCGATTGGCGTCCGTTCGACGGGGCGAGTCGCCAATTGCGCTCGCATCGCGGCGGGCAGATCCGAGCCAAATGCCGTGCTTGGCAAAGCGAGCACGAACATGGCTGACGACAACAAAGGCACGCACAACCGTGCACGGACGATCGGCATCGACTTTCCCCCCCGGGAAGCGTGGCAACCGCCCGAGTGTAGCGGCAATCGCCGCGCGGTCCCGGCGCGGTTACGACGCGTCGGACGGAAAGATCCGGTCGGCCACTTCGTAGTGGCGAACCAGCGGCTCCATTTCGAGCAGGTAGTCCTCGTCCTCGGGGTAGTACACCGAGCGCTCCGGGTTCTCGCCGGCGAACGCGCGTACCGCGTCCATCGAATCCCACAGCGAGATCAGCACGATCTCGCTGTGCTCGCCTTGCTGTCGACGCAGCACGGTGACGCCGCGGTTGCCGGGCGTCTTCGCGTAGTCCTTGAGGCCGGTCTCGTTGAGGTGGGCGATGTAGGCATCCGCTTTTTCCGCGAGCGTGATGCCACGCCATATACGCGCGATCATGGAAAGCCTCCGCTGGAGCACTGCCTCAAGGCACGGCCGGGAGCCGATCTTCGCACGATGCATGTTCGCGGCGGGTTATGCGCGTGCGGCAGCGCAGGCCGAGCCATGCCGCCGGGCGCATGGCGACCGCGGATCAGCCCGCCGGCACGTCGTCGACGCGGACGAGATACAGCCGCGTGGTGCGGTTCGAGACAGTCGTCTCGCCGGTGCTGACCGGGTCGCGCGGGATCGGGTTGCGCGCCAGCACCAGGGTCTGGCCGAGGCGGAGCGCGGTCGTCGTGTTCGAGCCGACGTTGACGTACTGCAACTCGTTCTGGCCGTCCCGGCTCAGCACGACCGGCACCTGATCGGAGTTGGACAAGGTCAGCTTCAGCCCCGCGGGTGCCGTGTCCTCCAGTTGGTAACGCAGCTTCTGCACCGGACGGCCGCTGTCGTTGGTCAGCTTGGCGCCGGGCCAGCTGCGTTCGACCGGCTGGCCGGCGCTCGATACCGCACTGACCTCGTCGCGCAGCACGAAGCGCACCGGACCGAGCTGTTTGCGCGCTTCGCCGAGCGCGCCTTGCAGCGGTTCCAGTTCGAGATCGTCCTTGCCCGACTCTGGCAGCGCATCCACGCTCCAGAACGACAGGCGGAATTGTTTCGGCGCCGCAACCGGTACCGCCGGGTTCGCGTCGCTGGTGAGTGCGCGCAGGCTGGCCTCGATGCTGGCGTGCAGGTTGGCCGGTGCAAGCACGACGAGTTGACCCGGCGCCGGGCTGGACGCCTTGCCGATCGCGGCATTCTCGGAGGTGGAGAACACCGCGTTGAGCGTGTTGCCGAGCGCTTCGGTCCGCTCCGGCGGTACCGCATAGACGCGCACTTCCATGCGCGGTGCGGCGCCATCGCTGGATGCGGATCCGCCAACGCTGCAGCCGGCCAGCAGGCCGAGGGCAAGTACCGCCATGCCGAGATGTCGATTCATCGGTGTGCTCCTCTGAATGGCCGCGCTCGGTAATCCCCCGTGGGGGAGGGTACATGCCGGAGCGGGCGAACTTCGCGTGCCGAACTGCAGGATTGTGCGCTGCTCGACATCCCGCGTTGGCGCCGGCGCGAATGGCGTTCTATGCTGCGGCGATGGCTTGACTGGCGAGCTGCGCGTTCCCGCGCGGATTCGCATGGTTGCGGGGGAGAGGGCGATGGAGTGGATCGGATGGGTTCTGGCCGTGCTGGCGATCGCCACGGCGATCGTGCTGTGGCGTCGTCTGGGCATCGAGCGCGCGCATGCGAGCGAGCTGCTCTATGCCCGGCTGGAGGCCGAAAACGAAGTCGATGCGTTGCATGCCAAGCACACGCAGT
The DNA here is from genome assembly GCA_023388255.1 of Pseudomonadota bacterium. Classification (GTDB taxonomy): domain Bacteria; phylum Pseudomonadota; class Gammaproteobacteria; order Xanthomonadales; family Rhodanobacteraceae; genus Dokdonella_A. The sequence continues at coordinate 17,572 of JAEWGO010000022.1, read as the reverse complement.
TGATGGAATCCGCGCGCGCGGCGGCGTTCGGCGGTCCGCTGGCGGAAGCCGCGGTGCATCTGCACGACCGCTTGGATTCGGCACGCGCGACGCTCGAATCCGCCGGTGCCGAGCTTGGCGACTATCGTGAGCGTGTCGGTCGCTATGACTCTGCGGTGCAGTATTGCCTGCAGCCGGTGGAATTGATCCTCGGTGCCGACAAGGCGACCGTGGACCAGCTCATGCAGCATGTCGAAGGCGCGCGCCGCAAGTTGTTCGAGGCGCGTGCATTGCTGACCACGCACGCCCTGCACAAAGGCAACGCCGCGCTCGGTGGCGGCCTTGGCGAAATCCGCACATTGTCCGACTTCACCCATGGTTTGCAGGCATTCTCGCCGCAGGGCGAGTCGATGGCGCCGACGGCCGACGTCAACGCCTGCATGGACGATGCGTTGCGCGTGCTCGCGCCGCGGCTCGGCGAGCGCGTGCGCATCGGTCGCGCCTACGCCGAGCTGCCGGCGTTGCGCGCTCCGGCAGCTGAAGTTCGCCAGTTGTTCCTGCACGTGCTCGACCATGCCGCGCGCACGATCGAGGCGCACGGGACGCTGACGGCGACCACGCGCAACGGCGATGGCGCCGTCGAAATCGCGATCGCCGAAACCGGCAGCGCCGGCAGCGAGCGGACGGCGGCGGCCGAGGCTGCTGCGTTGTTCGTCGAAGAGGCCGCGGACGAAGCTGCGGTCGGCCTCAGTTTCGCGCAGCAATTGGTCGAGGATCTCGGTGGCACGATCAGCGTGCGCACGACGCGCGGGCTGGGCTCCACCTTCACGCTGACTCTGCCGCTGGTATCGCCGCAGGCGGCTGCCGCCGTGGCTTGATGGCAACGTTGCTGGTCGTCGGAGCGAGCGGAGCAATCGGACGCTTCCTGTTGCCGCGTCTGCTTGCCGATGGCCATTCGCTGCTCGCATTGAGCCGCGTGCCGCGCGAGAGTGCGAGTTCGCGCCTGCGTTGGATTGTCGGAAATCTCGACACGGGCGTGCCCACGCTGCCGGCATTCGATGCCGTATTCAGCCTCGGCCCGCTCGACGCGTTCGCGCACTGGTTCGCGCAGGTCGGCCTCGAGGGGACTCCCCGTGTGATCGCATTCAGCTCGATGAGCCGCGAGAGCAAGCGCGATTCCGACGATCCGGTCGAACGCGTGCTCGCCGCGCGTCTGGGCGAGGCCGAGGAGCGCCTGCGGAAGCGCGCCGATGCGGCCGGCGCCGCCTGGACACTGTTCCGGCCGACCTTGATCTATGGCGCAGGCATCGACCGCAGCCTGACTCCGATTGCGCGCTTCGCGCAGCGCTGGCGTGTGTTCCCGCGGGTTTTCGGTGCGAGCGGGTTGCGTCAGCCGGTGCATGCCGACGATCTCGCCGCGGCCTGCGTTGCCGCGCTCGACGAAGCGCGCACGCGCAATCGCATCTACGCGTTGGGCGGTGGCGAACGACTCGCTTTCGACGCAATGCTGCAGCGTGTGCGCGCATCGTTGCCGGTGCGCACGTTGCCGCTGCCGATTCCGCTCGGCGTCGCGCATGCGCTGCTCGGCCTTGCGCACGCGCTCGGACTGCCGTCGCCGCGACACATGGCCGTCGCACGCATGCGACGCAACCTCGTCGCCGACGATACGGCCGCGACCGAGGATTTCGGCTGGGCGCCGCGTGCGTTCCGGCCGCACGCGGAGAGCTGGATTCCGCAGCGCACGGACTGAGTGCGCGTCCTCGGCGTGGCCACGGTTCAGCGCCGATTGGCGCACACTCGGCTATCGCTGCGCGGTCAACTCTTCAAGGATTCGTCCATGCGCCTGTTTCCCGTTCTCGTCGTCGCGCTGGTTGCAGCGAACACTCACGCCGCGTCCGCGCCGGATCTCGCCGACACCTGTGGCGCGAGCAGCAGTTACGACCTGACGATCACGCCGAATGTCTTGCGCTTCGATCGCGCCGCGCCGGCACCGCGCGGGATCGACCTGCGCAATGGGCGACTCGTCGTCGATGGCATGGCCGCCGCGCCGAACACCGAGGAGCGCGACCGGCTCGTGCTGTTCGAGCAGGAATTGCGCATGCTGGTGCCGAAGGCAAGGACGGTCGCGCGCAACGGCGTCGACCTTGCCGTGCAGGCCGTGCGCGCGGAAACCGGCGGGCTCGGTCTCGCCGCCGACACGCGCGCCGACCTCGACCGCCGGCTCGCCGCCCATGCAGCCGATCTCAAGCGCCGCATCGATGCCAGCAACAGCACGCACGATTGGCAGGGCGATGCATTCGACCGTTATGCCGACGACATCGCGACCGACATTGCGCCGCTGATCGCGGCTGACCTCGGCCAGCAGGCCGTGTCGGCGGCGATGTCGGGCGATCTCGATGCGGCGGCGACCCTGCGCGACCGCGCGGCCAGCCTCGGCGGCGACCTGCAGCCGAGGCTGGAGCGACGCATGCAGGCACTGCGACCGCAGATCCAGGCGCTGTGCCCGTCGATCCGGCGCTTGCAGGAACTGCAGCAGGGTGTGCGCGATGCGAACGGCCGGGCGCTGGACTTGCTGGACGTCACTACCTCCTGAACTGTCCAGCCAGCGAGCGCTTCCATACACGGACTTCTCGCCGCAGTGCAGCGTTGCCAACGATCGTTTGAACGCTAAGATGCGACGCGTTCAGGTCGTCTACGCCATCAGAGGGACAAACCCATGCAGGTTCGATTGCTTACGAGTGCGATTGTCGTCGCCACGACGCTGTTCGCCACGTACGCCGCGCACGACGCGCAGGCCTACGACTACACCGCGCCGGTCACATTCCACACGATCGCGAACTTCGATCCGAGCAGCGGACAGGTGCCGTTCCCGACCAACCTGCTGCTCAACGGCACCACCGACCTGACCCTCAACATCCCGGTCGATCCGACTGCGCCCGACGCCGGACCGAAGCTCGCGATGAACGCGCTCGATGGCTTCAGCACCACGGCGCCGTGGTCGACCACGTTCTCCGCGCCGATCGACGCGTCTTCGCTGGTCGGCGGCCAGACCGTGCGCGTGTTCGAGGTCAGCCTGACCGGCCCGGGCGGCGGCGTCACCGGCGTCAAGCGCGAACTCGCCTCGCCGGCCGAATTCGTCGTCGCATTGGCGCCGTCGGACACGACCGGTCGCACGCTCGCGATCGTGCCGACCAGCCCGCTGAAACAGCTGACCTCGTACATGGCCGTGCTGACCAACGGCATCAAGAACACCGATGGCGGCAATGTCCGCCAAGCGCTGATCTATCGCTTCACCGAGAGCCCGAACGTGCTGTGCGCGAACGGCCAGTCGACCAATCCGGCATTGCCGGCGGCGAGCGCATGTGCACTCGAACCGCTGCGCCAGCTGGTCAATTCGCAGGAGGCTGCAGCCGTGTCGGCCGGCGTGGCGCCGGGATCGATCGTGCTGTCGTGGACCGCCACCACGCAGAGCATCACGCCGACCTTCCTCGCCCTCGAGGGCAGGATCGCGCAGTCGCCCGCGGCGAAGACGGTACTCGCGCCGACCGGCAAGACGCTCGCCGATCTCGGTGCCGGCCTGCCACCGGTGGCCGACATCTACATGGGCACGATCGACTTGCCTTACTACCTGAGCGCACCGAGCCAGACCAATCCGACCGCGCCGCTGACCGGCCACTGGAATGCGGCGCCGGGTGCCTATGTGCCGCCGTTCGACCAGGCCGGACTCGATCCGACCTCGACCAACGTCACGTTCGCCAATCCACTGCCGGTCGCCACCTCGACGCAGACGGTGCCGCTGCTGTTGACACTGCCGAACGCGAACTCCGGCAAGACCAAGCCGGCTGCCGGTTGGCCGCTGGTGATCTTCCAGCACGGCATCACGCGCAACCGCACCGACATGTTCGCGGTGGCCGGCACGCTTGCCGCGCAGGGTTTCGCGGTCGTCTCGATGGACTTGCCGCTGCACGGCCTCACCGACAAGACGAATCCGTTCTATGTCGGCAACACGCCGCTCGCCGCGCTCGGCGCGCATGAGCGCACATTCGATCTCGACCTGCAGAACAATACGACCGGCGCACCCGGTCCGGATGGCAAGATCGATCCGTCCGGCAGCTATTTCATCAACCTGACCAGCCTGCTGACCTCGCGCGACAACCTGCGCGAAGGCGCCGCCGACCTGCTCACGCTGTCGCGCGCGGTGTCCGCCATGCATGTCTCCGCCGGCACCGACTTCGATACGGCCAAGGTCAGCTTCGTCGGCCAGTCGCTCGGCAGCATCGTCGGCACCACGTTCCTCGCGATCGATCCGACGGTGAAAAACGCGGTGTTGAATGTTCCGGGCGGCGGTATCGCGCGCCTGCTCGATGCATCGCCGGCGTTCGGCCCGGCGATCCATGCCGGCCTCGCTGCGGCCGGCCTGGAGCAGGGCACGCCTGCCTACGACGCCTATTTCGCGGCGACCCAGACCGTCATTGATTCCGGCGATCCGATCAACTTCGCTGGTAACGGCACGAAGCTGCTGCTGCAGCGGGACGACGAAGGCAATATCGTGCAGCATGGCAAGAACCTGCTGCTGCAGGAAGTTGTCGGCAGTGATGGCTTCCCGGGCGACCAGGTCATTCCGAACCGCGTCGCAGGCGCACCGCTTTCCGGTACCGAGCCGTTGATCGCGGCGCTCGGCATGTATCCGATCACCAAGACCGTTCTGTTGACGACAAATGGCCTGCAGGGCGCGGTGCGCTTCCTGCAGGGCGAGCACGGCTCGTTGCTCGATCCGACCGACTATCCGCTGGTGACGCAGGAAATGCAGGGCGAAATGGCCAGTTTCCTGAGCTATGGCGGGTTCGGTGTGCTGGTCAACAATGGCGCGATCATCAAGCAAGATTGAGGCTGCGCACGATGTGAACTTCTGCATCGGGCGAAACCACGTCTGATACTGCGGAAACGGCGCGACTTTGTCGCGCCGTTTTCTTTTCCGGGCCACTCAAGGAATGCCGGGAAGCGGAGATTCGTGCTACCTCGGCACGCAATGCGGCGAACGCATCACGAAGGCGATGCGCGACATCCAAGATGGAGCGCGCCGAATCCTCCCGAGGCTTTTGACGGCGGGTTGATCAGTACGCGATGCCGAGCCGGCGCATGATCTTGCCGGTCAACCATGCCGGGCCGATCAGCAGGTAGGCGAGGTCGGTCAGGAAGGAGGGTTTGCGGCCTTCGATCAGATGGCCGACGAACTGGCCGATCCACGCGACCACGAACACGCCGATTGCCAGCCACATCAAGGTACTCGGCCCAAGCGTGCGGTACAGCACCTCGGTCAGCAGGCCGAGCAGCACGAACACGAGCAGCATCGCCGTGCCGAGCGGGCGCGACATGCGCCAGTAGAACGCGAACGCGCCGACCATCACCAGTCCGCACCACAATCCCGCCCGACCGATCGATGGCGATACCGGAATCAGCCACAGGGCGGCGATCACGGCCCACAGGATCGCGGGCACGCAGATCCAGTGGATCAGGCGATTGGTCGGGTTCTGGTGATCGCTGCTGTAGCTGCCGAACCAGTCGTTGACGCTGCGCATGCTCGTGGCCCCGGAAGATGGAATGGCAAAGGCCAATCTAGGACGAGTTGCGCCGCGATGAAAGCCGCGCTGCAGCGTTGCCGCATGGGCGTGATTTCCGCTCAGTGCGCCGAGCTGCGCGAGAAGAGCTGGATCACCAGCACTCCGGCGACGATCAGCACGATGCCTGCGATGGCCCCGGCGTCGAGCGTCTGACGATATGCGACCCAGCCGATCAGCGCGATCAGGGCAACCCCGACGCCGGACCAGATGGCGTAAGCGATGCCGACCGGGATCGTACGCAACACCAGCGACAGGAACCAGAACGCGATGCCGTAGCCGGCGACCACCAGCAACGACGGCAGCGGGCGCGTGAATCCCTCGGACGCCTTCAGCGCCGAAGTGCCGATCACTTCGGCGACGATCGCGATGGCAAGGTACAGATAGCCCATCGCCGGCTCAGTCGAGCGCGATGCCGGCGATCCGCTGCAGTGCCTCCGCGTACTTAGCCGCGGTGCCGTCGATGATTTCGCGCGGCAACAGAGGGCCGGGGGCCTGCTTGTTCCAGCTCAGCGTTTCGAGATAGTCGCGTACGAACTGCTTGTCGTAGCTTGGCGGACTGGTACCGACGCGGTATTCGGACGCAGGCCAGAAACGCGATGAATCCGGTGTCAGCATCTCGTCCATCACATACAGCGTGCCGTCCGCGTCGGTGCCGAATTCGAACTTGGTGTCGGCGATGATCAAACCACGCTCGGCTGCATAGGCAGCGGCGAACGTGTAGATCGCGAGAGTCGCTGCACGCACCTGTTCGGCGAGGTCGGCGCCGATCGTGGCGACGACCGCATCGAACGTGATGTTCTCGTCGTGATTGCCGGCCGCGGCCTTGGTCGACGGCGTGAAGATCGGCTGCGGCAGGCGTTCGGCCTGCTGCAGGCCAGGCGGCAGCGTGATGCCGCAGAGCGAGCCGCCGGCCTGGTAGTCCTTCCAGCCGGAGCCGATCAGGTAGCCGCGCGCGATCGCCTCGACCGGCACCGGCTTCAACCGCTTGGCGACGACGCTGCGTCGCGCGTACAGCGCGACGTCGGTGCCGGGCGGCAGCGCGTCGGCGACGGCGCGACCGGTCAAATGGTTCGGCAGCAGGTGCGCGGTCTTGTCGAACCAGAAGTTCGAGATCTGGGTCAGCATCTCGCCCTTGCCCGGGATCGGGTCGGGCAGCACGACATCGAATGCGGACAGGCGGTCGCTGGCGACGATCAGCAACTCGTCGGCGCCGATCGCATAGACATCGCGCACCTTGCCGCGATGGATCAGTTCGAGGCCGGGGAGATTCGATTGCGAAAGGACGGTCGGCACGACGGGATTCCATGGAGGGTAGCGACCGTGGATTGTACGGCGCAGCGCGGCGATTCCGGCATGCCGGCGCGGCTGAATCGGCCTTCAGCCGTGTCTTGCTAGAATCCGCCGCCTTTCGAGTGGAGTGCCCATGCGGCAGATGCGATACGCAGCAGGCCCGATCGTGGCCACCCCGCGCAGATGCGTGCGCCGCGCGGTGGGTGGCCTATGAGCGTCGTCGGCAAGCTGGTCGGCGCGATCGTCGGCCTGATCCTGTTCCACAATCCGATCGGCCTGCTGATCGGCGCCGTACTGGGGCATTTCTACGACAGCGCCGTCACGCGCATGCGGCCGCCGTCGATGGGACGCGGCTTCATCGAGCCATTGTTCGCGTTCGCCGGCGCGTTGTCCAAATCGGATGGCCGCGTTTCCGAGCCCGAGATCGCCGCGACCGAGGCCTTGATGACACGCCTGCGTCTCGACGGCGCGCAGCGCCAGGTCGCGATCGCGCGCTTCACCGCCGGCAAGCAGGACGGCTTCGATATCGGCATCGCGATCGCCGACCTCAAGACCTGGTGCAACAGCCGCCGCGACCTGGCTTTCATCGTGCTCGATCTGCTGCTCGACCTTGTCCACGCCGAAGGCGCGCTGGCCCAGCCCAAGCTCGCGCTGGTGCGCAAGCTGTGCGGCTCGCTCGGCGTCAGCGACCACGAGCTCGCGGCGCTGTCGGCGATGCGCGGCTATGCCTCGGCCGCGCGTGGTGCCGGCGGTGCGGGTTACGGCAACGCCGGCTACGGCTCGCGACAGCCGCCGTCGCGTCCGTTCGAGGTCGATCCGTACGCCGTGCTCGGCATCGAACGCGGCGCGCAAGAGCGCGACATCAAGCGGGCCTACCGCAAGCTGATGAGCCAGCATCATCCTGACAAGCTAGGCAGCGACGTGCCGGACGAGCTCAAGCGCCGCGCCGAGGAGCGCGCGCGCGAGATCAACGCGGCCTACGAACGCATCAAGAGCGAGCGCGGATTGAAGTGAGGATGCGGGCATTTCCCGAGCTTAGCAGCAGCATGCCGACGAGCCGCGCCACCACGCCGCAACCGCGCCATTGGCCATGCGCCGCCGCCGGTGCGAAAGTGCCCCGAGTCACATCATCTGGTTGAAGGGAGAATCCGCATGGCCAAGCTGTCGCCCGTGATCGCACCGTCGATCCTCTCCGCCGACTTCGCGCGCCTCGGCGAAGAAGTCGACGCCGTCATCGCTGCCGGCGCCGAATGGATCCATTTCGACGTGATGGACAACCACTACGTGCCGAACCTGACGATCGGTCCGCTGGTCTGCCAGGCGCTGCGCAAGCATGGCGTCACCGCGCCGATCGACGTGCATCTGATGGTCAAGCCGGTCGACCGCATCGTGCCGGATTTCGCCAAGGCAGGTGCCAGCCTGATCAGTTTTCACCCCGAAGCGAGCGAGCACATCGACCGCACGATCCAGCTGATCCATGACAATGGCTGCAAGGCTGGCCTCGTGTTCAATCCGGCGACCTCGCTGAACTATCTCGACTACGTGCTCGACAAGCTCGACCTCGTGCTTATCATGTCGGTCAATCCCGGCTTCGGCGGCCAGAGTTTCATCCCGACCGCGCTCGACAAGCTGCGCCTCGCGCGCGAGCGCATCGATGCGAGCGGCCGCGAGATCCGCCTTGAAATCGACGGCGGCGTGAAGCCCGACAACATCGGCGAGATTGCGCGCGCCGGCGCCGACACCTTCGTCGCCGGTTCGGCGGTGTTCAACGAGAAGGACTACCGCGCAGTCATCGCGAAGATGCAGGCGGCGATCTCGGCGGGCTGAAATCGCTGTGAAAAGACCGCGCCAGGCCGAGGAGGAGTTCGGGGCGGACCCGGCGCGGGTGCAGCAAGCGCAAGTCAGAGCACCTGCCAGTCAGGATCGGGCCAGTCGTCGCGGCTGCGATACGGCTCTTCCGCAACTCGGCACGCGGGCGCGACGATTGCTTCGCCACCGAGCCACAGCGCATCGACCAGAGCATCGCGGCGGGCTTCGTCTGCGACAGGGCGGACGCAATGCGTTGCGTTGTGATGACGATCCATGCGGTTCTCCTTTTAGCCGTGCGCAGCGGTCAGCAGGCCGAGGGCAAGCGCGAGCAGCGCGAACACGACGCGCAGCGGTTCGCGCGAATAGAGTTCGGCGTTCGGGTCGGGGCGATCGGAGTTCATGGTGTTTCCTCGCGGTGGTGGTGCAATGTCATTTCAACGTGACGCGATGGCCGCATCGCGCACGCCTCGGGTCGAATCGGCGATCGTTGGTGGCAAAACGCGGGCAGCATCGTCGGCCACCGCGCTGACGACGTAGCGCAGCGGGCCGCCCGGCACGAGCGCATCGAACGGATAGCAGGTGACCAGCAGCAAGCCGTCGGCCGCATCCGCAGCGGGCAACATGTCGTGGCGCACGTCGACGATCTGCGTTGCGCTGACGCGATAGCCCCGACTGCCTTGGCGTGTATCGAGCATCACGCTGTCCCCCTGGACCAGCTTGCGCAGGAACGCGAAATGCGTGTCGCGATGCGCGCTGATGACGACCAGCCCATGTGCGCCCGGAGGGGCGCTGGACGGCGCCCAACCAGGCCCGAACGCGAGCGTGCGGCCGGAATCGCCGCTGAGCACGATCTGCTCGACGCCGAGCCGCGCGATACCGATGCGCGCCACCGGCGTCGTGTCGGCCCATGGCCATGGCTGCGGGTTGCCGCCGTTCGCCAGCGCCTGCTGCCATGCATGCTCCAGCAGCACCTGTGCCAGTTCGGCCTTCGCGTGCAGATACGCCGCGTGTCCGAGCGGCAGCAGGCCGACCGCCGCGAATGCGAACGCGATCCGCATCGACCAGCGCGTTCCGGCTGTGCCTGCCAAAGCGTGCATGGCGACGGATGGCGAACTCGCGGGCCGCGCGGATGGAAGCGCTATGCCAGCTCGCATGTGCGTATCCTGCGATCGCGACGCGGTGCGATCGCGACTAGCGCCGCCAGCGTGCACAAGGCGAGGCCGAGCAGCGCTTCAAGCGTCGCCGGCGTTGCGGTCTGCGCGAAGCCATCGCTGCCGGCCGGCAAGCCGTTGGCGATGCGCACCGGCGTCGCATCCGCGCGGGTGGCCGGCGTGCGGTCGACCGCGACCAGACTCGTATAGGCGGTGACCAGATGATGGTCCAGTGCGAGCTCGAGGATTGCCTTGCGCGTCGTGTCTGTGTCGGCACCGCGCTCCTGTTGCTGCTGCAGATCTTCCACCTTGCGCTGAGCCCACAACCGTGCGATGCCTGTGCCCGCCGTTGCGCCGTCGAGGCGCAGGCTCGTCGACCATGGCGCGTCGCGACCATCCGCGTGCGCGGCAAGCGTTCCGTGCGCCTGCGTGACGTGCGCGACCGCGATCATCGGCTCGCCCGCGTACAGATCGGGCAGGCGCCGTGGATAGCTTTCCGCCACGTCCGGCCAATCCAGCACGACGTCGCGCAATGCGGGGCTGTCGAGCTTGGCGAACAGTTCGCGCATGCGCGTGCCGACGTCGCCCAGTTGGCGGATCACGATTGCGCTGCCGCGGCCGAGTTGCGCCGCGCGTTCGATGAAATGCGCGTTCGGCGCGCTGCCGATGCCGACCGTGAACAGGCGCGACTCGCCAAGTGCGGCATCGATGCCGGCATACAGTCCGGGCGCGTCGTCGACTGCGCCATCGGTGGCGAACACGATCTGGCGCACGTAGCCGGCTGGCGCGTTTCCAGCCAACGCGCGCGTCAGTGCGGCGCCCATTTCAGTGCCGCCGTCGGCGCGCAGGGCGGCGACCCAATCACGTGCCAGGCGCACGTCCTTCGGGGTCGCCGGCACGGCGGCGTCGAACAATGTCTCGACGACCGAATTGAACTGGATCACGTTGAAACGATCCCGCGGACGCAGCGACTCCAGTGCGAGATCGAGCGCCGCCTTGGCCTGGTCGATCGACGCGCCGTGCATCGAGCCGGACGTGTCGATGACGAGGATCAGCTCGCGCGGCAGCGGATCGGGCAGTTGCGTCGGCGGCAGCAGCATCGCCAGCGCCCAGGTTTCGCCGTTGCGGCGTTCGACCAGCACGCTGGACTGCGGGATCTCCGTGGGTACCGGCGTCCAGCGCAGCACGAAATCGCGATCGGCTGGCACCGCACCGTCGGCAAGTTCGACCGTGCGGTGCGCGCCGGAACCGGCGACCTTGAGTGCATGGCTCGGGCTTTCGACCTGCGCCAGCGCAAAGCCGGCGTCGATGGCCAGATGCACGCGCACACGCGGCGCGTCATGCGTGTGCACGTCGTCGCCGTTCGCATGGCCGGTCCCGGCAACGTCGCCGTTCAAACCCGATGTCGGCTCGAAGCGTGGCGTGTAGGTCAGAGGCAGCACCAATTCGAAGCGGCCGTCGCGGTACGCGATCTGCTGCCACCAGCGCACCTCGACGTCGATCGTCTCGCCTGGTCCGACGTTTGCGACCGCGGTGCGGAACAGCTGCGCGCGGTCGGATTCCACCAGCCCGGCACGGCGCCCGGTTGCCGCGGCGTCGATGTAGATCGCGCGCGCTTCCTCCTTCTCGTGGATTTCTCCGACGATCGTGCGGTTGCCGATGTGCAGTTCGAGGTCGTGCACGGCCGCGCCTTGCGGCAGCGGCAGCAGGTATTGAGCGTCGATCCAGCCAGCGCCGTGGTTGGTGAAGCGCTGGTGGATGCGCGCCTCGGCGACGAGTCCGCTGACCGTGTAGTCGACGGCACTGTCGAGCGCGACCAGTTCGAACGCGTGCCCTTGCTCGTCCTGCGCGCTGATGCTGCCGAAACCGCCTTCGCCGCACTGCGCGCCGGTGCCGACCAGCAGCAGGAGCAGGGCGAGCCAGTGCAGCCGCATGCCTTGAAACCGTGCAGGTGTGTCATGGCGAACGAACATGGCCTTCCTCCCGTGGATGTGCGGCTGCATTGCAGCGGCACCACGGGCGCGACGTCAGCCCGCATGCGGTCGATTCGGCGATGGTTTGTGGCGAAGCGCGGGCGCCCGCGCGTTGGCCGTTGCATGCGTCGCGCGCGCCTGCGTAAGCTGGTCGCATCTCCATGGAGTTGCCCATGCCACGTCATATCGCCATCGTCGAGGACGAGCCGCTGATCCGCGCGAACTATTCGGAAGCCTTGACCCGCCTCGGTTACGACGTGCGCGGCTACGCCTCGCGTGGCGAAGCCGAAAGCGCGTTCGCGCAGCGCCTTCCGGAACTGGTCATCATCGACGTCGGCCTCGGTGATGAGCCCGAAGGCGGCTTCGAGCTCTGTCGCAATCTGCGCTCCCGCGCGCCGGCATTGCCGATCCTGTTCCTGACCGCGCGCGATTCGGATTTCGACGTGATCTCCGGCCTGCGCCTCGGCGCCGATGACTACCTCGCCAAGGACATCTCGTTGCACCAGCTCGCCGCGCGCATCAACGCGCTGTTCCGGCGAATGGAGGCATTGAAGAAGCCCGCCACCGCCGACAGCCTGATCGCGCAGGGTCCGCTGAAACTGGAAACCGAGCGCATGCGCGTGACATGGAACGGCATCGACGTGCCGCTGACCGTCACCGAGTTCTGGATGGTGCACACGCTGGTGCGGTTTCCCGGTCACGTCAAGAGTCGCGACCAGCTCATGCGCGACGCGCAGGTCGTGGTCGACGACGCGACGATCACCTCGCATATCAAGCGCATCCGCAAGAAGTTCATCGCCATCGACGCTGCGTTCGATTCGATCGACACGGTGCATGGCGCCGGCTATCGGTGGAAAGCCGGCATCGTGGAGTAGGGAACGAGGGCTTCGGCTTCGCCACTTCGTCCTCCTGGTTTGCTGCGCCGTTCGATCCGATGAGGTCTTTGCGGTTTCGAATCCCCAATCACCGATTCCGACTCCGGCTCCTGCATGTCGCTACGCCTGAAACTCCTGCTGGTCGCGCTGTCGACGCTCGCATTGCCGTGGGCCGGTTGGCAATTCGTGCGCCAGACCGAGGCGCTGCTCCGGCAGGGTCAAGAGCAAGCCTTGTTGGCCTCCGCGGGCATGCTCGCCAAGGCGCTGGATGCGCGGCAGATCCAATGGCCACGGGCTGGCGCGACCTTGTACGTGCATCGCGTGACCGAGCCGATCGTCGTCGACGGCTACGCTGACGATTGGAGTGCGCTGCGTCCGTTCGCGCAAGCGCTGGGGCCGCCGCAGGATGCGCAGAAGCTGCGTGTGATGCTGGCGCAGGGGCGCGATGGGCTGTACCTGCTCGCCGACGTGCGCGACGCGACGCGCACGCGGGTCGATCCGGCCGATCCGCGTGCGGTGCTTGGCGACCACGTGACCTTGCAGCTCGCCCATGGCGAGGAAACTCGTCGCTATCTGCTGTCGAGTGCAGCGCCGGGCGCATTCGTGGCGCCCGCGCTGCAACCCGGCACAAGCCTGCCCGAGCGCGTTGCCGGCGCGCTGCAGGAAGACGGCTCCGGCTACCGTATCGAATTGCGTCTGCCGCGTGGAACCGAAGTCGACCGCATCGGGCTCGGCGTGTACGACGCGGCGCAACCCGGTCCGGATCAACCCGAGCTGCGCGCACTGGCGAGCTATGCCGCCGTCGCCGAGCGTGCGCTGAAACCCTTGGTGCCGGAGCATTCGCGTGCGCGCCTCGTCACGCTGGACGGCTGGCTGCTCGCCGACGCCGGGAGACTGGTCGCCGCTGATGCGAAACACGCCGACGAGACCGGCAGTTTCGCCGGACTGATCTACCGTCTCGCAATCGCGCCGGCGTTCGTTGGCTCCGTCGCGCTCGGTGGTGATCCGCCGCGCATCGACGCGCCGGAGGTCTGGCAGGCGCTGTCCGGCATCGCGGCGACGAGCTGGCGAGGTGCGCGGCAGGACGGTGTGGTCGTGCTGACCGCGGCAGTACCGGTGCTGGGCGCCGACGGCGTGCGCGGCGCGCTCGTGCTGGAGCAGGCCAGCCGCGCGCTGCCGCTGCTGGCGAACCGCGCGCTGGTCGGTCTCGCCGTCGCCACGCTGGCCGCGTTGGCGATCGCCGGCGCGATCCTGCTGGTGTTCGGTGCGTCGTTGTCGTTCCGCATCCGCCGCCTGCGCAACGCGGCCGAGCATGCGGTGCGCACGTCCGGACGTCTGGACGGTCCGCTGCCGCTGGTCGACGCGCCGGACGAACTCGGTGACCTCGCGCGCAGCTTCGGCAAGCTGGTCGACGAAGTTGCCGCGTATACCGACTACCTGCGCAGCCTGGCTTCGAAGCTGTCGCACGAGCTGAACACCCCGCTGGCGATCGTGAAGTCCTCGCTCGACAACCTGGACCATCATGATCTGCCGGCGACCGCGCGGCCCTATCTCTCTCGCGCACGCGATGGTGCCGACCGCCTCGGTGCAATCGTGCGGGCGATGAGCGAGGCGAACCGCATCGAGCGCGCGATCGCCGGTGCGGAGGCCGAGGATTTCGACCTGCGTGCGCTGGTTGCCGGGTGCGCCGAAAGCTATCGCAGCCTCGTCGGCGGACGCCGCCTGGACGTAGGCGTTCCGGAGGACAGCGTCGCGTTCCATGGGGCGCCGGATCTGATTGCGCAGGCGCTCGACAAGTTGTTCGACAATGCGCGCTCGTTCGCGCCTGCGGACGGCTGGATCGCGTTGGTCCTGGAGCGCGAGGGTGGCGGTGCGACCATCCGGGTTTCCAATTCCGGTCCACTATTGCCCGCGCCGATGCAGGAGCGGTTGTTCGATTCGCTGGTCAGCGTGCGCGCCAGCGGCGCGGCGAGCGGTGCAACGCCGCACCTCGGCCTCGGCCTGTATGTGGTGCGGCTGGTCGCCGATCTGCACCGCGGCAGCGCCGCAGCGCGCAATCTGGCCGACGGCAGCGGCGTCGAGTTCAAGCTGGTGCTTGCCGGGATGCCGCGACGAAGGCTCGCGCCGGATGCGCCGGTCGGAGCGCAGACCTAGATCAGCCGCGTGAGCCCGCAAAGCCCACGTTCGGGCGCTCGCGGCGTGATCGAAGCTGTTGCTGCTTCGCGCTGTCGCAGCGCAACACGCCCTGTTATCGTTGCCGACCGCCCCATTGCAGGTCCGATTCGTGATCACGCAGGACGAATTCAACGCGCTCGCCGCCGAGGGCTACAACCGCATTCCGGTCGTGCGCGAGGTGCTGTCCGATCTCGACACGCCGCTGTCGGTGTATCTCAAACTCGCCGACGGACCGTACTCGTACCTGTTCGAATCGGTCGAGGGCGGCGAGAACTGGGGGCGTCATTCGATCATCGGCCTGCCATGCCGGCGCGTATACGCACTGCGCGGAAACATCTTGACGATCGAGGAGCTCGGCGAGGTCGTCGAGGCGCGCGAGCTGGCCGACCCGCTCGCCGAAATCGAGAACATCCGCGCGACGTACAAGGCTGCCCAGCTCGCGGATCTGCCGGCGTTCAGTGGCGGACTGGTCGGCCATTTCGGCTTCGAGACGGTCGGCTGGATCGAACCGCGCCTTGCGCGCAGCGACAAGCCTGACCTGCTGGGCACGCCGGATGCGCTGCTGATGCTGAGCGAGGAAGTCGCCGTGTTCGACAACCTCAAGGGCCGCCTCTACCTGATCGTGCACGCCGATCCGGCGCAACCGCGGGCGTATGCGCGCGCCTTGCGCCGGCTCGACGAACTCGCGTTCCGCCTGCGTCGTTCCGGCTCCGGCTATCCCGATGTGCTCGATCCGAAGGCGCTGGAGGAAACCGATTTCAAGTCGAGCTTCACGCGCGAGCAGTACGAGGCGATGGTCACGAAGGCGAAGGAATACATCCGCGCCGGCGACATCTTCCAGGTGGTGCCGTCGCAACGTTTGTCCGTGCCGTTCCGCGCGCGGCCGGTCGACGTGTACCGCGCATTGCGCGCGCTCAATCCGTCGCCCTACATGTACTTCGTCGACCTCGGCCGCACGCAGATCGTCGGCTCCTCGCCCGAGATCCTGGTTCGCCTGAAGCAAGGCAAGGTCGTGGTGCGTCCGATCGCCGGCACGCGCCCGCGCGGCAAGACGGTCGAGGAAGACTTCGCGCTGGAACAGGAACTGCTCGCCGACGCCAAGGAGCGCGCCGAACACCTGATGCTGATCGACCTCGGCCGCAATGATGTCGGCCGGGTCAGCAAGACCGGCAGCGTCAAGCTGACCGAGAGTTTCGTGATCGAGCGCTACTCGCACGTGATGCACATCGTCAGCCAGGTCGAAGGCGAGCTGCGCGACGGGCTCTCGTACATGGACGTGCTGAAGGCCACGTTCCCGGCCGGCACCGTCAGCGGCGCGCCGAAGATCCGCGCGATCGAGATCATCCAGGAACTGGAACCGCACAAGCGCAACATCTACGCCGGCGCGATCGGCTACATCGGCTGGAACGGCGACGCCGACACCGCGATCGCGATCCGCACCGCGGTGATCCAGGACGGCCGCCTGTACGTGCAGGCTGGCGGCGGCGTGGTGTTCGACTCCGACCCGCAGGCCGAGTGGGAGGAGACGATGAACAAGGGTCGCGCCCTGTTCCGCGCCGTCGCGCAAGCCGCGAGCGGCCTGTAGTCGCGCGCACCAGGCCCGCAATCGCGCGGTCTGGGGCAGGGGTCGCAAAAAGTCCACGCCCGCGAGTACCCTAATCGCCCTCTCGCACACACTATGCCTGCGAGAGGGGGCGTTCTCGCCGACGCCCCGTGAATCCTGCGGGAGCAGTTCTTCGCCGATGCGCGAGACAACGTCATTCATCCAGTCCGACCGCGAGGGCAAGCCGCTGCGTTGGCCGTTGCCGCCATGCTGAAGCCAACACCGCCAGCCGAGCAGGCGCGCGAGTTTGCGGCGTCGGCATTCCGCAGTTACCACGGCGACCTGCACCGCTTTCTGCGGCAGCGCATCTGGCAATCGCAGGATCTGGAAGATGTGGTGCAGGAGGTCTATCTGCGCCTGTTGCGGGTCAAGAACAGCGAGCTGGTTCACCATCCGCTCGCATATCTGTATGGCGTGGCCGCGCATGTGGTGCGCGAGTTCAACCTCGGCAAGCACCACACCCGGATGGTCTTCGATTCGGAAGCCGTGGACACGCTGATGGAGCATCCGGAGCCGTCCTCGTCGCCGGAAACGGGCGGGCATCTGGAGCGCCAGGTCGGCGAGGCGCTGGGGCAGCTGCCGGCCAATCGGCTGGCGGTGCTGCTGCTGGAACGTCGCGAAGGGTTGTCGCACGCGGAAATCGCGCAGAAGCTGGGCTTGAGCGCGCACACGGTGAAGAAGTACAGCGTCGAGGCGCTGGCGCATGTTCGCGCCAGCCTTGAGCGTTGAGGAACGATGGGTCGCACGGACAGGGTCAACAGGCCGCAGACATGAAAATCTATCGCAGCTCGCAACAGGAACAGATCGAGCGCGTCTCCCGCGAGGCGGCCGAGTGGCTGCATGCGATGAAGGCCGATCCCGTCGCCGCCGAACGCGAGGCGTTCGCCGCATGGCTGGCGTCCTCGCCTGTGCACGTGCGCGAGATGCTGCTGGCCGGGATGCTCGACCATGAGCTGTCCGGTGCGGGCGTGCTCGGCCGCTTCGATGTCGAGGCGATCGTGGCGCAGGCCCAGGCCGAGGACAACGTGGTCGCCTTGCCGGTGCGCGCGCGGCGCGAACCCCCGGCCGCGCGCCGCGGTGCCGCGCCGCGCCGCGG
>JAEWGO010000018.1 GCA_023388255.1 Pseudomonadota bacterium | reverse complement strand
GGTCGAGGGCCACCCGCAGCGCCCGCACGACGAGGTGCGACTCGTCGTCGGGCACCTCCCCCGCACCTTCGCCCTCGACCTCGACGCGCACGCCGGGCCCGGCGAGCGCCCGGACCTCGAGGTCGTCGTGCAGCCCCAGCGCGAGGCCGAGCGCGTCGAAGCCGGGACCGAGGTTGGCCGAGGTCGCGGGGACCCGGACGCGCACGTGCGCGGCGCGCAGTCGCACGGTCGTCAGCCCAGGCCGAGCGCGTCGGCGATCGACACGACGTCCGCGGGCACCCGTACGGGCTGGACCTCGCCGCCGTCGGCGGTGCGCAGCGCCCACTGCGGGTCCTTGAGACCGTGGCCGGTCACCGTGACGACGATCCGCGCGCCCGCGGGCACGAGGCCCCGTTCGGCGCGGGCGAGGAGCCCGGCGACGCCCGCGGCCGACGCGGGCTCGACGAACACGCCGACCTCCGCGGACAGCACGCGGTGCGCCGCGAGGATCTGCTCGTCGGTCACCGACTCGATGACGCCGCCGGACACGTCGCGCGCCTCCTCGGCCTGCTGCCACGACGCGGGGTTGCCGATGCGGATCGCGGTGGCGATGGTCTCGGGGGCGTCGACCGGGTGGCCGAGGACGATCGGCGCCGCACCGGCGGCCTGGAAGCCCCACATGACGGGGGTCCGGGTGGCGACGGCCGGCAGGCTCGCCCCGGCGTCGAGGCCCGCGTACTCGCGGTAGCCCTTCCAGTACGCCGTGATGTTGCCGGCGTTGCCGACGGGCAGGCAGTGGATGTCGGGGGCGTCGCCGAGCGCGTCGACGACCTCGAACGCGGCGGTCTTCTGCCCCTCGATGCGCGCGGGGTTGACGGAGTTGACGAGCTCGACGGGGTACGCCTCGGCGAGCTTGCGCGCCGCGACGAGGCAGTCGTCGAAGTTGCCGTCGACCTGGAGCAGCCGGGCGCCGTGCGCGACGGCCTGGCTGAGCTTGCCCATGGCGATCTTGCCGTCCGGCACGAGGACGGCGCAGACCATGCCGGCGCGGGTGGCGTACGCGGCCGCGGACGCCGACGTGTTGCCCGTCGAGGCGCAGACGACGGCCTTCGCGCCGCGCGCGGCGGCCGCCGAGATCGCCGTCGTCATGCCGCGGTCCTTGAACGACCCCGTGGGGTTCATGCCCTCGACCTTGACGTACACCTCGGCACCCGTGCGCTGCGAGAGCACCGGTGCGGGGACGAGGGGCGTGCCGCCCTCCCCGAGCGTGACGACGCGCTCCTGGACGTGGGCGGGCAGACGGTCGGCGTACTCGGCGATGACGCCGCGCCACTGGTGGGCCATGGGTCGGGTTCCTCGGTTCGTGTGGCAGGTCGTCGTGACAGGACTCGTCGTGACAGGACTCAGAGCACGGGCAGCACGGACACGACGTCGCGGACGACGTCGAGCGCGGCGACCGCGTCGACCGTCGAGCGCAGCGCGCGGTGGCTCGCGACGTGCGTCGTGATGACGAGCGTGGCGCGCACGTCGTCACCGTCCCCCTGCAGGGTCTGCTGGACCGACTCGATCGACACGTCCTGCGCGGCGAGCTCGGCGGCGACCCGCGCGAGGACGCCCGGCAGGTCGTCGACCTCGAGCCGGACCTGGTAGCGCGAGCGGGCCGCGCCGGCGTCGAGCACCGGCAGGTCCGCGTGCGACGACTCGACGGGACCCTTGCCGCCGAGCACGCGGTGGCGCGCGGCGGAGACGAGGTCGCCGAGCACGGCCGAGGCCGTCGGGGCACCGCCGGCACCGCGCCCGTAGAACATGAGCTCGCCGGCGGCCTCGGCCTCGACGAACACCGCGTTGAACGCCTGGCGGACGCCGGCGAGGGGGTGGTCGGTCGGCACGAGCGTCGGCTGCACGCGCACGAGGACCCCGGCACGGCCGGACTCGTCGGTCGCCCGCTCGGCGACGGCGAGCAGCTTGAGGACGTGCCCGGTGCGCCCGGCCCACGCGACGTCGTCCGCGCTGAGGCCGGTGATGCCGGCGCGGTCGACGTCGTCGAGGCCGACGCGCGTGTGGAAGGCGAGGGAGGCGAGGATCGCGGCCTTCGCGGCGGCGTCGTAGCCCTCGACGTCGGCGGTTGGGTCGGCCTCGGCGTAGCCGAGCGACTGGGCCTGCTCGACGGCGTCGGCGAAACCGGCGCCGGTGGTGTCCATCTTGTCGAGGACGTAGTTCGTCGTGCCGTTGACGATGCCGAGGACCTTGGTGACCTCGTCGCCGGCGAGGGACTCGCGCAACGGACGCAGCAGGGGGATCGCACCGGCCACGGCAGCCTCGTAGTAGAGGTCGACCCCGTGCTGGGCCGCCGCGGCGTAGAGCGTCGGGCCGTCCTCGGCGAGCAGCGCCTTGTTGGCCGTGACCACCGACGCGCCGTGCTCCATGGCCCGCAGGATGAGCGAGCGGGCCGGCTCGATGCCGCCGATCACCTCGACGACGACGTCGGCCCGCGTGACGAGGTCGTCGGCGTCGGTCGTGAACAGCGCCGGGTCGACGCCGAGCTCGGACCGGTCGCGGCCGGCCCGGCGCACGGCGATGCCGACGATCTCGAGGGGAGCGCCGACGCGGGCGGCCATGTCGTCGGCGTGCTCGGTGAGCAGGCGTGCGACGGCTCCGCCGACGACGCCGGCCCCGAGCAGCGCGACGCGCAACGGCTTCCGGTCACTCACAGCGTGGTCCACCGTGCGAATCCTGCCGTGTGCCCGGGTGCTGGACGGCCATTGTTTCGCGATCCGGACATGCGCGGCGCAGGATCTGCGGGCCCATCAGACGTCGAGGGCCAGGAGGTCGTCGACGGTCTCGCGCCGCACGATGACCCGCGCCACGCCGTCGCGGACCGCGACGACCGGCGGGCGGGGGGTGTGGTTGTACTGGCTCGACAGGGACCGGCAGTACGCACCCGTGCCCGGGACGGCGATGAGGTCACCGGCCGCGACGTCGGCGGGCAGGAACTCGTCCTTGACGACGATGTCGCCACTCTCGCAGTGCTTCCCGACGACGCGGGCGAGGACGGGTGGGGCGGTCGAGGCCCGGCCCGCGACGGTGCACGAGTAGTTCGCGTCGTAGAGAGCGGTGCGGACGTTGTCGCTCATCCCGCCGTCGACGGACACGTAGACGCGTCGGGCGCCACCGTCGAGGTCGACCGGCTTGACGGTGCCGACCTCGTAGAGGGTGAAGGTGCTCGGCCCGGCGATGGCGCGACCCGGCTCGACGGAGATGCGGGGCACCGCGACACCGTCGGCGCGGCACTCGCGCTCGACGATCTCGGCCATGCCGGCCGCGAGGTCCTTCGGCTGCAGCGGGTCGTGCTCGGTGGTGTAGGCGATGCCGAAGCCGCCGCCGAGGTCGAGCTCCGGGAGCTCGACGCCGAGCTCGCGGGCCACCTGCGTGTGCAGGCCGACGATTCGTCGGGCCGACACCTCGAAACCGGCGGTGTCGAAGATCTGCGAGCCGATGTGGCTGTGGAGCCCGAGCAGCCGGAGCCGGTCGGAGCGCTCGAGGACCCGCCGGACGGCTTCGAAGGCCTGGCCGCCCGAGAGCGACAGCCCGAACTTCTGGTCCTCGTGCGCCGTGGCGATGAACTCGTGGGTGTGCGCCTCGACGCCGACCGTGACCCGGACGAGCACGGGGGCGACGACGCCGAGCCCGGCGGCGACCCCGGCCACGCGCTCGATCTCGTCGAAGGAGTCGACGACGATCCGGCCGACGCCGTACTCGAGGGCCTGGCGGATCTCGGCGACGCTCTTGTTGTTGCCGTGCAGCCCGATCCGCTCCCCCGGCACACCGGCCCGGATCGCGACGGCGAGCTCGCCGCCGGTGCAGACGTCGAGGTGCAGCCCCTCCTGGTGGATCCAGCGGGCCACCTCGGTGCACAGGAACGCCTTGCCGGCGTAGTACACGTCGGCCCCGCCGC
>JAEWGO010000012.1 GCA_023388255.1 Pseudomonadota bacterium | reverse complement strand
CGGGGGGGGGGGCCCCCCCGGGGGGGGGGCCCCCCCCCCGCCGCGCGTCGCATCAGGGAATGCGCGTCTCGAAACCATCCGCGAAGATGGCGTCGCTCGCGGCCGTTACGGTCAATTCGATCGGAGCGCTCTGCACGGGGCGGTCCGGATCGTTGCTGGCGAAGCACAGGTTCGCATCGTGCACGCCCACGGAAAGTCCATGCGAACTGGCGGTGACGCCAACGTCGTGGCTGCTTCCCGCTGCCACTACACCGCTGCTTTCACCGACCGTCAGCCAGCTCGGCAACACGCAATTGCGATGCGTTTCGATCTTGTACACGCGACCGGAACGTCCACCGCCGGGATACAACTGGCCGCCGAAATAGGCGTAGTGGCCATCCGGTGCAATCGCGGCTGCATTCAAGCCGCCCTCGGCGACGCCAAGCGAAACCGCGCTCACGCGCGAGAACGTGTCCAGATTGATTTCCACGAGGCGGGTGGCGGAACCCCAAGTCGTTCCGACGAGGGCGGAGCGACCGGCCGGATCGATCACCGCGGCGGATATGCCACCTTCGGTGTTGTCAATGTCGAGATCCACCATGTCGACCGGTTGGAAGCTGGAGAGGTCGACTTTGACCAGGTGCGATATGCCGATGAACGGCGGCTGCGTACCGACGTAGGCAAAGTCTCCTGTCCTGTCGATCAGCACCGGGCCGCTGCCCTGATCGTCGGCTATCACGATCGAGCCGACGCGCTGGAAGCTGGACAGGTCGACCTTCACCAGCCTGCTCGACAGCACGCCGGAACCGAAATACGCATAGGCGCCGGTCCGATCGAGCGCGGCCGAGTAGAGGAAGCCTTCCTCGAGGCTGCTGTCCAGATTGATCGAGCCGACGCGCGTGAAATTGGCGAGATCGATTTTCACGATCGTCCCATTCTCGGTACGCGTGCCGAAATACGCATACGCTCCGTCGCGGGCAATGACGGCGGCGGCAAGGGATTGCTCGCCGTCAGCCAGGTCGAGCGTGCCGACACGGCTGAAGCTGCCGAGATCGACTTTGATGACACGTCCCGGCGAAGGGGCGTAACCGGAGCCGAAATACGCGTACCGACCGCTCGGATCGATCACGGCAGAGCCCACGTTTTCATCGTTGGCCAAAGTGATCGTGCCCACACTCGCCAAGGTTTCGAGATCGACCTTGACGATCTTTCCCGGCGTCGAGCGGGAGCCGAAATAGGCAAAACGACCGTTCGCATCGACAATCGCTGCGCTGACGGCGGAATCACCGGCATCGAATGTCAGGGTGCTGTCGAGATGGGCAGCGACGCTTCCGCCCTGCAAAGTCCAATCGAGAACGCCGGTGCCGAGGTTGAACAAGGACAGGTTCGCGCTTGCGCTCTGGTTGGATGGCATTGCGATCGACAGATTGCCGGGCGCGAGGGCCAGCGCCGGCGTCGGTTCACGCACATTCAATGCGACGGGAACAGCGCTGGTTTGCGTATCCGCGCCGACGGTAGCCGTGACGCACAACTGCGCCGCATACGGGCCTGATGCAAGATCGGCCGAATCGACCGCCACGCCGACATTCGCGGTCGCGCCCGCTGCCAGGGTTCCGTTTGACGGGGATGCACTCAGCCATGCCGCTGTCGCCGGCGCGCTGCAACCCTGCACCGGATCGGCCTGCGCAATCGTCCAGCCTAGGCTGGCGCTGCCGCGATTCACGATCGACAGCGCCTGGCTGCCATTGCTGCCGCGCACGACATCGAAGGCGAAAGTCTGCGGTGTCACGTCGGCCCATCGCACATCGACCGTCAGCGGCACCACGACGCGCGATCTCGCGGGATCGTTGCTCTGCAGGCACACGGTCGCCGCGTGCTGTCCGACTGCCATACCGGTCGCGTTGAAACCGACATTCACCGATTGACTGGCACCGCCAACGATCGTCCCGCTGCCGGGGACAACGCTCGCCCAAGTCGGCAAAGCGCAGTTGTAGAGCGCATCGGTGACCTTGATGACCTGACCCGGGAACGTCGCTGCGGCGAAATAGAGCTCGCCATTGATGGGGTTGGCCACCGCTGCGCGCAGGTCGTCCTCGCCGGTATTCAGGGTGATTGCTCCGGCACGCGCGAAGGTCGCCAGATCGACCTTGACTACCCGGCCTGGCGCCGTCTGAAGTGTGCCGAAATAGGCAAACGAACCATCGGGAGACATCACCGCCGCAGCCGGGCGGGCTTCGCCGTCGGCCAAGGTCAGCAGGCCGGTTTGCGTGAAAGTGGCGAGGTCGATCTTGACGATCCTGCCGGGGTCTTCACTGGTGCCGAAATAAGCGTACTGATCGTCTGGATCAATCAATGCCGAACCAAGCATGGTGCCCAAACTTGGGTCGATTGTGTCGATGCTGTTGACCGCCGTGAAATTCGTCAGGTCGATCTTGACCACGGTGCCCCAATTCACGCCGAAATAGGCGAACCGCCCCTGATGATCGATGGTGGCAGCCCGCTGAGTGTAGGACTGGTCGTCACCAAGCACGAGCGCACCGGCTCGGGTGAACGTTTGCAGGTCGATCTTGATGATCGACACTGGCGCCGTATCCGAGGCGAAATAGGCGAACCTGCCAGCCGGATCAATGACGGCGGCGCGCAAGACATCTTCGCCTTGCTCCATCGTGATCGCATCGACGCGTTTGAAGTGCTCGAGGTCGATCTTGATGACCTTCGCCGGATAGGTGCCGGTGCCGAAGTAGGCGTATTTGCCGCTGCTTTCGATGACGCCGGAAAAAAGGAACCCTTCGCCGCTGCCACCTTCGATGTCCGGCATCACGATCGAGCCGACGCGCTGCCAGGTCTGCAGATCGACCTTCACCAGCTGGCCCGGCGGCGAGCTGGTGCCGAAGTAGGCGTAACGGCCTGCCGGGTCGATCACGGCCGAAGCGAAGTAGTACTCGTTCTGGTCGAGCTTCAGCGCGGCCTCGCGCCGGAAGTCGCGAACGTCGACGTTCTGATTGAGAAGCTGCCAATCCAATGGATCGGTGCCGCCGTTCAGGATCGTCAGCGGCTGGGCCTGCATCTGACCGGGCGTCAGCGCAATCGTCGCGCGGTCGGGAGTGACACTGATGGCCGGCGCGGCCATCGCTGCCCCGCCTGGGAGCAGGCCCGCCATGCCGAGGAATGCCACAACCGACACTATGCCGGAAACCATGCGTTTCACGATGTTCAAAGGTGGGGCGTTTCGGTGCGATCGGCCAGCGGCCGGTCCGGTTGCGTGCGGTATTGCCGACATGATTGCTCTCCCCAATTGGCGGGTATTGGCTTGTGGATTTCCACCCGGCTTCCGGTATTTCACCGGAATTCGCCGGGAGTCCGCCTTCACGCTATGACGCACCGTGCTTCGCCACCTCAGGCAGGGCTCAAAAGTCGTACCAGGAAGATCAAACAACCATCAAAAATGCCGCAAGGATGACGGTTCAACCGCCTTTTGTGATGACGAACGCACTCATCAGGCAAGAGGCGGCCTCGAAATCGGGTACCACGCGCTCGTCTGGCAGGAGGTGACGCAGGATCGGGTCAGCACGGTTCATCCTGCTTCACGGCCGCTCGGCTCGCCGGATTTCCGGAGCTGCGATCCTGAAACAGGTGTGGGGGTCACGACACGGAACAGATCCGCGCGACGTCCTCGTAGCCATGGAAGTTCGCCGCGGCACCGCAGCCCGGGCAATCCGGATCGCGCGGCAGACGCAGCTCGCGGAACGTGCCGGCAAGTGCGTCCTGGCACAGCAGGCGCCCGGTCAACGGCGTGCCGACGCCGAGCACGAGCTTGAGCGCCTCGGTCGCCTGCAGCAGGCCAATCACACCGGGCAGCACCCCGAGCACGCCGGCTTCGCTGCAGTTCGGTGCTTCCGCTGCAGACGGAGGGTGCGGAAACAGGCAGCGATAGCACGGCGAATCATTGCGGCGCGGATCGAATACGCTGACTTGGCCACTGAATCGATGCACGGCGCCATAGACCAGCGGAATTCCCAGGCGCAGGCTCGCTGCGCTGAGCAGATAGCGCACCGGGAAGTTGTCGGCACCGTCGATGATGACGTCGTGGCCGCACAGCAGCGTTTCGACATTTGTCGCCTGCACGCGCTCGGCAATCGCTTCGACCTTCGTCAGCGGATTCAGCGCGGCCAGCGCGATGCGTGCGGATTCGACCTTGGCGACGCCGATGCGAGCATCGGCGTGGATCACCTGCCGTTGCAGGTTCGAGCGTTCGACGTGGTCGTCGTCGATGATCGTGAGATGTCCGACGCCGGCGGCAGCGAGATACAAGGCAGCCGGTGCGCCGAGTCCACCGGCGCCAATCAGCACGATGCGCGCTTCGCCAAGCCTGCGCTGCCCGGCCACACCGACTTCGGGCAATACGAGATGCCGCGCGTAGCGTTCGGCCGATTCCGCATCGAGCGCACCTCGCTCGATCGGCAGGCCTTCCTGCTTCCAGCGCGCAAATCCGCCGCGCACGGAACGACTGTTTGCGTAGCCGAGTTCGCGCAACGCCTGCACTGCCAGCAGCGAGCGACGGCCGCTGGCGCAGATCGCGAGGATCTCGCGATCGCGTTCCGGCGCGAGTGCGCCGACGTGTTCGGCGACAAGGCCGAGCGCGAGCCCGGTCGAGCCTGCGGCATGGCCTCCAGCGCGCTCGTCGTCCTCGCGCACGTCGAGCAGAAGCGCCCCCGCACGTTGGCGTGCCAGCGCAACGACTGGTTCGATCTCGCGGTCGTCTGCCGCGGAATGATGGGACGTAGGCAACGCGTTCATGCGTTCAGCATAGTTCCGGCAGGGGCAGCACTTCCACAACCTCGCCGGCCGCGAGCTCATGCGAGGATTCCGGGATGACGATCAGCGCATCGGCTTCGGCCACGCCCCGCAGCATGCCCGAGCCCTGTTTGCGCAGTGGCGTCGCCCACAGCGCGCCGTCGTCGCGCGATTCGATGCGCGCGCGCAGGAACTCGAGGCGATCATGTCTCTTCGTGACAGGCGCAGCCAGGCGCGCTTTCCAACGTCTCGCACCGACCGTCGTGGCACCCTGCAACGCGGACAGCGCGGGCTGCACGAATGCGAGGAACGTCGCGATCGTCGACACCGGATTGCCGGGCAGCGCGAACACCAGTGCGTTGCCGATCTCGCCGCACAACACCGGCATGCCGGGCTTCATGCGTACTTTCCAGAAATGCACGGCGCCGAGTTCGGCGACGAGAGCGGGCAGGAAGTCCGCTTCTCCCGCCGATACGCCACCGCTGCTGATGATGAGGTCGCAGCGCTCGCCGGCTTCGCGCAAGGCCTCTCGCAGCGCGAACGGATCATCGCGAAGATGCGCCGTGGAAAGGGGTTCGATGCCAACGCTGCGCAACAAGCCGCCGAGGCTGTAGCGATTGCTGTCATGGATCTGGCCGAAGCCGAGCGGTTGATCCGGCGGCACGAGTTCATCGCCGGTGACGAACAGGGCGACGCGCGGTCGGCGCACGACATTTGCATGTGCGAAGCCGCACGATGCGAGCACGCCAAGTCGCGCGGGTGTCAGCACGTCGCCTGCGCGCAACGCGAGATCGCCGCGTTGATAGTCCTCACCGGGCGGACGCACGTTCGCACCCGCCCTCTCGCCCGCGCGGATCGCGACCGTGTCGCCGTCGATGCGCACGTTTTCCTTGATCACGACCGTATCGGCATCCGATGGCAACGGTGCGCCGGTCGTGATGCGCACGCATTCGCCGTCGCCAAAACGCGGCGCTTCGGTGGCGCCGGCGAGTACGCAGCCGACCATGCGGAAGCGGCGTTCATCCTGCATCGGCAATTCGGTGCCGCGCAGCGCGTAGCCATCCATCGCCGAGTTCGCGAATGGAGGCAGGTCGAACGGCGCGACAACATCGTCTGCAAGCACTCGACCCAGCGCGCATTCGAGTTCGATCTGCTCGGGTAACAAGCGGCGCGGTGCGCACAAGTCAAGCACACGACGGCGCGCCTCATCGACTGAAAGATGCGTCGGGAACTCAGGGGGCGAGTCGGCGCTCGGCGGCATAGGCTGCAAATTCCTCGCGGGTATTGAGGTTATGGAACTGCCGCTGGCGATCGGAGAAATCAAGTTCACGTGCGCCGATCGAAGCCTGCCATGCCCACACGCCCTGCCCTGCCTCGGCCGCCGCTGCGGCGGATGCCGCGAGTTCGCGACTGTAAAGCGCGAACAACGGCTGCCGGCGTTCGCCATCGTGCGCGACGAGCGCGTTCGCCTCATCCATGCGCATGCTGTCCAGAAAACGACGGACGAGATCGCGTGGCGGATCGGGGCAATCCACTGGAACCGTCAGCAGCATCGGTGTCGTGCATGCCGCAAGCGCGGCAGCGACCCCGGCGAGTGGGCCGCGGAAGCCGGAAAGCGAATCGGCGATCGTCGACGCGTAGTGCTCGTACTCGTGACGGTTGCGGTTGGCGACGATCAGGAGCGCGGGCAATTCCATTCCATGAAGCGCGTCGATGACCCACGCAACGAGCGGCCGATCTCGCAGTGGCTCCAGCCCTTTGTCGCGACCGTCGAGACGGGTCGCCGCGCCGCCGGCGAGAATCGCCACCGTGAGCTGCGACACGAACACGACGGCGTTCGCCTCAGCGCTTGCCGCGCTTGGCGTTGCGGATCATGCGCGTGCGCCGGCGCTGCTGGCCTTCGGTCAGTTCGTTGCGCTTGCCGGCGAACGGATTATCGCTGTCGCGGAACTCGATGCGGATCGGCGTGCCTTCGAGGCGATAGCGCTTGCGGAAGAAGTTCTCGAGATAGCGCTGGTAGCTGTCGGCGATGTGCTTGGTGCGCGCGCCGTGGATGACGATCGTCGGCGGGTTCGATCCGCCCGGATGCGCGAACTTCAGTTTCGGCGTGTGGCCGCGCACGAGCGGCGGCTGGTAGGCCTGGTACGCCGCTTCGACCGCGCGCGTGAGTTCGGACGAGGTGAACTTGTGGTTGGCCGAGGCATAGGCGCGGTTGACCGCCTTCATCAATTCGCCGATCGCGCTGCCATGCAGCGCGGAAATGAACACCTGGCGCGCCCACGGAGCGAACTCGAGCTTGCGCGAGAGCGAGGCAATGCATTGCTCGCGCTGGTACTTGTCCATGCCGTCCCACTTGTTGACGGCGATGACCAGGGCGCGGCCGGATTCGAGCACGTGTCCGATCAGGCTGGTGTCCTGATCGGATACGCCTTCGCGTGCGTCGAGCATCAGCACGGTGACGTGCGCCGCATCGACCGACTGCAGCGACTTGATCACGCTGAACTTCTCGACCACGTCTTCGATGCGCGCGCGGCGGCGTACGCCGGCGGTATCGATCAGCGTGTATTTCTTGCCGTCGCGTTCGAGCTTGATGCGGATCGAGTCGCGCGTCGTGCCGGGCACGTCGGACGCAATCACGCGCTCCTCGCCGAGCAGGCGGTTGACCAGGGTCGATTTGCCGGCGTTCGGTCGACCGACGATGGCAACGCGGATGCCGTCGTCCGGCGCGGCGGCAAGCGGGTCGGTTTCGACTTTCGGCAGCAGGGTTTCCAGCGCGGCCAGCACCGGCGTCACGCCGCGCCCGTGCGCAGCCGAGGTCGGCAGCACCGAGGCAATGCCGAGTGCGGCGAATTCGGCCAGCGCGGTATGCTCGTCGAGGCCGTCGACCTTGTTGACGATCAGCAGCAGCGGCTTGCCGCTGCGACGCAGGCGATCGAGGATCGAGCGATCGGTTGGCAACAGGCCGTCGCGCGCGTCGACGGTGAGCAGCACGACATCGGCTTCCTCGATCGCGAATTCGGCTTGACGCGCGGTCTGACTCTCGATGCCTTCGGCATGTTCGACGAAACCACCGGTATCGACCACGACGAACGGTTCCGCGGCGAGCCGGCAGATGCCGTAGTGACGATCGCGGGTAACGCCCGGCATGTCGTGCACGAGTGCATCGCGCGTGCGCG
This sequence comes from Pseudomonadota bacterium, assembly GCA_023388255.1. GTDB lineage: Bacteria > Pseudomonadota > Gammaproteobacteria > Xanthomonadales > Rhodanobacteraceae > Dokdonella_A. The sequence goes on along the minus strand of JAEWGO010000012.1, from coordinate 236,062 downwards.
TCATCACGTTGAACAGCGTCGACTTGCCGACGTTGGGGCGCCCGACCAGGGCTACTACGGGAAGCATCGCGGGCTCCGGAAATGAGAACCCCCGCGGATCATCCGTGCGGGGGTCGGGGTGGTGCGCGGCGAAGCCGTCCCGGGGACGACCTCTACCGCACGCGGTAGGCGCCGATGCGTCCCTTGACATCCTCGACGTAGACCACGCCGTCAACGACCAGCGGCGCGCCTTCGATCGGTTTCTTGCCGAGGCGTTCGCGTGCGGAGAACTTGCCTTCGGACAGGCTCAGCCAATGCACGAAACCTTCGCTGTCGCCGACGACGACGTAGTCGCCCTGGATCGCCGGCGCGCTGAGCCAGCGGTATTTGAGCTGATCCTGCTTCCACAGGTTCACGCCGGTTTCGCGATCGAACGCCCAGACGTTGCCGTCGGCATCGACGAACACGGCGGTGTTGCCGCTGACCGCTGCGCCGACGTAGCTGGACAGGTCGCGCTGCCAGACCGGTCGACCGCTATCGAGCGAAAGCGCCGCGACCTGGCCGCGATAGCCTGCGCCGAACAGCGCCGAACCGTCGGAAACGAGATTGCCGTCGACATCCGACAAGCGCTCGACTTCGGTCCTGCCCTCGCCATTGGACAACGCCTGCGCCCATTGTTCGTTGCCATCGTCGAGGCGGACCGCCACGACCTTGCCGTTGTCGAAACCGTCGTAGACGATGCCGTTGACGATCAGCGGATTGGCATTGCCGCGCAGGCTGAGCGGTGGAACCGGCTGCTCGAAGACCCACTTGCGGCTGCCGTCGTTCGCGTCCAGGCCGGTCAGGCGGCCGTCGTTAGTGCGCACGACCACGACGCCGCCGTCGATCGCCGGCGCCGAGATGACCTCGGACGTGAGCTGAACGTGCCAGCGCTCGGCACCATCCTGTGTCGACAATGCGTAAAGTTGACCATCGAGACCGCCGACGACAAGCAGGTCACCATGCACACCGGGGCCGCCGGACCAGCGCAGCGAATTCTCGCCACGACGCCACAGCCAACCCTTGCGGTCGCCGACATGCTTCTGCCACAGCGTGCGTCCGCTGGCGGCGTCGATCGCCTCGATCGTGCCGTCGATGCTGGCCGCGTAAAGGCGTCCGTCCGCGCTGCCGGGCGCGAGGCGCGCGCCGGTATCGCCGGCGCCCCTGCCGACACCATCGCTCCAGACGCGATCGACCTGTGCGGTCGGTGTGATCTGCGTCAGTGGAGTCGGCGGCTCGACGTTGTCCTTCTTGCCGAGATTCTTGATCCAGTTGCAACCGCTGAGCGCGGTCGTCAGAGCAACAACAAGCAGCAGTGAGCGTTTCATGTGCCCTGCTTCCCGGCCGGTTCTGCGTGCGCAGCCGGCACTGCCGCCGGCGCAGCGACGTTGCCCAGATCGTCGAGCTTCATCTGCACGAAGCCACGGTTCGGTGCCTGCGCATCGAGATTCGAAAGCGCGTCCTGATAGGCGTTGCGCGCATCGTCGCCGCGGCCGAGCTTGGCCAGTGCGTCGCCGCGGATCTCGGCGGCCAGTCCGCTGTAGTCGCCCTTCGGCATGCCATCGAGCACTTTCAGCGCGCCATCGGCATCGCCCTGCGCCAGCTTCACGCGTGCACTGCGCGCAGCGATCAGGCCCTTCAGGCTGTCGTCCTTCGCGTGATCGCGCGCCCAGTCGAGCTCATTGGCGGCGGCGGCGAGATCGCCTTTCGTGGTAGCCGTATCGGCCTGTTGCAGAGCTGCGAGCACGGCATAGACCGTATCCGGGTAATCCTTGCGGATGAGTTCGGCGATCTTCGTGGTGTCATCGGCCTTCTTGCCGTCAACCGCAGTTGTCAGCGCGAGATACTGCGAAGCCGCTTCGGCCGAGTGGCGCACGCCGTGCGACTTCCACTGCTGCCAGCCGAAGATCAGCACGAGGCCGAGTGCAACGCCGACCACGATGGACAGCACGTTCTCGCGCAGCCACTTCTGGACCAGTTCACCTTGTTCGTGTTCGTCGAGAACTTCGAAAGCCATGCATTCACCTGGAAAGACACAAAGAGGCGCCACCGGTCGAGCAAACGGCCGGCCGGAGAGCGCACAAGGTTAGCAGGAAACCGCGACGGCGCGACTTGCGCGCGCCGTCGGACGGTGCGGACGGGTTCAGCTACTGGTTGCTCGGCGCCGGTGTGGCCGTCGAATCGCCAAACAGCTTCACGTGCGCGACGTTGCCGCGCTGAAACGGAGCCAGATCGACCACGGCTCCATCCGACCGGATCTGCGCGCCTTGCGCGTTGCCAAGACGGACCGACACGGGGCCATCACTGCGGTAGTTGTGCACGCTGCCGCCAGCGAGCATGCCGTATTCGAGTTTGCGTCCGTCCGCTGCGGTCACCTCGACCCAACTCTGCTGTTCGAGTTTGAGTTCAACCGTATGCGCACCGCTGCCGATCGCGGCCGATGCCTCCTGCGGCGCGGGCGCAGCTACGACGGGCGCCGGTGCCGGTGCGGCCGGAAACGGCGTCATCGACGCGATCACCGGCGACGGATCAACCAGCGCAGGTGTCTGCAGACTCTCGTTCGCAACATCCGCAGCCGCTGCAGTTGCCTCCACGGGCGAGGACGCGTCGTTTGCATCCGTGGCCGCTTCATGCGGCGAGACCGCCACGACTTTCGCCGGAGGATCGAGTGGTGTCGTGCGCGCGAGGTTCTGGTCGAGTCCACCATGCGTCGCCAGCCACACGGCGGGCACCACGAAGATCGCGGTCAGGACCAGATAAGTCGCACTGACCGAATAGCGCTCGAACAGATAACGCGAGTGCGAAATCGTCCCGGTCGCGACCAGCGGCGCGGATTGCGTATGTTCGGCTGCGACGCTTGCGGCGTGCTCGACCGGAATTCCGACCAGGCGCGCATAGCTCGAGAGATAGCCTTGCAGGAAAACGCCTTGGGTCAAGCCCTGGTAGTCGTCGTTTTCGAGGCGGCCAATCAGGCTCGCCGGCAGCTTCAGGCGCGCGGCGACATCGGCTCGCGTCCAGCCGTGCCGTTCGCGTGCGGCACACAGGCGTTGCCCCAGGCGCGTATCGTCAACGATGAAGTCCTGCGTTTCCGCCGCGACGATTCCGTCCTGCGCGGCGGCGTCATGGCGTGGTTCGTTCACTTCGGCGGCCTCTTCGGCTCTCATTGCGTGGATTCCTCTGGACAATGGCAGTGTCAATTGACTGCCGCTTCCCATGTTCGATTCCGCGGCCACGGACACGTCGATCGCGTGTTCATCCGTCGCCACCCCCACCCCAATCGACCCGGCTTTGATCCCCGGCCGACCCTCATTTCCCTTCATGACTAACCCTGCACGCTCAGCGACTTCGCCTGCTGCGATTCCGGAAACCCTTGCAGCAGCTTGCGCGTATAGTCGCCGGCCGCCTTGCCATTGCCGAGCCTGAGCTCGATGTTGCGACCGAGCATCAGCGCATCCGGGCGCGGCTGCGATTGCGATTCGAAGCGCTGCACGAATGCGCGCGCCTTCAGGTACTCGCCTTTCTCGTACAACACCGAGCCAAGCTGCAGCAGCGCCTCGCTGTCGTTCGGGCTCTGATCCAATGAGAGGCGCAACACCTTCTCCGCCTCGTCACGCTTGCCTGCCTTGAGCAGACAGGTGCCGGAGTTGGTCAACGCAACGCTTGGCGTCGCATAGAACGGATCGGCGATCGCACGCTCGAAGTACCCACGGGCTTCGTCATAACGCCCGACCTTGCATAGAAAGGCGCCGTAGTTGTTCAGTTCGTTGCCGCCCTTCGGCTTCAGCTGCGCCGCGCGGCGATAGTGTTCCTCGGCCTTTGGCAGATCGCCGATTCTCTCGTACAACACCGCAATCACGGTATGTGCATTGACATAGTTGGAGTCGAACGAGAGGGCCTTGTTGAGCTTTTCCAGCGCGAGTTCGAGTTTGTCCTGTTGCAGGTATTTCTGGCCGAGTTCGGTGTGCACGCGGGCGGCGTCTTCACGCTGCGTGGCGGCATCTTCCTTCTTGACCGAGCCGCCCGTACCCGCCCCACAGCCGGACAGCATCAGCACGGCCGTGAAAGCAGCCGCGAAAAGCGCGCGTTCAAGCCGCATCGGCCACATCCTTTTCCAACTTGCGAAGGAACTCGGCCTGACGGCGCGTGCGATCGACGACCTGCCCCTTGAGCTGTCCGCAGGCGGCGTCGATGTCGTCACCGCGCGTGCGGCGAACCATCGTCAGCACGTCGGCGTCGAGCAGGATCTTCTGGAACGCGCGGATCACGTCTTCGTCGGAACGCTCGTAGCGCGTGCCGTGGAACGGATTGAACGGAATCAGGTTGACCTTGGCCGGCATGCGGCGCATCAGCTTGATCAACTGGCGCGCGTGCTCGGGTTTGTCGTTGACGCCCTTGAGCATCGTGTATTCGAACGTGATCGTCGTCCGCGGGCGGCGCGCGGCGTACCGCGCGCAGGCGCCGAGCAATTCGTCGATCGGGTATTTCTTGTTCAGCGGCACCAATTCGGTGCGCAGTTCGTCGTTCGGCGCGTGCAGCGAAACCGCCAGCGAGACATCGCTCGATTCGGACAACTTGTCGATCATCGGCACGAGGCCGGCAGTGGACAAGGTGACGCGCTTGTTGGCGAGGCCGAAGCCGAGGTCGTCGCGCATCACGCTCATCGCGGTGACGACGTTGTCGAAGTTCAGCAGAGGCTCGCCCATGCCCATCATGACGACGTTGGTGAGCTTGCGCTGATGATGCGGCACGTTGCCGAGATGCTTTGCGGCAACCCAGACCTGTCCGATGATCTCGGCGGCCGAAAGGTTGCGGTTGAAGCCCTGCGTGCCGGTCGAGCAGAACGTGCAATTCAGGCCGCAACCGACTTGGGAGGACACACAAAGCGTTCCGCGCGAGGTCTCCGGGATGAACACTGCCTCGATCGCGTTGCCACCGTCCATGCCGAGCAGCCACTTGTGCGTGCCGTCGGTAGCCTGTTTCTCGAACAGCGTGTTCGGCGGGGTGATCTCGATGGCGTCGGCAAGCTTGTCACGCAAGGCCTTGCCGACGTCGGTCATTTCCGCGAAATCGGTGACATGACGGTGGTAGACCCATTTCATCACTTGGTCCGCGCGGTACGGTTTCTCACCGAGCTGCGCGAACAGGTCGCGCAGGCCCTTGCGGTCGTAGTCGAACAAGTTGGCCTTGGCCGTCGTCACCGGATCACGTCCTCAACGCGGGCAGAGTTCGGTACTTGCGAAGAAGTACGCGATTTCCACCTGCGCCGTTTCGACGGCGTCGGAACCGTGTACCGCGTTCGCGTCGATCGAGGTGGCGAAGTCGGCGCGGATCGTGCCAGGCGCGGCTTCCTTCGGATTGGTGGCGCCCATCAGATCGCGGTGCTTGAGCACGGCGTTCTCACCTTCCAGCGCCTGGATCATCACCGGGCCGGAAATCATGAAATCGACGAGCGCTGCAAAGAACGGACGCTCGCGATGGACGGCATAGAAACCTTCGGCTTCCTTGCGGGACAAATGCTTCATCTTCGCCGCGACGATCTTCAAGCCCGCCTTTTCAAAGCGCGAGTAGATTTCGCCGATCACGTTCTTGGCGACCGCGTCGGGTTTGATGATGGAAAGGGTGCGCTCCAGCGCCATAAGCTGCAGGTCTCCGTCAGATGAGGTTTTACGAGGGAACGGCGTATACGCCGTTATAACGCCAAATCCGCGCCAATCCGCGGGCTTAGCTCACATTATCACGTCGGATTCTAGCTAATTTTCGAACGCTTTGACACCGCAAGTAGCGGTGAGTTTGACCGGCCGCCTCCGCCCGCCTAGTATTCAAACGATCGTTTGATCATGGATTCCTCGCGCTTGCGCACGAACCCCTCCAACTTTTCGACCAAGGAACGCATTCTCGGCGTCGCCGAGACGCTGTTCGCCCAGCATGGATTTGCCGGCGCCTCCCTGCGTCAGGTGACCTCCGCGGCAAAGGTCAACCTTGCCGCGGTGAACTATCACTTCGGTTCGAAGGAAAGCCTGATCGAGGAAGTGTTCCGGCGTCGCCTCGATGAGCTCAACCGGCATCGCCTCGATGCGCTTGCCGCCGCCAGCGAAAACCCCGGGCACGAACTCGAAGACGTGCTCGACGCCTTCATCCGCCCTGCGCTCGAACAATCGATGGACAGCGCCGGTGGCACCGCGTTCGTGCGCGTACTGGCGCGTGCCTACGCCGAGCACGACGAGCGTCTGCGCAAGTTCCTGTCCGACAACTACGGCCATGTGCTGCGTGAATTCGCCAATGCGTTCGCACGCCTGCTGCCGCATCTCGGCAAGGAGGAACTGTACTGGCGGCTGGACATCGTCGCCGGCGCCCTCACCTACGCAATGGCGGACTTCGGCATGATCAAGCGCAAGGAAAGCGTGAGCGAGCGGACCCATCGCGAACAGACCGCCCAGCATCTCGTGCGGTTTGCGGCCGCCGGTTTGCGCGCGTGAGTTTTGCTTTCGCGATCTTCGCTGGCTTTTGCGATGGCTCCTCGATCGCCCGCTCGACATGGCCCACTTCGTTCTTCATGCATCGCGTTTTCAAATCGTCCACATGCGGCCCTCCGCGGCAGCACTTCTAGGCACCGGTCCGATCCTTCTTGATCGCTGTTTCGACATGGCCTGCTTCGTTTCCCGTGTGCCACGTCTTCGAATCGTCCACCAGCGGCCGTACTTGGCCGCACCTTTCAACACGCGTTTTTCAATCCGGAGTCTTTCATGAGTCAGCAACCTCTCCGTATCCGCAAGGCGGCCGTGCTTGGCGCCGGCGTGATGGGCGCGCAGATCGCCGCGCACCTCGTCAATGCCGACGTCGAAACACTGCTGTTCGACCTTCCCGCCAAGGAGGGGGACAAGAGCGGCATCGCGCTGAAGGCGATCGCGAACCTCGCCAAGCTGTCGCCGGCGCCGCTGGCGGAGAAATCGAAAGTGGCGGGGATCGCGCCGGCCAATTACGACGATCATCTCGAAGCCCTGCGCGACTGCGACCTCGTCATCGAGGCGATTGCCGAGCGGCTTGACTGGAAGCTTGACCTCTACAAGAAGATTTCGCCGTATCTATCTGATTCGGCAGTAGTTGCAAGCAACACTTCCGGCCTCTCGATCAACGCACTGGCCGATGCGCTGCCAATGAAGCTGCGCCCGCGCTTCTCCGGCATCCACTTCTTCAACCCGCCGCGCTACATGCATCTGGTCGAGTTGATTCCAGACAAGGAGACCGACCGCAGCGTGCTCGCCGGCCTCGAGGCCTTCCTGACCACGACGCTCGGCAAGGGCGTGGTCTACGCCAAGGACACGCCGAACTTCATCGGCAACCGCATCGGCGTGTTCTCGATCCTTGCCACGATGCACCACACGGCGCAGTTCGGCTTGCCGTTCGACCTCGTCGACGCGCTGACCGGCCCCGCGATCGGCCGCCCGAAGTCCGCGACCTACCGCACCGCCGACGTGGTCGGCCTCGATACGATGGCGCACGTCATCCAGACGATGGCCGACACGCTGCCGAACGATCCGTGGCACGCACATTTCCAGTCGCCGGCATGGCTGTCCGCGTTGATCGCCAAAGGCGCGCTCGGCCAGAAGACCGGCGCCGGCATCTACACCAAGCGCGGCAAGGACATCGTGGTTCTGGATCTGGCCAAGCAAGATTACGTGCCTGCAGCGGCCAAGCCATCCGACGAAGTCGCCGCGATCCTTGGCGTAAAGAATCCGGCCGAGAAGTTTGGCAAGTTGCGCGCGTCGAGCGACCCGCAGGCGCAGTTCCTGTGGGCCGTGTTCCGCGATCTGTTCCACTACAGCGCCTTCCACCTCGCCGACATCGCCGAGACCGCGCGCGACATCGACTTCGCGATCCGCTGGGGCTACGGCTGGAAGCTTGGGCCCTTTGAAACCTGGCAATCGGCCGGCTGGGCCGAGGTCGCGCGGTGGATCGCCGAGGACATTGCCGCCGGCAAGGCGATGAGCAGCGCCGCCCTGCCCGACTGGGTCGGCAAGGTCGACGGCGTGCACCACGCCGACGGCGCGTATGCGCCGCGCACCGGCACCTACGAACCACGCTCGGCGCATCCGGTCTATGCGCGCCAGCTGTTCCCGGATGCGCTGATCGGCGAGACGTTCGATACCGGCACGACGCTGTGGGAAAACGACGGTGTGCGCCTGTGGTCGCTCGGCGACGACGGCGTCGGCATCCTCTCGTTCAAGACCAAGATGAACACGGTCAACGACACCGTGCTCGACGGCATCCAGCAGGCGATCGGCTACGCCGAGAAGAACCTCAAGTCTGTCGTGATCTGGCAGGACAGCGACAAGGCGTTCTCGGCCGGCGCGGATCTCAAAGGCATGGTCGGTTTCGTGCAGAGCGGCCAGATCGACAAGCTCGAATCGATGATCGCGAACTTCCAGAAGACCAGCATGCGGATCAAGTATTCGCTGGTCCCGGTCGTCGCCGCGTTGCGCGGCCTTGCGCTCGGCGGCGGCTGCGAGTTCCAGATGCACAGCGCACGTACGGTCGCCGCGCTGGAAAGCTACATCGGCCTCGTCGAAGCCGGCGTCGGCCTGCTGCCTGCCGGCGGTGGATTGAAGGAAATCGCGGTGCGCGCTTCGCAACGCGCCGCCGAAGGCGATGTTTTCCCCGAGATCAAGCGCATGTTCGAGACGGTCGCGCAGGCGAAGATGTCCGGCAGCGCGCTCGAAGCGAAACAGCTCGGCCTGCTGCGGCCGGACGACGTGATCGTGTTCAACGGTTTTGAGCTGCTGCATGTCGCGAAGACGATCGCCGCGGCGATGGCAGAATCCGGCTACCGCCCACCCCTGCCCGCGACCAACGTGACCATAGCCGGCGACGTCGGTCTCGCGACCCTGAAGATGGCGCTGGTCAACATGCTCGAAGGCCGCTTCATCTCCGAGCACGACAACGCCGTCTCGACACGCATCGGCGATGTGCTTTGCGGTGGCGCGATCGAGCGCGGTTCGCAGGTCGACGAGGAATGGCTGCTCGACCTCGAACGCAAGCACTTCTTCGAACTCGCGCAGATGCCGAAGACGCAGGAGCGCATCGCACACACGCTGAGCACCGGCAAGCCGCTTCGCAATTGATGGCGCGCGACAAATCGACGTGTTCGTCATGACGACGCAGGCGGGAATCCATTGTGACATTCAACATCAAGATGGATCCCGGCCTGCGCCGGGTTGACGGCAAAACCAATGATGTGCAGCGGGCCAGCTGCCCGCGCACTGGAGAAAGGCAATGAGCAAGCAAATCCAGGACGCCTATATCGTCTCCGTCGCGCGCACACCGGTCGGCAAAGCGCCGCGCGGCGTGTTCCGCAACACCCGCCCCGACGACCTGCTCGCGCACGTACTGCGCGCCGCGATCGCGAAAGCGCCCGGCATCGACCCTGCGCGCATCGGCGATGCGATCATCGGCTGCGCGATGCCGGAAGCCGAGCAAGGCATGAACGTCGCGCGCATCGGCGTGCTGCTCGCCGGCCTGCCCGACAGCGTGCCCGGTGTCACCATCAACCGCTTCTGCTCGTCCGGCATGCAGGCGATCGCGATGGCAGCCGACCGCATCCGCCTCGGCGAGGCCGACCTGATGCTCGCCGGTGGCACCGAGTCGATGAGCATGGTGCCGATGATGGGCCACAAGATCGCGATGAACCCGGCCGCGTTCGCCGATGACAACGTCGCGATCGCCTATGGCATGGGCATCACCGCCGAGAAGGTCGCGGAGCGGTGGAAAGTCAGCCGCGAAGACCAGGATGCATTCGCCCTCGCCTCGCATCAGAAGGCGCTCGCCGCGATTGCAGCCGGCGAATTCAATGATGAAATCGTTCCGTTCACGCTCGACGATCACTATCCGGATCTGGCGAACGACACCGTGCGCACCGATTCGCGCACGATCTCAGTCGACGAAGGCCCGCGCAAGGACACCAGCCTCGAAGGTCTCGCCAAACTGCGTCCGGTGTTCCGTATGGGCGGCAGCGTCACCGCCGGCAATTCCTCACAGATGTCCGATGGCGCTGGCGCGCTGTTGCTCGCCAGTGAGCACGCGATCAAGGCTTACGGCCTGACGCCACTGGCGCGTTTCGTTGGCTTCACGGTCGCTGGCGTGCCGCCCGAAGTCATGGGCATCGGTCCGATCGCGGCGATTCCGAAGGCGCTCGACCTCGCCGGCCTCAAGAAGGAGCAACTCGACTGGATCGAACTCAATGAAGCGTTCGCCGCGCAATCGCTCGCGGTGATCCGCGATGTAGGCCTCGATGCATCGAAGGTCAATCCGCTCGGCGGTGCGATCGCGCTCGGCCACCCGCTCGGCGCCACCGGCGCGGTGCGCGCGGCCACGCTGATCCACGGCCTGCGCCGGCGCAAGCAGAAATACGGCATGGTCACGATGTGCATCGGCACCGGCATGGGCGCGGCGGGAATCTTCGAGGCCCTTTGAGGCCGCGAACTGAAGATGGAGCGTCGAAGCTGGTTCGCGTTCTATTCCTTCAGCGCTGCGGCAATTGACTGAACGGGAAATGCCGCGGCGAATTCCTTTTCCCCCTCGGACCCAACGGAAGTGCGGTATTCGGTGAGGACGCGCCAGCGGCCGTCCTCGATGCGGGAGATCGCATGGAAGCGGCTGAAGAATGTGCGCGCCTCCTTGCCGGCTTCGGTCATGGTCGTGCGGATCAGTCCGCGCTCCGAACTGTAGCGACCATCGGTCATGCGTTCCTCGAAGCGCAACTCGAGCGCAAGCTGCGTACCCGCCTGTTTCAAATCGCGCATCACTTTGGTCGAATCCTCGACATAGAAGTCGTGGTCGAGGAAGTGCGGCTTGCTCCGCTGCACCAGCACGAAGTCCCGCGAGCGCACACCAAGCCAAGTCGCGTCGTCGAAATTGCCGATGCCGCGCGCGAAAGGCTCCCAGATATCGCGGTTCACCTTTTGCAAAGCCTCGACCTGCGCAGGCGTTGCATGTGCGGACGAAGGTGCGGCCATGAGGGACATCGCGCAGATGGCGACGAGCGTGAGAGATGTCATGGCATGGACTACTGGTTCGGATCGGGACAGCGACATATGCCGCGCCGCCGCGATCCGCGCAACACGCATGCGGCGAAGCGTGCGCATAGCCCGGCCAACTGCCGGCAGATGTGCCACTACGCCATCCGCGTCCCATTCGGCACCGGTCGCTCGATCGCGGTGACGACGACGCCGTCGTCCGTGTGGAAACCGGTCAGCAGGAATTCCGACACGAACGGACCGATCTGCTTCGGCGGGGAATTGATCACGCCGACGATCTGCCGTCCGACGAGTTCCCCGTGGGAATAAAGGTTCGTGACCTGCGCGCTGGTCTTCTTTTCGCCATATGGGCCGAAGTCGACCCAGAACTTGTACGCCGGCTTGCGTGCCTCGGGGAATGGTTCAACGCGCGTCACGGTCCCGGCAACGATCAGCACTTTCTCGAAATCGCTCCATGCGATGTGTTCCATGAACTGCTCCTTTGAAAAGTGCGGCCACGGATGGCTGCGGGTAGACGATACGAAGAGGCAACGCGCCTGTCTGCCGCTCTTCGATGATCACGGCGACCCCGGGCGGGTCGCCACGGCACGATCCAATCCGACTTGGACCCAACCGAGGTTGATGCCGATCCGCGTAGCCTCGGGATTGGCCCAGGCGTACGCCAAGGTACGACCGCTGCCATCGTCTACGACCGACAATTTCAGCACCGGCACGTTGCCGTCGCGATAGGTCAGCCGTTCGAGCTCGAGCGAATATCCGGACGGCTTGCCGTCGCGCCAGGCCAGCGCAAAGCGCCCACCTTCGTTGCCGATGCGCAGATTGCGATTCATGTGCCAGTCCTTGCTGTCCGCGCCGGCGTCCGGACCGGAACCATTGATCGCCGCCCAGCCGCCGAACATCTGTACCTTGCGCGCATCCAAACGCGCCTGCGCACCACGCGCCTGGTCCGCATACAGGCGCAGGTGTAGCCATTCGCCTTCGCGCTCGATCGCCAACGGCAACAACGCCGCCTGCGCACCGATGCCCGGCGCGATCGTGGTGCATGAGTCGGCATTCGCGACAACGCGAATGCCTGAGGTCGTGGCCGTTCCGCGCAACGCGCACGCATCGAGCGGAGTCCATTGCTGCGGATCGAATGCCTCACCGGTCGCCGGTGCCGCAACGAGGGCGCGATGCGGAAGCAGCGTCACGACGCCAACGTTCGCAGCGATGCGATGCATTGCCCACGTCACGTCCACCGGGGGCGCGGAATCGAGATGGACGCGCCAGAGCATCCAGTCGTCTCGCGCGGTCGATTCGAGCGAAACGACGACATGCGGAACCGGATTGACCGCATCGGATTCACGCGCGCTCCAGACCTGCTCGTTGTTGTCGAAATCGCCTTCGAGCAAGAACGCATGTGGTGCAGATGAAACGTCGCGATGGGGTCCGTCGGAGCGGCCCAGGGTCTGGCATGCCGACATGGGCAGGCACAACAGCAGTGCAACGAGCAGTCGGTTCATGCGCGAAGGATAGCAGCCGCGACCAGCGCGGCGATTCGGCGACGGGCGGCACGCTGCGCGCGCGGAGCGTTCGCTATAGTGCGGCGGCTTCCGGGGAGATCGCATGGAAATCGACATCCAGCACGCCGACCCGCGCCTGCGTCGCGTGACCGTGGTCGTGCTGACCGTGGCGACGCTCGCAGCCGTGGCGCTCGTGTTCGCATTTCAGCACTGGCTGCTGCGACAGGCCGAGAGCATTCCTACCGCGCAATTGATCTTGCAGTTGCGACGCTGGATCACCGTCGCGTTGATCGGCAGCGGCTTGTGCCTGCTGTTGCTCGCCGGCTATGCGGCACGCCTCGCACGGCGCGTCATCGAGGATCGACGCTGGCCGCTGGCGCACACGCGCGTGCTGCGCGACACGCCGATCCGGCGCGGGGATGCGGCGTTGCGGCTCGGGCGTTTGTTCAATGTAGCGGCGCTGGTGCTGATGGCCATCGCGGTCGGCGTCGGGATGCTGAGCTGGCGGCTGTTCGCCGCCGCTCACTGAGTCGGCGGTCCATTCCACGCGGCCGCAGGTCAGATGCGCGCGAGTGCCTGATCGAGATCGGCGATCAATACGTCGGCATCTTCCAACCCGATCGAAAGGCGCACCAGACTCAGCGGCAATCCCGATGCTGGTTGCAGCGCCGCATTCGCCGGAAAGACTGCGCACACCGGGAACGCGAGCGACTCGTAGCCGCCCCACGACACCGTCATCAGGAAGCGTTCAAGCGCGTTGCAGAAACGCTCGACCGCAGCGACGTCGGGCGCATCGAGTTCGATCGTCAGCAAGCCACTCGCGCCGCGCAACTGGCGTTCGGTCAGTCCCAGTTGCGGATTCGCTTGCGCAAGCGGCGAGTACAGACGGCGCACGCGCGGGTGCGATTCGAGGAATGGAAGTACTTTCGCACTGGTCGACGCGATGCGCTCCATGCGGATCGGCAAGGTGCGCAAGCCGCGGATCATCAGCCACGCATCATGCGGCGCGAGGATCGCGCCGAGAGTCATGTAGGGGCCACGGAATACTTCGCGCAGCAACGCGGTGCTTCCGCACAACGCGCCGGCAACGACATCGCTGTGGCCATTGAGATACTTCGTCGCCGAATGCGCGACGAGATCGATGCCGAACGCCAGCGGTGACTGGTTCAGCGGTGTCGCATAGCTGTTGTCGCAGATCGTGCGGATACCGCGCGCCCTCGCCAGCGCGGCGACCGCAGCGAAATCCTGCTGCTCGAACGTCATCGAGTTCGGGCTTTCGAGCACGATCAAACACGTGCGAGCGGTCAACGCCGATTCGAAATTCGCTGCCCCGGTGCCATCGACGAACGTTGTCGATACATCAAAACGGCCGAGCAGGTTCTTCAGCACCGCACGCGTCCAGCTGTACGGCTTCGCCACGCAGACGACATGATCGCCGGCGGCGACGCAGGCGATCACGCCGGCCGACATCGCCGCCGCGCCACTGCCGAACATCAGGCAATCCTCGGCACCTTCCAGCGCGGCGACCTTCTTGCGCAAAATCTCGACGGTCGGATTGTTGCCGCGCGTATAGACGTGCTGGCCGAACTCGTCGCGAAATCCCGCGCGCATCGCGTCAACGGTCGGAAACGCGAAGATCGACGACTGCACGATCGGTGGCGCGACCGCCCCGAAATAGCGTTCGCGGTCTTCGCCGAGGTGGTTGAGGATGTAGCTGATATCCATCAAGGGGCAGGAGTCGGAAAAAAGCTACATCGTCGTCATCGCGGCGCAGGCCGGGATCCAGTTTCTTCGCTCTCCCCGAAACGCCGGAGCGGAGCAACGTGATAGCCGCATGAAGCATGCGGTAGCACTTCAGGCGCTCGTCAGCCCTTCCCGCATGAACCCGCGCGTCGCCTCGGCCAGCGTTGGATCCTCAAGCGCCATCGCCAAGGTCGCCTTGACCAGCCCAAGCTTGTTGCCGCAGTCGAAGCGCGTGCCTTCGAAGCGATAGGCGAGCACGGAGCGCTCGCTGAGCAGCGCCTCGATCGCATCGGTCAGCTGGATCTCGCCGCCGGCTCCCGGCGCGGTCTTCTCCAGCAGCTCGAAGATGCGGCCCGGCAGCACGTAGCGGCCGACGATCGCCAGGTTCGACGGCGCGACATCGGGTTTGGGCTTCTCGACGACGAGGTTGATCTTGGCCGCACGATCGGAAAGCGGCGTCGCATCGACGATGCCATACTTGTCGGTCTGTTCGCGCGCGACCTCCTCGACCGCAATGACGCCCGCGCCGTTTTCGCGCATGGAAAGTTCGGACATCTGGCGCAATGCGCCGGCGCGCTTGCCGTTCCAGATCAGGTCGTCCGGCAGCACGACGCCGAACGGCTCGTTGCCGACGACGGGTTTCGCACACAGCACCGCATGGCCGAGACCGAGCGCCTCCGGCTGCGTCACGAACACGCAGCGCACATGCTTGGGCAGGGTGCCCTGCACCATCGCGAGCAGATCGTTCTTGCCGGACTGCGCCAGCTTGGCCTCGAGTTCGTAGGCCTTGTCGAAATAGTCGGCGATCGCATGCTTGTAGCGGTTGGTCACGAACACCAGCGTGTCGGCGCCAGCGTCGACAGCTTCGTCGACCGCATACTGGATCAGCGGACGATCCAGCACCGGCAACATTTCCTTGGCGACCACTTTGGTCGCCGGAAGGAAACGCGTGCCGAGGCCGGCAACCGGAAAAACGACCTTGCGCAAACGCTGGCTCATGCGATGTCCTTGTCTCATCTGAAAGTGCGGCCATGGATGGCCGCTGATTGATCCACGCGATCAGGCATCGATCGCAAAGAAAAACGAAATGCGGCCTCGGATGACCGTCACTTGATCGATGCGATCGGGCATCGATCGCATCACCCTCAGCGCGCTCCGAACGCGATGATGTTGCCCTCCTGCACGTCGCCGTTCGCGGCAAATTCCGGCAACAACTGATCGAGTATGCGGCGCAACATGGTTTCGTCGAAATCGCGCACGGCCAATTCACCTTGGCGCAACTGCGTCATCAACAGGCTCCAGGCCATGCTGCGCGGCTGCGCGAGGAAGATCTTCGCGTGCGCGGTGTCGCTGTACTTTTCCTGTGGATGGAACAGCTCCTCGAACAATTTCTCGCCGGGGCGCAGACCGGTATAGACGATCGATATCCCGCCACCCTCGTGCTTGCCGGCGAGGCGGATCATCTGCTCCGCGAGGTCGCGGATCTTCACCGGTTCGCCCATGTCGAGCGCGAAGATCTCGCCGCCGTTGCCGAGCACCGAGGCCTGCAGGATCAGCTGGCAGGCTTCGGGGATCGTCATGAAATAGCGCGTGATTTCCGGATGCGTGACAGTGACCGGCCCGCCGGCACGGATCTGCTCGCGGAAATGTGGCACCACCGATCCGGCCGAATCCAGCACGTTGCCGAAACGCACCGTGATGAAACGCGTATGCGAGGCTTGCGCGAAGTTCTGGCAGAACAATTCGGCGACGCGTTTGCATGCCCCCATCACGCTGGTCGGGTTGACCGCCTTGTCGGTCGAGATCAGCACGAAACTGTCGGCGCCGTGTGCGTCGGCGGCCTCGGCCATTGCCTTGGTGCCGAGCACATTGTTGCGGAATGCCTCGCGCACCTGTCCCTGCAGCAATGGCACGTGCTTGTATGCGGCCGCGTGGAACACGACCTGGGGCCGCGCCTGCTCGAACACGCGCGCGCAAGTCATCGCATCGCCGCAATCGCCGAGCCACGCGTTGAACAGCAGATCGGGGTAGTCGCGCTTGAGCTCCTGCTCGATCGTGTAGAGATTGAATTCGGACAATTCCAGCACGGTCAGCGATTCGGCACCGAGTCGCGCAATCTGGCGACACAGTTCCGAACCGATCGAGCCGCCGCCTCCGCTGACCAGCACGCGCTTGCCGGCAAGCCGCGTACGGATCGCGGTCCAGTCGAGCTGCACTTGCTCGCGACCAAGCAGATCCTCGATTGCGACTTCCTTGAGCTCGTTGAAGCTGGAGCGGCCCGCGACCACATCCTCCAGTCGCGGCACCGTGCGGAACGGCAGGTTGCATTCCTCGCACAGGTCGACCGCACGGCGCATCTGCGCCTTGGTCGCGGCCGGCATCGCAATGACCAGCATCTGCGCGGCGGTTTCGCGCGCGAGCTGCGGCAACTGATCGAGCGTGCCGAGCACCGGAATGCCATGCAGGCGCGAACCACGCAGTTGCACGTTGTCGTCGAGGAAGCCGACCGGCGCATAGCGGTTCTCGCGACGCAGGTCGCGCACCAAAGCCTCGCCGGCCTTGCCGGCGCCAAGCACGAGGATGCGCTCGCTCGGCGTGCGCGTGACGAAATCGAGGCGACTGTCTTTCCAGTAACGGTAGGCAAGTCGCGGCACGCCGAGCAGAATCGCCAGCATCAGCGGATATACCAGCAGCACCGTGCGCGGCACGGTGACAAGGCGGTTGTAGACGAACAGCGTGATGGCGACCGCAAACGCGCCGAGCAGACAGGCCCGGAAGATGTTCCATATATCGGGTGTGCTGGCGAAGCGCCACAGGCCGCGATACAGGCCCGTCCACCAGAAGATCAGGCCTTGCGCCGCGAGCACCAGCCACACTTCCGTATCGAACAGGGAAACCGGCGAAGGATTTGGCGCGAGCGACCAGCGCATCATGCTGACCGCGGTCCATGCCAGCCAAACCATCGCCATGTCGTGCGCGACGACGGCGAGGCGCGGATGGATACCAGCGATGGCCTTACGCAGCATGTTTCCTCCGCATGGCCACCTGCAGGCACCAGCGCTTGCCAAGCCACCACGCCAGCACGGCCAACACATAGACCAGCGTCGCGGCGCCGATTCCATCGCGCGGCGAAACGCCGGCTTCGACTTCGACCGAGCGATTGATCCAGAGGATGGCAGGCAACGCGATCAGCACATTCCAGCCCATGTAGAGCGCGACCACGCGCGCGTGCGAGAACCCGCTGCGTACCAGCCATTGGTACAGGTGTTCGCGATGCGCACTATACCAACGCCGGCCGCGCAGCATGCGCGAAAGCAGCGTGCAGGTGGCGTCGGTGACGAACGCCGAACATGCGATCACGCCAGTCGCCAGAGCGATGCGGGGGGTCGCGAGGAGAAAGAGTATGTCAATGCCGACAAGAAGGCCGAGCACGCCGCTGCCGACGTCGCCCATGAAGATGCGTGCACGCGGAAAATTGAACGGCAGGAAGCCGGCAGTCGCGCCGACACAGGTCAACGCGCCCACAGCTGCGGCAATGCGTCCCGCGAGGAGAAACGCGAAGGCCGAAACGGCGAACACGAAGATCGCCTGTATGGCAAGCAAGCCGTCGATGCCATCCATGAAGTTGTGCAGGTTGATCGCCCACACCAGTAGCAGGCATGCAAAGCCCGCAGCGAACACGAGCAAAGGCCACGTATTGCGCGCATCGATTGCACCGAAGTATTCCGACGATTGCGAAAGCAGTACGGGAGCAAACAGCAACAGCGTCGCCAGCAGATGCGCGGCAAACCGCCAGCGCGCCGCGAGACCGCGGTGGTCGTCGATCCAGCCGACCATTCCGACCATCGCGACCGCAACGGCGATGGCCGATGCCAGCAAGGATGAAATCGTTCCTGTCCCAGCGACGACGACGAGGAGCAAACCCGCGAGCACGGTCGCGACGATGCCGATACCACCGCCGCGCGGCGTCGGGACGTGGTGCGAGCGGCGTCGACCGGGATGATCGACAAGCGCGCGTCGATGCGCATAGCGGATCGACCATGCCGTAAGCATGGCAGACGACGCGCAGGCAACGAGCGGCACGATCACAGGGAGCTCGAGCGACGCGTCCACGAGCACCCTACTCACCCACGACGCCGTGGATCGGACGTACCGAGCCCCAGCTCTTGCAGCTCGGGCATTGCCAGTGATGCGCCTTGGCGCCGAAGCCGCACTGATTGCAGCGATACATCGCCTTGCCTTCGACCAGTTTGCGGGTGAGGTCGCGCAAGATCAGGAAATTGTCGCGCGCCTCGCCGCTGGCGGTGTGCAGATTCACATCGATCAGCGCCATCAGCGCACGCACCGACGGGCGCTGGCGCAGGACCCGGTTGAGGAAATCGACCGCCACGTGTTCACCGCGCGTCGTCGCATACAGCTTCGCCAAAGCGAGCACCGGCGATACCCCTTGGTAGCGCTCCGTGATGTCCAGCAGGAACTCTTCGGCACGTTGCATGCGCTGCGCGCGCGCGTAGCAATCCAGCAACGGCGACAGGATTTCCGGGATGTAGTCGATGTCGAGTTCGGCGACGCGCTCGAATGCGCGCATCGCCGCATCCAGATCGCCGACCGAGGATTCGATATGGCCCTGGATCATGCTGGCTCGAACGCACTCCGGTTCGGCCACGAAGGCGTCCACGACGTGCGCGCGTGCCTGCTCGCGCGCGCCCCGCGAACGTGCCTGCTCGGCGAGTTCGCAATGGAACTGCGCGATGATCGCGCCTTGCGACTCCCCGGTAGCCTGTTCCAGCTGTTGTGCGTGCTCGATCGCCTTGGCCCAGTCGCGCTCGTGCTGATAGATTCCGATCAGATGGCGCAGCGCCGGCGGCGCCAGCGCGTCCATCGCGACGAGATCGGTGAACAACGTCTCGGCGCGATCGAGCAGGCCGGCGCGCATGTAGTCCTCGCCGAGTTCGAGCAAGGCGACGGTTTTCTCGTCCTGGCTGAGATTCGGGCGTGCGATCAGGTGCTGGTGCACGCGGATCGCGCGATCAACCTCGCCGCGCCGCCGGAACAGGTTGCCGAGTGCCAGGTGAGTTTCCACCGTGTCGCGGTTGATCTCGGCGAGCTTGAGGAACACCTCGATCGCCTTGTCCTGCTGTTCGTTGAGCAGGTAGTTGAGGCCGCGGAAATAGCTCGTCGACAACTCGCTGACGCGCGCGCCGGACGTGCGCTCGCTGCGCCGTCGACCCAATACCCAACCCGAGAACGCCGCGACCGGAAGCAGCAGGAACAGCAGGGAGAGCAGATTCATGCGTCGTCGCCGGCCCGGTTCGCCGCGGTTGCGATGCGAAGCTGATGGCGTGCGGCGCGCAATTCGCGGCGCAGGCGCGGTACCTGCCCGATCCAGGCGACGAATCCGCCGAACAGCCAGCCAAGCAGCAATGCTGCGAGCAGCGCGGCGCCAGCCGGTACTGCGATGTCGAAGAAGTAGAAATCGAGCGCGATACGCCCGGCGTTGAGCGCGCCGAACAGCGCGCCGCAGGCGATCACCAGCAAGGTCAGGACGATCAGGATCAGACGCATAGTCGGCAGGCGCTGAGCGGGCCGGCGCATGATATCGGGTTCGGCCGCAACTGCGCCGATATTTCGCGGATTGCGCGCGCTGGATGCGCAGGCCGTGGCGACGATCAGGCGGGTTGTTCCGCCGTCGCGTCCACGTCCTTGCCGTTGACGCGTTCGCGCAGCTCCTTGCCGGGCTTGAAATGCGGCACGTGCTTGCCTGGCAACGCAACCGAATCGCCGGTCTTGGGGTTGCGGCCCATGCGCGGCGGACGATAGTGCAGCGAGAAACTTCCGAAACCACGGATCTCGATGCGTTCGCCGGTCGACAGCGACTGGCTCATCTGCTCGAGCACGCTCTTGACGGCGAGCTCGACATCGTTAGCGGCCAGATGCTTCTGCCGTGCGGCCAGGGACTCGATCAGCTCCGACTTGGTCATCGCGGTTGGGATAGTCGCTTTTTCGGTTCAAAAAAACGCGCACCGTCGCCGGTGCGCGCAGGTTGCATGTGGCGCGCGGACTGGCCGCGCACCGCCGTATTGCATCAGCGATTCAGCTGTTCCTTCAGCAGCGCGCCGAGCTTGGTGGTGCCGCCCGTAGCGCTCTGGTACTCGTCCAGCGTGCTCTGCAGCTCATCCTCGTCCTTCGCGCGGATCGAGAGCTGCAGGCTGCGGCCTTTTCGGTCCATGCCGGTGAACTTCGCTTCGACCGTATCGCCGACCTTGAGGTACTGCGTGGCATCCTCGACGCGTTCCTTGGCGATGTCGTTCGCGCGCAGATAGCCCTCGACGCCGTCGCCGATGTCGATCGTCGCGCCCTTGGCGTCGACTTCGCGCACCGTGCCGGTGAGGATGCTGCCACGCGGATGCGCCGCCATGAACTGGCCAAACGGATCCTGCTCGAGCTGCTTGATGCCGAGCGAGATGCGCTCGCGCTCCGGATCGACCGCGAGCACGACCGCCTCGATCTCGTCGCCCTTCTTGAAGTTGCGCACGAGGTCTTCGCCGGTCGTCTGCCACGAGATGTCGGACAGGTGAACCAGGCCGTCGATGCCGCCGTCGAGACCGACGAAGATGCCGAAGTCGGTGATCGACTTGATCGTGCCCGATACCTTGTCGTTCTTCTTGTGGATCGCGGCGAACGCTTCCCACGGATTGGCGCTGGTCTGTTTCATGCCCAGCGAGATGCGGCGACGCTCTTCATCGACGTCGAGCACCATGACTTCGACTTCGTCACCGACCTGAACGACCTTGGCCGGGTTGACGTTCTTGTTGGTCCAATCCATCTCGGACACATGCACGAGGCCTTCCACGCCCGGCTCCAGCTCGACGAAGCAGCCGTAATCGGTGACGTTGGAAACCTTGCCGAGGATGCGCGTGTTGGTCGGATAACGACGCGCGATTGCGACCCACGGATCTTCGCCGAGCTGCTTGAGGCCGAGCGAAACGCGATTGCGCTCGCGATCGAACTTGAGCACGCGCACGTCCAGCTCGTCGCCGACGTTGACGACTTCGGACGGATGACGCACGCGCTTCCACGCCATGTCGGTGATGTGCAGCAGGCCATCGATGCCGCCGAGGTCGACGAACGCACCGTAATCGGTGAGGTTCTTGACGACGCCCTTGACGACCGCGCCTTCGGTCAGCTTGTCGAGCAACTGTTCGCGCTCGGCGCTGAACTCGCTTTCGACAACCGCACGACGCGACACGACCACGTTGTTGCGCTTGCGGTCGAGCTTGATGATCTTGAACTCGAGTTCCTTGCCCTCGAGGTACGACGGGTCGCGCACCGGGCGCACGTCGACCAGCGAGCCCGGCAGGAATGCGCGGACATCCTTGATATCGACAGTGAAGCCGCCCTTGACCTTGCCCGAGATGCGGCCGGTGATGGCGGCATTGGCGGTCTGCGCCTCTTCGAGTTCGTCCCATACCAGCGAACGCTTGGCTTTCTCGCGCGAGAGCATGGTCTCGCCGAAGCCGTTCTCGATCGCGTCCAGCGCCACCTTGACGGTGTCGCCGACATTGATTTCGAGCTCGCCCTGGTCGTTCTTGAACTGCTCGATCGGGATGATGCCTTCGGACTTCAAGCCGGCGTGGACGACGACGACGTCGGAGCGGATCTCGACGACAACGCCGGATACGATCGCGCCATTGCGCAGCTTGGCCAGTGATTGGCTCTGTTCGAACAGTTCAGCGAAACTTTCGGTCATGTTGGTTTCCAGTGATGAAACAGGTCGTCGTCCAAAGGGGCCGATCAGATACGCGCTGATCGGAATGCAGGATCAACAACCCACCTTCGATGGATGCGTGGTACGCCGCATCGTTGCGTTCCGGCATTGGTGCCGGGCCTTTGCCCTGACGGGCATGTCTCGTTTTCGGCTGTCAGGCCGGACGCACGACAGCCAGAACGCGCTCGACCACCGCAGCGACCGGAATTCCGGTCGAATCGATGATCGTGGCTCCGGCTGCAGGCTTCAGCGGTGCGACCTTGCGGGTCGCGTCGCGATCGTCGCGCGCTTCGATCTCGCGCAAAAGGGAAGCGAGTGTAACAGTCAACCCCTTTTCCTTCAACTGCTTATAGCGCCTCTTCGCCCGTTCCTCGGCGCTCGCGGTCAGGAAGATCTTGTTCGCGGCATCGATGAAAACCACCGTACCCATGTCACGGCCATCCGCGACCAGGCCAGGCGCCTTGCGAAACGAGCGCTGTTTCTCGAACAACGCAGTGCGCACGGCCGGGATTGCAGCGATTGCCGAGGCTGCGGCGCCGCAGGTTTCCGTGCGGATTTCGTCGGTGGCATCGTGGCCGTTGACGATCACCCGCGTCTCGCCGCCGTCCTTGGGATCACGGAAGCCGATCTTGGTGGTTTCGGCGCAGCGCGTGACCGCGGCCGCATCCGAAAGGTCGATCCCCGCCATGCTCGCCGCGTAACCGACCGCGCGATAGATCGCGCCGGAATCGAGCAAGTGCCACCCCAAGGCATCAGCGACCGCTCGGCTGATCGTGCCCTTTCCCGACCCCGATGGGCCGTCGATGGTGAGGACCGGAACCGGCAACGCGACCTTCTGCATGGAATTTCCTGACGGCGGGGGCGCCGCAATTCTAGCGGCAGCGAGCCCTGATCCGTAGCTGCCGACTGCGACCCTGCTTCTTTGGCGCCAGATCGCTCGTCTGCACGCCAGTCGGCGCCGGCATATGCGCCATGGGAGCCAACATGGCGTCTGCGATCGCGCGTTCCGTCAGGTCTCCACGTCGACGGAAAGTCCAACTTTGTTGCCCAGCTCGACGAAACCGGGGAACGAGGTAGCGACGTTCGCGCAGTCGACGATCCGCACGGCATCCGATCCGACCAACCCTGCCACAACGAAACTCATTGCGCATCGATGGTCGCCAGCGCTGTCGACCAAGCCGCCGCGCAGATCGCCGCCGTGAATCACGGCACCGTCCGGCACTTCCTCGACGCGAGCAGCCAGTTGCACCAATCCCTTCGCCATCACCGCAATGCGGTCCGATTCCTTGACGCGCAGCTCGGCCGCGCCCCGGATCGTCGTGGCGCCTTCCGCCGCCGCCGCCGCGACGAACAGGATCGGGAATTCATCGATCATGTCCGGCACGAGTTCGACCGGCACTTCGATACCGTGCAGAGGGGCATGGCGCACTTCGAGATCGGCCACGCGTTCGCCGCCCTGCTCCCGCACGTAGTGCTCGCGGATGTCGGCGCCCATCAGGCGCAGCACGGTCAGCAGCCCGGTGCGGCGCGGGTTGAGTCCGACCGCGCGCAGCAGCACACGCGATCCCGGCACCAGCGTCGCCGCGACCAGAAAGAATGCGGCGGACGAGAAATCCGTCGGCACCGCAACATCGGTCGCACGCAGGCGATGCCCGCCGGACAGCCGCGCCCTGCCCGGCTCGAACGCAACCGGCCAGCCGAAAGCGGCGAGCATGCGCTCGGTGTAGTCGCGCGTCGGATGGACTTCGCGCACTTCGGTTTCGCCATCTGCGTACAGGCCGGCCAGCAGCACCGCCGACTTGACCTGCGCGCTGGCGATCGGAGGGATGCTGACGACGCCTTTCAGCGCGGCACCGCCACCGATACGCAAGGGCGGCACGCCACCGACAACGGCGCCGATACGCGCACCCATCGCGACCAACGGCTCGATCACGCGCCGCATCGGACGGCGCGACAATGATTCGTCGCCGATCAGCACGCTGTCGAACCGCTGCCCCGAAAGCAACCCCGCCAGCAGGCGCATGCCGGTGCCAGAGTTGCCGCAGTCGAGGGGCGCCGTGGGCGGCGTCAATCCGTGCAGACCAACGCCGTGCACAATGCGCCGCGACGCGGAAGGAGTCTCGATGCGCACGCCCATCGCACCGAAGATCGCCGCGGTCGCGAGCGTATCCTCGCCTTCGAGGAAACCATCGACGGACGACGTGCCATCCGCCAGCGCCGCCAGCATGATCGCGCGATGCGAGATCGACTTGTCGCCGGGCACGGTGATTTCGCCACGCAACGGGCCTGCGGGCCGGCTGACCCAGTCGATGCTCACGTTTTTTCGCTCGTGTAGTACAGACGATTCAAAGATGGCTCGTAGAAAATGACTTCAACTGCGGTCGGTAATCGAT
Source organism: Pseudomonadota bacterium (assembly GCA_023388255.1). Taxonomy (GTDB): domain Bacteria; phylum Pseudomonadota; class Gammaproteobacteria; order Xanthomonadales; family Rhodanobacteraceae; genus Dokdonella_A. The sequence goes on along the minus strand of JAEWGO010000012.1, from coordinate 211,608 downwards.
CATGCAAAACGAGCCGAAGGAGCCTTCTCGAAATCTCGGCAGTATTGATCCTTTCCTTCGAAGGAAAGCACCGCGCGCCCTCCGAAATCGCCGTATCGATCGAAAAATCCAGTGCGTCCATGATGAGCGGCTCACTCTCTGGTTCGACTTTCCACCATTGACCAAGTCGTGGAGCTTTCGACAACTGGATGCATGCATAGTCGAAGTGGTCGCCGGTGAAAGTTCTTGGCCCCTTCGCCGATTGAATGATCGACCAGGCTTGCGTCAGTTCCGCACCGGCGCCAGCCAGAACGAAGGAAAGTTCTTTGTTGTCGAAAGCACGAGATTTTCCCGTGGCTTGCAAGTAAACGGCTACGACCATGGCGAGAACGCCAACCAGCACCAATGCGCCGACGATCTGCAAAAGGACGGAGAAGAAACGCGCTGCGCTCATGGCAACGCGTCCAGCAACCGCTGGTTCTCGACGCGACTGCCAATGCTGATGCGCAGCGTCTGAGGCAGGCCGTAGCCGCCCATCGGGCGCACGATCACGCCACGCTGGAACAAGTGGCGTTCCAGCTCCGACGCGTCGCGACCGAGGTCGACCAGCAGGAAATTCGTCTGCGATGGCAGGCTTGCAAGGCCGCGCGCGGCCAGTGCATCGGCCAGCCAATGTCGCTCGTCGGTGTTGAACGCGCGAACGCATGAGAGATGCTTGCGATCGGCCAGCGCCGCTTCCGCAGCGGCGAGCGCGACGCTGTTGACATTGAACGATTCGCGCAAGCGTTCCAGCACGGCGACGACGCTCGGATGCGCGACGATATAGCCGATGCGCAAGCCGGCCAGCGCATAGGCCTTCGAAAACGTGCGCGCGACGACCAAATTCGGATGGTTGCCGATGAACCGCAGCGCGCTGCCCAGCCCCGGCGTGTCGACATACTCGTGGTACGCCTCGTCGACGACGACTAGTGCGTCGCGCGGCACGCGCGCAAGGAACGCTTCGAGCGAGGTATCGTCGAACCAGGTCCCGGTCGGGTTGTTCGGATTGGCGAGATAGATCAGGCGCGTGTCGCCGCGCACGGCGGCGGCAATCGCATCGAGATCATGGCCGAGCGGAGCCGTCGCATGACTGCGCGGCAGCGCCGGTACGCGGATCGGCTGGGCGCCGGCTGCGGCGGTCGCGATCGGAAACACCGCGAAACCGTATTGCGAGAACACGACCGAATGCTGCGCATCGGCGAAGCATTGCGCAAGCATCATCAGCAGTTCGTGCGAGCCGTTGCCGAGCGCGATCCGCCCGACATCGACGTCGAGCTGGCGCGACAACGCGACTTTCAATGCCGCGCCGCGCGGATCGGGATAGCGAAAGGTGTCGGCCAGCGATGCGCGCATCGCCTCAAGTGCACGCGGACTCGGCCCGATCGGATTCTCGTTCGAACCAAGCTCGGCAATCTGCGCGCCGAAGCGCAGGCGCAGCGCGGGCAGATCATGGCCGGGATCGTACGCGCGCAGCGCCGCGGTCGCGGAATTGGCAAGTTTCGTTGCGTCGAAGATCTCCTCGTCCCGCGAAGGCTGCGCGCTCACGGCACGGCGACCGGGTACGAACCGAGCACCTTGATCTGCGCCGCATGCGCGCCGAGTTCAGCCAGCGCGAGCTTCATTGCGTCATCCTCGACGTGCCCGGCGAGATCGATGAAGAACCCGTACTCCCATTTCGCCTGGTGCGAAGGCCGCGACTCGATGCGATTCATGCTGATGCCATGCCGCGCGAACGGGCTGAGCACATTGAACAAAGCGCCTGGCTGGTCTTTGATGAAGACCAGCACCGAGGTGCGGTCGTGGCCGGACGGCGGGAACAATTGCCTCCCAAGTACAAGGAAGCGCGTCGTGTTGTCGGCATGATCCTCGATCGAACCGATGATGACTTTCTTCAGTCCATACACGAGGCCGGCCGATTCACCGGCGATCGCAGCCGCATCCTCCGCGTTGCGTGCACGGCGCGCGCCCTCGGCGTTGCTCGACACCGGAATCTTCTCGACCTTCGGCAGGTTGCCGCGCAGCCACGCCTGCGTCTGCGCGAATGATTGCGGATGCGCGTAGATGCGCTCGATGTCCTCGATGCGGCCCGAGCGCGACAGAAGATACTGATGCACGCGTAGCTCCACTTCGCCGCAGATCTTGAGGTTCGAAGTCAGGAACATGTCGAGCGTGACCTGGATCGTGCCCTGTCCCGAGTTTTCGACCGGCACCACGCCGAAATCCGCGTTGCCGGCTTCGACTTCCTGGAACACTTCCTCGATGCTCGCCATCGGCAAGCCATGCGCCGAGCGGCCGAAATTCTTGTGCACGGCCTGCTGGCTGAAGGTGCCTTCCGGACCGAGATAGCCGATCTTCAACGGCTCCTGCTGCGCGAGGCAGGCGGACATGATTTCGCGAAACACGTGTACGAGCAGTTCGTCGCTGAGCGGGCCTTCGTTGCGGTCGACGACCATGCGCAGCACCTGCGCCTCGCGTTCTGGCCGGTAGTAGTCGACCGCTGCCGCGAGCTTGCCCTTGGCCCTGCCGACCTGATGCGCGAAGTTCGCGCGCTCGGCGATCAGCGCCTGGATCTGGCGGTCGATGCCATCGATGCGTGTGCGCACTTCGCCCAAGTCGGGTACGGCGCCGCCTTCTTCGTTTTCATCGCTCATTTCAATTTCCGATCACGCGTACAGAGAGGATGCCGTCGATCGCGGCGATCGCCGCCGCCAACGTATCGGGCACAGGAGAATCGGCGTCGATCAGGCTGTAGGCGAGATCGCCGCGCGACGCGTTGAGCATCTGTGCGATGTTGACACCGGCCTCGCCGAGCACATGCGAAAGCTGGCCGATCATGTTCGGCCGGTTGCTGTTGGCGATGCAGATGCGCGCATGGCCGGTACGCGCCATGCGCGTCTCCGGGAAGTTCACCGAATTGCGCACATTGCCGTTTTCGAGAAAATCACGCAGTTGGTCGACGACCATCACCGCGCAATTCTCTTCCGCTTCGCCAGTCGACGCACCCAGATGCGGGAGTGCGATTACGCGCGGATTCGCCAGCAGATCGGCTTCCGGGAAATCGGAGACGTAGCGGCCAATGCGGCCGTCCGCGAGTCCACTACGCAGCACAGCCGCGTCGACGATGCCTTCGCGCGCGAAGTTCAGCAGCACGATGCCGGGACGGACATGTTCCAGCGCCTGCGCGCCAAACACGCCGCGTGTCTTGTCGTTGAGCGGAACATGGAATGTCAGGTAGTCCGACGCCGCAAACAGCTCGTTGAGCGAACCGGCCTTGGCGACCTCGGACGACAACTGCCAGGCGCCGTCGACAGTCATGTGCGGATCGAAGCCGACCACGCGCATGCCGAGTGCGTAAGCCGCATTCGCAACCTTGACGCCGATCGCGCCGAGGCCGACCACGCCAAGCGTCTTGCCCGAGAGTTCGGAACCGACGAAACGCTTCTTCTCGGCCTCGACCTTGTGATGCAGCTCATCCGAGGCTTCGAGTTGTTGCACGAAACCGAGCGCGTCGGCGATGTTGCGCGCCGCCAGCAGCATGCTGGCGACGACGAGTTCCTTGACCGCATTCGCGTTCGCCCCCGGCGCGTTGAACACCGGCACGCCGCGCGCGGAAAGCTCCGCGACCGGAATGTTGTTGGTGCCGGCTCCGGCGCGCGCGACGGCTTTCACGCTCGCCGCGATCGGCGTCTTGTGCATGTCCGCAGAACGGACCAGCACCGCGTCCGGATCGGCAACGTCATTGGCGGCGCTGTACAGATTCGCCGGCAGGCGATCGAGGCCGTTGCGCGAGATGTTGTTGAGGGTCTGGATCTTGAACATGGGAACTCCGGTGGCGCGTCATTCCGGCGATGGCCGGAAGCGGGTTGCAACGGCCGAAGGCCGGTCATCCATTTGAACGACATCCGGAAGCAAGCCGGATACCGGCTTTCGCCGGGATGACCGCAGCAAAGTGGAATAGGTGGAAATTCAACCGTTTCGCTTGGCGAAGTCGCGCATGAAGTCCACCAGCGCCTGCACGCCTTCGAGCGGCATCGCGTTGTAGATCGAGGCACGCATGCCGCCAACCGCGCGATGGCCCTTCAGCGCGAGCAGGCCAGCCGCTTCCGATTCCTTCAGGAACGCGCCATCGAGCTCCGCGTTCGGCAACGTGAAAGGCACATTCATCCACGAACGCGCGGATTTCTCGACCGGGTTCCTGTAATAACCCGACCCATCGATGTAGCCGTACAGCAGTTCCGCTTTGGCGCGGTTGCGTTCGCCCATCGCGGCGACGCCGCCGTGCTTTTTGACCCACTTGAACACGAGTCCGGCCAGATACCAGCCCCAGGTGTTCGGCGTGTTCAGCATCGAGCCCTGCGCGGCGTGCTCGGCGTAGTTGAAGATCTTCGGGATGTCCTTAGGGCAGCATTCGAGCAGGTCGTCGCGCACGATCATCACGACCAGGCCGGACGGGCCGATGTTCTTCTGCGCACCGGCATACAGCAGCGCGTATTTCGAGACGTCGAGCGGCCGCGACAGGACCGTCGAGGATACGTCGCCGATCAGCGGCACCGCACCGACGTCCGGCACTTCGTGGAACTCGACGCCACGGATGGTCTCGTTGGTCGCGATGTGGACGTAGGCTGCGTTTGGATCGAGATCCCACGAAGCGCGTGCCGGGATGCGATCGTAGTTCGTCGCCGCCGATGTCGCGGCGATGCGCACCTGCGCCAGCGCCTTCGCTTCCTTGGCGGCCTTGTCGCTCCAGTCGCCGGTCAACACGTAGTCGACCGTCCGCTCGCGGCGCGCGAAGTTCATCGGAATCTGCGCGAAATGCTGCGTCGCGCCGCCCTGCTGGAACAACACCTTGTAGTTCGCCGGTACCGCCAGCAAATCGCGCAGGTCGTGTTCGGCTTCCTCGGCAAGTGCGATGAAGTCCTTGCCGCGATGGCTGATCTCCATTACCGACGCGCGCGCACCGCCCCATTCGAGCAGTTCGGCCTGCGCCTGACGCAGCACCTCTTCCGGCAGCGCCGCCGGGCCGGCGCTGAAGTTGTATCCACGGGTCACGGCAACCTCCTTGGCGGAGGACGCAGATTATGTCGCGGCGCAGCATCGACGCAAGCGATCCGGCACATCCGGTTCTCGACGCCCGAATCCTGACACGGGAAGGTCATCATGAACGCATCTCGAATGCGTGTGCGGCGTTTCGCGAAATGGATCGGATATCCGTCCGGTCTGAATGCGCGTCGATGGTTTCGCGCGCCGCATGGCGAAAACCCGCTCCGTTGTGCTTCATCCGCATCCGATAAAGAGGTTCGACATGATGAACAGGTCGCGCGGGAGTATCGACGTTGCAGACCCGGGGCGCCGGCGTTTGCTGCTCGGTGGCGGCGCCGCATTGCTGGCGACTGCAGTCGCCATCGTCCTGCGCAACGGGAAAATGCCGCAGGCGCGCGCAGCTGCAATCGAGCATTTCGAAGTCACGCATACCGATGCGGAGTGGCGCGCGCTGCTCAGCGCCGACCAGTATGCCGTGCTGCGCCAGGCCGCGACCGAACCTCCTTTCAGCAGCCCGCTCGACCACGAGCATCGCAACGGCGTATATGCCTGCGCCGGCTGCGATCTCGATCTGTATTCGTCGAAAACCAAGTTCGACAGCGGAACCGGTTGGCCGAGCTTCTGGCAACCGCTGCCGCATGCGGTCGGCGAGGCGAGCGATACCTCGCTCGGCATGCTGCGCACCGCAATCCACTGCCGCCGGTGCGGCAGCCATCTCGGCCATGTCTTCGACGACGGCCCGCGGCCGACCGGATTGCGCTACTGCATGAATGGACTGGCGTTGCAGTTCAAACCCGCGACCTGAAACCCCACATCGGAAGGAATCCACATGCTGCTGCTCGTTCTCGCCTATCTCGGCGGTGTACTCACGATCCTGAGTCCGTGCATCCTGCCGGTGCTGCCGTTCGTCTTCGCACGCGCCGGCCAGCCGTTCCTGCGCAGCAGCCTGCCGTTGCTGTGCGGCATGGCGCTGACCTTCGCTATCGTCGCCACACTCGCCGCTGTCGGTGGTGGCTGGGCCGTGCAGGCGAACCAGTACGGACGTCTGATCGCCTTGGTGGTGCTCGCGTTCTTCGGCCTTACCTTGCTGCTGCCGAGCCTTGCCGACCGCTTCGCCCGCCCGCTGGTCGCGATCGGCGCACGCCTGTCGCAGTCGGCGGACAATGATAGCGGCAGCGTGCTGCCCTCATTCCTGCTGGGCATCGCGACGGGTTTGCTGTGGGCACCGTGCGCCGGTCCGATTCTCGGCCTGCTGCTGACCGGCGCGGCCCTGCACGGTGCGAACGTCGGAACGTCCTTGCTGTTGCTCGCCTATGCAGCAGGGGCGGCGACGTCTCTTGCACTGGCGCTGGTGATTGGCGGTCGCGTGTTCGCGGCGATGAAGCAATCGTTGGGCGCCGGCGAATGGATACGCCGCGGCCTCGGCGTCGCGGTGCTGGCCGGCGTCGCAGCGATCGCCCTCGGACTCGACACCGGCTTGCTGAGTCGGGTTTCACTGGCCAGCACAGGCCATCTCGAAAGCGCGCTGGTCGACGCGATCCATCCGCGTGCCAGCGATTCGAATACCGCGATGCAGGCAGCGACAACCGGCAGCGCGATGATGATGTCCGCAAAACCCGACAGGACCGCGGCCACCCTGCCGGTCGAGGGGTCGATGCCGCCGCTCGACGGCGCGGTCGAGTGGCTGAACTCGAAGCCGCTCACCGCGAACGACCTGCGCGGCAAGGTCGTCCTCGTCGATTTCTGGACGTATTCGTGCATCAATTGCCTGCGCTCGCTGCCGTACGTCCGCGCCTGGGCCGACAAATACAAAGATCAGGGGCTTGTCGTAGTCGGCGTGCACGCGCCCGAATTCGCGTTCGAGAAGAACCTCGACAACGTGCGCCGCGCGGTCGGCGAACTGAAGATCGACTATCCCGTCGCGGTCGACAACGACTATGCGATCTGGCGCGCGTTCAACAACGAATACTGGCCCGCGCACTATTTCATCGACGCGCAGGGTCGCATCCGGCACCACCATTTCGGCGAAGGTGAATACGCCGGATCCGAGGCGGTGATCCGGCAATTGCTCGCCGAAGCCGGCCACGCGGCAATGCCGGGCGGAATGGTGGAAACGCAGGCCAGCGGTGCGGAACTCCCTTCCGATGCCGCCGACGTGCAGTCGCCCGAAACCTACATCGGCTTCGAGCGTGCGGAGAACTTCGCATCGCCAGGCGGCGCACTGCCGGACACGCCGAACGACTATGTGGCACCGGCCAGCCTCGCTCCGAACCAATGGGCACTCGCCGGCAACTGGAGCATGGGCGCCGAAAACGCGGTGCTCGACGCCGCAGGCGGGCGCATCACTTACCGCTTCCACGCGCGCGACCTGCACCTTGTGCTCGGCCCCGGCCCAGACGGCAAGCCGATCCGCTTCCGCGTGCGCATCGATGGCCAGTCGCCTGCTGACGACCATGGCGTCGACACCGACGGCAACGGCGATGGCGTCGTGTCCGAACACCGTCTGTATCAGTTGGTCCGTGCCAAGGGCGCTGTCCGCGACCGATTGTTCGAAATCGAATTCCTCGATCGCGGCGTGCAGGCGTACGCGTTCACGTTCGGCTGAGCGGGCGCGCTCTGCATCCATCCGCTTCCATCGGAGTCAGACATGAAATCACCGACAGGCTTCATGCGGGAGTCCTCGCGTTCGCTGCTTTCCCTCGCCCTCGCGCTGGGACTGACCGGGTTGCTGGCGTGGCAGTTGTCGGCCCATTCGGCGGAGTCCGCCGTAGTCATTCCAGCGCCTGCAGTCGATGAACCCGCAATCCATGGTGCAACCGAAACGGCGGTCTTCGCCGGTGGCTGCTTCTGGGGCGTGCAAGGTGTGTTCGAGCACGTGAAGGGCGTGATCAAGGCGACCTCCGGCTATGCCGGCGGCAGTCACGACACCGCCAGCTACGAAACCGTCGGCAGTGGCGGGACCGGGCATGCGGAATCGGTCGAAATCCGCTACGACCCGGCTCAGGTCACATACGGCCAATTGCTGCAGGTCTATTTCTCCGTCGCGCACGATCCGACCCAATGGAATCGCCAGGGCCCGGACAGCGGCACGCAATACCGTTCAACAATCTTCGTCGCGAATGACGAGCAGCAGAGGATCGCCGAAGCCTACATTGCGCAGCTCGGCCGGGCGGGCGTGTATGCGGCGCCGATCGTCACCACGCTGGAACGCGGGAAAGCCTTTTATCCGGCAGAGGCCTATCACCAGGATTTCCTCACGCTGAACCCGGGCAATCCCTACATCGTCGTCAACGACCTGCCGAAGCTGGAGAACCTGAAACGCCTGTACCCGCACAGCTACCGCGATACGCCGACACTCGTGAGCGCGGCGTTGCATTGACAATGCGCGCACCGGGTCGATGCGCAGGCGTCGACCGGAATTGATCAGATGCCGCGATGGATCAGCAGGCCGAGTGCGGCGGCGATCACCGCAGCGGCACCGATCAGCCACCAGATTGCGCCTTGCGCGCGCGCGCTGCCGTCTTCATCGCCGGCACCGGACTGCACGGCCCCCATCGTCTCGGTGATCGCATGCCGCACATCGGTGGCATCGTCGGCGCGCAGCGGCAAGCCGGGTGCCTCGACGATGAAATGGTCGCGCCCGAAGGCCAGCTGATCTCCGGGATGGATCACGGCATCGCCGACGCGCACGCCATTCACCAGCGTCGCGACAGTCTCCGCGGCATCGCGCAGATAGATCGCCTCGCCGACGTTCTCGATGGTCGCATGTCGCGCGGCAATGCCCGTCTCTTCGATGAGCAGTCCACAGGCCGGATCGCGCCCGACGACAAGACGTGGATTCACCGGAATCGTCTTGCCGAAATGACTGCCGGAAACGCCGCGCAGGATCACCCGCGGCGGATGCGATGCCGGCGCAGGCTGCGCCGAAGATGCCGGCACCGTGCGAGCGATCACGTCGTCGCGATCGGCCTTCACCACGATTGTCGAGGTGCCGAGGCAAAGCATGTCGCCACAGCGCAATAAGGCCTTTTCGCGTACCGGGCGCGCGTTGACGTGCGTGCGTGCGGTCGGATCCAGCACTTCGAGCACGATGCCGCGCATATCGACGGTAAGCCGCGCGTGGCGGGCAGCGACGTCCCGGCCGGGCAGCACCAGCGTGTTGCCATCCGCGTGTCCGAGGCTCGCGGAACCGCCATCCATGACGAAGTCGGCGTGCTCGCCGTTGGCAAAGCTGAGTCGCATCGTATTGAAATCGTTGCAGGAACGCGCACAGTATCACATCGTCGGTGCGCGCCCCGCCGAGGCACAGGCGACGGCGATCGCCCGGCATGCGAACATTCCGCCACGCCCCATTGCATCCAGAGGAACACATGGCTGTCATCGACATCCGCCGCGCGCACAAGCACAGCGTGAAATCCGCCAAGGCCGCGGTCGAACACGTCGCCGACGACATCGCGCAAGAATACGGCATCGCCCATCACTGGGACGGCAACAAGCTGATGTTCGACCGCACCGGCGTGAAGGGCCATATCGCGGTCGCCAAGGCCGACGTGCACGTGCGCATCGAACTCGGATTCCTGATGGGTGCGCTGAAGCCGATGATCGAGCGCGAGATCGAACGCCGCCTCGACGAATACATCGCCTGATCCCGCCCTGTGCTGACGCTCCACGGCGCCCGCAAGCCGCGTCGGCGCACCGGCAACGCGCGCATCGGCCTCGCCGTCGCCGGCGGCGGCCCGATCGGCGGCATGTACGAACTCGGTGCGCTGCGCGCGCTCGACGAATCCATCGACGGGCTCGATCCGTGCGCGCTCGATGTCTATGTCGGCATCAGCGCAGGCGCCTTTCTTGCCGCCGGTCTCGCCAACCGGCTCGACACCGCCGAACTGTGCCGCATCTTCATTGCCGGCGATTCGCGCCAGGCGATGTTTCGCCCGGAGGATTTCCTGCGGCCGGCGTTCAACGAATACCTGCGCCGCGTCGCCGGAATGCCACGCATGTTGCTCGGTTGGCTCGGCGACGTCGCGCGACATCCGTTCGATCCTCACCTGTCGGATGCGCTGCAGCGCTTCGGCAGCCTGTTGCCGACCGGCCTGTTCGACAACACCGCGATCGAGCGCTTCCTGGCCCGTCTGCTGAGTGGCGGCGGACGCAGTAACGACTTCCGCACACTCGGCCGCAATCTGCAGATCGTCGCAGTCGAACTCGATAGCGGCGACGCGATACGTTTCGGCGCTGCCGGCCACGACGACGTGCCGATCTCGCGCGCGATTACCGCCAGTTCCGCCCTGCCCGGCCTGTATCCACCGGTACGCATCGGCGAGCACTACTACGTGGACGGCGCGTTGCGCCGGACACTGCACGCCTCGGTCGCACTCGATGCCGGCGCCGAGCTCGTCATCGGCATCAATCCGCTGGTGCCGATCGACACCGCACGGGCGCAGGCGAACGGGAAGCAGACACCACAGACCCTCATCGAAGGCGGTTTGCCGGCTGTGCTGTCGCAGATGTTCCGTACCTTGCTGCATTCGCGCGCACAGGCCGGCGCGTCGAGCTATGCGTTGCGCTACGGCAGTGCCGATCTCGCCCTGTTCGAGCCGGCAGCGGACGACGTCGAAATGTTCTTCACCAACGTATTCAGTTTCGCGCACCGCCAACGCCTCGCCGAGCATGCTTATCAGGCAACGCGCGCGGATCTGCGCGCACGTCGCGTCGAGCTCGGCGCGCTCCTCGCGCGCCACGGCTTGCATCTGCGAGAGGACGTACTGGACGAGGAGCGCACGCTGGCCGATGGCCTCGCGGAACCGATCGGCAGCAGCGCCACCACGCGTGACCTGCGCGGTACGCTCGATGAGCTGGGTCGACTGCTCGCTCCGGTGTCTGCGCACAAGCGGCCGCCACGCAAGGCCGCCGCCAAAAAGATGCGTGAGCGTTGAAGCCTTCACGTCCCGCGCTAGTGTGTCTGCTCTAGCGCGAATCGCGACAGTCGCATTGCCCGCGGCGGCTCGCCGCATTCCCGCTTCGAGGACACGCAGATGGCAAAGCCAAAGTTGAAGACCCGCAGCAAGACCACTGAAACCGCCAGCGACGTGCGCGGTGTCGGCAAGACCGTGATGGACTCGGCGCAGCAGATCTGGCTGGCCGGCCTCGGCGCGTTCGCCAAGGCGCAGGAAGAAGGCGGCAAGCTGTTCGAGGCGCTGGTCAAGGAAGGCGCCGCGCTCGACGCGAAGACGCGCAAGTTCACTGAAGCCAAGGTCAACGAGGCCCGCGGCAACGTCGAGAGCACGCTCGGTCAGGTACGCGAGCGCAGCCAGGAAACCTGGGACAAGCTCGAAAAGGTGTTCGAGGACCGCGTTTCGCGCGCGCTCGGTCGCCTCGGCATCCCCGGCCAAGAAGAGCTGAAGACGTTGACCAGGCGCGTCGAGGAACTCTCGCGCGAAGTGCGCAAGCTCAGCGACAAACCGACCGCGGCCAAGACCCCGGCGACGAAGCGCACAACGACAAAGCGCGTCGCCAAGTAACCACCGCGGCACGAACTTGCGGAGCGGTCCACCCGGCCGCTCCGTCGTCGACGTGAGCGGCGCCGACGCGCGCGCACCAGCCCGATAAAGGTTTTTCCCGCGATCTTCCGTATGGGGAAGGATCCGGCGCCTTCCGCGCCGTCCGGAGCCGCCCCATGAAACCGTTCCTTCCGCGTGGCGCTGTCGCCATCGCCCTGTGCTGCACCGCGATCGGCGCCACCGCCGCGCCCGACAGTGGCGACCGCTACCGCGTCACCACGAAGATGCAGATGGCCGGCATGTCGATGCCGGGCAAGCCGGTCGAAGTCTGCACCGCCCATGCGAATCCCGTCAGCGAGCAGGCAATCCCGAAGGACAAGGATTGCGAGGTGCAGAACTTCCGCATCGAGGGCAACAAGGCCTCGTACCACATCGTCTGCACTGGCAAGAACGCGATGACCGGCGATGGCGAGATGGAAACGCTGCCCGACGGCTATCGCGGCAGCATGAAAGCACAGGTGCAGGGCCAGCAGATCGCGATGAGCTATGAAGGCAAACGCGTCGGAAGCTGCGACTACGCGACCGAATCGCCGGAAGCCATGGGCAAGGCGATGACCGCGCAGGCCTGCGAGGCGCAGGTCACTTCGATCGTGTCGCACTCGATGTACATCGGCCCGAAGGCCGTCTGCCCCACGTACAAGGCGAAGTTCTGCGCAAACGTGAACCGCACATTCGCTCAAGCCGCAGATCCGGCCCACTTCGCCGAATCCGACCGCACCTTTGGCGGCGAGGCATGGAAGGCTGTCGAAGCCTGTGGCGGCTCGCGTGCGGCGATCCTCGCGAAGGCCTGCGGCAGCGCCGAATCGAGCGGCAACTTCGATTTCATCGGCGACTATTGCCCGGACCTTACGCCCAAGCATTGCGCCGACGCCGACCCGAACCACAACGGCCGCTTCCTCGTGCAGCACTGTTCCGACCGCGCCCGCTCGCTCGCCGCGCAACAATGCGAAGGTCGTGGTTACACCGCGATGCAATCCTCACCCTACCGGGCGTTCTGCCACAGCTACGCCACCGAGCGGCTGCGAGCACGCAATGCGCAATCCGGCGGCAACGCCGGCCCATCCGCGGATTCGCAAGATGCACCCGCGGCGATGCCTGTGAAGAACGCCGAAGCGCCGAAGAAGCCGTCGTTCGGTGATCGACTCAAGGGGCTGAAGGATCGCCTCGGCGGCGACTGATGAAGCGGCGCCTCACGCTCGTGCCGGCCTTCGCGCTCGCGAGCCTGCTCGCAAGCGCGCACGCCGCGTCGAAGGGCGCCATGCCGATCGATGTCTACCCCGATGTCGCGTCGGCGTACTGGATCGAAATCGACGGGCGACCGCTCTGGGCCGGCCGCGCCGACGAACGTCTGCCGATGGCAAGTCTCGCCAAGCTGATGACCGCGCTGCTCGCCGTCGAAGCGGGCGATCTCGACAGTTGGGCTGACGTGTCCACCAGCGCTGCCGCGGAAACCGGAACGCGGCTCGGGCTGCTTCGTGGCGAGCGAGTCAAGCGTCGCGATCTGCTGCTCGCCACCTTGGTGCGCTCGGCCAACGATGCCTGTCGCGCGCTGGCCGAGGCAGTTGGTACGACCATCGATCCGCACAAGCCAACCGCAGCGTTCGTCATGCGCATGAACGCGCGCGCTGCGGCGCTCGGCCTGGCGGACACGCATTACGCGAACCCTTGTGGCCACGACGACCCGATGCAGTACACCAGTGTGCGCGACCTCGCGGCACTGTCGCATGCAGTGCTGGCCGAAGCGACGCTTGCCGACATCGTGCAACGACGCGAGATGCGCGTGCAAACCGCCGCGGGTCGCGCATTCGCAGCCCACTCGACCAATGCGCTGCTCGATGGCCTGCCCGGCGCGCGCGGTCTGAAGACCGGCACCACGCCTGCCGCCGGACGTTGCCTTGTCGCCGTCGTCGACCGCGATGGCCGCCGCGTGCTCGCCGTATTGCTGCACGCGCCGGAACGCTGGTGGGACAGTGTCGGCTTGATCGAACTCGCCTTCGAGACGCCGAACGAGCCGACCGCTCCACCCGCGCATTGACGAAGATGCAGGCAGCGAACATGTCCGCATCGGTGACGATCCTCCGATCCGTCGCGACCGTCGAAGCGCCGGCCCTGCATCCACACCGGGCAGGCACGAGGGGCATTCTGTCCGGGTTGCGCGCGCCAGAAGCCATTCCTGCCCACGTGGCGTCCGTCCTCATCGCGGCGGTACTCATCGCCTATTCCAACGCTTTCGCCGCCTCCTACCAGTTCGACGACTTCGCGGCGATCCTTGCCAGTCCCGCCACGCAAAACCTCGTCGGCTGGTGGCACGCCATGCCCGGCATCCGGCCACTGCTCAAGCTCAGTTACGCACTCACGTATCAAATGGGCGGCGGTACGATCGCTGTACACGCAGCGAACATCGCGATCCATGCGATCAATGCCTGCCTGCTGTGGCTATTGTTGCGGCGCTGGCTGCCCACGCTGGCGCCTTCGCTCGAACGTGTCGATCTCGCAACAGTGTTTGCCGCACTGCTGTTCGCCCTGCATCCGGCGGCCACCGAAGCCGTGACCTATGCCAGCGGACGCTCGATCTCGCTCGCGGCGACGTTCGGACTGATGGCCCTGCTCGCTGACGATGCCTCGCGAGCGCAACCGTCGCGCCGGGCACTCGCAAGCATCGGGCCGGCGCTGTTCGCACTCGCACTCGCCGTGCGCGAAACCGCTGTCGTGATCCCGGCCATCCCGCTGTTGCTGGCGTGGGCAACCGGCCAGCCGCTGGGGGCGGAATCGTGGCGGCTGCGCCGATATGCGTTCGTCGCAGCGGCCGTCGCGCTAGCGATGGCCCTGACGCCGGGTTATCACCGGTTCTTCGGTGTCAGTCTCGATACGCGGTCATTTGCCGCGCAGGCAATGGGCCAATTGCTCGCGCACGGCTATCTGCTCGCGCGCGCGCTGCCAGGATTCTGCAATATCGACCCCGATCTGCGCGTGCCGCCGACATGGTCGCCGACATTGACCGCTTGCGCGCTATTGCTGATCGCGTTGCTCGCAACGATGTTCGCTGCCCGCCGCCGTCAGCCCTGGCTTGCGTTCGCAATCGGCTGGTATTTCGTGCAGCTCGCGCCGGCCAATTCCCTGCTGCCACGCCTGGATCTCGTCAACGACCGCCACCTGTATCTCGCCGTCGCCGGTCCGGCGCTCGTTGTCGCCTGTGCGTTCGCATACGCCTGCGAGCGTCCGCCCCATCGCGCGCTCGCGCGCGCAGGAGCGCTCGTACTGCTCGCGACATTCGCTGTCGCGACGTGGCAGCGCAATGCCGACTACCGCAGCGAAGTCGCGCTCTGGCAAGCGACCGTGCGCGACTCGCCGCAGAAGGCGCGGGCGTGGCTCAACCTCGGCTACGCATATCGCCTCGCCGATGACACGGCGCGCGCGGCGCAGGCTTATCGTCGCGCGCTGGCATTGAAGCCGGACAATGAGCAAGCGGCAATCAATCTCGACCTTGTTGCACCAGGTGAAGCCGCAGCGATGTACAGGGCAAAGCAGGCAAACAAGGAGACGTTGCCTCCCTGAACCTGCTTGCATCGAACCTCCCCCCGCCTATGCCGCAGTTCCGAGCAGGATGGTTCGCAGGTCGAATCCGACTCTCTCTTGCGACCTACGGAAGAAGAGCCTTGCGAAGAGCCGGCACCACAAGAAAGCAAGCAGCCGAAAAGAGAACAACCAGCCCGTCCTGCTCGACCCAATAGGAAAACGCACTCCAGTCTTCCTTCAAGGATCCGAACAGGATCAAACCCGGCGTGAGGGCGTTGAGAACTGCGACATACACCATCCTTTCAAGGAATCCTGCGAGAACGAATCCTGCGAGAGCGCGGCCTTGGCCGCTCTCCATCGGTGGCTCGCGAGAAAAGCCGCAGGCGATGCCCGATGGCATCGCGTAAACGCAGCTCGTCTACCAATGAACGCCTCGCAGCAACGCAGCGACGGCAATCTGCTCGCTGGTGGGTTGCTGCAACTCCGCCCTGCCCTTCATGCCTTTCGCCGCGGATGAATCCGGGAACAGCCGGAACGCGGTGTTCATGACGATCTCGTAGACGCGCGGCGCCAGCGCATAGAACACTTGGGCGAAGACGCCGAGGCGCGTCGCGATGCGCACGGGCTTCTCGACAATAGCCTCGATGATGATGTCGGCAGCTTCCTCCGGCGATAGCGTCGGCACCGATTCGTACATCTTGGTCGGCGCGATCATCGGCGTCTTCACCAATGGCATGTTGATCGTGGTGAAACTGACGCCATTGTCCGAATACTCGGCTTGCGCGCAGCGTGAGAACGCGTCCAGCGCGGCTTTCGAGGCGACGTAGGCCGAGAAGCGCGGCGAATTGGTCAGCACGCCGATCGACGAGATATTGATGATGTGGCCACGATGGCGTTCGGCCATGCCGGGCAGCACTCCCATGATCAGCCGCAGCGCGCCGAAATAGTTCAGCTGCATCGTGCGCTCGAAATCATGGAAGCGGTCGAAGCTGGCGCCGATCGCGCGACGGATCGAGCGCCCGGCGTTGTTGACAAGGATGTCGACGCGGCCGTGATCGGCGATCACGCTGGCGACGAACGCATCGCACGAAGCGAGATCGGCAAGATCGACCTGGTAGGTGTGGCAGATGCCGCCGGCCGCTTCGATCTCTTTTTTCGTCTCGGCCAGTTCGTCCGCGCCGCGCGCGCAGATCACGAGCTTCGCGCCGGCTGCGGCGATCTTCATCGCAGCGGCCTTGCCGATGCCGGACGAGCCGCCCGTGACGACGACGACCTTGCCCTTGACCTTGCCGCCGAGCGAATGGTCGACGAACAGGTCCGGATCGAGATGGCGTTCCCAGTAGTCCCACAGCCGCCACGCGTAGTCGTCGAGCCTGGGCAGCTTGATCTTCGAACCCTTCAGTGCGCGCTCTGTCTCGCGGCAATCAAAGCGTGTCGGATAGTTGACGAACTTCATCACCGAGGCCGGAATGCCGAGGTCGCGCAACAGGACATTCACCACGCGCTTGACCGGCGGCAGGCTGCCGAGCGCCGAGCGCACGCTGCCCGGAATGAAACCGAACATGCGCGCATCGAGGCGCATCGTCATCTGCGGCGCGTGGCCGGCGCGCGCGAACAGATTCAGGACTTCGCCGATGCGACGCGGTGCCGGATCGGTCAAATGGAAGGTATGGCCATCGAGCGACGGCTTGTGCGCGATGTGGTCGAGCGCGGCGGCGACCCAGTCCACGGGTACCAGATTGAGCCGTCCGCCTTCGAGCCCGATCGTCGGCATCCACGGCGGCAGCATCTCGCGCATTTTCTTGATCAGGCGGAAGAAGTAGTACGGGCCGTCGATCTTGTCGATCACGCCGGTACGCGAATCGCCGATCACGATGCCCGGACGATAGATCCGGTACGGTCGCGCATACTCCTTGCGGACCAGCGCTTCGGCATCGTGTTTGGTGCGGAAATACGGATGATCGAGTTCTTCCGCCTCGTCGAACATGTCCTCGCGGAACACGCCAGGATAGAGGCCCGCGACCGCGATCGAACTGATGTGGTGGAAGCAGCCGGCCTTGATCGCATCGGAAAATTCGAGCGCGTGCCGCGTGCCGTCCACGTTCAACGAAATCTGGCTTGTCGCGTCCGCCGACAGGTCGTACAACGCAGCCAGGTGGAACAGGTGCTTGATCTTGCCGGCCAGCGCGCGTGCCGTGGTGGGCGCGATGCCGAGCTTCGGTTTCGCGAGGTCGCCGACCACCGCGACGAGGCGCTTGTCGTCGGCACCCAGCTCATCGCGCAACGCGGCGAACTTCGCAAGCGATTCCTTGCGCACGAGGCAGTGGATCGTGCCCTTGCGTTCGAGCAACCGCTCCAGCAGATGACGCCCGATGAACCCGGTCGCTCCCGTCACGAAATACGTCATGGCCGTCTCCTCCCCGAA
Organism: Pseudomonadota bacterium; assembly: GCA_023388255.1. Classification (GTDB taxonomy): domain Bacteria; phylum Pseudomonadota; class Gammaproteobacteria; order Xanthomonadales; family Rhodanobacteraceae; genus Dokdonella_A. The sequence goes on along the minus strand of JAEWGO010000012.1, from coordinate 194,049 downwards.
GCATGTGCGCGTTGCCACAAGCATAGCGGCGCGTGCTCGCCGCTGGCTACGCCGGTTGACCGCGCGCGGGCGCGCTGTTGTAAGCTCGCCATTCGCCAAGGCGCCCAGCAACGGAAGAGCCATGCCCGACCTCAAGACCCGTTTCGAACAAGCCGCCGAAGACGTCAAGAAGCTCTCCGAACGTCCCGACAACGACACGCTGCTGAAGCTGTACGCGCTGTACAAGCAGGGTTCGGATGGCGACGTGTCGGGACCGAAACCGGGCTTCTTCGATTTCGTGGGTACCGCGAAATACGAGGCCTGGGCCAAACTCAAGGGCACCAGGAGCGAGGACGCGATGCAGAAGTACGTCGATCTCGTGAAGAAGCTCGGCGGCTAGCCGCACTTCCGTTTCGCGCATGGCGCGCCAGACCCGCGAGCGCATCCTCGAGACCAGCCTCGCGATGTTCAATGCGCAGGGCGAACCGAACGTCACGACGAACCACATCGCGGACGAGCTCGGCATCAGTCCGGGCAATCTGTACTACCACTTCCGCAACAAGGACGACATCGTCGAGCACCTGTTCGCGCGCTATGAAGCGCGCATCGGCGATGCCCTGTTGCTGCCCGACGGCCGCGCACCGAATCTCGAAGACATCTGGCTGCAGTTGCACCTTGTGTTCGAATCGCTCTGGCACTACCGCTTCCTGTACCGCGACCTCGTCGACATCCTCGCGCGCAACCGCAAGCTGAAGCTGCGCTTCTCGCGCATCATGGGGCGCGCCGCGGCCAGCGCAACCGACCTGCTGCGCGGCCTCGCCGGCACTGGCGCGATGCGCGCGAGCGCGGGCGAGATCCGCGCCCTCGCCGAAAACATCCTGCTGGTCACCACATTCTGGATGAACTTCAACGCGGTCCGCGGCGGCAAGCCCAACGCCGACGAGGCGGACCTCAACCGCGGCATCCACCAGGTCATGATGCTGGTCGCGCCGTTCCTGCGCGACGCCGAGCGCTATCACCTCAACGCGCTCGCAGCGACGTACGTGCGCTAACGATTGCCGCAGCGCCGCGTATTCGCGGCTGCCCCCGAGGCAACGCCTCGTCGCCGGCTGCGGGCGACTCGTCGCATCGCGACCGCCTGGCGCGATAGGAAGCGATTCCCCGCGCCGATGGACTTCGTGACGCGGGCCGCCGGTCCGCACGTATGGAGACGCAATGACTTTCCCCTCGACCATCCGCGCGCGCCTCGGGCTCGCCCTGTTCTTCCTCGCGTCCGCCATCGGCGAAAGCCAGGCCGTGACGCTGACCGTCAAGAACACCGATGACTCGTGCAACTCGTGGATCATGGGCGGGCGTTGCCTGCGCGCCGCGGTGGGTTTCGCGAACCTGGTCGACGACGCGGACCGGATCGAGTTCGACATCCCCGGACAGCCCAACGAATACAAGCGCATCCTGCTGCAGTCGACGCTGTCGATCACCAAGCCGCTCGAAATCGACGGCTACACGCAGCCTGGCGCGTCGCCGAATACCTCGACCACTGGCATGAACGCCGAGGTCCGCGTCGTCATCGACGCGTTGGCCACGCATGGCCCGGCGTTCGAAGTCGCCGCGACGACGGACATCCGCGGCCTGGCGATCATCAAGGCCGACGGGCCGGGCATCTATTTCCGCGCCTGGGCTCCGGAATCCCGCGTGCGCGGCAACTACATCGGTTCCGAGGTCTTCGGAACAATGTCGGGCAACCGCGGCGGCGGCATCCTCGCCGACTGCGATTTCTGCGTCATCGGCGGAACCGATCCGGCCGATCGCAACCTGATTTCCGCCAACAAGGCGTTCGGCATCCGCAGCACCGGGCCGCGCAACGTCGTCATCGGCAACCTGATCGGCACCGACCGGTCCGGCAATCCGACGCTCGGCAACGATGTCGGCGTCGTCGTCATGGCGGACACGAACCGCATCGGCGACTTCGGCGCCGCATTGCCGAACGTGATCGCCGGCAACCGCTGCGACGGCGTGCGCGTCGCGCCGAGCAGCGTCAACGAGGTCTGGATCGGTTCGCTGATGTTTGCCAATGCCGCCGACTCGCCGGAATGCCGCAGCATCGCGCTCGCCGGCAACACCTATGTCAACGATACCGACGATCTCGACAACGGCGCGAACGGTGCGTTGAACCATCCGGAAATCACTTCGGTACGGGAATCGGGCGACGACCTCATCATCGAGGGCCGCATCAACTCCGCCGCAAACACGCGCTATCGCGTGCAGCTGTTCGCGAACTTCGACGCAAGCGTATGCGCGGATGCCGGCGGTCCCGGCGAGGGCCAGGCGTTCCTCGGCGACTTCGAGATCGACACGCCCGCCGACACAGGCGTGCGCGCGTTCACATGGCGCGCTCCGCTTGCCGGATTCGGCGTGCGTTCGATAGCTGCGACGGCAAGTGTTGGCGCGCCGGAAATCGCCGCGTATTCGACCTCGCCCTTCAGCCCGTGTGCGCTCGTCCAGGGCGACGACCGCATCTTCGGCAACGGCTTCGACGACGCGCCCGCTCCGGTGGCGGGATCGCTGATCCTGCACTGATCGCTGGCGAGGGGGCCTCCGGCCGGCGACGGCCGGAGGCCGCGCTGGCCCGGCGGATACTGCCCGGGAGCTATCGCCCGGGCCGGATCTGGTTCCGTTCCTGCTGCCGGTCCCACGCTCGCAATTCGTCGCGCAAGTGCGCGATGCGCTGGCGGCCGAGCGCGTTGCGGCCCTCGTCGAGCACCTGTGCGTCGAGCAGTTCGGCAAGGCGTTGCGCGGTGGGCAGCAGCATTTCCCAAGCGTCCAACGCAGGCAGCGGGCCGGGCAACGTCATGAACAGGATGACACCGGGAGTGCGCACGTTGTCGAGCTCGGTCATGTCGAAGCTGCCGGGCTTGACCATGTTGGCCATGCTGAACACCGGACCGTCGGCCTTCTTGCCGAGCACGAGGCGATGGAAGATACCCATGTCGCCGAATTGCAAGCCGGCCTTCTCGGCGGCGACGACAACGTCGGAACCGGCGAGACTGTCGCCGGCGCGTGCGGCAACGTACAAGGTGACGATCCGTTCGATCGGCTGCTCCGGCCGCGCGCCGAGATTGGAGCGTTGCGCCGACCCCGTGTCGACGGTTTCGGCATGTTGTTCGGCGACCGCGGCGCCAAGGCGGTCGAGCTCGGCATGCATGTCGACATTCAGCTCGCCCTGCTCGGGTTCGCCTTCCACTGCATCGGGATCGCCGAAAGTCGGCTCGACGCGCTCGCCGCTGGCTGCGGATCGGACCACTCGGCGTTCACCCTGCTCCGGCTTCTTCGGCCGCCCGAACAGATAGATCAGCACGAGCACGGCCGCACCGATGACGATGAGCGGAATGCCGACTGCGGGATTCCAATCCATGATCGTGTCCTCTAGGTTTTTCTTGCCGTCCTCCGTGACGGCGAAGAACAGACCGGCAACCATGCCGGACTTCTCAAGCAAAAGCGCTCTTTCCCACTCCTTGGCTTGACCGGGTCAGGCCGCGCCAGCGAGTTTGGCCGCTTCGGCGAGGTCGACCTGCACAAGCCGCGATACGCCGGGCTCGCGCATGGTAACGCCGCACAGCTGTTTCGCGGCTTCCATCGTTGCCTTGTTGTGGCTGACGAAGATGAACTGCACGTGCTCGCTCATCTCGGTGACCATCGCCGAGAAGCGGCCGACGTTCGCTTCATCGAGCGGTGCGTCGACCTCGTCGAGCAGGCAGAACGGTGCCGGATTGAGGCGGAAGATCGCGAACACCATCGCCACCGCGGTCATCGCCTTCTCGCCGCCGGACAGCAACGAGATCGAGCTGACGCGCTTGCCGGGCGGTCGCGCCATGATCGTCACCCCAGTCGAAAGCAGATCATCGCCGGTCAGTTCCAGGTGTGCGTGGCCGCCGCCGAACAGGCGCGGGAACAGTTCCTGCACACCGGTGTTGACACGATCGAACGTTTCCTTGAAGCGCGCGCGGGTTTCCTTGTCGATCTTGCGGATCGCGCCTTCGAGCGTTTCGAGCGCGGTGCCGAGGTCGGTGAGCTGCGCATCGAGATAGGTCTTGCGCTGCGACTGTTCCTCGTATTCCTGGATCGCGGCGAGGTTGACAGGTTCGAGGCGGCGGATCTTCTGCTCGATCTCGCCGAGCTCGCCTTGCCATTGCGTTGCATCCGCTTCGGCCGGCAAGGACTCGAACAGCGGCTCCAACTCGAAACCGGCTTCGGCAATCGCCGCGGTCAACGCCTGCGCACGCAGACGATGTTCCTGTTCGCGCAGGCGCAACTCGGCAACCTGCTCGCGATGGCCGTTCAAGGTCTGCTCGAACTGATGACGCGCCTGTTCGAGCCGGCGCAACTCCACCTCGTGCTCCTGGACGACCTGACGAGCCTCGACCATCTGGCGATCGACCAGCAGGCGCTGGTTGAGGCAGGCTTGGCGCTCCCCTTCGAGATCGGCCAGCGGATCACTGCCACTGCTGAGCTGTGCTGCAATCTCGTTGCGGCGCGTTTCCAACTGCGCGAGCTGGCCATGCATGCGCTGCAGCGACTGTTCCAGCGATGCGCTGGCGGTGCGCCGCGATTCGGTCGACAGCGCAAGCTGGTGCGCCGCGTCGCGTGCCTCGCGCGCATTCATCCGCGCTTCCTCACGCGCCTCGAGCATGACGCGGCGTTCGTCTTCGAGCGCGCGACGGCGCTCTTCGAGATCGCCCATGTGCTCGAGCGCCGTTTCCAGCCGCCCGCGCGCCTCGCGCGCCTGTTCGCGGTCGGCGTCGAGCTTGGCGGTCACCTCTTCCAGTTCCTTCGCAACGCGCGTCATGCGTTCCTGCGCGCTGTCGATGCGGCCGCGCTGGCTCTGCAGCTGACCGGCCAGTTCGGCGAGACGGCGATGCGCGGTGTACAGCTCGCGCTGCGCGTCGTCGCGCACGCGCTCGGCGTCGATGCGCTCCTGCTTGCCGCGTTCGAGCGCGTCGGCATGCTCGGCGATCTCGCGTTCGTGCCCGGCGATGCGCTCAACGAGTTCGCGGATCTCGCGCTCACGCGCAAGCACGCCGACCTGCGCACCGGCGCCGCGCTGGACGCGCACGAAACCGCGGCCGAGCCACTCGCCATCCGGCGTGACGACGGATGCGCCTTGGGCGAGCGTTGCGGAAACGCCGCGTGCCGCGGAAACCGAGTCGGCCGTGCGTACGCGCGCAAGCAATGCACGCGCCGCGGCTGGTCCGCGCACCCGCGCGGCAAGCGAGTCGGCCGGCACCTCGAAATCGGCAGAGTCGGTGGCCATCAGCACGAGGTCGGCTTCGCCGAGCGCACCGAATTCGTTGGCGAGCGCGGCCGGATCGTCGACCAGCACCGCTTCGAGCCAGCCATCGAGGATCGTTTCGACCGCGCGTTCCCAGCCGGCCTCGACCTGCAAGGCTTCGCCGAGCCGACGCGCGTCGGCGAGCCCGAGATTTTGCAGCCACGCCTTCGCGGCGGCGCCGGTTTCGCCGAGCGCCGCGTGCTGCAGTGCCTCCAGCGAACCAAGGCGACCGCGCAGGTTTTCGAGATTGCCGCGCTTTCCGCTCAATGCAGTGTGCGTGGCGCGTTCCTGTTCGAGCGCAGCTTCGGCCGCGTGGCGGCGCTCGTCGAGCGCTTCGGTATGCGTTTCGACCTGTTCGCGCAACAACCCGTGTTCGCTGTCGAGCGAGGCCAACGCTGACCCGAGTTCGTCGATGTTCGCAGCGCTGCGCTCGGCCTCCAGCGCGGTGCGGCGCTGGTCGCCCTGCAGCGCCTGCTTGTCGAGGTAATCGAGGCGTGTACGCTCGACCTCGGCGGCCTGCGCGGCCTGCGAGGTGGCGCGCGCGTGCTCGTCCCACTGCACCTGCCAATCGCCGAGTTTCGTTTCGGTCGAGCGCAGCACTTCGCCGGCGTTTTCGTCGGCGTCGCGCAACGCTTCCAGTTGCGGTTCGGCATCGGCGAGCAGCGCACCCAATTCCTCGAAGCGCTGGCGGTCGACATCGATGTGCTCGGCGAGCTCGGCGTGGCTGCGTTCGGTTTCCTGACGCGTGCGTTCGAGCTGCTCGGAAAGTTCGCGGCTGTGCTGGATCTGCTGCTCGACACGGGCGATCTCGGCGCCGACGCGATACACCTCGGCCTGCACCGAGTTCATGTGTTCGGTCACCTGCGCGTGTTTCTCGCGCCCGGTCTCGAGCGCGGCTTCGGTATGGCGCTGCTCGGCGAGCTGCTGCTCGATCGCGAGTTCGGCCTTGCGCAACGCGCCGGAGTGACCATCCAGCTCGGCTTGCGCCGCGCGCAGGTTCAGTGCCTTGACCTCGGCTTCTTTCTTCTTCTGATCTTCCTTGAGCTTCTGCCAGCGTTCGGCGGTCCGGGCCTGGCGATTCAGGTGTTCGAGCTGCTTGTCGACTTCGTCGCGCACGTCGCGCACGCGGTCGAGGTTCTCGCGCGTCGCCTTGATGCGGCTCTCGGTTTCCTTGCGGCGCTCCTTGTACTTGGAGATGCCGGCCGCTTCTTCGAGATGGTTGCGCAGCTGTTCGGGATCGGCTTCGACGATCTCCGAGATCATGCCCTGCTCGATGATCGAATAGCTGCGTGGACCGAGGCCGGTGCCGAGAAAGAGGTCGGTGATGTCGCGGCGGCGGCAGCGGACGCCGTTGAGGTGGTATTGCGACTGGCCGTCGCGGCTGACGATGCGCTTGACCGAGATCTCGTTGTAGCTCGCGTATTCGCCGGCAATCAGGCCGTCGGAATTGTCGAATATCAATTCGACCATCGCGCTGCCGACCGGCTTGCGTCCGCTCGATCCGGAGAAGATCACGTCGGTCAGCGCGCCACCGCGCAGGCGGCTGGCCGCGCTCTCGCCCATGACCCAGCGGATCGCGTCGATGATGTTCGACTTGCCGCAACCGTTCGGCCCGACCACGCCGGTCATGTTGGTCGGCAGGTGCAGGGTGGTCGGATCGACGAAGGACTTGAAGCCGGCCAGCTTGATCGTGGTCAGACGCATATAAGCGGAAACCTCGGGATTGCGAGCGCATCACCGCGTGACAGGCTGCGCGACGATGCGTGATTGAATGTGTGGATGACTGCGCAACGACACACGCCAACCGACGGTTGATTCGGGAAGCCGCATCCCGGCCCTGCGTCGAGCGCTGTCGCGACTGCGGTCCGCATCGCTACGCTGCCGTCACGGACGCTGCCGGAGCGACACGTGTCATCGCGTTTCCCCGGGCGCGCGGGCATCGATCGCCAGCGCGTGGATGTCGGTCTGCATCAGTTCGCCGAGCGCCGCGTAGACCGCGCGATGGCGCGCCAGCGGCGCCAGTCCACTGAACGTCGCGCTGACGATCTCCACACGGAAATGGCCGCGGCCGTCGCGCGCGCCGGCATGGCCGACATGGCGGTGGCTCTCGTCCTCGACGACGAGATCGGTCGGTTCCAGCACGGCCAGCCGGGTGCGGATCTGCTCGATGCGCGTCACGGCAGCGCCTTGCGGAACGGGCGCACGTCGACCTTCGCATAGACGCCGGCCGCGATGTACGGGTCGGCCGCGGCCCAGGCCTGCGCCGCGGCGAGATCCTCGAATTCCGCCACGATCAGGCTGCCGCTGAAACCGGCCGCGCCTGGGTCCTCGGCGTCGATCGCCGGGAACGGCCCGGCGAGCAGCAGACGGCCCTCATTGCGCAGCCGGTCGAGCCGCTCCAGATGCGCCGGTCGGGTGGATTGCCGGGCCGGCAGCGAGTCGGGGATATCGGTTCCGATGATGGCATACCACATCATGATGTCGTCCTTGGGAGAATGCTTATGTTAGCCGATGCATCCGGACCACCGCGCCACCGCGAAACCGATATTTGCGCGACGGCGCATTTGCACGTACGCTAGCGCCCGACCTCAAGAGACCGGAGTCCCGCGCGTGCCGACGCGGCGACCAGCCCAGCCCACCGCATCTCTTGAACCTTTGAAGGTTTTGCCGACGTCCGGATTTCCAGTGTCCGGACGTCCACCGTTGCAGGCAGCCACGCTGGACAGCGCTTGCTGATCCACGCGCCACGCCGCAACTCGCCAGTGATCTTTGCATGACCCCCGCCGTGAGGCGCCCCTGTCGTGGGTTCAAGGTCATGGGATCGAGCATGAATCAGACCGCCGAACAGCAAAGCCCAGAAACGCCGGCCAGTGCCTTTCCGCAGGTACCGCAACAGCAGGAGATCCCGCTGGCGGTCGTGCGCGGCCAGCCGGTGCTCGAAATCCCGCAGGACCTGTACATCCCGCCGGATGCGCTCGAGGTCATCCTCGAAGCATTCGAGGGACCGCTTGACCTGCTGCTCTACCTGATCCGGCGCCAGAACCTCGACATCCTCGACATCCCGATCGCCGAAATCACGCGCCAGTACGTCGACTACATCGAGCTGATGCACGAGATGAAGCTGGAGTTGGCGGCCGAGTACCTCGTGATGGCCGCGATCCTCGCCGAGATCAAGTCGCGCCTGCTGTTGCCGCGGCCGCCCGCCGAGGAAGGCATCGAGCTGGACCCGCGCGCGGAGCTGGTGCGCCGGCTGCAGGAATACGAACGCTTCAAGAAGGCGGCCGAGGATATCGACGCAATGCCGCGCCAGGAACGCGATTTCGCGCCGGCGCACATCGCCGTCGAGGATCGCAACGTGGTGCGCTTGCCGCCGCCGGTCGAGCTGCGCGAACTGCTGCTGGCGCTGAAGGACGTGATGCACCGCGCCGACCTGTACGGCCATCACGCTATCCAGCGCGAGGCGTTGAACGTGCGCAGCCGCATGAGCGACGTACTGCGCATGCTCGGTGACGGTGGGTTCCACCGATTCGAGAACCTGTTCGATGCCAGTGAGGGGCGGCGCGGTGTGGTGGTGACCTTTCTGGCACTGCTGGAACTGGCCAAGGAAATCCTGATCGAGATCATGCAGGAAGAGGCGCTCGCGCCGATCTACGTGAAATCACTGGCGACGGTCGATTCTTGAGCGCCGTCGGCGACGCGGTGTCGGCGAAGCGGATGCACGCTGCACGTTCCTCCCCTTTCCCGCATGCGGGAAAGGGCCGGGCGAAGGAAATCGGAGTGCGGAGTTCAACCGCGCCTTCTTCCATCCGCCTGCGGCAACTTTCCCCGCCAGCGGGGGAAGGCCCGCCAGCGGGGGAAGGAAAGCAGGCGCTTGGGCCGTCGAACGCTGCCGCGACAACGACTACGAGATGAATCATCGAAATGTGGCCCGCACGGCCACGTCTTTCAAAGAACCAGGATCCGATGGAACTGCCGCAACTCAAACGCATCATTGAAGCCGCACTGCTCGCCTCCGCGCAGCCGTTGAGCCTGCCACAGCTCTCCGGCCTGTTCGACGAATTCGACATGCCGCCGCACGATCTTTTGGCGCGCGCTTTGGAGGAACTGGGCGAAGCCTGCGCCGATCGCGGCATCGAACTGGTCGAGGTCGCTTCCGGCTTCCGCTACCAAGTGCGCCAGGACGTGCATCCGTTCGTCTCGCGTCTGTGGAGCGAACGCCAGAGCCGCTACTCGCGCGCGCTGCTCGAAACACTGTCGCTGATTGCCTACCGCCAGCCGATCACGCGTGCCGAGATCGAGCAGATCCGCGGTGTCGCGGTGTCGACGAACATCGTGCGCACCCTGGAAGAACGCGAGTGGGTCCGCGTCGTCGGCTATCGCGACCTGCCCGGCAAGCCGGCTCTGTTCGGCACGACGCGTCAATTCCTCGACTATTTCAATCTGAAGTCATTGGACGAGCTGCCACCGCTCAGCGAGATCCGCGACATCGAAGAACTCGATCCGCAACTCGCCTTCGACGCAGCCAACGATACGATTCCGGTCTCGATCGCCGAGGGAATGGAGACCGAGAACGCTGACACCGCATCCGAAGTCGAACCCACCGACGAGGAATCCGCCGGCATCGAATCAGCGAACGCTGCCAGCCAGTCCGCGCACACTCCCATCGACACATACACCGAAGACATCGCCGCCGCCGACGTTCCCGGCGAAGCGCGCCCCTCCATCGCCCCCAGCGACGACGCGTCCATCGACGCCCCGCACGAAGACACCCCGGAATCCGCCGCATGACCACACCCTCCCGTTCCATCCTGAAACTCAAGCGCAACGCTGAAGCAGCCGACGCACCTGTCGTAGAGGAACGCCTGCACAAAGTGCTCGCGAACGCTGGCCTCGGATCGCGCCGCATGCTCGAACAGCGCATCGAAGCCGGCGAGGTGCAGCTCAACGGCGCCGTTGCAACGCTTGGCCAGAGCGCCCGCAGTGGCGATCGCGTCGAACTCGATGGCAAGCGCTTCGTCGTCGTCGCCGACAATGCCGAGCACGCGCAGGTCTTGCTCTACAACAAGCCCGACGGCGTCGTCGCCACGCGCGAAGATCCGGAAGGGCGCCCGACCGTGTTCGAGCAGTTGCCGCAGATCAAGGGCGCGCGCTGGATCGCGGTCGGCCGCCTCGACATCAACACCACCGGCCTGCTGCTGCTGACCACCGACGGCGACCTCGCCAACGCGCTGATGCACCCGCGCTCGGAGATCGAACGTGAATACATCTGCCGCGTGCATGGCGAAGTGCCGGATGAGGTGATCGAACGCTTGCGCAACGGCATCGATCTCGAAGACGGTCCCGCGCATTTCGACGAGATCGCGGTGGTCAGTCGCGGCGCCAGCCATTCATGGTTCCGCGTGACCCTGCGCGAAGGTCGCAACCGAGAGGTGCGCCGCATGTGGGAATCGCAGGGTTTGATGGTCAGTCGCCTCAAACGCATCCGTTACGGCATCATCGAATTGCCACGCGGCCTGTTGCGCGGCCGCACGACCGAGCTCGATGCCGGCCAGGTCGCAAACCTGCGCAATCGCGCCGGCGTGCAACAGATCGAGCCGCGTCTGACACTCGCGCCGGTGATCGGCCAACGCCGTGCCGCACCGAGCGAATTCCGCCCGGGCCCGAAGGGGCAACAGGCCTGGACCGGTGCGCACAACGAGGAAGCGCGCGAGTTCGCCGCGTTCGACCGCATGCGTGACGACGGTTGGCGCGGCGCAACCAAATCGCCGCGCAAGCCACGCGCAGGCGCCGGCAAACCGCAGCGTCAGGGACGTGGTGCTGGCGGGCCGCAAGTTCGCGGCCCGGGTCAGGGACAAGGTCGCGGACCCGCGCAGGGTCGTGGGCCAGGCCAGGGACGTGGGCCAGGTCAAGGTCGTGGACAGGGACAGGGACAAAGACAAGGACAAGATCAGTCGCAGCGATCGGTCTATGCGGAACCGGGCCTGAGTCCGGCGGTGCTGCGCAGCTGGTTCCCCGACAGCGCCGGCGCCGGCGCCGGCAACAAGCGTCGCGGCGCGCGCCCGGGTGCCGAGGTTTCGTTCCAGGCCGGCCAGTTCCAGGCGCCGACCGGACCGCGTGGCAATCGCGCGCCGACGCGAAATCCGAACGCTCCACATGGCAATCGCGCGCCGTCACACAACGCCCCGCATGGCAATCGAGCCCCTGCACACGAAGCGCCACGCGGCAATGGCCCGGGCAGGCCGCACCGCGGCGGCGGCACTTACGGCAACTCCGTACATGACGGCAACACGCATGCGCCGAGCCCGTACCAAAACCGACCGCAAAGACCACAGCGCCAAGGCGGCCCACAGGGCAACTCGACACAAGACGGCAATCGGCGTCCCGGCGGCCCAAGCGGCCCGAACAACAATCGTCGCCGCGGACCACGCCCCCCGCGCTGAAAAGAGTCGGATCGAGGGAGACGCACCGATGCCGCAAGAACATGGCAGCTGAAGCCGCTTTCGCGATAGCTGTTTCCAGAAAGTAAAAAAAACGGCGGGGAAACCCGCCGTTTTTGTATCTGTGCTGCTAGGACCGCGATCAGTCGAGCTTGATCGCCTTGCGATCGCCGTCGCGACGCTTTCTTTCCTTGGCGCCGAACTCGGCCTCGCAGCTGCCGCGCGTGACCATCACGCAATCGAGATAGTCGGTGATTTCGACCAGCGCGGCGCGGATCGCCTTGCCGGCCGGCGTGTTTTCCTCGTGCGCGAGGCTGCCGCCGAAACCGCCGCGGAACACGCCGACGGAAACGCCGCCGCCGGAGCTGCGGCCTTCGATCGTGCGTGAATAATCCACTTCGCCGGTCGATGAGTTGACCACGCGCACATCGACCGCGATGTATGCCTCGGACTTCTTGCCGCCAAGCGAGATGCCACGAAAGCTGAGGCCGCCGCCGGTATTGGAAGTGTTCTCCTCATACGAGGTCACCGTACCGAACACGAGGTAGTCCGCGCCGGTCACCTGCCCCATCTTGGCGCCGGTACCCGAACGAACGCGGCCGGATGCGGCCAGGTTCTGCTCTTCCAATACCTTGTCGAGCTTGGCACGCTCGACCACGCGGAAATTGCCGGTGCTCGACAGTTCGTTCGACAGCATGCCCGACAGCTCCCAACCCACGCCGCCGCGCCACCAGCCCGCACCCGATTCGTTCTTGAATTCGGCGACGCCCACCGATGGCTTCCCGGCGGCGAACGCACTGCCTGCACCGACCAGGCCGGCCAGCGCCAGCACTGCAGCAAAGATCGTCTTGTTCATTTCGAAACTCCTGTTGGTTTCAACCTCGACCGCCCCTGCCCGGCAAGGCAACCCGCCGGCGTCGCCCCACGCGAACGCGACGGTTTCGATTCCGTCCGCGCTGCCGTAACGATTGCCGGCATTCTAGCAGCCCGTGTTCCCGCCGCCGCGGACCCGGTCGACGGGTCGGGGCGGACCTGCGTCACACACGATACGCGACACGCTAGCGCGCGCAAAAGAGCGTGCCGGCGCATGCTTCCCCGGAAGAAATGCAGATCGGCGAGGATTCGCCGCAACCAAACCAAGCCCGAGTGCGTCCATGACAATCGACCGGTGCGGCACGATCGACGGATTCGTATACTTCGCCGCCCGCCATGCATGCCATGGCGGCGCGGGTTCCGGCGGCCACCACGGCGCAAGGCGTGGACCTTCCCCGGGCCTGCTCCTCCAATACGCGGGTCCGGGGGAAATCCTGTCAACGATGCCGCAAACAGCATGCGACGTGACCTATGGACATTCCACCCGATCGGCCCGCTGACCCGCACGATCCCGCGGTCGTCACGCGACTGCTGCATGCATGGAGCGACGGCGACGGCGCGGCGGCCGAACGGCTGACCGAACTCGTCTATGCGCAGGTCTGCGCGATTGCCGGCAAGCACCTGCGCAGCTTTGGCAACCGCCTCACCCTGCAGCCGACCGAACTCGCCCACGAGCTGTTCCTGCGCCTGATCGGCAGCGACGTCGCCTGGCAGGACCGGCGCCATTTCTATGCCGTGGCCAGCGTCGCGATGCGCCGCATACTCGTCGACACCGCGCGTGCGCGCGGCAGCGACAAGCGCGGCGGCGGCGCAGTGCATGTCACGCTCTCGGCCGCCGAAAACGCCGCGTTCGACGACAGCGAGGCATTCGCACTCGACGAAGCGCTGGAAGCGTTGCGCACGCTCGATGCGCGCAAGTGCGAAGTCGTCGAGCTCAACTACCTGCTCGGCCTGAAGCGCGAGGAAATTGCCGATGTCATCGGCGTTTCGGTGCCGACCGTGGACCGCGAACTCCGCTTCGCCCGCGCCTGGCTGAAACAGAAACTGGCTGCATGAGCGAGACGCGCTGGCAACGCCTGCAGGAATTGTTCGACGCGCTCGTCGCGACGCCGCCGGCCGAGCGTGCGGCGTGGCTTGCCGGGGTCGATGCCGACGACGAGCTCAAGCGCGAAGCGCTCGCACTGGCCGAAGCCGACCGCCGCGACGACGACGGCATGACCGGCCACCTGCGAGAAGCCGCTTCGCGCATCACCGCCACGCAACCGACCGACCAACGGCTCGGCCCGTATCGCCTGATCGAGGAAATCGGCAGCGGCGGCATGGGTACCGTATTCCTCGCCGAACGCGTCGACCAGAGTTTCGACCAGCGCGTCGCGATCAAACTGCTGCGCGGCATTCCGACACGCGATGCGACCGAACGCATGCGCCGCGAACGGCAGATCCTCGCCGACCTTTCGCACCCGCACATCGCACGCCTGCTCGATGGCGGCAGCACGACGGATGGCCAGCCGTATCTCGTCATGGAATACGTCGACGGCCAGCCTCTCAACGAATTCTGCCGCACGCGCAACCTGCCGCTCGGCGAACGCCTGCGACTGATCCAGAAGGTTTGCGGTGCGGTGCAGTATGCGCACCAGCGCCTGGTGATCCACCGCGATCTCAAACCCGCGAACGTGCTCGTGCGCGACGACGGCGAACCGGTGCTGCTCGATTTCGGCATCGCCAAGCTGCTCGGCGACACCAGCGGCGCGGCCCTGCAAACCGGCCTGCCGTGGTTCACACCGGCCTACGCGAGTCCCGAACAACGCAATGGCAAGGCCGTCAGCACCGCGACCGACGTATACGGACTCGGCCTGCTGCTGTACGAGGTGCTGTGCGACAGCACGCCCGCGCACGACGGAAGCGGCCACGTGCCGCCACCAAGTCGCGCTGCCACCACGGGCACGACGAGGCGGCGCATTGGCAGCGACCTCGACCTGATCGTCGCCAAGGCGACACATGCCGAGCCCGAACGCCGCTACGTATCGGCGGCCGCATTGGCCGACGATCTGCAACGTCATTTGCGTGGGCGCCCGGTGCAGGCCGCACCGGATCGCCTGCACTATCGGATGCTCAAGTTCGTCGGCCGCTACCGCGTCGCCAGTGCGTTCGCGGCGGCCGCCATTGTTATGGCGCTGCTGTTCACGTGGCGGCTCGCCAACGAACGCGATCGAGCGTTGCAGGCCGAGACGCTCGCGCGGCAGCAGTCCGCGACCGCCGAAAGCGTGGTGGACTACCTCGTTTCGTTGTTCCATTCCGCCTCGCCCGACGAGGCCGGCACGAAGCCGATCGCGCCGCGCGACCTGGTCGACCGCGGTCGGCGCGAGATCGACACGCGCCTCGCGCAAGCGCCACACCAACGCGCGCGGCTGCTCGCCGCGCTCGGCAAGATCTACTCGGAACTCGGCTTGCCCGACTCGGCCGCGGAGAGCTTCGGCGCGGCCGCCGCGATCGAGCAGGTATCCGGCACGCCGCAACGCCGCGCGGCCTTCCTCGCTGATCAGGGCTATGCACTGAATCTTGCGGAACGGCCGGCCGATGCCGAAGCCGTGCTCCGCGACGCCCGTGCCGCGATCGGCACGGTTCGCCCGGAGGATCGCCACCTCGCCGCCGAATTGCTCTCGACGCTGGGACTTGCGCAGGCGCGCAATGGCGACGCGAAAGCCGGCATCGGAAGCCTGCGCCAGGCGATCGACTACGCGCTGCAATCCGATGGCGCGGACAGCGTGATCCACGCGCAATGCCTGTACGGGCTTGCCGAAGCCGAGATGCGCGCCGGGCAACTCGACGACGCCGAAACGCATGCGCTGCGCAGCGTCGAGCTGATGCGCAAGCTCAAGCCCGAGGATTCCACCGAAGTACTCGCGGCCACCGGCTTCCTCACCGAAGTCTACGAGCAACAGGGCCGCTTCGCCGATGGCGAACGCCTGCTGCGGCGCATGCTGGAAGTACGCCTGCGCACGCTCGACCCCGCCAGCGCGTGGGCGATCACGGTACGCAACAATCTCGCGCAGGCGATCCAGTTGCAGGGCCGCATCGTCGAGGCGACCGCGCTGCTGCAGGAGAACGCCAACCTGATGCGCGCCACGCATCAGGAGCGCACGCCCTCGTATTCGATCGGACTCAACAACCTCGCCAGCCTGCTCGAACAAGCGGGCGACAATGAAACGGCGCTGGCGATGTTCAACGAAGTGCTGCAGAACGCCGAACGGCAATCTGCCACCGGTACCGACGATCCGCACCTGCCGACCTATCGCCAGAACCTCGGCCGAAGCCTGATGTTGAACGGCCGCCTTGACGATGCGCGCCGCTGGCTGGAACCGCCGATCGAAGGCAATGCGGATTCGCTCAACCTCAATGTCGAACGCGGCCGCCGCCTGAACCACCTCGCCGAATGGATGCGCCGCAGCGGCCGCTACGACGATGCCTTGCGCCGCGCCGACGAATCATCCGCGCTGTTCGCCACGCTGTATCCGGCCGACCATCCACGCCAGGGGAGCGTCGCGCGCACGCGCGGCCTGATCCTGCGCGATCAGCATCGCCTGAAGGAAGCGGAAGCGGAATTGCGCCGCGCCGCCGGCATCCTCTCCAAGGGAGCAGGCGTGAATGCGAATGCGACGATCGATGCCGAACTGCTGCTGGCCGACGTACTGGCCCAACTTGGCCGCATCGACGAATCGCGCGTCCTGCATCAACGTATCGGTCCGTTGCTGCCAGAGCGATTCGTCGAGGGTTCCGAGACGCGCCGCCGCCACGCGGAAATCGCCCAGCGCCTGCTGCTCGCGGAAGTCGCTACACGGGACTGAGCAGGTCCTGATACTCCGGATGACGCTGGATCCACGCCGCTGCATAACTGCAGTTCGGCACGACGCGCCAACCGTTCGCGCGCGCCGCATCCAGCGCGGTCCGCGTCAGGTCAGCAGCAATGCCGCGGCCACCGACCACAGCGGGCACGATCACGTGATCGATCGCGAGCACGCCGCCTTGCAGACGGTAGGCGAGCATGCACAGCTCGCCATCGACCGTCGCCTCGAAACGGCTGCCCGCATCGTTGCGCACCACCTTCGTCGTCATCGCATCGGCTCCCAGGCTCTTTCGAGAATGGCAAAGCGTCGAGGATACGCGCTCGCGCACGGCGACGAATCGCCATGCCAAGTGTGGCTGCGCGACGCCGCCCTGCACGCCGAATGCGACAAAGGACACGCCCGATGTCCACGCTCGCCGCCGGCACCAGATGGAAGGTCGCGAGACACAATACATGCGCCGGATGCGCTGGGTTGAGACTGCGTGCGCAGGAGCGCACGCGAACAGCGAAGCTGGGCCGAGGGGCAAGCCGCAGGATGCGGCGAGTCACGTGCAGGAAAGCACTTTCTCGACATGCTGCTATGTCGCCGGTGGATTGCGCTCGCGTCCGATGATGATGCGGGCGTGGCGCTGGTAGGTGAAGTACGACCAGATCCATTCGCTGAGCACGACGATGCGGTTGCGGAAGCCGATCAGGAAGAACACGTGCGCGAACAGCCAGAACACCCAGGCCAGCGCGCCGGAGAAGCGCAGACCGCGCAGGTCGACGACGGCGGCCATGCGCCCGATCGTCGCGAGGTTGCCGTAGTCGCTGTAACGGAATGGCGGCATCGGCTTGCCTGAAATGCGCGCACGAATCGCCCGCCCCACATGGGCACCCATCTGCTTGGCCGCCGGCGCGACACCAGGCACCGGTTTGCCGTCCTGCGTGACCGTCGCGAGGTCGCCGATCACGAATACGTCCGGATGACCCGGCAGCGACAGATCCGCATCGACCTTCACGCGTCCGGCGCGATCACGCTCCGCGCCGAGTTGCGCACCGAGCGACGATGCAGCGACACCGGCCGCCCACAGCACGGTGCGCGCGTCGATGCGCCGATCGCCGAGCAGCACGCCACGATCGTCGATTTCGGTCACCGCGGCGCCGGTGTGTACTTCGACGCCGAGCTTTTCGAGCTGCTGGCGCGCCTTCTCCGACAGCGACTCCGGCATCGACGGCAGGATGCGCGGGCCGGCCTCGATCAGGTGGATCGAGGCCTTGCGCGGATCGCTGTGTTTGAATTCGCGGGGCAAAGTATGGCGCGCGATCTCGGCCAAGGTGCCCGCCAGCTCCACCCCGGTCGGTCCACCGCCGATGACGACGAAATCGAGCCATTGCGAGCGTCCGCCGGCGTCGGCCTCGCGCTCGGCGAACTCGAACGCCTCCAGCATGTGCCGGCGGATGAAGAAGGCGTCGTCGAGCGTCTTCAGACCCGGCGCGTGGCGCGCCCATTCGTCGTGGCCGAAATACGCATGGCGTGCGCCGGTGGCGACGACCAGATAGTCGTAGTCGAGCGTGCCGTTCGCGAGCATCACGCGACGCGCGTCGACGTCGACCGACAGCACCTCGTCCATCAGCACGGTGACATTGCGTTGATTCCGCAAGATGTGCCGCAGCGGCGCCGCGATATCCGGCGACGACAGTCCCGCCATCGCGACCTGGTACAGCAAGGGCTGGAACAGATGGTGGTTCGTGCGGTCGACGAGGGTCACGCGTACCGGAGCGGACGCCAGCGCGCGTGTCGCCCACAGGCCACCGAAGCCGCCACCGAGGATCAGGACATTCGGTTCGCGTACCTCGGTCATCGTTGCAGCCTCCGTCCCGCTGCGCGATCGAACGCGACCAGCATCAGCCCGACGATCAGGAAAAGCGTGCCGATGCCGAGCGCATTGCACACGACCGCGCCGAACCCGAGCGCGCCCACGTCGACGAACGGATACGGATATTCGTGCAGCCACGCGCCACGCGCCAGCGTCCAGAGCAGGAAGCCGAGCGGAAACAGCAGCCAACTCAGCGCATCGCTCCAGGCCAGCCGTCCATGTTCCGCGCAGGCGATCCACCAGCCCACGTACAGCGCCGGCACGACGTAGTGCAGCAGCACGTCCGCAACGAGCTGCGCGCCCTGCGGCGCCCAAGTCGACGCCAGCAGGAAGAAATAGATGGCGCAGGTGATGCCGATGCACAGCGCCGCTGCACCGCGCACGCGCGGCGTCGTGAAGAAGTTCGCGCTTGCCGATCGCGCGGGCACGAATGCAAATGTTGCCGTCAGCGCCACCAGCAGATTGCTCAAGATCGTGAAGAAGCTGAAGTAGCGCAACGCACCGAGCAGCGGCCCGATGTCGTCCCAGGTGCCCGCGATCAGCAATCCGTACTGCAGGATCAGCGCGAACCATGCGACCAGCGCGACCACTGCGGCGAACCTGCGAACGATAGGCGGCTTCATGCGCTGTTATGGGACTCGTTGCACGCCGGATGGGCGGCTCATCATAGCCGCAGCGTCAAGCACTCGACACGATGCGATCACGCCGCGCGTACCATTGCGCCATCACGAACGAAGGAACCGCTCCATGTCCGGAAACCAAGGCGGACCGGCCGACCTGTTTGCGCCGTCCGTGCCCGCCGCCGCATGCATCCGCGTCGGCGTCGGCGGCTGGACCTATGCGCCGTGGCGCAATCATTTCTATCCGGCCAAGCTGGTGCAGCGGCGCGAACTCGAATACGCGAGCCGGCACCTCACCGCGATCGAGATCAACGGCACCTATTACGGCGCGCAGAAACCGGCGACCTACGCCAAGTGGCGCGAGGAAACTCCGGAAGGCTTCGTGTTCTCGCTGAAGGCACCACGCTACACGACCGACCGCGCACGACTCGCCGATGCCGGAAGGACGGTCACGGATTTCGTGGACGGCGGCATCGCCGAACTTGGCGACCGGCTCGGTCCGATCAACTGGCAGTTCCCGCCGCACAAGCCGTTCGAGCCGGACGACTTCGCGGCGTTCCTCGATCTGCTGCCGCGCGAACTCGAAGGCCGCACGCTGCGGCACGTGCTGGAAGTGCGCCACGCGAGCTTCATGTGCGCCGACTACATCGCGCTTGCACGCCGCCACCGCGTCGCGACCGTGTTCACCGATTCGCCGAAGCATCCCTCGTTTGCAGACGTGACCGGCGATTTTGTCTACGCACGTTTGATGCGCAGCGAGGCGGAGATCGAAACCGGCTACACGGCGTCGGCGCTGGATGCATGGGCAACACGTGCACGCATCTGGGCCGATGGCGGCGATCCGCCGGAGCTGCCGCACGTCGACGAAACCCTGCAGGCCACGCAGGCTCGCGACGTGTTCATCTACTTCATCAGCGCCGCCAAGGAACGCAATCCGGCGGCGGCGATGGCGCTGATCGGGCGGCTGCGCTGAATCCTTGCGCCGGCATCACTCGTGCGATTC
The DNA here is from genome assembly GCA_023388255.1 of Pseudomonadota bacterium. Classification (GTDB taxonomy): domain Bacteria; phylum Pseudomonadota; class Gammaproteobacteria; order Xanthomonadales; family Rhodanobacteraceae; genus Dokdonella_A. The sequence continues at coordinate 174,108 of JAEWGO010000012.1, read as the reverse complement.
ACGCTTGCCGGGAATTGCCGAAACGCGTGCATCCGAGCGGCGATACGCATCGAGCCAAGGCCGCAGCGGCGTCGACCAGATGTTGTAGTTGCCATTGTCCCACGCCAGCATGCGCGCGGTGTCTTCGCGCGCATGCGCCTGGCTGCGCGGGAGCGCGACCGGCATGACACGTTCGCTGCTGAAGTAGAGCGTGTCCTGACCGGCGGCCAGGCGCGGCTCCGCATCGGAACCGGGGCTGTTGATCCCATCGCCGAGCCAGACCGGTTCGCCCCATGTGCCGCCATCGCGAAACGCGATGAACAGGTCGATGCCGCGTCCGGACTTGCGCGCGGAACCGAACACGACGAAGGATTCGTCCGGCGCGACCGCCGGATCGACGTCGCTGATGCTGCCATTGCTGAATGGCAGCGCGTGCGCAATTTCATGCTGTCCGCCGCGAAACTGCGAGCGGTACAGGCGGAACTTTATGGAACGATCCCTGCTGGCGTCGGAAAGCGCTATCGGCCTCCGCAGGCGCGCCTGGTTCCCGCCGTCAGATCGATTGCCACGGATTCAGCGCGAAGGATTCTTCCAGCCGCTCGCGCAACTGCGGATCGACGACGAAAGCGACCTCGTCGATGCACGCGATCGGCATCACCGCACAGGCGCTGTTGGTGAAGAAAGCGCTGCGGAGCCCGGCCAAGTCCGCCACGCCGATCCGGCGCGTGAGCATCGGCAGTCCAAGCTGTGGCAAGCCGACCTGCAGCAATTGCATCGATACGCCCTGCAGCATCGGCGCGTCCGGCCAGACCACGCGCTCGCCGTCGAAGAAGCCGATGTTCCAGATCGAGCCTTCCGCAACCGCTCCGCTGGCATCGACGAACAGCGCGTCGTCGAATCCGGCCGCCTGCGCGAGGCGCTTCTGATGGAACAGCCCGAACGTGCCGACGTGCTTGATGTGCGGCGCATCGCGCTGGTAACGCACGCTGCGCACGCGCAAGGGCATCGACGCAATCGCGCGCGCGGGAGCGGCGCTGACCAACACATCCGGCGCGACCGGCGTGGTCAGGCGATCGCGGTCGAGCGTGCGCGCGAACACGTTCACGCGCAGGGTCAGCGCGTCGCCGGTGCCGGCGACGCGGCGCATCCAGCCGCGCGTCGCATCGAGGTCGAGCGTGCGGCCGAACAGTTCCCGCGTGGCGCGTTGCAAACGGTCCAGATGCAGATCGAGACCGCGCACGCGGCCCTGTTGCACCTGCATCGAGGTGAAGTGGCCGTAGTTCAGCAACGCAGGCGTGCGCAGGTCCGCAGCGCTGGCCGGTCGGCCGTTGAGTTCGATGCGGAGATCGTTCGTGTCGGTCATGCAGGCATTGTCCACGCGCGGGCGAAAGCGCCGCAATGCCGGGCGCAGCAGTCGATGCGCTACGATCGCGCTCCGTTTTCTTGGAGCCAGATCGTGAGCGCACTTACTCCCGCCGCCAAGGCGCAAGTGCAGATCCATTTCTGCGTGCTGCTGTGGGGGTTTACCGCGATCTTCGGCAAGCTGATCACGCTGTCGGCTTTGCCGCTGGTGTGGTGGCGCATGCTGCTGGTAGTCGCCGCGCTCGCGCTGGTGCCGCGCAGCTGGCGTGGCCTGCGCGCGATGTCGCCGCGCCTCGCGCTGGCGTATGCAGGCATCGGCGTGCTGGTTGCGCTGCATTGGCTCACGTTCTACGGCTCGATCAAGCTCGCCAACGCGTCGGTCGGCGCAACCTGCATCGCGCTGGCAACGCCGTTTACGGCGTTGCTCGAACCCAAGTTGGCCGGACGGCGCTTCTCGATGCGCGAGCTGGCGCTCGGCATTGCGGTGCTGCCCGGCGTCGCACTGGTCGTCGGTGGCGTGCCGGCATCGATGCGCCTCGGCATCGCGGTCGGCACCGTGTCTGCACTGTTCGTCGCCCTGTTCGGTTCGCTCAACAAGCGCCTGGTCGAACACGCCGATCCGCTCGCGGTGACCGGCCTCGAGCTCGGCGCCGGCGCGCTCGCATTGACGGCGCTGGCGCCCCTGATGCCCTTGGTGTTTCCGGCGCTTGCCGGCGAACTGCTGGTGCTTCCGAACCTGCGCGATGGCGCCTACCTGCTGGGGCTGGCGATCGCCTGCACCCTGCTGCCGTTCACGCTGTCGCTGGTCGCGCTGCGCCACATGAGCGCGTTCGCCGCGCAGCTCGCGACCAATCTGGAACCGGTGTATGCGATCGTGCTCGCTGCGATCCTGCTCGGCGAGCAGCATGAACTGACGACGACGTTCTACCTCGGAGCGGCAATCATCCTCGGCGCGGTGTTCGTGCATCCGCTGATCAGCCGGCCACAGCGCATCAGCCAGCCGGAATTGCTCGCCACCGCCGAGGCGAAGAGCGTGGCGGAATGATGCACGTGGCCGGCGCGTTCCGGCCACGTTCGGGCGCAGCGGGCGATCGCGGCCATCGACTCGCGCCTTGTTTTTCGCGATTCTCCGGCTGATTCGCAACACGCGGTCGCAAGCACTCCGCGCCGTCGGCCAACACGAGTACCGTCGATGAACACCACGCTGCTGGGCGTCGTCCTCCTCCTCACCGCCACGACGGCGAGCGCCGACGCGATCGACGAACGGGTCACGCGCGCACTTGCACGCGGGCATGTGCCCGGTGCCGCCGTCGCGGTCGTCGAAGACGGCCGCATCAGCAAGATCGGCGTCTACGGCAAGGCCAATCTCGAATGGGACGTCGACGTCGACAAGGCCACGTCTTTCCAGCTCGCCTCGGCCACGAAGATATTCACCGGCATCGCGCTGATGCGCATGGTCGAGCAGCGCCGCGTGTCGCTCGACGATCCGTTGAGCCGGTTCTTTCCCACCGCGCCGGCCACGTGGTCGCGGATTCGCGTGCGCCAGTTGGCCAACCACACATCGGGACTTTCCGACGATCTCGGCCAGCCACGGCCACAGACGGTCGCCACGATCGTGGCGGCGGCGCAGGCGAAGCCGCTCGCTTACGAACCCGGCAGTCAGTCACGCTACGGATTCACCGATTTCGTCGTGCTGCGTGCCGTGCTCGAGCAGGTGTCCGGCAAACCGTTGCCCAAGCTTTTCCGCGACGAGATTTTCCAGCCCCTCGGACTGACCAATCCACGCTTCGCCAACGCCCGCAACGAAGGCTCGTCGATCCGCTCCGCCGACATCGTGCCGCATCGCGCATCGATCCATGCATGGAAGAACGGCCATCAGCGCGTCAGCGATTTCCTCTATGGCGAACAGGGCTACGGTGCAGGTGGCCTGTACGCGTCGATCCAGGACCTGGCCGAGGTCTTCGTCGCGATCGATCGCGGACGCCTGCTGAAGCCGGAGAGCTGGAAGGCATTGCAGACGCCGCCGACGTTGCCGAACGGCAAGCGCGGCGGCTTCGGCATCGGCTGGACGGCACGGACGTACCATGGCGCACCGGTGATCGGGCACAACGGAGGCCCGGCCTTGGCCGACATCCTGCGCGTCGAAACACGCAAGCTGACGATCATCGCGCTGACCAACCAGCAGCGCTACTACCCATTGCTCGCCGAAACGGTGGTCGATCTGTATCTGCCGCCCGGCAAGCCCGCGAGGGTGCTGCGTGACCGCCATCCGGCATTGACCAGCACGATGCGAGACGTCCTCGCCGATGCCGCGAATGCGAAGGTCGACAAGACCCGCTTCAGCGGCGCGGATGCCGACCAGACGACCGGATTCCTCGGCGATTTCGGTGCAGCACTGCTCGAAGCACTCGGACCGATCCGGCGCGTCGACCTGATCGCCGACACCCGGGATGGAAGCACCATCCGGCGCACCTATCGCATCGGCTTCGAGGAACGCTCGATGGATTGGCGACTGGTCGCACGGCCAGATGGATACATCGAAGCGCTGCATCCGGTGGGTGAAGGCGAATAGCGATCGCGCTGGAGGCATTGGCCGGCATCCACCCGACGCGAGTATCGTGTCTACGGAACGTCAGGCCGCTGCGACAGCGACGCAGCGTTCGTTCGTCGTTCCTCTCGCAATGGAGGACGTATGAGCTATGTCGATGGTTTCGTGGTGCCGGTGCCGCAGGAAAAGCTGGCAGCCTACCGCCGCCTCGCACGCAAGGCCGGCGCGATCTGGCGCGAACACGGTGCATTGCACTACATGGAATGCGTTGCCGATGACGTCAAACCGGGGAAAACCACCTCGTTTCCGCAGGCCGTAAAGCTGAAGCCGGGCGAAGTGGTGGTGTTCTCTTGGATCGTCTACGCCTCGCGCCGCGAGCGCGACCGGATCAACAAGAAGGTGATGTCCGACCCGCGCCTCGCGGACATGATGGACCCGAAGTCGATGCCGTTCGACGGCAAGCGGATGTTCTTTGGCGGATTCAAGCCGATCGTGGAACTCTGATCTGGCGCACGCCTGGCAGGCCCCGTGCAGGTGCGGACGGCGCCGCGCCTGCACGAGCAGTGGCGCGGCGGATTGCATCGCCGTCGCGCCACTGCTCACTCCGGACTCAGCCCGGCATCGGCAGCGGCGTGACCACCATCCATGACACGCCGAAGCGGTCTGTCAGCATGCCGAAACTCGACGCAAAGAACGTCGGCAGCAGTGGCTGCTGGATCTGTCCGCCGTCGGCGAGGCCATCGAACATCCGCTTCGCCTCGGCATCGTCCTTGGTCGACAGCGACAACGAAATGCCCTTGAACTCCGGCTTGCCGCTGCAAAAACCATCCGATGCCATCACCAGCGTATCGCCAACCTGCAGGCTGGCGTGCATCACCTTGTCTGGCGGCGGCGTCGAGCCATCGGGACACTGCGCGTCATGGCCGCCGTCGCCGTAGCGCATCAGCATCACCACCGTGGCATCGATCGCCTTCTGGTAGAAAGCGATCGCCTCGTCGCAGCGGCCGTCGAAAAACAGATAGGGCTGGACCTGCATGGAACCTCTCCTCGTGCTTGGATCGAGTGCGAGCCGCAAGCCGGCTCTCAGGCAGACGACGAACGGAAGCTGGCGCAATCGACATGGGGGGGGGCGGATTGCTTCCGACGCGCTATCCTCCGCTGCCGCGCCCGCTGAGGAAATCCCCATGAGCTACGTCGTCATCTCCAGCTTCGAGAACACCGACACCGGCGACCTGCAATCGGAAGGCGAAGCGATCGCGATCTTCCCGACTGAAGCCGCCGCTCGCGCACATTTCACGAGCCGTTCGACGGCGCTCGCGGACGCGCTGCGCATCGCGCGCGAAGGCGATGCCGACGCGACCTTCATCACCTGGCTGGCGATCCTGCAGATGCCACTGGAAGTAACCAATACCGAGGAGGCGCTGGAAGACCTTGAACTGGTACTCGAAGAAACCGAGTCGGTCGACGATCCGTTCGGCGAACTCGTCATCGCCTATGAAGGGCGCAGCCACGCACCGGAAGGCGCGGCCGACTATCCGCAAAAGGAAGCGCTGCAGACCCTGGAAGCATGGCTGACCTGAAGCCCGCGCAGCTGGATCAACGTGCCCGCTGCATGCAGCGCTCGTAGCGGCCGTCGACACGAGTCGCGAACCACGCCGTCGTCAGCTTGCGTGTGATCTTCGGGCTTTCCAGATTGATGACCGGCAGCATCGCGCGCGGCATCGGCTTGCGCTCGATCTTTTCGGCCAGCGCGAACGTGCGCGCGTAGAGATCCGATTCCTCGAACTGCGGGCGCCGCGGCTGATCGAGAGCGCGGCGGATCTGGCGGTCGCTCATGTCGAGTTGCCGGCCGAGCGTGCGCAGTGCGCGTTCGGTCTGGCCGGGCGCATCGAAGCCTGTGTCGTCCCGGAAGATGTCGCCATCCAGTGCGAGCGGAATCCCCGAAGCGCGACTCACCGCGTTCTGGAACGCCGCATTGCGGCTCGCATACCAGCCCGCATTGAAATCGGCGAACCGGTACAGCGGCTTCGGATACTCCGCCGGATAGCCGAGCAGGTGCGTGATGCCGAAATACACGCCGCCACGCCGACTGAAGAGCTCGTGCCGGATCGACCCATCGACCGGGTAGGGATACCCTTTCGCATGCGCCTCGGCAAACACGACGCTGACCTGCATCGGCCCGGCCGTATGCACCGGGTTGAAGCCGCCGAACAGGCGCTTGCCCATCGGCACGATGCCGATGAAGTCCTCGAACATCGCGCTCATGTCTTTTTCGGTGCGCACGTGTTCGAGTCGCTCACGGTAGCTCTTGCCGTTCGGCGACCTGATCGCCAGCGCCGCATCGACCAGCAGGCCAGGGACGTGCATTCCCGACGCACGCCGATCGATCTCGCCGCGCGCGATCTTCGGCAGGCCCGGCACGACCGGGTCGACGACGAAGTTCGATTCCTGCTCGGCCACCGCCAGCACCGAACACAGGTTTTGCGCGCTCGGATCGATGCCCTGCGCGGCGAACGCGGCGTAGATGTCGACCGCCCAGCCCTTGCGATCAGCCACCTGAGGCGGTATCAGCCGGACGATCTGCGCACGCACGTCGTCGGGCCGCCGCAGCGGCGGCTGCACCTTCTGCGTCGCGCATCCGGCCAGAATGGCCAATGCGCCAAGGAATGCCAAACGAATCCAGCCACTCCGAATGTGCATGCTTGAACCTCTCATCGGATGTGCTTCCCCGCCGACAGATAGGCCAGTCCTTTGTCCCGCTTGCCGACTGCGATCACGGTGACGAGAACAAGTTCGTCGGTAATCTGATAAACGAGTCGATAGCCGACCGCGCGCAACTTGATCTTGTAGCAGTCGGGCACTCCGTGCAGCCGCGCCGATGCAACGCGCGGATGCTCGAGGCGCTCGGCCAACTTTGCCTTGAGCTGCTCGCGGATGAGCGGCGAAAGCTTGCGCCATTCCTTCAGCGCGGACTCGACGAACGCAAGGCTATAGGTCATCGAGCGCAACCTTGACCCGGCGCTCCTTCGCGCGAGCGCGGACCAGTTCCGCCAGTTCTAGATCCTCGAGCCGGTCCAGCAGTCGCTTGTAGGTGGCAGCCGGCACCAGGTAGGCGCTCGGTCGATTGTGGACCAGCACCGCGACCGACTCGCCATCGGCCGCCTCGATAACGGCACTCGGATTGCGTTTGAGTTCGGTGATACTGATGCTGTTGTCGGCAAGAATGACTTCCATGATTATCTCCATATTTGGATCCTATTTTGGTACTAATTGCAGACCCATACAACTCACGAAAACTTCACCTGCAACGCTGCGCCAGTGACTTCCGACACGGGTTGCACAATGTCGCATCTGCCACCGTTGCGCGATGCCGCCGGAGCCGGCGCACCCGATCTTTCCGAGGAGAGCGACATGCCGATCCGCCCCTTCACCGTCCTGCTGCTCGCCGCGGCCTTCGCGACGCCTGCCTTCGCGACGCCTGCGAGCGGTCCGTCGCGCATGCTCACCGGCGCCGATCTGTTCAACCTCGAAGCCGCCAGCGATCCGCAGATCTCACCGGACGGCAAGACGATCGTCTACGCGCGCCGCAGCAACGACATCATGACCGACCGCACGCGCTCGTCGATCTGGCTCATTGATGTGGCGAGCGGCTCCCAGACGCCGCTGGTCGCCGGTCCGGGATCGCACGGCCAGGCACGGTGGTCGCCCGACGGCAGCCGTCTCGCCTACATCTCCAGTGCCGACGACAAGGCCGGCGCACAACTCTACGTGCGCTGGATGAAGACCGGTGCGACAGCGCGCATCACCGGCTTGCCTACCTCGCCGCACGGCCTCGCCTGGTCGCCGGACGGTGCGCGCATCGCCTACACGATGTTCGTGCCCGACGAAGGCGCCAAGCTCGGCAAGGCGCCGGACAAGCCCGAAGGCGCGAAATGGGCCGAGCCCCTGCAGATCATCGACACAGTCGTCTACCGCACCGACGAAGGCGGTTACGAGAAACCCGGCTATGACCAGATCTTCTGGGTGTCGGCCGATGGCGGCGCTCCGACGCAGCTCACGTTCGGTGCGCACAACGCGGGCGGTCGCCTGTCGTGGTCGCACGACGGACGCGCGGTTGTGTTCAGTGCGAATCTTTCACCCGACTGGCAGCGCGACATCGTCAACAGCGAAGTGCATGAAGTCGCGATCGACACGCTCGACGTGCGCACACTGACGCATCGCAACGGCCCGGACAACGCGCCCGCCGTCTCGCCGGATGGCCAGTCGATCGCCTACGTCGGCTTCGACGACCAGCGCCTCGGCTACCAGAACCAGCAGTTGTCAGTGATGAAGCGCGATGGCAGCGGCGCGCGCGTGCTGACCGCGAACCTCGACCGCAGCGTCGGCGCGCCGACCTGGGCCGAGGACGGTCGCGCGATCTATGTCGGCTACGACGAACACGGCAGCACGCGCGTCACGCGCGTCGGCCTCGACGGTTCGATCCGCACCGTTGCCGAGAACCTCACCGACAGCGGCGAACTCGACCGCCCGTACAGCGGCGGTCAGTTCAGCGTCGCGCGCGACGGCACGGTCGCCTATACCGGCGGCTCGACGCAGCGCCCACCGGACGTCTGGATCACGCGCGGCGGCAAGGCACGCCAGCTGACCCGGCTCAACCAATCGCTGTTCGCGTCGAAGAAGCTCGGCAACGTGGAGAAACTGTCCGTCACTTCGTTCGACGGGCTGCCGATCGACGCGTGGCTCGTCACACCGCCGGACTTCGATGCGGCGAAGAAGTATCCGCTGATTCTCGAAATCCACGGCGGCCCGTTTGCCGCCTACGGCCCTTCGTTCTCGACCGACGATCAGCTTTATGCGGCGGCCGGCTACGCCGTCGTCTACGCGAACCCGCGTGGATCGACGAGCTATGGCGAAGTGTTCGCGAACAAGATCGACAAGAGTTATCCGGGCCACGACTACGACGACCTGATGAGCGCTGTCGACGCTGCCATCGCAAAGGGCTTCATCGACAAGGACAACCTGTTCGTCACCGGCGGCTCCGGCGGCGGCGTGCTGACCGCGTGGATCATCGGCAAGACCGATCGCTTCCGCGCGGCCGCATCGCAGAAACCGGTCATCAACTGGTCAAGTTTCGTGCTGACCTCGGACATGACGCCGTACTTCTCGCGCTATTGGTTCGGCAAGTTTCCCTGGGAAGATGCCCCGGGCTACTGGGCGCGCTCGCCGCTTTCGCTGGTCGGCAACGTGAAGACGCCGACGCTCGTCGTCGTCGGCAGCGACGACTACCGCACGCCGGACAGCGAAGCGGAGCAGTACTACGAAGCACTGCAACTGCGCAGTATCCCGACGGCGCTGGTCAAGGTACCCGGTGCGAATCACGGCGGCCTCGCCGCGCGACCGTCGCAATCGGCGGCCAAGGCATCGGCGATTCTGGCGTGGTTCGAGCGGTATCGCGGGAAGGGATCGGGACAGTAGGCGCTTTGCGCGCAATTTGGTCCGGAACTGACTGGCATGCATCGCGGCGGCTTCAACCTCGGCCGCGATGTACCCCGTGTGGTTGACTCTGGAATCCGCGGCAAAAGGCCGCCTGCTTGCTTTTGACCGCGGCGATACCGGTCGCAATGGCTGCGCACTCGAACCGATGCATGTTCCGATCAGGATTGCGCAGCACCTTGCGGCAGGGTTCGGATTTCATCGCTTCGTCGCGGGCCGGCGCAAAATCGGACGTTTCATTGCGCGAACTCGCCAATGTCACGCCATCAAATCGCGCGTCAATTCGGCTGCCCGTGCATGTCGGTCTTCATCGGTCGTACACGACATCGCAACTTCCAGCTTCATTCCAATCCGCCCCGGCGAATGCCCGTCAACACTTCTTCGCATCGAGGCCAATCCGTTCGATGTCGCGCGCTCGCCGATGACGAAGATGGCGACCGACAGCGCACGGCCGCCAAAGCGACGGGACGACTATGGCGCAGACCACCGCCGGCATCAATGACGCCTTCGCCGCCCCGATCGTGCGCATTGCCGTACATGGACACACGATCTCGCGCATCATGTCGATCGCGTTGCCCCTCGTTCGTCAGGGGATCTGAAGGGGCCGCAATGGTCGCCTCGCAGCAGGAGAATCGAAATGCTCAACAAGAACACGATCTGCCTTTGGTACGACGGCACCGCGCTGGAAGCCGCGACGTTCTACGCCAAGACGTTCCCCGACAGCGCCGTAGGTGCTGTCCACCGCGCACCGGGCGACTACCCGGCGGGCAAGCAGGGCAATGTGTTGATGGTCGAGTTCAGCGTCATGGGTATCCCTTGCGTGGGCATGAATGGCGGCCCCGGTGTTCCGCACACCAATGCGTTCTCGTTCCAGGTAGCAACCGACGACCAAGCCGAAACCGATCGCCTGTGGAACACGATCATCGACCATGGCGGCCAAGCCAGCGCCTGCGGCTGGTGCAAGGACAAGTGGGGGCTGTCGTGGCAGATCACCCCGCGCGCCCTGATGGACGCGGTCACCGACCCGGACCCTGGCGTGTCCAAGCGTGCGTTCGAGGCGATGATGACGATGACGAAGATCGACATCGCCGCGATCGAAGCTGCCCGGCGCGGCTGATATCCGCCTCCCTCAGCCGAAATTGCATGGCGAGATCGGAACCGATCATTCGAATCGCACGCGCCTGCCACACCGATGATCCGAAGTTGAATCGACAACGCGAGTTCGTCATTCCGGCAGGAGCTGGAGTCCAGCGCGCGTTTGCGGGCGGATCAAGAAGGCTCCCGGCCTTCGCCGGGATGACGATGACTCGATTTCGAAACATTGCCTGCAACTAGCGCGGCTTTACCACTCCTCGCGCAGTCATTGGCGGTCCCCGTCGACCGGGAACGCCGGGTGCGTACGCGAATCTCGCCGCCCGTGTCGCCACGGCGGGAAACCTCGCCCCCGTCAGCGCATGCTTGCTGCACGGGGATCGCGTTCGCCAGCCAACCACTGATCGGCTGACCAGGAAACCGCGTCTTCACTCCGTAGCTGCAGGCACCGGCAGGTCCGCCCGCTGCCTGAGTCGGCTGCGCAATGCCACGCCGCCCTTGCCTGCCGGACGCCTGTTCTATGACCCGGTTTTTGACTTTGCTTTTGTTGGTTATCCCTTCACATACCCCATGCCCTCAACGATCTTTCCGTCGCGGACGCGCATGATGTTGACACCTCGGACACGATCGACCTCGCGCGCGCTCCAGCGGAGCTGCCAACGAATGACGCCACGATCTTCACTGGCCCAGATCTCCTCCGCCTTGAACACGAAGTCGGCGTTGGACGCGATTCCCTTCCAGAAAGCAAGGCAAGCCTCGCGGCCTTCGTAACGCGCTCCATCCGGGGCCGGTGCCGTATTTTCGAGAACGCAACCCTCGCCGATTAGATCATCGAGGACTTCGGGGAGATGCTTCTCGAATGCGGTATTGAAGCGTTCCATGATTTCGAGGAGAACATTGCTTTCAGCAGTCACTTTCCCACCTCATTGAACTTTCGAGTATTGCGGGTTCACCCCGGATGCACATCCCATCGAGAGATCGCAGCCAGGGGTTTCGTGTTCACTGACGATGTTGCGTCATTGAACTATTCCTTCTTCAAAGACCCGGCTACCTTGTAGGTACTGAGGACGACGCCAGACTGCATGGCTTGCGTGCTGACGAGTTCGAACGAGCGCGCCGGAGTTCCCTTCGCAAAGAAGCGCTTTCCCGTACCCAACAGGACCGGATAGACGATCAGCAGGACTTCATCCGCAATCCCATGTTCGAGCAGTATCGATGTCAGAGTGGAGCTGCCCCAGAGGACAATATCTGGACCGTCCTGCGACTTGATGTGGCGAATGTCCTCGACGATATCCGGTCCAAGATTCTCGAACGGGCCCCATTCAAGGCTCTCCGGACGATGGGTAGCGACATATTTTGTAGCCGCATTGAGGCCGTCCGCCATCGGACTGCTCGGGGCCTTTGCCCAGGAACCCGACCAGATATCGTAGGTGCGACGGCCAAGCAGCAGATCGAAGCGCTCGCCATGCGCGGCGAGGACTGCCGCGAGGCCCGCGGGGGTCCGATAGGGCGCGATCCAGTCGCCATAAGGGAAATCGCCGCCATCGGCGGAGTGCTGGATCACGCCGTCCAGCGAGATGTGTTCGATGATTTTGAGCTTTCTCATTCTGATTTTCCGTGTTCTGTGATTGGAGTTGCCAGACTGTTGGCGTCGTGAGGAACTCGCGCACCTCGGCGGAGCCACAGGCGAGGGTCATTCAGGCAAGGGCACCGAGTTGCCGGTTGTCTTGGCACAAGCCAGCGTTTCGACAATCCGATCCTCGCGGACACGGATCTCGAAGCGGTTGACCTGGTCGGCTGCCATGGCCTGCCAGACCGCCAGATTCACTTCGTCGCCTTCATCGCGTGTGCCGTTCGGTTCCGGCTGGATCGACTTCATGACGCAATTCGGTGCGACCAGTCTTCGAAGATCCCCGGGTCGTGTTCCTGGATGCCTGGTTGAAGAGGCGGATGACCTCGGATGTTTCACTCGATTGCATGATCGCTCAGCTATACGGAAAGGTCTGTCTACCAATTTAACTATACAGACCTGTCTGTTACAGTCAACCGATGATGCAAAAAAAATCTCACAGCACGCTTGAAGCAAGTTCTGCCCGTCGTCGTTTGCTCGACACCGCGACACGCCTTTTCTACGAAGAGGGCATCCGTGCTGTCGGCATCGACCGCATCATCTCGGAGGCCGGTGTGGCCAAGGCGACCTTCTACAATCACTTTCCCTCGAAGGACGATCTGATCGTCGCCTATCTCGAAGACATGGATCGGCTCGGCCGCGCGGCAGTGGCAGCGCTTCCGAAGCAATCTCCTCGGAAAATGATTTCAGCCATCATGGGGCGCATCAGCGAGGCTGTGACCGCTGGAGGCTGGCGGGGGTGTCCGTTCCTCAACGCGGCGGCCGAATACCCCGATCCAGACAGTCCCGTGCGCCAGGCGATCAATGCGCGTCGCGCGTGGTATCACGACAGCCTCCGGAACCTCCTCGCGCAGGCAGGCGACCCTGCTCCCCCTGTAACCGCTTCCCTCCTCGTCGCGCTTTCGGACGGCCTGCTCGAAAGTGCCTACCTGGATGATGCCGAAAGCGTCCCCGCCCTTGTCCGCGAGGCGGTGGCTCGACTGCTGGATCGCCGATGAGCGCCGCGCGACGCACAGCCGTCACGCTCCGATCCATGCCAACTTCTTCGATGACGAGGAAAGCTCCCCCCATGCGCTGCAAAGGCGAGTGAAGTTGGCGCAACGCCCGGCCCGGAACAGTCTGGGCGAGAGTTCGATTTCCGCGACCTGCTGATGCATCACTCCTGCCGGATGCACGCAGATCACGCCAATTTTCATCCAGGGAAATGTGACCATGAACGGGGCAGGTTCACTTGCCCAGACAACACGAAGTGAACCCTACCCCGACTGCCCATCCAGCGCTGCCTTCCCGGTTTGCGCTTCTCAAGCCCGCAGGATCTTCTCCATCGCCCTGCCCTTGGCCAGTTCGTCGATGCGCTTGTCCAGGCAACGGATCTTGCGCATCAGCGGATCGTCCACCGCTTCAACCCGCACCCCGCAGACCAGGCCGGTGATCAGCGCGGCGTTCGGGTTGAACGCGGGCGCCTTGCCGTAGAAGGTCGCCAGGTCGCTGTCGCTGGCGTTCTGCTCGCGCAGTTCCGCCGGCGTGTAGCCGGTCAGCCAGCAGATGATCTGGTCCACTTCGTCGCGGCTGCGGCCCTTGGCCTCGGCCTTCTTGACGTACAACGGATACAGGCCGGCCCACTGGATGGCGAAGACTTTTTCCGCGCGCATGGCCGTTCCCCGGTCAGCCCTGCTTCGGCGCCGCCATCTCGCAATTGACCATCCAGCTCACGCCGAAGCGGTCCACGCACATGCCGAAGCGCTCGGCCCAGAACGTCTTCTCCAGCGGCATCGTCACCTTGCCACCGGCGGAAATCCCGGCGAAGGCGCGCTCCGCCTCGGCCACGTCCTTCGCATTGACCGACAGGGCGAAGCCGCCGAACGGGGTGGCGTACTGCGGCGGGCAGTCCGCGCCCATCAGCAGCGTGCCGTCCGGGAACTGCAGCGTGGCGTGCATGATCTTGCTGCCGTCCCCGCCCGGCGCCTGGTCGGCCATCGGCGATTCCGCCCAGGTGGTGGAGAACAGGCGCTTGGCACCGAAGACCTGCTGGTAGTGATCGAAGGCGGCCTCGCAGTCGCCGTTCGGGAAGTGCACGTACGGGTTCATGGGACACCGCTCCTGGGTTGAGGATGACGAAGGAAGATTGTCCGCTTGCGCAGGTCAAGGCAAGCCTTGAGAACCAGGGCAGCACGAACGGACGCACCCCCCTGGTGCAGCGACGATCGCGCCGCGACGCCCGCGAGCCGCCGCCACCGCTAGCCGGCGGGCATGGCCGCCGGATCCATCCAGAACGGCCCCCAGATATGCCCGTCGGGATCGGTCAGGTCGCGCCCGTACATGAAGCCCAGGTCCTGCACCGGATTGACGTCGGCGGTGCCGCCGTTGGCCGCAGCCGCCGCATTCATGGCATCGACCGCCTCCCGGCTGTCCAGCGCCAGCGCCAGCGACACCTCGCTCGACGTCGGCGGCGGGATCGCGCGGGTGGTGAACGTGCGCCACTTCTCGTGGGTCAGCAGCATCACGTGGATCGCCTCGCTCCAGACCATGCACGCGCCGCTGCCGTCGCTGAACTGCGGATTGTTGGTGAAACCCAGCGCCTCGTAGAAGGCGATCGAGGCCGGCAGGTCGGCGACGGGCAGGTTGACGAAAATCATGCGGGGCATGGCAGGTGTCCTGTTCGGGTTGGTGATCATGCGACGAACGAGCGGGGTGGAAATCGACAGCGGCCGCGCCGCCGGCAGCGAACTCATCCCGCCCGGCCGCCCGCAGGATGGAATCCGCAGCGCAGCCCGTTGCCGGCGCGTGGCAGTGGCAACGGCAAAGCGGCGCCTCGCCCCCGTGTCTTGTGCGCTCGCTCGCACTGGCCGACGGGGCAAGGGCTGCAACAAACCGGTTCTCCGCGCCGGGGCAGCAGCACGCCCCGCATCAAGCGCCGCGGCCGCCGTCCGCCAGCCGGCGTGAGCCGCGGCGCGTAGCGAAGAACCAGGCCCGGATACCGCCCCAGACGCGCACCGGCCCCGGAATCCTGTTCTCCGGCGGGTCATCGATCGCGGCCGCGCCCGCATCTATTTCCCCGGCCGCGCTACACTTTCGGTTTTGCCCACGAAAGCATGGCGCAAGCTGCACTCCGCCCGACGGTTCGCGGGCCCACCTTCATCCGTCTGCTGGCGCGCCTGGCAGAGGCCGGCGTGGCCCCGTCCGGCCAGTTGCTGCCCGACCGGCTGGGCCAGTGGCTGGACTGGAACCACGCGCTGGCGCTTGCCGCCGCGCTCGACGGCGAAGCGGCCGCGCCGCCGGTCGCCGCAACGACGCCGGACGACCTGCACGCCGAGTGCGTGCGGGCGCGCGAGCTGCTGGCGACGGCGATCAGGGACGAGCCGCTGCTCGCTCCCGGCGCATCGCTGCAGGCCGGGCCGGACTACGCCACCTTCCGCCAGCTCTGCCTCGCCCGCCAGCGCGCCACGCAAGCCAGCGCCGGCCGCCTGCGCGGCAAGCTGCGTGACGCGCTCGCCCAGGCCTCGCCCGGGCTGGCGCGGCTGGCCGAGGTGGACGCGGTGATGGAGGCGGCGCTCAGCCCGCGCGAGCACGCCTTGCTGGCCCGGGTGCCCGAGCTGCTGGGCCAGCGCTTCGAACGCCTGCGCGCCGCCGGGCAGGCCTCTTCCACCTGGCTCGATGGCTTCCGCCGCGACATGCAGAGCGTGTTGCTGGCGGAGCTGGATCTTCGTTTCCAACCGGTCGACGCGCTGCTCGCGGCGCTACGCACCCCCTGACACGGTTCACCATGTTCAAACGACTGCTACTACTTTGCGTGTTCGCCCTGGGCCTGGTCGCCATCGGCTGGATCGTCCTCGGCTACGTCGGCTCCAACCCACTGGGCATGGCCGTCGCCCTGCTGATCGGCGCCTGCTATCTCGCCGGCGCATCCGAGCTGTTCCGCTACCGCCAGGCCACCGCCACGCTGCGCCGGGCGGTCGATGAACTGGCCGCGCCGCCGGCCGAACTCGACCACTGGCTGGAGCGCCTGCCCCCCGGCCTGCGCCACGCCGTGCGCCTGCGCGTGGAAGGCGAGCGCGCCGCGCTGCCGGCGCCCGCGATGACGCCGTACCTGGTCGGCCTGCTGGTGCTGCTCGGCATGCTCGGCACCTTGCTCGGCATGATGGCCACGCTGCGCGGCACCGGCACCGCGCTCGGCAGCGCCAGCGACCTTGCCGCGATCCGCGGCGCGCTGGCCGCGCCGGTCAACGGCCTCGCCTTCGCCTTCGGCACCTCGATCGCCGGTGTCGCCAGCTCGGCGATGCTCGGCCTGCTCTCCGCGCTGGTGCGCCGCGAACGGCTGCAGGCGGTGCAGGCGCTGGACGCGGGCATCGCCACCAGCTTGCGCAGCCACTCGCAGGCGCACCAGCGCGAGGAAGCCCTGCGCCTGTTGCAGCAGCAGGCCGCGGCCGTGCCGGCCCTGGTCGACCGCCTGCAGGCGATGGCGGTGACGCTGGAACAGCACAGCGCCGCCGCCCACGAGCGCCAGCACGCCGAGCGGGAGGCCTTCCACCGCCACACCGAGGCGGCGTACACCCGCCTCGCCCATTCGGTCGAGCAGTCGCTGCAGGCCAGCATGGCCGACAGCGCGCGCAGCGCCGCCAGCGTGCTGCAGCCGGTGGTGGAAGCCACCCTGGCCGGCCTCGCCCGCGAGAGCGCCGCGATCCAGGCCAGCGTGGGCGAGGCCGTGCAGCGCCAGCTCGACGGCCTCGCCGCCGGCTTCGACACCACCGCGCGCAGCGTCACCGGGATCTGGAACGACGCGCTCGCCCAGCACCGGCAAACCAACGAGGCACACGCCCGGCAATTGGGCGACGCCCTCGCCCGCTTCGCCGACATCTTCGAGCAGCGCTCGTCCGCCCTTCTGGACGGCGTCGCCACGCGCCTGGATGCCAGCGCCGACCGCACCACCGCGGCTTGGCAAGGCGCGCTGTCGAAACAGGACGCCGTCCACGCCGAACTCGCCGGCCGCAACCAGCAGGCGCTGACCGCCGCCAGCGCCAGCTTCGAGACGCACGCGGCCGCGCTGGTGCAGGCGGTCGATCGCTCGCACGCACAGCTGCAATCGGCACTGCAGGCACGCGACGACGAACGCCTGGCCGCCTGGGCGCAGAAGCTCGACGCCATCGCCACCGAACTGGGCACGCAATGGCAAGCCGCCGGCGACGCCAGCGCCAGCCGCCAGCAGGCCATCTGCGACACGCTGGAGCAGACCGCCGGCGCGATCACCGCACAGAGCCAGGCCCACGCCAGCCAGACCCTCGCCGAGATCGCCCGCCTGGTCGAGGCCGCGTCCGAAGCGCCGCGCGTGGCCGCCGAGGTCGTCGGCGAGCTGCGCCAGAAGCTGTCCGACAGCATGTTGCGTGACACCGCCATGCTGGAGGAACGCAGCCGCCTGCTGGCCACGCTGGAAACCCTGCTCGACGCGGTCAACCACGCCTCCACCGAACAACGCGGCGCGGTCGACGCGCTGATCGGCACCTCGGCCGAGCTGCTCGACCGCGTCGGCAGCCGCTACGCCGCGCAGATCGAGGCGCAGGCCGGCAAGCTCGACAGCGCCGCCGCGCAGGTCACCGCCAGCGCGGTCGAAGTCGCCAGCCTGGGCGAAGCCTTCGGCGCCGGCGTGGCGCAGTTCGGCCACGCCAACGACGCGCTGATGGAGCGCCTGCAGCAGATCGCCGGCGCGCTCGACGCCTCGCTCGCGCGCAGCGACGAGCAACTCGCCTACTACGTGGCGCAGGCGAAGGAGGTGGTCGAGCTCAGCGTGCTCTCGCAGCAGCAGATCATCGCCGACATGCAGCAACTGGCCGGAAGCCGCGCGCCCGCCCGCACGAACGGCAAGGCGGCCACGGCATGAGCGGCGAGGTCGAGTCCGACGCCGAGTCGACCGCGCCGATCTGGGCCTTCGGCGACCTGATGTCGGTGCTGCTGGGCGCGTTCGTGCTGATCCTGGTCGGCGTCATCGGCGTGCAGCTGCAGCTCTCGCACAAGCTGGAGCTGGCGGAAAAACAGCACCAGGCCGAACTGCGCCGCCGCACCACGTTGGAACAGGCGCTGGCCACGCCGCTGGCGCAGGGCCGCGTGACCCTGGTGAACGGCCGCATCGGCATCCGCGGCAACCTGCTGTTCGCGCTCAACTCCGACCAGCTGCAGCCCGCCGGCCGCCAGCTCATCCAGAGCCTCGCCGCGCCGCTGGCGCAGTACCTGCAATCGCGCGACGAATTGCTGATGGTCAGCGGCTTCACCGACGACCAGCCCGTGCACGGCGACAACCGCCAGTTCGCCGACAACTGGGAGCTCTCCGCCCAGCGCGCGCTCACCGTCACCCGCGCGCTGATCGTCGCCGGCGTGCCCGCCAACGCGGTGTTCGCCGCCGCCTTCGGCGCGCAGCAGCCGGTCGGCGCCAACACCGACGACGCCGGCCGCGCGAAAAACCGCCGCGTGGAAATCGCCCCGATCCCGCGCTCCTCGGCCGCCGACGCCCCGCCGAACGGTACCGACCCCGGCCATGCGCCCTGACACCGCCACGGCCATCCGCGCGCAGCGGATCGCGGCGATGCAACGGCGCGCCGCCGAGCTCGACGGCGAAGCACGCCACGCGCTGGAGGCGCGGCTCGCCGAGCTGCGCGCGTGCGATGCCAATGCACCGGACACCGCACCCGACGCCCACGCCGGTTCGCCGCAGCCAGGCTCGCTGCGCGAGCTCGTCGACCAGCTCGCCGGCGCGGCCTCTTCCGAACGCGCCTACCCCGAGCTGCCCGCGCTCGCCGACTTCCGCCAGCTCTGGTCCGGCCTGCGCGCCGACAGCCAGCTGCAGCAGTCCGTCGCCCACGCCCCCGCCGACGCCGGCCCGCTCAATTCCGCCGCGCTGGCCAGCCGCGCCATCGCGCTGATGCGCGAGCAGTCGCCGGCGTACCTGCGCTCGTTTCTCGCCTACGTCGACGACCTCGCGTGGCTGGAGCAGTTCGCTGGCGCGAGCGCCGTGGCCGCGGCCGGCACGGCGCCGGCAAGGAAGCGCGAGCGCCGCAGGCAGCCGGGCTGAAGCCTCGCCGGTCGAGGCAGGGGATGTCCGGGGACGGCGAAGATCAGTCCGGCCAAACCGGAACGAAGGCCGTCAAGCGCAAGGACGGAGCGCCACGCATCCGCGAACCCGTCAACTCGACCTCGTGCGTTCCGGCTGCGCGCTTGCTCCGGCCGTCAGGCGGGCACCCGGCGAAGTTCGCGCACCGCCCCGGCCAGCACGGTGACCGCCGACTTCGCGAACAGCGCGGCGATGGCGATGCCCACCACGATGTCCGGCCAGCGCGTCCCGGTCAGCCACACCCCCGCCGCCGCCGCGATCACGCCGCCGTTGGCGATGAGGTCGTTGCGCGAGCACAACCACACCGAACTCATGTTGATGTCGTCGGCGCGATGGCGCCAGAGCATCGCGAAGCACACGCCGTTGGCCGCCAGCGCCAGCAGGCCGATCCCGCCGATCACCTCGAACGCCGGCACCTGCGGAACCGCCAGCTTGTGGATCACCTGGCCCAGCGCCAGCAGCGCGAACGCCGCCATCACGACGCCCTTGAACAGCGCCGACTGCGCCTTGATCCGCGCGCTCTGCGCCACCGCGTACAGGCTGAACGCGTAGACCAGCGCGTCGCCCAGCATGTCCAGCGAATCCGACACCAGCGACGACGAGCCCGCCGCCAGCCCCGCCAGCAACTCGACCACGAACATCGCGGCATTGATGCCCAGCACCACCTTCAACATGGCGGCCTGCCGATGCCGCAAGGCCTCCAGTTCGCAGCTCTTGTTGGAACAGCAATCGCTCATGGGTTTCCGGAAAAGGTACGGTGACGCGCATCGTGAGAGCGGCCGCGAAGCGCACGGCAATCGACGCGGCAGATGGCAAGGATATCGTGACGGCCTCCGTCGCGGTTTCGCCGGCGCCTCGTACGCGGTCCGGGCCGCGCGGTGGAAGGCAAGCATCTGCAAACATTTGATGTCAGCGATCCGGACGTGAGCCGCCACCTGCATCCCGTCGCTCCTGCATCTGCACGCTGGCCAGCGAAACACGCGCTATCTGGTTCAACCTTCAGGTAATGCAGGCCGTGCAGCAGGAAGGCGAAGTCGGCGGCGCTCCTGGGTGCCACGCCGTGGTTCTTGAAGCGCATGTCCTCGGCCATGGCCTCGCACGGCGCCCAGCCCTGTCGTTGCACGTCCGGACATCCGGGCGTAGCATGAATGTGTAGCCGAATGTGTGGAGATGTGCCATGGCGACCAATCTTGCGCTTGACCCCGCCCTGATCGAACGCGCCGTCGCCGTCAGCGGCGAGCCCTCGAAGAAAGCGGCCGTCACCCTGGCGCTCAAGGAGTTCATCGCCCGCCGCGAGCAGGCGCGCATTGCCGATCTTCTGGGCCAGTTGGAATGGGATGAAAGCTTCGATCGCAAGGCCGAACGCAGCCGGGCCGAACGCAGCCGCCGGTGAACCTGTTCGTCGACACCAGTGTCTGGTCGCTCGCGCTGCGCCGCGACACGCCGTCGGACCACCCGGCCGTCGCGCCGCTGCGCAAGGCACTGGTCGGTGGCGACACCGTCGTCATTGCAGGCATCGTGCTGCAGGAACTCCTGCAAGGCTTCCACGGACCGAAGGACCAGGCGCGCATCATCGAGCGCCTGCAAGTGCTGCCTCTGCTGCAACCCACACGCGACACCTACGTGGAAGCCGCGCGCCTGCGCAACACCTGCCGCCGCCGCGGCGTGCAGCTGGGCACCATCGACGCACTGATCGCCCGGCTTTGCATCGAACACGATCTTGCCCTGCTCACCGCCGACAACGACTTCGTGCACGCGGCGCGGTTCGTGCCGCTGCGGCTCGCGATCTGAGCAGCTGATGGCCCGATGTCTACCCCTCCCCGCTACAGCCTTTCCAGAACGTTTGTCATTGCGTATCCAGATGCGCGTATGCTGCGCTCCGAAGGTGAATCGCTCAAATTCAGGGTGAGCAAACCGAATGGCCGACGAGCGCATCAGCGTTGCACCGACGCGCCGCCAAGTGCTGCGCATGATTGGCCTGGCGGCCGGTGGCACGGCGATGTATCAGGCGATGACCGCGCTCGGTTTCGCGCAGGAGTCAAAACTGCAAGCGCCGCCCGAGCTCTCCGGCGCACCGAGGGGCGCATCCGTACTGATTCTCGGCGCCGGCATGGCTGGGATGACCGCCGCCTACGAACTGCGCAACGCCGGCTACAAAGTGCACGTGCTCGAATACAACAACCGTCCAGGCGGCCGCAACTGGTCGCTGCGTGGCGGCGACACGTTTGCCGAGCTTGGCGGGGCCGCCCAACATTGCGAATTCGACAAGGGCTTGTACATCAATCCGGGCCCGTGGCGGATTCCGCATCATCACCGGAACCTGCTGCACTACTGCCACATGCTGGGCATCACGCTGGAACCGTTCGTGCAGGTCAACTACAACACTTATCTGCATTCGCAACATGCGTTCGGCGGCAAGCCACAACGCTATCGTGCGTACCGCGCGGACTATCAAGGCGTGGTGGCGGAGTTGCTGGCCAAGAGTGTCGCGCAGCACGGTCTGGATTCGCCGCTGGACGCTCAGGATCGCGAATTGCTGCTGGCGTCCTTGCAAAGCTGGGGGTTTCTCGATGACCAGTACCGTTACGCACGCGGCGAGAGCAGCAGTGCGAGTCGCGGTTACGACAAGGATCCTGGTGGCGGCCTCAGCGGCAAGCCGGAGCCGTCGCAGCCCCTGTCACCGCAAGACGTGCTTCGATCGCAATTGTGGCAGACCTTGTTTGTCAGCAATCTCTACGAATTCCAGACCACGATCTTCCAGCCGGTCGGTGGCATGGGCCGCATCGGCGAAGCGTTCGGTCGCAAACTCGATGGCCTGATCGAGTACAACGCGAAGGTGACGCGGATCGCCCAGGACGACCACGGCGTGACCGCGCACTATGAAGATGCGCGCCACTCCGGCGCTTCCAGGCAACTGCGTGCGGACTGGTGCATCTGCACGATTCCGCTTTCGATCCTCAGCCAGATTCCGATGAACGTCGGTGATGCAATGACAGCGGCAATCGCGGCCGTGCCGTATGCCGCATCGACAAAAATCGGCCTGCAGTTCAAGCGCCGGTTTTGGGAAGAGGACGAACAGATCTACGGCGGCATCACCTACACCGATCTGCCGATTTCCACTATCAGTTATCCGTCATCGGGCTTCTTCGAGCGCGGCCCGGGCGTGCTGCTGGGCGCGTACAACTGGGGTCCGGCGGCATTTCAGTTTGCGGCGATGAGTCCCGCGCAGCGCGTGCGCGAAGCCGTACGCATGGGTAGCCAGATCCACCCGCAATACGAGCGCGAATTCCAGAATGGGGTTGCCGTGGCCTGGCACCGCTCGCCGTTCACGATGGGCTGCTTCGGCGAATGGACCGAAGAAACACGCAGGCAGCACTACGACAATCTGTGCCGGATCGATGGTCGCATCGCGTTGGCCGGTGAGCATGCGTCGTACCTGCCGGCGTGGCAGGAAGGCGCCATCACCTCGGCACTGGACGCGATTGGCCGCGTGCACACGCGTGCGGTCGCGGGAGGTCGCGCATGAACTTTTTCTTCAATCGATCATATTGGCTATGGACGCTGCTGATGCTCACCGCGGCGATCCCGACGCAGGCACAGACGTCCGAAAGTCCCGTGCTCAGTGGCGACCAACTCGCCCATGCCAGCGGCGAGCAGATCTTTCAACACATCTGTCAGGGTTGCCACATGCCCGACGCCCGCGGCGCAACGGGCGCCGGAACCTATCCGGCGCTGGCGAACAATGCACACCTTGCTTCGGCTCGGTTCATGGCATCCGTGATGTTGAACGGACGTCGCGACATGCCATCGTTCGTGGTTCGTCATGACCTGCATGGCTTCGAGGCGATGGTGCGTGTCGGTCTCGACGATGCGCAGATTGCCGATGTGGCCAATTACGTGCGCAGTCATTTCGGCAACCACTACACCGACAAACTCAGCGCCCAGGATGTTGCTGCCTTGCATGCATCGAACAAGGGGTCGCCATGAATCGTTTGATGGTCGCGTTGTTGCCGCTGGCCGTGAGTCTTTCGGCGCTTGCTGCGCCGTCTCAACAGGTCAAGCGATATCCGATTCCCGGCAGCACTTTCCCGATCTCCGCAGCGGTCGAAATACCCGCCGGCAAGAGTGTTGTTTACCTCAGCGGTACCGTGCCGCCGGTCGTGGACAAGACAGCAGCGCAGGGAAGCGTCGCTGCCTACGGCGATACGCAAATGCAAACCGTCGGCGTGCTCAAGCGCATCCAGTCACAGTTGGAAAGCATGCACCTTGCGCTTGGCGACGTGGTCACGATGCATGTGTTTCTGGTCGGTGATCCCGACCACGACGGCAAACTCGATTTCGCCGGCTTCATGAAGGGCTATACGCAGTTCTTCGGGACCAAAGACCAACCCAATCTGCCGACGCGTTCGGCCGTGCAGGTGGCTGCGCTGGCCGTGCCGGGCATGCTTGTCGAGATCGAGGTGACAGCAGTCCGGCCTTGAGCCGCAAGGCAATGGCGTCAGGGGCCATTTGACCGCTTCAGTCCAAAAAATCCGGCACACCATTTTTAGCGGTCCATCGACCGTCTAACGTGCCTGCGCCGCCTGGACAGCGTCCGCGAGAATGGCTGCGTCGTGGCGGGTCGCGGCGAGCGCCGTCGTGCTCACGCTCAGCGTGCGCAACCAGGTTCAGCGCCGGCACCCGTTGGCCGCGAGCAACTTGTCCAACTCATCGGAACCAGCGCGATCCTTCTGCCGCTCGGCACCCGCCGTCTGCGCGATGAGTTGATCGCACAGCGCACCTTGCGAAGTCGCCGGCGGGGTTGCCGCCGCTGGCATCACCGCAGCCGCTCCAGCGACTGGCGCTGCAGCCGAGGTAGCGGAGGGCTCGCCAAGCTTGGACAAACGCTGCGCCGTTGCTTGGGGGCATGGCGTGGATTGCAGCCATACATTTTCGCCATCCGAACATTTGTACCCGGACGCAGGGGTCGATGCAGCCGCAGCGACCGATGATTCAGATGGCGCCGACGGTTGCGCGGCCGATGTGGAAGGTTGCGCGGGAGGCCAGACGGAAGCTGGAACGGCGGGTGAAACCGGCTGGTCGACAGAAACTGTGGAATTGGCCGGACCAATGCTTGGCGACGCAGCGTCCACAGGGATCGTCGGAGGGTCCGGTTCCGGCTCGTAGGTTGAGTAGTGCTCCGTTTCCGTGTGCGCCGGACACCTGATGTTCGTGAACGTGATTTCGCCCTTGGGCCCCTTGCACTTGTAGATCTCGCCGCCCGCGGCCGGGAGGGATACAAGTGCCGCGATCAGGATCAGTTTTCGCATGAGTGCTTTAGTGTCCGGTCACGTCGTGGCGACCTGGTCTTTGGCTGTCGCGACGATCGTGTGGAAATACTACGGGCAAGTCGTGTGCGCCACCAATGCCGCTCGACTGGACCGGGTAGCCGACCAGCACAACTCGGAGCCAGGTCCACGTGTCGTTTGAAAGAACTGAGCCTGACCCGGTTTTCCGCTCTTGCTAGTGAGATTTCAACGGTTCTGCTAGGTTTTGCGTCGTCGCTCCCATCGGCAACATCCACGAACATGTTGATCCCTCGCCTGCTCGTGACCGCCATCGTCGGTGCGGCATTGACCACCGTTTGTCCGACACCGCTGGTGTCGTTGGCCAGTGCGCGATCCGTTGAGGCTGCGAGCGACGCCCAGCCCACCGCTTTGTATTCCGACATGCACTGGCGAGCGATCGGGCCGACGCGAGCGGGCCGAGCGCGGGCCCTGTCGGGAGTCGCCAGCCAGCGCAACGTGTTTTATGCCGGGTACGACAATGGCGGTGTCTGGCGGTCGACCGACTATGGCGCCAACTGGCTGCCGTTGTTCGACAAGGAGCCGACCGGGTCGATCGGCGCCATCGCCGTCGCAGCGTCGAATCCGGACATCCTCTATGTCGGCTCCGGTGCGGGCATCATCCGGCCCGACCTCGCCGTCGGCGATGGCGTCTACAAGTCGATCGATGCGGGCGCGAGCTGGACGCATCTGGGGCTGCGCGACAGCCAGATGATCGCCAACATCGTGGTCGATCCGAAAAATCCGGATCGGCTCTTCGTCGCCGCGCTCGGACATCCCTACGGCCCGAATGCGGAGCGCGGAATTTTTCGTTCCACCGACGGCGGCAAGACGTTCGACAAGGTGTTGTACAAGGACGAGTACACCGGCGGCAACGATGTTCGCATCGATCCGGCGCATCCGAATATCGTCTACGCGGCGTTGTGGCAGCAGCAGCAGAGCTATCTCGAAGGCGCGGAGTTTGGCGGCAACGACGGCGGCATTTTCAAGTCGATCGACGGCGGCACCAAGTGGAAGCAACTGTCCGATGGTTTGCCCGTGGGCGTCATCGAAGCCAACCTCGGTATCGCGGCCAGCGATCCCGGCACGATTTACGCAATGGTCGCCGGCACGGCCGGTGCGGTGCCGACAAAAAAAGAAGGCACGACCGGAACGATCGGATTCTACCGATCGACCGACGCGGGCGAGCACTGGACCTTGCTGACCCACGGTCCCGACAACGCGCAAAAATCGTCTGGCGGTGCGCTGGATCCGCGACCGCTGCTGCGCATTGGCGGCGGCGATCTGCCGACGATCGCAGTAGACCCGACGAATGCAAAGGTGGTCTACAGCGCCTCCACGGTGCTCTGGCGCACGGAGGATGGCGGCGTTTCATGGAGTGCGGTCCGCGGCAGTCCCGGCGGTGACGACTACCAGAAAGTCTGGATCAATCCTGTCGATCCGAAGATTCTTCTCGTCGTCGCCGACCAGGGCGCGGTGGTGTCAGCCAATCGCGGCGTGTCGTGGAGCAACTGGTACAACCAGCTGACGGCCGCGATGTATCACGTGTCGACCGACAACGCATTTCCGTATCGCGTGTGCGGCGGCCAGCAGGACTCGGGGTCGGCGTGCGTCGACAGTCGATCGATGGACGGAGAAATCACGTTCCATGACTGGCATCCGGTCAACCTCCAGGAATATGGCATTGCCGCCAGCGACCCGGCCGATCCCGACCTGGTCTTCGGTAGCGAACGCACGAACGTCAGTCTGTACAACCGCACGACTGCGCAGACCACGCAGGTCGGCCCGGGCAAGGAACAGCGCGGCACCGAGTTCGGCCGCAACGTGCGCACGATGCCGATCCTGTGGTCGCCGGTGGATCCGAAGGTTTTGTTCTACACGTCCAATGTCGTCTGGAAGTCGATCGACCACGCACACAGCTGGACGCGCATCAGTCCCGACCTCGCGCGACCCACGTGGAAGATCCCTGCAACGGCCGGCAAGTACGCGCATGACGTGAAGCCCAAGGCGGCCGGGAGCATCACCGCACTCTCCGCTTCGCCGCGCGATGTGAACGTGCTGTGGGCGGGAACCGACGACGGCAACATCCAGATGACCGCCGACGGTGGCACGCGGTGGATCAACGTGACGCCTCCGGCCATCCAGCCGTGGACGCGCATCTTCAACATCGACGCAGGTCATTTCGATACGGCGACCGCCTATGCCGCCGCGAACACGATGCGCATCGACGACATGAACCCGCATTTCTGGCGCACCCACGATGCCGGCAAGACATGGACCGAGATCAACCAGGGCATCGCGCCCGGTGCCGTGGCAAATTCGATTCGCGAGGACCCACGCAAACCCGGTTTGCTCTACGCAGCCACCGACACGCAGGTGTGGGTGTCGTTCGACGATGGCGATCATTGGCAGTCGCTGCGCAACGACATGCCCGCGGTCTCCGTGCGCGATCTGCAGGTCAAGGACGACGCGGGTTGCCTGTGTGCCGACCTCATTGCCGCTACCCATGGCCGCGGCTTTTACATCCTCGACGACGTGACGCCGTTGCGGCAGGCGGCCGAAGCACGCGCCGCTGAATCAGCCTACCTGTTCAAGCCGCAACAGGCGGTGCGCATCCGCATGGCGACGAACGATCCGACACCATGGCCGCCGGAAGTCCCGGCCGGCGAAAATCCGCCCAATGGCGCGATCATCGACTACTACCTCGGCTCCAGTGTGGCCGGCCCGGTCACCATCGACATCCTCGATGCCGATGGCGTCGTCGTGCGCACCTACACGAGTGCGCTCAAGCGCGATCCGGATCCGGCGGTCGAAAGCGCCGCCTACAACGCGGTGTGTCAGGCGTCTCCGGAATCTCCGGACTGCTCCGTGCCTTTGTACTGGCCATCGCGCATCAAGTCGCCTCCGACCAGCGCCGGCATGCACCGCATCAGCTGGAACCTGCGCTATCAGCCGCTCGCGACCGAACGCAAGCCAATCGATATCGCCGTGCCCCATCGCAGCTCGCCGCCGCCGAGTTCGCCGTGGGCGCCGCCCGGCGACTACACGGTGCGTCTCACGGTTGCAGGAAAGAACTACACGCAACCGCTGAGCGTGCGGCTCGATCCACGCGTCAAGACGCCAACCGCGGCTTTGCAGGAAAACACGACGCTATCGTTGGAGATGTATGCGCTCGCGCGAAGCCTGCGCATGGCCTACGGGCAGGCGCACGATCTTGGCGTGCAGGTCGCCAAACTCGAACAGACTCAGCCGAAGGAAGCCAACGCGTTCAAGACACGGCTCGATGCGATCGCGCCGGATGAGCTGCACGGCGAGGAGCGCGAGGCAGCCGATGATCGACGCGGCGCGCATGCGCCAACAACGCTGAATCAAGCCAGCGATGCGGCATTGGCTGCCTCGTTGGTGCTGCAGTCTGCCGACACGGCGCCGACAGCGGCCCAAATTGCGGCCTGTGCACACGCTCGACTGCAAGCGAAAGAAGTGATGGCACGATGGGAAACCGTGCAGTCGAAGGATCTGTCGGCGTTCAACGCGACGCTGCTGGCCAAGGGACAACCCACTTTGGCATTGCCACCGCCGAGAATGCCGGCCGCGCTGCCGAGCGATGAGAACGGCAACGAGAACGAGGAGTAACGCGAGGAATCGGTCGGTTACTGCACGACTCGCGGGCGCTCAATTGCCGGCACGAACGCGGTCACGGTCACGTGGCCGCGGGAGACGTGAACCTCGCCCCGTTCATGCTCGATGCCTGCAGACACGGCACCCGGCTGTTACACAGAACGCTTGACCGCCGATGCGATCTACGCAGACGGATTTGATGGCGATTGACGCGAAAACCGCGGTCGAAAAAAACCGGGATCAGAGTCGCCTTTTCAAAGCGGCGAGCTCAAAAACGTGCACTCTGACCCCTGTTTTCGACTTGGTTCAACTGCCTGGGCAAATCAATCGTTCGATTCGCCAATTACCGAACCGTCATCCGGGTCGATCAGCAGATCGACGTCCTTGCCCTTGCCGGTCTGGGCTTCGGCTCTCCAGAGGCCATTCTTGAAATCAACGTCCTTTACATTCTGGTAGCCGGCAGCCGTCACTTTGGCCTTGATGTCGTCCTGATTGAGCGGAGACGGTCGGCCTTCCTGGAAAACCTTGCCGGTTAGTGGATGGACGTACACGGCGACCCATTTCTTGTCGCCACCACGCGCGTCGGCTTTCCAGATGCCGTTCTTGAATTGCAGGCCCTTGACTTCCTTGAAGCCGGCATCGGCGATCTTCGTCTCAATTTGCTGTTCGGTCAGCGCGTTGGATGGCGCTGTGGTGGTGTTGGTCGGCGGGTTGGTTGGTTCGACCGCAAGTACCGGACCAGCCAACAATGCGCCGATGGCGAGTGCGATGACCGTCTTGCATCGGAATTCATTCTTCATGATGGTCCTCCTCGGATGAGCAGATTATGACGGAGGACATTGCCGTGCCGAATCGCAATCGCGCCTGAACTATCAATTTGCGTGATAGGGAAGATTCACAGTGACCCAATGCGTGCCGAGGTTCCTACGAAAAACTCGGGGCAGAGTCGACGTTCCACGGCGGCGAGCTCAAAGAAGTCCACTCTGACCCCTGTTTTGAGCCCGCCGCGGCTTTCACGCCGGCGAACGCGTCGGCCTGCAATGGCTGGAGCCGCACGTGCGTGCTGCCAGCGCCTGGGCGCGCAGGAACGCCTGCGCGACAGCCTCGCCGAGGTACCACCGGCCGAGGCGGTCGCCGATCGCCTGAGCGGACGCGAGCGAGACGTGTTGACGTGGGTCGCGAACGGCTTCGGCAATCGCGAAGTCGCCGACCTGCTCGGTATCCGGCCGGCGACCGTCAAGCAACATCCCGAAAACCTCTACGCCAAGCTCGGCGTCGCCGGTCGTGGCGAAGCGCGCACGCGGCTGTTGTGCAACCTGACGTTGCCGCAATAGCGGTCGCGGCATGGGCCGACGGCCCATTGCCGCCCGCGGGACGCCCGTCTAGCGTGCGCGCGACTTTCCAATCGCGTGTGCTTCCATGTCCCCATCGCTCCTTTCTGTTCGCCGCCGCCGCGTGCCAGCGCGAGCCTTGTTGTTTGCCTTCGTCGCGGTATCCAGTGCGCACGCCGGCAGCACGATCACCGTCACCACGAGCGCGAACACGATCGACTTCTCTGCCACCGGCAGCGGCGCGACGCTGGTGCGGCCGGCGTGGGACATGACCCCGCAAGCGGACAATGGCAACCAGCCGAGCCCGACCACCGGCGTCTGGGTTCCCGCGTCGGGTGCGCCGACCGTCGCCGCCCTCGTCGCCGATCTCGCCACGCGCGGAGACGGCAAGGTCAGCCTGCGCGAGGCGATCGCGATCGCCAACGCGACGCAGTACGCCGGCAGCGAAACCGGTCCGACCACGATCGCCTTCGACACCGTCGCGATGGGCGGCGACACCATCACGCTCGATGCCCCGGACAACTGGTGGTACGGCCCGACCGGCCTGCCGCCGGTCTATTCCAACCTCGTCATCGACGGCGGCGCCGGCATCGCAATCGAGCGCCAGAACCTGTCCAGTGACACCAACGTGCCGTTCCGCCTGCTGTACGTCGCCGGAAAATTCCACAACCTCGCCGAAGGCGAAGCCGGACTGCCGGCTCGCCCGTATACCGAAGGGCATCTCGTCTTGCGCCACGTCACCTTGCGCAACGGCCTTGCCAAGGGCGGCGATGCCCGCTACGGCGGCGGCGGTGGCGGTTTCGGCGGCGGCATCTACAACCAGGGCGAGCTCACGCTCGACGGCAGTCTCGTCGTTGCCAACCGCGCGCTCGGCGGCCGTGGGGATCGTATCGAGTGGCCCAGCGAAAGCGGCCAGGGCGGTGGCGGCATGGGCGGTGATTCCATGGGTATCGCTGGCGGCGGCATGCGCTACGCGAGCCCGACGGACAATATCCCGACGGTCAGTGCCCTTCACAACGGCGGTGGCTGGCTGTCCAACAAGCCACGTCTCGATGGCGGCGAGAGGTTCGACAATCGTACGATCACCGGCGGCGCGGGCGGCAGCAGCCCGATCGGCGGCGACGGCGCGCCCGGCGGCGTCGCCTACACCCAGACCTGCGATCACGGCGGTGTCGGCGGTGGCTTCGTGTCGAACGGCAGCGGTTGGTTGCGCGGTGACGGTGGCGGTTACACGGCGTATTGCAGCGGTGGTGGCGGCGCGTTCGGTGGTGGCGGTGGCGGTGGCTATGGCGACACCCTCCAAAAATCCGGTGCGGGCGGTGTCGGCGGTGGCGGCGGTCTCAACAGCGACGGCGGCTTTGGCGGCGGTGGCGGCGGTGGTGGTTACGGTGGTTTCGGCGGCGGCAATGGATACGGCCATTACTTGCCCTGGGGTTTCGGTGGCGGCGGCAGCGGCTCGATTGGCCAGCTCGGCGTCGGCGGCGGCGGTGCCGGACTTGGCGGCGGCATCTTCAACCACGCCGGTACGCTGAACGTCGTCGGCGCCAGCGAAATCAGCGGCAACGTCGCCGAAGGCGGTGCCGGCGGCGGCAGCGGCTCCGGCTATGGCGGCGGCATCTTCAATCTCGTCGGCGCGATCGATCTGGACGGTGCGCGCATCGTCGGCAATACGGTCCTGGCAGGTACCCGGGGCAGCGGCGCGCTCGGCTTCGCGTCAGGCAGCGCCCTGTACAGCCGCTTCCAGGACGAGGACACCGGCTTGAAAGACCTCGCCGCGCGTGGCGATGCGCACACGCCGAGCACCGGACGCGTGCGCCTGCTCGGCGGTACCGAGCTGTCCGGTTCGATCGGCATTCCGGATTGCTATGCCGATGCCGGCGACCGTCAGGCCGTCGGCTCGGACGAGGCACGCCTGCCGTACTTCGTTTTCGATGGCCCTTATACGATGACCAGCGACGCGCCCGGCATCCACTCCTGTATCGAGCAGGATCGGCCCGATGCGTATTTCGTGATCTCCTACTACGACAACGCGGAAGGCGACTTCGCGGCGCGTGACTGGCTCGATCCGAATTCGCTGTTCCAGCAGAACGTGCGCGCCGCGGCGAATCTCTGGCTGGCGGAATTCCCGCCTGCGACGAAGCTGCGCCTCGTCATGCGCGTCGAAGCGAGCCGCGCCGAACCGCGCTTTGGCGCGAACGCGTACTACTCCGGCAATGCCGGCACGTTCACCGGCCCGAACGGCAGCAATGTCGTGCGCGTCCCCGGCGTGCTGCAGAAGCTCGCCGACGGCGCCAGCACGGCCGGCGTCTACGACATGCTGCTGCGGCCCAACCCCGCGTTCGTCGATGCGAACTACTGGCTCGATCCGACGCCGGACGATCGCGACGACAACCCGATCCCGGCCGGCCGCAACGACCTTGTTTCGGTCGCGCTGCACGAGATCGAACACGGCTTCGGCTTCACCAGCTGGCGCACGCGCGATACGACGGCGAACTACGGCACCTACACCGGGCAGGTCACGCTGTTCGACAGCCTGACCGCGCTCGCCAACGCCGGCAACCCGGCCAGCGCGAGCCTGTTCGTCGGCACGCACGCGAAGGCCGCGTTCGACGGCCAGCCGGTTCCGCTGACGCAGTGGGGTCCGGCATCGCCGAACCTCCGCTCCGACTTCGATCACTTCGGCACGACCTGCAGCGACCGCGACGGCGACACCTCGGTCGACCCGCGCCTGCGCTACGCGCTGATGACGACCTGCCCGATGCCGGCGAGCGGCTATGTCTCGATCACGCCGCTCGATCGTGCCGTGCTGATCGATCTCGGCTATCCGTTCCAGCAGCCCGTCGACGACAGGATCTTCGCGAACGGCTTCGACGGCAGTTGAAGGAGCGGCGTAAAGGCGTCGATCCGCGAGGAGATCAACACGTGGACCGCGCCGAGTTTCCGTTTCGCCGTCACGTTCCGCGATATGGCAGCGTCTAGAAAAACTCGTCACGCCGATGAAGGCCAGTGACACCAAGTCACTGGATTCCGGCGTGACCAGCCATTGCCTGTTGAAAGCCGCCGGGATGACGAGCATCCGGCGCGTTGGTGCTGCGCCTGCCCGATGTCGCCATGGCGACGCCGATGCCACGCGACAAAACAGAGGTCCGACAAAACAGGGGGCAGAGTACACTTTTGCAACGCGTCCGCGTGCCGCATCAGGAAGGTCGACCCTGATTGCAGCTTTCCTGCTTTCATTCCGCCATCAAATCACGCGTCAACGCCGCCGCGCCCACTTGGCGGCGTTCCAACGCCCCCTGCCCCGCCCACAACGGCGAGAAGTCACCGCTTCCCGCGCGCTCCGCCATGACCCGCAATGGTGCGAGGGGGGCGCCGCCAAGCGGAAACGGTGGCGCCAGTGCGCTGACCGGACCAATTTCACGCATCACCCGGTTCACGATGCCGCGCGCGAGGCCGCCGCTGAAGACGTTCGTCAGGGCAGTGTGCGATGCAGCGTCGCTCATCAATGCCGCGCGATGCACCGGGGAAGTGGTCGCTTCCGGGCAGAGCAGATACGCCGTGCCGACCTGCACCGCCGAGGCGCCGAGCGCGATTGCGGCTGCGACGCCGCGCCGGTCGGCGATGCCGCCGGCTGCAATCACGGGAATACGCACTGCATCGACGATGCGCGGGACCAGCGCGAACGTGCCGGACTGGAGCGTGGCGTCTTGCGAAAGGAAATGCCCGCGGTGGCCGCCGGCTTCGAGGCCTTGCGCGATGACCGCGTCCGCGCCGTGGGCTTCGAGCCAGCGCGCTTCGTCGACCGTGGTTGCTGTCGAGAGCACGAACGAGCCCCACGATTTCACGCGCGCAAGCAATTGCGGCGACGGCAGGCCGAAGTGGAAGCTCACGATGGGCGGGCGGAACAGTTCGACGACGTCCGCGACGGCGTCATCGAACGGCCGGCGGCTCGGACCACGCGTGATCGCCATCGGGTCGATGCCGAATTCGTGGTAGTACGGTGCGAACAGTTCGCGCCAGGCGAGCTCGCGCGCCGCGTCGGGTGCGGGCTCGGCATGACAGAAGAAGTTCACGTTGAACGGCTGCCGGGTGCCGGCGCTGACCGCCGCCAACTCTTGCCGCAACATGTCGTGATCCAGCATCGCGCCTGGCAGTGAACCGAGGCCGCCCGCGTTCGACACCGCGATCGCGAGCGCACTGCCCTGCACGCCTGCCATTGGCGCCTGGATGATCGGAAGATCGATGCCGAGGCGATGGGCGAGCGTGCGGTTCATGATCACGCCATCGGCAGCTTCAATCCCTGCTCTTTCGCACACTGTTTGGCGATCTCATAGCCCGCATCCGCATGCCGCATCACGCCGGTGCCTGGATCGTTCCACAGCACGCGAGCGAGGCGCTTGTCCGCCTCCGCGCTGCCATCGCAGACGATCACGATGCCGGAGTGCTGCGAATAGCCCATCCCCACCCCGCCGCCGTGATGCAGCGACACCCAGGTCGCGCCACCTGCAACATTGAGCATCGCATTGAGCAGCGGCCAGTCGGAGACCGCATCGCTGCCGTCCTTCATCGCTTCGGTTTCGCGGTTCGGTGAGGCGACCGAGCCGGAATCCAGATGATCGCGGCCGATCACGATCGGTGCTTTCAGCTCGCCGTTGCGGACCATTTCGTTGAACGCGAGGCCGAGCTTGTGGCGCTGGCCGAGGCCGACCCAGCAGATGCGCGCCGGCAAGCCCTGGAACGAAATGCGCTCGCGCGCCATGTCGAGCCAATTGTGCAGGTGCGCGTCGTCGGGGATCAGTTCCTTGACCTTGGCGTCGGTCTTGTAGATGTCTTCCGGATCGCCGGACAGCGCGACCCAGCGGAACGGGCCGATGCCGCGGCAGAACAGCGGGCGCACGTAGGCGGGCACGAAGCCGGGGAAGTCGAACGCGTTCGCGCAGCCTTCGTCCTTGGCCATCTGGCGGATGTTGTTGCCGTAGTCGAAGGTGGGGATGCCTTGTGCGTGGAAGGCGAGCATCGCTTCCACGTGTTTCTTCATCGACTGCTTGGCAGCGTCGCGGGTGCCGTTGGGATCGCTCTTGCGGCGCTCGAACCACTGCTCCACGGTCCATCCGCTGGGCAGGTAGCCGTTGACCGGATCGTGCGCGCTGGTCTGGTCGGTGACGGCGTCGGGCTTCACGCCGCGCTTGACCAGTTCCGGAAGGATGTCGGCGGCGTTGCCGAGCAGCGCGATCGACTTTGCCTCACCGGCTGTTGTGTATTTCGCGATGCGCGCGAGCGCGTCGTCGAGATCGGTCGCCTGTTCGTCGACATAGCGGGTGCGCAGGCGCATGTCGATGCGGTCCTGCTGGCATTCGATGTTGAGGCTGCACGCGCCGGCGAGGCTGGCGGCCAGCGGCTGCGCGCCGCCCATGCCGCCCAGGCCCGCGGTGAGAATCCAACGCCCTTTCAACGAACCGCCGTAGCTCTGCCGGCCCATCTCGACGAAGGTTTCGTAGGTGCCCTGCACGATGCCTTGCGAGCCGATGTAGATCCACGAGCCGGCCGTCATCTGGCCGTACATCATCAAGCCCTTCTTATCGAGCTCGTTGAAGTGCTCCCAGTTCGCCCACGCCGGCACCAGGTTGGAGTTCGCGATCAGCACGCGCGGCGCGTCCTTGTGCGTGGGAAACACGCCGACCGGCTTGCCGGACTGCACCAGCAGGGTCTCGTCGTCGTTCAACTCGCGCAGGGACCTCAAAATCGCGTCGAAGCATTCCCAGTTGCGCGCGGCGCGGCCGATGCCGCCGTAGACGACCAGCTCGTGCGGGTTTTCGGCCACGTCCGGATCGAGGTTGTTCTGCAGCATGCGGAACGCGGCTTCGCTCTGCCAGCTCTTGCAGGAAAGCTCGCTGCCGCGCGGGGCGCGGATGGTGCGCGTGGTGTCGATGCGGGTGGGTGCGTTCATCGCGGGTTCCTCCGGAAGCAAAGGCCGATTATCGCATCCGCCGCGAAGCGCGCCGCAGCGGTTTGGGGATTTGGCCGCGCTTCCGCGTAACAGGAAGGCACGCTCACGAGAGTCGTCATCCATGCGCAAGAACCCGTTCATCGTCCTCCTGTTGTCAACGCTGTGCCTTGGCGCGTCGCTCGTGCGGGCCGACATCCTCGTCGGCAACGCCTACCCGGGCGAGAGCACCTCCGGTGTCATCGGCATGTTTGCCGATATCGCCAACGGCAACGTCGCGCCGCTGCGCGCGATCGTTCCGGGGGCTGCCAATCCCATCGCAACCGCGAGTTTCATCGAGTTCGAATCCGGCGAGAACGTCCTCTACGTCGCCGACTTCTGGGGCAAGGCGATTCGCGTGTATGACGCGCGCGCAAGCGGTGAGGTGGCTCCTCTGCGCACGATGGATTCGCCGTTCCTGGGACAGGTGCGCGCGGTGCGCATCGATCGCGCGCACGACGAGATGGTCGCGATCGCCAGCACGTGCTGCATCTATACCTGGCCACGACTGGCCGACGGCAGCAGCGTCAATACGATCCGCAGGATTCCCTGGGGCGGCAACAATGTTTCGGCCAGCCAACTCAACAATCCCGCCAGTCTCGCGCTCAACCGCCGGCGCGGCGAAATCGTCGTCGGCGACTACGAAAACGATTCCGACGCCGGCTACCCGAACCGCATCCTTGTCTTCTCGCGCCTGGCCGACGGCGCAGGCACGACGCCGCTGCGCGTGATCATGGGGCCGAATACGCAGTTGGGCGGCCGCTCCAATGTACGCGTGGCCGTCGATGAGGAAACCCAGACCGTGTTCGCTCTCGTCGGTCCGCCCGACGGCGACATCACCCGGTCCGCGCGCCTCATCTCGTTTGCCGCCGATGCCGATGGCGACGCCACGCCGCTGCGCGTTCTCTCGGGTCCATTTGCGGGACTGGTCATGGCAGCCGGCGAATACCCGAGCGGCCTCGGCTTCGACGAGGACAGCGGACATCTGCTGGTCTCCATCGCCACCACGAACCCGAATGCCGGCGGACGCGTCGTGATTCACGAGAAGGACGGAAACGGCTGGCCGCTGGCCGTTCTTTCGGGCGATGCCACCGGCATCACCAGCACGCCGGGAACCGCTGCGGCCACGTTCGACCGCATCTTCAAGGACGGATTCGGCGGTTGATGCAACGGCGCCCCGTCCAGGCACGCTGCGAGCCGGCGGATGGGCCACTCGACCGAAGACGTTGCACTCCGGCCGCCCTCGCCTCGCCCCTCTTTCGCAAGCGGGAAAGCGAAAAATGCGCCGCACGCGTGTTTTGCAAGCCGGATCCTATCGGAAGGGTTCTACGCGTGCGCGCGTGATGTCGGGCCGCTGCTGCGCGAACCAGTCGCTCGCGTTGGCGACCTGCGCATCGCGCTTGAATGCATCCAGAGCGGCGAGGTCGAGGTCGGCATAGGCCCAGTCCGCCGTCGCTTCCGCGCGTGTGGCGATGCCGTCGGACGGAAAGCCGCGGTCGATCGGTGTGTAGATCGCGGCATTGCCGGTGTTCACGTCGAGCGCCGGGCTCCACGATGCTTCGCCGGCAGTGACCGCGCAGGCGACGAACACCTGGTTTTCCAATGCGCGCGCCTGGCAGCCGACCTTGACGCGGTTTGCGCCGGCGTCGGTATCGGTGCAGCTCGGCACCAGGATCACGCGCGCACCGGCCTCGACCTGCGCACGCGCGTACAGCGGAAACTCGATGTCGTAGCAGACGTCGATGCCGAGGCGACCGAACGCGGTGTCGAACACCTTGAGTTCACCACCCGGTTCGATCACGCCGGTGTCGCGCTCGAAACCGGTCAGGGTCAGCTTGTCCTGGAACGCGAGCTTGCCGTCCGGCGATGCGAAATACGCGCGGTTGCGATAGCGCTGCGTACCGATGTCGAGCAGGAACGTTCCAGCGACCAGATAGACGGAATGCCGGCGCGCGAGTTCGCACGCGAGCGCCGTGTAATCGTCATGCTGCGATTGCAGCGCTACCAGCGAACGCGCGAAATCCGAACGCACCGCTTCGGGTTCAGCGGCCGAAGCTTCGAGCGCGAGGTATTCGGGCAACACGACCATCTGCGCGCCGGCCTGCGCCGCCGCTGCGACACGCAGGGAGACGCGGTCGGCGAATGCGGCGAAATCGTGCGGCTCGCCGATGGCGTATTGCGCGGTTGCGATCTTGAGTTTCATGTCTTGTCCAATGGCCGCAGCCAGAAACGCAGGCGATGGCAGCTCGCCACGTCGCTGCCGATTTCCTGCCATTCGAGGCGGCAGAACATGTCGTCCTGGCGCCGATAGCCGCGCTTGTTCCAGAACACGTCGTTGGCACGGAATCCTTCCGGGCAACGCGCGTCGCCGGGATCGCGCTCGACCGCGCAGAACGCGGTCATGCCGAAGCGGCCAAGCCGCCGCGCGTGGTTTTCGCGTTCGTCGAAGAAACGATGACCGAGGCCGTGGCCGCGGTATTCCTTCAGCAATACCGATTCGCCGAAATAGAACACGTCCTCGAGCGCAAAGCCGTGGTCGAGGAAAGGCTGCTGGAACGCCGAGGTTTCATCGGTGAGCGGAATCCCGGTGGAGGCGCCGATGACCCGCTCGCCGTCGAACGCGAGCACGAACAGGCTGTCCGGCGATTCGGCATAGGTCGCGAGGTATTTCTTCTCGTACTCTTTGTCGCCGGCGTAGAGATACGGCCAGTCGCGGAACACCGCGATGCGCAGCTGCGCGACCGCATCGAGATGAGGCACCACTTCTGGGCCGGTGAACACGTGAACGTCGATCATGTGGGCACGTTGGCGCGCTGGATACGGGTGCTGCAAAGATGACACAAGGACGCGCGGCTTGTGGATAGGCCGCAAGTCCCGTGTCACTCGTGCGCGATGCCGGTGCGGACCGCCCATTCCGCCGCGGCGCGGCCGGCGACATGGCCACTGGCGAAACAGGCGGTCAGCAGGTAGCCGCCTGTCGGCGCTTCCCAATCGATCATCTCGCCGGCGCAGAACACGCCGGGCATCGCGCGCAGCATCAAGCCGTCGTCGATCGCGTCGAAGCGCACGCCACCAGCCGTGCTGATCGCCTCGTCGATGGGGCGTGGCCGCAGCAAGGTCAGCGGCAGCGCCTTGATCGTCGCGGCGACGCGCGCGGCGTCGTCGCATTCCTTCTTCGCCAGCACTTCGTGCAGCAGGCCGGCTTTGACGCCCTCGATGCCAGCGTGGCGACGCCAGTGTTCGCTCAACGAACGACTGCCGCGTGGGCGCGCGAGATCCCGCATGAGGCGTTCGACGTCGCGTCCCGGCGCGAGATCGAGATGGATCCGTGCCGAGCCGTGGGCGGCGATCGCATCACGCAGTTGCGCACTGAACGCATAGATCAGGCTGCCCTCGACACCGTTCGCGCTGATGACGAACTCGCCTTGGCGGCGCTCCACTGAACCACCCGCACGCCGCCATTCGAGTACGACCGGTTTCAATGGACTCCCCGCGTGACGTGTCGCGAAATGCTCGCTCCAGGCGACATCGAAGCCACAGTTCGCCGGCGCCAGCGGCGCGACACCGACGCTGCGTTGTTCCAGCAATTCCACCCAGCGGCCATCGGAACCCAGCACCGGCCAGCTTCCGCCGCCGAGCGCGAGCACGACGGCATCCGCACTGACCACGTGTTCGACGCCGTCCGCATCGGCGAAACGCAACGCGCCTTTCGCTGTCCAGCCACGCCATTCGCGATTCACGTGGAAGCACACGCCGTCTGCGCGCAGGCGGCGTACCCAGCCACGCAGCAGCGGAGCAGCCTTCAGGTCGCTGGGGAACACACGTCCGGAACTGCCGACGAAGGTTTCGACGCCGAGTCCACGCGCCCATGCGCGCAGCGCGTCCGCATCGAACGCGCGCAGCCATCGTGCAAGTTCGTGCGTGCGACCGGCGTAGCGCGTGACGAAGACATCGAACGGATCGGAATGAGTCAGGTTCAAGCCGCCTTTGCCGGCGATCAGGAACTTGCGACCAACCGAACCCATGCGGTCGTACAGGTCGACTTCGGCACCGGCCGCGCGCGCGGCTTCGGCAGCCATCAATCCAGCCGGACCACCGCCCACCACGGCGATGCGGCACGACGCCCCGCCCTTGCTCGGCATGCGATGGCGCCTTACGCGCCGCGCACCTGCGCGAGCCAATCCTCGAGGTTGTAGTAGTTCGTCACGCGCGCGATCCGGCCGTCACGGATGTCGAAGAACGCTCCGCCCGGCAGCACATACTTCTGCCCATGCGCGGGCGGCAGGCCATCGTCGGCAACCTTGTAGGTGCCGTGCACGACGTACTCGGCCGCGGCGCGCGCGCCGTCCGGCGTCGAGGCGACGACGATGTCGCGCAGCTGTTCGGAGTAGCAGCGATCCATGCGCGCGAGAAATGCGGTGAACGCATCGCGCCCGGCTTCGCGCGGTCCCTGGTTGAGATCGTGCACGACGTCGTCGGTGAGGTGCCCGAGCATCGCGGTCCAGTCGCCGCGGTTGAAGGCGGCGTAATAGCTCTCGATCAGCGCGATCGTTTCGTTGGAAGTCATCGTGGTCGTCCAGCGGCAGGGAAACGGATGCGCAGATTCTACGTTGCCCCGCCGCCAACTTCGAACGCGCGGCGAATCGCCCCGGCTCAACGAATCGCGTGGAACGCCATGTACAGACCGAACGCCGTCCAGAACATCTTGCGGATGCCGCGCGCGCACAGCCAGGCGATGCCGACGGCAATCAGCAGCGGCAGGTACTTCTCCAGCGTCGTGCGCGTGGAATCGGAAAACTCGGGAAGGCGGACGTTCATGGCGATCTCCTCTGCGCCGTCGGTGGCGCAGGGACATCATCGCGATCGGGGGCCGCCGCGGGCAGGCGCGAATGTCAGCGATCGCGCGTGACGGATGTCATCCGGCTGCCGGAATGGGAGGGGGGGGATGGCAGGCGCCCGAAGAATCAGGCTGGACCACGCACCTGTCGTTGATTGCGGGCAACTTCTTCAGTCCGGCCGTGGCTCGCACACGCAATCTGCGCACTTCCGCCAAGGCACATTCGTAGTGCTGAGGACCCCAGTTATGACAACCTGGCCCGTGCATTCCCACTCGATCGAGACGGTGCTGTTCGTACGTGAGCGCAGCGTTCAGCCGCGCGATCTCGCGCGCTGCCCATTCGGGAACGCCATCGTCCTCGCCGCGCTCGCGGCTTGTTGTAGCGTGTGCCACTTTCGATTCCTGATTCATGAAGAAATAGGGCATGGGTCGCGGCGATCGTGTGTATCGCCGCGATCTCCACTCACCAAATGGAAAGGCCTTGACGGTCGCGATACCTCGGGACTGCCAGGGGTTGATACGAACAAACGGTTGATCCGATCGTCGCGCCCGCATCGAACGGGCGCCAGCGGGTTCGACGACGACGAGATCGGAGCCGCGACTACCGAGGACTACGGTCCGTCGAAGCCATTGGCGAAGATCGCATCCGCCGCATCGACGGCGTCTTTGATAGTGACCCACTGCAACGTGACATTCATGCTGTGGGTGCCGTTGCGAAGGGCCCAGGTCGTCGAATCGAACATCGCGGGGCCGAACGAACGGTTGATGCGCTCGGCCGCATCCGAATCGAACAACACACCGTCCGGATTCGACACCGCGAATTCGATTGTCTGCCCGAGCGTCGCGGTCGGTGCAGGTGGCAGGTTGATCCTGTCGGCACGCGGGTTGTCGTTGACAAGGTGCAGCACCGGCGCACTCGCCGCGTCGAGCTGCTCGGTGGCAACCTGACGCGTGTTGGTCGCATCGATATAGGTCGCCGACAGCACGAAGCTGCTGGCGGATACCGGATAGATACTCTCGCGTCCCGGGGTGATCGACGTGCCGGTCGGGGCGATGTTGAACGACATC
This sequence comes from Pseudomonadota bacterium, assembly GCA_023388255.1. Lineage (GTDB taxonomy): Bacteria > Pseudomonadota > Gammaproteobacteria > Xanthomonadales > Rhodanobacteraceae > Dokdonella_A. The sequence goes on along the minus strand of JAEWGO010000012.1, from coordinate 132,747 downwards.
GACACGGCCGCACCCGGCGGAAAACCCCTCAGCGGACCGCTCGCCAGGTCATTGGAGGCGATCAAGCCCTGCGCGACGACGGTGGTGCCATGCATCGGTGCGGGGTGCAGATCCATGACCCAAGGAACGACGTAGGTGCCGGTCGGATCGATGCCGTTGCCACCGATGGTCTTGCCGTCCGGTGTAATGGCGTTGGCGGACAACAGAAAGAAACCGGCCGGAATCCGCACGTTGTTCGCGGCCGCGTAGTCTGACAACAGCATCATGCCCTGCGCGGCGGTCCAGATGAACGCCTGCGGGTTGTTCTGCCCGTCACCGGTGTTGCCGACAATGGTGTTGCCATCGGCGCTGACGCCGAGCGCGAAAGCGGCCGCCTGATAGAAAAAGCCGTAGGGGCGATAGCGCATATCGGCAAATGCGCTCGGCTGCGGCTGCAACCGTGCCAGCGTGGTGCGGGCTATCCCGGGCGGCGGCGGTACGATGATGCCGATCGGTTGTGTGCCGCCGGCCGGTGTCCAGCGCCATGCCTGGCTCAGCATGTTGTCGTCAAAATATCCCTGGCCGACCACGACGGAACCGTCGGCGTTCGCGCCGAGCGCCTCGCCGGGCGGGGAGCCAAAGGAATCGCCGTGGATGCCTGGATTGTGCAGATCCACAGGTATGCCCTGGTACCAGATCACGCCGGAACGGAAACCGTCCAGCTGGTCATTCCAGCCATAGATCGTGTCGCCGTCCGCAGTGATGCCGTTCGCACGCGAAAAGGTCGTTGGCCGGTTGACCGGCAGGCGCGTCATGCCTTCGGAAGCAGTCCAGCGAAACGCGATCGCGTTCGACGTGGGATCTTGGGCGAGACCGACGACAATGCCGTTGTCGGACATTCCGTAACCCTGGCTGTAGAAAAGGTCTTGCGACGGGGCGCCGGGATAAGGGCCGATGACCACCGGGCCATTGGTGGCGAAGTCCGAATAGGCGAGCGCGGCGACCACATTGCCTTGGGCATCGGTGCTCGTTCCCACGATCGGCTGCGCCCACGAATTCATGCCCAGCGAGGAACCGAACGTCGTCATGTTTTCGCTGCCGACGCCCTTGCGCCAGCGGAACGCGCCTGCATACATGCCGCCCGACACGTACGAGCCTGTCGCGATGCGGCCATTGCGCGACAGCCCGGTCAGAAAAGCTCCCTGTGCGTCATCGATGCTGGTGAACGTCCCGGCGCTGGCACTGCCACAGAGCAAAGCCAGGACCAGCCCGGCGAACAACGGGGTACGCATGCATTTCTCTCCCAAGGAAGTTCGATTGACGACCGCAGCTCCCCGTCATGGAGACGCTACGTGCAGCCCCGAGAAATAGTCCATGCGCCGGATTTGTACCATTCGGTTTCGATTCAAGCTCGATTCGGGATTCGTTTGCGGCTGCAAAATATGCAGCGCCACTCCATTTTCGGATCGGCCTTCCGCAAAGGCGCTCAGCGCGCGGACGCTTGGTGGTCCGAAATCGGAATGGCACGCGCGTCCGGCGGGATCGTCCGCTCCCCGGCCAAGGCGCGAGCCCGCGCCAGTGCTGCCTGGTGCGCGCCGTCGCGACCGAGTGCGGCATACAGGCGCGCTTCGAGCACGGCACACCGGAAATCGCGGTCCGACCAGCGCGACAGCCGCCCGACTTCGACGGCAGCGGCTTCAAGGTCACCCGCGGCGATAAGCGCATCCGCATAGGCGGAGGCGACCGCTGCGATATCCGCGGGCACAGCCAGCCGTTCAGCGAGCAGGCGCGCCTTGTCGAACTCCGCGCGCCATTTCCGAGCGTCGCTGAAACGCCGGGCGTACTCGGCGTTCGCCAATTGCGCGAACACTGCGGTGCGGAACTCGTCGAGCTGATTCGCCCATGCCTCGAATGCCGCGGCCCGCGCCGATGCCCTCGCCGCATCGGCCGCCCGTGACAGCGCCCTAATTTCGATCAACCACCCCTGTGCACGCAGATTCGCATATCCCGGCTGCGCCAACGCATCGACCGCCGTCGCGGCGAGTTGTGCGGCAGCAGCGAAATTTTCGTTGTCCAGCTCGAGCTGGGCCAGCGGAATCGCGGCGACGGCCGACGTCGTGTTCCCAGCCGCCGGATTGGCATCGCGAACACCGATGAGGAGGGCGCGCGCGTCACGCAAGCGGCCGACCGCGGCAAGTGCCTTGCCGCGCGAGATCGAGAACGAATCACGCGCATCCTGATTCTCGATTCGCGAAGCGAGCGACGCCGCGGCATCGGCCACATCCATCGCCTTGGCGGGCTCCAGCAACGCGAGCTCGCAAGCGATCTGGCCGACATGGGTATAGACCGCCTCATTGAGCGCCCCCCATTGCTCGAAGCCCGCGCCGGCGGCGACGAGTTGCGGCAGCGCTTGCGCAGGTCGCCCCTGATCGAGATCGAGAAACCCGTCGTTCGCGTCGACGCGCACGAGTGCAAGCGTATCGTTGGCCTGCTTGAACGCTATGCGCGCACGCGAGTAGTCGGCGGCGGCGGCCTCGAAATGGCGTTGCTCCTGGGCGGCACCCGCGCGACCAAGATAGGCTTGCCCCAGTTGCGCCGGTTCGGACTGCGTGACGAGCAGTTCGACCGCCTCGGCAAAGAAGCGCTCAGCCTGTTGCGGTTGATCGCTGCGGATCGCGACCACGCCAAGCCCGTTCAGAATTGAAGCGCGCAGAACCGGTGATGCTTGCGCAGGTGCTTCATCCAGCAGCACGAGAAGACGCTTGCGCGCCGCATCCACATGCCCATCGCGAAAATCGATCTTGGCCAGACGCAGACGAAGTTCCGGCGCCTGCTGCCCGGCCGCTGGCGTTCGCTCGATCAAAGTGCGCGCGGTGGCAGGGTCGCCGGCCAGAATCGCCGCATCCACGCGCTTGATCAGTTCTGCATAAGGCGCAGCATCGGCATTGACCGTCGGCGCTTCGCGACCCAGCGCAACCAGCAGCTTGTCGGCAGCGAGGCGGGCCGCCTCGGTCGCATCGCGCGCCGACGCTTCGGCAACATGGCGTTGCCCCGCCCCGTCGTCCGCATCCAGATGCACGTGCCAGCCGTCGTCGCTGTGGTTCACCCGAGGTGACACCAGCCAGCGGAATCCCGCTGCGTCACGCAACGAACCACTGCGGCGGCTGGCCGGGGTTTGCAGCAGCGCGATCATGTTTTCACTCGGCACCGTCGGCATGCCGGACGTGCGCAGGCGTGTCGCAACGACATCCATGGCGCTAAAACGCAGCCAGCTCCATTCGGCGCCGGGTTCGATCTCGGCCGGGACCACTGCTGCGCTGATTGCCCCATCAGGCGCGGCAGCAACAGCTGGATGCCTCTGCGATACCTGATCGCGGAAGTACGTTCCGACGAAGATCACCGCCAGCACCACGATACCGGCCAAGGCGGCAAGAACGAACCCGGAGAATCGGTGTCTAGTCGTCGGCTTTCTTGTCGATACAGCGGTCGCGGACGACAGGTCCACCGTCGGCATCGGTGAAGCCGCAACGGCGGCCGGAACCGCAGCATCACCACCGGCTACCGACTGTCGCGGCACAACATCCATCGGGGCGACCCAGCGATAACCGAAACGCGGAATCGTGCGAACGATGCGCTGCTCCCTGCCGTCGTCACCCAACTCGCGCCGGATGCGCAGCATGGTCTGGCCGAGCAGCGTATCGCTGACTTCGGTTCTTCCCCATACCGCCGCCACCAGCTCGTCACGGCCAATCGCTCGATCGTGATGCTCAACCAGATACGCAAGGCAGTCGAAAACATGAGGTGGCAACGAAACCAGACTGTCACTGCGCCACAACTCACGGATGGCGGGGTCGATCCGGCAGTCGCCGAAACGGTAAATGCAGTGCGTCATGCGGCCAGCCTAACCGGTTCGATACATCAGGGCGAATGGCTGAAGGGTTTCAAGAGAAACGCGGGAAAGAGAAACGGACGAACAATCGCCATCAATCCTTGACCGGATACACATCGGCCTCGGGCTTGACGTTGCCGACCACGTCGACGCCTTTCGGCGGCGTAAACTTGAACGTGCCCGCGGCGAACGCGGGATTGCGCTTCCAGTCGGCGAAGCGGATCTCGGTGGTGTTGCCGAGCTGGTCCTTGAACAGCATGCGCTGCAAGGATTGCGCATCGAAACCGAGTTCGGCGTATTCGAATTCGGGTTCCTTCGCCTTCGAGGTCAGCTTGAGCCACGCAAGCCCCTCGCGCTCGCCCGCCTCGCTCGGCGTGAACTGGCTGTCGAGCTGCGAGAGATCGGTCAACACGGTCAGCGGGCTGTGCGCTTCCTCGGAACTCTGGCTGCGCACCGAAACCTGCTCAAGGTCAGGTTCGTAGACCCATACGCGTGCACCGTCGGCGACGATCGTCTGCTGATACGGCGCGGTCGTCTCCCAGCGGAACTGGCGCGGCGCTTCCAGCGCAAGCGTGCCGCGCGATTCGTCGCCGCGATGGCCGTTCGCATCGGTGACCGACTGGCTGAAGCTGCCGCTGACCGAATGCAGGTTCTTCGAGAACGCCTCCATGCGCGCACGCGCGCTGTCGGCGGCACTGACGGAAGCGGAGGCGAGAACGGCAAGCAGCGCAATGAGCAGTCGCATGGGATCGGATCGGTCGAGTCGATGGGTGGATGCGGATTGTCCACTTTACGGCATGAATGGCTACCGGATTCCACCTTGTCCGCGTTGCCGATGTCCGGCAATCGTCGACATCACTGTTCACACATGCCGCCGCCGGCAATACCTCGACGCGGCAAGCCGGCGTGAGCGGCAGCGGCTACGCGACCTCAGCATCCAGCATCGCTAGCCGCGTATTCAGATGCTCAAGAAACCGCCCTGGCGCATCGACACCGAGGTAGATGCGCTCGATGGAACGGGTTTCGCCGAACAGGTCGGGAACATCCAACGCGGGATCAAGATACATGCAGACGTTGGGAGCGCCGGCTTCGCAATAGCGCAATGTGCCCGGAATCCGCCGTGCGACCGCTTCACGATGCGGAACGGCGCGGGCGATACGCGTCAACGGCACCGCCAGTTCGGCGGCGAGTCCGTAGCGGATGTACACGCGCTCACTGTCGAGCGAGATCGGCCGCCGCAGCGAGGCGCGGTATTCGGCGATCAGGAAACACAATCCCCACAGCGACAACGCGGTGACGATCCAGGCGACGCGCGCGTGCCAGAACACCGAGAGCAGCACATGAACGATCGGAAGCTCAATTAGGATCAGCAGGATGAAGCCCTGCTGGTTGGAGGCATGGCCTTCTTTTGCATGGCAAGTGAAGTGTTCGTCCCCCACAAACACCAGTTTTCGCTTTGCGGATACGAACAACGCGTAGAACCACATGCGCACTTCGAACGCGAGCAAACGCGCCACCGGCGTGTCGCCGAAACGCGCTCGCAGCGTGTCTGCAATCGCCCGCTCCGGATCGGCATCGTCGCGCAGCAGGCGCAGCGTCAAGCGCGCAAGGCCGACCGCAAGCGCGATCTCACCGACCACGAAGACGACCGCCAGCAGGTTGCGACCGACCTGCAGAACGCCGAGCCAGTGCTGACTTGCAATGGGCACGATCCATCCGGCGATCATCACGCCGCTGACAGCGAGCATCGCCGCGGCGGCGAGCGCACGGCGGCCGTCACGTCGAAAGATGAAAAGGTAGAGCAGCGGAACGGTCAGCAGCGCGTCGAACAGCACCGGCCACTCAGGCGCCGATGCGTCCGGAGAAATCAAGAAAGCGGGCGGCCGATGCGTCAGCCACGCATTGGCGAGGTAGATGACGACCGCAATCGGTACGAACCAGCGGAGCCGGCGCAGTGTTTCCGGACGAGTCATGCGCATTGCGTGCACGATGCTTCTCCTGACAGTGTTCCCGATCAACGCTCCGGCGGTGGCGGAGCCAGCACGGTACGGTTGCCATTGGTCTCGGGTGGCGTGACGATGCCTTCCTGTTCCATCACCTCGATCAGGCGCGCGGCGCGGTTGTAGCCGATCTTCAAGCGTCGCTGCACTCCGGAAATCGAGGCGCGGCGAGATTCGGTGACGATGCGCACGGCCTGGTCGTACAGCTCGTCGTAGTCGCCGCTGCCGCCCTCGCCGGCTGCGTCTTCCGGCAGGCCCGATTCGCCGATGACCTTGCCGTTGCCGAGCGACTGCACTTCTTCGAGCACGCCCGGGATGTATTCCGGCTCTCCCTGCGCACGGAGCCAGCTGACCACCTTGTGGACTTCGTGGTCGTCGACGAACGCGCCGTGGACGCGTTCCGGCGCGGCGGTGCCGGGCGGCAGGTAGAGCATGTCGCCGTGACCGAGCAGCGTTTCCGCGCCTGATTGATCAAGGATCGTGCGCGAGTCGATCTTGCTCGACACCTGGAACGCGATGCGGGTCGGGATGTTGGCCTTGATCAGGCCGGTGATGACATCGACCGACGGCCGCTGCGTGGCCAGGATCAGGTGCACGCCAGCCGCGCGCGCCTTCTGCGCGAGGCGCGCGATGAGTTCTTCGACCTTCTTGCCGACGATCATCATCATGTCGGCGAACTCGTCGATGATCACGACGATGTATGGCAGCGGCTGCAGCGGCTGCGCGGTCACGTTCGGCTGCGAAGCGTCCGGACGGAACAACGGATCGAGCAGCGGCTGGCCGGCGTCGTCGGCATCCTTGACCTTCTTGTTGAAGCCGGCCAGGTTGCGCACGCCGACCGCGGCCATCAGCTTGTAGCGGCGCTCCATCTCGGCGACGCACCAGCGCAACGCGTTGGCGGCTTCCTTCATGTCGGTCACGACCGGCGCGAGCAGATGCGGGATGCCCTGATAGACCGAGAGCTCCAGCATCTTCGGGTCGATCATGATCATGCGTACGTCGCGCGCGCTGGCCTTGTAGAGCAGACTCAGCACCATCGCGTTCAGCGCGACCGACTTGCCGGAGCCGGTGGTGCCGGCGACCAACAGGTGCGGCATCTTCTGCAGGTCGACCACGACCGGCGCACCGCCGATGTCCTTGCCGAGCGCAAGCGCGAGCGGCGATTTCAGTGCGTCGTACTTGCCGGAACTCAGGATCTCGGAGAGATAGACGATCTCGCGGTTCGTGTTCGGGATCTCCAGGCCGATCACCGACTTGCCCGGGATCACGTCGACCACGCGCACGCTGACCACCGACAGACCGCGCGCGATGTCCTTGTCGAGGCTGGAAATCTGGCTGCCCTTGATGCCGGGCGCCGGCTGCATTTCGAAGCGCGTGATGACCGGACCGGGATGCGCGCTGACCACCTGCGCGTCGATGCGGAAATCCTTGAGCTTGAACTCGACCTGCCGCGACAGCGCTTCGAGGGTTTCCTCGGAATAGCCCTTGATTTGCGGCTTGGGTTCATCGAGCAGCGACAGCGGCGGCACTTCGCCCTCGTGGGAGGCGCCGGCGAACAGCGGAATCTGCGTCTCGCGCTGGGCGCGCTCGCTCTTCTCGATCGGCGCGATAGTCGGTTCGATCTTGATCGGTTCGCGCTTGGCTTGCTTGACGGTATCGATCTTGCGCACGACCTCGCGCTCGGCGCGTGCTTCGCGTGCGGCGTTCCAGTCTTCGGCCTTGCGCATCCTGGTCGCGACGCCGGCACCGGCGCCGAGCAGGAAGCGGCCGATGCTGTCCATCAGCTTGAACCAGGACAAGCCGGTCGCAAGCGTAATCGCGACCAGCAGCAACGCGAGCAGGAACAAGCCTGCACCGAGCGGCCCGAACGCGTGTCCGAGACTGCCGCCGATCGCCCGACCGAGCACGCCGCCACCGCTCGCCGGCAACGTCGAAGCGGCGTTCGATTGCAGGAAGGCAATCCCCGGAGCGGCGACGAAGAACGCGGCGAAGCCGATCAGCCTGAGGGCTGGCTCAAGCGGCGATCGCTCTGCCAACGCTATGCCACGCACGACCACCGCGCCGATGACGAGCAGCAGCAGCGGCACCATGTAGGCGACAACGCCGATCAAGAAGAACTGCAAGTCGGCGATCCATGCGCCGAACGTACCGCCGAAGTTGCGGATGCTCTTGGTCGGATCGCCGGCGTGGGTGAAGCCGGGGTCGTTCGGGTTGTAGCTGAACAGGCAGGCGAACAGATAGATCGCCAGCGGCAACAGCAGCAGGAAGGCGGCTTCGCGCAGGCGTTTGTGCCAGTGCTCGTCGAGCCGGGGAGTCGGTTGTGCTGCTTTCTGGACGCGCGCCACCGGGATAATTTACCTGAGATTCCGCATATAACGTGCTGTTTTTAAATTACCACGCTTCGGTCCGCAACGCTGCGATCCAGTTCCCGTCGTCATCCGGGAACTGGACGCGCCCCACATCATGGCCAATGCGGATCGGACCGACTTACGCCTTCAGCGCCGGATGCACGATCTTGCCGTTCTCGACGTTGATGCCGACCTTGAGCGGTTCGAACTTCTTCCAGTTCTTGTCCGAGGCAAGGCGGTTCACGTACGGCAGGATCGCCGCGCAGATCGCCTGCGAGGATGTCTGCGGCACGGCACCCGGCATGTTGGTGACGCAGAAATGGGTGACGCCATCGACGACATAGGTCGACTCGGCCCAGGTGGTCGGCTTCGATGTTTCGAAACAGCCGCCCTGATCGATCGAGATGTCGATCAACACGGAGCCCGGCTCCATCGACTTGATCATCGCGCGGGTAACCACGCGCGGCGCCTTGGCGCTCGGAATCAACACCGCACCGATGACGAGGTCGGCATCCTTGATCTCGCGCGCAACGGTTTCCTCGTACGGATACAGCGCGGTGATGTTCGGAGCGAGATTCATCATTTCGCGCAGGCGGTCCTGCCGCTTCTCGAACACGATCACGTTGGCGCCGCCAGCTGCAGCCAGCTCGGCCGAGTTGCGACCGGCCGCGCCGGCACCGAACACGATGACCTTGCCGCGTTCAGTCGACGGCAGGCCACCGAGTAGCTTGCCCTTGCCGCCGGCCGGCTGGTGCAGCAGGTGCGTGCCGATCTGTGTCGCGATGCGACCGGCGATGATCGACATCGGCGCCAGCAACGGCAGCGTGCCGTCGGCGTCCGTGACCGATTCGAACGCGATGCCGGTCAAGCCGATATCGAGCAGCGCCTTGGTCAGCTTCGGCTCGGCCGCGAGGTGCAGGTAGCAGAACAGCAGATGATCCTTGCGCAGGTGCTTGAGGTCGCCGGCGATCGGCTCCTTGACCTTGACGATCAGCTCGCCCGCCTCGTACAGCTTCTTCGCGGTCGCGGCGATCTTCACGCCGACGCGCTCGTACTCCTCGTCCTTGAAACCGCTCTTGAGGCCGGCGCCGGCCTGCACGTAGACATCGTGGCCGCGGCGCACGAGATCGCCGCAGGCGGCGGGAACGAGGGCGACGCGCCCTTCCAGGGTCTTGGTTTCCGAAGGTACACCGATACGCATTGCGGCAATCCTCAAAGAGTGTTCTGCACGATCATTGGACGGCGCCTTGAATCAGGCACGCGTTCCCTCCATTCTCCCGTTTTCCCGCACGACCGCATGCCGCAACGCGGCAGACGGACAAGGATTCGGGATCGGGTTCGCCGGCGGCATGCTCCGTTGCGCTGGCGTCGGAAAAACGTACGAGATGGTCGCCTTGAAAGCGACCCGGATTATACATGAGCACTGCCAAGCACTCGCGACTGATCATCCTCGGCTCCGGCCCCGCCGGTTACACCGCCGCCGTCTATGCGGCGCGCGCAAACCTCAAGCCCACCCTCATCACCGGCCTCGCGCAAGGCGGCCAGTTGATGACGACGACCGAGGTCGACAACTGGCCCGGCGACGTGCACGGCCTGCAGGGTCCGGACCTGATGCGCCGCATGGCCGAACACGCCGAGCGCTTCAACACCGAAATGGTGTTCGACCACATCCACAGCACCGACCTGACCCAGCGTCCTTTCCGCCTCAAGGGGGATTCCGGCGAATACACCTGCGACGCGCTGATCATCGCGACCGGCGCAACCGCGAAGTACCTCGGCATCGCGTCCGAGGAGCACTACAAGGGCAAGGGCGTCTCCGCCTGCGCGACTTGCGACGGCTTTTTCTTCCGCGACCAGGACGTCGCTGTCGTCGGCGGCGGCAACACTGCGGTCGAGGAAGCACTGTACCTGTCCAACATCTGCAGGAAAGTCACCCTCGTGCATCGCCGCGACAAGCTGCGCGCCGAGAAGATCATGCAGGACAAGCTGTTCGAGAAGCAGCGCGCCGGCAAGATCGACATCGTCTGGAACCATGCGATCGACGAAGTGCTCGGCGACGACAGCGGCGTCAGCGGCGTGCGCGTGCGCAACATCGAGGACAACTCGACGCGCGAGATTCCGGTCACCGGCGCGTTCATCGCAATCGGCCACACGCCGAACACCTCGATCTTCGAGGGTCAGCTCGAAATGACCAACGGCTACATCACCATCCAGACCGGGCTGCACGGCGGCGCGACCGCGACCAGCGTGCCCGGCGTATTCGCCGCCGGCGACGTCGCCGACCAGGTCTACCGCCAGGCGGTCACCTCGGCCGGCTTCGGCTGCATGGCGGCGCTGGATGCCGAGAAGTTCCTCGACAAGGGCTGAATATTGGCCTCGCCGCTGGGCTCTAGACAGCGCAGCGGCGTTGAACCGCCGGAACGACGACAGCCATTGCGCATGCAGCGGATGAGAGCGCGCTTTCACGCAAACCTCGATGAGATCGGCGAAGGCGCGTGGAATGCCCTGCTGCCCGACGACAACCCGTTCCTCGCGCACGCCTTCCTCGCCGGTCTAGAACGGCACGGCTGCATCGACGCGAACACGGGCTGGCAGCCGCATCACCTCGGCCTCCACGATGGCGACCGCCTGGTCGCCGCCACGCCGCTGTACCTCAAAGGCAATTCGCATGGCGAGTTCGTGTTCAACTGGTCGTGGGCGCATGCCTACGAATCGCACGGACTCGACTACTATCCGAAGCTGCTCTGCGCCGTGCCGTATTCGCCGGTGACCGGTCCGCGCCTGCTGGTCGGTCGCGACGCGGATGCGGACGGACTGCGCGCAATGCTGATCGAGGCGATCCGCAGCGAAGCCAAACGCTTGCGGCTGTCCTCGGCACACCTGAACTTCGCGACGGACGATGACGCGGCCACGTTCGTCGGCAGCGATTGGCTGCCGCGTTTCGACTGGCAGTTCCACTGGATCAACCGTGCCGGCTGGCGCGACTTCGATGACTTCCTCGCTGCGCTGAACCACAAGAAGCGCAAGAACATCCGCCAGGAACGCACGCGCGTCGCCCGCGCCGGCGTGACCTGCGAGATCCGCCACGGCGATGAACTCTCCGAAACCGAGTGGCGCGCGTTGTACGGCTTCTACCTCGCCACCTTCGACGACAAGGGAAACTACGCGGCGCTGACCCTAGATTTCTTCCGCCACCTCGCCCACGCGATGCCGCGCCAGCTGGTCGCGGTGCTGTGCCGCCGCGGCGCCGACCTGATCGCCGGTACCGTGATGCTGCGCAGCTCGACGACGCTGTACGGCCGTTACTGGGGTTGTCGCGAACAGGTCGAAGGCCTGCATTTCGAGGCCTGCTACTACCAGGGCATCGACTACTGTCTGCGCGAGGGCCTGACCACGTTCGAGCCCGGCGCCCAGGGTGAACACAAGATCGCGCGCGGGTTCCTGCCGACGCGCACGCATTCGTTCCATTGGATCGCCGACGCGCGCTTCCGCACCGCGATCGCACACGCGCTTGCGGACGAAGCACGCGCGCTGCACGGCTATCGCGAAGAAATTCTCGCGCACTCGCCATATGCGGAGCGCGCATGATTCGGCTGCCATTCCTCGATCCGCACGATCCGGAAGCATTCCCGCCGGTCTCCGACGCGCTGCGCGAACCGGACGGTCTGCTCGCAGCGGGCGGCGATCTTTCGCCGGAGCGCCTGCTCGCCGCGTACAAGCGCGGCATCTTTCCTTGGTATACGGACCGCCAGCCGATCCTGTGGTGGTCGCCGGCGCAACGCACCGTGTTCGACACAGCGAACGTGCACGTGCCGCGCCGGCTTGCGCGCTGGTTGCGCGCGTGCGAATGGAACATCCGCGCCGACAGCGCGTTTGCCGAGGTGATGCGCGCGTGCGCCGCGCCGCGCGCACGCGAACACGGAACGTGGATCACTGCCGACATGCTCGCCGCCTACCAGTGTCTGCACGAACTTGGGCACGCGCATTCGATCGAGGCCTGGGATGGCGGACGCCTCGTCGGCGGCATCTACGGCGTCGCGATCGGACGCATGTTTTACGGCGAATCGATGTTCAGCGCGGTGACGAACGGCTCCAAGGTCACCTTGCTCGCCCTCGCGCGCGCACTGCGCGACGCGGAATGCCCGCTGCTCGACGCGCAGGTCGCATCGGATCATCTGTTCACGCTCGGCGCATTCGAACTGCCACGCGCGGAGTTCTGCGCACGTGCCGCGAAACTGGCTGGGTCGGATGTCGCCGCCGCGTCATGGACCGATCGGCACCTGCCGCAGCCACGCGACCTTGCATCGGATCCATGAGGCCCGACATTGCGTGATCCGCCGCGCGGAACCGTTTCCATTCAGAACCCGATGACCCAGCACGCCGCCGCCCGCATCACCCACGTCCATCATTGGAACGACAGCCTGTTCTCGTTCCGCACTACGCGCGATCCCGGCCTGCGCTTCGTCAGCGGCCAGTTCCTGATGATCGGGCTGCCGGTCGATGGCCGTCCGCTGATGCGTGCCTACAGCATCGCGAGCCCCGCGTGGGAAGAGCATCTTGAATTTTTCAGCATCAAAGTCACGAACGGCGCGCTGACTTCGCGCCTGCAGCACATCAGGGTCGGCGACGAGATCCTGGTCAGCCGCAAACCGACCGGCACGCTGGTCATGCACGATCTGCATCCGGGGCGCCATTTGTACCTTCTCGGCACAGGCACTGGCCTGGCACCGTTCATTGGCCTGATCCAGGACCCCGAAGTGCTCGAGGCGTTCGACCGCATCGTGCTCGCGCACGGCGTGCGCGAAGTTGGCGACCTCGCCTATGCGGAGTTCATCGAGCGCGAGTTGCCACACCACGAGTTTCTCGGCGAATCCGTGCGGGAGAAGCTCGTGTATCTGCCGAGCGTCACGCGCGAACGCTTCCGCACACAGGGCCGGCTGACCGATCTGATCGCCGATGGCAGCCTTGCCGAACGGGCCGGTCTGCCGCCGCTGCATCCCGCGCGCGACCGCGTGATGATCTGTGGCAGCCCGGGCATGCTGGCCGACACACGTCGACTGCTCGACGAGCGCAGCTTCTGCGCTTCGCCGCGTTCCGGCCATCCCGGCGACTACGTTTTCGAGCGCGCGTTCGTCGAAAAATAGCCTGCATTGCATGCCCGATCAGAGCCGTTCCGGGGATTTCGCTTTCCGCGACCGCCGGATCATGGCAGAATCGCGCGCCTTTCCGGGCCGCCAGGCCCCGCTACCCCAAGGGAAAAATGTCCAAAGACGACGTCATCGAAATGGAAGGCTCGATCCTCGAGACACTTCCGAACACGATGTTCCGCGTGAAGCTCGAGAACGGGCACGTGGTCACCGCACACATCTCCGGCCGCATGCGCAAGAACTACATCCGCATCCTGACTGGTGACAAGGTCAAGGTCGAAATGACCCCGTACGACCTCACCAAAGGCCGCATCACGTATCGCATGAAGTAACGGCAGGAAGCCTTCGTCCCGGAAAGCGCAGGGACGTATGGCGGCGCAGGATGCAGCTCCTCGGTCGGGGATCATGAGCTGAGAACTCAGCCCTCCTCCGGGTTTTTTGGTCTTTCAGCCCGGATCTCCCGGGCAGCGCTGAAGATGTTCGCCACCGCGGCATGGAAGAACTTCGCCCCAGCTGCGCGCTTGCCGGGACGGAGCAGCATCGCTGGCGATGGCCCAACCTGCCCGCTGTGCGACGCGAGCGTGAATCAAGGGTGGTCGGGACTCGTCCCGACCACCCTGTTCCCGTTTTTCCGGTCGCCCTACTCGACGACCGCCGGCATCTTCTCCACGTCTTCGCAGTCCACCGCAAGCTTGCCGTCCTTCAGCGACAGCAGTACCTTGCCGCCGTCGACGAGCTTGCCGAACAACAGTTCGTCGGCGAGCAGGCGCTTGACGTTTTCCTGGATCACACGCGCCATCGGACGCGCGCCCATCTGCGGATCGAAACCGTGCTCGGCGAGCCAGCGGCGCGCTTCGGCGTCGACGGTCAGCGAAACGTGCTTCTCCTGCAACTGCATTTCCAGCTCGATCAGGAACTTGTCGACGACACGCAGGATGTGCTCGAAGTCGAGCGCGTTGAACTGAACGATGGCGTCGAGACGGTTGCGGAACTCCGGCGTGAAGCCGCGCTTGAGCGCTTCCATCGCGTCGGTCGTGTGGTTCTGCTCGACGAAACCGATCGTGCGGCGCGCCGCCGCCTGCGCACCGATGTTCGTCGTCATGACCACGATCACGTTCTTGAAGTTCGCCTCGCGGCCATTGGTATCGGTCAGCGCGCCGCGGTCCATGATCTGCAGCAGCACGTTGTATACGTCCGGATGCGCCTTCTCGATCTCGTCAAGCAGCAGCACGCAGTGCGGGTGCTTGACGATCTGTTCGGTCAGCAAACCGCCCTGATCGAAGCCGACATAGCCAGGCGGCGCACCGATCAGGCGCGATACCGAATGCGCTTCCATGTATTCGGACATGTCGAAGCGCACCAGCTCGATACCGAGCTGCATCGCGAGCTGGCGCGTGACTTCGGTCTTGCCGACGCCGGTCGGGCCGGTCAGCAAGAAGTTGCCGATCGGCTTGTCCGGATTGCCGAGGCCCGAGCGCGCCATCTTGATTGCACTGGTCAGCGCGTCTATCGCCGCATCCTGACCGAACACGACCATCTTGAGGTTGCGGTCGAGGTTCCTGAGCACGTCGCGATCCGACGCGGATACCTGCTTCGGCGGAATGCGCGCCATGCGCGCGACGATGAACTCGATGTCGGGCACGTCGACGCGTCCACTGCGGTCCTTCTCGGGCAACAGGTGCTGGCGCGCGCCAGCCTCGTCGATCACGTCGATCGCCTTGTCCGGCAGCAGCCGGTCGGCGATGTGCTTGACCGAAAGGTCGACCGCAGCCTTCAGTGCATCGTTGGTGTATTCGACCTTGTGATGTTCCTCGAAGCGCGACTTCAGTCCCTTCAGTATCTCGAAACTGTCGGCGATCGACGGCTCGACCACATCGATCTTCTGGAAGCGCCGTGCCAGCGCGCGATCCTTCTCGAAAACGCCGCGGTATTCCTGGAACGTGGTCGAGCCGATGCAGCGCAGTTCGCCGCTGGCGAGCACGGGCTTGATCAGGTTCGATGCGTCCATCGTGCCGCCGGACGCGGAACCCGCACCGATGATCGTGTGGATCTCGTCGATGAACAAGATCGCGCCGGGCTCCTTCTTGAGCTGGGTGATGACGCCCTTCAGGCGCTTTTCGAAATCGCCGCGATACTTGGTGCCCGCGACCAATGCACCAAGGTCGAGCGACCAGATCGTGCAGTCCGCAAGCACGTTCGGCACCTCGCCGTCGACGATGCGCTTGGCCAGACCTTCCGCCAGCGCGGTCTTGCCGACCCCGGCTTCGCCGACATACAACGGATTGTTCTTGCGCCGGCGGCACAGCACCTGGATCGTGCGCTCGATTTCTTCCTGACGCCCGATCAGCGGGTCGATCTTGCCCTGGCGCGCGAGGTCGTTGAGGTTGTTGGCGAATTCGGCGAGCGGATTGCCGCGCCCTTCCTCGCCGCCTTCCGGCTCGCGTCCCGGCTCGCCGCCCGCAGCCTGCGGGCCGGCTTCAGGGCCGGACTTGGCAATCCCGTGCGAGATGTAGTTGACGACATCCAGTCGCGACACATCCTGCTGGCCGAGGAAATACACCGCGTGCGAATCCTTCTCGCCGAAGATCGCGACCAGCACGTTCGCGCCAGTGACTTCCTTCCGTCCGGACGATTGCACGTGATAGACCGCGCGCTGCAACACACGCTGGAAACCCAGCGTCGGCTGCGTGTCGCGCTCGTCGTTCTGCGGCAGCACCGGCACCGTTTCGGTGATGATCGAGCGCAAGTCGCGCGCGAGTTTGGCGATGTCGGCGCCGCACGCGCGCAGCACCGCGGTGGCCGACGCGTTGTCGAGCAGGGCCAGCAGCAGATGCTCGACCGTCATGAACTCATGACGCTGTTCGCGAGCATCCTTGTAGCACTGGCCGATGGTGACCTCGAGATCCTTACTGAACATACCGGAACATCTCCGCAATTCGCTGGACGGTATATGTGGATTCGCCGGCCCGGTTCAACTTCCGCACCTGTCCTTGATCGCTGCGTGTTGCAGGTCGTGCGCTCCGGCAGTCCACAGGCGAGCGCAGGTTTCAATCAGGATTCAAGCCTTTTCCATCGTGCACAGCAAGGGATGCTGATGGGTGCGCGAGAACTCGTTGACCTGGGTCACCTTGGTCTCGGCGACCTCGCGCGTGAACACGCCACACACGCCCTTGCCGCGTGTATGCACATGCAGCATGACCTGGGTCGCGCGCTCGCGATCCAGGTTGAAAAAGGTTTCGAGCACGACGATGACGAAATCCATCGGCGTGAAGTCGTCGTTGAGCAGGACCACCTGGTAGAGCGGAGGCCGCACGACTTCCGGCCGTGCTTCCTCGATGGTGAGTCCGGGGCCGTGCTCGGGATGCGGGTCGTACGGTAGTGCCATGTGAAAACGATCTGTGTCGGTCAAACCAAGTATACCCCTGCGTTGCGGATGTCTCGTGTCTGCAGATGATGTCGGAATCGACCGTCGCAAGGGTTCTTCCCATGCCTGCTAAACTGTCGGGCTGATGTTCAGCAAACCGATGAATCCAACCGAAACCGACGACGCCGACGTCTGGCGCCCACACGTGACCGTCGCAACCGTGGTGCCGCGCGATGGCCGTTTCCTGCTGGTCGAGGAAAACATACGCGGTCGCGTCGTACTGAACCAGCCGGCCGGCCATCTCGATCCGGACGAAACCCTGCAGGCCGCAGCGGTGCGCGAAACGCTGGAGGAAACCGGCTGGCACGTCGCGCTGACTTGCCTTGTCGGCGTGCAGCAGTGGCAGTCACCGTCAGGACGACAATTCGTGCGCTTCACGTTCGCGGCCGATGCGATCGAGCACGATCCCTCGCGTCCGCTCGACGCGGGCATCGTGCGCGCGCTCTGGCTTGAACGCGACGAGATCGCCGCGGCGAACGAGCGCCTGCGCAGCCCGATGGTTCTGGCCAGCGTCGACGACTGGATCGCCGGTCGGCGTCTGCCATTGGATGCGATAAGAAACTGTGGCTGACGCGCGGATCATCGTCGGCATGTCCGGCGGCGTCGATTCCTCGGTCGCCGCGCTGCTGCTGCAAGACTCGGGCGAATCGATCGCCGGCCTGTTCATGCAGAACTGGGAGGAAGACGACCGCCAAGGCCCGTGTCGCGCCGACGAGGACCGCAAGGACGCCGTCGCGATCTGCGCCAAGCTCGGCATTGCGCTGCATGCGCGCAACTTCTCGGCCGAATACTGGGACCAGGTCTTTGCGCATTTCCTCGACGAATATCGCCGTGGCCGCACGCCCAATCCCGATGTGCTGTGCAATCGCGAGATCAAGTTCAAGACTTTCCTCGACCACGCGCACGCGCTCGGCGCCGAGAAAATCGCCACCGGCCACTACGCGCGCGTCGACGAAGTCGATGGCCGCTTCCGCCTGCTGCGCGCGCTCGACCACGGCAAGGACCAGACCTATTTCCTGCATGCGCTTGGCCAGCACGCCCTCGCCGCCACGCTGTTTCCGCTCGGCGACATGCATAAGGACGACGTGCGCCGGCTCGCGCGCGGAGCCGGCTTCGCGACGCATGACAAGAAGGACTCGACCGGCATCTGCTTCATCGGCGAGCGCGATTTCCGCACGTTCCTGTCCGGCTACATCCCGGCGCAGCCCGGCCCGATGCAGACACCGGACGGCGTCACGGTCGGCGAGCACCCAGGCGTGTTCTACTTCACGCTCGGCCAGCGCAGCGGCCTCGGCATCGGCGGTCGTCGCGGCGCCGAAGGCGAACCCTGGTATGTGGTCGGCAAGGATGTGACAACGAACGTGCTTTATGTCGCGCAAGGCAATGCGAATCACTGGCTGCATTCGCGGCATCTCTCGGCGAGCAGCCTGACCTGGATCGCCGGCGCTGCTCCGTCCACGGCATTCCGCTGCACGGCGATGACGCGCTACCGGCAAACCGCGCAGGCATGTCACGTCGCGCTCGATGCGGATCGCGCCATCGTCACGTTCGACGAACCGCAACGCGCCGTGACGCCGGGCCAGTCGGTCGTGTTCTATGACGGCGACGAATGCCTCGGCGGCGGCGTCATCGACAGCAGCGACGCACCGTTTGGCGGCTGGAACGGAGAGCCGGCGCATGCGTGAGTCGCGCGTCATCGCCCTCGCCGGCGTGCTGCAGGCCTGCCGTCTCGTCCGCGACGTGGCCACCAATGGCCGCGCAGACGCGGCGAGCGCCGAAGCCAGCCTCGCCAGCGTGTTCCGCATCGACGCCGACAGCGTCGGCGAGGTGTTTGGCGGCCTCCCCGGGATACGCCTCGGACTGGAAAGCCTGTTGACCCAGTTCGATGGTCGCGAACGCGACGTAGCCCTCACCCGCCTTGTCCTCGGCGTGCTGCGCCTGCAACGCCGGCTGGCGCGCAACCCGCGCATGCTCGGCGAGCTGCGCAGCGGCATCGAGCGCATCCAGCGTCAGGTCGATCATTTCGGCATCGCGCACGCGACCGTGCAGGCGCGATTGGCTGAACTGTATGTCGCGACCTTGTCGCAGCTGCGGCCGCGCGTGATCGTGCATGGCAATCCGTTGCATCTGGCCGATATGCAGAAGGTCGAGCAGATCCGCGCGCTGCTGCTCGCCGGCGTGCGTGCCGCAGTGCTGTGGCGGCAGGTCGGCGGCAGTCAGTTGCGCCTGCTGGTGCGCCGACGCGAGTACGCGATGCTCGCGCGCGGCTTGCTCGCACGCAGCACGCTCGACAACGGCTGAATCCGGACGCGAAAAGCAAACGGCCCGGGAGTTCGTCCCGGGCCGTCGTCTTTCATCGGATCATTCCACCAACTATCACGCCGCAACGCCGTCGGCAACGTCCTTGTACTCGGCGATCTGGTCGAAGTTCATGTAGCGATAGATCGTGTCGCCGTTCCGGTTGATCACGCCGATATCGGCGAGGTATTCCTCGCGCGTCGGGATGCGGCCGAGCCGCGAGCAGATCGCCGCGAGTTCGGCCGAGCCGAGGTACACATTGGTGTTGCGGCCGAGACGGTTCGGGAAGTTGCGCGTCGACGTCGACATCGCCGTCGCACCCTCGCGGATCTGCGCCTGGTTGCCCATGCACAGCGAACAGCCCGGCATTTCCATGCGCGCGCCAGCGCTGCCGAAGGTGCCGTAGTGGCCTTCATTGGTGAGTTCCGCGGCATCCATCTTGGTCGGCGGCGCGACCCACAGGCGGGTCGGAATGTCGCGCTGGCCTTCGAGCAGCTTCGCCGCCGCACGGAAGTGGCCGATGTTCGTCATGCACGAACCGATGAACACTTCGTCGATCTTCGCATTCGCGACGTCGGACAACGTCTTCGCATCGTCCGGATCGTTCGGGCAGCACACGATCGGCTCGACGATCTGGTCGAGGTCGATCTCGATGACTTCTGCGTATTCGGCATCGGCATCCGGCTGCAGCAACTGCGGATCGGCCAGCCACGCTTCCATCTTCTTGATGCGACGGGCGAGCGAGCGCGCATCCTGATAGCCCTGCGCGATCATCCACTTCAGCAGCGTGATGTTGCTGGTGATGTATTCGATGATCGGCTCCTTGTTCAGGCGCACCGTGCAGCCAGCCGCAGAGCGCTCGGCCGACGCGTCGGCCAGCTCGAATGCCTGCTCGATCTTCAGATCCGGCAGGCCTTCGATTTCGAGGATGCGGCCGGAGAACGCGTTCTTCTTGCCCTTCTTCTCGACCGTCAGCAGACCGGCCTTGATCGCGTACAGCGGAATCGCGTGGACGAGGTCGCGCAAGGTGACGCCGGGCTGCATCGTGCCCTTGAAGCGCACCAGCACGGATTCGGGCATGTCGAGCGGCATCACGCCGGTCGCCGCCGCGAAGGCCACGAGACCGGAGCCGGCCGGGAACGAAATACCAATCGGGAAGCGCGTGTGCGAGTCGCCGCCGGTGCCGACCGTATCCGGCAACAGCATGCGGTTGAGCCACGAGTGGATGATGCCGTCGCCCGGACGCAGCGCGATGCCGCCGCGCGTCGAGATGAAGTCGGGCAACGTGTGGTGCGTCTTGACGTCGACCGGTTTTGGATACGCCGCGGTGTGGCAGAACGACTGCATGACGAGATCGGCCGAGAAGCCGAGACAGGCGAGGTCCTTCAGCTCATCGCGCGTCATTGGCCCGGTGGTGTCCTGCGAACCGACCGAAGTCATCTTCGGCTCGCAATACGTGCCCGGACGAATGCCCTTGCCTTCCGACAGGCCACAGGCGCGGCCAACCATCTTCTGCGCCAGCGTGTAGCCCTTGCCGCTGTCGACCGGATTCTGCGGCAGGCGGAACAGCGTCGACGGCGCAAGACCGAGCGCCTCGCGCGCCTTCGCGGTCAGGCCACGACCGACGATCAGCGGAATGCGGCCGCCGGCGCGCACTTCATCGAACAGCACGTCGGACTTGACCTGGAACTCGGCGATGACCTTGCCGTCCTTCAGCGCCTTGCCGTCGTACGGACGCAGCTCGACCACGTCGCCCATGTTCATCTGCGACACATCGAGTTCGATCGGCAACGCGCCGGCGTCCTCCATCGTGTTGTAGAAGATTGGCGCGATCTTGCTACCGAGGCAGACGCCGCCGAAACGCTTGTTCGGGATGAACGGGATGTCTTCACCGGTGAACCACAGCACCGAGTTGGTCGCGGACTTGCGGCTCGATCCGGTGCCGACGACGTCGCCGACGTAGGCGACGAGATGGCCTTTCTGCTTCAGCGATTCGATGAACTTGACCGGGCCGCGCTTGCCGTCTTCCTCCGGTTCGATGCCATCGCGCTTGTTCTTCAGCATCGCCAGCGCGTGCAGCGGGATGTCCGGGCGGGTGGTCGCGTCGGGCGCTGGCGAGAGGTCGTCGGTATTCGTTTCGCCGGTCACCTTGAACACGGTGACGGTCAAACTCGGCGGCACTTCGGGGCGACTCGTGAACCACTCGGCATCGGCCCAGCTCTGCAGCACGGCCTGCGCATTCGCGTTGCCCTTGGCGGCCTTTTCCTGCACGTCGTGGAACGCGTCGAATACCAGCAACGTGTTCTTCAGCGCATTCGCCGCAACTGCGCCAACGCTGGCGTCGTCGAGCAATTCGACCAGTGGATGCACGTTGTAGCCGCCGAGCATCGTGCCGAGCAGCTCGGTCGCGCGTTCGCGCGAAACCAGCGCGCACTTCTCGGTGCCGAACGCGATGGCCGCGAGGTAGGACGCCTTGACCTTGGCCGCGTCATCGACGCCGGCCGGCACGCGGTTCGTGATCAGGTCGAGCAGGAAGACCTCCTCGCCCGCAGGCGGCGCCTTCAGCAGTTCGATGACGTCGGCGGTTTGCTGCGCCGTCAGCGGCAGCGGCGGGACGCCGAGCGCGGCGCGTTCGGCAACGTGTTGGCGGTAGGCTTCGAGCATGGAGAACTCCGGAGATTGGACAAGATCGCTTGTAGCCGTCATTCCGGCGAAGGCCGGAATCCATTTTGATTTCTGCTCACAAGAGCAAGGTGGATCCCGGCCTTCGCCGGGATGACGAGAATGGTTGGTTTGCTCAAACAGTCGGCACGAACAATTTCAGGCCCTTGAAATACTGGCGATAGAAATCCTGGTCGCGGGTGATCAGGCCGCTGCATTGAAGCAGCGCATGCGCGCCGATCAGGAAATCCGGCACCGCGCGGGAACGTTCGCCGGCGCGCTGGCGATGGCGCCGCTGCATCTCGCCCGCGCGCAGCGCCGACTTCGATTCGAGCGGACTGAAGCGCAGGCTCATTTCCTCGAGCACGGTCAACGCTTCGGCGCCATCGCGCAGCGCGCTGCAGACTTCCGCGACGACGACTTCGCAGACGACCACCGGCCCCGCGCCGAGGCATTGGCGCAGGCAGGCTTCCGCCGCGTCCGCCTGCGGACCATCGGCGAGCAGGTCGACGAGGACGGAGGTGTCGATCGCGATCACGCTTTTCAGCGATCCAGCGGATCGCCGGGCGCGCGGCCGCGAATCGCGCGCAACGCTTCGTCGGTGGACTCGAAACCGTCGAGCTTGAAGCGGCCGCGCGCGCGCGAAATCGCATCGTCCACGTTCTTGCGAAGGATGATGCGGCTGCCGTCGAGCTCCACTTTCAACGTACTGCCCTTGACCAGCCCGAGCGCATCGCGCACGGCCTTCGGCAACGTGATCTGCCCGCGTTCGGCAACGGTGGCTTCCATCGCTCAGTCTCGAAAAGTATGTATCAATGATACGTACCTTGAGATTCATACTCAAGGCGGCATATCTCCCTGCTACGGCCCGGTCACGCCATTGCGATGCAGCAGGCGGATAATGCCCGCTTCGGTTGCACCGCATTCGTGAAGGCAACGCCCACGCCATGCCCGCAACTCGCGGACGGTTGCGGACCGTCCCTCCACAGCCATTCGTCCAGCCACAGGAGCCACGCCATGACCGATACCTTCGCCACCCACGACACCTTCGAGGTCGACGGCAAGCGCTACCGCTTCGCCAGCCTGCGCAAGCTCGGCGAGCGTTTCGATCTCAAGCGCCTGCCCTTTTCGCTGAAGGTCCTGCTGGAAAACCTGTTGCGCCACGAGGACGGCGTCAACGTGACCGCAAAAGAGATCGAGGCCGTCGCGAACTGGGTTCCGACGAAGGAGCCGGACACCGAAATTTCCTTCATGCCGGCGCGCGTCGTACTGCAGGATTTCACCGGCGTGCCGTGCGTGGTCGACCTTGCCGCAATGCGCGACGCGGTGGTCAAGCTCGGTGGCGACGCGAACCAGATCAACCCGTTGGCACCGGCGGAACTCGTCATCGACCACTCCGTGCAGGTCGACGCGTTCGGCTCTGCCGGCGCGCTCGACACCAACGTCGAGATCGAGTTCGAGCGCAATCAGGAGCGCTACTCGTTCCTGCGCTGGGGCCAGAAGGCGTTCGACAACTTCAAGGTGGTGCCGCCGCGCACCGGTATCGTGCATCAGGTGAACCTGGAACATCTTGCCCGCGTCGTGTTCACCGCGGACAGAAACGGGGACACCTGGGCGTATCCGGATACCGTGTTCGGCACCGACTCGCACACCACGATGGTCAATGGCCTTGGCGTGCTTGGATGGGGCGTTGGCGGCATCGAGGCGGAAGCGGCGATGCTCGGGCAACCTTCCTCGATGCTCATCCCGCAGGTGGTCGGCTTCAAACTCTCCGGCAAGCTCGGCGAAGGCGTGACCGCAACCGACCTCGTGCTGACCGTGACGCAGATGCTGCGCAAGCTAGGCGTGGTCGGCAAGTTCGTCGAGTTCTTCGGTCCCGGTCTTGCCAATCTCGCGCTCGCCGACCGCGCGACGATCGGCAACATGGCGCCCGAATACGGTGCCACCTGTGGCATCTTCCCGATCGATCAGGAAGCGCTGAACTATCTGCGCCTGTCCGGTCGCGACGAGGCGCAGATCCGTCTCGTCGAGGCGTACGCGAAAGCGCAAGGCATGTGGCATGACGAATCGACGCCGCACGCGGAATTCAGCGCGACGCTCGAACTCGATCTCGCCGATGTCAAGCCGTCGATGGCCGGCCCGAAGCGCCCGCAGGACCGCGTGTTGCTCGAAGGCGTGCGCAAGAGCTATCTCGATGCCGTGAAGACGCTCACGACGAACCGCAAGCCGCGCTCGCAGGAAACCGCGGATTTCATCTCCGAAGGCGGCAGCGCCGCGATCGGCAACCCGGCCAACGCGATCAGCGAATCCGGCGTGCTGATTGAAAAGGGTGGCACGAACTTCCGCCTCGGCGATGGCGCGGTCGTCATCGCCGCGATCACCTCGTGCACGAACACCTCGAACCCGGCCGTGATGCTCGGCGCCGGCCTGCTTGCGAAGAAGGCGGCGGCAAAGGGCCTGACGTCGAAGCCGTGGGTGAAGCCCTCGCTCGGCCCGGGATCGCTTGTGGTCACCGACTATCTCGAAAAGACCGGCCTGTTGAAAGAACTCGAAAAGGTCGGCTTCTACGTTGTCGGCTACGGCTGCACGACCTGCATCGGCAACTCCGGACCTCTGCCGGCCGAGATCAGCAAGGGCATCGCCGAAGGGGATCTCGCGGTTGCATCGGTGTTGTCCGGCAACCGCAATTTCGAGGGTCGCGTGCATCCCGAGGTCAAGATGAATTACCTCGCCTCGCCTCCGCTGGTGGTGGCCTACGCGATCGCCGGCACGCTCGACATCGATCTCACGAAGGAACCGCTCGGCACCGGCAGCGACGGTCAGCCGGTATTCCTCAAGGACATCTGGCCAACCAACAAGGAAATCTCCGACACGATCGCCGGCGCGATCAACCCGGCCATGTTCACCAAGAACTACGCCGACGTGTTCAAGGGCGACAGCCGCTGGAATGCGATCGCCTCGCCGGACGGCGCGGTCTATCAGTGGAGCGATTCGACCTACATCAAGAATCCGCCCTACTTCGACGGAATGAGCGCGAGTGCGGGCACCATCGACGATATCCACGGCGCCCGTGTGCTCGGTCTTTTCGGCGATTCGATCACCACCGACCACATCTCGCCGGCCGGCTCGATCAAGAAGGACGGCCCGGCGGGCCGTTTCCTGATCTCGAAAGGCGTGGAACCGAAGCACTTCAACTCTTACGGCTCGCGTCGCGGCAACGACGACGTGATGGTGCGCGGCACCTTCGCCAACATCCGCATCCGCAACCTGATGCTCGATGGCGTCGAGGGCGGCTATACGCTGCATGTGCCGAGCGGCGAGCAGCTGGCGATCTACGACGCGGCGATGAAGTACAAGGCCGACAAGACGCCGCTGGTCGTGCTCGCCGGCAAGGAGTACGGCACCGGTTCGTCGCGCGATTGGGCCGCCAAGGGTACGTTGCTGCTCGGCGTGAAGGCCGTCATCGCCGAGAGTTTCGAGCGCATCCATCGCTCGAACCTCGTCGGCATGGGCGTGCTGCCATGCCAGTTCATGGATGGCCAGAACGCGCAGTCTCTTGGACTCACCGGCAAGGAGACCTTCGACATCACCGGCCTGAAGGACGGCGAATCGAAGGAAGCCGACGTCGTCGCGACCGCTGCCGACGGCACGAAGAAGTCGTTCAAGGTGAAGGTGCTGCTGCTGACGCCGAAGGAGCGCGAGTTCTTCCGCCACGGAGGCATCCTGCACTACGTGTTGCGCCAGCTCGCGGCGAAGAAGGCGGCATGACAACACCCATCGTCATCTGACGGAAAGCGGAACGGCGCGGGAAACCGCGCTGTTTTCGCGTCCCGGCAACGTCACTTGGCATGCTGGAACACACTTCCATTCGGACTTCGCCGCATGCTCCGGTCGACGGAACGTCGTCCGTCCGGCCATGCACCGGATTCATCGGGATTCCGCCAACGCCGGTGCGAATGGCGATGATGCTTCGAAGTATGCGGTATCAGCCCTGTTTCCAACCCGCGTTGTAGCAAAGCCACTCGTGCCCTTCGCGCCGCCAGCCGGTCGTCACGTCGAGCGTGGCGCGGCGGTCCGGAATCCAGCGCCCCGAATCGTCGGTCACCGTCATCGTGAACCGCGCAATGGCACGATCGCCATCGACATCCACGTCGATCGAATCGAGCGACACGCCGATGTCATGCCCTCCTAGCAGCCGCAGGCGCAGCATGCGTTCGAGTCCGGCGCGATCGAACTCGCCGCCGTTGCCGGTGAAGTCGGCGGCGATATGGTCGAGTACGTCGCCGCTGCGCCTGGCTTCCGCCGCGGCGGCCATCGCGCCAATCGTCGCGCGGATGGCATCGGCATCCGGTACGCGCGCGCACGCGGCGATCATGCAAACCAGCACGAGGGAAATCAGCAAACGCATCAGGGATGCCTCCAAACATGGCGTTGCGACGCTGCAATGCGGCTTGCTGCTGGTTCGGGCCTTGTGCTGCAATCAAGACGCACCCTGCACAGTCACCGAACCGCGACATTCGGTACGTCGCGGGCTATCCATTATGGGGGAGAAAGCATGACCATCGACGAGCGGCCCTGGCTGGCGAACTATCCCAAGGGCGTTCCCGCGCAGATCGATCCCGATCACTACCGCTCCGTCGCTGCGCTGCTCGAGGAAAGTTGCGACCGCTTCCGGCACCGCCCGGCGTTCACGAACATGGGCCGCAGCATCACCTATGGCGATCTCGACCGGCTCAGCGAGACGTTCGCGGCCTTCCTCGTCAACGACCTGAAGCTGGCGAAGGGCGATCGAGTCGCGCTGATGATGCCGAACGTGCTGCAGTATCCGATCGCGATCATGGCCGTACTGCGTGCCGGCCTGACCGTCGTCAACGTCAACCCGATGTACACGCCGCGCGAGTTGCAGCACCAGCTCGTCGATTCCGGCGCGAGCGCGATCGTGGTGCTCGACAACTTCGCGCACACGGTCGCCGAGGTGATCGGCGAGACGTCATGCAAGCATGTGGTCTGCACCGGCGTCGGCGACCTGCTCGGTTTTCCGAAGTCCGCGATCACGAACTTCGTCGTGCGACACGTGAAGAAGATGGTGCCGCCGTATTCGATCCCGAACGCGATCCGCTTCAACGAAGCGCTTGGCCGCGGTACGCGCTCGAAGCTCGGCAAGGTCGATGTCGGTCCCGACGATATCGCCTTCCTGCAGTACACCGGCGGTACGACCGGTGTCGCCAAGGGCGCCATGCTGACCCATCGCAACATGGTCGCGAACATGATGCAGGCCTACGCCTGGATCAGCCCGAATATGCGCGAGGGCGAGGAAGTCGTCATCACCGCGCTGCCGCTGTACCACATCTTCGCGTTGACGGCGAACTTCCTCACGTTCGCGCGCGTCGGTGGCTTCAATCACCTGATCACCAATCCGCGCGACATGCCCGGCTTCGTGCGCGATATCCGCAAGGCACGCTTCACTGCACTGACCGGCGTCAACACGCTGTTCGCAGGACTGCTGAACACGCCGGGTTTCGACCAAGTGGATTTCTCGCAGTTGCACCTGACCCTTGGCGGCGGCATGGCCGTGCAGCGCGCGGTCGCCGAACGCTGGAAGAAGGTCACCGGAAGCACGCTGGCCGAGGCCTATGGCCTGACAGAAACCAGCCCGGCTGCGTGCATCAACCCGCTCGACATTCCCGAATACAACGGATCGATCGGCCTGCCGGTGCCGTCGACCGACGTTGTGGTGCAGGACGACAACGGCAACGTACTGCCGATCGGCGAGGTCGGCGAACTGTGCGTGCGCGGCCCGCAGGTCATGAAGGGCTACTGGAACCGACCGGAGGATACTGCCCAGGTACTGTCGCCGGACGGCTGGCTGCGTACCGGCGACATCGCGCGCATCGAGGCGACCGGCTACGTCTACATCGTGGATCGCAAGAAGGACATGATTCTCGTGTCCGGCTTCAACGTGTATCCGAACGAGGTCGAGGACGTGGTGGCGCAGATGCCGGGCGTACTCGAAGTCGCCGCGGTCGGCGTGCCGGACGAGAAGTCCGGCGAAGCGGTCAAGCTGGTCATCGTGAAGAAGGATCCCGCCCTTACCGAAGAGGCGATCCGCGCGCACTGCAAGGCGAACCTGACTGGCTACAAGCTGCCGCGCTACGTCGAGTTCCGCGATTCTCTGCCGAAGACGAACGTCGGCAAGATCCTGCGGCGCGAACTGCGCGAGTCCGCGGCGCAACCGCAAAAGCCGGCGTCCTGATCGCGCCAACTGGGCCGAATACGGTCAGGCCGAGTACGGTTCGAGCCGGTCCGCGTAACCGCCCAGGAGGTTCCACAACGGAGCCTCTTTGTCCTCGGGAATGCGCGCATAGGCGAAACCCAGGCAGGTATCGGAAATACGCGCCAGTCGCGCTTCCACGTGGATGTCCAGCGTGTCGGCGATCAGCATGTCGAGCACATAGATTCCGCCAATCGCCCCGCTCCAGTTTTCCGGCTTCACGACCAGCACGCCGGTCGCCGAAATATCCTCGATCTCGCTGCTCCAGGCGTTGTGCCCGCAGCTCATCAAGATGGCCGAACGTATGCGCATGCGCGCCGGACGATAGCCGACATTGTTCCCCTGAATTGTCATGCTCCCCCGCAAGAATTGCCCCTGAAAACCACGATCCCTGTTCGCATGTTCTCCATTTTTGCGGCGGAAGCAAGCGATTTTCCCGAGTTTGCCCATCGATGCCGGACCTGAACACAGCTCCGTCGGCCGGATATCACGCGACAGCATACGCCATCGAACGCGCGCCGAATTGTCAAGATTCGGAGTCGATTGCGCTAGACTGAACGGGATCGTCCCTTTACGGGGGGCACAGGGGTGCAGAGCGTTTGCCGCTCGGCTAGCGATCGACGAGCGGTTTCCTAACCTGAGGGTTGAACCATGACCGCCGTCGAAATGTTGCATCGTGACAATGATTATCGCCTCCTCCGCACGCATGAAGATTCATTGGCGAATGCCTATTGGTGTTTCATGCATGCTTCGCGCACTCCGCACGCAAGCGGCTATCGCGCCTGTTTCACACCACAACTCATAAAGGAAGTCCGCGAGTTCCAGAAGCGGACGGCGGATCGCCTGACCTTGCGCGCCAACAACAGCGATACGGGTTTGGCGCATGTCGTCCTCGCATCGGATGCGAATGTCTTCAACCTCGGCGGCGATCTCGACCTGTTCTGCCGCCTGATCCGCGCGCGCAATCGCGAACACCTGCTCGCCTATGCGCGCCAATGCGTGGAAGGCGTGCATGGCTTCCATGCACACCTCAATCGCAACGCGCACACGATCGCGCTGGTGCAGGGCGATGCGCTCGGCGGTGGCTTCGAGGCGGCGCTGTCCTGCCAGACCATTGTTGCCGAAAGTGGCGTAGGCATGGGCCTGCCCGAGGTGCTGTTCGACCTGTTCCCGGGCATGGGCGCCTATTCGTTCCTGTGTCAGCGCGTGAGCCCGCGCTTCGCCGAGGAAATGATGTTGAACGGAACCATCTACTCCACCGACGAACTCCATCGCCTCGGTGTCGTCGACGTGCTGGTTCCGAAGGGCGAAGGCGTGCAGGCCGTGCACGAAGTGATCCGTCGCAGCCAGCGCATTCCGCATGCGCGCGCCGCAATGAATCGCGTTCGCGACATCCGTGGTCAGGTCACGCTGGCGGAATTGATGCAGATCACCGAAATCTGGGTCGATACCGCGATGCAGCTTGGCGACAAGTCGTTGCGCACGATGGAACGTCTGGTACGCGCGCAGGAGAAGCGCCCGACCTTGGTCGAAAACGTCGTGAGCATCGAAGCGCCGGCGACCCAAATGGCACTTTGACCGAACGGAGACTTGGCGCTAGCAGGCGGCAGCAGCCGGATCACCCCGCCTGATCCGGCTCGCCGCTTGCGCTGGTGGGGATCGGCACGCTGCGCAGCGCCGAGCGGGCTACCTCCAGCTGTTGGCGCAATTGCCGCACATGCTGGCGCCACTCGCGCGGCAACTGCCAATTGCCAAGTTTCATCGCCTCTGACGCCGCATTCGCCAACTGCACGGCGCCCACATTTCCGCTTACGCCCTTGAGGGCGTGGCACTGGTCGCGAAACAGGTCCCACTGCGCTGCCGCGCCGCTGCGTTCGAGTTCGCCGATCGTCTTCAAGGCATCGCGCATGCATTCGTCGACGAACAGATCGACGAATCCCGGCCCCAGTTGCAGCTCGGCCAGCTCTTCGAGAACGACGCGGGAAATCACGGCGTCCGAATCCTCCGGCGCTGTCGCGCGAGCCGGGGCGGCAAGCGGCTCCGGTTCCTCCCGCGCCAATGCGATATCGGCCAGTGCATCGAGCAGCCGGGTCAGCACGATCGGCTTGGTCAGGAAGGCGCGCACCCCGGCCAGCTCGCTCTCGCGCATGCTGGTCGCTGTCGCATCCGCGCTGAGCACGATGAACGGCGTCAGCTCGTGACCGGCTTGCATCACACGCGCCTGCTTCATGACGTCCAGGCCGCTCAAACCGGGCATGTGCAGATCGATGATCACGGCGTCGAAGCGATCTTTCTCGATCGCTTCGAGCACTTCGTCGCCGCTGTGTACGGCGCGCATGCGGTGCCCTGCTTTTTCCAACAGGCGGCAAAGCACCGTGATATTCGCCGGCTGGTCGTCTGCAATGAGCAGGGAGAGCGAACGAACGCGCGCGCGATGGCGCACGAACGGATCGTCGAACGCGATCACGTTTTCGCCAAGCTGCGGCGGCTGCGCGCGTTGCTCGACGATTGCATTCACGCGGAACGGAATCTCTGCCCAGAAATGCGAGCCCTCGCCTTGCATGCTTTCGAAGCCGATGCGACCGCCAAGAAGCTCGGTCAACGACTTCGCGATCGTGGTGCCGAGGCCGGTGCCGCCGAAACGCCGGGAATGCCCGGCTTCGGCCTGCTCGAAGGCCTGGAAGATACGCGGCTGCGCCGCAGCGGGAATACCGATGCCGGTATCGCGGACCGAGAATTTCAAGCGTGCGTTGCCGCTGCCGTCAGGGCGGTCGGCATCGACTTTCACCACCACGCTACCTTGTTCCGTGAACTTGATCGCGTTCGAAATCAGGTTCACGAGAATCTGGCGAAGATGATCGGAATCGCCGCGCAGACTGGTTGGAACGGTGGCCGCAATGCCGACCTCGAAGCGAATGCCCTTGCTCAACGCAATCGGCTTCAGCATGAGCTGGATACCATCTAGCACGTCGGCGACGCTGAAATCCACGTCGGTGCGCTTGAGCTTGCCGACTTCGATCGCGGAAATATCGAGCACGTCTTCGACCAGAGCCAGCAGCGCCTTGGCGGAGGTCTGGATGACGTCGGCGCACTCGCGCTGCTCGGAAGTCAGTTTCGTCGCCGAAAGGACTTCCGACATGCCGACGACGCCATTCAGCGGCGTGCGGAACTCGTGACTCATGTTGGCGAGAAACGCGCTTTTCGCCTCGTTCGCGCGGCGCGCTTCTTCGGTGGCGCGGGTCAACGCGCGCAGCAGCGATGACAGGTAAGCAGGAATCGCGAACAGGCCGACCAACAGACTCCAAGACAACGCCTGGTTCTGCTGCCAGAACGGTGTGGTGACAATGACGCAGAAGAACGACACCGACGCCATCGCGACCGCGCCGTAAAGATACCGCGGGCCGTAGCGCAGACCATTGCCAATCGTCACCCACATGACGACCACGTAAAGTGGCGCGAGCTCCTGCCCCGACAGCGCCATGATCGCGCCCATCGCCGAGTAGTCGCCGATCATGCCGAGTATCCGGCGCGGATGGCAGATGCCGGGGCGGCGGATCAGCCAGATCAGCAGGGCCGCGCCGACAACGGCTTCGACCAGCACATACTGGAACGCCTTGACCACGATCCCGGTGTGCGTGGCCGACAGCAGCAGCAACCCCAGCAGATAGGCCAGAAACAGACTGACGATGACCAGCCGCACGATCGCCTGTGCGTGCTCACTGTCGGGGCGGCCCGCGAAACGCGCTTTGAGATTGGCGAGGCTGAAGCTCATTGCGTCAATCCGTGCTGGAACAGGATGCCGTCCTTTCAGCTGACGAAAGCCGGCGGCACCAACTCGGCATGCAGTATCTCGAGAATACGCGCCTGATTGCCCGTTAGTGCGTCGACACAGGCAGGATCAAAAAACGTGCCAGAGTTCGTTTTCAGATACTCGAATGCCTCGTCCGAACTCCAGGCGCGCTTGTATGGGCGTTCCGACGTCAGTGCGTCGAAGACATCGGCAACGGTGACGATGCGTGCGGGCAGCGGGATCTGCTCGCCCTTCAGGCGATCCGGATAGCCCGTGCCGTCCCAGCGCTCGTGGTGCCGCAATGCGATCAAGGCCCCCATTTGCACAAAGCGGCTTTGGCTGTCACGCAGGATTTCATGACCGATCAGCGGATGGCGGCGCATGACGGTGAATTCCTCCTCCGTCAAGGCGCCGCGCTTGAGCAGGATTGCGTCCGGAATGCCGATCTTGCCGATGTCGTGCAGCGGCGCGGCCGAGGTCAGTATCTTCACCTCGTCGTCCGGCATGCCAAGCGCTTCGGCGATGGCCTCGACGTAGTGCGACATGCGCAGCAGATGCACGCCGGTACCCAGATCGCGGTATTCGATCGCCTTGGCCAGCCGGTACAGTGTTTCGCGCTCGCGCTGCTCGACTTCGTGCAGACTGGACAGGACGCGCTCCTCCAGCGAACGGGCGCGTTCCTTGACCGACTCGCCCTGCTGGCGCAGCTGCAGCAGATTCTTGCAGCGCGTGCGCAGCTCGCGCGGCCGGATCGGCTTGACCATGAAGTCGATCACGCCGGCTTCCAGCGCCGCCTGGCGTACTGGCTCGTCGCCGATAACGCTGATCAGGACAATCGGAACGTCACGGCGTGACAGGGAACGGCGGAATCGGCGCGCAAATTCGAGGCCGTCCATTTCCGGCATGCGGTAGTCCAACAGGACCAGGTCGGCGACATTATTCTCAGACCAGCGCAGCGCATCGACCGGATTGCCGAAATCGCTGGCACGAATGCCCGGGCCTATCGCCTCGACGACATGCCGCAACATCGTCCGGGCAGACGGCTGGTCATCGACGATCAGGACATTCACATCATATCTCCGCGCGGTGCAGCAGGAGGCGTTCCATCGCGGCAGTCGAGTTCCAAGGCTAGCACAGCCCATGACCGACTTCGGACGCCCCGCGAATCGGATCCCAGACCGCCCCAACGGCAACCGGCTTCCGAGCCTGACGCGCCAAAGTATACGAGTTCGCGCGGACTACGCCTCGGGCCTCATGTATGGAAAGAGCAGCACATCGCGGATGGAGGGCACGTCGGCGAACAGCATCACCAACCGGTCGATGCCCACTCCAAGACCGCCGGTCGGCGGCATTCCGTACTCCAGCGCACGGATATAGTCCGCGTCGAAGTGCATCGCCTCATCGTCGCCGGCGTCCTTGGCCTGCACCTGCGCCATGAAACGCCGCGCCTGATCCTCCGGATCGTTCAGCTCGGAGAATCCGTTCGCCAGTTCCTTCGCGCCGACGAACAGCTCGAAGCGATCGGTCACCTCGGCGTCCCCGTCGCTCGCGCGCGCCAGCGGCGACACCTCGACCGGGTACTGCGTGATGAAGGTCGGCTGCACCAGCGTGCCTTCGACGGTCGCCTCGAACAGTTCCAGCAGCAGCTTGCCCCAGCCGTAGTCTTTCTTCACGTGAATGCCGAGCCGCGCGCAATGACGCGCCAACGCGTCGCGATCACGCAATTCGTGCTCGCCGATCTCCGGATTGTGATGGCGCACCGCCTCGGCCATCGCCCAGCGCCGGAACGGTGCGCCGACATCGATCTGGCGCCCCTCCCAGGTGAGATTCGTGCGGCCGAGCGTGGCCTGCGCGGTGTCGCGGATCATCGCCTCGGTCAGATCCATGACCTCGGTGTAGGTCGCGTACGCCTGATACAGCTCCAGCATGGTGAATTCAGGATTGTGCCGGGTCGACACGCCTTCGTTGCGGAAGTTGCGGTTGATCTCGTAGACGCGCTCGAAACCACCGACGACGAGGCGCTTGAGGTACAACTCCGGCGCAACACGCAGATACATCTGCAGGTCGAGTGCGTTGTGGTGCGTGACGAACGGCTTCGCCGTGGCGCCACCCGGAATCGGATGCATCATCGGCGTCTCGACTTCCATGAATCGCCGTGGCGCCGCTTCGAGCCATTGGCGCATGTGGCGGATCATCGCCGAGCGCAGTTCGAACACGCGGCGCGCTTCGGCTGTCACGATCAGGTCGACATAGCGCTGGCGATAGCGCTGCTCGACATCGGCGAGCCCATGGAACTTGTCCGGCAGGGGCCGCAGCGACTTGGTCAGCAGGCGCAGCGCGTCGACCTTGACCGACAGCTCGCCGGTCTTGGTGCGCATCAACAAACCACTGGCACCGACAATGTCGCCGACATCCCAGCTCTTGAACGCATCGTACGTTTCTGCGCCGAGCGTGCCTTGGTGGATGAACAGCTGAATGCGTCCGCTGACATCCTGCAGCTGCAAGAAGCTGACCTTGCCTTGCACGCGCTTGAGCACGATGCGTCCGGCCACCGCCACATGGCGCCCCGCCGCCTCGATCGCCTCTGCGCTCCACTGTTCGGCATCGGCGAATGCTGCCTGAAGGTCACCGGCGAAGGTGTCCACGCGGAAGTCATTCGGAAACGCGATGCCTTGAGCGCGCAGCGCTTCGAGTTTGCCGCGACGCTCTGCAATCAGCTTGTTTTCATCGGGCGCGATGGAATCGATGGACTCGCTCATGATGGCCTTGGTGATTGATGCATTTCGAGATCCCGCGCAACGCACATGTCGTGAGCAGCGCGGCAAAGCCGAACAGTGTAGTCCACAACCCCCTGCCAGCGCGCGCGATTGCATCCCGATTGGCGAGGTTCATACTCCATCCCCCGTCGCCATGGCGGAATGGCCGCCTGGAACGGGTTTGCATAACCCCACCTGAGGAGGACATGCCATGAAAGCCCGCTGTCTCCATTCGATATCGATGGTGATGATGCTGGGATTCTTTGTGTTCCTGTCATGCGCCGCATCCAGCGCCGTCGCAGCTGACAACGCGGCATCGAGCAAGGCCGTTCCGGGCACCATTGCCGATACTTGGGTCATGTGGCCCAAAGCCGGACAGGCCAAGGCGTTCGAAGCGGCGCTCAAGCAGCACGCCGCGTGGCGCAAGAACGCCGGCGAAGGCTTTATCTGGTCGATCTACCAGCCGATTGTCGGAGAGGACCTTACCTTTTACGTGATTCGTTCCGGCGAACACCAATGGAAGGATTTCGATGCCAACACCGCATGGGAAACCAAAGCCAAATCCGGCGATACCTTCGATCAGCAAGTTGGACCATATCTGGAGCGGGTCGAGCACTACTTCTCTGAAACCGATACCGATCACAGTCACTGGATCGACGACAAGGACTACCGATATTTCAGCGTCACCTCGTTCGCCACCAAATCCGGCACCCATGCTGACCGGACCGATGCATTGAACAAGATCCAGAAGGCGGTCATCGAGGAAAAATGGCCCTATCCCTATGAAATTTCCAATGGAGTCGGTGGCAGGGAGCCATTGATGATCGTGATCCCGATGAAGACCTATGCCGATATGGCGGACCCGAACCCTTCGATCATGAAGGTTCTGAGCAAGTCACTCGGGTCGGACGCCGCCGCGACTGCAGTGATGAGGCAATTCGGCAGCAGCGTGGAACAGGCACGCACCACGATCTACCAGTACCGGCCAGACCTTTCGACGCCGAAGTAGTGTCGCCGGCGGCTACGATGAATGGGAAAAACGCCTCTCCCGGCTCCGGGAGAGGTTTTCCGATCCATGCGCCGCTCCCTCATGCGTCGCTGCGCTTGGCGCCCGCCTCCAGCCCTGCCTTCAGGCTCGCTTCGATGAATTCGTCGAGGTCGCCATCGAGCACCTTCTGCGTATCGGTACGTTCGATGCCGGTGCGCAAGTCCTTGATGCGACTCTGGTCGAGCACGTAGTTGCGGATCTGGCTGCCCCAGCCAATATCCGACTTGGTCGCTTCCAGCGCGTCCTTTTCGGCATTTCGCTTCTGGATTTCCAGCTCATACAGCTTTGCCTTCAACATCTTCATCGCGCGATCGCGGTTCGCATGCTGCGAGCGCTCGGTCTGGCAGGCCACGACAACGCCGCTGGGCACGTGCGTGATGCGCACAGCCGATTCGGTCTTGTTGACATGCTGGCCACCGGCGCCGGACGAACGATAGACGTCGGTCTTGAGATCGGCCGGGTTGATGTCGATGTCGATGTCGTCATCGACTTCCGGTGACACGAACACCGACGTGAAACTCGTATGACGGCGATTGTCCGAATCGAACGGCGACTTGCGCACGAGCCGGTGCACGCCGATCTCGGTCTTCAGCCAGCCGTAGGCATAGTCGCCCTCGACACGGAAGGTCGCGCTCTTGATACCAGCGACCTCGCCTGCCGATGCTTCAAGCAATTCGGTCTTCCAGCCACGCGCCTCGGCCCAGCGGAGATACATGCGCAGCAACATTTCGGCCCAATCCTGCGCCTCGGTGCCACCAGCGCCGGCCTGGATGTCGACGAACGCATTCGTGCCATCCATTTCGCCGGAGAACATGCGCTGGAACTCGAGCTTGTCGACCTGTGCGGCAAGCGTCTCGACGTCGTCGGCGACCGCCAGCGCGGTGCCGTCGTCGTTCTCGGCGATGGCGAGGTCAAGCAGGTCGCCGGCTTCCGAAAGACTCTCGGTCAGGCTGCGGATGCCGCCGACAATGCGGTCGAGGCTCGCGCGTTCCTTGCCGAGATCCTGCGCACGTTGCGGATTGTTCCAGACATCCGGACTTTCGAGCTCGCGCGTGACTTCTTCCAAGCGTTCCGCCTTGGCATCGAAGTCAAAGATACCCCCTGAGCGACGCCACGCGATCGGAAAGATCGGCGATGCGCGCATGAATCGGATTGGTTTCGATCATGGCTTGAAAATGTCCGGAGAAAGGCGCGCATCCTAGCAAAACGAGGGCACGTCATGGACGCGATCGCACGCGGCGACGCGCAGATATCACGCAGCTTCGATGTGCCGCAACAGCAATTGCAGGCGCTCGCGCCCGTTCCATTCGTTCAGATCGAGCTGGTAGACCGCGCGCAAGCGCGGTGGCGGCGGCATCACCTCAAGCGCATTGAACAGGATCGCATCGAACACGCCCGCGTGTCCGTCGAGCCGCAATTGCAGCTTCAGGTGGCGCTCGCCGAGCGCGCGCCAGGATTCGACCTCGAACATGTTGTCGAATGCCGGTTCGGCGAAACCCTGTCCCCAAGGAACCGCGTAGCGCAATACCTGCGCAACCTCGCCCGTGAACTCGTCGGGCTGCAGTTCGCCGTCACTCCAAATGCACGACTGCAGCGATTCGGCGTCGAGGCGTCGACGTGCGACTTCATCGAACTCGGCTGCGAAGCGGCCCAGATTTGCCGCGTCAAGCGTAAGACCGGCGGCCATGGCGTGACCGCCGAAACGCGCGATCAAGCCCGGACAACGGGCATCGACCTCTGCCAGGGCATCGCGCAGATGGAAGCCCGGAATGGAACGCGCCGACCCGCGCAGCTCGGTGCTTCCCGGCTCCGCCGGCGCGCACGCGATTACGGGGCGATGCAGGCGCTCCTTGAGTTTCGACGCGACCAGACCGACCACGCCCGGATGCCAATCCGGCTCGTGCAAGACGACGCCAAAAGGCAACGATTCATCGTGATGGCGTTCGACGAACGCCGCGACCATTGCCTCACCCTGCTCGACCATTGCCGTCTGCAGCTCCTGGCGCTCCGCATTGATCGCCGACAATTGTTCGGCAAGTTGGCGCGCACGCACCGGATCGTCGGCCAGCAGGCATTCGATGCCGAGGCCCATGTCGTCAAGCCTTCCGGCTGCATTGATGCGCGGCCCGAGGGCGAAACCGAGATCGCTCGCGACGGCGCGCGCGGGATCGCGCTTGGCCGCTTCGTACAGGGCAGTGACACCCGCGCTGCAACGGCCGGCGCGGATACGCTTCAGGCCGGCCG
Source organism: Pseudomonadota bacterium (assembly GCA_023388255.1). GTDB lineage: Bacteria > Pseudomonadota > Gammaproteobacteria > Xanthomonadales > Rhodanobacteraceae > Dokdonella_A. Next base: position 94,892 of record JAEWGO010000012.1, on the reverse strand, counting down.
CAACGAGAATGCGATTGTTTGCATCCAGCACAACAAGATCGGCCACCGTCCCGATCGCGACGAGGTCGAGCAACGAGGACAGATCCGGGCGCCGCTCCTGTCCAGACGTGCAGCCGCCGATGGTCGCTCCAGGGTCTTCGCCATTGGGGCGGTCGCAGGAACTGCCGACCGGGAACAAACGCGCGCGCAATGCGAGCAGCAGATAGAACATCACGCCGACGCCGGCGAGATGGCGCGGCTGTGGCGAGACATCTTCACCGCCCATCGCTTGCGCGGACGCGTGCTCCAGCAACGGATTCACGATCGCATCCGCATCCGGCAGCGTTTCGCCAGGCAGATGATGATCGGTGACGATCACGCCGATGCCGCTTGCCCGCGCCGCGGCGACGCCGGCATGGCTGGAAATGCCGTTGTCGACGGTGACGATCAAGTCCGGCGCGACATCTGCCAGCGATTCGACGACACCCACCGACAAGCCGTAGCCATCGCGCACGCGGTTCGGCACACGATAGACGACGTCGCTCGCACCGAGCATGCGCAATCCGCGCACCGCCACGGCTGTGCCGGTTGCACCATCCGCATCGAAATCGCCGACGACGCAGATGCGCCCGTTGGTCGCGATCGCGGCGGACAGCAGATCGCAGGCACGATCGATTCCGCCGATCGCGGAGGGCGCCGCGAGATCGGCGAGACGGGTGGCCGCGATATCCGATGGCGCAAGTCCACGTGCGGCGAAGATCCGCCGCAGCACCGGATGCAGGTCTGGCGGCCAGTCATGCGCGGCGGACGACTGTCCGCGCCGACGAATGGTTCCCGGGGCCATGCCCGACGGAAGCCGAAGAACCGCCGACTCAGCTCTCGTAACGCACGCCGGTGATCTCGTAGTTGCGCGCACCGTTCGGCGCCACGAACTCGAAACTGTCACCCTCGTTCTTGCCGATCAGCGACCGCGCGAACGGCGACGACACCGAGATCAGCCGCTGCTTGATGTCGGCTTCGAGGTCGCCGACGATCTGATAGGTGATCTCCTCGTCCGAATCCTCGTCGACGAGGTCGACGATCGCGCCGAACACGATGCGCTTGCCGGCATTCAGGCGCGACACGTCGATGACCTCGGCATGCGACAACGCCGACTCGAGTTCCTTGATGCGGCCCTCGATGAAGCCCTGCATTTCGCGTGCAGCGTGGTACTCGGCATTTTCCTTGAGGTCGCCGTGCGCGCGCGCCTCGGCGATTGCCGCGATGATGCGCGGGCGATCCTGCGACTTCAGGCGGTCCAGTTCACCACGCAGGCGATCGGCACCCTTGCTCGTCATCGGGGGGCGGTTCATGACAGCTCCTTGTGCAGTTCCTGCAGGCTGTTGACGTCAGCACTGTCGCGGAAATCCATCGAATGCAGCAACGCCTTCGCGCCGCTTACGGTGGTCGAATAGGTAACGCGCTGCTGCAGCGCTTCGCGGCGGATCGAAAACGAATCCGAAATCGCCTGTTTACCTTCGGTGGTGTTGACGATGAAGGCGATTTCGCCGTTCTTGATCAGATCGACGATGTGCGGACGGCCTTCGAGCACCTTGTTGATGCGTTCGCAGACGATGCCATGCGCATCGAGAAACGCGTGCGTGCCACCGGTCGCGACGATGCCGAAGCCTCGGCGGACCAGATCGCGCGCGATGTCGAGCAAACGATCCTTGTCGCCGTCGCGCACCGACAGGAAAGCCTTGCCGCGCACCGGCGCGGCGATGCCGGCTGCCTCGTGCGCACGCGCGAACGCAGCGCCGAAAGTGCGGCCGACGCCCATGACCTCGCCGGTCGAGCGCATCTCCGGGCCGAGGATCGGATCGACGTTCTGGAACTTCAGGAACGGAAACACCGCTTCCTTGACCGAGTAGTACTTCGGCACGACTTCACGCGTCGCGTTCTGCGCCGCCAGCGACTGGCCGACCATGCAGCGTGCAGCAACCTTGGCCAGCGCGACACCGGTCGCCTTGGCGACGAACGGCACCGTGCGCGATGCGCGCGGATTCACCTCGAGAATATAGATCGTGTCGCCGCCATCGTCATCGGACTGGATCGCAAACTGCGTGTTCATCAAACCGACGACGTTCAACTCGCGCGCGAGCAGGCCAACCTGTCGACGCAATTCGTCCTGCGTTTCAGGCGACAACGAATACGGCGGCAGCGAACAGGACGAATCCCCCGAATGCACACCTGCTTCCTCGATGTGCTCCATCACGCCCCCGATCAGCACATTGCCGTCGGCATCGGCGACGATGTCGACGTCGACTTCGCCGGCGTGGTCGAGAAAGCGGTCGAGCAACACCGGCGACTCGTTCGACACACGCACGGCTTCGCGGATGTAGCGCGAGAGGTCCGCATCGTCGTGCACGATCTCCATCGCGCGACCGCCGAGCACGTAGCTCGGGCGCACAACCAGCGGATAGCCGATCTCGCGAGCCAGCGCGAGCGCCTCGTCGGCATTGCGCGCGGTGCGATTCGGCGGCTGCCGCAGGCCGAGCTTCTCGACCATCTTCTGGAAGCGCTCGCGATCCTCGGCGAGATCGATCGAGTCCGGACTGGTGCCGATGATCGGCACACCGGCCGCTTCGAGCGCGCGCGCGAGCTTCAACGGCGTCTGGCCGCCGTACTGCACGATCACCCCCTTGGGCTTTTCCTTGTCGACGATCTCGAGCACGTCTTCGAGCGTCAGCGGCTCGAAATACAGCCGATCCGAGGTGTCGTAGTCGGTCGACACCGTCTCCGGATTGCAGTTGACCATGATGGTTTCGTAACCATCCTCGCGCAGCGCGAGCGCCGCGTGCACGCAGCAATAGTCGAACTCGATGCCCTGGCCGATGCGGTTCGGGCCGCCGCCGAGCACGATGATCTTGTCGCGATCCGTTGGATCGGCCTCGCACTCTTCCTCGTAGGTCGAATACAGGTACGCGGTCGTCGTCGCGAACTCGGCAGCACACGAATCCACGCGCTTGTAGACCGGCCGCACGTTGAACGCGCGGCGCAATGCGCGCACCGCGTTCTCGTCGGTACCGACGAGTTCGGCCACACGCGCATCGGAGAAACCCTTGCGCTTGAGTTCAAGCATGCGCACGGCGTCGAGCGCGCCGAGCCCGCCGGCCTTGATCGCGGCTTCGGTGCGCACGAGGTCTTCGATCTGCACGAGGAACCACGGATCTATGCGCGTCAGTGCGAACACGTCGGCCTGCGACAAGCCGGCGCGATAGGCGTCGGCAACATGGAACACGCGATCCGGCCCCGGCTCTTTCAGCTCGCGTTTCAGCGTGGCCAGACCATCTGCCGTCGACGCATCCAGTGTGATCGGGTTGAGGCCGTTCTTGCCGGTTTCGAGGCCGCGCAGCGCCTTCTGCAGCGATTCCTGGAAGCAGCGTCCGATCGCCATGACCTCGCCGACCGACTTCATCTGCGTGGTCAGGCGCGAATCGGCGGTCGGGAATTTCTCGAACGCAAAACGCGGGATCTTGGTGACAACGTAGTCGATCGCCGGCTCGAACGAGGCCGGCGTCTTGCCGCCGGTGATCTCGTTGCGCAGCTCGTCGAGCGTGTAGCCGATCGCGAGCTTGGCCGCGACCTTGGCGATGGGGAAACCGGTCGCCTTCGAAGCCAACGCGGATGAACGCGACACGCGCGGGTTCATCTCGATGACGACGACCCGGCCATCCTCGGCGTTGACGCCGAACTGCACGTTCGAGCCGCCAGTGTCGACGCCGATCTTGCGCAGCACCGCGATGCTGGCATCGCGCAGGCGCTGGTATTCCTTGTCGGTGAGCGTCTGCGCCGGCGCGACCGTGATCGAGTCGCCGGTGTGCACGCCCATCGGATCGAGGTTCTCGATCGAGCACACGATGATGCAGTTGTCCGCGGTATCGCGGACCACCTCCATCTCGAATTCCTTCCAGCCAAGCACGGATTCCTCAACCAGCACTTCGTGCACGGGCGAAAGTTCCAGACCGCGCTTGACGATCTCCTCGAACTCCTCCCGGTTGTAGGCGATGCCGCCGCCGCTGCCACCGAGCGTGAAACTCGGCCGGATGATCGTCGGGTAACCGACCTTGGCTTGCGCATCCACCGCCTGCTCGAACGTACGCACGACCTCGGCCTTCGGGCAGGCGAGTCCGATTTCCGCCATTGCGACACGGAACAGCTCGCGGTCCTCGGCCATGCGGATCGCATCGCGCGACGCGCCGATCAACTCGACGCCGTATTTTTCCAGCACGCCGTGGTCGGCCAGATCCAGCGCGCAGTTGAGCGCGGTCTGCCCCCCCATCGTCGGCAGCAGCGCGTCGGGCTTTTCCTTCGCGATGATCTTCTCGACCGTCTTCCAGTTGATCGGCTCGATGTAGACCGCGTCAGCCGTTCCCGGATCGGTCATGATCGTGGCCGGATTGGAATTGACGAGGACGACGCGGAAACCTTCTTCCTTCAGCGCCTTGCAGGCCTGCGCACCGGAATAGTCGAACTCGCAGGCCTGGCCGATGACGATCGGGCCTGCGCCGATGATCAGGATCGTGCGTAGATCAGTTCTTTTGGGCACTGCTGTTGCCTTTTTCCTGCGCGGCGCCGACCGGCTGCGCGACTGCTGCGGAGTCGATCACGCGGATGCTGCGCACGGTTTCGCGCGGCACCGACAACTCGATCGAACCGGCTTCCGGCCCGAGCTGAAGCGTCAGCGTGGGATTGGTGTATTTGACCAGCGTGCCGCGACGAACCGTGTTCAGCGTGGTTTCGATCACGATCTGCGCGCCGATGCGGTGTTCAAGCGACTCGTAGACGATCGCTTCACCGACCGGCTGTGCGGCCTCGGTCACCTTCGCTTTCTTCGGCGCGGCCGCATGCGCGGATGTCGCACACATGCAAGCCAACGCGAATGCCGTGCCCGCAAGCGCGATGCCGGGAAGCTTCAGTACACTGGGAATGCGATATCGGGTCATCTCGATTACGCCGCGGCTGCCGCGCGCGCCTCCATCAGGTGGATGAAACGATCGAACAAACCGGCCACGTCATGCGGGCCGGGGCTGGCTTCGGGATGGCCCTGGAAACTGAACGCCGGCGCGTCGGTGAGGCGGATGCCTTGCAAGGTGCCGTCGAACAGCGAGCGATGCGTGGCCTGCGCGTTCGCGGGCAGGCTCGCCTCGTCGACCGCGAAGCCGTGGTTCTGGCTGGAAATCATCACGCGGCCATCTTCGAGGTCGATGACCGGATGGTTCGCGCCATGATGGCCGAACTTCATCTTCAGTGTGCGCGCGCCTACGCTGAGGCCGAGCAACTGGTGGCCGAGGCAGATGCCGAACAGCGGGATCTTCACGCGGACGAATTCGCGGATCGCCGCGATCGCGTAGTCGCATGGCTCCGGATCACCCGGGCCGTTTGATAGGAACACGCCATCCGGGCGCAGCGCGAGCACGTCGGCCGCCGCGGTCTGTGCCGGCACCACGGTGATGTCGCAACCGCGATCGGCGAGCATGCGCAGGATGTTCTGCTTCACGCCGAAATCATAGGCCACGACGCGGAAACGCGCGGGCGGCTGCGCGAATGCAACGCGATCGACGTCGTAACTTCCGGCGCGCCACGCGTGCGGTTCGCGCACCGACACAACCTTGGCGAGATCCATGCCACCGAGACCAGGGAACGCGCGCGCCGCGGCGAGCGCCGCTTCCTCGGAAATGTCCGCACCAGCAACGATGCAGCCGCCCTGAGCGCCGGTGTCGCGCAGGATGCGCGTGAGGCGACGCGTGTCGATGCCGCTGATCGCGACGACGTTGTTGCGTTTCAGATACGCATCGAGGGATTCCTCGGAACGCCAGTTGCTCGCGGCGAGCGGAAGATCGCGGATGACCAGTCCGGCCGCATGGACGCGATCGGATTCGACGTCGACCGCATTGCAGCCGGTATTGCCGATGTGCGGATAGGTCAGTGTGACGATTTGCCGCGCGTAGGACGGGTCGGTCAGGATTTCCTGGTAGCCGGTCATCGCCGTGTTGAACACGACTTCACCGACCGTCCGCCCCTCCACGCCGATGGCGGTACCGCGGAAGAGATTGCCGTCGGCAAGTGCGAGGAGAGCTGGAATCGTCATGCGTTCGCCTGGGTAGTCGTGGATGGCACATTCGGGGTCGCGTCGACACCGCGTGCGGCAGCACCCGCGGGCTGGCGACAGCCAGTCCGTGGGGCGGAAAAAAGGAATCAAGGCGAAGCGGGATTTTAGGGCCGACCCTGCGCGCTGTCCATCGCAAGGTCTACAATTTGCTTCGGCGACCACCGCTCCCACAACGCGCACGATCGATGAACGCTGCATCGCAGGCATATTTTCCGGCTCCATCCGTTTCCGCTTCGATCGACGACGGCTCGCGCCTGCTCGATCCACGCAGCCTCGATCGCGCCGATACATCCGTGCGCGCAGCACCGTTCGCATTCCTCATCGCATGCTCGCAATTGCCCACCGCTGCGTCCGCCGATCTCGCGCGGGACTTCCCGCAGTACGCCAACGCCGGCTTCTTTCCGCACGAGGAAGCCGATTGCGGTGCAAGCATCAACCGTCTGATCGCGGAATTGACCTCACGCGAAGTCGCCGACGCGATTGGCGCGCGCCTCGGGGTGCCGGGTCTCGGCGACTATCCGCATCTCGTGACAATTTGCCGCGCGCTGAACAAGCGCCATGGCACGATCCATACCGACAGCAAGTCCAAGGTCGTCACCGCCCTGCTCTATCTCAACGAGAGTTGGCCGGACATCAGCGAAGGCTGCCTGCGCTTCCTGAACAGGATCGACGACATCGACGACCTCGTCGTGCCGGAAGTGCGCCCGCTGTATGGCAATCTCGTCGCGTTCCGCCGCTCCGACAACTCGTTCCATGGACATTTGCCGCACGAGGGCGAGCGACGCGTGATCCAGGTCGCGTGGTTGACCTCCGAAGAGGAAAAGCTGCGCAAGACCAAGCGCGGCAAGTTCTCGCGCCTGTTCAAGAAGCTGTTCGGCGCGATCGACCGCAAACTCGGCGCCGGCCGCGACCGCAACGCCGCGCATCGCGATTAGTGCCTCGCCCCGGACGTTCGCGAGCACCGGGAGCGTGGTTGCGCACGGCTGACGCATCACGGGGAGCGCGGCGTAGCGGCGCTACTGCAAGCGGCCCGGGCCGCCAGGCGTGATGCCGCCACGCTCGAATGCCAACTTGTTTTCGCGGCGAGGCGCTCGATTCAGTCCGCCGCGAACACGGCGAACATGCCGACGTACGGCTTCTGCATGACGGCCGGCGCGCCACGGTAACCATCCGCTTGCGTGTAGAAGCGCGACAAGGTGCCGTCGAGATACAAGGCGTCGCGGCAACCCAGTTCATCGCGGAACAATCGCGCGAATTCGTGGAACGTCACCGGCGCGTCGCTGACGGCGAAAACCACCTGCTGCGGCGTCTTCGCGCAGACACCGCTGCGCCATTTCAGGCTGTCCGATTGCTCGTCGAAAGCCGGGTTGACCTGGCCGTCGATCAGCAGCATCGGCCCGGATTGGCTGGCCAGCCGCGCGTCGATGGCACGCGTGCGCCAGGCCGCGGTCGCCAGCACGCCTGCGTGGTCTTGCTTGTCGACGTAGAACACGCCATTCGGCTGGATCGAGAAGTTGCCGGCGGCGCCATTGCCACGCACGGTATTGAGCGGGCGCAAGGTCGTGCCATCCTCGATGTGCAGGCCCAGCGGGCGGAATGCGCGGTCGTAGATGCCTGCGTTCGCCGCGAACTGCAGGGTGCGCCCGTGTTCGTCGCCCCAGCGGCGCAGGCCCTCGATGCCCGCCAGCGCCTGGCCATCGTCACCCTTCCAATGCAGTTCGAGCCGATCGTGCGCGAGATCGAGGCTGACGATGCGATAACCTGCCTCGTCGAAACGCACATCGCGGCTCTCCACGGCCGACGCAGGTACGGCGCCAAGCGCGACGGCGGCGACGGGGGCGAGCAGTCGGATCGATGCGAATGTCATCGGCCGATTGTCGCCCAAATGCGGCGGCATTCGGTGAACGAAATGGCATCGCCCGTCACGACAATGCGGTGGACGCCCGACCGCGCATGTCCGACGGCCCGCCCGCGCCCGTCGCGATCATGTGCCATGGACCGCACGCGCAATTGCCGCGCATGCACTGGGCGATTCGCTAGAATCGCCGCGTATCCCGCAACCGGAGCATCGCCATGCCATCCTTCGATATCGTCTCCGAAGTCGACAAGCACGAACTCGCCAATGCGGTCGACCAGGCCAATCGCGAGCTGTCGAACCGCTTCGATTTCAAGGGTAGCGAGGCGTCGTTCGAACTTGATGGCTTCGTCATCACCGCCGCCGCGCCGAGCGATTTCCAGCTCAAGCAGATGCAGGACATCCTGCGCGCGCGAGTGACTGCGCGCAGCATCGACGTGCGCTGCCTCGATGTCGCCGAACCGGAGATCAACCTCGCGACGGCCAAGCAGAAGATCACCGTCAAGCAGGGTATCGAGCAACCGCTGGCAAAGAAGATCGTCGGCGCGATCAAGACGGCCAAGCTCAAGGTCGAGGCGCAGATCAACGGCGAAAAACTGCGCGTGACCGGCAAGAAGCGCGACGACCTGCAGGACGCGATTGCGCTGCTGCGCAAGAGCGAGTTCGAGGTGCCGCTGCAATTCGACAATTTCCGCGACTAGGCATCCTTTTCCGAAACGCCGCGAAAGTCTCGAAATGGATACCAGCATCCGTTCGCACCGAGGTATTCAAGCGCGCCGTTCGCGATGTTGCCAGCTATCGAAGGCCGCCGTCCGAACCTGCATGGTCGCCATGGTTGCGCTCCGATGCCTCAGGGCGAATGGAGCTTCGTGATCCGCGCGATTTCGTCCGCCTCCAACGCACGCCATTCGCCAACGGGCAAATTGCCAAGCGTCAGTCCACCCACGGCGCTGCGATGCAGCGCCTCGACGTGGTTGCCGACCGCCGCGAACATGCGGCGCACCTGGTGGTAGCGACCTTCGCCGATCGACAGGCGTGCATGGCGCGGGCCGAGCACGTCGAGCGTCGCCGGTGCGAGCGGCGTCGTTTCCGACTCGAGCATCAAGTTGCCGCTGGCGAAGATCGCGCCTTCGTCGCCGCGCAGGTCCTGCGCGAGCGTCGCCTCGTAGACCTTCAGCACATTCGCGCGCGGCGAGATGATCCGGTGCAGCAGCGCGCCATCGTCGGTGAACAGCAACAAGCCCGAGGTGTCGCGATCGAGCCGCCCGACCGTCGACAGCGCAGGATCGCGCGAACGCCAACGCAACGGCAACAGGTCGTGGACGATGCGGCCGGCATCTTTGGTCGAGCAGGTATAGCCGGTCGGCTTGTGCATCATCAACGTGAGGCCGGCCGGCGGATCCAGCGGTTCGCCGTCGACGCGGATCGCCTCGTGCGCGACCTTGTCGTCGGCATACAGCACCTCGCCATCGGCATCGGTGATGCGCCCCTCGCGGAACAGCCGCGCGACCTCCCTGCGACTGCCGTAGCCGAGATTCGCAATCAACTTGACCAACTTCATCGGCGCGCTCCTCTTGCCTCGATCACCTTGAAACCCTCCTGCACGACGACCGGACGCACGTGTGCGAAGCGCGCCGCGAGCAGCGCCTCATACGGCAGATGCCGATTCGCGACCAGCCAGAATTGGCCTTCCGGCGCCAGTGCATCGGCAGCGGCAGCGATGAACGCGCGGCCGAGTTCCGGCTGATCCGCGCGACCTTGATGGAACGGTGGATTGCTGACGATCGCATCGTAGGTGCGCGGCAGGCCGGTACCGACGTCGTGCCAGAGAATGTCGACCGCGACCGCGCGCGCGACGTCGCGAACCGCGTTCGCCAGATTGATCCGCGCAGGTTCCAGCGCGCGTTGCTCGGCTTCGTACAAATCCAAGGCATCGACGTGCGCGCAGCGCCGTAAGACTTCGGTCGCGAGATAGCCGTAACCCGCGCCGAGATCGGCGACACGACCGCGCAGTGTGTCGGGCAGATGCGCGACGAGCAGCGCGGAAGCCGCATCGATGCGATCCCAGGCGAACAGGCCTGGGCGGCTGACGAAGCGCCCTTCGGCGATCGGACGCGGCGCGTCGAGAGCACTCCATTCATCGACCAGACTCCAATCGACCCCGTCGCCGAGCGGCGCGGTCCAGTACACGCGACAATGATGTTTCGATAGCGAATTGATCGATCCGGCGAGGCGTTCGAGATCGGCTGCGCCGGACCGCGCGCCCTCGTTGTTCGACTGGCTGGCGAGTACGCAGCCGCCCCTTCCGGCGAAGCGGACGGCACGCGCGAGCACGGCACGCGCTTCCTCGCGCTGGCGCGGTGGCAACACGAGCACGAACGGAAAGCGTTGCGCATCCGCAGGCGCTTGCAGCTGCGCACCCGCGTGGACTAATGCATCGGCAAACGGCTTGAAGGTCTGATCGCAAGCGATCCGTTCGCGCGGCCAGGCCTGCAGCCACGCACCGGCGCGCGCGCGCATGAACAGCGCATCGCCCTCGCGGGGCAGGCGCAGTACGCCCGTCGCCAACGGCAGGAACAGGGTTTCGAGCGCCGCGTCGTCGTCCATCTCGAGCTGTACCGCAACTACTTTGCCGACCCGCGATTGAGCAACGACTTCAGATCGGCGAACGGATTGCCGGTCGCCGGTTTCGCAGCGACCTCGTCGTAGCCGGCGCCGCGCACATGGTCGATGTGCCGTGAATGCTCGTTGTCGTGGCAGTACACGCAGAGCAGTTCCCAGTTGCTGCCGTCGGGCGGGTTGAAATCGTGATCGTGATTGCGGTGATGGACCGTCAGTTCTTGCAGGTTCGCGCGCGTGAACTCGCGCGCGCAGCGACCGCAGACCCACGGATACATCTTCAACGCACGCTCGCGATAACCGAGTTCGCGCTGTTCGGCCGCACGACGCGCCTCGGCGACGATGCGGTCGAGCTTGGCGTGGTCGATGCCGGGTTTGTTGGTCGCCATCGTGCGGCTCATGGTTGCGGGGCGTGCGACGATAGCGCAAAGGCGCGCGCGCGTGGCGACCCCGGCTGCTGCGCTGGCGCGTTTGGTGGCAGGCTGCTCCAACCGGACCCTGCCCTGACAATGATCGCGCCGGCATCGCTGTTCCGACTCCTCTGCCTCGCCCTGTTCGCAGCAGGGATTGCCGCGCGGGCCGACGACACGCCGTTCGTCTCGAACGCCGATGCGGAACGCACGATCCGCAATCTGCTGGTCGCTTCGCCATACAAGATGTCCGAGCGCGTGCGCGCCGGAACCATCCGCTACACGTTCGAGCACACGGGCGCGCTCTGGCACTGGCCGGAAACCGGCGAACAGCACGTCGATCCGCATGATGAGCGCACGACGCTGACCATTTGCGGTGACTGCGGCCGCGAAGCCGCACCCTCCGCTGAGCAACTGAAACACTATCTGGCGCCGAACGCCTGGGTCGACAGCGACGACCACGCGATCCGCGCCTTTGCGCGCACGACCACCGGGCGATCGGTCGAATCGCGCATGAGCGCGCTCGTGCTGGCCGTACAGAAGCACATGAACGGCGCGATCGACTTTCGCCGCTACGCGACGGCGACCGAAGCCCTAGCCTCACGCGAGGGCGACTGCACCGAATTCGCGCTGCTGCTCGCCGCCGCAGCGCGCGCACGCGGCATTCCGGCGCGCGTCGTAGCAGGTCTCGTCTACGACAACCGCTTTCTCGGACGAGCGCATGCGTTCGGTCCGCACATGTGGGTGCAGGCCTGGACCGGCGAGCGCTGGCGCAGCTACGACGCGGCGCTCGGCCGCTTCGATGCGGGGCACATCGCGCTCGCGGTCGGCGATGGCCGTCCGGAAGAAACGCGCGGCGTGATGGCGCTGATCGGCAAGCTGCGCATCGTCGAAGCGACGGGACTGCTGCCGGCGCAAACAGGCACCGGCAGCAATGGGATCACGGATCCGACGATGCCGGTGCGTTGATCATCGGCAGGTCCGGAAGATCGGAATCGTCGACCCATTCCGCATAGGCAGGATTGCTTACGCCGCCCACCATGACGATCATCTCGAGCGGAAGCGGTTCGCCCGCGGCGGCGGCTTTCGCGGCTTCGTCGCACTTTGGCCCATCGCCCTTCTCGCCGAGCAGCGCAGGTCGCGCCTTATCGATGGAGCTTTGCGCCGGCTCCGTTGCCGACGCGCTCGACAACACGTCGATGGCCAGCGCGGATGCGGACACCGACATCGCCAGCGCGGCACCCAGTCCAACGCCGAGGCCGCGCGCGGCCGGCCGGCGATACGACACGCAGATCGGCCCATCCGCCTTGCTCAACAGCGCTCGGCGCTCGGTATCGCCGAGCGTATCGAGCGCATGCACGGCCTTTGCGCAGCGACCGCAGTATCCATCGATGCGGTTCTGCTCGTCGATGCCGAGCGGACAGGTTTGATCGATCTTCGGAAAACAGGCCATGGCGGACTCCGTTCGTGGCGATGCCGGCGGCATCGTTCTACCACGCGGACCTGCAACGGGAAAAACCGCGTTGCGGGGTCGAACCACTCGATTCAGCGACCCTTGCTGCCGTGCTTCTTTTCGGATGGTCCACCCTTGCGAGGGCTGTAGTCCGGCGTCTTGGCGCTGTTCGATGCAGGCTTTTCGCTGGCAGCGACTTTTTCCTTCGCCTTCGTCTTCGATTCCGACTCGCCACCGCCGTTGGAGCCGCGCGCGCGCAGCCATGCGGCATATTCGTCGAGATCGCCCTTGAACTCCTCGACCTTGCCGTCGGCGACGCGCCAGAACGTCTCGCAGACGAGGCCGGTCAGGTGGCGATCGTGCGAAACCAGCACGATCGCGCCTTCGAAAATGCTCAGCGCTTCGGCCAATGCTTCGCGCATTTCCAGGTCGAGATGGTTGGTCGGTTCGTCGAGCAGCAACACGTTCGGCTTGCGCCAGGCGATCAATGCCAGCGCGAGGCGCGCACGTTCACCGCCGGAGAAACCGTCGATGACTTCGAACGCGCGGTCGCCGGGGAATTGCCAGCGGCCGAGGTAGTCGCGGAAATCCTGCACCGACACGCCGGGTGCGATGTCACGCAGATGGTCGATCGGCGTCTGTCCCTCGTGCAGCGATTCGACCGTGTGCTGCGCGAAGTAGCCGAGCACCATGTCCGGATGCGCGGTGCGCTCGCCGGCCAGCAGCGGCAATTCGCCGACCAGGGTTTTCACCAGCGTCGACTTGCCGGCGCCATTGGGGCCGAGCAGGCCGATGCGGTCGCCGGCTTCGAGGCCGAACTTCACGTTGCGCAGGATCGTGACGTGATCGCCCTCTTCCGGCACCTCGTGATCCGACGGCCCGGCGTGCATGCCGGCTTTGAGCATGTAACCGGCATCAACATGATTCAGGCGCAGCAGCGAATGCGGCACCTTCGCCGGCTCGGCGAAGTTGATGCGGATCTGCCGCTCGGCACGCACCGCCTCGGTGCCGGCCAGCTTGGCCAGGCGCTTGACGCGCGACTGAGCCTGCTTGGCCTTCGCCGCGCTAGCCTTGAAGCGGTCGATGAACGATTGCAGGTGCGCGCGCTCGGCCTGTTCCTTCTCGAACGCGATCTGTTGCTGGCGCAGATGCTCCGAACGTTGGCGCTCGAAGCCGGTGTAGTCGCCGCTGTAGAGCTTGGCGCGGCCTTCGTTGAGGTGCAGCGTGTGCGTGCACAGGCCGTCGAGAAACTCGCGGTCGTGCGAAATCATCAGCAGCATGCCCGGATATTTCAGCAGCCACTGTTCGAGCCAGAGCACCGCATCGAGGTCGAGATGGTTGGTCGGTTCGTCGAGCAGCAACAGGTCCGACGGCTGCATCAGCGCGCGCGCAAGATTCAAACGCACGCGCCAACCGCCGGAAAACTCCGAAACCGCCATCTGGTGCGTGTCGGCCTTGAAGCCGAGGCCGTGCAGCAGGCGGCCGGCGCGCGCGGTCGCGTCGTAGCCATTGATCTCGGCGAGCTTCTGGTGAGCGGCCGCAACGGCGTCCCAGTCCTCGACGGCGGTCGCGGCTTTCTCGGCCTCGAGAATCGCATGCACCTCGGTATCGCCGGAGACGACGAAATCGATCGCTGCATCCGGCAGCGACGGCGTTTCCTGCGCGACGCTGGCCAGGCGCAGGCGGCTCGGCAGGTCGAGATCGCCCTTGTCCGGCTCGACCTCACGCATGACTGCGGCAAACAGGCTGGACTTGCCGCAACCGTTGCGACCGACCACGCCGACGCGCGACCCCGCGTGCAGGGTGATATCGACGTCGGACAGCAGCAGGCGTTCGCCACGGCGCAAGGCGAAGTTTCGGAAGGCGATCATGGAATTTCACGGGCATTGCGGGGGCGCGCATTGTAGCGGATGGAATGCGCGTGCCGCGTGGGCCGGGCGTCGGGTCGAAAATGGACGTGCTCAGGCGATTTCTTTTCCTTGGCGACCGCATAAAGCGAACCCGCCGTCCCGACGCCGGCCGCACGGTGGCCTGCATCGGGATGACGGGGTTTGGGACCCTGCCGGAGGGGCTCGCTTACGCCTGTTTTCAGAATTCGTAGCGGACGCCGGCCCAGAACAGCCGCGGCGCGCCTGGCGCATAGAACGTCGCGTGAGTCAGTGGGCGCTCGCCGTCGATGACGGGACCGCTGAACGGGCGGCCGACGAAGTTGCCGTCGTCGCCGAAACCGGTCGAACCAAGCAGCGCGCCGGTGTAGTACTGGCGATCGAACAGGTTGTTGATCTGCGCGAAGATCTTCAGCTGCGGCGTCGGCTTGTAGTCGAGGCCGAGATTGAACACCGCATAGCCGCCGCTCCTGCCGGGCCCCAGATAGTAGACGCCGTCCGGTTCGTGCAGGTTGTTCTCGTTGCCGCGGGCATACGAACTGCCGATCGCGATCATGTCCACGTTCAATGCAAGCTGCCGGGTCAGGTCGATGTCGGCGAACGCCTTGAAGATGTGTCGCGGCACCAGCGGAATCTGATCGCCGGGATTGATCTGGATGCTGCCTTCGAAACCCGGAGACTCCGCGTCGTTGGTGCTGTTGCCTTCGCCATTGACGAGTTCGCGGCTCTGGTAGGTCGCATCGAGGTAGGTGTAGTTCGCACCGTAGCGCACGCGCTCCATGCGGCTGTCGAAGCCGAGCTCAACTCCCTGGCGACGCGTCTCGCCAAAATTCTTGAAATACCCGTAGCCGGCCTGATCGTCGGCGACAAACAGGATGTCATCGTGATTGGACGCACGGAACACGCCCGCGTTCCAGCTCGTGTCGGCGCCCAGCGTGCCATGCAAACCGGCTTCGATCGTCTTCGTAACAACCTGGTCTAGCGGCGGATCGCCGGCCATCGAATTGGGCAGCTTGCACGGATTGTCCGGATCGGCACAACCCAGCTCGATCGACGAGGGCGCGCGGCTGCCTTCGTTGTAGCCAAGATAGGCAACGAGGTTCCTGGACGGTGACCAGGTCAGTCCGACCGCCGGATTGAAGCGGCTGAAACGATGATCGCCGTCGAGCGACCCTTCCTCGCCACCGGGGATCAACTGATCGCGATTGCCGACCGTGGTGCGGTTGTAGCGGCCGGATAGCGTCAGCTGCCATTGCTCGGCGAACGACCAGGTGTCGGTCGCGTAGACGCTTTCCGTATGCGCACGCCCTTTCAGGTTCACGCGCGCGTCGAACGCGTTCTCCGAATCCTGCGTGCCGTCTGCATGTGCATCCACCGGAATCACGCCGCGATCCGGCGTCAGATAGCCGAACTGGGATGACTGCCGGAAATGCGTGCGGCTGGCTTCGTACGCCGCGCCGATCGTGAGCTGGTTGCTGCGTCCGGCAAGGTCTGCGCCGAAAATAAGTTGGCCGGACACGCCATCGTTCTGCTGGCTGGTACGCGTGCGCCCGATCAATCCGTTGCACTTCTCGTTAGGTTCCTCGTTGAGCAGCGCGTTGGCGATGCAGCGCCAGTACGGGAACGGCGTGTTCGAGGCATTCTCGCCACTGGTCGGAAAACCGCTGTAACCGGCTGCCGCGAGCGCGGCCTGTTCTCCTGCACTCGGCTGGTAGAGCGATTCGCCGAGCGATTCCTCGTTGATATCGCCGTTGTAGGTGCGGGTCTTGATGTCGCGGAAGTAGGCGTTGCCGGAGAACGTCAGCTGGTCGTTGATCTTGTGCGTGGCGACGAAGTTGAGCAAGCCCGAGCGGTTCCGCGTATTGTCCGGTTTGGTGTAGACACTGGCGTAGTCGCGCACAAGAAAGCGCTGCTCCTGGAAGCCGTTGCCGTTGAGATCCGTGTCGGCATAGGAGCCGGTCAGCGACAGATCGGTCGTTTCGTTGCGCCAGCCGATCTTGCCGAAGAACTGCTTGACCTCGGATGGCGAATCGTCACGCCAGCCGTCTTCCTTGAAGTCATTGCCGGTGACGAACCAGTTGAAACCGCTGTCCGTATGGCCGCCGTTCTCGAACTGGACGTCGCGTCGCGCGTTCGAGCCGTAATACGCCTGTACGGCGCTGCCTGGATTGGTGTAGCCGTCCTTGCTGCTGATCGACAGTGCACCGCCGAGCGTGTTCAGGCCAAACAGCGGGTTCGAACCCGGCATCAGGGCCATGCTCGAGATCGCCGAGGTCGGGATCAGATCCCAGCTGACCACGTCGCCGAACGGCTGGTTCATGCGCATGCCGTCCAGATACACGGAGAGGCCTTGCGCGGTGCCGAGCAATGGCGACGCCGTGAAGCCGCGGTAGTTGATATCGGGCTGGAATGGATTGTTGGCGATGTCGTTGACGAAGACACTGCCGAGTTCGCGCTTCATGAAATCGGTCAGTTCAACCGCATGACTGCGCTCGATGTCGGCTGCCGTCGCGGTTTGCGCCGGCGCCGGAACGTCGGACTTGTCCTGGTTCGCGCCGGGCAGCGGCGTCGTCCCGATCACGGTCACTGTCGGCAGTTGATCGGGGTCGGTGGGTAGATCGGCCGCATTCAGTGCGCTGCCGATGGCTGAAGAAAGCGCAGTGCAAACAAGCAGAACGCGCATCGCCGCGGCGGACGAACTCATCGTGTATTTCCCCAATTCCCGGCGATCGGATTCGCGCGGTTTCGAGCTTCGATTCTAGCCACGGCTTTCAGGAATCGGATTGGGAAAAACTCCCGCGCTTCCGCGTGATCGGGCGCCGACGCGCTCGGCGCACACCGACCATGCGCTCCCGCGTGCTCGTATTGCGAAAGCCCACTACCCCGCCGCGAAGGAACTCAGGTTGCGGATGCGCCGTCGGCGGTCGCCGATTGCGCGCGTCCCTGCGCGGCGATCTCGAACGAGCGCAGGCGCGCGGCATGATCGAAGATGTTCGCGGTCAGCATCAGTTCGTCCGGTCGATGGCGCTCGATGAAATCGCGAATGCCCTCGCGCACGGCGTTGGCGTCACCGACGACCGAACACGCCAGCGCCTGCTCGACGCCCATCTTCTCGGTCGGATTCCAGTACGCCTCGATGTCGTCGATCGGCGGCGGAACCAGGCCGAGCTTGCCGCGGCGCAGGTTGACGAAACTCTGTTGCAAGGTGGTGAACAGGCGGCGCGCGACCGCGTTCGTATCTGCCGCGACGACGTTCAACGCAAGCATTGCGTGCGGTTTGTCGAGACGGACCGAGGGCCGGAACTCGCGACGGTAGATATCGATCGCGATGTCCATCGCATCCGGCGCGAAATGCGAAGCGAACGCGAACGGCAGGCCGAGCGCGGCAGCGAGGCGCGCGCTGAACAGGCTCGATCCGAGCAGCCACACCGGCACCTCGATGCCGGCGCCGGGCACGGCGCGCACCGGCTGACCCGGTTCGGCTGGCTCGAAATAGCGCAGCAATTCGACGACGTCGTTCGGAAACGCCTCGGCGCTGTCGAAATAGCGGCGCAGCGCGCGTGCGGTCGGCTGGTCGGTGCCGGGCGCGCGACCGAGGCCGAGATCGATGCGTCCCGGATACAGCGAGGCCAAGGTACCGAACTGTTCGGCCACCTGCAGCGGCGCATGATTCGGCAACATGACGCCGCCGGAGCCTACCCGGATCGCCGACGTTCCGCCGGCAACGTGGCCGATCAGGATCGCGGTCGCCGCGCTGGCGATGCCGGGCATGTTGTGGTGCTCGGCGAGCCAGTAGCGGTGATAGCCGAGGCGTTCCGCGTGGCGCGCAAGGTCGAGCGTGTTGCGGAACGACTGCGCGGCATCGCTGCCTTCGCAGACCGGGGCAAGGTCGAGGACGGAAAACGGAATCATGGCGGCACTCGCTGCTTCGATGCGCAGCAGATGGGGCCGGCGGCGGTGATTGCCAGCTTGCCGCGGCGGCATCAGGGAGTGCGACATCGTGCCTGCCAAACGGCACGTTCACAGAATCTTTACGCCGTTGTAGCATCGCGGTCGCTTCCGGGGAAAGCACATGCGACGGCTCGCACGAGCCTCGCGTTGCGTGGCGACACCACACTGCATTGGGGAATCAAGCAATGAAATTCCGAACAGCTGCTGCGGCGGCACTCCTGTTGTCTGCCCCGATGACGGGGGCGTTCGCGGCCGATGCCGATCCGGTGCAGGACGCCGCGGCGCAGACCGACGCGCAAGGTCTCGAAGCAATCATCGTCACCGGTTCGCGCATTCCGCGCGCGCAGGCCGAGGGCCCGGCGCCGATCACGGTGATTACCGCCGCGCAAATCAAGGACGCCGGTCTCACCTCGGTGCCGGACGTACTGCATTCGCTCAGCCAGAGTGGCGGCACCGTGCAGGGCCAGCAAAACACGACCGGCGCGCAGTCCACGCCGGGCGCGCAGGCGGTCGACCTGCGCGGCCTCGGCCCCAACCACACCCTGGTACTGGTCAACGGCCGTCGCATCGCCGATTTCCCGCTGCCGCTCAACGGCAAGAGCAACTTCACCGACGTCGGCAACATTCCGCTGGGAATGATCGACCGCATCGAAATCCTCACCGGCAGCGCGTCGGCGATCTACGGTTCGGACGCGATGGCCGGCGTCATCAATTTCATCCTGAAGAAGTCCACCGATGGCACCACCATCGACTATCGCTTCGGCGGCACCACCCGCGGCGGCGGCAGCTCCAACGACCTGACCCTGACCACCGGCTTCGAGAAGGGTGCGTTCAGCGGTATCGTCGGCCTCGAGTTCCTCGACCAGCGCCCGCTGTGGGGTACCGACCGCAAGGTGCAGGACTCGACCCTCGATGCGCCGACCGACAACAGCCGCCTTCCGCGCCTCATCGCGCAGCGCTACGACTGGGACAACGACGTCAACATCGCGCCCGCCGACGGCTGCAGTGCGCTGTCGCGCCTGAACGGCGGCACCACCGTGCTGGCCGACGACCGCTATGGCGAACCCTATTGCGGCAGCGACCGCGCCATCGCGTATCGCACGATCGAGAACGAGCGCAAGGGCGTCAACGGCTACGGCTCGTTCCAGTATGCGTTCTCCGACTCCCTGTCCTGGTTCGCCGATACCCAGGTCGGGCTGCAGAAGGTCAAGCTGATGACCGGCACCGGCGGCAACGCCGTCGCCAGCGACCAGATGGGCTGGGAGTTCACCGACCCGAACTCGACCGGCAATGATCGCAACCCGGCGTTCTACAACGTCGGCAGCGGTGCCTATGAAATGTGGACGCGGCAGTTCTCGCCGGAGGAAGTCGGCGGTCTCGGCAACCGCATGAACAGCACCACCGAGAAGACGCTGGCCGTGACCACTGGCCTCAAGGGCGTCTTCGGCGATGGCTGGAACTGGGAGGCGGCGTACAACCATTCCCAGTACAAGGCCGACGTGCGCATGCCGCGCATCAAGGCCGACGCCGCCAACCGCCTGTTCCTTGGCGACAGGCTCGGCTACGACGACGACGGCTATGCGATGTACGACCCGGATCCGGCGCGCCTGTTCTCGCCGATCACACCGGCCCAGTTCGCGTCGATCGCGGCGATGTCCACGTTCCGTCCCAAGGCCGAGAACGACAACCTCAGCTTCACCACCGATACCCCGTCGCTGTTCTCGCTGCCGGCCGGCGAAGTCGGCTTTGCCGGCGTGGTCGAATACGGCAGCCAGTCCTATCGCATCAATCCCGACCCGCTCGCCCTGACCGCCGATGCCTACTACGGCCCGCGCTACGGCGATGGCCACGGCGACCGCGACCACTGGGACGCGGCCGGCGAGCTGCGCGTGCCGATCCTGTCCAGCCTGCAGGCCAGCGTGGCCGGCCGTTACGACCGCTACAGCTACGACGGCGCCAGCCCCGGCAAATTCACCTGGAGCACGGGTCTTGAGTGGCGCCCGTTCGATACGCTGCTGGTACGCGGCTCCTACGGCACCGGCTTCCGCGCGCCGGACATGCACTACCTGTTCGCCGGCGACGACTATTACCGCAAGACCTCGACCGACTACTACCACTGCCGCCAGGACGAACCCGGCTTCAGCAACGGCGAGTGCTACGACGACGGTGATTGGGACATCCGCACGCGCGATGTCTACAGCGGCAACCGGAAGCTGAACGTGGAGACCAGCAAGTCGTTCACCGCAGGCTTCGTCTGGTCGCCGACCGACGGCCTCGATGTCGGGCTGGACTACTACAAGATCCGCGTGATGAACCAGGTGCAGACGCAGGACCGCGAGCAGCTGCGCATCACCGAAGCCGATTGCCGCCTCGGCATGACGACGAACGGCACGCCCGTCGACATCCATTCGCCGACCTGCGTCGATGCGATCGCCCGCGTCGTGCGCGACGCGAACGGCGACATCACCAGCGTGCTGTTCGGCCCCATCAACATCGCGCGCGAGCAGACCTCGGGCATCGACCTGAGCGCCGGCTACCGTCTGGAAACCGCCAATGCCGGCGTGTTCCGCTTCCGCGGCAACTACACGTGGGTGCATCGCCACAGCTTCGAGCAGTATCCGGGAGATCCGTCGCAAGACATGCTGGACTTCCGCACCTACAGCCCGGCCCTGCCGCGCAGCAAGGGCAACCTGGGCGCGAGCTGGGACAAGGACGCCTGGGGCGCCAGCCTGTTCGGCACCTATCTCGGACGCGTTCCCAACTACGACGACGACGCGTGGACACGTGCCACCTGGCGCTTCAACGCCAGCACGCGCTACGACATCAACGACCACCTGCGCGTGGCGCTTTCGATCGACAACCTGTTCGACCAAATGCCGCCAAAGGATTCGACCTGGGTTGCCTACCCGTACTACGACACCTCATGGTTCGACGCGATCGGCCGCAGCTATTACCTGCAGGTCACCTGGAAGTTCGGCGGCAAACCGCTGTAAGCCGGCCGGTTTCAGTTGCCAATGCGTCCATCGATGGACGCAAAGATCAATAGTGCAGCCATCCGTGGCCGCACTTTCCACTGACAGGCGTGGCCAAGGACGGCCGCGGATTCACGTACCTGCCGCCAAGGACCACTTTCCGCCATGGCGATTCAGCGCGGGCGGCTCAGCTCGCCTTCGTCGCGCAGGCTGAACGGCGTGAAGTCGGTATCGGTGTCGTAGACGTCGATGCCTTCGCGACGCTTCAGGAAACCGACCACGGCGTAGGTGACCGGCGTCAGCACGACTTCGACCAGCACCTTCATCGTCCAGTTGAACGCGATGACCTTGGCCATCGTCGTGCCCGACCAGATGCCGGCGAATGCGATCGGATAGAACGTGAGGCTGTCGAGTCCCTCGCCGACCACGGTCGAGCCGATCGTGCGCGTCCACAGCCAGCGCCCCTTCGTCCACAGCTTCATCTTCGCCATCACGTAGGAGTTGGCGAAGTCGCCGACCCAGTAGCCGACCATCGAGGCGAGCACGATGCGCCAAGTCGACCCGAACGCGACTTCGAGCGCCGGCTGCAACGTCGTGTTGTACGGCTCGTCCGGGCTCGCCGGCATGTTCAGGATGACGAAGGTCATCGCGCTGGCGAACATCAGCGCGGCGAAGCCGACCCAGATCGCGCGACGCGAACGCGAATAGCCGTACACCTCGGTCAGCACGTCGTCGAAGATGTAGCTGATCGGGAAGAACAGGTTGCCGATGCCGAAGCTGAGCGCGCCGATCAGCGGCAACTCGAGCGTGCCGACCTTGGCCGGGCCGATCAGGTTCGAGCACAGCAGCACGGTGACCATGCCGACGACCATCAGGTCGTAGTAGCGAAAACCCGGCGCACGCGGCGCGGCGACGCTGTCGCTCATGGGCGATCCCCCTTGAAGGTGGCGCGAATGGTAACGGTCGCTCGGCATCCACGCGAACGTGCCACTTCGTTCACATTCGAAGCCGGAGACTTTTCCTGACAACTTGCGCAGCAGCAGACGCAGGACAATCATGCCGTCGAACCGCCACGTCCTGAACGTCGCGGCGTACGCCACAAGGATCCCCTGCATGAAGAGTCCAAAAGAAAATGTCCGCGCGATCACCCACATGACGAGTGCAATCCGCTTCCTGCTGCCCGGCGTACTCGTCGCTGCGCTTGCATTGAGCACCACCGACCAGGCACGCGCGACCGACCTCATTACCGCGCATATCGACACGACCACGCGCACCGCGATGCCCGCGCAGCGCGCCGGTTGGGCCAAGGCAGAAACCGATCGCGGCCGGGTGCCCGACAACCTCGCGCTGAACCGGCTCTCGCTCGCGCTCAAGCGCTCGCCGCAACGCCAGCAGGCCTATGAGCAGCTCTTGCGCGAGCAGCAGGAACCCTCATCACCGAATTTCCAGCGCTGGCTCACGCCAACCGAGATCGGCGAACGCTTCGGTGCGTCGCAAAATGACATCGATGCCCTGTCGAACTGGCTGCGCACGCAAGGCTTGACCGTTGACGAAGTCGCCAACAGTCGCACGCGAATCACGTTCAGTGGCAGCGCGGCAAACGTCGCTGCAGCATTCGGCACGGAACTGCATTACTACACAGCGGGCAAGGAGACGCGCATCGCCAATGCGGCAGCGCCGAGCATTCCGAGCGCACTGACCGACGCGGTGCGGTCCGTGGTCGGCCTCAGCACGATCACGTTCAAGCCGATGCTGCACATGAGCGCGCCGCAAAGCGCGCAGTGGCCTCAGGGGGCGCCGCAGCCGATGCTGACCAACTGCTCCACGACGCCGTGCCAGAACATCGTGTTCCCGGCCGATTTCGCAAAGATCTACAACCTGGGTCCGGTCACGGCGCAAGGCATCGACGGCAGCGGCCAGTCGATCGCGATCGTCGCACGCACGCGCGTACACAAGCCGGACATCAAGAATTTCCAGAGTCTGGCCGGCCTGGCGACCAAGTATCCGACTGAAATCGTTCCGCCGCTCGGCACCGATCCCGGCACGGCCGCATCGACGTGCAACCCGGATACCAACGCCACGCCGAACTGCAGCAAGCCCGGCGATGCGGTGATGGACCAAAGCGAGGCAACGCTCGACGTACAGCGCGCAACCAGCGTGGCGCCAGGCGCGACGATCAAGTTGATCACCAGCGGCACGGCCGGAAACAGCGACGGCGTATTCATTGCGCTCGACTACGCCATCGACACCGACCCGGTGCCTGCGAAAGTCATCAGCGTCAGCTATGGCACCTGCGAAGCAGACAACACCGCCGCTGCACTGGACGTGGTTGACGAAGCTTTCAAGCAGGCCGCGATGGAGGGCATCTCGGTGTTCGTCTCGTCCGGCGACGGTGGCGTCGATGGCTGCGCCGCTCTCGATTCACCGCCACCGGCCAGCCCGCGCAAGAGTCCAAACCTGCTCTGCGCCAGCGGCTACGTCACCTGCGTCGGCGGCACCGAGTTCGCCGACAAGACCAGACAGAGCATGTACTGGGGCAGCAACGGCAACACCTATGGCTCAGCGCTCGGCTACATCCCGGAAGGCGCGTGGAACGAACCGCTGGGCGCGGACGGCAGTACCCAGATGGCCGCCACTGGCGGCGGCGTCAGCGCCCTGCCGAAACCTTCCTGGCAGGTGGGTGTCGGCGTTCCAGGCAATGCCGGCCGCTACACGCCGGACGTGTCGTTCAACGCGTCGACGCGCGAAGGCTATTTCACGTGCATGGCCGCGCAGAATGGCTCATGCGAGGTGGCCGGCGGCAGGTTCAGCCTTCTCATTGTCGGTGGAACGTCGGCCAGCGCACCGAGCATGGCCGGCATCGCCGCGCTGCTGAACCAGAAGACGGGCACCGCGCAGTCGAACCTCAACCCGGGCCTGTACGCACTCGCCGCCAATACCGCGAATGGCGTGTTCCATGACATCACCGTCGCCAGCAGCGGCGTCAGCAATTGCACGCTGACGACACCGAGTCCGTGCAACAACACGACGCCAGGCCCGAGCGGCCTCAGCGGTGGCCTGCAGGGTTACCTGGTCGGTTCCGGCTATGATCTTGCGACAGGCCTCGGCTCGATCGACGTGTCCAGGCTGCTCGACCAGTGGGGCAATACGACGTCGACCTCGATCAATCTCAACCAGCATGGCCTGAGCGGATCATGGGCCGATCCGACGACAAACAGCCAGGGCTTGGTCATGGAGGTGGATCCCGACTTCTACGCTACCGGCACCGGCCTGCTGTTCGCCGGGTGGTACACCTACGACGTGACCGCCGCCGGTGGCCAGCGCTGGTACACATTGCAGGCGCAGGTCAGCGGCACGACGCCGGCAGTGGTCGGCATCTACAGCACGACCGGCGGCCGCTTCGATTCACCGCAGACAACAAGTGCGAAGGAAGTCGGGCGCGCAACGCTCGCCTTCAGCGACTGCACAAACGGAACGCTCGACTACACCTTCACCGACGGCAGCGGCCGCACCGGCCGCATTCCGCTGACGCGTCTGCTCTCGAACACGACCTGTTCGCCGAATGGTGATTCCGGCACCGCCACCGCACCGACCCTGCTGTCGGGCGCTTGGGCCGATGCCGGGAATTCAGGTCAGGGGCTGGTGTTCGACATGAACGCCGTGGACAACGTCGTGTTCGCCGGCTGGTATACGTACACGGCCACGGCCGCGCCCGGCAGTGACGCCACTGGACAACACTGGTACACGCTGCAGGCGACGTTGAAGCCGGGTACCAGCACGCCGAACAACGTCGGCATCTACGAGAGCACCGGCGGCGTGTTCAACGCGCCGGCCACCGCGCATACGACACAGGTCGGCACGGCGAGTCTGGTGTTCAGTAGTTGCACGTCGGCGAGGTTGAACTACGCGTTCAACACCGGCGCCAACAGTGGCAAGACCGGCACCCTCGACCTCACGCGGGTTGGTGCGGTGCCTGCCGGCTGCCACCTGTGAGTTGAGCTTCGGCTGCGGCATGCTCTCAGCCGTCGGCGCGGACTCCCTCGACCGCGCTGACGGCTGTGCGGGCCACCCTCGGGCGCAGTATTCTGCGCCCCACTCCACCGTTCCATCCCGTTCAACCCAAGACACGCAGGAAATCCCATGGGCAGAGGCCCCAGCATCGAGAACCGCAAGAACGCCGAGGACGCCCGTCGCGGCAAGATCTTCACCAAGCTGATCCGCGAGATCACGATCGCCGCACGCAATGGTGCCGACCCGGCTGGCAACGCCCGCCTGCGCGTCGCGATCGACAAGGCGCTGTCGGCAAACATGACCAAGGACACGATCGAGCGCGCGGTCAAGCGCGGCTCCGGTGCCGATGGCGCCGACGACATGCAGGAAATCCGCTACGAGGGCTACGGACCGTCCGGCGTCGCGCTGATCATCGACACGATGACGGACAATCCGGTGCGTACCGTCTCCGACGTGCGCCATGCGCTGTCCAAGCACGGCGGCAACCTCGGCACTTCCGGCTCGGTCGCATTCCAGTTCAAGCGTCTCGGCGAACTCGTTTTCGACACCGGTGCCAGCGGCGCGGAAGACAAATTGCTCGAACTCGCCCTCGATGCCGGCGCCGATGATGTACAGGGCGCGGATGGGCGCAGCTCGGTGCTGTGCTCGCCGGAGAACTTCGAGACGGTGAAAAAGGCACTCGTCGACGCCGGTCTCGAACCGCTGAGTGCGGATGTCGTGATGCGCCCGGAAAACCGCGTCGCCGTCAGCGCCGAGGTCGAGGAAACCTTGCGCGACCTGCTCGACTGGCTCGATGAACTCGACGACGTGCAGGACGTCTACCACAACGCCGCGTTGGCGGATTGATCTCGAAGGGCGGCGTCGATGATGCCGCCCTTTTTCGTTGCATCCGAGGCGCCTGCACCAATTCCCGACGCGGACCGGTATCGACCTGAACAGCGCTTCACACCGCCTCGGCACGAAGCCGCGCCGCCGCATTCATCTCCCGATCGGTGTTCTGATAGTTTTCGCCGCGCTCCCGCGTACTACCGGATATCCACGCCGTCACGCAAGGCGGCCCGGTTTCCGCAGTTACGATGGAGTTTCTCGTGAAGAACACCGCCCTTCTGTTCGCCGTCTGCGCACTTGCCGGCGGCTGCGCGAGCCAACGTGCGCTGCCGGCGAAGACCGTGATCATCCCGCCGGGGCACGATGCGGCCTACGACATCCATCACTACGCACCGGCCGTCAGGGTCGGCGACATGGTCATCGTGTCCGGCATCCCGGCTGGCCCCGGCGCCGACTACGACGCATGCGTCCGAGCGATGTTCAAGCGCCTGAAGATGACGCTCGAAGCGGCCGGCGCAACGCTCGACGACGTCGTCGAGATCAACACCTTCCACCGCGAGCCGAAAGACACGCCGGAGTTCGCGGTCGAGTTCCAGCGCTTTCGCGCGATCCACGCGGAATACTTCCCGAAGGGCTATCCGGCCTGGACCGCAGTCGGCACGACCGCGCTGCTCGCCGAAGGCGCGCCTGTGGAGATGCGTGTGGTCGCCGTCGTCGGCGCCGGCAAGAATCTCAAGATGCAGCGCGCGACGCCGGGCGCGCCGAAGGGTTGACCCAATGTCCACGAGCCGGACGCACGACGCACTGCCGGCGCATCGCGCGCGCCGGAGACGTTCTTACCAGTCGCTGCGTTCCGGCAGCAGGCCATGCAGTTCGGCATCGGTCAGGTTGCGCCATTGGCCGACCTTCAGCACGCCAAGCTTCACGTTGACGATGCGCACGCGCCGCAGCTGCTTCACGCGGTAGCCGAATGCATCCGCCATCAGGCGAATCTGCCGGTTCAGGCCCTGGGTCAGCACGATGCGGAAACCGAACTTGGCCAGACGCGTGGCGCGGCATGGTTTGGTCATCTGGTTGTGGATGCGCACGCCGCGCGACATGCCGTTGAGGAACTCCTGCGTCACCGGCTTGTTCACCGCGACAAGGTATTCCTTCTCGTGGCGGTTCTCCGAGCGCAGGATCTCGTTGACGATGTCACCATTGCTGGTCAGCAGGATCAGTCCTTCGGAATCCTTGTCGAGCCGGCCGACCGGAAAGATGCGCTGTGCATGATCGACGAAGTCGACGATGTTGCCGCCGACCTCGCGATCGGTCGTGCAGGTGATGCCGACCGGTTTGTTCAGCGCGATGTAGACGTGCTTGCGTGTCTTGCCGGCTGCGCGGCGTTCGAGCAGCGGACGACCGTCGACGAGGACTTCGTCGCCCTCCTCCACTTGCGTGCCGATTCCGGCTGGTTTTCCGTTGTGGGTGACGCGTTTTTCCGCGATCAGGCGATCGGCTTCGCGGCGTGAGCAGTAGCCGGATTCGGCAATGTGTTTGTTGAGGCGCATGCGCGCATTGTAAGTGCGCCGGCGCCGGCCCGGTACGCCGGCGTCAGTGCAGCGGCCAGCGGCCGAGGATTCGATACGGTCGGAACGGCTGCGTCTGGCTGTCGATCAGCACGAATTCGTCCACCCGCCACGCAATGGCCGGATCGAGCGGCATCCTCACGCCACGGTCCGCATCGCGCAGCACGGTCACATGCGGCACCAGTTGCGCACTGCCGACCGTGCGGCAGGCATGCCGGCGCAATGCGGCGGACAGCCCATCGAACAAAGCCTGCAACGCGGTCGGCGTTTCGCGGCAACCGAGCCAGCATGGAATCCTCGCATTGCCGGCGAAGCTGCCGGCAAGGTCGAGTTCGAGATCGAACGCGGCGGCGTCCACTTCGTTCGCGGCAGCCATCGCGCGCTCGACGAGTTCCGGCGCCAACCGCGAGTGCTCGCCGAGAAACGGCAAGGTCAAGTGATAGCGCGCCGGCTTCAGCCAGCGTCCGTGCGGCACGTCGGCCTGCTGCTGCAACCATTCGGCCGCTGCCGCAATGCGCGCGCGCGTGGCCTCGTCCGGCAGCAGCGCGAAAAACACGTTGTGGATTTCCGGCGCCGGAACATCGAAACCGGGGAGGCTGGCTTGCTGCATGGATCGCGCTCCTCGCAAAGGGATGTTCGTGCCCTGCACATAGGCAAGAACCGGCGCACAGTGTAAAACGCAGCCTCCGCGGAACCACCACGAAGACAATCCATGCGCAGCATCGCCTTGTTCCTGCTCGTCGCCAGTGTGCTGACTATCGCCGCATGCCAGACCGCGCCGGTTCGCAAGCCAGTCGACGGCCACGCGACGACGCCGGCGAGTGCGGGCAGCGCATTGCTGCGCGGGCGCGCGACCTACCTCGAACGCCTGCAGTTGCCTCGAGGCGCCACGCTTGAAGTACAGCTGATCGCCGATGATTCCGCCGCGACCATCGCAATGCAGCGTTTCGACGATCTGCGCGGCCCGCCGTTCGAGTTCGCGCTGTCCTACGATCAGGCACGCATTCCCGCGGGCACGCGCTGCAGCCTGCGTGCGACCTTGCGCGACGCGAGCGGCCAGCTGCAGTTCTTCACGCGGAACCGCGTCGAGGTGACGCCGGGCAGCGATGCACTCGTCGATTTCCGCCTCGTGCGTGTCGCCATCCGCTGAAACACGGAAGCCGATGCGCTGGACGAACATCATCCCGGGTCGTTGCAAGTCCGGGCAGATGCTCGATGGATCAAGCACGCGGGCCGAAATCGTCACCGAACGCTTGCTGCGCCAGCCACCGCGTCTTCCAGGATGCGAAGGCGGTCGGGAGTAGGGAAATGGCCGCAGCGCAGTGGTGCGCTTGCCGTCCGAAACGATGGCATCGGTCATTGCCGGCAAGCGCGCGCGGACCTTCGGTAACCCGAGAGGACGGCAACTGCGCCAGCCAGGAACCCCGCCAGGATAAGCAGCACGGGGCGCGAAGCAGCAGGTACGGCAACCGCGGGCGAAGGCGACGGATCGGAACGCAGGCGCACCGTGTAAATCTGACGATTGTCGAGCAGTGTCGGCCAGATCGCGCTCCATTTCGGCCATTCGAAGGCGACTTTGGAACCATCGGCCGAGATCGTGACGCGCCCCAGCGGATCCGGTGGTGTTCCGAGAGAGGCGCTTACGTTGATCGTTTCACCCGTCACCCGATCGCGAACGAAGACCGCGGGCAATGGACCGGGAGCGTCGGAAACGTTGGTCGCCGAGGTGTTGAACGCCATGTACCGGCCGTCGTCGCTGAACGTGGCACTGAATGCGTTTGCAGTGAGCGGTTCGCCGTTCACGCCACGCGAAATGAGCTGCGTCTCTCCTGTCGTGAGATCGATGTCGTAGACAGCCAAGGGCACCGCCGGATTGGAATCGCGCGTGAACTCCGTGCCCGACGACGAAAAGACAACGTGGCGATTGTCGGCAGTGATCCTCGCGTTCGTCAGGATGTTCGGTTGGCTGCTGAACTCGCCGCCGTGCCAAGGGAATGTCAATCGCCGCGTGGTTTTCAGCAGGCGGTCGCGCAGGAACAGGTTGTAGAGATGCTGCGGGTTGTCGTCGGTGAGGTTGTCCGCATAGCTGAGGAAGACGACGAAACGCCCGTCCGGCGAAAAGCGCCCGTAGGTACTGTTGCCGTTGCCGCGCTGGCCATCGGGCGAGACCGTCACCAATTCGGCGAGTTGCGTTCGCCAGTTCACGACGAACAGGTCGACTTTGCCGAACGCGCCCCCTGCGCCGGGTCTGAAGTCCGCGTCGGTAGCGATCAGAATTTCGTGCCTGTCCACGGAGGCATCGGTGGCCACTGGCCCACCGTTGCCCATCGCGCCTGGCGGTGGCGTCAGCCATTCGGTCGTGCCGGCGACTGTATTGCGCAGGAAGACGTTCTGATAGCCGTAGTCGAGCGGCTGCGGCAGGCTGTCGAGCAAGGGCGCACCGGAATTGAGGACCACTTCGCTGCCGTCGACGGCGATGTCCGCCGCATACGATGCACAGGTACCAAATTCCGCGCCGTGGCAATCGCCCCATTCGCCGATGTCGGTATAACTGAGCCCGACGATCGAATCAGTCCGTTCGTCATGCAGCATCGCGTCGCCGACGCCGGGCTCGCCGGGAATGATGTCGTAGGCATAGCAACTGAAGCTGGTGAAGCGGCCGTCACGAGACAACGAAGGAGTGCTGCAGATACCCCCTTGGGTCGGTATCCCGGCCGGCGTGTGGCTGACGAGTACGGGAGCTTCGGCTTCGAGCGCATGCGCGCCAGCAGCGGTCATGAGCCCTGCGGCGAATAGGCCTGCCGACACGAGCTTAGCGTTCGAAGCCATTGGCGAAAATCCGGTCGGGGCGCGCCTGGAATGCAGCCACGATGGGCGCCAGACGCGGCAGCGTCTGCGTCGCGTTCGAGTCCCGCCACGTCAACGTGGTGATGTCGCCGATCGGCCACGCGCCGGCCAGCGAGCCGAGCGGCCTTAACCCATAAGGCGGAAGATTGATGCCGTCGTCGAAGCCATCCCACTCCCTCGTGGGATCAGAGTACGCATCGATCAGCGGGCAATCCGCTGCGTTCAGGCATTGCGGAGGGCCGGCGAGGCCGATCGTGCCCGCGTCTGTGGGATATGCCATGACGGTATGAAAGCGAAAGCGCGAAGCGCCGCTGATATCACCGCGCCGGTGGCCGAACGACCACGGACACGACGGCTTGTTCGGTGGTTGCAGGTTCGACGCATTCTTCGGGTCGTGCTCCATGCCGAGAATATGGCCCAGCTCATGCGCCAGGTTGAGCTTGTCGGCATCGCACTTCGGATTGAACACGAGATACGCGAACGGGCTGTAGCCCGGCCCTGGATCGCGCGGACAATCCCTGATCTCGACGTGTCTTTGTCCCTTGGAGACGCCGCATAAATTGTCGTTGCTCGCACGAGCGAGCGCCATGACGTCGGCCCACATCGCTGTTCGACGTCCAGCGACATAAGCGTTTCCTGGATAGGTACACCAAGGGTCAGCCAGTGGCTCGGCGTTCTGAATTCCGGAAAATACGCCCAGCGCCTTGGTGATGGTCAAGTCTGAGTAGCCTTGCGCATCGGCTGGTTCGATGCCACGCAACGAGTACGCGTAGCTGTAGATGCCGACATTGCGCAACGCCTGATTGGCGTTGTCGATGGAAGTCTGCACGGCAGCAGTGAACGCAGCCAACGAGGCATAACCTGTTGGTGAGGTGCCATCGATCATGTTGGGCGTATACATGACCAGCACGTCGATTGGAGAAAATGCCGTCGGCAACGGCCCACTGCAGGTCAGGTCCCAAGCTCCGCCGAGCGAGATGCCGTTGATGGAGGCCGACGCCGCTGGTTCGAGTGTTGTCGCCTCGTCGGCGCGCGGATCGTCCGGCTCCGGCGGATGCAGGCCCCAGAAATCTCGGCGAATCAGACCGAGAGTGGTCGCATCGCGACCAGGCTCCAGCGTGTAGTGCACGTTCGCGGGGGCCCAGATGCGCCCGGCCAACTGGCCTTGGCTGAGGGTGAGCGCAATCGTGTATCCGCGGTCCGACTTGCCGTACCAGCGCCAGGAAAACACCGAAGGTTCGGCATCGGGATCGGGAATCTGTCCGTTGTAACCGTCGGCCGAGGGAATGAAACCCGCACGTGCTTCCCAGTGCAGGCGCGAGACGAGGACCGTCTCATGGTCGGGGAGGTTCAGCTCGATCGCCTCGGCCGGCTGCTGGATGGCGGCTTGCTCGATCGTTACCGTCCATTCCTGCCGGAACGATGCCTGTGGCTTTTGCTGCGGATCGATGCGTGCGAACAGTTTCGGTGGGATCGCCGGTTCGGGCGGATCGTCGATCCCTGCGTCAATCAGCCCAACGCCTCCAAAGGCGGTGGTGACCTGCATCACCAGAAGAACCACCACGACAGGCCATCCCCAACGGCGTGCCATTATCGAAAAAGCAACCGTCATCGGCTTCCTCCCCAAACCTCGGCTGCCGGATCATAGCGCGTGAACGACGGGGGGAAGCTTCCGTCCGAATCCATTCGAAAATGCCACGAATCGGCGAACGCATGCGTGCGAACACGCAATCGTCGGACGTCAGACAACGATCGGCCTGCAAGGCTTCGGCAGCGCGGAGCAACAGACGGATCGGCATTCGAGAGGCAGCGACGCGCCCGCCGATTTCCGCCTCGTGCGCGTCGCCATCCGCTGAAACGCCGGAGCGGCGCGCGCTCCGGCGTCGCGCTGTCAGTACGTTCCCATGTAGTCGCGCTTGCCGATCTCGATGCCGTTGTGGCGCAGCAGCGCGTAGGCGGTCGCCACGTGGAAGAAGAACTGCGGCAGGCCGTAGTGCATCAGGTAGGCCTTGCCATCGAGCCGCTTTTCTTTCGGCGTGCCAGGGCGCAGGACGATCTCGCGCTGCTCGCTGCCGTCGAACGTCGCGACGTCGATCGAGCCGATGAAAGCCAGCGTCTTCGCGATGCGGGCGCGCAGTTCGCCGAAGTCCTGTTCGGTGTCGTCGTAGGCCGGCACGTCGATGCCGGCCAGCCGCGCCGGCACGCTCTTGGCGAAGTCGCAGGCGATCTGCACCTGCCGCGTCAGCGCGAACATGTCGGGGAACAGGCGCGCCTGCAGCAGCGCGCCGGCTTCGATCTTGCGCTCGTCGGCATGCGCGGCCGCCTTAGCGAGCAGGCCATCGAGCGCGCCCAGCATCTGCTTGAACACGGGGACAGACGCTTCGTACATGGATAGGCTCATCGCGGATTCTCCTGATTGGGGAGCGGATGGTACATGCCGCATCGCGCCGATGAGCACGCGGACTCGTACCCGTCGCGACGACGCGAGCGCCGATGCCGTATCGTTCGCGCATGCTTCCCCTCAAATACCTCGGCGGTTACGACGCCCGACTGCAGGCGCAGGTGCGCGAACTGATCGCGCAGGACCGCCTCGGCGACGTGCTGCGCAAGCGCTACGGCGAGGCGCACGACGTGCGCAGCGACAAGGCACTGTTCCGCTACACGCTCGATCTCAAGGACCGCTACATGCGCAAGAGCGGTCCGCTCGAAAAGGTCGTCTACGACAACAAATTGCACGTCGTGCGCGATGCGCTCGGCCTGCACACGGCGATCTCGCGCGTGCAGGGCGGACGCCTCAAGGCCAGCCGCGAGATCCGCATCGCGACGGTGTTCCGCGATGCGCCGGCCGAGTTCCTGAAGATGATCGTCGTGCACGAACTGGCGCATCTGAAGGAGCGCGACCACGACAAGGCGTTCTACCAGCTCTGCACGCACATGGCAGCGGACTACCACCAGCTGGAGTTCGACGCGCGCCTGTACCTGACCCATCTCGATTGCCAGCGCGCTTCGGCCCCGGCCGAAGCACGCGACTGACCCGGACTTCCCACGTGCCCGATTCCATCAGCCTCACCCGCCGCGTCGCCCATGAGTGCGCCTGCTCGTATGCCGAAGCCGAGCAGATCATCGCCGACGGCGGCGTGTCGATCGACGGCAATGTCGTCACCGATCCGCAACGCATGGTCGGCGACGAACGCATACAGATCGACCCGGCGATGCGTCCGGAGGCGATCGAGCCGGCAACGATGCTGCTCAACAAACCGGCTGGCGTCGCCGTCGCTGATGCGGTTGAGCTGATCCAGCCCGAGACGCGCTGGGCGGACGATCCGAGCGGCGTGCGCATGCTGCCGCGGCATTTCAAGCGCCTGACCCCATTGATGCCGCTCGACACCGAGGCGAGCGGATTGATCGTGCTGAGCCAGGATGGTCGCGTCTGGCGCCAGCTGACCGAGGACGCGCGCGAGCTGGAACAGGAGTACGTCGTCGAGGTGCGCGGCGATGCCGGGCCGTACGCGCTCGGCCGACTCGCGCGCGGCATCACCTACAACGGCCGCGAGCTGCCGCCGTGCAAGGTCAGCTGGCAGAACGAAGTGCGCCTGCGCTTCGCGATCCACGACGTGCAACCCGGACAGCTGCGCCACATGTGCGGTGCGGTCGGTTTCGAAGTCGTGGCGATCCGGCGCATCCGCATCGGCCGCGTCCCGCTGCGCAAGTTGCCGCTCGGCGAATGGTGCGCGCTGCCTGCGGGCGAGCGCTTCTAGCGCCCGCCCGGGCCGGGTGATCGGTCACTGGCGACTTCGAGCGAACGGCCTGCCGCCGCGGCAGGCCGGTTTTCGTCATCCCGCCATCAGGCGTGATCCTTCACTTCCTTCGAGGGACCGTTGGCCTTGACGCTTGCGATGCCGGCGTCGCGCGACGCCTCGGATGCGTACATCTGGCTGGTACCGATGATCTGATGGTTCGCGGCTTTCAGGTTGAAGTACGCCTTGCCGTTCGACGCGACCTTCTTCTCGTAACGCGCATCGTCCGGGCTGTTCGCCTGCACGGACGCAATGCCATTTTCGGCGGAGCCCTTCGCGTGGTAGAGCTCGCTCGTGAGGATGATTTCCGCATTGCCCGCCTTCAACACGAAGCGGAACTGCCCGTCGCTGCTCTTGCTCAACTCGTACCAGCCTGCCATGCGATTGCTCCTTTCCGGTTGCATGCACGCGGCGCGCGCCGCACAAAGTTACTCCAGGAAAACACATCTGTCCCTTTGCGTCGCCCGCGCCGCGCTGGATCCACCAGGCAATCCGACGGAACCTTGAGGCCCACCAAGTCCGGCGCTTACTTCCGCTCGGCAGCGCTCGCATCACGCGTGGCGCGAAACTCCGAATCCTTCGCCCAATCCGGCCAGCGATCCGAATTCGCAAGATCGCTGCCGACCTTGTAGAGCACCGGCAGGTCGTGCGTCATGCCGGCGAACGTCCACGACGCTTGCCATTCGTCGGCTGGCTGGTGATAGCGGTTGGCGGTGTAGTCCTTGCCCGCCGCTTCGCCGGCTTCGACGCCACCGTTGACAAGATCGTTGCCCGAGCCCCACGAGAGCGCGGGCACGCCGGCCTTGGCGAACGGGAAATGATCGGAGCGGAAGAAATGGCCGGCCTGCGGGTGCGGGTCCGGCGTGTAGACGAGGCCAGCGGCCTTCGCGTCTTCAATCACTGTATCGAGCAACTCGGACTTCGCGCTGCCGGCCGTAGTGAAATTGCGCGCCGGCCCCATCGGATCGAGCGCGTCCATGTTCAGCACGGCGACGGTCTTGGCCAACGGGTACAGCGGCTTCGACGCGTAGTACTCGGAACCGAGCAGGCCTTTTTCCTCGGCCGTCACATTGAGGAACACGATCGAACGCTCGGGTTTCGGCGCATGCGCGAACGCGCGACCGATCTCGATCAGCGCCGCAGTGCCGGTGGCGTTGTCGACCGCACCGTTGTAGATCTTGTCGCCCTTCGCATCCGGCGCGCCGACGCCCAGATGATCCCAGTGCGCGCTGTAGATGACGGTTTCGTCCGGGCGCTTGCTGCCCTCGATGCGTCCGACGATGTTCTGCGAGGTGATCACCTTGGTATCGACCGCGTAGCTGGCCGAGAACGCTGCGCCCTTCAGCTCGACCGGCTTGAACTCGCGCGTCAGCGCCTGCTTCTTCAGTGCCTCGAAGTCGAGGCCGCTGCGCTTGAACAGGTCGACCGCGAGATCGCGCTGGATCCAGCCTTCGAGTTTCGGATGCACCGTGCCCGGCTTGTCGCGCACGATGTCGAACATCGTGTTCGTGTTCGAGTTCTTGACCGTCTTCCAGCCATACGAGGCTGGATCGGTTTCGTGCACGATCAACAAGCCGAGCGCGCCGCGGCGTGCGGCTTCTTCGTACTTGTAGGTCCAGCGACCGTAGTAGGTCATCGCCTTGCCGCCGAAATCGCCCTCGCCGGTCTCGAAATCCGGGTCGTTGATCAGCACGATCGCGATCTTGCCGTGCAGGTCGATGCCCTTGAAATCGTCCCAATTGCGCTCGGGTGCGCTGACGCCGTAGCCGGCGAACACCAGCGGCGCATCCTTGATCGAGACGGATTTCGATCCATCCATTGCCGCGCGCACGGCGATTTCGTCGCCCTGTGTCAGCGCCTGCCGCTTGCCACCGACGATCAGGTCCAGCGTCGGCGTGCCCTTGATCTGCGAGCGCTGCAGCGGCACGGCCTGGGTCCAGCTGCGCTTGCCGTTCTTCAGGTCGCCGCCCGGCTGCAGGCCGGCTTCCTTCATCTGCGCGATCACGTAGGCGACCGTCTTTGTCTCTCCGGCGGTCGCCGGACCGCGCCCCTCGAACGCATCGGAGGACAAGGTTTTCACCTCGTCCGACAGGCGCTTGGGATCGAACGAAGGCGCATCGGCGGCGATGGCGGCGGATGCGAGGGACAGGGCGATGGCGGACGCGAGCAATCGTTTCAAGGCATGGACCTCCGATGATGTCGCCTCGATCCTAGACAGCGCACGGGCCGAGGTCCAGCCGACCGACGGGTCTTGCGCGCGCCGCTTCAGTGCGCTGGGCTTTGCGGACGCGATTCGGGCGGGTGGTTGGCACGCCACGCGGCCAGCTCCGCTTCGTAGCGTTCAAGCGCGGTTTCGTATGCGTCGAAGATGCAGTTCACGCAACCGCCGCCGCAGCAATCGGCCGGGTCGGGTTTCTCCGGCGGAACCGGCAACGGGTCGACAGGAGTGGAGGTCATAGTCGGGTGGTCACTCATGTACAAGCGATCCTGCCACAGGATGAAGTCGGCTTCGGTTCGTCATTCCGGCGCGTTCCTGGCCGCGCATTCGACAGCCTAAGGACTGGACATCCCGCGGCGTCCGCTTTGCCTCACCCGCGGCGCTGCCATGAAACGTCACGATACGCCCGCCGTCCACCGCGATCATCGCCGCATGCGCATGCTAACGTGCGCCTCCCGGATCACGAGGGCAAACCCCATGCGAATCGAATT
This sequence comes from Pseudomonadota bacterium, assembly GCA_023388255.1. Taxonomy (GTDB): domain Bacteria; phylum Pseudomonadota; class Gammaproteobacteria; order Xanthomonadales; family Rhodanobacteraceae; genus Dokdonella_A. The sequence goes on along the minus strand of JAEWGO010000012.1, from coordinate 57,856 downwards.
CCACGGCGCGGCAGGGGGTGAAGTCACCGGCTCCTGCCATCTGCTCGAAGTGGGCGGCAAACGCGTATTGCTCGACTGCGGCATGGTCCAGGGTGGTCGCGATTCGGATGCACGCAACCTCGAACCGTTCGCATTCGATCCGGCCACGATCGACGCACTGGTGCTCAGCCACGCGCACATCGACCACATCGGGCGCGTCCCGCTGCTGGTCAAGCGCGGGTTCGCCGGACCGATCTTCGCCCAGGCGGCCACCTGCGACCTGCTGCCGATCATGCTGCTCGATTCCGCCTCGCTGGCTGAGCAGAACGCCGAACGCGCCAACCGCAACCACGCGCCTGGCGAGCCCGAACTGCAGCCGATCTACACGCGCGACGACGTCGCTGCGGCACAAAAGCGTCTGCGCCCCCTGCCCTATGGCAGCAGCACCGAAATCCTCCCTGGTGTGCACGTGCGCCTGCACGATGCCGGGCACATCCTCGGCTCCAGCATCATCGAGATCGGCGCCAGCGACCCGACACCCGGGACGCTGGTGTTCTCCGGCGACATCGGCATGAAGGGCACGCCGATCCTTCGCGATCCCGAAGCCCCGCCGGCCGCCGACCTGATCCTGATGGAATCGACCTACGGCGACCGCAACCACAAGGACCGCGCAGCGACCGTCGCCGAGCTCGGCGAGATCTTCGCGAAAGCACATGCCGACGGCGGCAACGTCGTGATCCCGGCGTTCGCGGTCGGCCGCAGCCAGGAACTGCTGTACTGGATTGCCGAGAACTTCGACGCATGGAACATGGCGCCGTGGAAGATCTTCCTCGACAGCCCGATGGCGGCCAAGGTCATGGCCGTGTACGACCGCCACGAAGAGCTGTTCGACGCAGACGCAGCAAAGGTGTGGCGAGGCCGCATCAAACCGTTCGCGCTGCCGAACCTGCACATCAGCGAAAGCGTCGACGACAGCAAGGCGATCAACACGATCCGCAGCGGCGCCATCATCATCGCCGGTTCCGGCATGGCGAACGGTGGACGTGTGCGACACCACCTTGCCAACAACCTCGCCAATCCGAAGTCGCATGTGATCTTCGTCGGCTACCAGGCCGACGGCACGCTCGGCCGCCTGCTCGTCAACGGCGTAAAACACGTCAGGCTGTTCGGCAACGACATCCCTGCAAGCGCGCAGATCCATACGGTCGGCGGTCTGTCCGCGCACGCCGACCAGCAGAGCCTGCTCGACTGGTACGGCTCGGGCCCGACGCATCCGCCGGTCGTGCTGGTGCACGGCGAAAACCCCGCGCGCGAAGTGCTGGCGGCGGAACTGGAAAAGCGTTTCGGCACGAATGTCACGCTCTCGCAACCCGGGATGACGCGCGAGGTCTGACCTCGCTCGCACGCATGCGTGCGCAAGCCGCGCATCGAAACTCCTGCCACAAACGCCTGTAGCGACGAACCGTTCAGACAGCAACAGCGGGCAGCGCGTAGGATGCCCGCAACACGCAGTTCCCGCGCGTCTCGTCCGGCCGTCACTGGCGCCGTCTCGCTCCCTTTCCGCGTATTCCGTTCCGCCCTGCGCGGGACGACGCCACCACGGGAGCGCCCATGCCGGGCTACGACACCCGCCAGCACCTGATCCACCTCGGCGACCACGACTACCGCATCCGTGCGCTGAGCGATCGCCAGCAGTTCGCCGATCCCGACGGCCACGCCGAACGACTCGGCATTTCGTCCGCACAATGGTGCCTGTTCGGTCAGGTGTGGCCAGCCGGTCGCCTGCTCGCAGAGGCGATGAGCCGCTTCGACATCGCCGGCAAACGCATCCTCGAAATCGGTTGCGGACTTGGCCTTGCCAGCCTCGTGTTGCAACGACGCGGCGCAGACATCGTCGCCAGCGACGTGCATCCGCTCGCCGAGCCCTTCCTCGCCTACAACGCCGCACTGAATGCGCTGCCGGCGGTGGTCTATCGGCAATTGCGCTGGGACGTGCCGCTGCCGACCTTGGGCCGCTTCGATCTCGTCATCGGCAGCGACATCCTCTACGAACGCGATCACGCCCTGTTGCTGGCCGCGCTGCTGCAACGCCATACGCACGCCGAAGCCGAGGTGCTGATCACCGATCCCGGACGCGGCAACAGCGGGCCTTTCACGCGTGCCCTGATCGCCCAGGGCTACACGCTCACGTCGGAGCGCAGCGCGATGAATGCCGACGACACGCCACCGTATCGCGGCATGCTGCTGCACTATCGCCGCGCCGCAAACAGCGACATCGCGACGTGAACATTCCGATCCGCGTCGACGATTCCGTCGTCGATCCCGACGTTTCATGCAGCACCTGCGCCGCGGTGTGCTGCCGCTTGATCGTGACCGTCGATGCGGCGGACCACATCCCCGGCGCACTCATCGAGCCGAATGCGCAAGGCATCGACGTGATGCGGCGCGGTGCCGACGGCTGGTGCATCGCACTCGACCGCGAGCGCATGTGCTGCTCGATCTACGCCAACCGCCCAGGCATCTGCCGCAAGTTCGCGATGGGCGGCGCGTACTGTCGCGACGAGCGTGCGCGCTACGAAGCCACGCCGGGCTAGCGCGACATCAGCAACACCGGCAGTGCGACCAGACCCAGCATGAACCCGGCCGCCAGCACGGTCAGGACGACGCGCAGCGGATCGTCGCGCAATGTCGACCACCACGTCGGTGCGCGGCCGTCGCGGCGTGCCGCGGCGTATTCCTCGCGCACGCGTGCCTGCCGATTGGTTTGATACTCGTTCAGAAGGCGCGCGGCCTGCGCGGCATCAATTTCGTCGGCCAGCCATATCGCGCCGGCCGATATGCCCCAACGGTTCGGCGGCGTCTCGTACCAGGCGATGCGGTGCGTATCGAGCAACGCACGCACCTCGTCGGATTCGTCGTCGGGAACATGGCGCAGATCGAGCAGCAGGATCGACATGGGCGCATCATAGCGAGCGCGATGCCGCGCCGCGCGTTGCGGCGGGAACCGCGAGCCGTGGGTCGGACTTCAGGACCTCATCCTTCAGCGAATGCGTAGCCCGTTCGGTGCGAGACCCGAAACGTTCTGCGCCGTCGCATCACGACGTCGCATTCGCGCGTGCGATCCATGCCTGCGGCGTGAGAATCGCGAACAGGCCCGCACGTTCGACGCGGCGCCCCAATGCCAGCAGCGCATCGTCGCGCGTGATGAGCGCACTGGCGCCCACACGCAACGCGAGTTCGAGGAACTTCTGGTCATCCGCATCCGCGCAGCGCGGCAGGGTCGCACCCGCCGGCATCGCGGATTCGAGTGCGGGCGTTTCGTGCACGAGCGCATCGAACGCCGCCGTCGCAAGGTGCCGTCGCGCGTCATCCAGCGCGAGCTGCGCATAGCCCAGCACGCGCAGCCATTCCGCCCGACAGGCCTCGTCCGTCACGGCGACTACTCGGCCGAGCTCCAGCGCCTCCCGCACGAATGCGCAACGCGGATCGGCGAACACGAACAAGTCGAGGCAGACATTCGTATCGAGCACGACCCGCAATGGCCGCAATGCAGATGCGTGGGGCCTCGCTATGGCATCAGGCGCCGACACGACGCCGCACGGCATCCACGTCGCGCACCGGACGGATCTCGATGCAGCCAGTGCTTGCCCACGGGAATTCGGACGCGATGCGCACGGCCTCGTCCATGTCGGCGGCCTCGATCAGGTTGAAGCCGGCAAGGATTTCCTTGGTTTCAGCGAACGGGCCATCGACGATGGTCCGGCGCCCGCCGCGCACGCGCATCGACTTCGCGGTCCTCGCCGGTTCCAGTTGCTGGAAATCGACCAATGTGCCGCCGGCTTTCAGCTCGTCCGCATGCTGCAGGCAGCCGCGCATCATCGTGTCGAACTCGCCGGCCGGCAGCGCGTTCATCAGCGTGTCGTCGGTGTAGATCATGACGAGGAATTTCATGAGGCGTCCGGCGCATCGAGGAAGTACGGCACGACCTCGCCCTTCAGCTTGATCGTCATCGGATTGCCGTGGCGATCGCGTGCCTTGCCGGCTGGCAGGCGCACCCATCCTTCGCTGACGCAATATTCCTCGACATTGGTCTTTTCCTGGCCGTTGAAGCGGATTCCGATGCCGCGCGCCAGCAGGTCGGCGTCGTGAAACGGGCTTTTCGGATTGGCGGCGAGGCGATCGGGAGGCGTGTCGTTCATCGGTGCATTCGCTGGATACGGCGCATGTGCGCAGGGAGCGACAGGATAATCCGCGGCGCGCGGCATGGCGACCGCCGTACCATCGAACGCGCGTTTCCGTATGCTGCACGCATGTCCATCGACACGATCGAGATCAATCGGCGAAGCGGGCGCTTCGACGGCCACGCGCAAGTGTGGCTGTTCGGCTACGGCTCGTTGATCTGGAAGGCCGACTTCCCCTGCATCGAACGCCGCCCGGCGCGAATCCGCGACTGGTCGCGGCGTTTCTGGCAAGGCTCGCACGACCATCGCGGCACGCCGGACGCGCCCGGGCGCGTGCTGACCCTGATCGCCGATCCGGGCGCAGTCTGTGCCGGCATGGCCTATCTGATCACGCCGGAAGTCTTCGAACATCTCGACCGGCGCGAAAAGAACGGCTACCTGCGCCACGCAGTGACGCTCACGTTCGACGACGACAGCCATGCCGAGGCGCTGATCTACATCGCCACCGAAGACAATGCGGCCTGGCTCGGCGAAGCGGACGAAGCCGAGATTGCCCGTAACATCGCACGCGCCGAAGGTCCGAGCGGACCGAACCGCGACTATCTCGTCCATCTCGCGCAGGCGCTGCGCGAACTCGGCGCGACGGACGCGCATGTGTTCGCGATCGAAAACCATCTGCGCGAACTGGAGGATGGGCATACGGCAAGCGAAGGTTGATTCTCGCGACGAACGGCGACGCAAGCATGCCGACACCGGCGCGTTTCCGCCCTGATCAGATGCGCACGGCCAGCGACGTGCCGAGGGCATCACAGGCGAGTTCGAAACCGCTCTCGAAGCGACGCTGCGTGCCATCGAACGGATCGACGAAGGCAAGCGTCTTCGCCAGCAGTTGCAGTGGCGCGGCAGCGTCGTCCGGCATCGCATCGCGCAAGAGCGGATACAGCGGATCGCCGAGGATCGGCGCACCGAGCGCGGCCATGTGCACGCGCAACTGGTGCTTCTTCCCGCTCGGCGGCTCCAGCGCGTAGCGCCAGACATCGTCGCCGCGTTCGATCACGTCGATGCGCGTTTCGCTGTTGGCCGGGCCATCGACTTCGCGCATGCGGAAGAACGGTTCGCCGCGCACGAGGCGACTCGTCCGCATCAACGGGAAATCCAGCCGCGGCAACGGTCGCGCGAGTGCCTCGTAGCCTTTCGCGATGCCGCGCTCGCGAAACAGCGCCTGATAGCGCGCTCGGGTGCGTGGCTCGGCGGAGAACAGCACCAGTCCGGCAGTCGCGCGATCGATGCGATGCAGCGGAACGAGCCGCGAATTGCCGAGCTTCCTTATCAGCCGCGCCAGCAGCGTTTCGGCAACGAAACCACCGGCTGGCGTGACCGGCAGGAAATGCGGCTTGTCGGCGACGACGAGATGCTCGTCGACATGCACCACGCGTTCCTCGAACGGAATGCGTGGCTCATCGACCACTTCGCGGTAGTAGTGGATCTCGGTACCGACGCGATACGGTGTCGACGGCGCGATCGGAACGCCATGCGTATCCAGCACGCGGCCACGCGCGAAGCGGTCGAGCCAGCGCTCGCGCGTGATCGCGGGAAACTGCGCGCACAAGCCGTCCAGCACCGTCTTCCATTGCGCCGGCGGCAACTGCAAGCAGCTCGCGGTGATGCCGTCGATGACGGGCGGTGCATTCATGCGGCGAGCTTAGCGGATCGCCGGATGGCCGGGATCGAGCTGGATTGCCACGCGCACCGGCGCCGGAATCGCCGAGATGGCGGCCGGTCAGCGCAGCTGGCTGTCCTTGCTGCCACGGCGGTTGTAGCCGCTGGCGGCCTTCCGGTCGGCGTCGTGCGCCTCCTGGCAGGCCACGCACAGGCGCACGCCGGGCACGGCCGCGCGGCGCGCCGCCGGAATCGGCGCCTCGCACTCCTCGCAATGCATCAGGCCGGGACCTTGGCGCATCTGGCTGCGCGCACGCTTGTTCGCGTCCGTCACGGTCGCGTCGATCTGGTCCTGCACGGCGCCATCGCCTGCCCAGCCGGTTGCCATGGTCGTCTCCGGTTGCTAGTTCGTGGTACGGCACGGAGTGATGAGGCCAATACCGTGCCCTGCCGATGATGCCGCGCGTGATCGCGGCCGTACAATCGAGATGGGGCCGTCGACATGATCCTCAATCCGTCATCCCCTGCCGCGGCTAGGCGCGAAACGTGAGTGCGGCGTGTCGAATATGCGGCCATCCGTTCGTCGGGTGGATGACCTTCGCAACGTCGACGCCCACGACTGAACCAACAGGAACACGCCCATGAGCCTGCAGCTGCTTGCCCATCCGTTCTCATCGTATTCGCAGAAGGCGCTGATCGCGCTGTACGAGAACGACACGTCGTTCGAGTTCCGCATGCTCGACAACGCCGACGCGATGCGCGAACTCGAAACGTTGTGGCCGCTGAAGCGCTTCCCGGTGCTGATCGACGCCAGTCGCACCGTGGTCGAAGCGAGCACGATCATCGAATACCTCGGCCTGTACCACCCGGGCCCGGTGCGCCTGATTCCGGCAGATGCCAAGGCCGCGCTCGACGTGCGCAGCATGGATCGCTTCTTCGACAACTACATCGCGACGCCGCAGCAGAAGATCGTGTTCAATGCGCTGCGCCCGGAAGCCGAACGCGATGCCTACGGCGTCGTTGAAGCGCGCGCGATGCTGGAAACCGCCTATGGCTGGCTCGACGAGACCATCGCGAACCGCGAATGGGCCTGCGGCGATCACTTCAGCCTCGCCGACTGCGCCGCGGCGCCGTTCCTGTTCTACGCGGACTGGACGCATCCGATCGACGCCGGTTTCGCGAACGTCAAGGCGTATCGCGCGCGCCTGCTGGCGCGCCCGTCGTTCGCGCGCGCGGTCGACGAGGCGCGACAGTATCGTCCGTTGTTCCCGCTCGGAGCGCCGGATCGCGATTGACGATCCGGCGCTCCGTTCGTCAATGCGAGAGGGCCGGCTCCGGCACGGCTCGATCCGAGGGCAACGGCGGTATCGCGAGGTCGCGTTCCGCATCGCCGCTGGCGCCGGTGAGCAGATTCGGCGGCAGGTGGCCGACGTCACCGACAGCGATGACCTTGAAGCTGCCATCGGACTCGATGCGGATGCGCGTGATGCTCGCATTGCCGACCGACATTTCGAGCCACGCCTGCGTGTCGACGCCAAGCGCACGCGTGACAAGGTAACGGATCACGTTGCCGTGACATACCAGAAGATCCGTCTTCGCCTCGCCCGCGGCAGGCTTGAAATAGCGCGCGAATACGCGATCGAGACGCGCCTTGCACGCGGCGAGATCCGCCGGCTTCTCACGCTCCATCACCTTGGTCCGTCGCGTCGGCGGCGTGCATTCGGCAAGATCGTCGTCGACCTCGAACGTACGCCCCGGAAAATCCACGGCGATCGTCGCCGCCGTATCGCGTGCGCGCTGCACCGGGCTGACCCGCATCCTGTCGAAACGCGTCGGCAGACCCGCCAGGCGCGCACCGACCAGATGCGCCTGCGCCACACCGATCGGCGCCAGGTGCGGTCCGATGGCCTCGTCCACCTTCGGATCCGGTTCGTACCAGCCGTGTCGCACGAGCACGAGCGTATGCGCCGCGGATGCCGGCGCGTCGGCGCCGATGGCTTGCGCGCAGAGCAGCAGGCAGCAAATGCCGATGAGGATCTTGTTCATGGAAGATCTTCGAAAAAGGTGAAAGGAGACGTTCTCGATCAGCCGTGCGCCAACGCAAACCCTATCGCCGCGCATACCGCCGCGACCTGCGCGTCGTTGCACTGGGCGGGCGTCGCGAGCGGGCTGTCGGGATAGACCTCGGTCGTGGTCGTGTAGCGCGCGTCGGTGATGCCGGCGCACAGGCCGAGCGGTTTGAACGCATAGCGGATGACACCCGGCGCGACCACGGTCGAACCGATGATCTCGCCGCGCGCGTCGGCCGGTGCGATGTGGGTGACCTTGGCGACCGCGTCGATCACCGCCTGCTGGAACGCGGGTTGCGGGTTGTCGGTGTCGTCGACCAGGTAGAAGCCATCCGGAATCGCATCCGGCTCGTACGGCTTGCCGTCGCGCGCGGCCAGCGCCGGGCGGAACTCGGATTCGTCGCTGTCGGTGGTTTCATGCAGGTCGATGTGCATGAGGAAGCGGCCGCGCAACGGCGCGACGAGGTTCATCAACGCCGCCGATTCCGGCGCCGGGCTGTCGGCGCGGAACGAGCGATTCGGATCGATCGCCAGCGGATTCCAGCGGTGGATGCGTTCGTAGGCCCACGGACTGACGCACGGCGCGACGAGGATGTTGATGCGCCCCGCATGGTCGGCCATGTGCCGATCGACGAATTGCAAGGCGCCATGCACGCCGCTGGTTTCATAGCCGTGCACGCCGCCGGTGACGAGCGCGCACGGCAGGTCGTCGCGCCAGTCGCGGCTCTTGATCGCGAACAGCGGATACGTATCGGGCGCATAGTCGAGCCGGCCGTACGGCTCCACGTCGAAGTGCGTGCGCAGACGCTCGATCGTTCCGAGCACGTCCGTCGCATAGCTGCGCCGTCGTACTTGTTGCGCGCGCCACTCGGCTTTTTCCACGTCGCTCCATGGCGTTCCGGGCATGCCGATCGGATAAGGGTTCGAATTCGTCATCTTGCGCGCACTCTGAGCTGGACTTGAGGAAAGACGCGGAACTTTAGCACCGGCGCGAGCAGCGACGGCGGACAGGCCGTATCCTGCCGCACGTCCTCGCACCGAGAATCCCGTGGCGCACTCCTCCGGCCCCCTGCTTACCCGCGAAACCGCACAGGCGCTGCTCGCTGCGCGCGACTCGAACGCCGACACATGGAGCGGATCGCTGGATCTGGGCCGCAGCAGCGGAAGCGCGCGGCTGCATGCGGATGCGTGGGAATGGCAGGGTCGGTCCTATCCGTATCCGCCACCGCTGAAGGAACGCACGATCTATCACTGGAACGGCGATGCGTTTGCAGCGGTGTCGCGCTATGGCGGCGCATTGATCAAGCTGGTGCCGACCGATTGGGGTGCGCCGACGTTCGAGATCGACGGCATCAAGATGTTGCCGACGGCGCAGGTGTCGCCGTTCGAGGATGCACGCACGAAGGTCGCGCTGGTGCAGCCGCGTGGCAAGATCGTGCTCGACACCTGCGGCGGCCTCGGTTATTTCGCCGCGTGCTGCCTCGAAGCCGGTGCGGCGCAGATCCGTTCGTTCGAAAAGAATCCCGACGTGCTCTGGCTGCGCACGCTCAACCCGTGGTCGCCGGACCCGGACGCCCCGGAAAACGGCGGACGCCTGCAGCTCGAACAAGGCGATGTCTCGCAGGCGATCGAAGGCATCGCCGATGCCTCGGTCGATGCGATCCTGCACGACCCGCCGCGCTTCGGCATTGCCGGCGAGCTCTATTCGCAAGCGTTCTACGACCAGCTCGCGCGCGTGCTGCGCAAGGGCGGTCGCCTGTTCCACTACACGGGCACGCCGAACCGCAAGACCAGCGGCCGCGACGTGCCCGGTGAAGTCGCCCGACGATTGACGATCGCCGGCTTCGCGACCGAACGCGTGCTTGATGGCGTGTTCGCAACGAAAAGCGGTACCGCGGCACGTCGACGCTGAAGCATCCGCCTCGCGGCGCGCTGGAATCGAGCAAACCGGATCGCTCAGATCGCCGGACAGCAAGCTTCCCGCCGCGGGCGCCGCAAGGTCGCGGCAGCCCACAGGTAGAGCAGCACGCCGAGCAGCGCGGTCGTTGCGCCGACATAGCCGGTCGAGGTCCAGCCCAAGCCTGCGCTGATCGCCATGCCGCCGAGCCATGGGCCGAGCGCGTTCGCTGCATTGAACGCGGCATGGTGGGAGGCAGCCGCAAGCGTTTGCGCGTCGCCGGCCACGTCCATCAGATGCGTCTGCAACACCGGCCCGAGCGCGCCCATCATGCCGATCGCAGCCGTCACCGGCAGCAAGGTCCATAGCGAACCGGCCACCAGCGGGAACACCAGCAGCACCGCCGCCGCGCCGAGCAGGATCACCGGCACCGCGCGGAAACGCAGGCGATCGAACAACCAGCCACCGGCGAAGTTGCCGATCACGCCGCCGAGGCCGAGGCTGGCCATCCCGAGCGGAATCCATGCTTCCGATACGTGCGTCACCTGCAGCAACGTCGGTGCGAGATAGCTGAACACGCAAAACATGCCGGCAAAGCCGATTGCGCCGATCGCCAGCGCCTGCCACACCGGCAGGCGATTGAACGCACGCAATTCGTCGAGCACGCGCTTGGGCGGGTCAGCGCGATCGCGCGGCATGTAGGCCGCGATCATCGCCAATGTCGCCAGCGCGATCGCAGATACCATCACGTAGGCCGAACGCCAGCCGATCGTCTGGCCCATCCACGTCGCCAGCGGATTTCCGGCGAGGATCGCCAGGGTCAAGCCGAACATCGTCAGGCTGACCGCCCTGCCGCGTTCCGCGGGCTTGCTGATCGCCACTGCGGTCAGCGCCGCGACGCCGAAGTACGCACCGTGCGGCAGGCCGGCGACGAAACGCGCCAGCAGCATGCCGACATAGCTCGGCGCCGATGCGCTGGCGAGATTGCCCAGCGCATAAAAACCCATCAGTGCCAGCAGCAAGGCACGGCGCGGCAACCGCCCGCCGACGATCGCCAGCAGCGGCGCGCCGACCACGACGCCCAATGCATACGCGCTGATGATGTGGCCGACCTGCGGCTCGGTCACGCCGAAGGCTTTCACCATCTCGGGCATCAGGCCCATCGACGAGAATTCGCTGGTGCCGATGGCAAAGCCGCCGAGCGTCAGCGCGGCGAGGACCAAGGCACGATGGCCACGAGTCACGGCCTCGGCCGGTACGGCGGCTTGAGCGGAAGGAAACGATTCCATGCTGCATTATGCTGCACGGCAGCATAATCATGCCAATGACATCGCGTTCACGTTTTCGATGTTGCCCGTACCCAGGGGCGTCGGGAGAAGCCGATCGCGAGGCGACGATCCGCTCGGCCGACGCGCAAGCGGTTGCGCATGCTCTCGGTCTTTCCGACAGTAGCCGCGTGGTCGGCTGGTACGAATATTGCTTTCTGAAACCGTGAATGGCCTGAAGGATTGATCGGACTTGCGCGTAAATCGTCATCTTGGAGGCTGGTGTTCGCTCGTCGTCGTCCTTTGTGCGTTGCTGGTCAGCCTGCCGGTGCGGGCACTCGACGCCGAGCGCACCATCGGGCAACTCACCCATGTCTGGTACGAGAACCAGTTGCCGCAGGGCACGGTGTTGTCGATTGCCCAGCGCAAGGACGGCTCGATCTGGTTGGCGACGTATGGCGGCCTCATCCGCTACAGCGGCGCCGAATTCGAGACCATCGACCAACGCGTCGCTCCTGCGCTGAAAAGTTCCGCGATCACCGCGGTCGCTGCCGATGACGACGGCACGCTGTGGGTCGGCACGCTCAACGGCGGTCTCTACCGCCGCGGCGCGCGCGAGCTCGAACCGATCCAACTGCCAAATCCGATCGAAAGCGTGTTCGGCATCGTGCGGGATCGTGCCGGTGCGCTCTGGCTGACAACGAACGCCGGCGTTGCACGGATCGATGCGGACGGCGTTCGCCTGCTGGGCACCGAGAACGGCTTCCCGCCCCGCGGTTTCTATCGCGCCATCGTCGCCGACGCGGCTGGCGGTGTGTGGATTGCCGCCGACGGCATCGGCGTCGTGCACTGGCAGGACGATCACGCGGAGACCTTCGATACGACTCACGGACTGCCGACCAACGCCGTCTACAGCCTCGCCATCGACCATGCGGGGACGATCTGGGCCGGCACGCAGGCAGGGCCGGCACGCTATCGCGATGGCCGTTTCGAACGCGAAACGCGCCTGGCAGAACTCGATGCGAAACGCATCTACTCGTTGTTCGGCGACCGCGACGGCAACCTCTGGCTGGCACCGCTCGGCGTGGGCATTTGCCGCCTGTCCGCCGCGCGCCTCGAATGCGACAACACGCTGGCCGGCATGCCCGGCGAAACCGTGCGCTCGATGTTCGAGGACCGCGAAGGCAACGTGTGGATGGGTACGACCTCCAGCGGAATCCATCGCTTCAGCAATTCGAAGCTCATCACCGTCACCGGTGCGATGGCATCGAACGCGATACGCGCTGTGTATCAGGATGGTGACGGCACGCTCTGGGCCGGCACCGACGGCGCCGGCCTCGCACGTTACGAAAACCATGTACTCACGCCGGCGACCGCGATCAACACACGACTGCCGGGCCTGCTCGTTCGCGCGATCCAGGCGGACGCCGCCGGCAACCTTTGGGTCGGCGGCACCGAGGGCGTGAGCCGGATCGCGCCCGACGGCACCGTCAGGAACTTCGGCATCGCCGACGGTCTGCCCGGCACGATCGTGTTCGCGTTCGCGCAAAGCCGCGACGGCGGCATGTGGGTCGGAACCTTGCAAGGAGTGGCCAAGATCACCGGCGAAACCGTCAAGGTCGCCGAAGGCACCTATGGCGACGATACGCGTGCGTTGTACGAAGACGACAGCGGGCGTCTGTGGATCGGGGAGCGCAGCGGGTTGCGCTGCCTGCACGAAGCGCGGATAGATCGCTGCGGCACCGACGGCCTCGGCGGCATGAGCGTGTTCGCGTTCCATCCCGAAGCCAATGGCGACCTGTGGCTCGGCACCAGCGTCGGCCTGATGCGCATCCGTGGGCACGACGTGCAGGCATACACGCAACGCGCCGGATTCTACGGCGACGCCGTCTTCGCGATCCTCGACGATGACAATGACCATTTCTGGTTGAGTTCGAATCGCGGCATCGCGCGTCTCGCCCGCGCCGACATCGACGCGCTTGATCGCGGCACGCTGGCGCAGATCGAACCCGTCTGGTACGGCAAGAACGACGGCATGCTGTCTTCGCAGGCAAACGGTGCCTCGCAGACGCCGGGTTGGCGCACACGTGACGGACGCATGTGGTTCGGAACCGCGAATGGCGTCGTCATCGTCGATCCCGCGCACCAGTATGTGAATCTGCTGCCGCCGCCGGTCGCGGTGGAACACATGCTCGTCGATGGCAAGGACATCGATCCCGACCGCGTCGGCCGCATCGGCCCAGGCATCGAGCGCATGGAACTGCGCTATGCCGCGATGAGCTATGTCGCCCCCGCTGCGGTGAAATACCGCTATCGGATCGAAGGCTTCGACCGTGACTGGATCGACGCCGGCGCCAACCGCATTGCCTCCTACACGAACCTGCCGCCGGGCGACTACGCATTCCGCGCGATCGCCAGCAACAACGATGGCGTATGGAACACCGACGGCGCCAGCATCCGCTTCACGATCGTGCCGAACTGGTACGCGACGTGGTGGTTCCGCAGCCTCGCTGCGCTGGCAATACTGGGACTGTTCATCGCGACATATCGCGTGCGCGTGTGGCGCCTGCATGAGCGCGAACGCGCGCTGACACGCGAAGTCGCGCAACGCACCGAAGCCTTGCGCGATGCGAACTCGCGCTTGCAGCGCCTTGCCTCACTCGATGGTTTGACCGACATCGCCAACCGCCGCGCGTTCAATCGCCGCCTCAAGGAAGCCTGGATCGAACACACCGCCAAGGGGGCACCGCTCGCGGTGCTGCTGTGCGATGTCGACGCGTTCAAGGCCTACAACGACAGCTATGGCCACCTCGCCGGCGATGCCGCGCTGACCGCGGTTGCCGGGGCGCTGTCGCGAATGCTGCGCTCGCAGGCGGATCTCGCCGCGCGTTACGGCGGCGAGGAGTTCGCCATCCTGCTCGCCGGCTGCGATGCCGATGAAGCCGGTGCGATGGCGCGCCGCATGCTCGACGCCGTGCGTGATCTGGCGATCGACCATCGCGCCTCGGACACGGCCGCGCACCTGACGATCAGCATCGGCGTAGCCAGCATCACGCCCGGCGCCACGGATTCGCCGGACAGCCTGCTGCGCCGCGCGGACGAGGCCTTGTACCGCGCGAAGGCCCAAGGGCGCGACAGTGTCGGCGACGCTCCGGACCGCCTCCCTGCCCTGCAGGCTCGGCCTTCTCGCGATCTCCGTGATGCAGCAGAAAAATGAGGGCGTTCAGACACGCACCTCCGTGCGCGTCTGTCCCTCGCTGCCGAACAGGCGCAGATAGCGCGCGATCTCGGCGCGATCGCCCGTGGCCTTGTCGGGATTGTCGGAAAGTTTCACCGCGGGACGGCCGTTTGCCTCGACGACCTTGCAAACCAGCGAGATCGCATCGAGGCCGTCGCTCGCGAACGGCGCGCAACCGCGGAAGTCGTTGGTCAGGTTCGTACCCCAGCCAAAGCTCATGCGCACGCGGCCGTGAAAGTGACGATACGTCGCTTCGATCGAAGCGACGTCCATGCCGTCGGAGAAGATCAGCAATTTCTCGCGCGGATCGCGCCCCTTCGATTGCCACCAGCGGATGATCTGCTCGCCGGCTTCGACCGGCGGCAGGCTGTCCGGGCGAAAACCGGTCCAGTCGGCGACCCAGTCCGGCGCCTCGCGCAGGAACGCAGCGGTGCCGAACGCGTCCGGCAGCACGATCAGCAGATTGCCGGAGTACGAGTCGCGCCATTCGTCCAGCACGCGATATGGCGCGGCGTGCACGCCTGCATCGTCATCGGCCAGCGCGGCCAGCACCATCGGCAGCTCGTGCGCGTTGGTACCGATCGCTTCAAGGTTGGTTTCCATCGCGATGAGCACGTTCGACGTGCCGATGAAGCGACCGCCGAGTCCTTCCTTGAGCGCTTCGACGCACCAGCGCTGCCACAGGAAACCGTGGCGGCGACGCGTGCCGAAATCCGACAATTTCATGTCCGGCAGTGCGCGCAGGCGCTCGACTTTTTCCCACAACTTCGCCTTTGCGCGCGCATACAGCACGTCGAGCGCGAAGCGGCCGCGACCGGCGATCGCGCTGCGCGAACGCAGTTCGTTGACGATCGCCAGCGCCGGGATCTCCCACAATGTCGTGTGCGTCCACGGACCGGCGAAGCGCAGGACATACTGGCCATCGGCGCGAGCCAGTTCGTATTCCGGCAACTGCACATCGGCCAGCCACGCGATGAAATCCGGCTCGAACATCTGCTTGCGACCGTAGAACGTGTTGCCGGCAAGCCAGATCAGCTCGTTCTTCGCAAAACGCAATGTGCGCGCGTGGTCGAGCTGCGCGCGCAGCTCGCTTTCCGGGATCGAATCGGCCAACCGCACCGCACGACTGCGGTTGATCATCTCGAACGTCGCCTGCACATCCGGATGCCGCCGCCAGATCAGTTGCAGCATCAGCAGCTTGTAGAAGTCCGTATCGAGCAGGCTGCGCACGATCGGATCGAGGCGCCAGTTGTGGTTGTAGGCGCGGGTGGCCAGGTCGGTCTGCACGAAGGGGAACCCCGAAACGGCTGGATGCTTCGCTCGGATGCTACCGCGAACCTCCCTTGGAACAAGCAGACGGCTTGCCCGGCGTCGACACACGGAGCCGGCCAATGTCCCGTTCCCGCTCCCGATTGCGTACCTTGTTCCAGACTCCTCCATTCATCGCAGACGCGGGGGTCGATCGACCACAATCAAGCAGGAATCGCCATGACACGTTCGATGATCTCTTTCGCCTTCATCACCCTCGCCGCAATCTCCGCCGCACGCGCGAACGAGCCACAATCGATGGCTGCGCAGGTAGGCGACATTGCGTTCGAGTCAGGCGACGACGAAATTACCTTGGTGCCGATCGGCGACAAGTTCTCGCTCAGTGCATCCACCAAGGGCGCCGCCGCATGGCCGCCGCCGAAGACGCGTATCGACCGCCTTGCGATCATCTGCGACGGCTTCGAAGGCGGCAAGCCGCTCACGCTCGATCACAAAGCGTTCGAGCGCAGCACCTGCGATGTCACGTTCGCCAAGGGTTCCAAACCGATGGGCGGCTCGCCCGACGCGGAATACCGCCTCGACAAGGACAGCACCGACAACCGGTTCGAGATCACGCACGCCAACGGCAAAGTCTACGAAGGCACGTTCTCGTTCCGCCTGAAGGACGGCAAAGGGGGAACGATCGCCGTCACCAATGGACGCTTCAAGGCGGAGGACCGCCAGCTCTGACGCTTGGCTATCGTGCCGCGGCGATGAATATGGAATCTCCCGCCGCGTACCCGTCGCGGGATCATCATGCCTGGCGGCGCAACAGACGAATCAGTAGCCGCGATAACGCGGCCCGTAGTAACCGCCATACGGATAGAAGCCCGGCCCCTTGCTCTGCTCCAGATGGATATGCATGTCCACCGTCTTGCCGTCGTCATACTGCTTGCTGATGTTGAGGTCGGCCGCATTCGTCGTGCTCGTTCCGTAACCCTTGGAATAGCCGACTCCTGTCGTGAAGCTGCCATGGACCTGTACCGACTTGTCACTGCCGTCTCCACCATCACCACTGCGGTCGCCACCACTGTGATCGCCGTAGTACTCGCCCGGGCTGTCCGCACCGCCGAACGGTCGCGACAACGGCGGGTCCTGCGGAGGAAGCTGCAGTTCCAACGGAGCTGTCGATGCGGACTCACTGGCCTGCACGGGAAGCGCTGCCTGCGCTGACGCCGGGGTCTGCGCCACGACGACGCCTGCGCAGAGAAAAGCGCTCGCCGCAAGGATTGCGCTGACGTTCACCACGGTAAAGGCTTTCACGGTTGACTCCTCGTCCTGCATTCGCTCGACTGTTCGGGCATTTGCATCAAGCTTGGGTCCATTGGACGCCTTCGCAAGCGCACAGTTCAAGATCGGGCGCGGGGATTTACAACGTCGCATCATAGCGATGCGCATGTTGGATCTTGCTGAATGTACGATTGCACGGCGTCTGCAACGCCGTTCGTTCCGAACACGAGCCCATGCAGGCATGTTCGCAGTCGCAGCGCGCCGCCTTGTCGTCGAGATACAACTCGACCACGCGGGCGGACCGCACGGGAACGGGCGCCTCCGAAAGCGGTGTTCCCTCGCAACCGAGCATCCGTCACGACAAGGTCGATTCCGCCCCGGTTCTGCCGGTTGCAGCGATACCGTTACCCAATGGAGTACTCCAGCCGATGAGCCAGCAAATCCGACACAACCCCCTGTGGACACTGGCAGTTCCCCCGCTCGGGATCGCCGTACTCGCGTTGTCCTGGCTGGTGCCGAACCTTCCGGGCATCGTCGTGTTGCTCGTGCTGGGCCTGGTGGGCAGCGTGATCGCTTCAGTGCATCACGCGGAAGTGATCGCGCATCGCGTCGGCGAGCCGTTCGGCACGCTGGTGCTGGCGCTGGCGGTCACCGTGATCGAAGTGGCACTGATCGTGTCGATGATGCTGTCCGGCGGCGAGGCTACGACCGGGCTGGCCCGCGATACCGTGTTCGCCGCGGTGATGATCATCCTCAACGGCATCGTCGGTGCCAGCCTGCTGATCGGCGGCCGCAGGCATGGCGTGCAGGGCTTCAAGCTGGAAGGCGTCAATGCCGCGCTCGGCACGCTGACGGTCATCGTCGTATTCGCGCTGATCGTGCCGAACTACTCCACCAGCGCACCGGGGCCGGTCTATACCTCCAGCCAGTTGCTGTTCGTCGCCGTGGCGACCCTCGTGCTGTTCGCCGCATTCACCATCTTCCAGACGATGCGCCATCGCGACTATTTCCTGCCGGCGGCCGGGGAACTCGAAGATCCCGACGAGCATGCGACACAACCGAGCAACAGCGAGGCTTTCGTCAGCTTGGGACTGCTGCTGCTCGCTCTCGTGGCCGTGGTATTGAGCGCGAAAGGCATTTCGCCGGCAATCGAGGCGGCGCTGGAGGTGGCCGGCGCTCCCGCTGCCACGATCGGCATCCTGATCGCCGCCATCGTGCTGCTGCCGGAAAGCGTTGCGGCCATCCGCGCCGCGCATGCCAATCGCTTGCAGACGAGCCTCAATCTCGCGATCGGCTCGGCCATCGCCAGCATCGGACTGACCGTGCCCACGGTCGCCGTGCTGTCCGTGATCATGGGTTGGCCGCTCGCGCTCGGGGTCGATGCGAAATCGACCGTGCTGCTGGTGCTCACCTTGTTCGTCGTGTCCATCTCGCTGCGGACCGGCCGCACCACCATGCTGCCCGGCGTGGCGCACCTGGTGATGTTTGCCGCATACCTGTTCCTCAGTTTCGTGCCCTGAGGGACGGAGTTTCCCGCACGGGAAGGCGATCGAATGGGGTGTTTCCGCAAACGCTGCCGACGGATGGCACCAAGGCGAAAGCGTGCGGATGCTCGACGTCCGCACGCGGCCGACAACGATATTCGCACGGCTTCAGGTTCACCTCAGCCGCTCCCCTCGTTTCCCGCGCGTCAGCCGACCGCCTTCGTCAGTAGCGCACGAATCCGTGATTCCTCAGCGGCGGTCAACTCCGTCAGCGCGAACGCGACCGGCCACATCGCACCCTCGTCGAGCTTCGCCGTTGCGCTGAATCCGAACGTCGCATAGCGGGTGTTGAACTTCTGCGCGCTCTGGAAGAAGCAGACAACCTTGTCGTCCTGGGTGTACGCGGGCATTCCATACCAGGTCTTCGCCAAGAGGCTTGGCGCGCTGGCCTTGATGATCGCGTGGAGCCGCGTGGCCAAGGCGCGATCCGAGCCCTTCATCGCAGCGATCGCCGCGAGCGCGGCGCTTTCGCCTTCGGCCTTGTTCTTGTTCGCACGCGCCTCCGCTTTCAGTTCCTGGGCGCGCGCCTTCATGGCGCCCCGCTCCTCGGGCGTGAATCCCTTGGCTGCCTTGCCTGTCGCCGCGGCGCTCTTGGCGGACGTGCGCGCACTTTTCCTTGCAGATTCGCTCATCGAAACTCCTCGCAACACTCCGGATGAAAACCTCAGCCCCGCTGCTGGACGCGAAGCAGGTTGCCCGCGGGATCGCGGATGGCGCAGTCGCGAACGCCGTAGGGTTGCTGCGTCGGTTCCTCGACAATCTCGGCGCCGCTGGCCTGTATCCGTTCGAACGCGGCATCGAGATCCCGGGTGGCCAGCAGCATGATCGCGTAGGTGCCCTTCGCCATCATCTCGGCGATGGTTCGTTTTTCATCGTCGTTCACGCCCGGGCTGGCGGCCGGCGGGTACAGCACGATGGACGTGCCGGGCTGGTCGGGAGGCCCGACGGTGATCCATCGCAGACCGTTGTAGCCGACATCGTTGCGCACTTCGAAGCCGAGCACGTCGCGATAGAACGTCAGGGAAGCCTCCGGGTCGGTTTGCGGAAGAAAACTTGCGTGGATGTTGATATCCATTGCGGTGACACTCGTGTGGAAGGAGCCCTCATCCTAAGTCAGGCTCCGGAACCGGTGCTTCTCGATTCCTGATCGGTCGCGTCACCTGTCTCGCCACGCAGGACGGCAACCCCACCGTGGCGCGCGCCGCCTCCTGTCGATAGACGCTGGGCGACATGCCCACCAACTCGGTGAAGCGCGTGCTGAACGTACCCAGCGACGCGCAACCGACCGTGAAGCAGACCTCGGTCACGCCAAGATCGCCCCGGCGCAGCAGCGCCATCGCGCGCTCGACGCGCCGCGTCATCAAATAGCTGTACGGGGATTCGCCGAACGCCAGCTTGAACTGCCGGCTGAGGTGCCCGGCCGACATGTGCACGCCATCGGCAAGCGCCTCGACGTTCAACGGCTGCGCATACTCCCGATCGATCCGATCGCGCACGCGGCGCAGTCGCGCGAGATCGCGCAAGCGGTGTGCATTGTCCGATCGTATGGTCACGCCGCGGATCGTTGCACGATGAGGCGGGATGGAAAAGACACACGCCCCATCGCCACTTCGCAAATCCCCATGCCCAGCCCGCGGCTTCCCGCCGACCCTATTTCCGGACAGAGGCCGGCATGCCGCTCTCGTTCACTGCATTTCCGGCGTGGTCTTTTCGAGAATCCTCATGGACTCGGCGTTCCTGCGCTCCCACTCCTTCAGCTCCGCGCCGGACAACGCGCGCGCTCGACCGGCCTCCTGCTCATTGCTTGCTGCAGCAGCGGGCGCCGGCGCGCCAGGTTTCGCCACAATCGCTGGCCGAAACGCGAGTGCTGGCTGCCTCTGCACGGTTTGCGCGGGACGCACGACCGGGTGCGCCGCAGTCACACTGTTGCGGACTCGAAGCCAAGCGACATCCACGATCAACCACACGATGGCCGCGACGATAACGAGGGAAACGATCTTTGCGATCAGGCCCGGCGACTTCCTTCCCTCGCTATCACGACGTCGCGATGGCGAGCGACTTCGAGAAGCCGCCGCCGTAACGGGCGCGGAACACGAAGACTCGCGGCCTGCCTCTTCTTCCGGCAGCGGCCCGAGCATCGCGCGCAACTGCGCGCCGTCGATCAGCTGCACATGCCCCTGCTTGTTCGCCGCCTCGATCGCCGCCTTCGTGAACTCGCCGCTGGTCACGAGGATCGCGCCGCTAGCGCCATGATTGACCATCAAGCCGATCAGCTGATGCACGTCGTTGTGCGGCACCTGCTTCGCGTTCCAATGCTTGGCCTGGACCAGCACTAACGCGTCTTCCTTGCGCAACTTGAGATCGATGCCACCGTCGAAGCGGGCACCAGTGCCGCCGGTGCCGGTGTGCTCGACGTTGTAGCCCAGCCGGCGGTAGTAGTCGGCGAGCAGCACTTCGAGCTTGCGCCAGTCCACGCGAGACAAGGCGTCGTGGTGGCGGGTGCGTACGTTCTTGAGTCCGTTCATTGCGTCGGTCTCATGTATCCAAAAAAGTGAACCTGACCCCGTTTTCGAAGCCCGGCGCGCGGCCGGGCTTTGGTGGGGATGCGCTACAAAGCTAGACCTGACCCCGAGCTCTCTTCTCTTTGCCATCCAGAAGTTGGATGCCTCCATTCGACAGGTATTTCCCGGTTTCGGCGTCGAACCCATCCAAGACAAGTCGCAAGCCTGTTCGATCGCGAGCAGGCTTTTGGACTCGATGGATACCACCGAAGTTGATTCGGTCGCCTCGACCTTGAATGTCCCGATAGCCATAACGGCGCAAATCGTCATCTTGGTTCTCGTTTTTCTTTGTCTTCCTCATGGTCAAAGTCATCGAGAAAATAGATCGCATCGCGTAAATCGTCAGACCATGGTCTCTTGGTCATCACATACCCCATGCGATTGACGATGCGGAAACCCTGTGAGGCATACCAGTTACCGTCATCATCATCGCCAGATTCGAGAATCGTCCAGACGTGGTTGATGGGCTGACCTTTTACATCTTCGAACTCAAACAAGTCACCGTTCGCTTTCTGTATAACTTCCCAATCATCCCAAAACTCATTTTTGCTGATGTAGTTTTCGTCCATATTCCCCTCCTGCTCAGCTGGTGGCGTCAAGCGTGGTCTGGCGGTGTTTCCCAATAAACGTAAGATCGGGACCAAATCGCTCGGGCAATTCGATGGCTTTCCCGTCAACTGACCAAAACACGTCGCGAAGGAACGTGTCTTTTGTCGCCTTGAGCGGTGCGGCGAGCAGGACGCGGAAATCGTCACTCAACGTGAAAAGGTGGCTATCGAACGCTTTGTCATGAATCGCTGACAGGCATAGGCCATTGCTTGGATTCAAGCGGTTCGCTTTGTCAGCGCTCCACGGCACGATGTGGCTGGCGACCAACAGCCGCTTGTCGGTAACTCCTGAAACACAGCAGCGGTCACGATAGCTACTAAGGACGGCTCGGCGGAAGAAGTTCTGCTTGACGCGTTGCAGGACGAGCGCTTGGCGAGTCTCTCCGGTGAAGTCGGTGAGCGCCAAATCATTCACACTCGCCCGGGGCATCGGTGTTGGCAAGCCGTGTTCTAGTAGGCGATGCTGGCGTAGTTGCTCACACTCGATAGTGAGGCGCTCCCAGTCTGCGTGGAACTCGTTCCAAATTTTTCGATCCAGTGCAGACGCGCCACTCAAGCCTTTACGGCCAGTTCCGGTGATCGAAGGATCGAGGCTAGCAAAGTTCACCAGTTTCATCGCCAGTGCACTGGGCGTGCGGCCGATGAGTCGGGCCAGCTCGATGATTTGCGGGTTTCTACCGTGCAGCTTGCCAAACGGTGTTTGGCAGTAGAAATAGAACGCAAGCTTGAGCTGTTCGGCGGTCCAGTTGCCTTTGCCGGAAAACGCTGTTGGCGAGACGTTGATCGAATCCATCGTATCGATTTCCTTGCTAAAACCGGGGTCAGAGTGCACTTCCTAGCTGAAACTCAGGATCACGCTCACTTCCCCACCTGCTGCCGCTTAAACTGCTCCCTCACCTCCGGCGCCACCACATCCACCTGCCGTTTCGCCTGCAGCATCGCCCTCTGCCCTTCCGGCAACTGACAGTTGCGCGACAGCGTCGTTGCGCCGTCGGGCGTCTTGGCGGTGACGTCCTGCACGTTCACGACGATCGCCAGCGTGTCTCCAAGCGGCTCCAGCGCGAGACAGACCTGATCGATCATGTCCATGCTGCGATGCTGTGCATCGCCGACCATCACAACGAGGTTGGCCGCATCGAGCCAGAAGGTGCTGCGCACACTGGGCAATGGCCGAACGGCCGCACGCGCCGCCTCGTGATCGATCGGACGTGTAGCGTCAGGAATGCGCGCTGAGCGCGTGATGTCGTCAGCGATCGCTCGCACATGTCGCTCGCCCGCTCGCGAATCGCCCATGACTGCGGCAGCACGTGCGCCGACGATGTGGCCGGCGACTGCATACGGATTGACCGGCTGTCCGGCCTGCTGCGGGCGGCGCTGCTCGGCCGCTTGTTCGTTGGCTGCGCGTTGCTGGCAGGCCGCGATGCAGAGCATGGCAGCGCCGATCAGCGCGATCCTGAAAAATCCCCGCAGTGCGCGTCGGCACTGAACACCTGCAACGGAATCCATTCCCACACTTCGCTCCCCAAAGCGTCGATAGGTGGAGTAAGCAACAAATGGACCAATGGCTCAAGCGGCAGCGCGACACCGGGTCGGGATCGCGTCCGAACACTGGATCCCCGCTCAGGCGATGAGCGGGCGCGATGCCTTGTGGCGCTGGGCGGAGGCCGGCTGCGCGGCTGACCACGCCCGCGCAATGTACTCGACCGCCTTGACGAGTTGCTCTTCGGGCCGGGTGTACGGAATACGCAGCCACGTGTCGAGGCCGCCTTCGACGCTGAAGACCGGGCCGGGGACGAGGTGCAGGCCGGCGCGCTCCACCTCGGCGGCCAACGCCGTCGCACTGCCATGCGGCATCCGCACCCACAGCGTGAGGCCGCCGTGCGGAAGGCGGAAGCGCCAGTCGGGAAGCTGCGCCTGCAGCGCCTGCGCGAGTGCATCGCGCTGCTGCCGGATGCGCTCGCGGCGCGGATCGAACGGATCGTCCGCGTCGAGCAGCTCGGTGACGACAAGCTGGTCGAACAACGAGCTGCCGAGATCGATTTGCGCGCGTGCGGCAACGATGCGTCCGACCAGCGCACGCGGCGCGCGGATCCAGCCGACGCGCAGGCCGCCCCAGCACAGCTTCGAGGCGCTGCCGATGGTGATGGCATCCGTCGCATGCGCGGCGAACGGCGCGGGCATCGGTGCGTCGGACAGGCGCGTCGGCTGCAGGGTTTCATCGACGATGGCCACCGTGCGCGTCGCCGCCAACGCCGCCGCGTAGCGTGCGCGCTGCGTGTCATCCATGAGGAAACCGGTCGGGTTCTGGAAATCGGGAATCACGTAAGCCAGATGCGGCGAGGTCTGCCGCAAGGTGGCCTCGATGTCCTCGATGTCCCAACCCTCGTCGCCGAGCGCATCGGCGAGCGGCGACGCCACCAGGCGCGCGCCGCCGAACCGCAGCGCCTCGATCGCGTTCGGATATCCCGGTGATTCGACCGCGATGCGATCGCCCGGCCGCGACAGCGCGCGCGCGACGATGGCGATGGCCGACAGTGCGCCGCTCGTGACCACGATCTGATCGGCACTGGTGTCCAGGCCGCGTCGCACGTACGACGCGGCGATGCGGGCCTGCAACGCGGGCAGGCCCGAAGGCAGGTAACCGTCGGTCGACAGGTAAGCCGGCAGCGCGGCCAGCGCACGCGCGTAGGCGTCGGCGATCTCGTGGCTCGCCGCGCCGGCCGCGCAGGACAGGTCGATCACGCCGTCGGACGCATCGATCGCGCCGCGCCCGTGCAGCGCATGGTCGTGCGCGCGCCGGCGCTCCAGCGGCACGGCGGCGTACGTGCCCGAGCCCTGCCGCGCGGTCGCAAATCCGCTCGCAATGAGTTCCGCGTAGGTCCGCGTAACCGTGGTGCGCGAGACGCCGAGCGCGAGCGTGACGGCGCGCTCGCTCGGCAGGCGCGTACCGATCGGAATGCGGCCGTCGCCGATCAGCGCCTGCAGCGCGTGACAAAGGCCGCGGTAGGCCGGAAAGCGATTGAAGGGACCGACCAGGGCGGCCAGGCGATCGGGAGCGAGGGCTCGAGTCATGAGGCCACTATCGCACGATTGGCTCTATGTCGAATAGCCAATTCAAGGCATCGTTGCCGGCATGAACACGACGACTCCGACCCTCGCCAACCTCGGCCCACTCCAACAATTGAAGGCGGGACGCCTCGCCGAACGCGTGCTGCGCCTGCTCGCCGGGTTGTGGCTTTACGGCTTCGCGATCGCGCTGATGATCAAGGGCACGATCGGCGCCTCGCCGTGGGACGTGTTCCACCTCGGCGTCTCGCTGCACCTGCCGTTGTCGTTCGGCATGGTGATGATCCTCGCAGCGGTCGTCGTGCTGCTGGCATGGATCCCGCTGCGCCAGATGCCCGGACTCGGGACCCTGGCCAATACGCTGCTGATCGGCCCGTTCGCCGACCTCAATCTCGCCCTGCTGCCCACGCCCGACGGCTTGCCGCTGCGCATTGCATACATGCTCGCGGGTGTGGCGACTTGCGCGTTCGCGACCGCCCTCTACATCGGCGCGCAGCTCGGTCCCGGCCCACGCGATGGACTCATGACCGGTCTCGCACGGCGCACGGGCTGGCCGTTGCGGCGCGTGCGCACGGGCATCGAAGTCAGCGTGCTCGCCATCGGCGTGCTGCTCGGAGGTACCGCGGGTGTCGGCACCGTGGTCTTCGCACTCGGGATCGGACCGTTGACGCAGTTCTTCCTGCGCTATCTCGTCGTGCGACCCGCACCGTCGCCATGAGCGGGCGGCGAAGCCGCGATGCGAAAATCCGCGGCTGCGGAGAAAGGGGCCGATCCAACCGACCCCGTTTCTCCGGACACCGTTCCTGCTGCCTCGCGCAGAAGGAGCGATGCGGCTCGAAACCCTCAGGCGGCGGCTTTGTAGTTGCCGCCGATCGTGCGTGCGGCAATGTTGAGCCGGTTCCAGCCGTTGATCGTGACGACCAGCAGCGTCAGGTCGACCAAAGCCGCCTCCTCGAACTGCTCGCGCGCCTGCGCATACAGCGCATCCGGCAACGCCTCGGGCGAGGCCAGTTTGGTCAGTTCCTCGGCCCAGGCCAGCGCGATCCGCTCGCGCTCGTTGTACAGCTTCGTTTCGCGCCACGCCGGCAGCAGATGCAGGCGCTGATCGGTTTCACCGGCGGCGCGGGCGTCCTTGCTGTGCATGTCGAGGCAGAAGGCGCAGCCATTGATCTGCGAGACGCGCATCAGCACCAGGTCGATCAGCGCCGGCTCCAGGCGCCCTGCCTCACGGACGTTCTTGCCGAGATCGACCAGCGGCTGCATGGCGGGATAGAACTTGAATACGGAGAAACGGTTCATGGCGATTCCTTGGTTTGACGACGGCCTGGATCGGCCGTTTCAATGCAAGGACGCGGAAGGCCCCGGCTTCGTGACTGCCAGCAGCCGCGCCAGCTTGCCCGGATGGCGCAGCGCGTGGATTGCGGAGATGCGTTCGCCTTCGCACTCGATCCACATCGCCGTGGCCAGCACGCCATCGGCGTGCAGGAACAACGCCGGCGCACCATTGAGCGTGGCAAATTCGTAGCGCACCCCGGGACCAGAGAAGTTGTGCGCCAGTTGCAGGTAGAGCCGCGCCAGCCGATCGGCGCCGTGCAGCGGACGCAGGGTCGCGCGTGCCACGCCGCCGCCATCGCTGATGTGCACCGCGTCCTCGGCGAACAGCGATCGCAAGGTGTCGAGTGTCGGCTCCGCCATCGCCGCGACGAAGCGCTGCAGCAGCCGCTGCTGTGCCGCATCGTCCACGTCGAAACGCGGTCGCGCCTCGCGCACGCGCTGCCTGGCGCGATGCACGCGCTGGCGGCTGGCATCCTCCGCGATGCCGAGGATCGCCGCGGCCTCGGCGTGGCTGTAGTCGAACACCTCGTGCAGCAGGAACGCCGCGCGTTCCTCCGGACTCAGCCGTTCGAGCAACAACAGGAACGACAAGGTGAGCGACTCGCTGCGCTCGAGCGTCGCGTCCGGATGTTCGGCGTCCGGCACCAGCGGCTCCGGCAGCCACGGTCCGACGTAGTGCTCGCGCTCGGCCTTCGCCCGACGCAAGCGGTCCAGTGCCAGCCGCGTCGTCACCGTGACCAGCCACGCCTCCGGATCGTCCAGCGTGGCGACGTCCTGCGCGTGCAGGCGCAACCACGCGTCGTGCAACACGTCCTCGGCATCGGCCGGCGTGCCGAGCATCCGGTACGCCAGGCCGAACAGGCGCGATCGATGCTGTTCGAACAACGCGAGCGGGGAATCCATCGGCAATCTCCGTAGGGGGAACAGGGATCAGGACGCGCGACCGCGTGCAACTGTGACAGAGAGGATAAGGGCCGGGTTCACGCGCCCTTTTCTGGCCGTGACTGCGAGTGAACCTGCCCTCGTTTGGTCGCCGGACCATCTGCCTGCAACGTGGATTTCAGCGAAAGCCGCGTTGTCCGCACGATTGAGGGGAGCCACATGATCCTGGAAATGACGCCACTGACGTGCGTCCACGTTCTGCCGAGCCTGATCGGAATCTCCGCCGGCATCGTCGTGCCATTCGGCACGCTGTCGGCCCGCCATTTGCGGGAGTGCGATGCGATCGGCGCAGAGCCAGTTCGGCAAGATCGCACGCGCCCCGCGCCGCATCCACGCAACCTGCCAACAGGAATCGGACGTGGACTTGCTGGCGGGAGAAGCCGGCATCAGCGCGCTCAGCTTCCATGCCCGCTTCCGCGACGTCACACGGAGCTCGCCAATGCAGTCGCCAGCGCCGAGGTCGACAACGAAGCCCGCCGCAGTTCAGGCGGGAATTCAAGCGCCTGTTCGGGCGCACCGAAGTGGAGGAATCCCGGCACATGAAGGCAGATTTCGCGATTCCGCCTGCGCATGAGGGATCGGCGTTCGTTTCTTCGTACTGAACGTCCGGCTGGCAGGCTCGGGCACATTCCACGGTACGGAAGCCTCGGACTACGCCCCGGTTTTGCCAGCCCCGCCGCCCGGGAATGTATAGTCTGCCGGACATGGCGGGTACGGTACCCAGCCACGAATCGCGGGGAGAAATCATGGGTCTTGTTCAGGCGGTGACGGGTTCGATCGGCGGCACGCTGGCCGACCAGTGGAAGGACTTCTACACGGTGCCCGGCGGCTTGCCGGCGACGGCGGCGTTGTTCGCAGCCGTGCCACAAGGAACCAATGCCGGACGCGGTTCGAACACCAAGGGTTCCTCGAACATCATCACCAACGGGTCGAAAATCGTCGTGCCCGAAGGGTACGGATTGCTGCTGTTCCAGGACGGCAAGATCACCGGCTTCGCCGCCGAGCCAGGCGGCTACGAATGGCGCTCGGACGACATCAACTCGCAGTCGATCTTCAGCGGCGGCGGCCTCGTCGATTCGCTGATCAAGCAAAGCTGGGAGCGTTTCAAGTTCGGCGGCCAGCCGGGTTCGCAGCAGGCTGCGTTCTTCGTCTCGCTGAAGGAATTGCCGGACAACCGTTTTGGCACGCAATCGGAAATCTACTGGGACGACGGCTTCCTCAACACCCAGGTCGGCGCGGTGACGCGCGGCTCCTACACACTGAAGATCGTCGACCCGATCCTGTTCGTGAAGAACTTCGTGCCGGCCGCCTACCTGCAGCCTGGACAGGTGTTCGATTTCACCGACCTCGACAACGCGGCCGCCAGCCAGCTCTTCAACGAAGTGGTCGGTTCGCTCGCGCCGGCCTTCAGCCTGTACTCGAACGACCCGGGCAAGGGCAATCGCATCACCAAGCTCCAGCAGGATTCGATCGGCTTCGCCAAGAGCCTGTCCGATGCGGTGGAGAATGCGTATCAGTGGAAATCCGATCGCGGCCTGACCATCGTCAAGACCGCCATCGTGTCGATCGAGTACGACGCGAACACGCGCGAATTGCTCAAGACCGTGCAGCGCGCCGATGCACTGTCCGGAGCGCGCGGCAACTCCAACCTGCAGGCCAGCGTCGCTGCCGGCATGCAATCGGCGGGCGAGAACGGCGGTGCGGCCGGCATGATGGGCATCGGCATGGCCTCGGGAATGATGGGCGGCATCGGCGGTCTGCAACAACCGGTGGCGCCGGCCGCGCCGGCGGCTGACGACCCGGTTGCCAAATTGAAGAAGGCCAAGGAGATGCTTGATCTCGGCCTGATCACACAGCCCGACTACGACGCGCTCAAGGCCAGAACGCTGGGGCTTTGAACCCGTCACGTCATACGTAGTCGTCATCCCGGCGGATGCAGGGATCCGGTTTTCAGGCCTCGAAAAAAAAAACCGGATTCCGGCGTGACCAGCCATTCGGCTGTTGAAAACCGCCGGAATGACGACTTGATTGAACCGCCTCCCAGTCGGGACCGCACGACACCCATGTCGAACACCAATACGCCTCTGCCGGTGCCTCCCACCGGCCCGGGATCGCCACAGGATGTGCCGCCGTTGCCGGGCACGTTCCCGATCGATCCAGCCACCCTGCCCGAACCGATACGCGATGAAGTGCTGGCGCCCGATCCGGTCGCCATCGACACGTCCGCCGCCGAGCTCAAGGACGGCCTCAACCGCTGTCCGAAATGTGGTGCGACCGAGATCCGCCAGAAGCCCGGCAGCGACCTGCTGATCTGTCTGTACTGCCGCAACGAGTGGCAGAGCGGGCGGGTCGAGGAGGAATACGGCCTCGGCGAAGGCATCGACCAGCTCGAAGGCACGGTCATCGCCTCGGGCGCTCGCGATATCGCAGCCGACGCCGCCAGCCTCATGACCTTCAAGTGCAGCGGCTGCGGCGCCGAGGTGACGGTCAACACCGAAAACGCGATGACCGCGCGCTGCCACTGGTGCCGCCATGTCCTGGGAGTCAACGAGCAGATCGCGAACGGAGCGGTACCCGACGCCGTGCTGCCCTTTCACATCAAGAAGGACGATGCGGTCGCACGCATCCGCCAGTTCGTCGACAAGCGGCGATTGTTCGCGCTGAAGGAATTCAAGGAACAGTTCACGCCCGAGAACGTCGTCGGCGTCTACCTGCCGTACATGATCGTCGATGCCAACGCGGGCGCCAGCGTGGCCGGCAAGGGCGAGGTCAAGACACGCGAGTACACGCGCGGCAGCGGCGACGACAAGAAGACCTACTACGACGCCGACGTGTACCAGGTGGAGCGGCGCGTGGATTTCACCGTGGACGACCTGACGATGGAATCCTCGACCGAACGCGGCAACCTGGACACGCGCGTAAACACCAACAACGTCATCAATGCGATCCTGCCGTTCGACACCAAGAACGCAGTGAAGTGGAACGCGTCCTACCTGTCGGGCTTTACTTCCGAAAAGCGCAACCAGGACGTGGAACAACTGCGCCCGCACCTCGAGGACCAACTGCTGTCGATCGCCCGCGCCCAGGTCGAGGCCTCGGTCAACCGCTATGACCGCGGCGTGCGCTGGGAACAGGAAAGCCTCGACGTGCGCGGCACGCGCTGGGTATCGATGTATCTTCCGGTCTGGCTGTATTCGTACCATCAACCCGGCAGCAACGGCGGCCTGCTGCACTACATCGCGGTGAACGGCCGCACGGGCGCGACGATGGGCAGCGTGCCGGTGCAGCAGTGGAAGCTGCTCACCACGGCACTCACCGTCGGCACCTTCCTTGAAGGCATTGCATTCTGGATCGTGGGGAATCAGTCATGAGCGACGACGGCGGACTCTGGCTGCTGGCCCTCGGACCGGCCGGCGCAACCGGCCTGTATTGGGCCTTGTACCGCTATTACCGCAATACGGACAAATCGTACGGGTTCGAACGCGAGACAAAAGTCGAGGCCAAGCCCGTGACCGGTTCGGACACGAAGATCGACGAGGTGACGGGCACGCGGGAGACGCGTATCCGCGGCGACAACGTACGGGCGTATCGCATGCGCGTGCAGCGGATTCGGGGCAATACGAGCTGAGCATCGAAAAGGCCAAGGTTCACTTCCTGCGGCGTCACCGACGCGACGGCCAGTGGATTTCCGAAGCAAGTTGTCCGCTGCGCAAACCCGCCCAACCGGCGAAGCTCGCGATATGGCTCGCCTGTCCCGTCTCGATCTCGCCCGCATACCGCACCATGTCGTCCAGCGTGGCAACAATCGCCTGCCCTGCTTCCTCGGTGACGATGATCGGCACGGCGATCTGCATCTGTTGCGCGAAGCCATGTTCGATACCGACATGGCCCTGCACGCCTGCACGCTGATGGACAACCACGTCCACCTGCTTGTCACGC
The DNA here is from genome assembly GCA_023388255.1 of Pseudomonadota bacterium. Classification (GTDB taxonomy): domain Bacteria; phylum Pseudomonadota; class Gammaproteobacteria; order Xanthomonadales; family Rhodanobacteraceae; genus Dokdonella_A. The sequence continues at coordinate 27,035 of JAEWGO010000012.1, read as the reverse complement.
AACCCGAAGTCGGCGCCTCTCGGGCCTGACGCAAAAAGTCGGCCGCCAATACGTTGGCAGGTCGCCACCGACGTACCGGCGCCTTGTGGAAAGGTCGCTACAAGTCCCTGCCTCGTCGATGGCGAAAACCATCGCGGCGCTGGAGCGGCCATATCGACCTGTAGCCGTTTAGCGTGGTCGAGTTGCGCACATCGGTGTGGCCGTGCTGCGCAATTCCTCGTCGCCACGATGAATCGATGCTGACGAAGATAGGCCGACGCCGACGCGTTAAGTCTCCGTTGCAAACAATCCATCTAACTTCGGACGTGCGCTTCGGTTGTCATTGAACAGCGCGAACTTGGGGATTTGTGAAAATGTCGAACACGCTCGGGAGGGAGAAATGCCTGTGAAAGTGCAGCGATCGGGCCGAGCTGGCGCGAAATGCGCGGGCTCGTTGTGCGGCGGCGACATGGCTTCAATTGCGCATGTGGTCTATCAGGCTGCACTGCATGGGTATGTGACCGTATGGTCGGATGCGAACGCCGACGTGTTGTTCGAGCGGGCCGATCGAAGTCCCCCCATCGAGCTTGAATGTGTGGCCGGCACCTATGGCATGGGTTCGCAGCTGAGCGACATCGAGAGCGACCTCAAGCTGCTGCAGCGCGAGCGCATGCCTGCCGCCATCTTGTTTTGAACATCCAAAGGAGAATGTCATGAGTACAGGCGGGCTGATTCTGCTGGTTTTGATTATCCTTCTGATCTTCGGACTTCCGACATGGCCCTACAGCCGGAATTGGGGCTACTTCCCCAGCGGCGGTCTCGGTCTCGTTGTCTTGATCCTGATCGTTTTGCTGTTGCTTGGCAGGATCTAGAACCCGGACGCGGCCGGCTGTTCGCAGACCGGCGCCATCGATTTCGCTACGCAGGCACGCTGCGCTTTGCGACCACCAGTTCCTCAGCCAGCGTTTCCAGCAATTCCGTCGGGTTTACCGGTTTGCCGATAACGCGGATGCGCTGCAGCGGGGGCAGTTCGTCGCGATCGATCAAGCCATCCTTTGCGATCAAGATGACTGGCCCGCTGAACTGTTGTTCGATCAGGCGTGTCGCGGTCCTGACCCCGGTCATCAGGTTCATCTGTGCTTCCATCACCACAACCGCTGGCAAGCCGTGGCTTTCCAACATTTGCAACGCCGCCGTGCCGCTTTGCGCGATCAACGAGCGATAGCCGTGTGCCTCGATCGTGTCGCTCAACATCACCAGCTTGCCGGCATTCTCGACGACGATCAGTACCAATTCGCCATTGCCCTTGGGCGCTTCCGATCGGGATATCGAGTCCGGCTCTTTCGCGTCGTGCAGCGGCAGATACAATGCAAACGTGGTACCCGCGCCGGGGGTACTTGCGACCCTGATGAAGCCCTGATGATTGGTCAGGATGCGCCGGCAGGAAATCAGGCCGAGGCCTGTTCCACTTTTCTTGGTCGTGAAGAACGGCGTGAACAAGTTTGAGCGCACTTCCTCCGACATGCCGATGCCGCTGTCCGCGATGTCGATTTTCAGGTAGCGCCCCGGCGCGCGCGTTTCCCCCGCGGCGAAGAATTCGTGGCCAATCTCGACACAGCCAACGTCGACGCGCAGGTCGCCGCCATCCGGCATCGCCTGAACCGCGTTCAGGCACAGGTTCAGCAGGCATTGCTGGAGTTCGGTGTAGTTGCCGTCGACTTCGATCGTGTTGTCCACGATCTCGACCCGCAACGCGACATTGCGCGGCATGGTTCCGCGCAAGAGCATTGCGAGCGCATCCAGCAGCACGTTCACTTTGACTCTTTCCCTTGCGGCATTCGAGCCGCGCGCGAACGACAGCATCGACGCAACGATGTCGAGACCGCGCTGGGTACAGTCGGTAATCAGTTGCGCCGCCTTGCGCACATCGTCGCGCTCATCGTCGGCCAGCATCGATGCGCCCATCGAGATCGGCTGCAGCACGTTGCGCAAGTCGTGGCTGAGACCCGACGCGAGCAAAGCCAGACTTTCATAGCGCTGCGCGCGCAGCAGATCCTGCTCGATGCGCTCGCGTGCATTGCGCTCATTGGCCTCCGCTAGCGCGCGACGCACAGCAGAGGAAAACCGGGTGAGGTTGTGCTTCAACACATAGTCGGTGGCGCCTCCACGAAGCGCGCGGACTGCGGCGTCCTCGCCCATCGTTCCGGAGACAAACATGAACGGAACGCGTGGAACCTTCGCATGGGCAATTTCGAGCGCAAGATACCCTGAGAAGTCTGGCATGCTCAGGTCCGATACGATCAGCTCAGGCCTGAAGGCGTCGAGGGCTTCGACAAACGCGGCCTCGCTCTCGACCCGATGCGACGTGAACTCCAAGCCGTCCGCCGCCAGCTCGTCGAGGATCAGCTCGGCATCGAGCTCGCTGTCCTCGACAAGGAGGATGCGTACTGGCTCGTTCGCATCGGCCATGTCAGTTGTCGGGCCGCGACTCGTTCATCACTGCCCAGAACTGGCCGAGCGCCTGCACCGCATCGAAGAACTGCGCGGCGTCCACCGGTTTGACCACGTAAGCATTGACTCCGAGATCCCAGCTCGCAGCGAGATCGCGTTCCTCGCGTGACGAGGAGAGGATCACGACCGGAATGCGCTTCGTGTCCTCGTTGCTGCGAATCTCGCGCAATACTTCGATGCCGTCCATGCGCGGCATCTTGATGTCGAGCAGGACCACCGTCGGATTGCCGCCGCTGCGGTGGGCGTGGGCACCTTCGCGACGCAGGTAGTCGAGCGCCTCGATGCCATCCTCGACATGGACGATCGGGTTGGCCAGATGGGCTTCGCGCAACGCGTCCACCGTCATCTCGGCGTCGGCGGGATCGTCCTCGACCAGCAGGATGGTGCGTATTTCCTTGATCATGCAGATACCTTGGGCTACGCGCCGCTACGCCGCGGCAGGGAGAAGAAAAATATGGAACCTTGGCCTGGAACGCCCTCGGCCCAGGTACGGCCGCCATGGCGCGCGATAATACGACGAACGGAGGCCAGACCAATGCCGGTGCCGGAAAAAGCGGAAGCCTTGTGCAGACGCTGGAACACCCCGAACAATTTATCGGCATAGCGCATGTCGAAGCCCGCGCCGTTGTCGCGAATCCAGAATATGCGCTCCTCGTCGTTGTCGTCGCAGCCTATTTCGACGACGGCGTGTTCGGTATGCGCGGTGTACTTGATCGCGTTGTCGAGCAGGTTCTGCCACGCCAGTTGAAGCATCGACGCATCCGCGACCACCACCGGAAGTGGCGCCAGCTTCCAGGAGATCGAGCGATCATCGACGCTGGACATCAGCACTGCGCGCACTTCTTCCACCAGCGACTGCATATCGACCGGTTGCAGGCGAAGCGCGTGTTTACCCAGTCGCGAATAACTCAGCAGGTCCTCGATCAGCGTTGACATGCGCCGCGCGGACGTGGCGATGACCTCGCAGTAATGGCTCATCTTTTCATCGGCCGTGTCGCCGAACGAGGCTTTGAGCTTTTCCGCGAACCCTGAAATGTGCCGCAACGGGGCGCGCAGGTCGTGCGATACCGAATACGAGAACGCCTCGAGTTCGCGATTGACCTCGGTGACCTGCGCGACCTTGCCCTCGAGCTGCCGGTTGAGCTCCAGAACCTGCTCCTCGGAGTGCTTGCGCGCAGTGAGGTCACTGACCGTCAACAGCGCCACCGTTTCAGCCATTTCGGGCAGGGCCATCGGCCGCGCATTGACGATGATGCTGCGCACCTCCCCGGCCAGCGTCTGCTGCACGGTTTCGTAGTCCCACAATTCGCGTTGGGTCAGCGAAACATCGCGCAATTTCTGGTGCAACGCACGGTCTTCTGCCCATCCCTGGACATCGAGGAGCGGCCCTTGGACCGGACCCGCCGCCGCATAGAACTCCGCGAACGCGCGGTTCGCCTGCAGGATGGTCAGATCCTGCGTGATGACCGCAATCGGCTCGCGCACGGTCTCCACGATCAGGCGCGCCCGGCCGATCGCGCGGCGCGTTTCCGATTCAGCTGCCAGGCGCCGCTGCAACTGGCGTTCCGACACCCAGATGACTGCACCGAGCAGGAGGATCTGTGCCAGCGTCGTGGCCAGCGTCAGCCAGTGGCCTTCGCGAATCTGCTCGTTGGCACTCGTCTGGCGGGACTCCATGAGTGTTGATTCATGGGCCAAAAAATCCCGAATGATGTCGTCGACCGGGAAGCGGGTCGCGGCGCCCTTGAGTTCCTCGGACGCTTGCGCGGGATCGGCCTGATCGCTTATCGCGTGGTCCAATGTGGCCACGCGATCGTCGATGCGTGCGCGCAGCATCCCGATTCGTTCCTGCTGTTCGTTACTGTCGCTGGTCAGGTTGCGCAATGCGTCGAGCACATCGTGGTAGCTCTGGCGAGCATCCGCATAGCGGGCGGTGGAACGATTGCTGGCAAGTCCGTTGAGTTGTGCAGCGAGAGCCGCCGCCTGCATCTCGGTCAGCGATGCGGTCAGCGCGAAGACCGTCGCGCGCACCTCGTGCGTGTGCGACACCCAGCGCATCGCCGCCACGGTATCGTCGGAGACTTTCTGGCGCACCAGATACGATGCACCAACGATTACTACCAAGCTGGCCCAGAGGAGCGCCAAGCGTCCGTTTGCCGTTGAAAAGACCGCAAAACGCAAATTGACCTCTCCAGCTCACAGCAGATCGGCCGATTGTCGCATACCCACCGTCTTCCAGTTCCGACACGCGCGGCCACCTCCCAAGCGGACCCCGGGGGGCACCGAGCGAAAAAGTCTCTGCGCCCGCGGAACGCGGCGCAGGATCGGCTACAGCGAATACGTCGGCAGTCCTGACCGCCGTGCCAGCCGAGTCACGAGGACAACTGGTTGGTATGCAATCCGCCGCGACCCATTCTGGCGTGCATAGCCGGCTGTCCGTGTCTCGAAGTCGACAGGGCGCGCGGAGTCTGGCCTTGCACGTTGATCGTTGCGAGCGGTTTGAACGGCAGCGCAGGGCGCCGGGTCATGCCGAAGAATTGCGCGAGGAAGCTTTTCATCAGTGCGCTCCGATCAGGCTCGATTGCGAGAGACGAGTCTGGCTTCAGTTTGCGGACGGATTGCTGAACGTGCCAGCGCCGGCGACAGGGCGCGTTCAGGTGGGTTGATCGTTTGCTGCTCTCGTTGAAGGAGGCAGTGCGATAGCCATCCATCAACGGATGGATTGGACCCGTGGTTTCCAACTGAAGTTGAAGCGTGCACGTGTCGGTTTGCGGGTTGCAGGCCGCTCGATTCGAGGAAGACGCGTCAGGAATCCATCGGGGCCGCAACAATGCGCTCCCGGGATTCGCCTGACAGGGAATCCATTCCGCAACCCTCGAGTCTTCGGCATGAAGAACAGTCAGAAATCCACCCATCGCAATGCGGGCGCCGAGCAGCATCACGTATCAACCAAACCGGATCGGACAGGCAACTCGCCCGCCATCGGCCAAGGCGATCGAAACGAAAAGTCGGTACATGCGCACGGCAGCGACGCATCACACCGTTCCGACGAGTCGAACAAACCGTCGTCGAGCCGCGAATCGAAGAGGTAGACCACAACCCTGACCCTGAAACCCGCTCTTCCCGAGCGGGTTTCAGATCGCTGAATGCCTCAGGCGATTGAATGAAAACAGCGCCGCGCACGGATGGCTACGTCCCTCAATGCGGTCGCGCAACAGTTCGGCGCCAATCATGCTGTAGGTGATCCCGTTGCCGCCGTAGGCCATCGCGAAGTGCACATGCGGTCCATGCTGTTCGTGGGGGCCGAAGAATGGCAGTCCGTCTGCGGTTTCGGCAAAGGTACCGGCCCAGGCGAAGACCGGATCCAGCGAGCGATCCGGGAACAACGCAGCAATCTTTTTCCCGAGCTTTTCCGTCTTGCGCACCACGGCGGCGTCGCGCTTCAGTGGAACATCGATCTTGTCGTCCTCGCCACCGACGATCACGCGGCCATCGATGGTGCGCCTCACGTACAAATATGGCCGGGCCGACTCCCAGAGCAGGCAGTCGCCGAGCGGCCCAAGGCCCTCGGGCACGGGGTCGGTGACGAAGGCGTACGTGCTGCGGTTGTGCGCGACCTTCTCATCGAGCTGAAGCTGGCTTTCGTAGCCGGCTGCAATGACCAAATGCGCGCAACGCACCTTGACGTCGTTGTCCATGCCGGCCACGACACCCCGCCGGGTAGGCGTGAATTCACGCATCGCCGAGCGATCGAAGACTTGACCACCCATGCGCTCGACGCTGGCCAACAAGCGGTGGGTCATTTGGTAGGGATCCATCGCCGCAGCGGTCGCCGTGAGCAGGGCGACCGGCGCCTCGAATCCGAATTGTTCGCGAACGTCGTTTGCATCCAGCACCCGGAGTTTGAATCCATGTGCCTTGCGCAAGGCGGCTTCTTTCAACAATCTTCGCTTGTGGTACCACCTGCTGGCGTAATAGAGGCTGTGCATCGGCTGCACGTCGACCTTGCCGAGTCGCTTGGCAAGTCGTTGCAGGGCCGGAATCGCCTGCTCGCAACTGCGGTACGCGAGTACGGCGTCCGCTTCGCCAATGCGCTCCGCCAAGTCCCACAGTTCGATATCGATCTCGTACTGCAGGAGCGCGGTGCTGGCGGCGGTGCTGCCCCACCCGGCCTCGCGGCGGTCGATGACGCAGACCTGCATGCCCGCCTTCGCAAGATGGTAGGCGATCAGCGCGCCCGTGATCCCCGCACCGACAACCAAGACATCGCACGTGAGGTTTTCGCGCAACGCCGGATAGTTTCCGAGAAGTCCGTTCTTGACCGTCCAGAAGGGATACCCGCTTTTCAGGTCCATGGCGCTTGCTCCGTTGTGCAGCATGCCCGCAGTCGTGGCATCGCCGGCGATAGAGGCGGGAATGGGCAGGAAAGTCTACTCCGACCCCGGTTTCCGACCCCGGTTTCCCCGTTTTCGGCAGCACGCACCGAGTCACGCAGGCAGGCCACGTCGGTTCGACGCCAGCAGCGTATGCGTTAGCATGGCGGCCTGCTTTTGTCTTGAAGATCCCCTCCCGCCGCATGCTCACGTCTGTTTTTTTCGTACTGGCCCTGGCGGCTGGTGCTTGTCTTTTTTTCCGCTGGCGGCGCACGCGGCATGGACGCGGGCGCAATACCCGCCGCGTCGGCCGATCCTCTGCGCAGGCGCGACGAGTCAATACGGATCGGACGCGCGTGGCCGCACTGCGCGCCACACAAACCGTGGCGTCGCCCGGCACGCCTTCCGTGGAGTCACAGGCTGTCGGACGCAAGGCGATCGAGCCTTGGCAATCGCCTCGCCTTTCGCCGACGCCGCAGGCTCGTGCAACCGGTCAGCCCACGAGGAGCAGCGTTCCTGCGCCACTCCACTCGACGGCCAGCATCGTGCGTGCGATGAGCCGCAGCGCGATGACGGGCGTCGAGCATGCTGTGGAAGCCGAACAGGTCGTGACGCGCCCGCCCCTGCATCGGGCGCCGGCAGTACAGACGGAATCTCCGCTGGCAGGCGGGCCCTTGCCGCGCATCGCTCCGATCGCGGCGACCAGCTCCGTTCCGGAAACACCTCCTGTCGTGGAGGCGACTCCGGTGGAAGAGCCCGTGCTGTTGCGCGCCGCTTCGATCGACCTTGCGACCGGGAACTCGGTTTCCCCCGCGCGGGAACTTGCCTCGAACGACGATTGCGTTGTCGATGACGTTCCCGCGGTGCGTGCCGCGTTGCTGCCTCCTAGCCGGGTCGCGGACGTGCCCGCAACCGCCGTCCTCCCGCCGCGCTCCTTCGACTTGCCGCCGCTGGATCTGCTGCTGACCCGCTCCGGCATACTCGACGCGGCATCGGCCGAGTCGCTGGAAGAAACCGGCCTGCTGATCGAGCAGCGCCTGCGCGAGTTCAAGGTGCCAGTCACCGTGGTCGGCGCCTCGGCCGGCCCGGTGATCACACGCTATGAAGTGGAGCCGGCCGTCGGCGTGCGCGGCAACCAGATCGTCGCCCTGATGAAGGATCTGGCGCGCGGGCTGAGCCGTACTTCGATCCGCGTGGTCGAAACGATTCCCGGCAAGACCTGCATGGGCCTGGAGCTGCCGAACGAGCAGCGGCAGATGATCGGCCTGATCGACATCTTCCAGTCCGACGCGTTCCGCAACCACGACTCGCCGCTGGCGCTGGCGATGGGCAAGGACATCACCGGCGAACCGGTGGTGGTCGACCTCGCGCGCGCGCCGCACATGCTGGTCGCCGGCACCACCGGCTCGGGCAAGTCGGTCGCCGTCAACGCGATGATCCTGTCGATGCTCTACCGCGCCACGCCCGACGCGGTGCGCATGATCATGATCGACCCGAAGATGCTGGAGCTGTCGATCTACGAAGGCATCCCGCATCTGCTTGCGCCGGTCGTCACCGACATGAAGCTCGCCGCCAATGCGCTCAACTGGTGCGTGGCCGAGATGGAGGAGCGCTACCGCGTGATGTCGGGACTGCGCGTGCGCAACCTCGCCGGCTACAACGAGAAAGTCCGCGATGCCCGCGCGGCCGGCGCACCGCTGTACAAGCCGGTGACCGAATCCGGCATGGCGCCCGAGCCGCTCGAGACCTTGCCGATGATCGTGGTGATCATCGACGAGCTCGCCGACCTGATGATGGTCGCCGGCAAGAAGATCGAGGAACTGATCGCCCGCCTGGCGCAGAAGGCCCGCGCCGCCGGCATCCACCTGATCCTCGCCACCCAGCGGCCCTCGGTCGACGTCATCACCGGCCTGATCAAGGCGAACATCCCCACCCGCGTCGCGTTCCAGGTCTCCTCGAAAATCGACTCGCGCACCATCCTCGACCAGATGGGTGCCGAGTCACTGCTCGGCGCCGGCGACATGCTGTTCCTGCCGCCCGGCACCGGCTACCCGCAACGCGTCCACGGCGCCTTCGTCTCCGACGACGACGTGCACCGCGTCGTCGCCCATCTCAAGAAATATGGCGAGCCGAACTACAGAGCCGACATCCTCGCCGGCGCACCCGGAGACGCCGTCGACCTGTTCGCCGAAGACCCGGTCGACGCGGAACTCGATCCGCTCTACGACGAGGCCGTCGCCTTTGTCCTGCGCAGTCGTCGCGCGTCGATCTCCTCCGTCCAACGCCAACTGCGCATCGGCTACAACCGCGCTGCCCGACTGGTCGAAAGCATGGAAGCGGCAGGGCTGGTGTCGGCGATGGGGCACAACGGCGCGCGCGAAGTGCTGGCGCCGGGGCTGGATGACGGGCTGTAGTTTCCGGGCCCGCTGTCCAACGGGGCGGCATGGGAAACATCGGCTTGTGAAGCTGTGCCCGCCATTCCGCTGCCTCTGTCGACCGACAAGACAGAACGCCGCACCATCCGCCGGAGCGACGAAGGGAAGTCCATCGACCCACGGCGTGGCTGCGTGCGCCGCGAAAATCGAGCCCGATCCGGTTTCATCCACGTTACGATGCCCACCCCACGCCGCACACCGTAGAAAAACCATGAATGCGCGCCGCGTCCACCCATTTCCGGCGGCATGAGCAGGAGGTCGCGCCAGCCCCGCAAAGGGCCACAGGATCGGATCGAGCGCGTGCAACACTGGACCGCCGTGCTGGTGACGGCGCTGCTGCATCTGCTGCTCGTAGTGCTGGTGACGCAGCCTCCTCAGATCACCATCACCACGCCGCAGGGCGAAGCGGGCGGCAGCACAATGGAAGTGACGCTCCTCGACGAGACACTCCCGCCGTCGCCGCCCGAACCCACCCCGCCTGTCCGCAAGCCCGCAAAGCCCAAGGCGCCGCGCGCCATCAAGCGCCCCCAGTCCACGCCGGTCGCGCAGGCCACCGTTCCCATGCCTCCCGAGGCGGCCGACACGGCCGATACGGCGGCTCCGCCCACTACGGCGACCGAGCCGCCTGACATCCCGCGCGATACCGCCGAGCCCGATTTCCATCCGTACAGGCGCCCGGATGACGCCGCCCGCGCGAACGCGGCATTGGCCGCCAAGCTAGGCAGCAACCGTGGCCGCAACAACAATCCAGCCCCCGTCGGCCCCAACATGGGCGTGGATGGCTTCCACGTGTACTACGACCTGGCCAACGAAACCCGTTTGCGCGTCTGGCGCGAGCAAGGCATGACCGAACTATTCCTTCCCCTGCCCGGCACGCGGCGACTCATGGTATGCCCGCTGGAGGTAGCGCTGCGACGGGGCTCCAGCGCGTGTCGCATGATCGAAATGGATTCGCCGGAACTCAAGTCCATCGGCGATGCCCGCGAGGTCATCGATGTACAGCGGGTCTACCAATTGGGCGACATGGTCTGGAGCGGGCCGGGACCGTATCGATAGGGCATTGCGCCGGCGTGCTGAAACAAGATCTGGTTCACTTGCCGACGAGGGCGACAGGCAGGCTCCACGCGGGTCGGGACTCTTTCCGAATATCGGCAAGTGACTCTGACCCGGATAGCTGGTTGCCCGCAGAGCTCCATCCACCGATATATCCATGAAGAGAATCTTGTCCATGGATTGGAGTGCGCCTTCACGATCGAAGATCGCGCACGGCGAAACGTGAGCCGGTTGGGGCTCACTTCGTTCACCCCCAGCCATGTGTGATCCACGATTCCTGGGCGCCGCTTTGGCTTGCCGTGAGCTAGCATGCTGCAACAGCTAGCGAAGAACGGCGGGGAGCCGCGGATGCATGGGCCAGGTAAAGCAGCTTTTCCAGATCATCAGCTATCTGCAGTATCCGCTGCTGGTGGTTGCGCTTGGCTACATGGTCTATCCGTACTTCGTTGGTTTCGATGCGTTCTGGTCCTCGGTCAACAATGCGTTGATCTTCAGCGGGCTGGCCGTCGGCTTCTCGACGTTGCAAGACACGTCAAAAACCCAGAACGACTTCTCCAAGAGGGTCTGGCAGAGCCCACGTAAAGGCATGATCGCGCTGGTCACGATCTCGGCCACGACCCTGGTCTTCCTGCTACTCGGGATATTCGGCCTGTATGTAGCCAAGGGCGGCGCCCTCAAGGAAGTGAGCTTCGGCGTCCTGACCCTGGGGCTCGGCTATCTCGGCTTGTTGAAGGCGGCCATCGAGATGCACGAGCATCACCGGATAGCGCCCGAGATCCTGATTCCCGAAAAGTGAAACAGCGAAAGGGGTCAGGTCCAGCATCATTGCATCCGAACACTTAAACGGCCGCGCGAACGATACGTCCGACAGTGGTGAAATGAACGCCGAAGTAGGCGGCAATCTGCGCATAACTGTATTCATTGGTGGCCCACGCCGCTCTCACCGCGGTATCGCGATTCGGGTGGGCTTTCGCAATTGCCTTCAAAGGCGGTGCGGGCGGACGCCGCTGAGCACGCGGAATGTTGATGTCATCCGGTCGCTGCCCGGCTCGCTGGTGTGCGCGAGCGACAAACGCATCGTCACCGAGGAACACCTGGCGGTTCAGATGCGTCCAGATCGACTCGCCTTGCATCCCCTCGCGCACAAACTTCTCGTACGCCGCCACGGCGCGCGCGCGGCGCGTCCCAAACTGCGCAAGAAGTCCATCGGTTCCCAGCCACGCAGGCGAAGCCACCTCACCCGTGACGGCTTGATAACTGCTCCATGGCCACTTTGCGGGCGAATCCACCATGTGCGCGCGCACCGGATTCAACACCACGTAACGGGTCAACTCCAGCAGATAGCTGTCGGCATCGACCAGGATCGCCTTGAAGCGTCCCTGGAACAGGTGCCCCGTGCGGTGGTGACGGCGGTTGCTCCATTGCGTGAACACGCCATTGAGTTGGCGCATGCCTTTCGACAAATTGCCGTCCGGCGTCGCGATCAGCAGATGGTAGTGGTTGCTCATCAGGCAGTACGCATGGCAACGCCAATTGAACTGCCCGACTACCTCACCGAACACCTTCAGGAAGTGCTCGCGGTCCACACCATCTTCATAGATTGACTCACGGCGATCGCCACGCGCCGTCACGTGGTAGAGCGCACCACCGAATTCGAGGCGAACAGGTCGGGCCATGCGACGGAGCCTACTCCGGGGAATGCTACGATGCTAGACCTGACCCCATGCCCCCTCGCGGCGCGTTCCAAACTGCGCAAGCAGTCCATCGGTCTCCAGCCACGCAGGCGAAGCCACCTCACCCGTCACAGCTTGATAGCTGCTCCATGGCCACTTCGCGGGCGAATCCACCATGTGCGCGCGCACCGGATTCAATACGACATAACGGGTCAGCTCCAGCAGATAGCTGTCGGCATCGACCAGGATCGCCTTGAAGCGCCCCTGGAACAGGTGACCCGTGCGGTGGTGACGCCGGTTGCTCCATTGCGTGAACACGCCATTGAGTTGGCGCATGCCTTTCGACAAATTTCCATCCGGCGTCGCAATCAGCAGATGGTAGTGATTGCTCATCAGGCAGTACGCATGGCAACGCCAATTGAACTGCCCGACTACCTCACCGAGCACCTTCAGGAAGTGCTCGCGGTCCACATCATCTTCATAGATTGCCTCACGGCGATCGCCACGCGCCGTCACGTGGTAGAGCGCACCACCGAATTCGAGGCGAACAGGTCGGGCCATACGACGCAGCCTACTCCGGGGAATGCTACGATGCTAGACCTGACCCCGACTTCGGCGAATGCTACGATGCTAGACCTGACCCCAGCTTCCCGGACCCCAGCTTCCCGCGAATCGCTCGCGCGAACGCGATCAGCGCGGTACGCTCCGGGAACGTCACGGGATCAGGAATTAAAGTGCACTCTGACCCCTGTTTTCCCTTTTCAGGACGCAACTTATCGGCCATTTTTCTTACCAAAACGCTGTCTTCTCAGGCTTTTTACTACACGACCGCGTTCCACCTCGAAACCAGCTCGGGCTCGCGAACTAAACATATCCTCGGCCGGCATGCCTAAAGCGTATGCATCGCGTTCCCGCGACTCCTCCTCGTGTAAATACTCAAGGAACTTGTCGACCCGATCGAGTCGTATACGGACACGCTCGTGACGTTCCTTTTGGATAAAATAGTTATATTCAGTCAGTGCGGCAGTCGTCAGGTAACCACTTACGGGCTCACTAAAGACACCGCAATCCATGCACACCAAATCCAAATAGGTAAATTCGTAAGCAAGATCATTGTAAACGTACATGCCGTAAGTGGTCGCCTTTACGCTATCTACCGCTCCCGAATACGAGTCGAGACGATTGTTTGATTCAACGAGCCCATGCTTGAGCAAAACGTCTAGATTCCGCTCGAAGTCTTCAACCATCGAAAACGTTTCCGCGAAATAGGCCTTCAATTCCGCAACTGAAAAATAGGACGGGGCGGTGGGATCCGTCCCTTTGATTAACTTCCTTAAGATGCGAAGCGCGGTGAAGTGCGACGAGTTTCGCGAGGTACGAAGTTGATATATATTCGGTATATCGCTGATTGTCTCGTCATAAAAGTAGCGGCTCGGGACCATCACCGGCCGAACGACCTGATGAATTTGAAAGTTCCAAGTTCGATTGGCTAGCAATTCCTCAACATTCGTATACCCGGACATGAGGAAGCTCCGAAAGAGATCGAGCGAGAGTCGTATGTCCCCATGCGCACAGGCGGTCAGAAAGCGGTTTAGTGGTGACGCCTCATTTGAGAATTCTCGAGCGAGAATTCTGAGATAAGTGCCAGCGTCACGTACAAACTCAGCAGCCTCGCGATCATCCTGAACTGTCTCTGTCACACTAGGCGACCCCAACAGCGTAAGCGTGTAGTCCAATCGTTTCTTAAAGACTTCCGCCGGGCGCGGCGAACTGATGTGAAAGCCTGAGTTCTGAAATGCGTCTAATACCCCGTGAATCTTTGAATCGTGGAAACGCTCTTCACGCATGGAGATCAGAGTCACACATTGCAAGAGCTCAGATATCTCTTGCGCAGACGCAAAGCAGTATTCCTGTGTTGCCGCCGAATACTGGTCTGTATTGTCCAGGACAACAATCACACCGCGGCCCTTTGTAGACAGCCGGGCAGCGAGTCGCTGCGCACAGTATGCGAAGTCGTTCTTCCACGTCCTGAAGAGATCATTCAGTTTTACGTTGTAAACCTCGGATGACTTATCAAGCCCAGCCAAGTCCTGCCGCTTCGCGATTTGGAAGCGATCGGCAAACAATTCAGTCAGCAGCATATCGCGACTTTCCGCGAGCATATTTTCGCGGTCTAGCTTGGCAACAAGGCCCTCCCAGATTGCCGTTCGTATAGCGTCAGCATTCTCTGGAACCTTTAAGAGGTCTATAATCGCGATGCTAGCGTGGTCAATGAGCCATCGGGGCGCACTATGGTGAAGCAGTCGCTTAATAAAGGTGGACTTGCCGGCCCCCTTCCCGCCAAACAAAACAAGCACCTCACCCTGACGACCCTCCTTGATGTTTTTCGTGAGGCGCCCGCCTAACCTCCCGCCCTTCCCCGTATCTTCCAGCTGTTGGACGCCATAGTCTTCGAAGTAGGGCGACAGGGAATCCTGAATCAGCGCTCGCATACCATCTGACGTACCCTGATACTCTCTTTGTGAGACGTAGCAACTCTCCATGAAAGGGGTGTCGTCGTCTGCGATGACACCAAAATATCTATTCGCAATGGGACGCAAACGAGGCGCAAGCCGGTTCGGCCGAATGGAGTGTGAATAGGAAGGGATTTTCTCCTTTGGGTAGTAAATCGCCCTGTCTTTTGGTGGCGAACTGCTTAGCAAGCCGGGTAGCGATGCGTGCTCTGTGATTGCCACAAATGAAAGTGCATTTACAGCTTTTGTGTATTCCGCCGAGAAGAATTCGAGCCCGCGGATGACGAAGGCCTGCATCGAATCCCATCGCTTTCCCTTCTCAAACGTTTTGAAAAAAACCCACTCAAAGCCATTGGTTATGCAGGCGTATTCGCACCCAGTGTCGAAGCAGTAAGTGCGGACCTGCTCCATGGCGCTCTTGACGCTCTCATCGGTGAGTATCTTCTTAATGCTGATGTAGGACGCACGTTCAGCCATTGAGTGGGCTATAGGCAAGGTGAAATAGTTCCCTGCCTTCTTGGCTTCCACGAACAGAAGATCGTCATCATTAGACTTCTTCAACACATAGTCGGCGAATCCAGGCTGGATGTACTCCTCCACTTTGACCCGGTTGCGCGGCCATGCAAGATAGTCGTGAATGATGAAATCAATGATGCGGTGGCGAGTTTCAGCTTCATTGATGTCTCGCTGCGACAGTTCGCGCTGAATTTGAGCAAGCTCATCAAGAATATCCTCGCTACGCCCCATAACACCCCCAAGATCAGTCGATTGATTGGAATGCGGCTCATCAGCCTTAGCGTTTGGTGACGCCTGCCTGAGCGGGCGTCGAGAGCTACCAAAACTACATATTCCGCCTGTACTCCCCGCCCACGTCAAAGGGGACACTGGGGTCATAGGGGACACTGGCGTCAGGTCTAGCTTTGTAGCACTTGATCGCCTTCTGCCGCAAAACAGGGGTAGGTTCACTTCCACCTGTCTCAAACGATCACAGCTTATAAGTCCCCGACCGCGTTACACGCACTTTCGGCCAAACCGGACACAACGCCTCCACCACCTCCATCAACTCCACCCAATCCGAAAGATCGCCCCTACCCGCCTGAGCACCATCCCGTACATCGCCCCCAACCAGCGGCTCAGGCACACCATCGCCCTCAGTAGTCGGCGATTTCGGCAAGTAGTTCATCCAGAATCTCCTTCCGATCGAACAGCGCAAAGTGCTCCTGCACTTCGGTCATATTGAGTCGCCGACGCAGCGCGCGTCCGACGCGTGGATGGCCGCCTCAATTAGGCAACCTTACTCTCACGATGCAGTTGACCCGACTCCCGCAACCGCCGATGCAACGCTTCCGCACTGAGATCAAACCCGTTCGGCCAAGCCAGCGCTCCCAGCTCGATGAAATGCCGACCAAAGAAGTCCATATCCCGCAGCGGCTCGGTCATCGCCGTACCCGCCTCCGCATAGCGCGCGAGGTCATACACACCCCACGCCCCATCCGAAAATCGCAGCAACAGCTTGTAATCACCTTTCGGTTCGACAGCAATCAACTTAATCATTGTCAGCTCCCGGAATGCGGCTGAGTGGCTGCAATGCTTGGGCACGATCCCAATTTTGCATCAGCTCATCGCGATGATCGATACACCACTGTCGCACAAGGGCCTGCGCACGTCGCGGCAACGCGCCTTTCACGATATTGCCATCCTCAATCGCCACGAGTGCCTCCTGGCCCTGATACTCAACATGCACATGCGGCGGCGCGTGATCGTCGAAGTACATGCGCACATAAATGCCGAAGAAGCTGGAGATGATCGGCATGACCTACATGTTCCGCCGGTATTCGCCGCCCACTTCATACAGGGCGTGGGAAATCTGCCCCAACGAGTTGTACTTAACCGCCTCAATCAACTGCTCAAACACATTCCTACGCTCCCGCGCCGTCGCCTGCAGCACCTTCAGACTATCCGAAGCCAGCGCATTCCGCGCCTCCCCGTAGCTCCGAACATTAGTAATCTGCGCCCCCTTCTCCTCCTCCGTCGACCGAATCAACTCGATCTCCGTCGCAATCTCCCCCGCATGCTCCTTCGGCAGGAACGTATTGACGCCAATCAACGGCAACGACCCGTCATGCTTCTTGTGCTCGTAATACATCGACTCTTCCTGGATCTTGCCGCGCTGGTACATGGTGTCCATCGCGCCGAGCACGCCGCCGCGCTCGCTGATCGCCTCGAACTCCTTGTACACCGCCTCCTCGACCAGGTCGGTCAGCGTGTCGACGACGTAGCTGCCCTGCCACGGGTTCTCGTTGAAGTTGAGGCCGAGTTCCTTGTTGATGATCATCTGGATCGCGACCGCGCGGCGCACGCTTTCTTCGGTCGGCGTGGTTATCGCTTCGTCGTAGGCGTTGGTGTGCAGCGAGTTGCAGTTGTCGAACAGCGCGTACATCGCCTGCAGCGTGGTGCGGATGTCGTTGAACTGGATTTCCTGCGCGTGCAGTGAGCGGCCGGAGGTCTGGATGTGGTACTTCATCATCTGGCTGCGCGCGCTCGCGCCGTAGCGCTCGCGCATGGCGCGGGCCCAGATGCGGCGGGCAACGCGGCCGATGACGGTGTATTCCGGGTCCATGCCGTTGGAGAAGAAGAACGACAGGTTGGGCGCGAAGTCGTCCACGCTCATGCCGCGCGCGAGGTAGTACTCGACGATGGTGAAGCCGTTGCTCAAGGTGAAGGCGAGCTGGCTGATCGGGTTGGCCCCGGCTTCGGCGATGTGATATCCGCTGATGCTGACCGAGTAGAAGTTGCGCACCTTGTGGTCGACGAAGTACTGCTGGATGTCGCCCATCATGCGCAGCGCGAATTCGGTCGAGAAGATGCAGGTGTTCTGCGCCTGGTCCTCCTTGAAGATGTCGGCCTGCACGGTGCCGCGCACCTTGGTCAGGGTGTCGGTCTTGATGCGCGCGTAGGTTTCCGCGTCGACCAGGTCGTCGCCGCAGACGCCGAGCAGGCCCAGGCCCAGGCCATCGTTGCCCTTGGGCAGTTCGCCCAGGTATTGCGGGCGCTGCCTGCCTTCGTAGAGCTTGTCGATCTTCTTCTGCGCCGCGGCCCAGCGGGCGTCGTCTTCGCGCAGGTACTTTTCAACATTTTGGTCGATGGCGGTGTTCATGAACATCGCCAGGATCATCGGCGCGGGGCCGTTGATGGTCATCGACACCGAGGTGCTGGGCGCGCTGAGGTCGAAGCCGGAGTACAGCTTCTTCATGTCGTCCAGGGTGGCGATGTTGACGCCGGAGTTGCCGATCTTGCCGTAGATGTCCGGGCGCGGCGCGGGGTCTTCGCCGTACAGGGTGACCGAGTCGAACGCGGTGGACAGGCGCGTGGCGGCACCGCCCTGGCTGAGGTAGTGGAAGCGGCGGTTGGTGCGCTCGGGCGTGCCTTCGCCGGCGAACATGCGGGTGGGGTCTTCGCCGCTGCGGCGGTACGGGTACACGCCGCCGGTGTACGGGTAGTGGCCGGGCAGGTTTTCCTTGCCGAGGAAGGTGAGCAGGTCGCCCCAGCTCTTGGTGGTCGGCGGCGCCACCTTGGGGATCTTCTGGTGGCTGAGCGATTCACGATAGTTGTCGACGCGGATGACCTTGTCGCGGACCTTGTATTCGTTGACCTCGGCGGTGACCGACTGGTACAGCGCCGGCCATTCGCGCAGCTGGTGGATCGCCTCGTGGCTGAGTTCCTTCAGCGCGGCGTTGTAGCGCTGGCGCAGGGTGGTCAGCGACAGGTCGCCGTCGGCCTTGAGGTCGGCCAGGCGGTACAGCTCCAGCGGCTTGGGCAGCTTGTCGTCGCCGAGCTCCTTGAGCGATTCGTAGTAATGCTGCGCCTTGCTGGCGAACTCGGCCTGGGTTTCGATGCCCTGGTTGATGGCGCGGCCCTGCTCGGCGATCTCGGCGAGGTAGCGCACGCGGCTGCCGGGGATCAGCACGGTGGCGCGCGGGGATTTGAGCGTGGTGTCGAGGTCGGGCGTCCATTTTTCCGCGGGCAGCGACAGCTTGTCGCGCATCAGGCGGCACAGGTTGACGAACATCCAGGTGATGCCGGGATCGTTGAACTGGCTGGCGATGGTCGGGTACGCGGGGACGTCTTCGTCCTTGACGTTGAACGCGGTGCGGTTGCGCTTCCACTGCTTGCGCACGTCGCGCAGGGCGTCTTCGGCGCCGCGCTTGTCGAACTTGTTGAGCACGATCAGCTCGGCGAAGTCGATCATGTCGATCTTCTCGAGCTGGCTGGCGGCGCCGTAGTCGCTGGTCATCACGTAGGCGGGGAAATCGACCAGGTCGACGATTTCCGAATCGCTCTGGCCGATGCCGGCGGTCTCGACGATGACGAGGTCGTAGGGCTGGCTTTTCAGGAAGTCGATGCAATCGTGCAGCACGATGCTGGTGGCGGCGTGCTGGCGGCGCGTGGCCATCGAGCGCATGTAGACGCGATGGCTGCGCAAGGAATTCATGCGGATGCGGTCGCCGAGCAGCGCGCCGCCGGAGCGGCGACGGGTCGGGTCGACCGCGAGCACGGCGATGCGCATTTCGGGAAACGCGTGCAGGAAGCGCAGCAGCAGCTCGTCCACCACCGACGACTTGCCGGCGCCGCCGGTGCCGGTGAGGCCGAGCACCGGCGTGGCCTTGCCGGCGAGTTTCCACTGCTTGCGCTGGTGGTCGAGCTCGGCGGCGCCGAGCCTGCCTTCCTCGATCGCCGACAGCATGTGGCCGATCGAGATCTCGTCGTCGATGTCGACCTTGGGCACCGCGCTGGATTCGGCCGCGGCACGCCGGGCCGCGCCCGCGCCGGCACGCTTCATCACGTCCTCGATCATCTCGGTGAGACCGAGCTTCATGCCATCGTTGGGGTGGTAGATGCGCTCGACGCCGTAGGCCTGCAGCTCGCGGATTTCTTCCGGCGTGATGGTGCCGCCGCCGCCGCCGAACACGCGGATGTGGCCGGCGCCCTTCTCCTTCAACATGTCCACCATGTACTTGAAGTACTCGACATGGCCGCCCTGGTAGCTCGACAGCGCGATCGCGTCGGCGTCTTCCTGCAGCGCGGCGCGCACCACGTCCTCCACCGAGCGGTTGTGGCCCAGGTGGATCACCTCCGCGCCCTGCGACTGGATGATGCGGCGCATGATGTTGATCGCGGCGTCATGGCCATCGAACAGGCTGGCGGCGGTGACGAAACGCAGGGGCTTATGTTCGGTGGCGCTATCGGTGGCGACGTGTTTGGCGGGTGTACTCATGGCGCGCGATCCGGCTTGCTGATACGAAACGCCTATTCTACGCGGCAGAGCCGCGCTTGCTTGGCTTGCTTGGTGCGGGCACCTCGACGAAGGCGCGATGAGCGTTTACGGCAACATCACGCCGAATAGCGGCACGGTGGTCGACAACACTTCGGTTTCGGCCGGCGGCGTCGCCGTCGCAGCCAATCCCGGCACCGGACTGATCGAGGCCCCCAACAGTGTGATCGCCGCGATTGCGGCAGGAGACGCGGCGCTGCGCAACAAGCCTCTCGACGCCGCGAACAGCACGCACACCCTCGTCACCGACACCCTTCAGGCGACTGCCTGGAAGGCTGTCAGTTCGAAGAACCCGGAACGCCATCACTCCCGCACATGGCGCCGTCATTTGCGCACGAGCACGGTGGATTCCCGCTTTCGCGGGAATGACGGCACGGGGCGTTTCGAGGGCTTTCCGCCACTTCAAGCCACCCCAAATGGCAATTCGAACGTCGACACCACGCGCTCGCCGACCTCGTCGCCGCGAAGGAAGCGCAACGCCTGCTCGATCACGCCTGCGTCGGCGAGGATGCGCTGGTGGCCGAGCCCGGCGGTGTTGAGAAGGCGCGCGCCGGGCCAGTAGCGCGCATAGCGCTCGCCTTCGGACCACGGCACCTCGCGATCCTTGAGGTCGTGCACGACCAGCGCCGGTGGCGCAAGCGCGGGCGCACGCCGCTGGATCTGGAACGACTCCAGCTCGATTCCGATCTCCGATTCGACCAGCGCGCACATGCGCCGCGCGATCGACGACGGCATGCGCAACTGCCGCGCGAAGCGATGGGTCGCCGCGACGACGTCGGCCGGCGGCGCGATCAGCACCGCGCGCCCGATGCGCGCACCGTCGGACATCGCAAGTGCCAGCGCGGCGGCGCCGAAGGAATGTCCGATCGCCGCGGCGGCGGGTCCGAAGCGTTCCACTGCAACGGCGATGTGCGCGGCGAAATCGACCAGATAGGCGCGCCCGGGCGCGCTGCGGCCATGGCCAGGCTGGTCGAACGCGACGACCGCATGGCCGGCCGCGCGCAAGCGCTGCACCCACGGCAGGAACCGCGACGCATGATCGGACCAGCCGTGCGCGAGCAGCACATACGGCGTGGCGTGCGGATCGCCCCAGGTGTAGTACGCGAGATCGACGCCGTGGCTCGCGATCGTCGAGATCGTCGCGCCGCCGGTGTCGGACGCGTGCGCGCGGTGGCGGCTCGATGCCAGCGGCGTACCGAACAGGCGCAGGGCCTGGCGTGCGGTGCGCTCGGGCACGAGCCGTGCGCCGACCGCGTATTGCGCGCGCAAGGTCGCAAGCGCGACGTTTTTTAGAACGACCGTGCTTTTAGTCGACGCGGATGTGGGCATGACAGACCTCTTCGATACTTCAGACGCGGTGGAATTCGATCAGGCGCTCGATCGCGCGGGCGCCGCGCGGGCTGGCGTCGCCAAGCAGGCGGAAATCATGGTGCGAGGCGAGCGCGATCGCGAACAGTTCGAACGCGACCTGCGCGGCATCGGTGTCGACGCGCAGTTCACCGGTGTCGATCGCCATCCGCACGGCGCGAACCAGCTCGGCGCGCAGACGTTCCTCGTAGAACACGACGCGTTCGCGCACCGGACCGTGGCGGTCATCGAACTCGACTGCGGCACCGACCATCGGGCAGCCGCCTTCGCTCACGCGCAGCCATTCAAGCCAATGCGTCGCGATCGCGTGCAGGCGCGCCAGACCGCGCGGCGCGCGCAGGGCCGGCACGAACACCTCGCGCGTGAACCGCTCGGCTGCGGTGTCGAGCACCGCGAGCTGCAGTTCCTCGCGCGAACCGAAATGCGCAAATACCCCACTCTTCGACATCGCCGCCGTCTCGGCAACGCTGCCGATCGAAAGGCCGTCGAAGCCGCCGATGCGCACCATCTCCAGCGCACGATCGATGATGCGGCTGCGGGTGGCGGCGCCTTTGGTGGTGGCGGCTCGATATTCGGCATGCATGAGCACAAAATAGCACGATCGTTCGACGACGACCAGCGCCCATGCCGGCGGCGGATCATCCCTGCGGCGGCGACACCTTGATCGCGTCGTCGTAGCGGATCAACTGCACCGAATGCGACTTGTGTCCCAAGGCCTCGCCATCGCTTTCCGAGCGCACGAGGCGACCGTCGGCGTCGATGATCACCTTGTTGTGCGACTTCACGTTGGCGCCCATCACCATCGTGTCGACGTCGTAGCTGTACTGGTGCGCGGGCTTGCCCTGCCAGGTGGTCGGGCCTTCGTCCTTCACGTTCTTCGTGCTTGCCTGAAGCTCGGCCGCGGATTTCGGCACGAACTGCTTGACCATGCCTGCCATCTCGGATGGCGGCTGCTGCCAGCCCTGCTCGTCGGCATGCACCCAGGTACCTTCCGGCATCGTGAGGATCTCCATGCGATCGGTCTTCACGTGGATGCGTGAAAGGCTTTCGTATTCGGCAGTCGCCTTGGATTGCCTGCCCTGATCGTCGGTCGTCGTCACGTCGACCGCAAAATGCGAGTCCAACATCTTGTTGTATGCGGTGAACACCGCGCCGGCGGCCTTGCGCTCGGCCGTCGCGGCGGCATCCTCGGCGGCGACGGAAAGCACAGGAAGGGCCGCCGCACAGGCAACCATCAGCACGAACGACCAGCGGCGATACGCGACAGACATCGTTGACTACTCCCGTGAAATGGGTGGATCGCCGCATCCTGCCCTGCGCGGCGGTCTACGGCAATGGCGCGGCCGCCTTGCACTGTCCTCCCCCGACCAGCGCGGCTACACTACGCGCCGCGTTGGGCGGGCGAATGCCGCCCGGCGAAGATTCACCAACCTCTTCAATCACTTGCACACACCCTCACACGCAGCCTCTTGAATCCGCGCTGTGGTGGGCAGGCTTTTTTTCTGCAACGGAGCAGCCATGATTTTCGAAACCGTCGACCAGACCGGCCATGAGCAGGTCGTCTTCTGCCACAGCAAAGATGCCGGCCTCAAGGCGATCATCGCGATCCACAATTCGGTGCTCGGTCCGGCCCTGGGCGGTCTGCGCATGTGGCCGTACAAGTCGGAGGCCGAAGCGCTGAACGACGTGCTGCGCCTGTCGCGTGGCATGACCTACAAGAACGCGGTGGCCGGCCTCAACCTCGGCGGCGGCAAGGCGGTCATCATCGGCGATCCGAGCAAGGACAAGTCCGAAGCGCTGTTCCGCGCGTTCGGCCGCTACGTGAACTCGCTCAACGGCCGCTACATCACCGCCGAGGACGTCGGCATCGACGTCAACGACATGGAATACGTGTTCCGCGAAACCGAGTTCGTGACCGGCGTGCACCAGGTGCATGGCGGCTCGGGCGATCCGTCGCCGTTCACCGCGTTCGGCACCTTGCAGGGCCTGATGGCCGCGCTGAACCACAAGTTCGGCAACGAGGACGTCGGCAAGTACAGCTACGCCGTGCAGGGCGCCGGCCATGTCGGCATGGAGTTCATCAAGCTGCTGCGCGAGCAGGGTGCGAAGGTGTTCGTCACCGACATCAACAAGGAACTTGTGCAGAAGGCGGTCGACGAGCACGGCTGCACCGCCGTCGGACTCGACGAGATCTATGACGTCGACGCCGATGTCTACAGCCCGTGCGCACTCGGCGGCACGCTGAACGAGAAGACGATCGACCGCATCAAGGCGAAGATCATCTGCGGCGCGGCAAACAACCAGCTCGCCACCGACGCGATCGGCGACGAACTCAACAAGCGCGGCGTGCTGTACGCACCCGACTACGCGGTCAACGCCGGCGGCGTGATGAACGTGTCGCTCGAGATCGACGGATACAACCGCGAACGCGCGATGCGCATGATGCGCACGATCTACTACAACCTCTCGCGCATCTTCCAGATCGCCGATCGCGACGGCATCCCGACTTACAAGGCGGCCGACCGTCTCGCCGAGGAACGCATCAGCGCAATCGGCAAGATCAAGCTGCCGACGATGGGCAACCACGGCCCGCGCTTCCTCGGACGCATGCGCGGCCAGTAATACCGATCCCGCCCGTCGCCCTGCCCGTCCCGCGGGCCTGGCGACCGGCCACCCCGGACGAAGATGCCCGCGTTTGCGGGCATCTTCGTTTCCGCTGCTCCATTCAGGTGCGCGCTGCCGCTCCCGCGTCCGTCCGCGACGCGTGATGAACATCCGTTCACGCCACACGCGGATGCGGCCGATTTGGCTTACGCTAGCCAGACCGCGCGCCGGCGCGGCGAACCTCCGGCATCGCGCGGCAGCTGCACTCGCGATGGCGGGCGCGACGCAGGCAGACCGCGGCGGCCATTCGTCGATCCGACGGCCGCGCGGTCATCCAACGACGAGGTGGGTGATGATCACGCTGACGGTGAATGGGCACGAGCAGCAGTTCGACGGCGATCCGGACATGCCGCTGCTCTGGTATCTGCGCGACGTGCTCGGGCAGACCGGCACCAAGTTCGGCTGCGGCATGGCGCTGTGCGGCGCCTGCACGATCCACCTGGACGGCACCGCCACGCGTGGTTGCATCACGCCGGTATCTGCTGCTGCCGGCAAACAGGTGACCACGATCGAAGGCCTCTCGCCGGATCTGAACCACCCGCTGCAAAAGGCCTGGCAGACGCTCAACGTCGCCCAGTGCGGCTACTGTCAGCCGGGCCAGATCATGCAGGCCGCGTGGCTGCTGAAGACCAAGCCGAACCCGAGCGATGCGGACATCGACGAGGCGATGAGCGGCATCATCTGTCGTTGCGGCACCTACACGCGCATCCGCGATGCGATCCGCCTCGCCGCGCGCACCGATGGAGGTGCACCATGAAACATGATGAACTTGCGCTCCACAACGAGAGCCGGCGTGCCTTCGTGCTCGGCTTCGGCGCAGGCAGTCTCGTGCTCGCTCTCGGCTTGCCACGCTTCGCGCGCGCCGACGAGACGACGGAAGCCTCGCCCGGCACCTCGAAGAAATACGGCGGCGAAGGCATGCCGAACGGCCTGCGCGACGATCCGCACCTGTTCGTCGAGATCGCCGCGGACGGCACCGTCAACGTCGTCTGCATCCGCTCCGAGATGGGCCAGGGCGTGCGTACCAGCATCGCGCTCGTCGTCGCCGATGAACTCGGCGCGGACTGGGCGCGCACCAAGGTGAAGCAGGCGCCCGGCGACGAGCCGCGTTACGGCAACCAGAACACCGACGGCTCGCGCAGCCTGCGCCAAAGTTTCGTCGCGCTGCGCCGCGCCGGCGCCGCAGCGCGCGCGATGCTCGAAACCGCCGCCGCCACGACCTGGGGCGTCGCCATCGCCGAGGTCAGGGCAGGCACGCACGAAGTCGTCCACGCCAAGAGCGGTCGCCGCCTCGGCTACGGCGAGCTCGCCTCAAGAGCGGCCGCGCTGCCGGTGCCGGCCAGCGCTTCGCTGCGCCTGAAGTCGCCGAGCGAATTCCGCTACATCGGCAAGGGCGCGACCGCGCTGATCGACGGCGCCGACATCGTTGGCGGCCGTGCCCAGTACGGCATCGACACGCGCGTCGACGGCATGCTCCACGCGGTCATCGCGCGGCCGCCGGTGTATGGCGGCAAGGTCGCCACGTTCGACGCGGCTGCGGCGGAAAAGCTGCCGGGCGTGGTCAAGATCGTGCCATTGCCGGCCGCGCCGATCCCGTCCGGCTTCCGACCGCTCGGCGGCATCGCCGTCGTCGCCGACACGACCTGGGCCGCGATCAAGGCGCGCCAGCAGTTGAAGATCCAGTGGGACGACGGACCCAACGCGAGCTACGACTCGACCGCCTACCGCGCACGGCTCGAAGCTGCGACGAAACAGCCGGGCAAACGCGTGCGCAACGACGGCGATGTCGACAAGGCACTCGCCACCGCGGCGAAGAAAGTCAGCGCGAACTATTACATCCCGCATCTCGCGCACGCCTCGATGGAGCCGCCTGCCGCGGTCGCGCACGTCATTGACGACCGTTGCGAAGCGTGGGCCTGCGTGCAGGCGCCGCAGGCCACGCGCGACATGCTGGCGCAGGCGCTGGGCATGCCATCGGAAAACGTGACCGTCCACGTGACCCTGCTCGGCGGCGGCTTCGGCCGCAAGTCCAAGCCCGATTTCGTGGTCGAAGCTGCGCTGTTGTCGAAAGCAACCGGCAAGCCGGTCAAGGTGACCTGGACGCGCGAAGACGACGTCATCAACGACTACTTCCACGCGGTTTCGTTCGAGCACTTCGAGGCCGCGCTCGACAGGAATGGCAAGGTGACCGCGTGGCTGCACCGCACGACTGCGCCGTCGATCGCGTCGACGTTCGGCCCGGATCCGAAGCACGAATCGGCGAGCGAACTGGCCATGGGCATCACCGACATGCCGTTCGCGATCCCGAATGTGCGCATCGAGAATCCCGAGGCGAGCGCGCATACGCGCATCGGCTGGTTCCGGTCGGTGTACAACATCCCGCATGCGTTCGCGATCCAGTCGTTCGTGGCCGAGCTCGCGCATGCAGCTGGCCGCGACCACAAGGATTTCCTGATCGATCTGCTCGGTCCGGCGCGACGCATCGACCCCACCACACTCGGCGACAACTGGAACTACGGCGAGGATCCCAAGCTGTATCCGGTCGACACCGGCCGCTGGCGGCGCGTCATCGAAACGGTGGCGAAGGAAGCCGGCTGGGGTCGGAAGTTGCCGGCGGGCCATGGCCTCGGCATCGCCGCGCACCGCAGCTTCGTCACCTATACCGCGGTGGTCTGCGAAGTCGAGGTGGACGCCAACGGCAAGATCGCGATTCCGCGCGTCGACATTGCCATCGACTGCGGCCCGCAGGTGAACCCGGAGCGCGTGCGCTCGCAGATGGAAGGCGCGGTGATCCAGGGCATCGGCCTTGCACTGTATGGCGAGATCAGCTTCAAGCAGGGTCGCGCCGAGCAGAGCAACTTCCACCAGTTCCAGGTGTTGCGCATGAACGAAGCGCCGCGGGCGATCCATGTGCACATGATCGCGCACGAGGACTTCTCGCAGCCGCTTGGCGGTGTTGGCGAGCCAGGTTTGCCGCCGGTGGCACCGGCCTTCGTCGATGCGATCTTCGCCGCTACCGGCAAGCGCATCCGCGAACTTCCGATCCGCGGCCAGCTCGCGCCGGCGAAAGCCGGAAAGGTCGCCTGACGTTCGCGCGCACAGTCGGTGTCGCTGCGCCCGGCACGGGCGCAGCG
>JAEWGO010000014.1 GCA_023388255.1 Pseudomonadota bacterium | reverse complement strand
ATCTTCTTCTGGTCGTAGGACATGGCGAAATCCGGTTGTGAGCGAACAGGGAGCAGCGAACAGCGAGTTGGAGCAGCGGGGACGGAAGGTGCGGACAAGGACCATGTGCGGGCGCGCACCGCGCCTCGTACTCCAACCCCTGCTCGGCTCAAGTCCTCCCCGTCTGGCCCCGGTGGCGCAGATAGTGGTCGGCGATGGCGCAGGCAACCATGGCCTCGCCGATCGGCACGGCCCGGATGCCGACGCAGGGGTCGTGGCGGCCCTTGGTGACCACGTCGACCTCGCGGCCATCCTTGTCGATCGAACGCCGCGGCGACAGGATCGAGGAGGTCGGCTTGACGGCGAAGCGCGCGACGATCGGCTGGCCGGTGGAGATGCCGCCAAGGATGCCGCCGGCGTTGTTCGAGAGAAAGACCGGTCGGCCGTCATCGCCAATGCGCATTTCGTCGGCGTTCTCCTCGCCGGTGATGCGCGCCGCCTCGAAGCCGGCCCCGATCTCGACGCCTTTCACGGCGTTGATCGACATCAGATTGGCCGCAATGTCCTGGTCGAGCTTGGCGTAGATCGGCGCCCCCAGGCCAGCGGGCACGCGTTCGGCGACGATCTCGATCAGCGCCCCGACGGAGGAGCCCGCCTTGCGGATGCCGTCGAGATAGTCGGCGAAGATGGGGATGGCGGCGCGGTCGGGCGTGAAGAAGGGATTGTCCTGCTCGTGCACGACGTCCCAGTCCCAGTTGGCGCGGTCGATCTGCTTCGTGCCCATCGCAACAAGCGCGCCGCGCACCTTGAGGCCGGGCACGACCAGCCTCGCCAGCGCTCCGGCCGCGACCCGCGCCGCGGTCTCGCGCGCCGAAGAGCGGCCGCCGCCGCGATAGTCGCGCAGGCCATACTTGACCTCGTAGGCGTAGTCGGCATGGCCCGGGCGGTACTGGCGGGCGATCTCGCCATAGTCCTTCGAGCGCTGGTCGACATTCTCGATCAGCATGGAGACTGGCGTGCCTGTGGTGACCAGTTCGCCATCCTGCTCCACGACGCCCGAGAGGATTTTCACCTCGTCGGGCTCGCGCCGCTGGGTGACGAAGCGTGACTGTCCCGGCCGGCGGCGGTCCAGTTCGACCTGTATGTCCTCACGCGTGAAACGGATGCCGGGCGGGCAGCCGTCGACCACGCAGCCGAGCGCCGGCCCATGGCTTTCGCCCCAGGTCGTGACCCGGAAAAGATGCCCGAACGTATTATGCGACATTATGCAGCCCCTGTCGGCGTCGGCAGCCTTACTATTGGCCTTTTCCACGGCGGTCAAACCGAAGCCGGTCCTTGCGGCCCGTATAACCGTGTGGTCATGACCGCGTCGCCTCGCGTCGGCCGACCCAAAAATAAAGGTTGTTGAGAACACCGGGCCAGTTTTGACACATTCCGGCTGTTTCTGTTCTGCTTCGCATCGGGTATCGGATTGCCCGTGCAACAGCAATTTATGTCAAGAGGTTGAATATGCGTAGCCTGCTGACTGGCGTCCTTACCGCTGCCCTCATGTTCGCCGCGGCCGCTTTCGCGGCGCAAACCGAAGGCAAGATCATGACGGTGGACAGGGAGAAGCTGACCATCACCCTGGAAAATGGAAAGTCCTTCAAGCTTCCGGGCGAATTCGATGTCGAAGCGCTCCAGGAAGGCATGGAGGTGATTCTCGCCTATGAGAAGATCGGCGAGCAGAACCAGATCACCGACATGGAACTGCTTGACTAGAGCAATTCGGGGCAGGTGGAAAACCGGTTTTTTCGGGAAATGGGGAAGAGCGGTCAGTCCCGTCCGTGTCTACCCGGACGAATCAGGCTTCAGAGCCATTCCAGCCTGGAGCCGTCATATTTCAGGACGCGGTCCTGGACGATCTCCATCTCGCAAGCCTCTTCGGGCGCAACATCCTGCACAAGCCGGAAAAGGACGCGCATCACGCCTCCATGCGTGACGCAGACGGTTGGCCGGCCGATCGAATCGAACCAGGGCTTCACGCGCTCCAGCAGCTTCTGATAGCTCTCGCCGCCCGGTGGCAGGAAACCCCATTTGTCGGCAAGCCGCGCGGTGGTCGAACCCGGCTCCCGCGTCTCCAGCTCGGCATAGGTGAAACCCTGCCAGTCGCCGAAATGCACCTCCATCAAGCGGCTTTCGAGACGGTAGCCTGCCGCCGGAAGGCCCATCCCGGCGCGGATGAGTTCCATCGTCTGGCGGGTGCGCTTCAGCGGGCTTGCAACGAAGTCGAAGTCGCGCGGATCGTCCAGCAGGCCTGCGAGGCGACGTCCGTTTTCACGCGCCTGGCTGCGGCCGAGATCGTTGAGGTCGGTGTCGGCCTGGCCTTGCAGGCGCCGCTCCGCATTCCAGCCGGTCTGTCCGTGCCTGACGAAATAGCAGGGCGTAGACATGCCAAAACCTGTTCCTGCGGCCAAAATCTGTTCCTGCGGGCGGCGCGCCCGTCAATCCTTGATCGTGGAGATATCCGGCGAATCGAGGCCCTTCATGCCGACAACATGGTAGCCCGCATCGACATGATGAATCTCTCCGGTCACGCCGCGCGACAGGTCGGACAGGAAATAGACGCCCGCGTCTCCGACCTCCTCGGGGCTGACGGTCCGCCTCAGCGGCGAATTGTACTCGTTCCACTTCAAGATGTAGCGGAAATCGCCGATCCCCGATGCGGCAAGCGTCTTGATGGGGCCAGCCGAGATGGCGTTGACGCGAATGTTCTTCGGCCCGAGATCGACCGCGAGATAGCGCACGCTGGCCTCCAGCGCTGCCTTGGCCACACCCATCACGTTGTAATGCGGCATGACCTTTTCCGCGCCGTAATAGGTCAGCGTCATTATCGAGCCGCCATCCGTCATCAGCGGCTCGGCACGCTTGGCGATGGTGGTCAAGGAGAACACCGAAATATCCATGGTGCGCAGGAAATTGTCGTGCGTCGTATCGATGTAGCGGCCCGTCAACTCGTCCCTGTCGGAAAAAGCGATGGCGTGCACCAGGAAGT
>JAEWGO010000008.1 GCA_023388255.1 Pseudomonadota bacterium | reverse complement strand
CGCTGCCTTCGGGCAGCGAGCGCCGGCAGAGAGGCGCGGGCGGGCTTCGCAGGCATAGCGACGCCCGATGGGTTTGGCGAGGTGGTATTCGACGATGGCCGACAGCATGGCGCGTTGCGTCGCTGCGCAACACCGCGCGTCCCGCCTTGCGGACGGCATCCGGAACCCCATCTTATCCGGCTGTCGCGGGCGACATAAGACTGTCCGCCCTCGGCCCACCCGCCTATGATCGCCCCCATGTCCGCTGTGCTCGAACACCCGCAATCATTGCTGCCCAGCCGCTTCTCGTGGCTGATGGGTCTGTATTCGGAAAATTATCATCGCTTGGCGCGCCTGTTCGCACCGCAGGATCTGCCCATCGGCAGCTATCGCTCATCGCTCGATGACGGTCTCGATCTGCGTCTCGACGTGCTCGAACGCCATCGCTACACGCTCGATCTGCATTTGACGTATGCGTTCGTCGACAGCGAGACGGGCGAAAGCGCGCCATCCGCGCAGTTGCGCATGTATCACGATGCGCACATGGCCGAAGTGCTCGACTGCCGCGCCGATCGCCGGCTCGTGCGCGCGATCGGCCCGCTCCATCCCGCGCGCAGCGTGTTCCAGCGCCGTGTGCGCATGAGCTCGTTCCTCAACCGCTGGCTCGAATACCTGGCTGAGCAGGGCCATTCGATGGGCACATTGGAACCGCAGGCTGGAGATGCGATCGCGCCGTTCACGCCGGATGCTTTCATCGCACGTTGATCGTCACTGCTGATTGGTCCGCGACGCCGCTGTGTCCCCGGCGCGCTTCACAGCGGGCCCACAGCCGGCTGCCACGGGAGTGCCAGACTGGCATCGCGCGAATTCGAATTCGGTCAACATCGGGTTAACGACGCGTTGCCTCCGCCTGCGAGTGTGATCGGCATGCGGCCATCCATGGCCGTCATGCCGCTGGCGCATGCACGGATCAATCGAAGCCGTTGGCGAAGATGCGATCGGATACCTGCACGGTGCCGTCATGTACCGCGCCGAGCATCCAGGCGTACAGGTTCGGAACCAGCGAGATCAGGATCGAGCGCTCGCCGACGAACACGATGCGACCGTGCAACGGATCGGTCGCGATCGCCGTGGCCCATTCGCGCTGCGAGGGCACGATGCCCGACGCGCCGGTATCGTCCAACGAGGCGAACAGCGTGCCGCTGTGGTCCGCGGCAAATGATCCATCGACGCTGTAGTCGCTGTTGAAGCGCCGGATCGCGCCGTCGGACGGCGCATGCGTCTGGTCGCCGTTCGCGCCGATGCCGGCGTAGCCGACCGCGACGAGCTTGCCGATATCGTCCCAGACGAGGCCGTTGATCGAATTGAATGCGCCGCCCTCGTTGAGATCGGCGAAGAACGCAAAGCTGTCGTCGCGATTCACCGAGCCGCCCGCGCTGATGTCCTCCAACGCGTAGTAGCTCGCACTGCCGATACTTGCGCCATTGGGGGTGTAATAGCGCTCGCCGCCGACCACGACGCCGGTCGGGCCGAGAATGGAGTTGCCTGCGCGATGCGCGGCCGTGCGGCAGATCGTGTCGGTATCGGATGTGCCGACCGGAAAATCAACATTGAGCAGGCCGTTGCCGTTGAAGCCGGCGTCGGGAACGAACGCGCCGCCGTCGGTTCGCACGAACGCGGCGATGCCGCAGGAATGATGGGCCTGGCTGCTCGGATAGGCGGGATCATCGACGACGCCCACCAGATAGATTTCGTCGTGCGAGTGGAAATTTCCGATCGTCCCGGATGCCCACGATTCGATCACCGCGGCATTGGCGTCCTCGTTCTTGTCGCCGCCGGGAACGTCCCAATGCGCGGCGGTGGCCGAGACATGATTGCCATTCGTGTCGAGCGTGGCGAGATAGAAATCGGTATCCGTGAAACCGGGCGCGATCCAGCTGCCGGCGACAAGGACGTCGCCGTTGCCCGCGACCAGCACCGTGTTCACATCGATGGCGAAGTTCACGACGTAGCCGCCATTGCCGAAGCTGACGTCGGTCGATCCATCGGCATCGAGGCGCGCGACCATGGCCGAAGGTGTCGGGCCGCCGGCCGCAAAGACGAGTTGACCGGCATAGACGATCTTGCCGTCGGGTTGCAGCGCAAGCGACTTGGCGTAGCAGTCGAGCTTGGGATTGCCGCTGGACGAGCTGTAGTTCGTCACGACGGCGCCGGCATTGCCGAATCCGCTGTCGACGCTGCCGTCCGCGTTGTAGCGGCGCACGATGCAGGCGTTCTGGTCGGTGCCGTTGTAGGTGTTCCAGCCGAAGCCGGCGACGAGCATCTTGCCGTCGACCTGCACGACCGTTGCGGTCGCGGTCATGTCGCCGGCGAAAGCGCCACCCCCGCCAAGGCTCCAGGTGTCCTCAAATAGGCCCGGAATACCTTTCTGGCTGGAACTCCTCGGCGCCCAGGAGGCATCCCAGGTGCCGTCTTGCGCGCCGGCATTCATCGCGAACAGCATCGCGACCAGGGCGAACGCGCGAATTGCAATGAAAGTGACACCGTGCGAGCGACGTCCCTCCAGACACGTGGTGGCGTGCCGGACGATCTGCTGCGGAATATTCCGGTTCATCCTAGCTCTCCTTACGTCTTTCTTCAGGGGTAAACATCGATTCGGCTTGCTATTCGAAGCCGTCGGCAAAAATCGTGTCGCTGAAATAGATATCGCTCGCGACCCGGCCCGACGATCCGTTCTGTGCGCCGCCGCTCGTCGTGCCGATTGCCTCCAGATAGAACAGCGCGCCATGCACGTTGTACGGAGCAGTCGCCTGCCAGCCGGTGGCGATGCGCGTCATCGGTCCGACCGCGGTGAAATTCATGCCATCGGTCGAGTGCATCAGGGTGGGTGCCCGGGCGAGTTCCGGGCCGACGCCACCGCGCGTCCAGATGGCGACCACGTTCGACCCGGATGGCTGTCCGGTGAACCGGTTGGTCGCCGGATCGCCGGTCACCGCGCGCGCCATGTATTGGCGCGACTGGGTACCGACCAGACTGAAGTTGCCGACCGCAAGCACGTTGCCGTCGGTCTGGGCGGCGATGCCAAAGATGGAGCCGTCGGGATGGGTCGCATCGAGGCTGAAGGCCAGATCCTTGAATGTGGCATCCAGCGAACCATCGGCGTTCAGACGCGCGAGTGCGTGGCGCGGCTGGCCGCCGACTTGCTGAAAGTTGCCGCCGATCAGCATCTTCCCGTTCGGCTGCAACACGAAGCTGTTGGCTTCGCCATCGGTATGCAAATCGTCGAACGTGCCGACGAGCGCGCCGCTGCTCGAAAGCTTCGCCACCAGACGCAGGTTCGATTGGTCCGACGTGGAATAGCCACCGTTGGTGTAAACCGAGCCATCCGGGCCGACCAGCAACGCAGTGACGGCACTGCTTGCTGGCGTGGCGGGAAACGTCGCATCGAACACGCCGCTGCTCGAATAGCGCGCCAAGTAGCCGCTAGAGGCGCTACCCGCTTGCGAGAAATACCCACCGACGACCACGTGACCATCGGCCTGCAAGGCAACCGCGCGCGCATCGAGGCAGCACAGCTGCGGATTGGCGAAGCTGGTGTCGAGCGTGCCGTTGCTGTTGAAACGCGCGAGATATTTTTGCGCGGTGCCGCCGATATTCTGGAAACCGCCGGCGGCCAGCACCTTGCCGTCCGGCTGGACCGCGATCGACCACACTTCGCTGTCGAGGGCAGGATCGGAAAAACTTGCGTCGAGGCTTCCGTTCGCATTCAACCGCGCGAGGTAATGGCGCGCCGCGCCGCCGATCTGATCGAAATCACCGCCGACCAGCACCTTGCCGTCCGCCTGCACCGCGATCGCCACGACGTCGCCGTTGGCCGCAGGATCGCCGAAGCTGTCATCGACCGAGCCGTCGGTATCGATGCGGGCTGCGCCCCGGAGAGTCGTGCCGGCGACACTCTGGAAACTGCTGCCGATCAGGATCTTGCCATCGGGCTGGATCGCAAGTGCCTTCGGCGAACCACCCGGCAGCGGATTGAACGCATCGATGGTTTGCGCGAACGCGAAGGGCATGGTGGAGACGAACGCGAAGGCGATGGTGGGAAACCATTGATTGCGCATGGGAGCCTCTGTTTCAGTGGGATGGCGCGGCGTGGGACGCGACTGTGTTGGCCTGGATCACGACGAAGCTGCCGCCCCAGCCGCGGTCGTAGCTGCCGGACGTGATGTAGTTCTGCTGCGAACCCTGATAGGTGTCCTGGCCGGGACGAATCTCGATCGTCACCTCGCCGCCGGCTTTCGCGCGCAATACGTCGGCGTGCATGGCGGCGGTGCAGATCGAGGAATCGTCGGTATAGGGTCCGCTGCCCACGATCCGGCTCGGTTGCGGTTTTCCGGGTGGGCAGAGGAACGTGTAGCGTTCGCCGTTCATTCCACGCAGGTCGAGATCGAGTGGACTGGTCTGCCAATCGATGCTCTGCGCCGGCATGTCGCCAGATGTCGGTTCCGCACCTGGGGTAAGGACGGACGCAAAAAAAAGAACGCAGGCGGAAGCGACTGTTGGCATGCCGAGGCGCATGACACGCGCCACATGGGCGATGCGTGTGCGCGCAAGCATCAACATGGACAAGTCCGTCACGACGACTTCCTCGACATGGGCGACCACTCGATCGCATGCCGTCAGGATCGGCTGCATGCGTCGCGGCGTCGCTTCCGTTGCACTGGTTTTTTTCTGGCAAATTTCCTGCTGAGTGCTGCCATGCGGCTGCGATCAATGCGATCAGCTGTGGTCGGAGGCCGGCGCAAACGGCGGAGTGGCATTTGCTTCCTGCGGCGTCGCCGCATCGCGCACCTTTTGCGCGAGTTCGCGGAACTTCATGGACATCGACTCGAGCTTCGCGCTCCATTCGGGGTTCGGCGTCTGGCCCTGGGTGATGCGGTCGTAGACCTGCAGCAGCGCGACCGTCGCGAACGGGTCGATCAGCGCCGCCTTCAGGCTCAGCGCGGCGATCACGGCGACCAGGAACGAGGCGAGTCCGGGCTGGATGTGGAATACGCCGAGCGCGGCCGCGATCGGCGCCGCGACGACGAGCAGGATCAGCAGGGTCAGGCCCCAGATGATGAAGGTCAGGAACACCGCGTTCTTCAGTGCTCCCTTCGCGTTCTGCGCATACAGCACGACGCTGTCGCGCGCTACCGCCCACGGATTGGTTGCGCGCTGGCGCAGGATCTGAGCGAGGATCACCTGGTCTAGATGGCTGAGGCCCGTGTTCAAGACCGCGTCGACGAGCTTGACCAGCACATCGAGCCCGGGAATCGGCAGCCAGGAAGCGAGGCTCATCGTCAGCCGGTTGAACGTGCGCAGGATGCCGCGGATCAACTGGTTCAGGCCGAACAGCATCGACGACGTTGCGAAGCGTTCCTTGACGACCTGATGGGCGAAGTCGATCTGGCCCTTGCCGCCGGGAATCGGCCGCCCATCGATCAGTTCGACCAGCGCCGCAACATGTCCGGCCTTGACCAGGTAGAGAAGGTATTCGCGCGCCCAGTACAGTACGCCGCAAGCTACGCCGAAGCCGATAAGCGCGCCGATGCCGGCACCGCCGCCACCGCTGCCGCCGATCTTGCCGAACAGCGCGCCGATGCCGCCCCCGATCCCGACGGCGAGCACATAGGCGAGCGTGATGCCGAGATACACGGCCAGCCGCAATAGCAGGAACGGCAGCGTGCGGGCGAGCAGGGCGAGAATCCCGCCGATGCGAAAGTCGAGCATGACAACCTCCAGAAAACGGATGGGTTGGGGATCGCGATGTCGCCGATCGGTCGCGCGGCGCGCCTGCCATGGCGACGGCGCATCGGCGACCAGCGCGGCGCGAGCGCGGCGTCAACCCTCGTGATCGTTCAGCCTCGGTCGCATGCTTGCGCCATGGCGTCGCCGCGTCGCCGCCGTTTCTCTGGTATTTTTCTGGCAGATTTCCTGCTGCGGCCAAGCCAATGACGGCGCTGCAAAAACCGATCTACCGCTTCGGCGAGTTCGAACTCGATTCGGAGGAGCGGAGGTTGCGGGCACATGGAGCGTCCATCGCGCTGACGCCGAAGGTGTTCGACACGCTGGTGCTGCTGGTGGAGCAGGCCGGACACGTGGTCGGCAAGGACGAGCTTATGCAGGCACTGTGGCCGCGTGGTTTCGTCGACGAATCGAACCTGACCAAGCACGTCTGGCTGATTCGCAAGACGCTCGGCGGCGAGCAGGACGGCGAGTTCATCGAAACCGTGCCCAAGCGCGGCTATCGGTTCGTGTGGCCGGTGCAGCGCGTGGAGCGGGTTGACTGCGAGGCGCTGGTCGGCGCGAATGAGGCGTCTGCGATCGCGCCGCAGGACAGTCTGGTTGCGCCGCCGGAAACAACATCGGACGATGCGGTCGCAACGGCCATGCGCAGCGTGGTCGCGACCGCTCGCGATTCGGAACCGCCAGCGCAATCGGTGGTGCCCGCGCCGATCACGGCCGTTGTGACAGTGCCGCGCGGACTTCGCACAGGGATCGCCGGCATCGCGTCGACGATCGTCGTCGTGGCGGCATTGGCCGTTTGGCGTCTCGCGCCACACGACGTGCCTGCAGCGACCGCCGATTCATCCGGCCATGCGCTCGCGATCGTCGCATTCAACAACCTCTCGCAGAATGCGAAGGATGCGTGGCTCGCGCCTGCGCTCGGCGAGATGCTGGCGACCGAGATCGCCGCCAGCAGTCGCATCCATGCATTGCCGGATGAGCTGGTGCGTCCCGCACGTGACGACCTCGCCGCGCCGCTGGCCGGTGGCTACGCTGCGCAAAGCCTGGCCGTGCTGCGCAAGCGGCTCGGCGCCGACTACGTGTTGAGCGGCAGCTATCTGGTATCCGGCAGTGGCGATGAGGCGCATTTGCGCCTGGATCTCGCGCTGCAGGATGCGCGCGATGGCCGCGCGGTCGCGAGTCTCGCGCGAGAGGGCCGCGTCGGCGAGCTGCCGACGCTGGTGAACCAGAGCGGTGCGGCGTTGCGCGCGAAACTCGGCGAGTCGCCCGCCAGCGGCAGCGAGTTGCAGCAGGTTGCCGCAGCGCAACCGCCGAGTGCGGAAGTCGCGCGCCGACTGGGATTCGCGTTGGGCGCCTTGCAACGCAACGATCCTGCGCGCGCACGCGACGAGCTGCTCGATGCGGTGGCGCAAGCGCCATCGTATGCGCCTTCCTACAGCTATCTGGCGCAGGCTTGGTCTGCCCTGGGCTACAAGGCGAAAGCGCTGGCGGCGGCGCAGCAGGCGGCTGCGCATGCAGACGGTCTGCCGCAGGAGCAGCGCCTGCAGATCGATGCGCAGGTGCAGGCGGCGCAGCGCGACTGGGGCAACGCGATCGACACCCGTCGTGCGCTCGTGCGCCTGCGTCCGCAGAACCCGGAATATCGTTTCGGCTTGATCGCCGCGCTGATTGCTGGCGGCAAGCCGGATCTGGCGCAAGACGAGCTCGATGCATGGGCGAAGCGGCCCGGCGCGCTCGCCGATGATCCGCGCATGGAGCTGGAACAGGCGCGCGTGGCTGCAGCGCATGACGACTACAAGCAACAGGCGCAGCGCGCGGAACTCGCCCTGGGTCTGGCGCGCGAACACGAGGAAGGCGGCCTCGCCGCCGAAGCCGGTGCGCTGCTCGGCATCGCGCGCGACAACCTTGGCGATTCCGCCGGGGCCGAGCAGGCGCTGAAGCAGGCGCGGGCGGACTACGTGCGCGTCGGCAATCCGCACGGCGAGGCCTGGGTCGACCAGAACTTCGGCAACGCGTGGATGGAACACGACCCAAAGCGCGCGCGCGAGGCGTATCAACGCGCGCTCGCCGGCTATCAGAGTATCGGGGACCTCGATGGCGAAGCCGCGGTCTACAGCGATATCGGCATCATGCTGTGGACGGCCGGCGATCGCGATGGCACCGAGACGGCGGTGCGCAAGTCGCTGGCGATCCGGCGCGAGACCGCAGACCTCGCTGGCCAGGCGTGGAATCTCGCGGCGCTCGGCGCAGTCGAGTTGGACATGGGCGCCACCGCGGAAGCCGCAGACGAGTTTCGCGAGGCTGTCGCACTCGACGAGCAGGCCGGCGAGCGCAAGCATCGCGCGTTCGTGCTGATGCAGTATTCCGATCTGCAGCGCCTGCGCGGCGATCTGGACCAGGCCAAGGCGACGTGCGCGCAGGCGTTGCAGAGCTACCGCGAGCAGGACTACACCGCCGATGTCGCCGCAGCCGAGTTCCAGTGTGCGCTGATCGCGCTCGATTATGGCGAGCTGGACGCGGCGAAGGCCGGTGCCGCGCGCGCCATGGCCGGCACCCCGCCGCTCGAGGTTGCCTTCAACGTCCATCTGCTGATTGCGCAGATGATGCTCGGCGGCGGCGATTTCACTGCCGCGCTCGCGCCACTGCGGGCGGCGCTCGAGGTGTCACGCAAGGCCGAGCTGGTCACCGGCGAAGCGATCGCGCAGGGGCAGCTCGCGCTCGCCTACGCCGGTCTTGGCCGTGAGGACGAGCGCGATCGCGCGGCCCAGCGTGCAAAGGAATTGCGCAACCGCATCACCGAACAACAGGAAGTGTTCGCGCTCGACATCGCGCTGGCGCAACTGCGAGGTGACGCCGGACAGGTGGAAGGCGCCGTCGCGACACTGCGCGATCTGGGTGGGCAAGCGGACCGGCGCGACTGGATCGCCTGGTCGCTCGAATGCCGCCTCGCCACGTGGCAGCTGCTCGAACAACGCCACGATCCCGCCGCCGGCCCGCTGCGTCGCGCGCTCAGCGCCGACGCCACCGCACACGGGTTCAAATGGATCGTGGCGCGCCTGAAAAACCATTACCCCGCGCCGCGCGCATGAACCGCTTTGCCGGGATACTTGCATCAGTGGCAAACCGGCCGGTAACTGCGCGGCCGCCGGACGGTGTCACTTCGTGGTGTAGCCGCCATTCACGAGGATGGCCTGGCCCGTCATCCACCAGCCATCAGAGACGAGGAAGCCGATCCACGGCACGATGTCGCCGATGTCGGTAAGCCCGGTTTTGGATGAGGGCGACAGGGCGGCGGCCGTCTTGTGATACTGCACGGCATCGGCGCCTTCCGCCGGATAGAAGAACGGGGTATCCATCGGCCCCGGCCCGATCGCCGTCACCGAGATGCCACGCTCGCCGAGTTCCTTCGATGCAGCACGAGTGTAGTGCTCGACCGGCGCCTTGGTCCCGGCATACGCCGCGTAAAAGGGTGTGTACGCGCCGAGCAGCGAGGTCACCAGCGTGCAGATCTTGCCGTTGTCGCTGAGTGCCTTGCCGGCTTCCTTGATGAAGAAGAAGGCAGACTTGGAGTTGACCGCGCTCATCTGGTCGAACTCGGCCTCGCCGATGTCGGCCATCGGCTTCTTCAGCACCTTGCCCATGGTGTTGACCGCGATGTCGATCGAGCCCATCGCCGCCTTGGCGTCGGCGAAGAGCTTTTCCATCGCGCCGGCGGAAGTCAGGTCGGCCTGGAACGCGAAGCCTTGCGCGCCCGCGGCCTGGATCGCGGCCAGCGTTTTTTCCGCATCCGCCTTGGCCGGGCTGCTGTTGCAGTGGATTGCCACCGCCTTGGCGCCCTGCGCGGCGAGACCGCGGGCGAGCAATGCGCCCAGATTCTTTGCCCTGCCCGCGATGAGGACGTTCTTGCCCTGTGTCGTCGGCTGCACGTGTTTCACTCGTGCAGCCGACAATCTCGGCCTGCCGCGCTCATTGGTATCCGCGGCGGTGATCGAACTGGAAAGGCGCGACGGTGCGCGTATTCTGCACCCGACCACGCGCAAGGTGTCGCTTACCCAGGACGGTGCGGTCTTCTAAGCGCTGCCGGACCCTCATTGCCGGTGTGGAGGAGACCGAGCAAATCTTCCGGGAGAAGGGGCCGGCCGTTCCGAGCTCAGGATCGACGTGCCGGGGCGGATCGGGCGGCTCATGGTCGCCCCGGCATTGCCTGAATTCCTGTCCCTCCCTCCGGCGGTCGACATCGATCTCGGCGTTACCAACCGCGCCGTCAATCTGATCGAGGACAGTATCGATGGCGTGTTGCGCTTAGGGCCGCTCTCGGATTCCGGAATGATCGCCCGGCCGATCGGGGGGCGCCTTGGTCAACGTTGCCAGTCCCGACTATCTCAAACGTCATGGAACACCGCGGGCACCAGGCGATCTTCAAGTGCATCTCGCCGTGAACTATGCGTCACCGTCGACCGGACGCGTCGAGACCCGAGGCTGGCTGGACAAGAACGGAGCGAATTCCATCGCCATGCGCAGCCGCGTGACCGTCAACAGTGCCGAAGCCCATGTTGCCTGCTGCCTCGCCGGACTTGGCCCGATCCAGGTTCCCGAGTGCGACGTGCGGAACCAACTCGACGCCGGTGAGCTCGTCGAGGTGATGGCGGGCCATCGCGCCGAGCCGCTGCCGATGACGCTGCCCTACGCCCACCGCCAACATCCGTCTCGTCGCGTCCGGGTGTTTGCCGAATGGCTGGAGGTGCTGCTGCAGGACGCGGTTGCTTGCCGACCGGAAGGTCGCGAGAGATACATCGTTGCGTAGCCTGCACCTTCCGCGCATTGCCTCGTGCCGGAAACGCGGGTAAAGCGGAGCGGACTCTGGAATGAAAAAGCCCCTGCAAGCAGGGGCTTTTTCACGACTGGCGGAGAGGGTGGGATTCGAACCCACGGTGCGCTTGCACGCACGCCTGATTTCGAGTCAGGTACATTCGACCACTCTGCCACCTCTCCTGAACTGCACCGGCGCAAGGTGGCGCCTCGCCGGGGTCGCGCATGATACGGGGCCGGCGCGCGCGAAACAACCCATCCGCCGCAGCGGCTACACTGGACTGCCGCAGCCGATTGCCAGAACCTCCATGAGCACGATTTCCGCCCCGGTTTCCTATGGCGAACTGATCGACAAGGTCACCATTCTCGAGATCAAGTCCGAGCGCATCGCCGATGCCGCCAAGCTCGCCAATGTGCGTGCCGAGCTGGATCTGCTGAACGCGACCTGGGCCGCGCACGCCGCGTCGCACGGCGACATCGCTGCTGAACGCGGACAGTTGCGCGCAGTCAACGAGGCGTTGTGGGACATCGAGGACCGCATCCGCATGAAGGAGAAGGCGAAGGCGTTCGATGTCGAGTTCATCGAACTGGCGCGCTCGGTCTACATCCGCAACGACGAGCGCGCGGCGGTGAAGCGCGCCATCAACGAAAAACTTGGCTCGACGCTGGTCGAAGAGAAGTCGTACCAGAACTATCGCTGAGCGATCGTCCGCGCGATTGCGCCGAGGCGCCCGTGCTGCGCGGCGAACGTATCGAGCCGCTCGATCACGTCGTCGACCTCGATCAAGTCCATTACACCGCGGTGTTCGAGCTTGGTGCCCCAGGCGAGCGCGGCGGCGGGCTTCTTGCGGAACTTGCGCGCGGCTGCGTCATAACGGTCGACGCACCACCGGCGATCGGAATACGGGCCGGAGCGGGCCGGGTTGCTGGCCGCGTGCAGGCCGAGCACCGGCGTGCCGACCGCATTGGCCATGTGCATCGGACCCGAATCCGGGCACAGCACCAAGGTCGCGCGTTGCAGCAAGGCCAGCAGTTGCTTCAGCGTGTCCTTGCCGATCAGGTCGAGCGGGCGCATCTTCGTGTGCGTGAGAATCGCATCGCCGAATTCACGCTCGAACGCGCTCGGTCCGCCGCAAAGCACGACACGCCAGCCGAGCGCGAGTGCGGCATGGTCCATCGCCGCGGCGTAGCGTTCCGGCCGCCAGTTTCGCAAGCGATGGCTGGACACGGGACTGACCAGCAAGGTCGGCGTGTTGCCGGGCAGGAATTTCTCCGCGAACGCATGCGCGTCGTCCGGAATGGGGATGTCCCAGCGCACATCGGTCTGTTTCAGGCCGAGCGGCTCGAGGAAGCTCGCCATCGCATCGAGCACGTGGTCGCCATCGCGCGCCGGGATGCGGCAATTGACGAAGAACCCGTGCAGGTCTTTCGAGCGAGCGCGGTCGTAGCCGATGCGCAGCGGCGCCTTCACGCTGAGGCTGAGCAGGTTCGAGCGCAATGCGACCTGCATGTGCAGCAATGCGTCGAAACGCCGCCCGGCCAGTTGTTCGCGCACGGCGCGGTAGCCGCTGCGGCCGGCATGCTTGTCGAACACGATGAACTCGACCCCGGGAAGGTCGCCGACCAGCTTGTGTTCGAGCTTGCCGACCAGCCAGGTCAGCCGCGTCCGCGGCCATTGCTGCTGTACGGTGCGCACCAGCGGCACGACGTGGGTGACGTCGCCGATCGCCGATGTGCGCAGCAGGCAAAGGGAGCCCGGTTCCGTGCCGGGCGTTGCGGCTTGATCCATGCGACGCTTGCTACCATCTGCTTGGGATAGGGCGGACGTTTGGGCGCCGCGTGGAAACCTCAAGTTGGCAGACGCATGATCGAGACGCAAGTTCAATCGACGGCAACCGGCGCGATCGTGTTCGATCACGCGCTCGTGCGCGCGCCGGACGAGGCGTGGTTCGACCGCGAGCACTGGTCCGCGCACGCTGGCGCGCAGGCGCAAGCCGGCGGCCGCGGCGGCGTCTTGTTTGTCGAGACGCCAGCGGGCACCTGCGTGCTGCGCCACTATCATCGTGGGGGCCTCATCGCACGCATGAGTGCCGATCGCTATCTGTGGAGCGGCGCTTCGCGCACCCGCGCATTCCGCGAGTTTCACCTGCTCACGCATATCGCCGAGCTTGGCCTGCCGGCGCCGCGTCCGGTCGCGGCGCGCTACGTGCGCGACGGCTTGCGCTATCGCGCGGACATGCTGACGCGGCGCATCGAGTCGGCTCGGACGCTGGCCGAGCAGCTTGCCGGCGATGCGCTGGACACCAAGGTCGCACAAGAGGTCGGCCGCACGATCGCGCGCTTTCACAGTGCAAGCGTCTGGCACGCGGACTTGAATGCGCACAACATTCTCGTCGATGCCACTGGTTCGGTATGGCTGATCGACTTCGACCGCGGCCGCCTGCGCAAACCGCGGCTGGCATGGCAGGAGGCGAATCTGGCGCGGCTGCGTCGCTCGTTCGGCAAGCTCGGCGCGCATCGCATCGAGGGATTCGATGCGCGCTTCTGGCATCCGCTGCTGGCGGCCTATCACGAAGCGTTGTCGCGTGCGTCGGTCGTAGCGACCGCAGGCGGAGTGGTGTCGTGACTCTCGTGATGCGGTTTCTCGGCGTCGGCAGCGCGCAGGCGCCCGAACTCGGTTCGGCCTGCGCCGCGATCGAACGCGACGGCGAACCATTGCTGATGATCGATTGC
Source organism: Pseudomonadota bacterium (assembly GCA_023388255.1). Lineage (GTDB taxonomy): Bacteria > Pseudomonadota > Gammaproteobacteria > Xanthomonadales > Rhodanobacteraceae > Dokdonella_A. The sequence continues at coordinate 209,351 of JAEWGO010000008.1, read as the reverse complement.
GGCACGGAAGCGCTGTCGGCCTATCTTGAGCAGTATGGCGGGCCGCCGCCGGCGATCTACATCACGCATACGCACATGGATCATGTCGGTGGCCTCGAACGCCTGTTCTACAAGATCTATTTCGACTCGCATTGGCGTGGCGCGATTCGCATCTACGCGCATGCAGCGCTGGTACCGCTGCTGCAGTCGCGCGTCGCCGACTATCCGGAAGTGCTGGCCGAGGGCGGCGCGAATTTCTGGGATGCGTTCCGCCTGATCCCGGTCTCGCGCGGATTCTGGTGCGATGGATTGTGGTTCGACGTGTTTGCGACGCGGCATCACGCGCCGAACACCTCGTTCGGGCTCGCGTTGCACGGCAGCATGGTCTGGACCGGCGATACGCGACCGGTGCCGGAGATGCTCGCCGTCCACGCTGCGCATGGCGAAGTGGTCGCGCACGACTGTGCGTTGCATGGCAATCCATCGCATACCGGCCTCGATGACCTTGCGCGCGAATATCCGGCCGAATTGCGCGACCGCCTGATGCTGTACCACTACGCCAGCGAGACCGATGCACGTGTGATGGAGGATCGTGGCTATCGCGTAGCGCGCCGTGGCGACGTGATGGCTCTGGCGCCCGCCTCGCGCATGCTGGGCGCGTCGGTCGAGGTGGCCTGAGGTGACTGTCGCGATTCCCCTCGCGGTGGTGTCGCCCGCCTCGCGCGACCTGCGCGGTCGCATGCTGTCGGACCTGCGCATCTCGGTCGTCGACCGTTGCAATTTCCGCTGCCCGTATTGCATGCCGGAAGACCAGTACCCGCGCGACCATGAGTTCCTGAGCAAGGCCGAGCGGCTGCGCTTCGAGGAAATCGAGCGCCTCGCGACCGTGTTCGCCGGCCTCGGCGTGCACAAGCTGCGCCTGACCGGCGGGGAACCACTGCTGCGCCGCGACCTGCCCGAACTCGTGCGCAAACTGGCGGCGATCCCTGGCATCGACGACATCGCGCTGACGACCAACGGCAGCCTGCTCGCGGCGAATGCCCAAGCATTGCGCGCCGCCGGTTTGAAGCGGCTCACCTTGAGCGTGGACACGCTCGATCCGGACACGTTCCGCGCGATGTCCGGCGGTCGGGGCGACATCGAGGGCGTGCTCGCCGCGATCGCCGCGGCCGAACGCGCCGGTTTCGGGTCGTTGAAGATCAACTGCGTCGTCATGCGCGGAACCAATGACGGTCACGTGCTCGATCTGCTCGAACATTTCCGCGGCAGCGGCCACGTCGTGCGCTTCATCGAATACATGGACGTGGGCACCTGCAATGACTGGAAGCGCGATCTGGTCGTGCCGAGCGCGGAACTGCGTGCACATATCGCCGAACGCTGGCCGCTGGTCGATCTGGAACCGAACTACGGTAGCGAAGTCGCACGACGCCATGCGTTCGCCGATGGCGGTGGCGAGGTCGGTTTCATCAGCTCGGTGACCGAACCGTTCTGCGGTGATTGCACGCGCGCACGCCTGTCCGCCGACGGTAAGCTTTATACGTGTCTGTTCGCGAACTCCGGCCACGACCTGCGCGGCGCTTTGCGCGGCGGCGCAAGCGATGCCGAGCTCGCAGGCCTGATCCGGGCGGTGTGGAATGCGCGCGATGATCGCTATAGTGAACTGCGCAGCGAGGCAACGTTCTCCGCGCGCGAGCATGTGGAAATGTATGCGATCGGTGGATGAGCGCTCCGTCGCGGCAGGTGGAAACCCATGGTGAAGACGAAATCCGGCCGGTTGAGCCATGTATCGCCCGATGGCCGCCCGCGCATGGTCGACGTCGGCGCCAAGATGGCAACCCGTCGCGAGGCGGTCGCCGAGGTGCGCGTGCGCTTCCCGGCCGAGATCGCGAAGGTGCTGCGCGCGCAGGAGCTGCGCGCGGCGAAAGGTCCGGTCGTCGATACCGCGATCATCGCCGGCACGATGGCGGTGAAGCGCACGCACGAGCTGATTCCGTTCTGCCATCCGTTGCCGATCGAGAATTGCCGCATCGAGATCGATTTCGCCTCTGACACCGAGCTGGCGATCCGTTGCACGGTCGCGATCACACACAAGACCGGTGTCGAAATGGAAGCGTTGACCGGCGCCAGTGTTGCCGCGCTGACCGTGTACGACATGTGCAAGGCGCTGTCGCACGAAATCGTCATCGACGAATTGCACCTGGTGGAGAAAAGCGGCGGCAAGCGGCGCGTGCGCAAGGGCAGGGTGGTCGCATGACCTACACCTTGCTGTATTTCGCCAGTCTCGCCGATCGCGCCGGTCGAGCCTCGGAAAGCCGCGACAGTGCCGCGCGCACGCCGCGCGAGCTGTATGCCGAGGTTGCCGTCGCTCATGAGTTCGCGTTTGCACCCGAGCGTCTGCGCGTTGCCGTGAATGGTGCCTTCGTTGGCTGGGATCACAGGTTGGCTGAGCACGACGAAATCGTGTTCCTGCCGCCTGTGTCGGGTGGATGAGCGGATGAAACGGGCGATGAAACACTTCCAGCTTGCCGATGCCGCAATTGACGCCAGTAGCGAAAGCCGCGCACTCGACCACGCGGCCGCTGGCGCCTGCGTCTGTTTCGAAGGCTGGGTGCGCGACCACAACGACGGCCGCGCGGTGCAGCGCCTCGACTACCAAGCCTATGCGCCGCTGGCCGAGAGCGAAGGCGAGGCGATCCTGATCGACGCGCTTGCGCGCTTCGACATACGCGCGGCGCGCGGCATCCACCGCGTCGGTTCGCTGGCGATCGGCGATCTCGCGGTCTGGGTCGGCGTCAGCGCGGACCACCGCGGCGAGGCATTCGAGGCCTGTCGCTGGATCATCGACGAGATCAAATGCCGCGTGCCGATCTGGAAGAACGAGCACTACGCCGACGGCGAATCGGGCTGGCTGCATCCGGACAACACGCCGATGGCGGAAGGCGAGCAGACGTGAGGCCGCGCCGCGCGGGCATCGCTCCGCTTGTGCGTGACCTGTCGCGCGAGTATCCTGCGCGGCCCGCGAAGCCGCGCGAATGGATGTTCAGCGCGCTGTGGATGCGGAGAGGTGTCCGAGTGGTTGAAGGAGCACGCCTGGAAAGTGTGTAAACGGGTTAAACCGTTTCGAGGGTTCGAATCCCTCTCTCTCCGCCAGTTTCAGAGTCAACTGCGCGCAACGCGCAATGCCGCTTCATGGCGGCTCCGTCGGTTCTCCCGCGACGATAGTTCGCAAACCCCGCCAGGTCCGGAAGGAAGCAACGGTAGTGAATGATTCGGGTGCCGGGATGCGGCTGGCGGAGCTGCCACCCTTCATGGATGCCGCAACTCCTTGCCGAGCCGGCGATCGAGCCTCGCGCCACGAGACGTTCGCGATCTGCTGACATCGTGCTTGCTACAATCGAGCATCCTTCCGCGGGACTTCCGATGTCGTACCAAGCCCTAGCGCGCAAATGGCGCCCGCGCCGCTTTTCCGAACTGGTCGGGCAGGAGCACGTCGTGCGCGCACTCACGCATGCGCTCGACAGCGGGCGCTTGCACCACGCGTTCCTGTTCACCGGCACGCGTGGCGTCGGCAAGACCACGATCGCGCGCATCTTCGCCAAGTCGCTGAACTGCGAGAATGGGCCGACGTCCAATCCCTGCGGCGAATGCAGCGCCTGCGTCGACATCGACGCGGGGCGTTTCGTCGACCTGCTGGAGATCGACGCGGCCAGCAACACCGGCGTCGACAACGTGCGCGACCTGATCGAGAACGCGCAGTACACACCGACGCGCGGTCGCTACAAGGTGTACCTGATCGACGAAGTGCACATGCTGTCGAAGCCTGCGTTCAACGCGCTGCTGAAGATCCTCGAGGAGCCGCCGCCGCACGTGAAGTTCCTGCTCGCGACGACCGATCCGCAAAAGCTGCTGGTGACCGTGCTCTCGCGCTGCATCAAGTTCAACCTCAAGCGTCTGTCGCCGGAGCAGATCGGCGGCCAGATGCGCCACATCCTCGGCGCGGAAGCCATCACCTTCGACGATGAAGGCATAGACGTGCTCGCACGTGCGGCCGATGGTTCGCTGCGCGATGGCCTGTCGTTGCTTGATCAGGCGATTGCATACGGCGGCGGCGCGCTGCAGTCGCAGGACGTGCACGCGATGCTCGGCACCGTCGAGCGTGCGAAGGTACGCGTGCTGCTCGACGTGCTCGTTGCAGGCGACGGCGCAGCGCTGCTCGACGAGATCGAGCGCATCGCCAGCTTCGCGCCGGATTTCGCGCAGGTGCTGGACGAACTTGCCGGTGCGCTGCACCGCATGCAACTGCTGCAACTGATTCCAGACGCCGCAGGCGTGGACGACGCAGGCCTGCCAGAACTCGCCGAGCGCATCGCAGCGACCGAGGTGCAGCTCTGGTACCAGATCGCGGTGACCGGTCGTCGCGACTTGCCGCTGGCGCCGACGCCGCGCGTCGGTTTCGAGATGGCATTGTTGCGCATGTTGGCGTTTGTGCCTGCCGGAGCCGGGAATCAGCAGCCGGCAATCGGCCATCGTGGAAATGCTGCGCCAAGCGCTGAAGCGATGCCGCAGCGGTCTGCGCCCGCGCCGAGGATCGCGGTGCCCGTCAGTCCCGCACCGGTTTCGCCGCCGCCGACTACGTCGCGCCAAATCGAAGAACCTGTCACCACACGCCAGGCTTTCCCCAATCCCCAACCCCCAATCCCCAATGCTTTGCAACAGCCGCAGGCTGGTCATTCCGGCGCTTCATGGCCCGACCTGATCGAGCGCGCTGAGCTACGCGGCCCGGTCGGCCAGCTCGCGCTGCATGCGAGTCTGATCGCGATCGAGGATCGCGTCGTGCGCCTGGCAATGAAGCCCGCGCACGAGCATCTTGCGGTCGGGCCGATGGTCGCGCAGCTAGAACAGCGACTGGGTGCAGCACTCGGGCGCGAGATCAAGGTCAAGTTCGAGCGCGACAGCGGCGGCATGGAAACCCCGGCCGAACAACGCGTGCGCGCGGACCAGTCGCGCCGCCAGGCCGCCGAGGAAGCAATGCGCGGCGATCCGCTGGTGCAGTCCCTGATCGACACCTTCGATGCGCGCGTGATTCCCGAAAGCGTGCGATCGATGGAACCTTGAACCATCGCATTGTATTTCCCAAAACAACTTGAAACACGGAGTCACCATGAAAGGTCCACTCGCCGGATTGATGCAACAGGCGCAGCGCATGCAGGAAGACATGAAGCGCGCGCAGGAGGAAATCGCGCAGACCGAGGTCACCGGGCAGTCCGGCGGCGGTCTGGTCAGTGTGCGCATGAGCGGTCGTCACGAGGTCCGCGCGGTGACGATCGACCGCAAGCTGTTCGCCGACGATCCGGAAATGGCCGAGGATCTCGTCGCCGCTGCGGTCAACGATGCGGTCAACAAGATCGCCGCGCTGTCGCAGGAAAAGCTCGGTGGCCTCACCGCCGGCATGAACCTGCCGGCCGGATTCAAGTTGCCGTTCTGAGAAGCCAGGGAATCGGGAATGGTGAAAAGCTGACGCCTTCATGCCTGCGGGCTTTTCCGATTCCCGACTTCCGATTCTCCATTCTCGATTCTCGATTCCCGTAAAGCATGTCCTCTTCCCCGCTCCTCGCCGACCTGATCGACGCGCTGCGCTGCCTGCCGGGCGTTGGTGCGAAAAGCGCGCAGCGCATGGCCTTCCATGTGCTCGAGCGCGATCGTGCCGGCGCGCGCAAGTTGGCCGAACGGCTCGCCGCCGCGGTCGAACGCATCGGCAATTGCACTCGCTGCCGCACGTTCAGCGAAGAAGCCGTGTGTGCGTTGTGCGCGAATCCGCAGCGCGACCGCAATCTGCTGTGCGTCGTCGAGACGCCGGTCGATCAGATCGCGATCGAGCAGGCGACCGGATTCCGCGGCCAGTATTTCGTGCTGCTCGGACGCCTCTCGCCGCTGGATGGACTCGGTCCGAAGGAACTGGGCCTCGACCAGCTCGCGCAGCGTCTGGCGGAGGGCGAAGTGCACGAACTGATCGTTGCGACAAATCCGACCGTGGAAGGTGAGGCGACCGCGCACCTGCTGTCGCAGCTTGCACGCGCGGCCGGCGTGCGCGCGAGCCGGCTCGCGCATGGCGTGCCGCTCGGCGGCGAGCTCGAATTCATCGACCGCGGCACGCTGGCGCACGCGTTCGGCGGGCGACAGGAGCTTTGAAGCCGGGAATGGAGAATTGGGAATCGGGGAAAGCTGCTCTACCATCCCCGAATCCCCATTCTCGGCGCCCGGCCTCATGACCGACACCCTGTTCGACAAGATCATCCGCCGCGAAATTCCGGCCGACATCGTCTATGAAGACGATGACGTGCTCGCGTTCCGCGACATCGCGCCGAAGGCGCCGGTGCACGTGCTGTTCATTCCGAAGAAGTCGATCGCCACGTTGAACGATCTGGCGGCGGCGGATGCGGCCACCATCGGCAAGGTTGTGCTCGCTGCAGCGAACTATGCGAAGGCACAGGGCTTCGCCGAGGACGGCTACCGCTGCGTGATGAACTGCAATCGCGATGGCGGCCAGACCGTGTTCCACATCCATCTGCATCTGCTGGCCGGGCGTGCCATGGAGTGGCCGCCCGGCTGACGCAAGCGACAACACAAAGACGCGCCGTGCGTGTCATTTCGTTGTTTGCGCGCTCGTCCTTGAGCGCCGTTTCACCTTGTTGCATCGCCGATGGGCGGCTTGGTGGCTTGGTCGAATCCACAAGTGGCCATCCGTGGCCGCATTTTTCAATGCGATCCGCTCAACGCCGTTGCGGTGCCGGAGCAGGCGTCGGTGCCGGGCGAGGGTGTGGACGGGGTTCGCGGATGATCACGGTCGAACCGCCCCAGTAGGGACCCCAGTACGGACCGAATCCCCACGGACCACCGAACCCGTACATCCACGGGTCGTAGTACGGCGGCGAGCGCACATACAACGGTCGTTTCGGCCACAGGTATACCGTATCGGCGGCGACCAGCGGATACGTGTAGTCGAATTCGCCGACCTTGCCATGCTCGCTGCCGGAGACACGGCCGACAACGGTCAGGTCGCGGCCGCGCTGGAACTCTTCCGGGTCGTAGAAGCCGGCGCGGCAGGCAATGAAGCGTCCGCCGCTCGGATCGCGCGTCGCCGGTCGCGCGCTGGAATCGAGCGGGCGCGACAGGATCTCGAAACAGGTCGCGTCGTGCTTCGGTTCGACCTTGATGATTTCGCCACCCCAGCGCACGGACTGGCCGCTGCCGCTGGTCGACGCATCGCGCGGCGTGCTCGCCGCGAACTGGCCTTGCAACGGTGTCGGCACCGTGGCGCAGGAGGCGAGGCCAAGGGTCAGCAGGGGGATCGCAATGGACTTGTGCATCGTGGACCTCAATCAGTCGGCGAGTCGCCGTTCTCGATGATGATAAGACGACATCGGGCGTGGTGTGGTCGCATCAAGTGTTACTCGGAACGCGCCGAGGCAGGCGAAGTTTACGCACGGCGGCAGCGAATGAGGCGATCCGTTCAGGTTGTGCGAGGCCAGCGCCGTAGCGCAGGTCGACGTAGTCGTTGACGAGGGTATCGAACGTGTCATCGAGCGTGGGCTGCCGCGATCGTGCGCGCCGACGCAAGTCGAGCGGCCCTTCATTGGTGCGGCGTTCGATGCCGACCCGTGCGAGTCGATCGCCCAGATGTGACCAAGCGCGATCGAGTGCATCGCCGCCGCGCGCGTGTACCCCACGCATCGCCCAGATCGTCGCGAACAGCATCGCGATGCCGAGCACGCCGGAAAGCGCGAGCAACAGATCACCCTGGTTGGCATCGGCGATACCGAATGGCGTCAGCATGCCCTTCTGGCGCAATGCATCGAAGCGGATGATGCTTTCGGTCCACAACCGGTTGGCGAAATCGAGCTGGTTGCGCAGGCCGCGCAGCCAGTCCGACTGTGCCCAACTCGCACTGCCGTTGGCTGCGTGCGCGCCGAGTTCTATGCGCGCCGAGCTTACGGCCGCGGTCGGATCGACCCGCTTCCAGCCGCGCCCGTCCATCCATACTTCTGCCCATGCGTGCGCATCGGACTGACGCACCAGCAGGTAGTTGCTCTTCGCGTTCCACCAGCCGCCCTGATAGCCAGTGACGACGCGTGCGGGAATGCCGGCCGCGCGCATCAGGAATACGAACGCGGACGAGTAGTGCTCGCAGAAACCGCGCTGCGTGTCGAACAGGAAGTCGTCGATCGAATCGCGCCCGAGCAGCGGCGGGTTGAGCGTATAGGTGAAGCTCGCATGGAACAGGTCGAGCGCAGTACGCACGACGGCATCGTCGTTTCGGTGCTGTGTGCGCCAGCTTTCGGCAAGCGCACGCGCGCGCGGATCGAAACCGGCCGGCAATGCCAGCATGCGTTCCCGCTGCGCCGCGCCGAGCGTGGGTGCGAGCAGATAGTCCGGCGCCGACTGCAGACGATATTGGCGCGGTTGCGAGACCGGCGTGTTTGCGACGAGTGTTTGTCCCGTGACCAACCGCGTTTCCGTTGGCGCGGCCAGCGGCAGGTCCAGTGCCGGCAACCAGCGGCGATCGGTCGGCTCCAGGGTGATCGTGTATGCGACCGGCATGCCGGTCGCGCGCGCCTCTTCCATCTGCGAGATGCCGCGTGGCCAGCCGCGTGTCCATGCGTTGCCATCGAAATCGGGCAGCACCAACGTGCGAAAATAGCGTTGTTGCGGCACCGGCACGCCGCCGTCGAAATCGACGCGGAACGCCGGGCTGTCGTCGATCAGCAGTTCGGTCATTTCGCCGGGCGCCATGCGGTCGCCGAGGCCGGTGCGCGCGGTGGTGTCGTTGCCGGGGGAACCCCACAGCGGCGATCCGAGCCGCGGCACCAGCACGAACGCGGCGGCCGCGAGCGGCAGGCCGACACCGAGAAGCGCGGCAGCCAGGCGCAACTGCGTGCGCAACCGCCGGCTCTGATCGAGCGGGGCCGGTTGCAGCGACGCCAGCGCGGCCAGCAGCAGCAACAGTGCTGCGCAGATCGACAGTGTGAAGAGCAGCGTATGACTGAACAGCAGCGCCGACATCAGCACGAAGGCGGCGAAGCCGAGCGCGACGCGCGCATCGCGCAGTTTGTCGGTTTCCAGCAGTTTCAGTGCGAGCAGGCCACAGCCGAGCACGCTGCCAGGTTCGCGGCCGAACAGGTTGCCGAAGCTCGTGACCACCAGCGCGACCAGCAGCGCGGTCAGCGGCAGGCGGATCCACGCGCTGACGCTTGCGGCGCCGCGCTGTCGCGTCCACAGGCGCAGCGGCAGCAGGATCGCGAGCGCCAGCGACAACCACGGCGGCAGATGGCCAAGATGAGTCGCCAGGGTCGCGGCGACGGTCGCGACGAGCAGGCCGAACTGGAAATTGTCGAGGCGATCAGTCATCGCGATCTCCTGCGTGCGGCAGCAGTGCCAGCGCACGCAGGCAGGTGCGGCGATGCTGCGCGCCGAGATCGGGGCCCAGCACTTCGGTCGGCAGGCGCAAGGTATAGCTGCGTTGCGCGGCTTCGGCAGCGACGATCCATGCAGCAAGTCGGCGGATGCGCGCTTCCGGTTCCAATTCGCGCAGGCTTGCGTGGTCGAGGACGAGCGCCTCGCCGGAACGGCGCTCGATGTCGCGCACGAGAAGAGTGTCGTGGCGTACCGACGCTTTCCAAGCGATCAGCCGCGACGGATCGCTCGGCCGATAGTCGCGCAGACCGGCGTGTTCCTCGCTGCTGCCGGCGCGTGCGTGTTCGCCGTGCTCGCCGACGCCATCGGGCAGCGGCGGCGTCGGCGATTCGAGTGCCGGATAGACGAGGAACTCGACGTCCGGGTTGAGCCAGCTCCACAACTGGAACAGGCCGAGCGGGAAGTCGGTCCAGACGCGGATGCGGCCCGGACGGAACCAGCCGCGTCGGGTCTCCGTCACATTCAATACGACCTCGCTCGCAGTGTTGGCGCGCAATGCAAACGCGGTATCCGTGCCGCTGCGGCGCAGACGCAGACTCGGGCGATCGCGCATGCCAGGAGCGAAGATCAGGACAAGCGGCAACGGATCGCCGGCGTGGCCTTCGTCGGCGCGCACGCGTTCCAGCGTGAGCCCGGTCAGCACACGAAAACCGAGGAAAAGGCTGGCGCCGGCGGCCGCGCCGAGCAGGCAGGTCAACAGCAATGCCGGATTGTTGCCGTAGTTCAGCGCGCCGAGCAGCATGACCAGCAGCAGGACGCTGAACGCGAGGCCGAAGCCGGTCGGCAATACATAGATGCGGCGGCGGTCTAGCCGGATCGGCAGCGTTTCGGCGCGGCGCAGACGGGTCAGTGCCGGCAGGCGGCGTTCGGCCGTGGCCAGCAGGCGTAGTCGAAGATCCGCGAAAGCCGCCGGCACTTCCACGTCAGCGCACCGGAGTCGACTCGAGCAATTGCAGTGCGAGCTTGTCACGGTCCACGCGCGCGCTCGCGCTGAGCGTCAAACGATGGCTGGCGACAAACGGGAACACGGCCTGCACGTCTTCGGGCAGGCATTGCGAGCGTCCCGCCAGCAACGCATGCGCGCGTGCCGCCGCGAGCAGCGCGAGGCCGGCGCGTGGCGACAGGCCGATGCGGATCTGCGCGTGTTCGCGGCTCGCGGCAAGCAGCGCCTGCACATAGTCGATCAATGCAGAACTTGCGATCACGCTGGCGCAGGCGTGGCGCAGCTCGATGATCTGTTCCGGCGCCAGGCACGGCGACAACGCATCGAGCACGACGCGCCGGTCGGTCGCACCGAGCATCGCGCGCTCGGCTTCGCGATCCGGATAACCGAGGCTCATACGCAGCATGAAGCGGTCGAGCTGCGAGTCCGGCAGCGGCCAGGTGCCGGCGAAGTCGAGCGGGTTCTGCGTCGCGACGACGAAGAACGGCGGTGCCAGCCGATGCGTGGTGCCGTCGACGGTGACCTGTTCCTCGGCCATCGCCTCGAGCAGCGCGCCCTGCGTCTTCGGCATTGCGCGGTTGATCTCGTCGGCGAGCAGCAGCTGCGTGAACAGCGGACCCGGATGGAACTTGAAGCGGTTCGTCTCGCGTTCGTAGATGCCGACACCGATGATGTCGGACGGCAGCAGGTCCGAAGTGAACTGCACGCGCTGGAAACCGAGCCCGAGCGTTGCCGCCAGCGCATGCGCGAGCGTGGTCTTGCCGACGCCGGGCCGGTCCTCGATCAGCAGATGGCCGCCGGCGAGCAGGCAGACGAAGGCGAGGCGTATCTCGCGGCGCTTGCCGAGCACGACGGTGTTGACCTGCGCGATCGCGCGCGCGAGCGCATCGCGAAGATCGGTCGGCGAGGCGGTTTTCGGCGATTCGAGCATGACGATCCCGTTGGGCAAAGGGTTGCAGCGGTCCAGTGTAGCGGTGCGCCGCTTGCTCGAACGGGAGCGGGTTGCGGCGCGGATTGTTTGGAGGCGAGGCTCGCGGAAAAGTTTCCGCGTACGCCGTCGACGTCAGGGCAGGGCGATGCCGGCTGCACGCAACAGCCGCGCGAGTGCGATCAATGGCAGGCCGATCAGCGCGGTCGGATCGCTGCTGTCGATGCGTTCGAACAGGCTGATGCCGAGGCCTTCGGCCTTGAAGCTGCCGGCACAGTCGAGCGGTTGTTCGGCGGCGACGTAGCGGGCGATCTCGTCGGCATCGAGCGAGCGGAACACGACGCGGGTGCTGTCGCACTCCTGATGAACCTGCGACGGTGCATGACGCGTGTCGATCAGGCAGATCGCGGTGTGGAAGATCAAGGTGTGACCGCTGGCTGCGCCGAGCTGGGCGCGCGCTGCGGCAGCAGTACCGGGTTTGCCGATCGGCTGGCCGTCGAGGTCGGCGACTTGGTCGCTGCCGATCACCAGTGCATGCGGGCAGTTCGCCGCGACCGCGCGCGCCTTCGCTTCGGCCAGTCGCCGGGCAAGCGAGGCGGGTGTTTCGCCGGCTTGCGGAGTCTCGTCGACCGCCGGTGCGAGGGTACGAAATGCGGGGGTGATGCGCGCGAGCAGTTCGCGCCGGTAGCGCGAAGTCGAGGCGAGCACGAGGTCGATTCCGGTGGCAGGCGTCATCGTGGCCCCGCCAGCAGGTGTTCGAAGTCTTCGCGCGCTTCGGCGAGGCGACCCAGCTGGGTCGCCAGCGAGTCGCGCGTCGCCACGAGGGCGGCCCGTGCAGCCTGCAGTTCCGGCAAGGTCGCCTGGTTCGCATGCTCCTTCAGCCACAAACGGTGGGCGAGCAGGTCGCGCAGGGCGTCCTGCACCTGTGGTTCGGAGGCCAAGGTCGCTCGCGCCGACAGGTTTCCCGCCGGCGGCAAGCTGGCGGTAAGCGCCGGGAGTTCGCGAAGGCGCGCGCGGCATTCCAGCAATTCGCGCTCCAGGGCGTCCGCCAAGTCGAGGATTTCTCCGAGCAGGCGCGCTTTGCGACGCTGCCGATGCTCGCGCAGCCCAGCCAGCAGGACGAGCAGCAGCAATGCCGCGATGAAGGCCATGAGTAAGGTCACAATGCCCTGGCGTGCCGAAACGCGAGCCAAAAGGCCCGGATCGCGTAGTCTGCTGGCGTTGCCGGAGACGGGCAAATCGGGCGATTCCGGTTGACAGACGGGGGGTGCGCACCTAGTATCGCGCGCCCATGACAGCCGCCCTGCCAGATCGCGTGGACGTAGCGCGCCAAGTGCAGGCGCGACGCTCGTTCGAAGGCGCGCTGCCGCTGGCTTCGATGCGGCGTCTGCGTGGCAGCCTTGCTTCCACCGATGGTGACGTCCGCTATACGGTCGAGTTCGGCAAGGATTCTCTCGGTGTTTCCTACCTCGAATTGAAACTCGAGGCGGGATTGCCATTGGTCTGCCAGCGTACACTGGAAACTTTTCTGTACAAGGTGTCGGTCGATCAGCGCCTCGGCCTGATCGTCGAAGAGAGCGAGGAGGCCGCGCTGCCACCCGATTACGAGCCGTTGCTCGTGGCGGATGGCCGGCTCGGCATTGCCGACGTGATCGAGGACGAATTGATACTGGCGTTGCCGGTGGTGCCGCTGAAACCCGGTGCGCCATTGGTGTGGAGCGATGAGGCGGACGACGCTTCATCCGAAGAGGAAAAGCCGAACCCGTTCGCGGTGCTCGGGGTATTGAAGAAACACTAGGGCGGGTTCGATTGCCCAAGGTGCCAAGGATGTGCCGTTGTGCCGAACGTGGCGCGGCGAGGCTGCGACCGTTTGTTTGCGGGCCGTGCAGGATGCGCGGATTCGTGAATCGAGAATAATCACTGGAGAGTTCCATGGCTGTTGCCAAGAGTCGTAAAACCCCGTCCACCCGTGGCATGCGCCGTTCGCACGATGCACTGACCGCGAAGCAGCTCTCGACCGATCCGACCTCGGGCGAGGTGCATGTGCGTCATCACGTCACCGCGGACGGTTACTACCGCGGCAAGAAGGTCATCGAATCCAAGGTCAAGATCCGCGACGCGGAGTAAACCCGCCCGGCGGCGCGGTGCCAGCCGGCATCGCGCGCGGGTTGTGGCCGCTGGCACATGCCGGCGGCCGGATTGCGTGGCGAGGCCGGGACGGCCGCGCTTCCAACGCTCGCCGCCTGGCGGCGCGTGCGCCAGGGTGACGCAAGGCATGCATCGCCCCGATTCCAGCACTTCGACCGGGGAACGACCCTGATCTACTCACGCATCGCCGGTACCGGCAGCTACCTGCCGGAGAAGGTCGTCACCAACGCCGACCTCGAAAAACTCGTCGAAACCACCGACGAATGGATCGCCTCGCGCACCGGCATCCGCGAACGGCGCATGGCGGCCGACGGCGAGACTACCGGCGACCTGGCCTTCTATGCGGCGACCCACGCGCTCGAGGCGGCCGGCATCAAGGGCTCCGACCTCGATCTGATCGTGCTTGGCACGACCACGCCGGACATCATCTTTCCGTCGACCGCATGCCTGTTGCAGCATCGTCTCGGCGCCAACGGCTGCGCCGCGTTCGACGTCAATGCCGCGTGCTCCGGCTTCATGTACGCGCTCGGCATCGCCGATCAGTTCATCCGCGGCGGGCAGGCGAAGAAGGCGCTCGTTGTCGGTGCCGAGACGCTGACGCGCATGCTCGACTTCAGCGATCGCTCGACCTGCGTGCTGTTCGGCGACGGCGCCGGCGCGGTCGTGCTGGAAGCCTCGGACGAACCCGGCATCATCGCGACCAAGCAGCACGCGGACGGCGCCTACAAGCACCTGCTGTACAACCCGGTCGGCGTGTCCGCGGGCTTCCAGCTCGACGAGCCGAATGCCGGCGTGCGCGTGCTGATGACTGGCAACGAGGTGTTCAAGGTCGCGGTAAAGACGCTCGACCGCATCGTCGAGGAAACGCTCGAAGCCGCCGGCATGCACGAATCCGACATCGACTGGCTGATCCCGCACCAGGCCAACCTGCGCATCATCGAAGCCACGGCGAAGCGTCTGAAGCTGTCGATGGAGCGCGTGATCGTCACCGTCGACCGCCACGGCAACACCTCGTCCGGCTCGGTGCCGCTGGCACTCGACGAAGCGGTGCGCTCGGGCAAGGTGAAGCGCGGCCAGACCTTGCTGCTGGAGGCGTTCGGCGGCGGATTCACCTGGTCGTCGGCTTTGCTGAAATATTGATCGGCCGCGATGCTGTCGGAAGCGATCGACACCGTCGCCGCCGCTTTGAAAGCGGTTCTCGTCGCTTTCGTCTGGAACATCGTGCTGTTCAACCTCGGGCGTTGCACATTGTTGCTGGTAACGGCGGGGCGCTATCCGCGTGGCCGGTTCCTGGATGCCCACATCAATCGCATTTGCGCCACTGGTCTTGTCGTGCTCGTGACGACGTGGTCCACGGTTGCGCTCAACAACAATCTCCGTACGGGACACGTTTGAGATGAATACGCCTTCTTCGCTAGCGTTCGTGTTTCCCGGCCAAGGCTCTCAATCGATCGGCATGCTCGCCGAACTCGGCGAACTGCATCCGCACGTGCGAGAGGCGTTCGTCGAGGCTTCCGACGGCGCAGGCATCGACTTGTGGACGTTGTCGCAGGGCGGTCCGGAGGTGATGCTCAACCGCACCGAATACACGCAGCCCGCGCTGCTGGCTGCAGGTGTTGCCGTGTGGCGCCTGTGGCAGGCGAAGGGCGGCGCGATGCCTGCGCGCCTGGCCGGCCACAGCCTCGGCGAATACACCGCGCTGGTCGCGGCCGGTGCGATCTCGTTGCACGACGCGGCGCATCTCGTGCGTATCCGTGGTCAGGCGATGCAGGAAGCCGCGCCGGAAGGCGTCGGTGCAATGGCCGCCGTGCTCGGCGCGGAGGACGCGCTGGTCGAGGAAGTCTGCCGCGAAGTCTCGGGCGACCACGTGGTCACTCCGGCGAACTACAACTCGCCCGGCCAGATCGTGATCGGCGGCCACGTGCAGGCGGTCGATGCGGTGCTTGTGAAGTTGACTGAGCGCGGCGTGCGCAAGGCGGTGAAGCTCGCGGTCAGCGTTCCGTCACATACGCCGCTGATGCGCGAAGCTGCGAACCGCCTCGCCGAGGCGATCAAGGCCTACAACTGGAGCCAGCCGACGATTCCGGTCGTGCAGAACGTCGACGCGCGCGCGCATGGCGGCCTTGCCGAAATCCGCGACGCCTTGGTGCGCCAGTTGTACCTGCCGGTGCGCTGGACCGAATGCGTGCAGGCGCTCGCCGCGAATGGCGCAACGCGCATCGCCGAATGCGGCCCGGGCAAGGTGCTGAGCGGACTCGTCAAGCGCATCGACAAGACGATCGAAGGTCGTGCCCTCGGCACGCCGGGCGAGTTCGACGCGGCGCTGGCCGACTGGCGCGGCTGAAACGGATTCCCCTTTCCGTCATTCCGCTGTCATTTCGTCATTCCGGCGCAGGCCGGAATCCATCCGGATTGGCCTTGGTGAAAAACGGGCAAAATGGATTCCGGCCTGCGCCGGAATGACGAACAAACGCGACGTACGAAAGATGACGGATAGAAGTATCGTCAATGCGACAGGAGCAAGCACATGAGCAAGTCCCTCGAAGGTGAAATCGCGCTGGTCACCGGCGCCAGTCGCGGCATCGGCGCCGCGATCGCGGACGAACTCGCCTCGCTCGGCGCGAAGGTGATCGGTACCGCGACGACGGAAAGCGGTGCCCAAGCGATCGGCGAACGCCTCGCTGCACACGGTGGCGTCGGTCGCGCGTTGAACGTGACGGATGGCGCTGCGGTCGAGGCGTTGATCGATGCGATCGCGAAGGAATCCGGCGCGGTGTCGATCCTCGTCAACAATGCCGGCATCACGCGCGACCAGCTGCTGATGCGCATGAAGGATGAGGACTGGCAGGCGATCATCGACACCAATCTCACGTCGGTCTTTCGTACGTCGAAAGCGGTCATGCGAGGCATGATGAAGGCGCGCAAGGGCCGCATCGTCTCGATCGCCTCGGTGATCGGCCTGACCGGCAATCCGGGCCAGTCGAACTACGCTGCGGCGAAAGCCGGCATCATCGCGTTCTCGAAGTCGCTCGCGCGCGAGATCGGCACGCGCGGCATAACGGTCAACGTCGTCGCGCCGGGTTTCATCGACACGGACATGACGCGTGCGCTGCCCGAGGCGCAGCGCGAGGCGCTGCTCGGCCAGATCGCGCTGGGTCGCCTCGGTGCGGCCGACGATATCGCCAAGGCGGTCGCATTCCTCGCGTCGCCGTCCGCAGCCTACATCACCGGCGAAACGCTGCACGTCAACGGCGGCATGTACATGCCGTAGTGGTTTCGATTCAATGCGTTGGCGTATATCGAGAGAGCCTTCGCCAAGTACATCACCGACTGTGGCGAGGGACTTGGCCTTCCTCTACAATGCCGCAGCTTTGCAAGGGGCGCGGTGCCCTCGCGTTCACGCGAAACCACGCGCCGCACGAATTCCGATCGGAGGTATACAACCCAATGAGCACTATCGAAGAGCGCGTCAAGAAGATCGTTGTCGAACAGCTGGGCGTGAAGGAAGACGAGGTCACGCCGAACGCTTCGTTCGTTGACGATCTCGGCGCCGACTCGCTGGATACGGTCGAGCTGGTGATGGCGCTGGAAGAGGAATTCGAGTGCGAGATTCCCGACGAGGAAGCCGAGAAGATCACGACGGTGCAGCAGGCTGTCGACTACGTCAAGGCGCACGTCAAAGCCTGAGTCCGGGCTGTCAGGTGTCACACGATGCTGCGCCCCCGAGGCGCAGCTTTCGTTTTGGCGATCCGCAACACACGCCTGCGTATGCTCGTCGCTCATGCGCAGTGCGGGCGTCGTCTTTTCCAACGCAGCGACCAGAATCAAACAGGTAGTGTCGTCCATGACTAAGCGTCGCGTCGTCGTAACCGGTCTCGGCATCATCAGCCCCGTCGGCAACGACGTGGCGAGCGCATGGGCGAACATCACCGCCGGCAAAAGCGGTATCGGCCCTATCACGCATTTCGATGCGTCGACGTTCCCGACGCGCATCGCCGGCGAGATCCGTGACTTCGATCCCGCGCAGTATGTCGCGTCGAAAGACGTCAAGAAGATGGATCCGTTCATCCATTACGGCATCGCCGCTTCGGTGCAGGCGCTGGCCGATGCGGGCCTGCATCCACACGAGCACGACGAGGAACGCATCGGCGTCGCGGTCGGTGCCGGCATCGGCGGCATCGCGACGATCGAGAAGACCGCGATCACGTATCACGAGCATGGACAGCGCAAGATTTCGCCGTTCTTCGTGCCGAGCTCGATCATCAACATGGCGTCGGGCAACCTGTCGATCATGCTCGGTCTGAAAGGCCCGAACATCGCGTGCGTGACTGCGTGCACGACCGGCACGCACAACATCGGCCTGGCGATGCGCATGATCCAGTACGGCGATGCCGATGTGATGGTCGCCGGTGGCGCCGAGTTCTCCACGGTCGGCACCGCGGTCGGTGGCTTCTGCTCCGCGCGCGCGATGTCCACGCGCAACGATGAACCTCACAAGGCAAGCCGCCCATGGGACAAGGACCGCGACGGCTTCGTGCTGTCCGATGGCGCGGGCGTGCTGATTCTCGAGGAATACGAGCACGCGAAGCGCCGCGGCGCGCGCATCTATTGCGAGCTCGTCGGCTTCGGCATGAGCGGTGACGCGTATCACATGACCGCGCCGAGCGAGAATGGGGAAGGCGGCGGTCGTTGCATGACGATCGCGATCAAGGATGCCGGGCTGAACACTACCGACGTGCAGTACATCAACGCGCACGGCACGTCGACGCCGGTCGGCGACGTCGCCGAAGTGCAGGGCATCAGGGGCGTGTTCGGCGAGCATGCGAACGAACTCATGGTCAGCTCGACCAAGTCGATGACCGGCCATCTGCTCGGTGCGGCTGGCGGCGTCGAGGCGATCTTCTCGATTCTCGCGCTGCGCGACGGCGTGGTACCGCCGACGATCAACCTCGACAACCCGGGCGAAGGCTGCGACCTCGACTTCGTGCCGCACACCGCGCGCGAGGCGAAACTCGATGTCGTGATGTCGAACTCGTTCGGCTTCGGCGGTACCAACGGCACGCTGGTGTTCCGTCGCCTGTAGTCGGCGCGTTCAAGCCCTCTCCCCAAGGAGAGGGCCGGGTGGGATGTATACCCCATGCCGACAAATCCAACGCAGCTGAAGCCGTCTTGGCAAGCATGCGTTGCAATGCGCCTCTTGTTTTCCCGGCATCGGCAACTTCCGACGCCCATGGGCAGATGCCGATGAGCCATGTCATCCGCGAGATCGCCGGTGCCTGCGATCTGCAGCCGCTTGCGGCGGCACATCCGCAACGCTATCCAGGTCTGTTGGAAAGCGTCGCTCGCGGCAACGCGCGAGCGCGCTACGACATCCTGTTCGCTTATCCCGAAGCGATGCTGCGTTTTGACGCCGATGGCGTGCGCGATCAGCACGGTCGGCATGTCGGCGGGGGCTTTCTCGATGCGCTCGATGCCGCTTGGCAGGGAGCGCGACAGCCGCGCGATGGCGATGTCGAGCTGCCGTTCCGTGGCGGCTGGCTGCTCTATCTCGGCTACGAACTCGCGGGCGAGATCGAGCCGAAGTTGCGACTGCCGGCAGCGCGCGACACTGCGCTGCCGATCGCGCTGGCATTGCGCTGTCCCGCCGCAATCGTGGTCGACCACGATTGCGACCGCACCTTGCTGGTGGCTGAATCGGAGCGTGCCGAACTGCTCGACGTGCTGCACGCCGACCTCGTCGCACCCATGCCTTCCGTTGCGGCGTGGCAAGCGCCGGAGCGCGTCGATGAGGATGTGCCGGAGGATTTCCTCGATGGCGTCGCGCGCATCCACGAGCACCTGCGCGCCGGCGACATCTTCCAGGTCAACCTGTCGCGCGAATGGCGGGCGCGCTGCGCTCCCGACGCGACGGCAGCCGCGTTGTACCGCGCGCTGCGCTGCGCGAATCCGGCGCCGTTCGCCGGCCTGTTGCAGCACGACGATTGGGCCATCGCGAGCTCGTCGCCGGAACGCCTGATCGAGATCCGCGGCGACACTGCGCAGACGCGCCCGATCGCCGGTACACGGCCGCGCGACGGCAACGACGAGGCGGCGATTCGCGAACTGATTGGCCATCCGAAGGAACGCGCCGAACACGTCATGCTGATCGACCTCGAACGCAACGACCTCGGCCGCATCTGCGTGCCCGGCAGCGTCGTCGCCGACGAGATCATGGCGATCGAAAGCTACGCGCACGTGCACCACATCGTGTCGAACGTGCGCGGCACCCTGCGCCCCGGCACGACGCCGGGACAGGCGATCCGCGCGGCGTTCCCCGGCGGCACGATCACCGGCTGTCCGAAAGTGCGCTGCATGCAGATCATTGCTGCGCTCGAACGCGTCGGCCGCGGTGCCTATACCGGCTCGCTCGGCTACCTCAATCGCGACGGCGATCTCGACCTGAACATCCTGATCCGCACCTTGACCCTGCGCTCCGGTGAAGCGAGCTTCCGCGCCGGCGCCGGCATCGTTGCCGACTCGGTCGCCGCGCGCGAACTCGACGAGACGCGCGCGAAAGCACGCGGCATGTTGCGCGCGCTGGGTGTGGATGGTTGAGTGCCGCGGCTGCGCGGCCTTTTCAACCCGCGGCTCTCGCTCTTGAAGATCAAATCCGGTTACGCTGATCCGCCTATGTCGAACCTCACGTTTTCAATGAATCCAGGCCGCGCCCGCGGCGGTGCCGTGCTGCGCATCCTCGTCACGCTGGTGCTGCTCGGCATCGTCGGTATCGCCGTCGCCGCGTGGCTGGACTACCGCCGTTTCACCGAATCGCCGCTGCCGGGTGCGCACGCCGATGCGACGATCGACGTCGCGCGCGGCGCACGCTATCGCGACGTCGTGCGGCAGATCCGGCGCGAGCGCCTGAGCCGGGCGGCGCCGCTGTACTGGCGCCTGCTTGGCCGCGAACTCGGCGTTGCCGGGCGCCTGCATGCCGGCGAGTACGCATTGACGCCGGGCATCACGCCGCGCGAGCTGTTGCGCAAGATGGAAACCGGCGAGGTGGTGCAGCACCGCTTCACGATCGTCGACGGCTGGACGTTCAAGCAACTGCGCCTTGCGCTCGCGAACGAGAGCGGCCTCGCGCAGACCTTGCCGGGCATGTCGAACGAGGACATCGCGCGCAAGGTCGGCATCGAAGACGGCAGGCCGGAAGGTTGGTTCCTTCCGGAAACCTACGCCTGGGTCAAGGGCGAATCCGATTTCGACGTATTGAAGCGCTCGCATGCGGCGATGACGAAGATGCTGGAGAAATTGTGGGCGGCGCGCGAAGTCGATCCGAATCTGTCGTCGCCATACGAAGCGCTGATCCTCGCCTCGATCGTCGAGAAGGAGACCGCACAACCGCGCGAACGTCCGCTGATCGCCGGCGTGTTCCTGCGCCGGCTCAAGTTCCACATGCGGCTGCAAACCGATCCGACCGTGATTTACGGCATCGGTGACGCCTACGACGGCAACATCCGTCGCCGCGATCTCGACACAGACACGCCGTACAACACCTACACGCGCGATGGCCTGCCGCCGACGCCGATCGCGTTGCCGGGCACGCCGGCGCTGGAGGCGGCGCTGCATCCGGCACCGGGCGACGCGCTGTATTTCGTCGCGCGCGGCGATGGCAGCCACGAGTTCTCGCCGACGCTGGACGCGCACAATCGCGCAGTGCAGAAGTACCAGCTGCGTCGCACTCCATGAACGCACCGTCGATGAGAGGACAACTGATCACGCTGGAAGGCGGCGAAGGCGCCGGCAAGAGCACCGTGCTCGCCGCGGTGCGCGAACGCCTCGTTGCACGCGGCCTCGATGTCGTCGTCACGCGCGAACCGGGCGGCACCGCGTTCGGCGAAGCGGTGCGTGGGATCGTGCTCGATCCGGCGCAACGCGATGTCTGCGCGGAAAGCGAGCTGCTGCTGATGTTCGCAGCACGCGCGCAGCTCGTGCGCGAAGTCGTGTTGCCTGCGCTTGGCGCCGGGCGCTGGGTATTGGCCGATCGCTTCATCGATGCAAGTTATGCGTATCAGGGCGGTGGACGTGGCCAGCCCGTTGAGCGCATCGCGGATCTCGAAGCATGGGCTGCGCTGATCAAGCCGGATCTCACCTTGCTGCTCGATCTGCCGGTCGCCGAGGGTATGGCGCGCGCCGGCGCGCGCGGTGTTGCCGATCGCATCGAAGGCGAGAACCATGATTTCTTCGAGCGCGTGCGCGCCGCGTATCGTGCGCGTGCGCAGTCGGACCCATCGCGCTTCCGCGTGATCGATTCCGGCCAACCGGTCGACGTCGTGCGCGCCGCGGCCTGCGCCGCAGTCGATGCCTTTGTCGATTCGACGCAGGTACCGGCATGAGCCTGCCGCCCTGGCTCGCCGCGACATGGAGCACGCTCGTTGGCGCGCTCGCCAGCGAGCGCCTGCATCACGGCCTGCTGTTTGCGGCGCCGGCGGGTCTGGGCAAGCGCGCGCTCGCCGATGCGCTGTCGCGCACCGCGTTGTGTACGCAGCGACGCGCCGATGGCCACGCTTGCGGCGCGTGTCGCGCATGCCAGCTTGTGGCTGCCGGCTCGCATCCGGATCGTGTCCATGTGACGCTCGAACCGCGCGACGACGGCAAGTTGCGCACCGAAATCACGATCGACCAGATGCGCACGCTGTCGCAGCGCCTGTCGTTGTCGAGCCAGTTCGGCGGCCTGCAGATCGCGCTGGTCGATCCGGCCGATCGCCTGAATGTCAGCGCGGCGAATGCGCTGCTGAAGACGCTGGAGGAACCCTCGTCGTCGACGATCATCATGCTGGTCGCCGACGATGCGGCGCGCCTGCCGGCGACGATCCGCAGCCGCTGCCAACGCATCGACATTTCATCGCCCTCGCGCGATGAAGCACTGGTGTGGCTGCGCGCGCAGGGTATCGATGCGACGAGCGCTTCGAGTGCGCTCGATGCGAGCCTCGGCAATCCCGGGCTTGCGCTGGAATGGAGCGCCGACGACACGCTGGCGATGCGCAAGGGTTGTGCGGAAGATCTCGCCGCGCTGACGCGCGGTCGGCGTCCGCCATCGGAGATCGCCGATCGCTGGGCGGCGGACCGGCCCGAGTCGCGCCTGTGGTTCGCCGCGGCGCTGGCGCGCGACGAAGCGAGTCGTCTCGCGCGTGGCGAGGCGGGTGTTCTCGGCTTGACGACGCGCGCTGAAATCCCGAAGCTGGCGGCGTGGTTCGCGCGCACCAATCGCGCGCGCGGCCTGCTCGCAACGCCATTGCGCACGGAACTCGTCCTGCTGGACCTTTTGTGTGCGTGGCCCCTGCGCGACGCGCACCCTGGGAGAAACTGAGACATGGCCACGCCGGCATCGGGCGGAGCACCGCGACAGGGCATCTTGTCCCTCGCGATCAAAGACAAGGGCGCGCTGTTCAACGCCTACATGCCGTTCGTGCGCGGTGGCGGTCTGTTCGTGCCGACCGCCAAGCACTACAGCCTCGGCGACGAAGTGTTCATCCTGCTGTCGCTTATGGATGAAAAGGATCGGCTGCCGGTCGCCGGCAAGGTCGTGTGGATCACCCCGTCCGGCGCGCAAGGAAATCGCCTGGCCGGCATCGGCGTGCAGTTCGCCGATACGTCCGACGGCGAAACCGCGCGCACCAAGATCGAATCCATCCTCGCCGGCATCCTCGGCCAGGAACGTCCGACGCATACGATGTAGGCATTCAACGATGCGCGTGCTGATCCTCGGCGCCGGCGCGATCGGCGGCTATTTCGGAGCGCGCCTGATCGAGTCGGGTGCCGACGTCTCGTTCCTGGTTCGTCCGGCGCGCGCCGCGCTGATCGCCGAGCAGGGGTTGCGCGTGTTCGGGACGCGTGGCGATTTCGTGCGACCGGTGCGCGCGATCACCGCGGTCGACGGTGCCTTCGATCTCGTCCTGCTTTCGTGCAAGGCTTACGATCTCGATTCCGCGATCGCTTCGTTGCGTCCCGCGGTCGGCGCCTCGACGCAGGTGCTGCCGCTGCTCAACGGACTGCGCCATCTGGACATGCTCGATGCCGCTTTCGGCGCCGGCCGCATGCTTGGCGGCCTGTGCCATATCTCGGCCACGCTCGAAGCGGATGGCTCGATCCGTCAGTTCGGTTCACTTGATCGATTGACCTATGGCAGCCGCGACGGAAATGCCGTACCGCCCGCGGTCGATGTGACCTTGCGCGCGATTGGGCCGCACGCCATGCACAGCCCCGACGTGCTCGGCGCGATGTGGGACAAGTTCGCCTTCATCGCGACGCTGGCCGGCGGCACCTGCCTGATGCGCGGTTCGGTCGGCGAGATCGTCGGGACCGCCGAGGGTGCAGACCTGATGCGACGCCTGCATGCCGAATGCGCCAGCGTCGCCGCGCGCAGCGGTCACGCGCTCGATGCCAGCGCGATCGAGGCCGCGCACGGCATCCTGACTGCGCCCGGCTCGTCGTTGAAGGCTTCGATGCTGCGCGACCTCGAACGCGATGCGCGTACCGAATGCGAGCACATTCTTGGCGACATGCGCGCCCGTGCAATCGCCTTCGGCCTCGACACGCCGTTGCTGTCGGCTACGCTGGCGCATCTGCGCGTGTACGAGAACGCACGCACGACCACGTCACGGCAACGTATCCACGGCGCATTCCCGTAGAGTTACTGGCTCGCCGCAGCGCGTGCGTATTCCTTGATCGTCGCGAGCATCGAGGCGAGACCGTTCGAACGCGTCGGCGAGAGGTGCTTGGCAAGGCCGATCGCTTCGACGAAGCGTGGTTCGGTGGCGAGGATTTCCGACGCGGAGCGGCCGGAATAGACACGCAGCAGCAGCGCGATCAGTCCGGAGACGATCGAGGAGTCGCTGGCCGCGAGGAAGTCGAGACGCGCGGCGTCGCCGGACGGCAGCAGCCAGACCTGCGACTGGCAGCCGGTGACCTTGTATTGCTCGATCTTCGCGGCTTCCGGCAGCGGCGGCAGCTTGCGGCCGAGGTCGATCAGGTACTGATAGCGCTCGGTCCAGTCACCGAAGAACGCGAATTCGTCGGCGATCGCGACCTGCGCGGCTTCAGCGTTGGATTCCGTGGGTTCAAGCGGCGTGTTCATCGACCTTCACGAGCTTCCAGCGCGGTCCCTGCGGGGTGTCCTCGACGACGATGCCCATCGCCTGCAACTGATCGCGCAGGCGATCGGACTCGGCGAAATCGCGCGCCTTCTTCGCTGCCGTGCGTTCGGCGACGAGGCGATCGATTTCAGTCGCGTCGATATCTACGCCGACCGCCTGCTTGA
The DNA here is from genome assembly GCA_023388255.1 of Pseudomonadota bacterium. Lineage (GTDB taxonomy): Bacteria > Pseudomonadota > Gammaproteobacteria > Xanthomonadales > Rhodanobacteraceae > Dokdonella_A. The sequence goes on along the minus strand of JAEWGO010000008.1, from coordinate 184,583 downwards.
ACCAATGCTCCGGATCCTGCTGCAGCAGTCCGAGCAGTTCGCCACCGGCGAGCAGGTCGGACTTGGCGACGATTTTCTCGGCCGCTGTCTTTGCCGCGCGGGCGGCATCGGCGAGTTTGGCCAGCACCGCAAATGCAGCCGGTGTATTCAGGTCGTCGAGCAGGGCGGTTTCGACTTCAGCCGCGCCAGTCTTGGTGTCGGCGGTGGGCACGTTCGCGAGGTCGCGCAGCACGCCGTACCAGCCGTCCAGCGTCGCGCGTGCCTGCTGCAATGTCGTGTCGGACCAGTCCAGCGGCTGGCGGTAGTGTGCCTTCAGCAGCAGGAAGCGCAGCACTTCGCCCGGGTGCTGCTGCAGCAGTTCGTGCAGCACGACGACATTGCCGAGCGACTTGGACATCTTCTTGCCGTCGAACGTCAGCATGCCGTTGTGCAGCCAGTAGCGTGCGAACGTCTTGCCGCCGTGCGCGCACGTGCTTTGCGCAATCTCGTTTTCGTGATGCGGGAACATCAGGTCGTTGCCGCCGGCGTGGATGTCGATCGTCTCGCCGAGGTGCTTTTCCGCCATTGCAGAGCATTCGATGTGCCAGCCCGGACGGCCACGGCCCCACGGGCTGTCCCAGCCAGGCAGGTCCGGCGTGGAAGGTTTCCACAGCACGAAGTCGGCGGGGCTCTTCTTGTACGGAGCGACTTCGACGCGTGCGCCGGCGATCATGTCGTCGGTCGAGCGGCCCGACAGTTTCCCGTAGTCGGCAAAACCGGCGACGTCGAACAACACGTGGCCTTCCGCGGCGTAGGCGTGGCCGTTCGCGATCAGGCGCTCGCACATCGCGATGATCTCGGCGATGTGCGCGGTCGCATGCGGGACCACGTCCGGAACGTCGGCGCCGAGCCGCGCCATGTCGTCGCGATAGGCCTCGGTGTAGCGATCCGTGATGCGCTCGATCGGCGTGCCGGCTTCCTTCGCCGCTGCGTTGATCTTGTCGTCGACGTCGGTGATATTGCGGGCGTAGACGACGTTCGGATAGCGTCGCTTCAGCAGCCGCGCGAGCAGGCCGAACACGACCGGCGGTCGTGCGTTGCCGATGTGGACGTAGTTGTAGACGGTCGGTCCGCAGACGTACATGGTCACGCGGGCGGGGTCGGCCGGGACGAAATCCTCGGTGCGGCGGGTCAGGCTGTTGTGGAGTCTCAACTGCATGCGTAGGGCCTCTGCGACCCGTGATGATAGCAGGCGCGACGTTTCCTGAACGTCACGAAAGGCTTAGGGCAGGGTTCAGTGATCGGATGCTGTAATCGGTATCGAATTTGTCGTTGTACATGGGTTCGAGGCGAGCCGGCGTCGATCGGCAGCGCATAGTGGAGACGGTAATGAAGGCAATGTTCTGGATAGCGGTCGCGTTGCTCCTGGCGGGAACCCAAGCGGGCGCGCAAGACCGTGGCTACGATCGCGACCGGTCGGGTGTGGACAACGTGAAGGTCGCGTGGGCCGACGTGCTGCGCGTCGATCCGGTGTATGACCATGTGCGTACCAGCAGCCCGCGCGAGGAATGTGCGGATGTCCCGGTCGAGCGCCGCGTCGATGGCGGCAACAAGGCCGCCGGCACCGTGCTGGGTGCAATCGTCGGTGGCGTGCTCGGCAGCACGGTTGGCAAGGGCGATGGTCGTCGCGCCGCAACAGTTGCCGGAGCCGTGGTCGGTGGTGCGGTCGGCAACAACGTGGCGCAGGGCGACGATCGCTACTACAGCGATACGGAACGTCATTGTCGCGTCGTCGAGGACGTTGCCGAAGAACGGCGTGTCGTCGGCTACGACGTGCAGTATCGCTACCGCGGCGACGTCTATATGTCGCGGCTGAACTACGATCCGGGTGATCGGTTGCGCGTGCGCGTCAGCATCGAGCCGGCCGACTAGGCCAATTGATCTCGGGACCGAGCAATGCCCGGTTCTGCCTGTACGGTCCATGGGTGGTGTAGCGTGTATGTTGCGCTGCACCGCGTTTGTCGGTAAGTTCAACTTTCCGTTTGTTTCGAGTCCGCCCGTTCGATGTCCAGCGTCGCCGTCCAGCCGCAGATCGTCACCAGTGCCTACATGGCCGCTGGCATGACCTCGCGCGCGCGTCGACCGGGACCTTGCACTTCCGCCGGGTAGGCTGTCGCACTCGTTTCATGTGAATCGACGAAAAACCCGGCCCTGCGCCGGGTTTTTTTGTTTCTGGTTTTGCTCGCATGCGGTTTCGTCCGCGCGAAGAACAAACCGCCCATCCGTAACCGGACATCTCGATAGACAGCAGGCTCCGATGACAACTCGACATTTCCTCAGTACCCAGGACTGGTCGCGCACCGACCTCGACGCGCTGCTTGCGCAAGCCGCCGAGTTCAAGCGCTCGAAGGCAGGTACGCATCTGGCCGGCAAGTCGATCGCGCTGCTGTTCTTCAACCCGTCGATGCGCACGCGTACCAGCTTCGAGCTCGGCGCATTCCAGCTCGGCGGCCATGCGGTCGTCTTGCAGCCTGGCAAGGATGCGTGGCCGATCGAGTTCGACGTAGGCAACGTGATGGACGGCGAGGCCGAGGAGCATGTCGCCGAGGTCGCACGCGTACTGTCGCGCTATGTCGACCTGATCGGCGTGCGCGCGTTTCCGAAATTCCAGGACTGGTCGGTCGATCGCGAGGACCGCGTGATCCACGCGTTCGCGAAATACGCGACGGTGCCGGTGATCAACATGGAAACGATCACGCATCCGATGCAGGAGCTCGCGCACATCCTCGCGCTGCAACAGCATTTCAACACCACGGATCTGCGCGGCAAGAAGTACGTGCTGACCTGGACCTACCATCCGAAACCGTTGAACACCGCGGTCGCCAATTCCGCGCTGCAGATCGCGACGCGCTACGGCATGGACGTGACCCTGCTGTGCCCGACACCCGAATACGTGCTCGACCAGCGCTACATGGATTTCGCGAAGCAGAACGTCGCCGAGAACGGCGGTTCGCTGACGGTCAGCCACGATCCGCAAAGTGCCTACCGCGATGCCCACGTCGTCTATGCAAAGAGCTGGGGCGCGCTGCCGTATTTCGGCCGCTGGGCCGACGAGAAGCCGATCCGCGACGCGCACAAGCACTTCATCGTCGATGAAGCCAAGATGGCGCTGACCGACCGCGGCGTGTTCAGCCATTGCCTGCCGCTGCGCCGCAACGTCAAGGCGACCGACGCGGTGATGGATTCGCCTTTGTGCATCGCGATCGACGAAGCCGAAAACCGCCTGCACGTGCAGAAGGCCGTCATGGTCGCGCTGGCGAATCAGTGAAAATACCTGTCGTCATTCCGGCGAAAGCCGGAATCCATTTGCTGCTGATGTGAAAAGCAAGATCAAGATGGATTCCGGCTTTCGCCGGAATGACGAGCCGAAACAACCAGACTTCGTATACGAGCAAATTCCGATGACGACTCAAAAAGATATTGTCTTGGCTTTCTCCGGCGGCCTTGATACCAGTTTCTGCGTGCCGTACCTCAAGGAGCGCGGCTGGGCCGTGCATACCGTCTTCGCCGATACCGGCGGCGTCGATGCCGAGGAGCGCGAGTACATCGAGCAACGCGCAAAGCAGCTCGGCGTCGCTTCGCACGTGACCGTCGACGGCGGGCAGGCGATCTGGGACGGCTTCGTCAAACCCTTCGTCTGGGCCGGCGAGGCATACCAGGGCCAGTATCCGCTGCTCGTTTCCGACCGCTACCTGATCGTCGACGCGGCGCTCAAGCGCGCGCACGAGCGCGGCACGCGCGCGATCGCGCACGGCTGTACCGGCATGGGCAACGACCAGGTTCGCTTCGATCTTGCGGTGAAGGCACAGGGCGACTACGAGATCGTCGCGCCGATCCGCGAGATCCAGAAGGAGCATACGCAGACGCGTGCATACGAACAGAAATATCTCGAGGAGCGTGGCTTCGACGTGCGTGCCAAGCAGAAGCACTACACGATCAACGAGAACCTGCTCGGCGTGACGATGTCCGGTGGTGAGATCGACCGCTGGGAAGCACCGGGCGAGGGCGCGCGCGGCTGGTGCAAGCCGCGCGCCGAATGGCCGCCGCAGCCGATGCGCGTGACGATCGGCTTCGAGAACGGCGAGGCCGTTCTTATCGACGACCAGACCTTGCCGGGACCGGTGCTGCTTGGCGAACTCAACCGTGCGTTCGCGCACTACGGCGTCGGCCGCGGCCTCTACACCGGCGACACCACGATCGGTCTCAAGGGGCGCATCGTGTACGAGGCGCCGGGACTGACCGCGCTGCTCGTCGCGCATCGCGCGCTCGAGGAGGCGGTCATGACGAAGCAGCAAAACCGCTTCAAGCCGGACGTCGCGCGCAAATGGGTCGAGCTGGTCTACGAGGGCTTCTTCCATGATCCGCTCAAGAGCGATCTCGAGGCATTCCTGCGTAGCTCGCAACAGAAGGTGACGGGGCTGGTCACGCTCGAGACCAATGGCGGCAACGTGCAAGCGGTCGAGGTCAAGTCCACGCACATCCTCAACACCAAGGGCGCGACCTACGCGCAGTCGGCGGACTGGGGCGTGGTGGAGGCCGAGGGCTTCATCAAGCTGTTCGGCATGAGCTCGACATTGTGGGCTCAGGTCAACCGCTGACAATCGAACAGATGCCGTCATTCCGGCCTTCGCCGGGATGACGAGTCAAGGAGTCATCCCATGACGTCGCTGCTCGACGCCACTCTCAACCATTTGCGCGCGCTGGTTTCCTTCGACACGCGCAATCCGCCGCGCGCGATCGGTACCGGCGGTATCTTCGACTACCTGCGCGCGCAACTGCCAGGTTTCGATGTCACTGTCACCGATCACGGTGCCGGCGCGGTCAGCCTGTACGCCGTGCGCGGCAAGCCGAAGCTGTTGTTCAATGTGCACCTCGACACGGTGCCGGATTCGCCGCATTGGAGCGCCAGCCCGTTCGAACTTCGCGTCGACGGCGAGCGTGCGGTCGGCCTCGGGGCCTGCGACATCAAGGGGGCCGCAGCGGCCTTGCTTGCCGCGGCACAGACGCGCGACGGCGATGCCGCATTCCTGCTCACGACCGACGAGGAAGCGAACGACGCGCGTTGCATCGCGGCCTTCCTGCGCGAGGCGCCGAAGTACGATGCCGTGCTCGTCGCCGAACCCACCCGCGGCGAAGCGGTGCTCGCGCACCGCGGCATCAGCTCGGTACTGATGCGTTTTGCCGGCCATGCGGGCCATGCCTCCGGCGAGCAGAAGGCGACCGACAGCGCACTGCACCAGGCGTTGCGCTGGGGCAATCGCGCACTCGATCATGTCGACTCGCTGGCGCACGCACGCTTTGGCGGACTGACCGGCCTGCGTTTCAACATCGGTCGCGTCGAGGGCGGGATAAAGGCGAACGTGATCGCGCCGGCCGCCGAAGTGCGGTTCGGCTTCCGTCCGCTGCCGTCGATGGATACCGAAGATCTGCTGCGCACCTTCCGCGATTTCGTCGAAATCGAGCCCGCCGAGTTCACCGAAACCTTCCGTGGTCCGACGCTGCCAGCCGGTGACATCGCAAGAGCTGAAGCGCGTCGCCTCGAAGCGCGCGATCTCGCCGATGCGCTCGACATCCCGATCGGCAACGCGGTCGACTTCTGGACCGAGGCCGCGCTGTTCTCGCAGGCCGGATACAGCACATTCGTCTACGGCCCCGGCGACATCGCGCAGGCACACAGCGCCGACGAATGGGTTGCGCTCGAACAACTTCAACGCTACGCCGAGAGCATCCGGCGGATTCTCGACAGCGGACATTCCTGATCCCTATTCCATGAACACCGAAACCCATCTGCAAGTGCGTCAGACCATCGTACGGCTGCTGTCGAGCATGGCCAGCGCGCGCGAAATCGACCAATACCTCAAGCGCTTTTCGCAGCTTGATGCGAAGCGTTTCGCCGTGGTCAAGGTCGGCGGCGCGGTGCTGCGCGACGATCTCGACGCGTTGACGTCCTCGCTCGCGTTCCTGCAACAGGTTGGTCTGACGCCGATCGTCGTGCACGGCGCCGGTCCCCAGCTCGACGAGGAACTCGAAGCGGCAGGCATCACCAAGCAGACCGTCAACGGCCTGCGCGTGACGTCGCCGCAGACACTGGCGATCGTGCGGCGCGTGTTCCAGACGCAGAACCTCAACCTCGTCGAGGCGCTGCAGGAAGTCGATGCGCGTGCGACCTCGGTGCTGTCCGGCGTGTTCGAAGCGGAATACATCGACCAGGCGCAGCTCGGTCTCGTCGGCCGCGTCTCGCGCGTGAATCTCGCGCCGATCGAAGCAAGCCTGCGCGCCGGCTCGATTCCGGTGATCGCGAGCTTGGGCGAAACCGCGAGCGGCCAGATCGTCAACATCAATGCCGACTTCGCCGCGAACGAACTCGTGCGCGTGCTGAAGCCGTACAAGATCATCTTCCTGACCGGCACCGGCGGCCTGCTTGACGAAAACGGCAAGGTCATCGATTCGATCAACCTCAGTACCGAGTACGAACACCTGATCGCACAGCCGTGGATCAACGGCGGCATGCGCGTGAAGATCGAGCAGATCAAGTCTCTGCTGGACGGATTGCCGCTGGCGTCGTCGGTGTCGATCACGCGGCCGGACGAACTCGCCAAGGAGCTGTTCACGCACAAGGGTTCGGGCACGCTGGTGCGCCGCGGCGAGCGCGTCGACGTGCATGCGGCATGGGACACGCTCGATCTCGATCGCCTGCGCGCGCTGGTCGAGGCGGGTTTCGGTCGCACGCTCGTCGACGACTATTTCGAGCGCACGCGGCTGTTCAAGGCCTATGTCAGCGAGAACTATCGCGCGGCGCTGATCCTGACGCACGAGGAAGGCTTCGCTTATCTCGACAAGTTCGCGGTTGCCGACGACGCACAGGGCGAAGGCCTCGGCCGCGCGGCGTGGCAGGTCATGCGCGCGGACAATCCGCAGTTGTTCTGGCGTTCGCGCCATCGCAACGTGATCAACCAGTTCTACTATGCCGAGTCCGACGGTTGCTACAAGGAGCCGAAGTGGAAGGTGTACTGGTATGGCCTCCGCGATTTCGCGGACATCGAACGCTGCGTAGCGCACTGCCGCACGCGGCCTGCAACCTTGTCGGATTGAGGTCATGAGCGAGAAAAGCATCGGCAATGTCGGCGCGCGAGGGCGAGCCGGAGCTTTCGCGAGATGCGGCGAATCGCATCTCGCGCCGGCGAGCGCCCGAAGCGGGAGCGAAGGGCTGGGTGGCTTGGCGAGGCCAGGATGGCCGAACCTGATCGCCACCATGCGCAGCCACGAAGGAGACAGTTATGCCATCTGACGGAAGCAGGAGCATCGGCATCGTTGGGGCGAGAGGGCACACGGGAGCGGAACTGATCCGCCTTGTCGTGCGGCATCCATATCTGGAACTCGCCTTCGTTTCCTCGCGCGAACTGGACGGCCAGCGCGTCAGCGATCACGTCGCCGAATACACGGGTGAACTGCGTTACGAGAACCTCTCGCACGAGGCCGTTGCGCAGAAGCGCGCTGCCGCCGTCGTGCTGGCGCTGCCGAACGGCAAGGCCGCCGAGATCGTTGCGGCGATCGATGCGGTGAAGCCGGAGACGTTGATCGTCGACCTGTCCGCCGATTTCCGCTTCGATGACGGCTGGTATTACGGCCTGCCCGAACTCACGCGCACGCGTTATGCCAGCCAGAAGCGCGTCAGCAATCCGGGCTGCTATGCCACCGCAATGCAACTCGTGATCGCTCCGCTGAAAGGTGATCTCGCCGCGCCGCCGGTGTGCTTTGGCGTTTCGGGCTATTCCGGCGCCGGCACCACGCCATCGGACAGGAACGATCCGGAAAAACTGCGCGACAACCTGATGCCGTACGCGCTGGTCGATCACATGCACGAGCGCGAGGTGACGCGCCAGCTCGGCGTGCCGGTCGAGTTCATGCCGCACGTCGCGCCGCATTTTCGCGGCATCACGATGACGGTGAACCTGTGGCTGCAGCAGCCAGCGAAGACGGACGACATCGTTGCGCGCTACCGCGCGTTCTATGTCGACGAGCCGCTCGTCCATGTCGTCGACGAGGCACCGTGGGTCAGCGCGATTGCCGGTCAGCACCACGTCGAGATTGGTGGCTTCACGGTTGCGCCGGGCGGCAAGCGCGTCGTGGTCGTTGCGACCATCGACAACCTGCTCAAAGGCGCGGCGACGCAGGCAATGCAGAACCTCAACCTCGCGTTCGGCTTCGACGAGTTGGAGAGCATCGGGCTGGAGCGTATGCCGCGACCGTGATGCTCGCGCGCACGAACCGCTGGTATCGATCCCCTCCAAATCGAAGAGAGTCATTGCGATGCGCCTTTCGCGCTATTTCCTGCCCACCTTGAAGGACAACCCCGCCGAGGCGCAGATCGTCTCGCACCGGTTGATGCTGCGCGCCGGCCTGATCCGCCAGGAGGCTGCCGGCATCTATGCGTGGCTGCCGCTCGGCCTGCGTGTGCTGAAGAACATCGAGCGCATCGTGCGCGAGGAAATGGATCGTGCGGGCGCGATAGAGATCCTGATGCCGACGCTGCAGCTTGCCGACCTGTGGCGCGAAAGCGGCCGCTACGACGCCTACGGCCCGGAGATGCTGCGCATCCGCGATCGCCACGAGCGCGAGTTGTTGTACGGTCCGACCAACGAGGAAATGGTCACCGAGATATTCCGTGCCGGCGCGCATTCGTATCGCGACCTTCCACTGAACCTGTACCAGGTCCAATGGAAGTTCCGCGACGAACAACGCCCGCGCTTCGGCGTGATGCGCGGGCGCGAGTTCCTGATGAAGGACGGCTATTCGTTCGATCTCGACGAAGCCGGCGCACGACGTTCGTACAACCGGATGTTCGTCGCCTACCTGCGCACGTTTGCGCGGCTCGGCGTCACCGCGATCCCGATGCGTGCCGAAACCGGGCCGATCGGCGGCGACCTCTCGCATGAATTCATCGTGCTCGCCGACACTGGCGAATCGGACGTTTATTGCGACAAGACCGTACTCGACCTGCCGGTGCCGGATGCCGGCATCGACTACGCCGGCGACCTCGAACCGGTGATCCGCGCGTGGACCTCGCGCTATGCGGCGACGTCGGATGTCCATGATGCGGCGCGATTCGAGAACGAAGTGCCCGCCGACCGCCGACTGCGCACGCGCGGCATCGAGGTCGGCCAGATCTTCTACTTCGGCGCCAAGTATTCGGTGCCGATGAAGGCAGACGTGACCGGCGCGGACGGCGCCACGCATCCGATCCACGGCGGTTCCTACGGCATCGGCGTGTCGCGCCTGCTCGGTGCGATCATCGAAGCCGGCCACGACGAGGCGGGTATCGTCTGGCCGGACGCGGTCGCGCCGTTCGATCTCGGCCTGGTCAGCCTGAAACCCGGCGACGCCGATGTCGATGCTGCGTGCGCGAATCTGCAGCGCCAACTCGAAGCGGCCGGTATCAGCGTGCTGTACGACGACACCGGCGAGCGCGCGGGTGCGAAGTTCGCGAACATGGACTTGATCGGCCTGCCGTGGCAGGTCGTGGTTGGTCCACGCGGCTTGGGCAACGGCATGGTCGAGTTGAAGCGTCGCGCGACCGGCGAACGTGTGGAACTGTCACCCGGCGCTGCTGTGGCGAAGCTCGTGGCAAGCAAGCGCGTTCCCTGACTCCCTACTCACGAATCCCGGCGCTCCCCATGACCGATCTTCTCTGGCAAAAATCCGGTACTCGCACCGACGAGCGCATCATGCGTTTCCTCGCCGGCGACGACGTGCTCCTCGACCGCGAGTTCTTCCTGCACGACATCGAGGCGAGCAAGGCGCATGTCGGTGGCCTCGCCAACATCGGCATCGTGGGCGCCGACGAACGCAGTGCGATCGTGCGCGAACTCGATGTGCTGGCCGAGGACTTTCGTGCCGGTCGCTTCGTGCTCGACGAGCGCTACGAGGACGGCCATTCCGCGATCGAGCTGCGCTTGACCGAACGGCTCGGCGATGCCGGCCGCAAGGTTCATACCGGGCGCAGCCGCAACGATCAGATTCTCGTCGCGACCCGCCTGTGGTTGAAGGCGAAGCTCGCGGAGCTGTTTGACACCTGCCGCGCTGCCGCTGCGGTCTGTCTCGGCCGCGCAGCGCGCGAAGCATTGCCGCTGCCGGGCTATACGCATCTGCAACGAGCGGTGGTGTCGTCGACCGCATTGTGGTTCGCCGGTTTCGCCGAAGCCTTCATCGACGATGCGCAACGCGCGCGCGACACGCTGGCGTGGCTCGATGCGAATCCGCTCGGCACTGCGGCAGGCTACGGTGTGAACCTGCCGCTCGATCGCGCACACACGACGCAGGCGCTTGGCTTTTCACGCCTGCAGATCAACCCGATCTATGCGCAGCTTTCGCGCGGCAAGTTCGAGATCGGCGCGCTCGACGCACTCGGCGCGGCGCTGCTCGACTTGCGTCGGCTGGCGTGGGATCTGTCGCTGTTCACGACCGCCGAATACGGCTTCGTGCAGCTGCCGGCCGAATACACGACCGGCAGCTCGATCATGCCGAACAAGCGCAATCCCGACGTCGTCGAACTGATGCGCGCGAGCTATGCCAGCGTGGCGGCTGCACGCACCGAGATCGAGCAGTTGTTGTCACTGCCATCCGGCTACCAGCGCGATCTGCAGTTTTCGAAGGGCGCGATCTTCCACGGGTTCCATCGCGGCCTCGATGCGCTTGCCTTGCTGCCCGGCCTGCTCGAACGGATGGAATGGAACGCGCCGGCGATGCGCGCGGCGATCGAGCCGTCGATGTACGCGACCGACGTCGCGATCGAGGCCGCTGCCGCCGGCATGCCGTTCCGCGAGGCGTATCGCAAGGCCGCCGAAACCGCGGCCAGTGCGGACGAGGGCAGGACACCGGAATCGAGTATCGCCGCGCGCGTGTCGCCGGGCGCGGCGGCGGATCTGCGACTGGACGACCTGCACGCGCGCCTGCGCACGCTCGGAGCCTGACATGAAGCCTCGCGTGTTCGCCGAGCGGCCGCTGCCTGCATGGCGTCGCGTCGTGTTGAAGGTCGGCAGCAGCCTGCTGGCCGGAACGGATGGCGAATTGTCCGATCGGAATGTGCGCGCGCTGGCGGATTTCATCTCCGCATCGCTCGCAGCTGGCAAGGAAGTCGTGCTGGTGTCGTCCGGTGCGGTCGCGGCAGGACGTTCGCGCGTGCCCGCGGATGCGCGCAAGGCGGGCGGTCTCGTGCTGCGTCAGGCGCTCGCGGCACTCGGGCAGACACGCATGGTCGGGTTGTGGCAGGGGCTTCTCGACGTGCCCGCCGCCCAGGTGCTGCTCAGCCATGACGATCTGCGCAACCGTCGTCGTTACCTCAACGCGCGCAACACGCTGCTCGAATTGCTGCGGCTCGGAGCGGTGCCGGTCGTCAACGAAAACGACACGGTTGCAGTCGAGGAACTCAAGCTCGGCGACAACGACAATCTCGCCGCGATTGTCGCCGCACTCGTCGACGCGGACCTGCTGCTGATCGCGAGCGACGTCGACGGCTTGTACAGCGCGCATCCGCAGCGCGACCCGTCGGCGCAGGCGATCGACACGGTCGCGGCGATCACGCCGGACGTGCTCGCGATGGCCGGCGGGTCGGGCAGCGCGGTCGGCACCGGCGGCATGCTCACCAAACTCGAAGCCGCGACCAAGGCGGCCAAGGCCGGCATCGCGACGATCGTGTTCAATGGCGCGGTGGCCGATGCGGGCGCGTTGCTCGCATCCGGGAGGTACCGCGGTACGCATTTCGCCGCGTCCGGCACACGCCTCGCGGCGCGCAAGTACTGGCTGCGTCATGCGCCAGGTTCAGGCGCACGCATCCGCATCGATGCGGGTGCGGTGCGCGCGGTTCTCGGTGGTGCGTCGCTGCTGCCGGGCGGCATCGTCGGCATCGACGGCGAGTGCGCGCGCGGCGATATCGTCGAAATCGTTGCCGACGGAAGCGGGGTGGTGCAGGCGCGTGGTCTGTGCCAGTACGCGGCGGGCGAGATGCGCCGGCTGGCCGGGCGGCACACGCGCGAGATCGAGGCCATCCTCGGTTTCAGCTACGGCGATACCGTAATTCGGCGCGACGACCTGGTCGCGCTGAAGGAGAAGGCTCCATGAACGAAGCTGTCTCGGTGCGCGACCTCGCGCTGGCCGCGAGTGCGGCAGGCCCGGTGATCGCCGCGCTGTCGACGGAGCGCAAGCGCGCAGCGCTGGTCGCGATGGCAGATGCGCTCGATGCCGACTCGGTCGGGATTCTCGACGCGAATGCGCGCGACGTTGCCGTGGCGATCGCGGCAGGTCGCGCTGACCATCTGGTCGATCGTCTGCGGCTCGATGCAGCACGCCTCGCGAACGTTGCGGCCGGCGTTCGTGCCGTTGCAGGGCTGCGCGACCCGGTCGGGCAGGTCACGCGTCGCGAAATGCGACCGAATGGCATCCGGGTCGAGCGCGTGCGTATTCCACTCGGCCTTGTCGCGATGATCTACGAGGCGCGTCCGAACGTGACCGCCGATGCCGCGGCGCTGTGTTTCTTCGCAGGCAATGTCGTTTTGCTGCGCGGCGGCTCGGAGGCGTTCAACAGCAATCGCGCGATTGCGGATGTGTTGCGTGCGGCGCTGCGTGCGCAGGACTTGCCCGAGGCGGCGATCACGCTGATCGAGGATTTGCGCCGCGAGACGGTGCTCGAACTGTTGCAGCTGAGCGATCTCGTCGATCTCGCGATCCCGCGCGGTGGCGAGAGCCTGATTCGCTTCGTCGCCGAACACGCGCGCGTGCCGGTTATCAAGCACTACCAGGGCGTTTGCCATCTGTATGTCGATGCGAGCGCCGATGCCGACCTCGCGCTGCGCCTGCTGATCGACGGCAAGACCACGCGGCCGGCGGTGTGCAATTCGCTGGAAACCTTGCTGGTGCATGCCGACGCGGCCGCGGACTTCCTGCCGCGCGCGCTGGCGGCGCTGCGCGAACGTGGCGTCGAGGTTCGCGGTTGCGAACGCACGCGCGCGTTCGCATCGGACCTCGTGCCGGCAACGGAGGTCGACTATGCGGCCGAGTTCCTCGACCTCGTCATCGCCGTGCGTGTCGTCGAACATTTCGATGCGGCCATCGCGCACATCCGCCGTTACGGCTCGGACCACACCGAAGTCATCGCGACGCGCGAGGAGGCGGCTGCGGAGCGCTTCGTCGCCGCACTGCGCTCGGCGGTCGTCATGGTCAACGCGTCGTCACGCTTCAGCGATGGTGGCGAACTCGGGCTCGGTGCGGAGATTGGCATCTCGACGACGCGCCTGCACGCGTATGGCCCGATGGGCGCCGAATCGCTGACGATCGAGCGCTACGTGGTGCGCGGCGAAGGGCAGGTGCGGCATGCGCCGAGCCGGGCCGGACAGGACTGATCCGGCATTCGTCTCTGAAGCGCCGTTGTCGAGGTCCGCTTCGATCAGCGCGTCAGCCAGCCCTGCGCGCGTGCGGTGCACAGCGCATACGGGAAGATCCAGAACAACGCGAACGCCGAGAAGAACGAATAGCCGATGCCATAGACGAAATCCCAGCTGCGTTCGCTGCGCAGGTAATAGAGCATGTTGAACGCGGACACGAGCAGGAGCGCGCAACAGAAGCGCAGCAGCACGTCCGGATGGATCGGCGCCATCGACACGAGCAGTGCCAAGGTCGCCCAGCCGATCGGATAGCGCAGGTTCGTGATGACGATTTCCGCGAGGGCGATCGCGCGCGCCACCGGCGGACGCTTCCAGACGATGCCGCCGATGAAACGCAATTCCTCGCGCACATAGCTGCGGTCCCAGCGCAGGAACATCTTGCACAGGCGCTGATACGTGGTCGGCACCAGCGTGTGCACGATCGCGGCGCGCTGGTAGATGCAGTCGTAGCCCTCGTTGAGAATGTCGTTGGTCAGCGCGCGGTCTTCGCCATAGGTGCAGGGACGGCCGAGGAAGCGCTGGTTCATCCACGCATCGAGCACCTTGCGCACGACGCTCGCACGGTAACCGGCAAGCGCGCCAGGGCAGCAATAGACGGTGCCATAAGTGCTTTGCACCGCGCGCAGGAAATCGAACGACAGCGCAAACCGCACTTTCAGCATGCGCGGGATCAGGCCGTCCTTGCGATTGAACACGGCGACCTTGCCGGCGACCGCGCCGACATTCGGGCAGCGGAACGCGCCGGCCATCGCGAGCAGGGTGTCCGGCTCGATCACGCTGTCTGAGTCGATCGTGACCACGATCTCGCCGCGGCCGCGGCGGAAACCGGCTTCGAGCGCCGCGCGCTTGCCGCGATTGCGCTCGAAACGCAGCGCGGTGACGAGTCCGGGAAAGCGCGCGGCCGTACGCTCGACGTGCTGCCAGGTGTCGTCGCTGCTGCCGTCGTCGACGACAAATATTTCGAGCTGCTCGCGCGCATAGCGCGCGTGCGCGACCGACTCGATCGATCGAGCGACCATTTCGCCCTCGTTGTAAGCCGGGATGACCACGGTCATGCTCGGCGCATCGGTCATGTCAGCCAGCGGCGGCGTGCGATAGCGGAACCACAGCAAGGTGCGGAACAGCAGCATCAGCAGGCCCATCGCCGCCCACAGGATCGCCGGCCCGACGATGAAGCGGCCCCACTCGTGATGGCGCGCCGAATGCAGCACGCCGTGGAAGACGTTGAAATGCCAGCTGGCGTAGAGCAGCGCGGCAAATCCGAGCAGGATGACGATCCGGTAGAGACCGTCGCCGGGAATGTCGTGGTAGTCGTGCGGATGGTGCAGCGCGCCGCGCGACGGGGAAGCCGGACTGGAATTGGGCATGGGAAAAAGATGGACGCGGTAACGCGGCGACTTTGCGGTCTCGGTGACAACCTCGAGTGAACAATGTTCTCTTAACCTGTGATGCCGGATCGGTGCCGTTGCAGACGCGGCCATGGCACTGCGCAGGGGTGCTGACGCATCCATCGGCGCACCACTTGCGCTAGGCTTCGCGGCGAAGAACGCGGACGCCGCCTGGCTCGATTCTCGTTCGCCACGATGGAAGATCGATGACGGAGTTGTTGCAGCTTTCCCGGCATGACCGCTTGCTCGTGTTCGCGCCGCATCCGGATGATGAAACGCTGGCTGCGGGCGCGCTGATCCAGTCCGCGCGCGCCGCTGGCGCGAGCCTGCGCGTCGTGTTCGCGACCGATGGCGACAACAACCCATGGCCGCAGCGCTGGCTTGAGCGACGCTGGCGCATTGGCGTTGCCGAGCGCGCGCGCTGGGGCCAGCGGCGTCGGCGCGAGGCCGCCATCGCACTGGCGGTGCTCGGAGTCGATCCGGCGGATGCGCGCTTTCTGGGTTGGCCGGATCAGGGCTTGACCGATGTGTTGATGCGCGATGATGCCGCGACGGCCACGTTGGCTGCCGAGATCGCCGATTTCGCGCCGACCCACGTCGCGTTGCCGGCGCTCGGCGATCGCCATCCTGACCACAGCGCGCTGCGCGTGATGCTCGACATCGCCTTGCTACGCGCGGGCAGCGCCGCGACACGGCTCGGTTACATCGTGCATGGCGAAGCGCTGTTGGCGAATCCGCGCTGCATCGCCGTCGATGCCAGGCGGGATCGTTCCAAGCGCGAAGCGATGCAGGCGCATGCCAGCCAGATCGCGCTGAGTCGGCGACGCCTGCTCGACTTGGCCGCGAAGCCAGAGCGCTTCGATGTTTCCGGACCCGGCTCGCCACTGCGGGATCGCGAAACCGTCTCGATCCACATCGCACACCGGTTCGGTGCTCGGCCACCGAGGCGGCACGAGTTGCTGCTGGTCCTCGCAACGTGTGTGCGGACTTACCGCTCGCGCATCGACTTGGCTGGGCATGTGCGGGGAGCCCCGCTGACAGCGCCGCTGCAAGACGAGCTGCAGCAGGCGGCGACGATCGAATGGACGTCCGGCGGAATCGACGTGACCTTGCCCGGGTTGCCCGAGCCATTGCTCGCTGGGTACGCCAAACTCCATCGCACCGGTTCGCGTTTGGTGATCTTCGACAAGGACGGTTGGCGCGAGGCGGGCAATCCGCTGCTTGCAACCAATCAGGTCATCGCAGGAAATGCCGCGGCGAGCGCCGGTTGAATCCGGCGACCTTTACCGGATTGCCCATCAATGCAGGTAATTGCAGAGTAATCCGAAGCGCCGAAGGGCCGGTGTTTTTCCTGCAAATTCATTCTGTTGCGATATATTCTTCGCGTGATTTCGGCGAAATCGACGCGCCTCGCTAACGCAATCTTACAAGCGTGCTGTCATAATCGAATGTTGGCTTTCGTCGCTGCGGATCCGAAGCGATTCGCACTGGCAGTTTCATGTATCGCGCGGAGGCACGTCGCTGGGAATTCCAGCGTTCCCTGAGGAAACCAGATTGATGACTTACGATATCGGTATTGGACGTTGCACGGAAGTGGGTGAAGACACGGTAGTCGTGAAACTCGAAAGCGTGATGGTCAAGCGGCTGTCGCCGGACCGTCCGTGGCAGCGTTCTGGAACGAGTTTGTTGCGGCTGAATCGCAGCCTCTGCAGCGCAACGCGCCCGCCCGAGGCTGATCGCGAGTTGTATATCGATCGCGCTGCCTTGTCGAAACGTTCGATGGCTGCGCTCGATCTTGCCGGCGACGGCGAAACCATCTCCGTCGACCTGCGCGCACTGCTCAACGACCTCAATCCGCAACCCTCGGCAGGACCGCAGGCCAAGTCCGGCCGCGGCGGCGACCGCAAGCAGGCGAGTCGCTAGAACAGCAGAAACAAAAACCCGGCAGTTGCCGGGTTTTGTTTGATGGCATTGCTCTGCTTGTCGTTGCGCCGTGCGCTGCACTTTGCGGCCGCGATCACGCGACGGCATGCAGACGCAATCCGTGGCAGTCGCTGTATACCCCAAAGAAAACGCCCGCTCCCCGGCATCTGACGACGGCGGCTTGCGGGCAAAGTGGGTGCCCGTCAGGAGGGGTGGCGAGCATGCGCAGGTTGACCTGCTGCCGTCTCACATCACGCGACTCCCCAACGGTACCGCGCCGTACTGCGCCAGGACGACAGGCGCCGAGCACTCACACGCATCCGGGTTTACCTCCTGGCTGTATGCGACGACGCCTGCTGCGTCCTCGGAAAACATCCGAGCTCGCCTGATCGCATCCTGATCGTTCCGGCAGATCACGGCCCGCTCCGGCCAGATTTCGCCATCGGAATTCTTGTACGTCTCGACCACATAGATTGTCTGCATGGCGCCTCCTCGACTGGGGCGCTTAGCGTGGGCGGGTCGCGTCTCACAGGTGGCGACGCGTGCGAACAGCGACGTGCGAGGTCGACGCGCGCAATTGCGGAAGTCGCACTTCGAGCCTCGCATTGTCACGCCAACGAAAAAGGCCACCCGTAAAGGTGGCCTTTTTCGTTGAACTGGTTGGTCGGGGTGACAGGATTCGAACTTGCGACTTCTACCTCCCGAAGGTAGCGCTCTACCAGGCTGAGCTACACCCCGAACCGGGACCGCCGTAGCGGGGCGCGCATTCTATCGACGCTGCAGTGGGCGCGCAAGCCTTTCGCCGCCGGCATCTTTCACACCCGCGCCGGAGCGGGATTTTCGGCTTCGGCAAGCGGCGCCATCCAAGCTTGCGCAGCCGGGATATCGGTCGCGTCTGCTAATCTAAGCGGCTCCGTTCCCTGTGGCGCGCGCAGTTTGCCGCGTCCCCGATCCGAAGGACACCAATGGCCGTCACCCAAGCCCGCACGATGCCTGGCGTGCTCGAACTGTTGCCGCTCGACCAGGTTGCGTTCCAGTCGATGCTGGATGCGATCCGGCGCAACTACGAGCGCTTCGGCTTCCTTCCGATCGAGACGCCGGTGATGGAGTTCTCCAGCGTGCTGCTGACGAAGGAGGGCGGCGAGACCGAGCGCCAGGTTTACTTCGTGCAGTCGACCGGCGCGCTGCAGGCGGCGAAGGAAGGCGAGGTGCCGGAACTGGCGCTGCGTTTCGACCTGACCGTGCCGCTCGCGCGTTATGTGGCCGAGCACGAGCACGATCTCGTGTTTCCGTTCCGCCGCTATCAGATTCAGCGTGTCTATCGCGGCGAGCGTGCGCAGCGCGGACGCTTCCGCGAGTTCTACCAGTGCGATATCGACGTGGTCGGCAAGGACACGTTGTCGGTGCGCTACGACGCCGAATTGCCGGCGGTCATCTACAACGTGTTCCGTGACCTCGACATCGGCGCGTTCGCGATCCAGATCAACAATCGCAAGCTGATGCGCGGATTCCTCGAAGGGCTTGGCCTCGCCGACACTGATCGCCAAGGTGCGGTGCTGCGCGAGGTCGACAAGCTCGACAAGCGCGGAGCGGAAGCGGTGCGCGAGACGCTTTCCGGCGAAGGCTTCAGCCTTTCCGCCGACGCGGTCGCCCAGTTGCTCGATTTCGTCGGATTTCGCTCGACCTCGCTCGCCGATGCGTTCGCCAAGCTCGACTCGCTCGGCGTCGGCAGCGACGCGCTCGAACAGGGCAGGGCGGAACTGCGTGAAGTGCTCGGCCTCATCAAGGCATTCGGCGTGCCTGAGTCGCATTTCGCGCTGAACCTCTCGATCGCGCGTGGCCTCGACTACTACACCGGCACGGTCTACGAGACGACCTTGAACGAACACCCGCAGATCGGTTCGATCTGCTCCGGCGGGCGTTACGAAAATCTTGCCAGCCACTACACGAAATCGCGACTGCCCGGCGTCGGCATCTCGATCGGCGCAACGCGCCTGTACTGGCAGTTGCGCGAAGCCGGTTTGCTGAAGGGTGGTCGCAGCACGGTGCAGGCATTGGTCGCGCAGATGGACGAGAACGAACTGCCGCGCTATCTCGAACTCGCCACCGAGCTGCGCATGGCCGGCATCAACACCGAAGCCGTGGTCGAGCCGGGCAAGCTGGCCAAGCAGTTCAAGTACGCCGATCGCGCCGGCATCCGTTTCGTGCTCGTGCTAGGGCCGGACGAGATTGCCAAGGGCATCGTCACGGTCAAGGATCTGCGCAAGCAGGACCAGTTCGAGGTTGTGCGTGCGGAACTGGCCGAGACACTGCGCGTGGAAATCGAGCAGGCGGCGGTGATGCCGCGCGATTGAGCGAGACGAACCTTCGTCCCGGCGTCCGCCGGGACCTGCTGACTGTGCGTCGCATCGAAGGCGCTGGATGGCCAGCTTCGCTGTTGCAGAGCGTTTCCGGTCTGCGCCGGAATGATGGGAAAGAGATATCTCACGGGCCTTCGCATCGGCCCACAGCGTATCCACGAATCGCATTTTGGACGAGCCATGCAAACGATTCTTCTCGACGGCAACAGCCTGACCCGCGAACAACTGGTCGCGGTCGCGCGGCACGGCGCCGGCATTGCGCTCGACGACGCGCAGCTTGCGCATGTGCAACGCGCAGCGGATTTTCTTGCCGGAAAAGTCAGTTGCGGCGAGCCGATTTATGGCGTCACCACGGGCTTCGGCAGCAATGCGGACAAACTGCTCGGCGCGCATCGCATGCGCGACGAATTGCCCGGCGGCAATCCCGAGAAACGTGACGGCACGCTGCTTGAAGAACTGCAGCACAACCTCGTCATCACGCACGCGGTGTGCGTCGGCAAGCCGTTCGGCGCCGAAGTCGTGCGCGCGATGCTGGCGATTCGCATCAATACGCTGATGCGCGGGCATTCCGGCATCCGCGTTTCGACGCTGAAAGCGCTGGCCGAGTTGCTCAATCGCGACGTGATCCCGGTGATTCCCGAAAAGGGTTCGGTCGGCGCGAGCGGCGACCTCGCGCCGCTGTCGCATCTGGCGATCGTGCTGCTCGGCGGAGGTGAGGCGTTCTTCGAAGGCGAGCGCATGTCCGGCGCGGAGGCGCTCAAGCGCGCCGGCCTTGAGCCGGTGCGCCTGTCGTTCAAGGAAGGCCTCGCGCTGAACAACGGCACCACGCAGATGCTCGCCACCGCCGCGCTCGCGCTGGATCGGCTGGAACAGCTGCTCGCGACGGCCGACCTCGCTGCCGCGATGACGCTCGATGCATTCGCTGGCCGCAGCGGGGCGTTGCGTGAAGAGGTGCATGCCTTGCGTCCGCATCCGGGCCAAGTCGAAACCGCACGCAACGTGCGTGGCATGCTCGACGGCTCGACGCTGGTCGATATTCCGTATCACCTCGTGCCGCGCTTTCGCGGGTGGTCGGCCGATGCCTGGAGCGATGCCGAGGACCAGAAGCAGCATTTCGACATCGCCTGGGATTGGGTGCCGCCGTCGCAGCGTCATGGCCGCGAGGCGTTCTATCAGCGCTTCCTGCCGTTCAAGGGCGGCAAGAAGCACCAGCCGCAGGACGCGTATTGCCTGCGCTGTATGCCGCAGGTACATGGCGCGGTGCGCGATGCGTTCGAGCAGGCGTGCCGCGTCATCGACATCGAGCTCAACGCGGTTACCGACAATCCGCTGATCTTTCCCGATGCGGTCGATGCGCAGGTCATCGAGGACCAGGTGATCTCGGCCGGCCATTTCCACGGCATGCCGCTCGCGCTCGCAATGAGTTACGTGAAGGCCGCGATTCCGGTGCTTGCGTCGATTTCCGAGCGACGTCTCAACAAGCTCGTCGACCCGGCCAACAACGACGGCCTGCCGGCTTTCCTGATCGGCAACGAGGACGCGACCGATTCGGGCTTCATGATCGTGCAATACACCGCCGCCGCGCTGGTCAACGATCTCGCCACGCGCGCGCATCCGGCATCGGTGTACTCGATTCCGACCAGTGCGAATGCCGAGGATCATGTCTCGATGGGCGCGAACGAAGCGCGCCACGTGCTCGAAATGACCGAGGACCTCGGTCACGTGCTCGCGTTGGAGCTGTATACCGCCGCGCAGGCGCTCGACTACCGGCAGGACATGTTGAACGCCGCGCGTCGCGTCGCGCAGCGCGGCGACTGGCGCATGCTGGCGACGAAGATCGCGAATGCGCCGGATGCGAACCATCCGTCGCGCGCGCAGTTCGAGAGCGAAGTGCAGGCGTTGGCGACGTCGCTTGCGGACGCGGCCGACTTCCACGCCGGCGCGGCCGTGCGCGACGCCCACGCGACGATCCGCGAGACGATCGCCTTCATGTCGCGCGACCGCGCGATGGATGGCGAGGTTCGCGCGGTGTGCGCGATGGTCGAAAGCGCGGTTCTCCTGCGCTGACGCTCGTCGCGATGGCGTGACGCAAAGGGCCGATGCGCCGAATTTCGCATCGGTCCTTGTCGTTTGCGGTCTGCTCCGCGCGTTTCTGCCAAGGCTCCCGCGCGGGCAGACGGCACGGCGTTTCACTTCGTTTCGAAGCCGTCCTTGAAAATGGTGTCGTTCGGATCCGTGCCGCATGTGATGGCGATGTCGTTGACGCTCGCATTCGCGGTGCCACTGCCGTTCACTATCGTGCAGAGCTGGTTCGTCGGCTGCGTTGCCACCGTCACGTCGTAGGGCGAGCCATACGTCAACGGCGTCGGGAACGTGAAGGTCGATGCGCTCGACGCAATCGCGAGATCGCCGCCACCGTTGAGCCTCAGCGTGAGGCCGCTGGCGTTCAATCCGCCGATCGTTCCGCCGATCGTGTATTCGTCGATGTTGAAGGTCGCGATGAGCGTGCAGCTCGTCTGCAGCGGGGCGGTGGTGAAGACCGGCTCCACGAACGTGCCCGGGCAGCCTGCGACGCTGGTCGTATGGTGGCCGGTCGCAGGCGTTGCGCTGAACTGCAGGCGCGTTCCCGCGGCGACCGTCTGTGGCGTCGAGGGCGAGATCGAACCGTCACCGGCCGCTTGCGGCGTGACCGTGACGTTGCCGCTCGGATTCGGTACCTCGACGAACACCGCATCCGGCGTACCCGGCGTGCCTGCGCCGCCGCCGAACGTGTTGACGCCTTGCACGTACACGATGTGCCGACCCGGCGCGAGTCCGTCGAGGTTGATGTTGCCGGTGACGGTTTCGGTTGGCGAGTTGAAGTTGCCATCGGTAGCGGCGAGTGCGATCGGCGCGGCGCCGACTTGCCACGGCAGCGTGTCAACAAACGCGTTCGCAGCCTTGATCGCGTAGGTCGTCTGCATGCCGTTGGTCTGGTTGTAGCGCACGTCGTCGATGGTCGCGCTCACCGTCGTGTAGAGGCCGCCGGCGCCCTGTGCAGGGACGGTCGCCGCGAGGTTGTAGGCGTCGGGTCCCGTGGGCAGCTTGAACGGCGCGCTGGCGGCTCGCGCGGCGTATTTCAGCGCGGCGAGATTCTTCGGATAGGTCGTATTGGTGAACGTCGTGCACGACTCGAAGAAATTGACGCCAAGCTCGATGGTGTAAGCCGGCACGCCGAGCGAACCGTAGAAGTTGTCGTCGGTGGCGCCGTCGGTCGGATACAGGGAGTCGGATTGCTCGGGTTCGTAGCCGTTGAACCAGGCGAGACGGCGCCCGAAGGTCTGCAGCGGAGTCTTGTTCGGCGCCGCGTTGGTCGTGTCGCCCCATGGCCACAGCACGAGCTGCGAATAGCTGTGGATATCGAAGAACACGCCGGCGTAGTCGTCCGGCGAGGCAACGCTGACGTCGTCCGGGCGACGATCCGGAAACACGCCGCCGCCGTAGACGCCGTTGTTGAGTGTGCCGGCGACGTAGCCGACGAGGTTCTGGGTTTCCGTTTCCGATGCGGCAGTCGGGCCGCGATAGGTCAGGTTGCATTTCGTGCCGCTGGAGCCTTGGCCGCCGGTCGTGTTCCAGTGGAATGGAAAATTGCGATTCAGGTCGATGCCGGGTTGCGAATTTCCGTTCGGTGTCCCGCCGCACGCGCCGTTGGTCGTGTCGGTATTCTTGCGCCACGAGATGCCGCTTTCGGCCTTCTTGCGCCCATCCGGATTCGCCTGCAGCACGAAGCGGAAATCGACGTGGTCGACCAGCCATGTCGCCTGTACATCGGTGCCGTAGCCATTGACCAGCCATTCGGCCATGCGCGTCAGCAGTTCGGCCGGCGTGTATTCGCGCGCATGGATCGAGCCGAACACGACCATCTTCGGACGGTCCGGGTCGGCGGCGATCGTGGACATGTTGGTCACGCGGAACGCGCGCATGTCATAGCCGGTGGCAGCGTTCTGCATCTTCTGCCAAGTCGGTCCGATGACGTCGATCGCGCTGAGGTTCGGGTACGCGGCGACGAGATCGTCCATCGTCTGATACGTGCCTTCGACCGTGCGGTAGCAGGTGTAGCCGGGGATGCTGTCGTAGCCGCCATCGGTGACATACGCGCGACGCGACTGGATCGCCTCCTGCAAGGTCGCCTCGAAGCTGCGCAGGCGCGCGGTGTCGGCTTCGTTGATCGTGACCGTGAGGCCGGCATCTTCGAGCGCCGCGATGCCGTCGTCGTCGGTATCCACGCGCAAGGTCTGCGTCTTGGCATCGACGATCACGTGCTGGAACAACGCGGCGGCGCGGATCAGCGCGGCCTGGTCGGGGTAGTGGGCGTCGACGAACCATTCATCGGCCACGGCGGTGTTGGCGGCGGCCATCGCGATCGCCGCGGCGAGCAAACTCTTGCGCATTCTTCGGATTCCCCAGTGTGCGGTTCGCAGAGCCGGGCATCCTGGCGCGCTC
This sequence comes from Pseudomonadota bacterium, assembly GCA_023388255.1. GTDB lineage: Bacteria > Pseudomonadota > Gammaproteobacteria > Xanthomonadales > Rhodanobacteraceae > Dokdonella_A. The sequence continues at coordinate 160,955 of JAEWGO010000008.1, read as the reverse complement.
ACTCGTCGCCTCCGGCGACTCGACGCTCAACCCGGCTCAACCAGTTGCGCCCGCTTGGGCGGGCACGGCTTGAGTGGCAGCGATGCATCACGCTACCTTGCATCGGGCACTCCGCACCGATGCTGCGGTTCATCCTTGCGCCGGAGCGAGAATTCCCGCTTCGGACCGATCGGCGATGGTAGACGGTTCGCCAATCGGGTGGATATCTGCGAGATGTAAAGATCGCGCTGCCATTCCCTCTCTCGCTTGCGGGAGAGGGCCGGGATGACGGAGTACAACGCTTCACTTCCATGTCCCCGCACGTCGGAGCAGGGAGGACTCGCTGCAAGCGGCCACGCGCTGGATGCGTTCGCAGGCGCCGTGCGTGGCAGATCGAAAAGGCGCTCTATTCGAGCTGCTCCGCGGCCCAGCCTGCATCGAGTGCCTCCATTGCATCATGCGGCTTGAGCTTTGCGGCCTTGTCCCACGCCTCGGCGATGTCGTCTTCACGCTTGTCGCCGTGGATCAGCATCAGGCCATTGCCGTATTCGACCCAGGCGATCGGCGATGCCGGCGTGAGTTTCAGCGCCTGCTTGAGGTGTTTTTCGGCATCGGCCGCATTGGCGCCGTAGGTCAGCTTGGCCAGCATGCCGCCGACCTTGCCGACGATCTCGGCGTGGTACAGGCCGAGCGCGGTCTGCGCCTCGGCATGTTTCGGCGCGAGTTCCAGGGTCGCATCGAGCGACGCGCGCACCTTGCCGGCAAGGCCCTGCGCCAGCGCCTTGGTGATCGAGATCGTCTGGCTCAGGCGGCCGATCGCGAACGCGTGGCGGTAATGGCTGTTCGCCTCGTCCGGCAATGCAGCCAGCGCGGCATCGGCGAGATCGATCAGTTCTTCGTAGCGCGCGGTCTTCGCCTTCGCGTCCTCGATCAGATAGGTCGCATGGATGCCACCGGCCTTGATCGCGACTGAAGCGCCGAGCGCCTTCAGCGCGACGCCTTCTTCGTAGGCCTGTTGGAAGTCGCCGCGATGGAATGCACGCCAGGCATCCTGCAACGCCACGGCAATCGCCTTCGCGTCCTTGCCGAGTCCGGGATTTTCCTTGAGCAACGTCACGACGCGCTTTTCGTCCGGGAACGGTTCCTGGTCGCCCGCGTGCAGTGTCGCCCACGCCTTCGCCAGCTTGTCGCCGGCGTAGTCGTAGGCCTTGTCGGGATGCGGAAAGGGTGCCCAAGTCTTCTTCGCCATCGTCGTGTCCTTGAGTGGTGCGGATCGGTGGCGCAAGTTTGAACACGCCACGCGCTGCGCGTCACGCCGCCCTGCGGCAAGCCGCTAAACTGGACGGCAACGATCCCGATCGAACGCCGCCGCCATGCAACCAACCATCCGCGCCGCCGAATTGCGCGCCCGCATCGACGATGCTAATCATCGCTACCACGTGCTCGACGAACCGGACATGCCGGATGCCGAGTACGACAAGCTGATGCGCGAGCTGATCGAACTGGAAACCGCGCACCCGGAACTCGCCACGCCCGACTCGCCGACGCAGCGCGTCGGCGCTGCGCCCTCCAATGCGTTCGCGAGCGTGCAGCACGAGGTGCGCATGCTGTCGCTCGCCAACGCATTCAGCGAGGCGGAAGTCGAAGACTTCGTGCGCCGCATCCGCGAGCGATTGGAAATCGACGAACCGCTGTTTTCGGTCGAGCCGAAATTCGATGGTCTCGCGATCAGCCTGCGCTACGAGCAGGGCGTGTTCGTGCGCGGCGCGACGCGCGGCGACGGAGAGCGCGGCGAAGACGTGACCGCGAACCTGCGCACGATCAAATCCATCCCATTGAAGTTGCGCGGCAGCGGCTGGCCTGACGTGCTGGAAGTGCGTGGCGAGGTCTACATGCCGCGAGCCGGTTTCGAGCGCTACAACGAAAAAGCGCGCGCCTCGGAAGGCAAGATCAAGCCGCTGGTCAATCCGCGCAACGCCGCCGCCGGCAGCCTGCGCCAGCTTGATCCGCGCATCACCGCGCAGCGGCCGTTGTCGTTCTATGCCTACGCGCTCGGCGTGGTCGAAGGCGGCGATGCATTGCCGCCGACGCATTCGGCCACGCTGAAGCAACTGCATGCATGGGGATTCCCGGTCAGCCAATTGGTCGACACCGCGCACGGTGCGGTGGGCTGTCTCTCCTACTACGCGAAGATCGGCGCTGAACGTGACGCATTGCCGTTCGACATCGACGGCGTCGTCTACAAACTCGACGACCTCGCCGGTCAGCGCGAACTCGGCTTCGTCGGCCGCACCCCGCGCTGGGCGATCGCGCACAAGTTCCCGGCGCAGGAACAGCAAACCACCATCGAGGCGATCGACGTCAACATCGGCCGCACCGGCGCGGCGACGCCGACCGTGCGACTCGTGCCAGTCTTCGTCGGCGGCGTCACCGTGACCAACGCGACCCTGCACAACGCCGACCAGGTCGCGCGCCTCGACGTGCGGGTCGGCGACACCGTGATCGTGCGCCGCGCCGGCGACGTGATCCCGGAGGTCGTGAAGGTCGTGCCCGAACTGCGCCCACCGAACACGCAACCGTGGCGGATGCCAGCGCATTGCCCGATCTGCGGTTCGGACATCGTGCGCGAGGAAGGCGAGGTCGTGGCGCGATGCAGCGGCGAACTGACCTGCGCCGCGCAACGCGTGCAGGCGATCTTCCACTTCGCCTCGCGCCGCGCGATGGACATCGACGGCCTGGGCGAACGCTACATCGAGGACTTGAGCGACCTCGGCTACGTCGTGTCGGTCGCCGACCTGTACAAGTTGACCCTCGACGACCTGCTCGAAATGAAACGTCGCGCCGACGAACGCGACGGCACGACGCCTGAAACCGTGAAAGCCGGCAAGGTCGCGACCAAGTGGGCCGAGAACCTGATCGAGGCGATCGGGCACAGCAAACGCACGACGCTGGAGCGATTCCTCTATTCACTCGGCATCGAACACGTCGGCGAAAGCACCGCCAAAGCGCTGGCGATCTGGTTCGGCAGCCTCGCGCGCATCCGTCATTTGCCGTGGCCGTTGTTGACCTTGGTGCCCGACATCGGCGGCGAGGTCGCGCGCGCAATCGGCCATTTCCTCGACCAGGACGGCAACCAGCGCGTGATCGACGAGCTGCTCGCGCGCGGTGTCACACCCGGCGACGAACACCCGCCATCGCCGAAGCTGCGCGCGGTGCTCGACCCGGCGACCGTGCTCGCCAACTTAGCCGTACCGAAACTGACGGCGAAACGCGCCACGCAACTCGCGACCTATTTCCCCACAGTCGAAGCGATGCTCGACGCGCCGGAACACCACCTCGTCAGCGCCGGCCTTCCAGCCGACACCGCAGCCGCGTTTGTCGTCTGGCGCGAAGACGACGCGCATCGCCACTTGCTGCAACGCTGTTTCGCGAGCCTCGCCGATCTGCATGCCGCACTCGGTGACGCGCCAGAGGGCGCCGCCGCATTGCCACTCGAAGGCCAGACCGTCGTGTTGACCGGCACGCTGTCCGCGCTCACTCGCGACGAAGCGAAGGCGAAGCTCGAAGCGCTTGGCGCGAAAGTCTCTGGCAGCGTGTCGAAGAAGACCTCGTTCGTGGTTGCCGGTGAAGCGGCCGGTTCCAAGCTCGACAAGGCAACCGAGCTTGGTGTCGAGGTGTGGGATGAAACGCGGCTGCTGGCATTCTTGTCGGAGCAGGGCTAGTTGCCCTGTGCGGCGCCACGCTTCGCGCGCATGGCTGGCACGGCTGTACAGGACAAGGACGGAAGCTCCTGCGCAGGTTCGTTGGTCATTGCCTCCTTGTCGGAAATCACATTCGATCGACCTTTCCCACACTCGAACAAAGGCACATTCGATGAAACGCCTGCTCATGACCTTGCTGCTCGTCTCACCCGGCCTGCTGCCTGCCGCAGAGGATTCCGGCACCGGGCGCGTGATCGACGCGGTGAAGGTTCTGTCTTCGGATTTCTTCGAAGGCCGTGCGCCGGGCACGGTCGGCGAGCAGCGCACGATCGGTTACCTGATCGGCCAGTTGCAGGCGATCGGGCTGGAGCCGGGCGGCAAGGACGGCAGCTGGGTGCAGGCCGCGCCGTTGCTGCATACCAAGCTCGGCGAGCCGAAGACTCTGGGCGTAACCATCGGCGGCGTGAAGCAGTCGTGGGAGCGCGGCAAGCAGGTGTATCTGTCGACGATCCGCCCGGATGCCCGCGCGCTGATCGACAAGGCGCCTCTGGTCTTCGTCGGCTATGGTGTCAGCGCGCCGGAACGGAAGTGGGACGACTACAAGGGCGTCGATCTGAACGGCAAGGTCGCCGTGTTCCTGGTCAACGATCCGGATTTCGAGGCGGCGAAGGACGAACCCGTTGCCGGCCGCTTCGGCGGCAAGACGATGACCTACTACGGCCGCTGGACCTACAAGTACGAGGAAGCGTCACGTCGCGGCGCGATCGGCGCGCTGATCGTGCACGACACGCCCGGTGCCGGTTACGGCTGGAATGTCGTCGCCAGTCCGCAGGGTGAGAACTACGACATCGTGCGCGCGCCGGACAAGCTCACCAGTCTGGCCTTGCAGGGCTGGATCGCGGGTGATGCGGCGACCAGGCTGTTCGCCGATGCGGGGCAGGATCTGGTCGCGCTGCGCACGTCGGCGCGACGCGCGGATTTCCGTCCTCTGACCATGAAGAACGCCAGCTTCTCGGCTGATATCCCGGTCATGCACGAGGTCGTGCAAAGCCACAACGTGCTGGCGAAGATTCCCGGCAGCGAGCGTCCGGACGAAGTCGTGTTCTACGGCGCGCACTGGGACGCCTACGGCAAGGGCCCGGCCGACGCGAACGGCAAGGTGTTCCGCGCCGGTGCCAACGACGATGCTCTCGGCGTGGCCGGACTTTTGGAGATCGCACGGCAATTCAAGATGCAGCCGGCGCCGCAGCGCAGCGTCGTGTTCGGGTTCTGGACGGCCGAAGAGCGCGGCCTGCTCGGATCGGAAGCCTATACGGCCGATCCGGTTTATCCGATGGACAAGACTGTCGCCAACCTGACCATCGATATCCTGCAAACCGCCGGCAAGGCGCGCAACGTGATCCTGGTTGGTGCGGGGCAGGACAGCCTTGAGGATGATCTGGCGGAAGTCGCAAAAGCGCAGGGACGCGTGGTGACACCGGAAAGCATGCCCGAGCGCGGTCTGTTCTATCGCGCGGATCATTTCTCGTTCGCGCGGCACGGCGTGCCGGTGCTGCTGATGATGGGCATTGCCGGTGCCTCCGATCTCGTCGATGGCGGACTCGCGGCGGGGCAGAAGTGGGTGGACGACTACACCGGCCACTGCTATCACCAGCCTTGCGATGCCTACGGTTCTGACTGGAATCTCGACGGCGCGGTGCAGGACATCGGACTGATGTACGACATCGGCCGCGACCTCGCCAATTCCTCGCGCTGGCCGGAGTGGAAGAACGGCTCGGAGTTCAGGGCGCTGCGCGAGAAGAGCGCAGACACCCGGCGCTGATCCTTCGACGCCGTATTCTTCGGAGCGATGGTGTCCACTGCCCGATGAAAATTCATCACGGTTGAAGCCGCTCCCGGAGCTGCCATGGCCGACGATTTGGCGCGAGCTCCAAAAAAATGAAGGAACCGATGCGCAGGGGACGCACCGGTTCCTTCGGATCATCGCGCCGAACGGGAGGGGAGTCCGGTGCGACGATCGGAGCAAGTCGTTCAGGCGGCTTGGGCTTCCTTGGCTTCCGGCGCAGACGAGCGGATCAGATGGTCGAACGCGCTGAGGGCGGCCTTGGAACCGTCGCCCAACGCGATGACGATCTGCTTGTACGGCACCGTGGTGCAGTCGCCCGCGGCGAACACGCCGGCCACCGAGGTTTCGCCGCGCGCGTCCACTTCGATCTCGCCGCGGTTGCTGAGCTTGACCGTGCCCTTCAACCATTCGGTGTTCGGCAGCAGGCCGATCTGCACGAAGATACCTTCGAGGTCGATGCGGTGTGTCTCGCCGCCGTGGCGGTCCTTGTAGAGCAGTCCGTTGACCTTCTGGCCGTCGCCAGTCACTTCGGTGGTTTGCGCCGAGACGATGACGCGCACGTTGGACAGGCTGCGCAACTTGCGTTGCAGCACGTCGTCCGCGCGCAGCTGGCCATCGAACTCGATCAGGGTGACATGGCTGACGATGCCGGCGAGGTCGATTGCTGCCTCCACGCCGGAATTGCCGCCGCCGATCACTGCCACGCGCTTGCCCTTGAACAGCGGGCCGTCGCAGTGCGGGCAGTACGCCACGCCCTTGTTGCGGTATTCGTTCTCGCCGGGCACGTTCATCTGGCGCCAGCGTGCGCCGGTCGAAAGGATCACCGTCTTCGATTTCAGCGACGCGCCGCCTGCCAGCTTGACCTCGATGAAGTCCTCCCCCGGGATCAATTGCTCGGCGCGTTGCAGGTTCATGATGTCGACGTCGTACTCGCGCACGTGCTGCTCCAGTGCGACAGCGAACTTGGGTCCTTCGGTGTGCGATACCGAGATGAAGTTCTCGATCGCCATCGTGTCGAGCACCTGGCCACCGAAACGCTCGGCGGCGATGCCGGTGACGATGCCCTTGCGCGCGGCATAGATCGCCGCGGCGGCGCCGGCCGGTCCGCCGCCGACGACGAGCACGTCGAACGCGGGCTTGTCGTTGATCTTCGCCGCTTCGCGTGCGGCTGCGCCGGTGTCGAGCTTGGCGACGATCTCGGCAAGGCCCATGCGGCCCTGGCCGAACGTTTCGCCGTTGAGGTAGACGGTCGGCACCGACATTACCTGGCGCTGTTCGACCTCGTCCTGGAACACCGAGCCGTCGATCGCCACGTGCCGGATGCGCGGGTTGAGAACCGCCATCAGGTTGAGCGCCTGCACCACGTCCGGGCAGTTCTGGCACGACAGCGAGAAATAGGTTTCGAACAGGTAGTCGCCGTCCAGCTCGCGCACCTGCTCCAGCAACTCGGTCGCTTCCTTCGAAGGATGACCGCCGACCTGCAGCAGCGCGAGCACCAGCGAAGTGAACTCGTGGCCGAGCGGGATCCCGGCGAAGCGCAGGTGCACGCTGCCGTCCGCACGAGCGATCGCGAACGAAGGGCGGCGCACCTTTTCGCTGGCGTCTTCGATCACGCTGATCTTGTCCGACAGCGCTTCGATTTCCTGCAGCAGCTCGCGCATCTCGCGCGCGGCGTCGCTGTCGTCGAGCGCTGCGACCAGTTGGATCGGCTGAGTCACGCGCTCGAGATAGGTTTTGAGCTGGGTGGTGAGGGCTTCGTCCAACATGGGCGTTACTCCTTGATTTGGAGAAAGGGTCGCCATCCGCAGGAGAGCGGGGGCATTGGAGTGGGAAGCAGACCGCAAGCCGCCGTGGCGGATTCCGGTCTGCCGCCCCCGCCTTCCCTGCAGGAAGGCGAGTGCGACAGGAAACGTCTTCAGATCTTGCCGACCAGGTCGAGCGACGGCGCGATCGTCTTGTTGCCTTCCTTCCACTTCGCCGGGCACACCTCGCCCGGATGCGCGGCGACGTACTGCGCGGCCTTGAGCTTGCGCAGCGTCTCGGTCACGTCACGCGCGATGGCGTTGTCGTGGATTTCCAGCGTCTTGATGACGCCTTCCGGATTGATGATGAAGGTGCCGCGCAGCGCAAGGCCCTCCTCGTCGATATGCACGTCGAACGCGCGCGTCAGCTGGTGGGTCGGATCGCCGACCAGCGGGAACTGCGCCTTGCCGACCGCCGGCGAGGTCTCGTGCCAGACCTTGTGCGAGAACTGCGTGTCGGTGGTGACGATGTAGACCTCCGCGCCGGCCTTCTGGAACTCGGCGTAATGCTCGGCCGCGTCTTCCACTTCGGTCGGGCAATTGAAGGTGAACGCAGCCGGCATGAAGATGACGACCGACCACTTGCCCTTCATGCTCGCGTCGCTGACTTCGACGAACTTGCCGTTGTGGAAAGCCTGCGCCTTGAACGGTTTGATGGTGGTGTTGATCAGAGACATCGATGCATCCTCTTGGTGGGGAGTGGTGTGTGAATCAGCCTGCGTATGGTAGGACGTCGGCATGGCTTGGTGAAATTGATTGATGGAATGGTATCCATCGACTATGCCTATCGATATTCCAGCGATCGGCGCGGCGCGCGGCGCGGGAACGGATGGTTCGTCCCGTCGAGCTGACGGTTTGCGGGCGGCGGGGCAATTGTTCAAGGCGGGCGCGCAACGAAGCTCCCTCCCTTGAAGGGCGAGCAGAAAGCAGAGAGCCTCCAGATGGCTTGGCGTTCGAACGACACCTTCTGCGCGCGACCCCTTACTGCGCCGCGACGGCCTCCACGAACAAGGCGAACCCGACGCCAACCAGCGCCGCGCCCGTCTTCTCGGCGACGGGCTTGGCTTCGATGGCCAGCCGCTCGACGGCAATCGCGAACGCAACCAGCGCCATCGCGCGCAGGTCCATCGCATCGGTGACGAGCAGGGTCGCCATCCACCCCGAGCAGGCGCAGACGCAGTGGCGACCCAGATGCAGGCCGTGCCGCCACGGGCATGCCGCCACCAGGGTTCGATCGCGCGGCGACGCATCGCGACAGCCGGCAAGATGGCGCGATTTCCACGCGCTCGATTGCAGCACTCCGGCGGCGAGCACGATGGCTGCGACACCAAATGGGAACCAGCGTGCGAGAGCGGGATCGCGCAGGGCGGTGCCCGTCAGCACGATGCCGGATCCGAACACCAACATGCCGGCCGCCATCCATGCGGCGAACCAGCCGAGCGCGATGCGCAGGGTCGGCAATCCGGGCCGTGTGACACCGGTGTCCGTCAGCATGTCATGGCAACGCTGCAGCGTCGGTGCGAATGACGGCAGCATCATCGCCGTCGTCATCGCGAGCCAGTGCCCCAGGAATATGAGCGCGAAGGCCGCTGGCGTCCGCCCGTACTGGCGTATCCATGCATTCGACAACATCCAGCCGCCCGGCATCGGCTCCGCACCCATCGCGCTCATCGAGAGGCTGCCGGCGATCGTGGCGACGAGGCCAACGATCGACAGCGCGGCGATGCTGCCGGACAGCACCGATGCGGGATATCGCCCGCAACGATGCCGATGCGCGGAGGTGGGATACATCGGGGTTTCCGTGTCGAGCGTGCTCAGCCGCAGCAGGCTGCAGCTTCGGGTGTCACCGCGTCATACTCATCATGCCGCCGCCACCAGATGCCGCTTTCGTTGCGTCCCTTCGGCGCGCGGTCGAGCCACTGGTACATGCCCCACAGGCCATCGAGTCCACGCGCATACGTTGAATAGGTGTGGTAGATCGCGCCGTCCTCGTGCACGAACGCGCTCATGCCGGGCAGGTCGCGCAGGTAGGCGGGCGCATCGGTTCCGCAGGCGGCCGCAAACTGGATGACGGGGTCCGGTATCGCGCTCGCTTCCATCGCGTGCCCGGTATGTTCGTAGTTGTATTCGACCGACCCCTGGCGCTGCTGGGCTTGCGTGAACGAGACATTGAAGTCGAAGTTGAAGTCGCCGCCGGCCGACGAGGCCCACGGAAACCGCCAACCCATGCGTCGCTTGTAGGCTTGCAGTTTCGCGAGCGGAGCACGCGACGCCGCCGCCAGCATGACGTCGTGATTCGCCAGATGCGTGGCAAAGCCGTCGAAACCGTCCGCGATGGCCGAGCAGGAGGGGCACCCGGCGGTGTAGTCCGGCCCGAACATGAAGTGGTAGACGAGCAGTTGCGAGCGGCCGCGGAATAGATCCGCCAGCGGGACGCGTCCTTCGTCGGTATCGAAGCGGTAGTCCTTGTCGACGCGGACCCAGGGCAGCGCCTGCCGTTGCCGCGCCACGGCATCGCTGCGATGGGTGAGTTCCTTTTCCGCCTGCAACAATTCAAGTCGCGCGGCCAGCCATTCGTCGCGTGTTGTGATCCGGTGTGTGTTGGCGCTCATGCTGCGTTCTCCTTTGCGTGATGCCGGCAAGCGTGCGTCGCACCGGCGGTGAGGTAGATTGAGCGCGACGTGCCGGAGGGCGTGAGTGACAACCGTGTCGGGATTTCGATGGATTCGCTGATCACTGCCGCCGCGCGTGCGCTCGCGGTTGGCGATCCGCTCGGTGCGCTGAAGCGCGTCGCGTTGCGCGAAGACGCGCCCGCGCTGGCGATGCGCGGCATCGCGATGGCGCAGCTCGGCGATCTCGTGCGTGCGAAGGCGTTGCTGCGCCGCGCGGCGCGCGCGTTCGGCCCGCGCGCATCGGTCGCGCGAGCGCGTTGCGTCGTCGCCGAAGCCGAAGTCGCGCTGGCCGCACGCGAACTGGACTGGAATGCGAAGGCGCTCGATAGCGCGCGCGCGACGCTCGAAGAGCGTGGCGATCGCGCGAACGCCGCGCATGCGCGCCATCTCGACATCCGTCGCCTGGTGCTGATCGGTCGCCTCGACGAGGCGGAGCGCAAGCTGGATACGCTTGATCCCGCGCCGTTGCCGCCGGCCTTGCGTGCCGCACACGAGCTCGTCGTCGCCGGCCTTGCGATGCGTCGCCTGCGCGCGCGGCCGGCGCGCGATGCGCTTGTGCGTGCGCGTCGCGCCGCGCGCGATGCCGGCGTTCCGTCGCTGATGGCGGAGGTCGACGCCGCGGCGCAGGCATTGGACGCGCCGGTCGCGCGGCGTATCGCGAACAGCGTTGAGACTCCGTTGCGACTTGAACAGGTCGAGTTGCTGCTGACGTCGCCGGCACTCGTCATCGACGCCTGCCGCAACCTCGTGCGTGCGGCACCCGTGGTTGTCCCCCTCGCGCGGCGTCCGGTTCTGTTTGCGCTTGCACGCATGCTTGCCGAAGCGTGGCCCGGCGACGTCTCGCGCGACGTGCTGATCGGGCGCGTGTTCCGCACGATGCACGGCGACGAATCGCATCGTGCGCGTTTGCGCGTCGAGATTGGCCGCCTGCGTTCAGCGCTGCGCGGACTGGCGGACATCCGCGCGACGAAGTCCGGATTCTCCCTTTCAGCATGCGATGCGCGCGCCGTCGTCGTGCTCGCACCGCCGCTTGAAGGCATGCATGCGGACGTGCTGGCACTGCTTGCCGACGGTGAGGCCTGGTCGAGTTCGGCGCTGGCGCTCGCGCTCGGCCGCAGTGCGCGCAGCGTGCAGCGCGCGCTCGACGCATTGGCGCATGCGGACCGCGTGCAAGCCGTCGGCCGTGGCCGCGCGCAGCGCTGGATGATGCCGCCGCTGCCCGGATTCCCGACGTTCTTGTTACTCACGCTGCCGCTGCCGGGCGACTAAGGTTCGCGGCAGACTCCCATCGGGGAGAAAAAAACGAGGAGATGCCCATGAAACGCGCCGCCGAAATCATCCGCGAATACGGCCCCTATGCGGGCGTCGACGCCGTCCACGGCGTCAGCTTCGATGGTGATCGCGTCTGGATGGCCACGGGCGATTCGCTCAAGGCCGTCGATCCGGCCAACGGGGAAATCCAGCGCTCGCTCGACGTTGGCGCGCACGCCGGCACCGCGTTCGACGGGCGCCATCTGTTCCAGATCGCCGAGGATCGCATCCATAAGATCGACCCTCGCAACGGCAAGGTGGTGGCGACGATCCCGGCCCCCGGTGACGGTGGCGATTCCGGCCTCGCCTGGGCCGAGGGCACGCTCTGGGTCGGCGAGTATCGTGAGCGCAAGATCCACCAGATCGATCCCGATACCGGTGCAATCTTGCGCACGATCGAATCCAACCGCTTCGTCACCGGGGTCACCTGGGTCGACGGCGAGCTATGGCACGCCACCTGGGAAAACGACGAGAGCGAACTGCGTCACATCGACCCCGACACCGGCGCCGTGCTCGATACGCTGGCGATGCCGCAGGGCGTATTCGTGTCAGGCCTCGAATCCGACGGTGGCGAGCGGTTCTATTGCGGCGGCGGCAACAGCGGCAAGGTGCGCGCGGTGCGACGCTCATGATCGGCGACTGCGGCGATCGGGCAGGACGGTGAACCACGCGTCGTTCGGCGCCGCCCGTACCTCGATCGTGACGCGGACCACTTCCTCGTGCTCCGAAAGGGGGTGACGGAAGTGATCGGCTTCGACCACTTCCGCGGCGACCACTTCCCCTGGACCGCCGCTTGGATGGAATCGAGGCTCCGGTCGTCCATACAGGGGGATGAGCTTACGGATGCGCGTGATCGTCGTCGCCCGAAAGATGTCCACCGAGGCCAAGGCCCGCGCCGGCGCCCATGCCCATGCCGGCGCCCATGCCACCCATTCCGCCGCCGCCTTTGCTGCTGCCTTTCGCATCGTCCTTGCCGCGACTTCCGCCACCGGACGAGCCGGGTCGGGTCGGGCCTTGCCTCGGCAATGCGAGTGAAGCCGGAACCGCGTCGAGATCGAGCGCCTTGCGCACGAAGTCGCGCAGCGAGACGACCAGTTCGTGAGTATGGACTGGACGGCCTTCGACCAGTGCGCTCGCTGCAATCGCGGCGAGCCGCACCTGGTCCTCGGTGCCGAGCAGGATGATGTCCGACAGCGCGGCTTCGACCGCATCGCGCATGCGTCGCGCGCGATCGCTTCCGCGCGCCAGGGCTTCCGCCGCCGCGGCCGCGTCGATCGCATCGCTGGCGGCACGGCGGCGCAGCTCGCGCAGATGGGTCGGATCCACTGCGAGATCGCCGGTGAATGAACCGCCGAGCGTCTTGTACGCCGCGATCAAGGTGCGCAGGCGTTCGTTGATCTGACGGTTTTCGCGCTCGCGCCGCTGCTGGATTGTTTGCATCGCGAGCAGGCGGATGCCGACACCGATCAGGGTGATGATGGCGAGGCCAAGCAGGGTCGACAGCAACCCTTGCCACGAACTGAAATCGATATTGCGCATGCGTCGCTCCGCCAGCCCGGGCGTCAGTGTATTGCGTGTCGTGCGATTGCGTTCCGCGTCATGTCGCCGCCAAGGATTGGCCGGCAGTCGCCGCCAAGCTGGCGACATGAGTGTTTCACGTCCCTCGCCGCGTTCCGCGCGGGCACCATCCGTGCCATGCGTGGCAGCGGGCGCGCAGACACGTCAGGTGTCGTGCGCCCCGGTCGACGCGCTCCCCTCCCGGTGCGCGCCGATCGCCGTTCGCGAGTGCCAGCGCCGGGTGATGCGCTGGAAGAACAGGCTGTTCGGTACCTGCAGGAGCGCCTCATTCCCGGCGCCCGCGTGTTCCTGCAGCGTGGTGTAGATCAGGTTGATCGCGATCACGCGGCCGCGGAAACCGGGTTTTTCGCCGTTCTCGACCAGCTCGATTTCGTCGAGCAGGCGGAATGGGCGCGTGATGAAGATCAGCAGCGCGCAGAAGATGTTCGACAGCACGCTCCACGCGGCGAAGAACGCGACCGCGCCGACCGCGGCGAAGCCGGTGAATGCGGTCCACAGCACCGAGGCGGACACGCCGAGGCGGTCGAGCACCAGCAGTGCGGCGGCGGTGGAGATGACGAAGGTGGTCAGGCGGGTGGTGCCGGTGACCAAAGGCGAGGGCAACTGATAGCGCGCGCCGATGCGACGCAGGACGCGCCTCACCAGCGCGTGCAGCAGGATCGCCACCAGCGCGATCGCCAGCACCTGCAGCACTGGCAGCAGGTATTGCTTGCCGTGTGCCCACCATTCGTTCGTCAAGGTATCCATCGCACGATGCTGCCTTGCGCGCGCGATGCTTTGCAAGAATGCATCGGCTGCGATGCGTGGTTCGTCGGGGAAACACGTCGGGCGAACCGCACTGTCTTCGCATCGGAACTGCGACAATGCGCAGCACGCAATTCTTTCGGAGTCCGGCGATGGGGGATCAGGTGACCACGGACGCCGCGGGCAGCGAACGATTGCGTCGCGCGTTGCGGCTGCGCGCTTCCGCGTTTGCGCTGATCCGCCGTTTTTTTGTCGAACGTGACGTGCTCGAAGTCGAAACGCCGATCCTGAGCGAGGCCGGCAATACCGAGCCGAACATCGACAGTTTCAGCACGCACTTCAGCGGTCATGCCAATGCCGGTTCGCCCGAGCGTTGGCTGCGCACGTCGCCCGAGCACGCGATGAAGCGCCTGCTCGCGGCCGGCCTCGGCGATTGCTACGAACTCGGTCGCGTGTTCCGCAACGGCGAGGCCGGCCGGCGCCACAATCCCGAATTCACGATGCTGGAGTGGTATCGCGTCGGCTGGGACCATCATCGCCTCATCGACGAGACGGTCGCGCTGGTGCAGGCGGCGTTGGCTTCGTGCGATCGTCGCGGCGATGTGATGAAGCGCAGCTATCGCGACTGGTTCATCGCCGAACTGGATCTCGATCCGTTCACTGCCACGATCGCGCAACTGCGCGCACCACTCGCCGATGTGCGCATCGACGGCGGCGATCTCGGTCGCGACGACTGGCTCGACCTGCTGATCACGCATCGCTTGCAGCCCTCGTTCCCGCAGGGGCGCATCAGCGTGATCTTCGATTTCCCGGCGACCCAGGCCGCGCTGTCGCGCCTTCGTGCCGGCGATCCGCCGCTGGCCGAACGTTTCGAGCTGTACCTCGGCCCATACGAACTGGCGAACGGCTATCACGAGCTCAACGATGCGGCCGAGCAGCGCGCGCGCTTCGAGCGCGACAACGCGCGTCGTCGTGCACGCGGCCAGCGTGAAATGCCGATCGATGAACGCCTGCTCGCCGTACTCGACGCGCTGCCGGACTGCGCCGGTGTCGCACTCGGCATTGAGCGCCTGCTGATGTGTCTCGCCGAAACCGACGACATCCGCGACGTACTCGCGTTCGCGTTCGCGGATGCCTGAAAGCAAAGTTCGGTTCGAAGGCAACCTCCGCTTTCGTTCAACTCACGCCATCGGCAACCGCAGCGCGGCCACGCACCCGCGCGCACCCACGCGATTCTCCAGCGTCAGCGTGCCGCCATGTTGTTCGACGATCTGGCGCGCGAGCACGAGGCCGATGCCGGAGCCGCCCGGCTTGGTCGTGAAGAACGGCACGAACAGGTTTTCGCTTGGCGGCAGGCCTGGGCCATCGTCGGCGATTTCGGCGAGCAGAGTGCGGTCGGCGATGCGCCAGTCCAGTTGCACGTGGCCGCCCCCTTCGAGCGCGGCGTCGGTAGCGTTGCGGATCAGGTTGATCAGCGCCTGCTCTATCTGGTCCGCGTCGATGCGCAGGTGCACGTCGGGTGCAGAGCCGAGCGCGACCGCGATGCGTTGCTCCAGCAGCGCCACGCGCCGTGCGAGCGTGCTGAAGTCGACATCGCGCACGGTCGGCGGCGGTAGTCGCGCGAGCTGCGTGTAGCGCGCCATGAAGCGCGCCAGCGCTTCCGCGCGATCGCCGATCACGCTCAGGCCGCTTTGCAGATCTTCGCGCCAGTCATGTGCCGGCGACGGATGGCTGGCGAGCATCGCGAGCGTGCCGGCCATCGAGCGGATCGGCGCCAGGGAGTTGTTGAGTTCGTGGCCGAGCACGCGCAGCAGGCGTTGCCAGGCGAGGCGCTCCTCCTCGCGCAAGGTGCGGCTGAGGTCGGTGATGACGAGCAAGTCATGCGGACGGCCTTCCTCGCGGAAGCGCGCGTGGCGCACTTCCCAGCGACCGCTGCCGCCCGGAAATGCGTGTTCGACCACGCGGCTGATGTTGCCGTCGAGAAAGCGGGTCAGGCCGAGCGCCTGCGCCGGGCGACCGTCCATCGCGGCGAACGATGCGCCGAGCAGGCGTTCGGCGGCCGGATTGGCGAGTTTGAGAAATCCTTCCGCGTCGAAGCTGAGCACGGCGATGTCGAGCGCGGCGACGACCTTTGACAGCAGCGCGCTCTTTTCCTCGAACGCGAGCCGTTGGTCGCGCAAGGTCTGCGCCAGCGTGTTGATCTCGATCACGACCTCGCCGATCGCATCGCCGCGCCGCGCGCGCGAACCGCGCAGGCTGTAGTCGCCTTCGCGCAGTGCTTCGAGCAGATTCGACAAGGTATACAGCGGATACACCGCGCGCCGCCGCAGCGCGAACGCCAAGCCGAGCGTGACGACCGCGACGACGCTCCAGATCGTCACTGCCCACGCGCGGTTGTCCACGGCGAACGCGAGCGCGACGCCCAGCGCAATCAGTGCCGGCGCGGTCGTCAGCAATGCGCCAACGAGAATGCGCGTTTCGTAGCTCCAGTGCGCGCGGCCGCTTTTCAGCGCGGGCCTGGCACCGCGCGCGCGCGGATTCGCCGCCTCGCCATCGGCCGCATCGGCGTCCGGTGCAGGCGCGAGTCGCGAGCGGCGCTCACTCGATGCCATATTTCTCCATGCGTCGATACAGCGATGGCCGGCTCAGGCCGAGCAGGGTGGCCGCGCGCTGGATGTTGCCGCCGGTCTGTTCCAGCGCCTGCCGCACGAGCCGCTCTTCTGCCGCATCCACCGTGGTCGCTTCGCTGGCTGCGAGCGAAGCGGCGCCGGAGATTGCGTGCGTCGCTTCGGGCCGCAGGTTCAGTGCAGCCTCGTCGACGACGTCGCCGTCGTGCATCAGCACGGCGCGCTCGATCACATGCGACAGCTCGCGCACATTGCCCGGCCATGCATAGGCACCGAGCGCGCGCAGCGCCGATGGCGCGAATGCCAGTTCGCCGCGCTGGTAGCGTTTGGCGAAGCGCGCGAGGAACGCCTGCGCGAGCAGGCCGATGTCCGAACCGCGTTCGCGCAGCGGCGGCAGGCGCAGTTCGACCGTGTTGAGGCGGAACAGCAGGTCGCGCCGGAATGCACCGCGCGCGACTTCGATGGCGAGATCGGCATTGGTCGCCGAGATCAGGCGCACGTCGACTTTCAGCGTGCGCGAGGAACCGACGCGTTCGAGTTCGCCGTCTTCGAGCACGCGCAAGAGCTTGGGCTGCTGCGCCGGCGGGATATTGGCGATCTCGTCGAGGAACAGGGTGCCGCCGTCGGCCAGTTCGAAGCGGCCGATGCGGTCGCTCTTGGCATCCGTGAACGCGCCGCGGACGTGGCCGAACATCTCCGCCTCGAACACCGATTCGGGAATGCCGCCCATGTTGACCTTGACCAGCGACTTGTCCGCGCGCGCCGAATGCGCGTGCAGGCGTCGTGCGACAACGCCCTTGCCAGTGCCGTTTTCGCCGAGGATCAGCACGTTCGCATCCGTCGGCGCGACGCGGTCGAGCTGGGCGAGCAGGCTGCGCATCGCCGGCGACTCGCCGATGAAATCCTCGTCGCTGCCGGCACGCAGGATCTCGTTCTCGCGTTTGAGTTTGGCCGTCTCGCCGCGCGAACGCGCCAGCGCGAGCTGGGTGCGGACCACGCTCATCAGGCGCTGGTTGTCCCACGGTTTTTCGATGAAATCGCCGGCGCCGTAGCGCATCGCCTCGACTGCGATGTCGATCGTGCCCCACGCGGTCATCACGACCACCGGCAATTCCGCATCGAGCTTCTTCAGTTCGCGCAGCAATTCGAGGCCTTCAGCGCCGGAAGTGGTGTCGCGCGTGTAGTTGAGGTCGATCAGCGCGGCATCGAAGCGTTGCCGTCGCGCGGCTTCGAGCGCCGCGGCCGGGCCGTCGACGATGACGCTGCCGATGCCTTCCGCCTTCAGCAACAGGCGCAAGGCTTCGCGGATGTCGCGTTGGTCGTCGGCGATGAGGATGGTTGGAGTGTTCATTGCCATGGGTTGACGAGTGGAATTTCGAGCGCGGCGAAGTCTTTGGTATTTCGCGTTACGACGGTCAGTTCGTGCTCCAGTGCGGTCGCTGCAATCAGCGAGTCGACAAGCATGAGCGGGCGACCTGCGCGCATGGCCACGCCGCGCATCCGTCCCCAGCGCAGGGCGACCGCCTGATCCACGCCGAGGATTCGCGATTCGAACCGCGGAAGGATGGCATCGCTCAGCCATGCAGCCAGCTTTCGCGCGCGAGCGCCGACGCCCAGGTGCGCGATACCTTGTTCGATCTCGCCGATCGAAATCACGCTGAGAAAGAGGCTCTCGGCAGACTTCGAGTCGAGCCAGGCCGTGACGCGTGCCGACGGCCGAACTTGTGTGGCATCCGAGATGACGCAGGTGTCGAGAAGGAAGCCGCGCATCACTTGATGTCGACTTTGCGGTCGGTTTCCCGTGAGCGCTCGATCACCAGGTCCACCTTGGGGGCGGTCTTGCGCAGGAATGTTCCCAACGGAATATCCTGCTTCCGCAGCCGCCGAAGTTCCGCAATGGACACCACGGCGACTTCCTCCTTCCCACGCACCGTGATGATCTGCGGTCCCTTCGCCTTGGCCGCTTTCACGACCTCGCTCAAGCGGTTCTTCGCTTCCTGGAGTTGCCAGTTCATGGCACTACCCTCATCTAGCCAGTCTGGCCAGATTATACGCTGGGCTTGTCGATCCAGCCGTCGAACAATCGCACGATGCGCTGCGCTTCCTTCGCATAGTCCTCGTTGTGGGTGACCTGCACGATCGTCATGCCGCCGCGGTTCAGTTCGTGCAGCAGGTCCATGATGATGCGCGCCTGGCTTGAATGCAGCGCGCCGGTCGGCTCGTCGGCGAGCAACAGACGCGGTTTGGTGATGACCGCGCGCGCGACCGCGACGAGCTGCTGCTGGCCGCCGGAGAGCTGGCTCGGGAACAGGTCTTTCTTGCCGACGATGTTGAAGCGGTCGAGCAGGTCGCCGACCTGCGCCGCGCGCTCCTTCGCCGGCACGTCGCGGTACTGCAGCGGCAGGTCGAGGTTCTCCCAGACCTTCAGATCATCGATCAGGTGGTAGTGCTGGAAGATGAAACCGATTTTCTCGCGTTGCAGGTTCTGGCGCTGCTTCGGATTGAGCTTGTCGACCGCGACGCCGTCGAGCGAATAGCCGCCCTGCCAGTCGTGGTCCATCAGCCCGAGCACGTTCAGCAGCGAACTCTTTCCGGCGCCCGACGGCCCCATCACGCTGACGAACTCGCCTTCGGCGATGTCGAGGTTGATGTTGCGTAGCACCCAGCTGCGGCCGTTGGCGAGCGGGAAGGATTTTTCGACGTTGTGCAGTTCGATCAGGGGCATGGAATGGATTCCTTGGATGGGGATTTCATTGGTTGCGCAACGCGACGGCCGGGTCGACTGCCGCCGCGTGGCGCGCCGGCCACAAGCAGGCGACGAATCCGATGGCGAGGAGTGTTGCAGCGACCGCGCCGAGCGTCGGCAGGTCGAACGCACTGACGTGGTAAAGCCGCGCGGACAGCAGGCGCGCGAACGCCCACGCCAGTGGCACGCCGAGCGCGAGGCCGACGCCGATCAGCATGACGCCCTGGCCGAGCACCTGACGCAGCACGTCGCCGGTGCGCGCGCCGAGCGCCATGCGCACGCCGAATTCGGGAACGCGCTGGCGCACCGCGTAGGCGAGCACGGCATACAGGCCGACGCCGGCGAGCAGCAGCGCGGTGAGTCCGAGCAGACCGAGCAGGCCGTTCAGGCGTTCGCGATCCTTCAGCGTGTCGGCGATGCGCTCGTCGATCGTGACGATCGGGCCGATGGATTCCGTCGGCGCGATCTTGGCGCCGACGGCCTTGATCGGCTCGACCAGCGCGGACGGATCGACGCTCGTGCGCACGGCCAATGCGGCATACGGCGGCGCCGGCGTGGGCTGGTAGATCGACGGGCGATCCGTGATCTCGTCGAGCGCACGCAGCTTGATGGTGGGCGCCACGCCGACGATTGTGATCTCACGGTCGGGCTGGTCCGGTCCGACGCCGACCTTGAAGTGCCCGCCGAGCGGATCGGCGTCGCCGAAGTGCCGCTTCACGAACATCTCGTCGACGATCGCGACCGCTGTCTTGCTGCGCACCTCGTCGGCTGTGAAGCCGCGTCCGCGCAGAAGCGGGATGCCGAGCGCAGCGAAATAGCCGGAATCGACCCTCTGGTCGTAGCCGATCGGCTGGTCCTTGGCGTCTTCCTGTCCAGGCGCCGTGTAGTTGGTCGTGGCGATGCTGCCGCCGAACGGCACCATGCTGCCAAGCCCGGCGGCGGCGACGCCGGGCAGCGCGCGCACGCGCTCGACGAAATCGGCCAGGCGCGCCGCACGCAGCTCCGGTGTCGCGCCGGCCGGGACGAGGTCGGCGAGGCTGGCGTAAAGCAGATGGTCGCGCCGGAAGCCGACGTCCTCGGTCAGCAGGTTCTGCGAGCTGCGCAGCAGTACGCCGATGCCGAACAGCAGCGCGACGGTCAGCGCGACCTGGGCGATGACCAGCGACTTGCGCACGGCCTGTGCGGCAGTGCCGGCGGTCTGTCGCGAACCGCCGTGGCGAATCATGTCGTTGAGGTTGCCGTGCTGTACCGACAGCGCGACCGCGGCCAGCACCGCGCACAGCGCGAGCGCCAGCACCGCGAGCAGTGCCAGCGTCGGCGGGTCGATGCCGATCGCCTGCGGCGTGCCCGTCGGCAGCATGTCGAAATGGCGCAGCAGGGCGAGCCCGGCCGGCAGCAGCGCGCAGCCGAGCGCGACGCCCGCGACGCACAGCGCGGCGGCTTCGGCGACGGCGACACGCACGCGCTGCCATGACGTCGCCCCAAGCGCGGCCGTCACCGCCGTTTCCTGGCGGCGCTCCAGCGCCCGCGCCAGGACCAGGTTGGCGACGTTCGCGGTTGTCACCAGCCACACCATCGCCACCGCCAGCAGCATCAACAGCAGGGCGTCGCGGCGCTCGCCGATCCACAGCGTGCGCAGGGGCTCCACGCGCAATTTGAAACTTCCGCCGAAGGCGCCCTTGAGTTCCGGCATCGCCCTGGCGATGCCGGTCGCCTCAGCCGAAGCGGCGGCGATCGTGCTGCCCGCGCGCAGTCGCGCGATGGCCAGCGTGCCGTCGAAGTTGCCGGCGTAGGAGCGCGCGCGCTGCGCGGCGCTGAACGACAGCGGCAGCCACAGCCGCGTCGTGCTGGCCGGAAAGACGAAACCCCTCGGCAGCACGCCGATCACGCGGTAGTCGTGATCCTCCAGCCGCACTGTGCGACCGATCGCATCCTCGGCGCCGGCGTAGCGCGTCTGCCATTCGTCCCACGACAGCACCACGCCGCGTGGCGCGCCCTCGCCGACGTCCTCGGCGGCGAACAGCCGGCCGAGCGCCGGCTGCGCACCGAGCAGACCAAACACCCCCGGTTCCACCAGCGCGGTTTTCAGCGAACCGGCGCGGCGGCCGTCATCGTCGCGCAGGACCATCTCGCCCGACCGATATGCAGCGATGCCATCGACGGCATGCGCCGAATGCGCGATCTCCTCGCGCAGTGGCGGCGACAGGCCGACGTCGAACGGAATGCCGAGGATCCGCGATTCGACCGTCACGAGCTGTTCGGCGTGCGGATACGGCAGCGGCTTGTAGAGCAAGCCGTAGACGACGCTGAACACGCAGGCCAGCGCGCCGAAGGCGAGGCCGAGCAGCAGGATCGAAGTTGCGCTGAAGCCGGGACTGCGCGCCAGCCGGCGCAAGGTATGGCGCAGATCGAACAGGTTCATGGGTTCTCCGGGAGCAAGGGCAAGAATGTGCTGGCGCTGGCTTCATTCATGCCGCAACGCCTCGATCGGATCCGTCGCCGCCGCGCGTCGAGCGGGTAGCCAGCAGGCGAGCAGCGTCATGCCTGCGACGATCACCATCGCGATCGTCCAGGTCGCCGGGTCGGTGAAGGCGACGCCGTAGAGGCGGTCGGCGAACAGGCGCGCCAGCGGAATGCCGAGCGCGAGCCCGAGCACGCCGCCGGCGAGGATCAGTGCACCGCCCTGGCGCAGGACGAGGTTGCGCATGCGCGCCGGGGTCGCGCCGAGCGCCATGCGCACGCCGAGTTCGTTGGTGCGCCGGCCGATCGCGAAGCCGAGCACCGCGGCGAGTCCGAGCGCGGCAAGCGCGAGCGTGATCGCGGCGAACGCGCCAATGGTTTCGAGCAGGCCGCGGCGTGCGGCAAAGCTGGTGGCGATGCGCTGCGCGAGCGGTTGGTTGAACGCGATCGCGGCATCCGGGGCGGCCTGCTGGATCAGCCGGCGCATCGGCTCGACCAGCGTCGCCGCGTCGACATCCGCGCGCACCAGCAGCACGAACATCGGCGACGGGAAGTTTGCGACGCGGTAGATCGTCGGCGCGTCGGCCTTCTCGTCGAGCGCGTGGTTCTTCACGCTGCGCACGACGCCGACGATCGGGACCATGGTCCGCTTGCCGCCATCCGTTCCGGCATCGATGCCGATGCTGGCGCCGAGCGGATCGCGTTTGCCGAGGTAGCGTTGCACGTAGTGTTCATCGACGACGAACCCGCCCACGCCACCATCTTCGCGCACGTCCGTTTCCGCGAGCGTGCGACCCTTGCGCAGCGCAATGCCGAGCGTAGCGAAGTAATCCGGCGAGACGCTGCGTTCGCGCAGTTGTTGCGGTTCGTCCTGGCCCGGGACGTGCTGGACGCTGAATGCATCGCCGCCGCTGAACGGTGCGATATTGGTCGTCGCCACGTGGCGCATGCCAGGCAGCGCCTTTGCGCGCGCCATCAGTTCAGCCACCGCGGATTTCAGTGCGGTGTCGTTGCGCGGGTCGTACATCGGCTCGCGCCGCGCCGGCGAGGCGAGCGCGAAGTCGATGCCGACCATCAGCACGCCGTGGTCGTCGAAGCCGCGGTCGACGTCGAGCACGTTGACCGCGCTGCGCGACAGCAGGATCGCGCTGCCGAGCAGGGTCGTGGTCAGCACGATCTGGCCAACCAGCAAGGCCGGACGCAGCTTGCCGAGGCCAGCCGCACCGCGCGCGGACAACGCGGCGCGGCCGCGCGTGATACGCACGGCGACGAGCGCGGTGGCGAGCACGACCGCAACGATCAGGGCGGCGGGAACGAGCATCGCGACATCGAAGCCGGTCGCGATCGGCAAGCCTTCGGGCAACAGGCGTCGCGCGGCGAGCAGGCGCAGGCCGGGAAGCGCCAGCGCGAGTCCGGCGCAGATGCCGGCCAGGGTGGGCAACAGCACATCGCCGATTGCCTGCAAGGCGATCGCTCGTTCTCCGGCACCGATCGCGCGGCGGATGTCGAACTCGCGGCTGCGGCCGAGCAGGCGGTCGAGCTGCAGGTTGACGAGGTTCGCCGCGACCGCGAGCAACAGGATCAGCGCAGCCAGCTGCAGCATCGCCAGCGCATCGCCGTGGCGCGCGGAAAAATGCGCGCGCCACGGTTCCGCCTGCGCCAGCGGACCCAGGTTGACAAACATGGCGCCGAACTCGCCGAGGCCTTTGCCGCCGTCGTACAGACGATCGAGCGCGAGCCGCGCCTGTTCCGGCGTGGCGCCATCGGCGAGCCGCGCGATGACGTCGAGTTCGCCGACGCCGTCGACGGCCGGCTTTTGCGCCGGCGGCACGAACGGCCGCCACGCATCGGTCTGCGTGTCCGGGAACGCGAAGCCGCGCGGCATCACGCCGACGATCGTGTCGCTGCGTTCGCCGAAACGCACGCTGCGGCCCACGATGTCCGGGTCGGCATTGAAGCGCCGGCGCCACAGCGAATCGGAGATCACCAGCACGCGATCGGCGCCCTCGTGCACGTCGTCGGCCTCGATGCCGCGGCCGAGTGCCGGGGCGACGCCGAGCACCGCATCCAGTTGCGGCGTGACCTGTGCGATCCGCCACGGCCGGCCGCTGCTGTCGCTGCGCGTGCGGTTCTGGTCGACGTAACCGGCAACGCCGCGGAACGTCGCCGTGTCGCGCGCCAGGTCCGCGCGCCACAGTTCGCTCAGGTTGCTCTCGTTGTCGATCTTCGTCAGCTTCAGCTTCAGCGAGACCAGACTGTCATCGGCCGCATACGGCAGCGCTTTCCAGCGCAAGGTGTCGAGCGCACTGAACACGGTTACGTTGATCGCCGTCACCGCGGCGACCAAGGTGAAAACGGTCAGCGCGAATGCGGGTGCACGCAGGTGGTGGCGCAGCATGTTGAAGATATTCATTTTCGTGCTCCGTGAAGATCAGTTGTCGCGCAACGCCACCATCGGATCGACGCGCAGCGCACGGCGCGCCGGGATCGCCGCGGCGATGACGACCGCGAGCAGCAGCACGCCGACGACGCCGAGATAGACGCGCGGATCGTCCTGCGCGCCCGGCATCAGCAGGCTCGCGAGTGCGCGCGAAAACAGGATCGCCAATGGCGCACCGATGGCGACGCCGACCAGCACCTGCACGGCGCCGCGGCGCAGCACCATCGCCAGCACGCCGCGCGCGCTGGCGCCGAGTGCGCGGCGCACGCCGATCTCGCGTGTGCGTCGGGTCACGTCGAACGCGAGCACGGCGTAGATGCCGGCAACCGCGAGCAGCAGCGCGAACAGCGCGAACGCGCCGAACAGGTGGGCGAGGATGTCGCTGCCCCACAATATGCGGTCCTGCCATTCGCGCATCGGGCGCAGCCAGTACACCGGCAGATCGGCGTCGACCGCGCTGATCGCCTGACGCACGGATTCGCCGAGCGCGCCGACATCGCCGTCGGCACGCAGCGCGAAGCTGACGAACGCGGGCGGGTTCTGCGCGATCGGCCGGAACACGTTGCCGTCGCCGCGCAGCGCGGCCGAGGTCACGCTGTTCTGCAGGTAATCGGCCTGCACGCTGTCGGCCACCACGCCGACGACTTCCAGCCACGGATCGCCGCCGTCCTTCGGCGACAAGCGCACACGCTGGCCGATCGCGCTTTGGCCCGGCCATGCCGCGGCGGCGAGGCTGGCGCTGACCAGCGCGACCGGCGGGCTGTCGGCGCTGTCGCGTGCGTCGAACAGGCGACCTTCGCGCAGCGCGATGCCGAATACCTTGAAGAAGTCCGCGTTCACGCTCGACGCCCACGCCTGCGGCAGGTGCGTGTCCTTGTCGATAGCCTCGCCAGCCGTGCCGTATTCCTGCCGCTCGTAGCCCATCAGCGGCAAGGTGCTGGCGAATGCAACGCCGGAAACGCCGGGCAGCGCGCGCAAGCGCGGCGCCAGTGCCTGCTCGAAGCGCAGGCGCGCCGCCGCATCGGGATAGCGCGACTCGAACAGCCCGATGCGCCCGGTCAGAACGCCATCGCTGTCGATGCCGAGCGGCGCCTTCTGCGCTTGCACCGCGCTGCGGATCGCGCCGCCCGCGCAGACCAGCAGCACCATGCACAGCGCGACTTCGCCGGCGACGAGGAAACGCCCGAGCCGACCGCGTTCGCCGATGCTGCCGCCTTGGCGCAGCGCCGCCTGCGGATCGATGCGGCCGGCGCGCAGGGCCGGCGCCAGTCCGGCGGCGAGCGTCGCCAGCAGCGCAATGCCGGCGCTGAACAGCTCGTCGCGCAGGTCGGTCGAATTGTCGATCCAGTACGGCAGGTCCGCCGGAGTGGCCTGCATCGTCGCGTGCATCATGCGCGCGGCGGCATCGGCGCCGGCCCAGCCGAGCATGGTCGCGAGCAACGCGATCAGCAGCGTTTCGGACAACACCTGCACGACCAGCTGGCGCCGGCTCGCGCCGAGCGCGGAACGTACCGCGAGTTCGCGCGTACGTGCGGCGAAGCGCGCCAGCACGAGGCTGGCGACGTTCGCGCAGGCGATCAGCAGCACCAGCAGCACGGCGACGAACATCGTCGTGTTGGCCTGGCGAAACTGCGGCTGGATGAACTCGTCCGCGAACGCCTCGACCTTGGCGCGATCGCCGCGCAACGGCTGATTGCGTTCGTGCGTGAGCACGCCGATCAGGCCATCGAACTCGCCTTGCGCCTGCGCCAGCGAGTTGCCCTCGCGCAGGCGACCGAATGCCTTCACCAGCGGCGCGGCGTCGGACGCCGCGAACGCGCGGTCGGCGGACAACGGCATCCACACCGCTTCGGCGATCGGGAACGCAAAGCGCTCCGGCATCACGCCGACGATCGTGGTCGGCTTGCCGTTGATGCGCACGCTGCGGCCGACCACGGCCGGATCGGCATTGAAGCGCAGTTGCCACACGCGCTCGCCGATCAGTGCAACCGGTGCCGCGCCGGCCTGCACATCGGATGGGGCGAGGTCGCGCCCGAGCATCGGCTTCACGCCCAGCGTGCCGAACGCGTCGGCGCTGATCCACGCGCCCGACAACCGTTCCGGCGCGCCGTCGATGCCGCCGAGATTCATCGTGCCGACCGTGTACGCGGCGAGCGAACGCAACGTGTGTTCGCGCTCGCGCAGATCGAGCCAGTCGGCCAGTGGCAGCGACAGGTTGCGCGCCGTGTCGCGGCTGTCGGTGTACTCGACGTGCACGAGTTCGTCTGGCTGCGGAAACGGCAACGGCTTCAGCGCATATGCGTTGATCGCGCCGAACATGAAGATCGCGAGGCCAATGCCGACACCGAGCATCAGCACCGACACCAGGGTGAACACCGGCGTATGCAGCAGCGCGCGCAGGGCGAAACGAAGGTCGCGAATCATGGCGTGGGTTCCTTCATTCGTGGCGTAGGGCAACGGTGGGGTCGACGCCAGCCGCGCGTCGCGCGGGCAGCCAGCAGGCGAGCAGTGTGGTGGCAGCGATGACCGCCGAGACGAGGCCGAGCGTGAGCGGATCGGCTGCACTGATGCCGGGCAAGTGCGCGCGCATGAGGTGAGTCAGCGCCAACGCGATCGCGAGACCCAGCACCGGACCGATCGCGGCAAGACGGCCGCCGTGCAACAACACTTGTTGCAGGACGTCGCCGCTGACATGGCTTCGCGCACGGCCGCGCTCGGCAGCGAGGGAACGGGATCTCTCGAGATCGCGGGGTTCGATCGACGGCATCGGTTGGTTTCGGGAGTCGCGATCATTCATTGCGCAGCGCGTCGATCGGGTCGACGGTTGCCGCGCGCCGTGCCGGCAGCCAGCTGGCTAGCAGAGCGATGGCGGCAAGCAGCGCGCCCGCGACGATGAATGCGATTGCGTCGCCGGCGTTCGCGCCGAACAACAGGCTGGACACGAGGAGGGTGGCGCCGAACGAAAGCACGGTGCCGATGGCGAGCCCGGTCGCCGACAGCCGCGCGCCACGACGCAGCACCTCGGACAGGATGCGTTGGGGGCTCGCACCCAATGCGAGGCGCACGCCGAATTCGCGGGTGCGGCTCACCACGTGCATGGCGATCAGGCCGTACAGGCCGATGCCGGCGAGCAGCAGACCGATAGCACCAAGTGCCAGTGACGTCATGCCGGCGATGCGTTGCGGAAGCAGCGACAGTGCGATGACGTCGGTCAAGGGATGAACTTGTCCGGCAGGCAATGAAGCATCAAGCGCGTGCAGTTCGCTACGCAAGGGCCCGGCGAATGCGTTGGCCGGCAGCGCGGTTCTGGCGATCAACGAAGTTTGCGCATGCGGCCATTGCGTCAGCGGCAGAAACAGGAAGGGTTCGCTTTCCTGATTGAGCGAGGCGTATTTTCCGTCTGGCGCGATGCCGACCACGGTGAGGGTGCGCAGGTCCTTGTCGGCACCGAAACTGAAACTGCGGTTGAGCACGTCGCCATCCGGCGCAAGCCGGCGCGCCAACGTCGCATTGACGACGCAGACTTCCGCGCTGCCTTTCACATCCCGTGCTTCGAAGCCGCGCCCGCGCAACGTGATGCCAAGCATCTCGAAAAAGCCCGGCGACACCAGATTCGCGTCAGGGCTCAGCGTGTCCTCGGGGATGCCGGCGACCTGGAAGCTGCCGAAACTCATGTGCTGGCTGACATCCAGCGGAACCAGTGCGGCGAGTGCTGCATGTTCCACGCCGGGCAACGCACGCACGCGATCGAGCAGGTCGCTCTGCAATTGCAATTGCCTCGTTTCCGCATAGCCGCTTGGATCGAGGTTGAAATCGGCGGTCACTATCCGCTGTGGATCGAAGCCGGAATCGATCGCCGCCCCACGCTGCATCGCGCGCAGGAACAGGCCGCCGCTGACCAGCAGCAACATGGTCAGCGCAATTTGCGCGACCACCAGGGCGCCGCCAAGGCGCGAACGGCCACCGACGATCTGGCGGCCGGCGAGGGCTTGGCTGGCGTTTGGTGCACGGTTCGAGACACGCAGCGCCGGCAGCAATCCAAACACCAGCGCAGTGACGGCGGTGCAGCCGAGCGCGAACACCAGCACGCTGCCATTGATCGACACCTGCATCGAAACGGGAACCGGCGTCGGCAGATCGATACGTGCCAGCGCATGGCAGCACCAGTCGCCGAGCAGCACGCCGACCATGCCGGCGGCGAGCGCCAGCAGCAGGCTCTCTGCCAGCAGTTGGGACATCACCCGAGCGCGGCTCGCGCCGAGCACGAAACGCATCGCGATCTCGTGGCGACGGCTTTCGCCGCGCGCAAGCAGCATGGATGCCACATTGACGCAGGCAACCAGCAGCACCATCGAGATCAGGGCGAACAGCAGACCCGAGAAGGCGACCAATGCACCGCGAAACTCCTGCGGCATGCCGCGCAGCGGAACCATGCTGATTCCGCCATCCACTCGCGGGCGCGGATACTCCGAGGCGAGTTGGCTGCCGATCGCCGACAGTTGGCTCTGCGCAACCGCCGAGGTCACTCCGGGTTTCAGCCTCGCGCCGAGGCTCAGCCAGGCGGACGTGCGCTGATCGAGCATCCGCGATCCGCCGGATTTGAGCATCGGGCGTTGCGTCACCGGCACATAGAACGCGGGCGCCAGCACAGCGATGGTGCCGCTGAACTCGGGCGCCGCGACGCCGATCAGGGTGAATGCGTGGCCGTTGATCGAAACAGGTTTGCCAATCACCGCGTCGCTCGCGTCGAAATACTTGCGCCACGCGGCATAGGTGGCCACGGCGACCGGCGTTGAGCTGCCGTTGTCATCGTTCGCGTTGAGCAGGCGGCCGCGATAAGCCGGTACCTGCAGCGCGTCGAAATAGTTTCCGCTGACGACCATGCCAAGCGCGCGCTCCGGCTCGGCCGCGATACTCACGTTGAGCGGTTCCAGCGCGAACGCGAACACGTTGGCTACATCCTTCGCGCGCGCCGCGTAGTCGGAAAAGTCCGGATACGAGAACGTGTTGAATCCCTGGCCGTGCCGCGTGCTGCCGAGTTCGACCAGCTCGTGCGCCGCACCGACGCCGCGCACCGGTGCAAGCAGGAAGGTGTTGACCACGCTGAACAGAGCCGTGCTGGCGCCGATGCCGATCGCCAGCGACAGTGCCGCGAACACGCTGGTGCCGGGCTGCCTCAGCAGTTGCCTGGCCGCATCGCGAATGTCCTGGATCAGGATTGCGAACATGGGATTTCCTCTTGATGGACGGGCCGAGGTGACTCACTCGTCGTGTAGCGTCGCGATCGGATCGACACGCAACGCACGATCTCGTCGTGCAGAGACAGCGACAGTCCGACATCGAACGAAGTGCAAGGCGCGCCATTGGCGCGTCGGCTGCAGCCAGTGCGCGGGAGTGGCCGTGTCGATCGCCTGGTGCATGGATTCGCCGTGCGCAGCGGTGCCGCCGTCGGTGCGCAATGCGAAGCAGGAACGCGCGCACGGATTCCATGCAATAGGTCAAGTCGCGCCGCCGTCGCTGCCGTGCGCCGCCGAGGTCGCGCTGATTTGCGGGTGGCAGGCTTGCGCGCGATCGTCGTCGTCGTCGAGACAGTCGCTCGCACTACGGGAGCGAGCAGAAGGGTCGTGATGGTGCGAACCCTCGGCATGCTCATTCCTCGCGCAAGACCTGCATCGGCGGTGTCCGCGCGGCGCGCAGCGCGGGCAGCAGCGCGGCGATGACGGCGGCGACGGTCATCAGGCCGACGCCGAGCGCGATCGCGGCGGGTTGTGTCGAAGGCTGGTCGGCGCCGAGCGCGCCGAAGTCGGTCAGGCGCAAGGCCAGTGCGGCGACGATGAGACCGGCCGCGACGCCGGCGATGCTGGCGATGAGGCTGTCGCGCAGGACGGCCAGCGCGAGCGCGCGCGGCGTCGCGCCGATCGCCAGGCGCAGGCCGAATTCGCCGACGCGGCGGCGTTGTTGCAAGGAAGCTACTGCATACGCGCCGAGGATTGCGAGCAGCAGCGCGGCGAGCGCGAAGCCGCCGACGATGCGCGCGAAGAAGCGTGCCGGGCGCAGTTCTTCGGCGAGATCGCCGGCGAGTGCGAACTGGCGCGTAATGCTCTGGCGCGGATCGACATTCCACAACGCTTGCGCCATCTGCGCGTCGGCGTTGCCGAACGCGACATCGCCGCGCAGCAGGAAGGTCATCGCCACGCGTGGATGCTGCGCGAACGCGACCAGCACCTCCGGCGCGGACGGCGCGCGCAGGCCGTCGTTGCGGACATCGTCGACGACGCCGACGATGCGGCAGGTCGTGCGTCCGCTGCGCGACAGCGGCAGATCGATCGTGCGATCCAGTGGTGAGGTATCGCCGAACAACCGGCGCGCCAGGGTGCGATTGATGATCGCGACCGATTCGGCGCCGGCGCGATCGTCGACGCCGAAGTCGCGACCGGCCAGCAGCGGAATGTCGAGCAGGCCGCGATAGCCCGCCGACACGCGCCGCACCGTCGCCTGCACCGCCTGCGTGGCGTCGCGGCCATCGGCTTGCACGGCGACGCCCTGCGCGCCGATCCGCGACAGTGGCGCGGCGCTGGTCAACGCGACCGCGTGCGCGCCGGGCAGGGCGGCGAGCTGGTCCTGCACGCGCTGGGCGAACTGCGTCCATTCGATCGGCCCGGCCGCGCCGCTGTCGACGTTCATGCTTTCGCGGAACAGTTGCAGCGCGTGCACGTTGCCGGTGCGGAAGCCGGGATCGACCTGCTGCAGGCGCCACAGGCCGAGACCGAGGCCGAGCGCGACGACCAGGCTCAGCGTCGACAGCGCCATCGCGAACGCTGGCAACAGGCGATGCGAACTGCGCGAGCCGACCACGCCCTTGCCGCCGCCGCGGATCGCCTCGGACGGGTCCGCGCGCAGGCGCAGGCTGCCATTGATCGCAGCCGCAAATGGCGCGGCGAGGCCGATCAGAACGGCGAATCCGAGTACGCGCCAATCCATCGCGATACCGTCGACGCGCGGCACGCTGCCGCGCGCGAGCTCGCGCAGCAGGTCGACGCCGCCTTGTGCGAATGCGATGCCGATCGCGATGGCAGAGCCGGTGACGAGCAGCAGTTCCAGCAACAGTGCGCGACGCAGGCGCGGTGCGCTGGCGCCGATCGCCTGCATCACCGCGAGTTCGCGCCGGCGCGCGACCTGGCGCGCATCGACGAGGATCGCGACGTTGGCGCAGGCGATCAGCAGCACGATCATCGCGAGCGCGAGCGCGCCCCACAGCGTCGTGCGCGCGTCGCCGACCAGAACGTCGAGCAATGGCTGCGTCCGCAGGCGCCAGTCCGCGGCAGTCGCGCCGAGGCCATGCGCTTCACGCAATGCTGCCGCCTGCGTGGCCAGCGCCGCATCGGCCTGCTGCAGCGACACACCTTCATGCAGGCGGCCGATCACCTGCAGGATGCGTTGGTCGAGTCGGCGCGCGCCGTCCTGCGGCAGCACGGCGTCGCGCAACGGCGCCCATACGCCGGCGTCGCCGAACAGCACGCTGATCTGCGCCGGCATCACGCCAACGATTTCGAGCGGCGCATCGCCGATCAGGTCAAGCCGGCGTCCGATCACGTGCGGATCGCCGCCGAAACTGCGCTGCCATTCGGCCTGCGAAATCACCGCAAGCGGACGACCCGCGCGGATATCGTCCGCGCTCAAGGTGCGGCCGAGCAGCGGCTTCATGCCGAGCGTTTCGAAGAAGCCGGCGCCGACGAGCTGTGCGGAAATTTCGCGCGGATGGCCGCCATCGAGCACGGTGACGCCGCTCCATTGGAAGAAACCGAGTGCGTCGAATCCGGTCGTGCCGCGCGCGAGTTGTTCCGCTTCGGCGGTTGTGAGCTGTGCGTGCGCGATGTCCTGCGCAGCGTTGTCCGCGGTCACCATCACGACGCGATCGCCGTGCGGCACCGGCAACCCCTTCAGCAGCACGCCATTCACCGTGCAGACCATGATCACGCTGAGTCCGATGCCGAGCGCAAGCATGACCAGCACGGCGAGCGTGAAACCCGGTGCGTGGCGCAGGCGGCGCAAGGCGTGGCTCAGATCGACGGTGAACGTGTTCATGTCGGCGGGTGCTCGTACGGTAGGGCGAATGGGAGGTCAGTCGTTGCGCAGCGCTTGCATCGGCGGCACGCGCGCGGCGCGCAGCGCCGGGATCGCAGTCGCGGCAATGCCGGCGAGCAACAGGGCGGCCAAGGTGGCGATCCACGCGAGCGGGTCGGTCGCGCCGACCTCGAACAGGAAGCGGTCGAGCAGGCGCGCGGCGGCCGTGGCGAGCACGATGCCGATCGCGAGGCCGATGCCGACATCGAGCAGGCCGCGCCCGATGACGCCGCGCAGCAGCCGCTGCGCCGAGGCGCCGAGCGCGGCGCGCACGCCGAATTCGCGCTGGCGCGAAGCCACCGCGACGGCGGTGACGGAGTAAAGGCCGACGCCGGCGAGCAGCATTGCAAGTGCCGCAAACACGCCGACCAGCACCGCATTCATGCGCTGCATCGCGGTCGCATCGGCGACGTCGTGCTCGAACAGGCGCAGCGCGGCGATGCCCTGGCGTGCATCGACCTCGCGCAGCGCGGCGCGCGCGCGATCGGCGTAGGCGGCGGCATTGCCGTCGACGCGGATCGCCACATTCAGCGGCACGAACTGGCGCAGCAGGTTCAGCAGACCATCCGGCACCTGCGCGAGCGGCGCATAGAACGTGGGCGGCGGCGTTTCCTGCGGGCCGAACTGGTGTACGTCGCCGACCACGCCGACGATGCGCATCAGCGGCATCGGCAGGTTGTCGCCGTCATCGATCTTCAGCGTCTGGCCCAGCGCGTCGCCATGCAGGTACTGGCGCGCGAACGCGGCGTTGACGATCACCACCGGTTCGGCGCCGCCGCGGTCGGCCTCGGTGAAGTCACGGCCGGCCAGCAGCGGCATGCCGAAGGTCGCGAACGAATGCGCGCTGACCGCGCGGTATTGCGGAGCTTGCGGCGGCGAACTGCCATCGGGCAGGTGTATCGAGACGTTGAGCTGCGAACCGATCGGCAACGTGGTCGTCAGCGCCACGTCGCGCACGCCGGGCTCGGCGCGCAGGCGCTCGAGCAGGCGTTCGGCGAAGCGCTGCACCGAGGCGGTGTCCGGATACAGCGCGCTGGCGGGATTCAGGCGAAACACCAGCACGTTGCGCGCATCGAAACCGAGGTCGACATTCGACAGTTTCCACAACGAATGCGCGAGCAGCGCGGATGACGCGAGCAGCAGTGTCGCCAGCGATGCCTGTGCAATGACCAGCGCGCGGCCGAAGCGTTGCGAGGCGACGCTGGCGCCGACGCGTCCGCCGCCGACGAGTTCGCGCGCGCTGGCCGGCCCGTGGCCACGCCAGACGCCGAACAGCGCGGCGAGCGCCGCCACGGCCAGCGCGGCGACGAAGGCGAATGCGAACGCGCGCCAGCCGAACAGTGCGGCCTGCGGTGCGATCCATGCCTGCGGCAGCCACGCGCGCCCGAGCGCGAGCGCCGTTGCTGCGAGCAGCAATCCGCCGACTGCGCCGAGGACGCCGATCAGCAGGCCTTCGCCGAGCGCGGGCAGCGCCAGCCGCGCGAGCGAGGCACCGAGCGCGGCGCGCACCGCGCTGGCATGGCTGCGGGCCACCGCACGCAGCAGCATCAGGTTCGACAGGTTCACCGCGACCAGCAACAGCACGCACAGCGCGCAGGTGAAGAACAGCAGCAACACCGGTTTCGCCGTTGCGCCGAAGTTTTGCGCGAGCGATGTCGCCTCGAATTGCGGATGCCAAGGTGCATTCGCGAAGCCGAGATCGCCTGCGCGCGATTGCATGCGCGCAGCGAATCCGGCGCTGGCCGCATCGAGCGAAGTGCCCGGCGCGAGGCGCGCGAACACCAGCAGGTTCGTCGCGCTGTCGCGGCTGCCGGCGCCGAGCGCGAGCGGCAGCAGCACGTCCGGCGTGCCGTCGAGGCGGAACGTCGCCGGCAGTACGCCAACGACCGGCGTCGCGATGCCGTCGACCAGCACGTCGCGGCCGATCACGCCGGCATCGCCATTGAAATGCCGTTGCCAGAACGCGTAACCGAGGATCGCCGCGCGCTGGCCGTTCGGACGATCCTCTTCGGCGCTGAAGTTGCGGCCGAGCGCGGGTACCACGCCGAGCGTCGGCAGCAGGCCGGCGTCGACCGGCCAGGCGCTGACCAGGTCGGGTTCGCCGCCGCCGGCGACATTGACGTCCTTCGGCGCGAACTTCGAGCCGAGCCGTTCGACGCCGTCGATGTCGTCGAGCAACTGGTATTGCTGCGGCGAGATCGTCGACCACGGATGGCTGTCGTGCTTGCCGAGCACGACCACCCGCTCCGGCTGCGGGAACGGAGGCGGCGCCAGCAGTACGGCATCGACCAGCGCGAACACGGCGACGCAGGCACCGATGCCGAGCGCGAGCGTTGCGCTGGCCAGCGTGAGGAAGGCCGGTCGGCGCAGGCTGGCTTTCCAGGCTTGGCGGATTTCATTGCCGAACAGAGCGGTTCTCATCATGGACGATTCCGGGATCGGGTGGTCGCTTGGCAGCGTCGGTTCGCATGGGCACTTATTCGTTGCGCAGGGCGACGATCGGATCGATGTGCGTCGCGCGTCGCGCCGGCAGCCAGCAGGCGAGCAATGCGATCGTCGCGAGAGCGAGCACGACCACGATCAGGCTTGGCGGATCGATGCTGCCGACGCCGAACAACTGGCTGCGCAGCACGAAGCCGAGCGCGACCGCACCGAGCACGCCCAGGCCGAGGCCGGCACCGATCAGGCGCGCGCCATCGCCGAGCACCTGTGCGCGGATGCGCGCCGCGCTGGCGCCGATCGCCATGCGCACGCCGAATTCGGCGCTGCGTTGCGCCACCGCGAACGCGAGCACGCCGTAGATGCCGATCGCGGCGAGCAGCAGCGCGAGCACGGCGAATCCGCCGATCAGTTGCATCGGCACGCGACGGCCGGTCAGCGACTGCTGCAGGCGCGCATCGAGCGTCATCACCTCGAACAGCGGCTGTTCCGGATCGATCGCCAGCAGGGCGGCGCGCAGCGGCGCGGCCAGTGCGGCCGGCGCTCCGTGCGTGCGCAGGATCAGCGCGACACTGCGCGTCGGCTCCTGGCCGTAGTCGAGGTAGTAGGTTTCCTGGCTGGCCGTTTCGCCCAGATCGCTGTTCTTGACCGTGCCGACCACGCCGACGATCGTGTACTGCTTGCCGGTCACGCCGGGGCGGTCGAGATTGAGCACCTGACCGATCGCGTCGCCCGCGGGAAAACGCTTGCGCGCGAACAGTTCGTCGATGACGGCGACCTTTTGCGGGCTGTTCCAGTCCGATGCGGCGAACGTGCGGCCGTGCAACAGCGGAATGCCCATGGCCTTGAAATAGTCGGCGTCGATCGTGCGCGCCATCGCGTGCGGCGTGCCCGTGTCCTTCGGCCGGCCGGCGATCGAATAGCTCGATCCGTTCGGCTCGCCGGACATCGGACGCACGTCGGTGAGGCCTGCGGCGACGACGTCGGGCAGGTTGCGCGCGGCGTCGAGGACGCGCGCCATCATCTGCGCGCGCGCCGTATCGTTCGGATACTTCGCACTCGACAGCGAGACGCTGGCGGTCAGCACGCCGTTGCTGTCGAAGCCGGGGCTTTGATCGAGCACGTTGGCGAAGCTGCGCACCAGCAATCCCGCGCTGCCGAGCAGTGCGACCGCGAGCGCGAGCTGGGTCACGACCAGCGCATTGCGCAAGCGGCGTGCGCCGCGCCCGCCGCCGCCAAGGCGTCCGCTGTCGCGCAACACCTGTTGCGGTTGTGCGGACGCGGCGGAGAACGCCGGCAGCAGGCCGAACACGAGGCCTGCGCCAACGCCGAGCGCGAGCGTGAAGCCGAGCACGCGCAGGTCGATGTCGAGCGCGACCCAATCCGGCAACAGGCCGGACATGGCGACCAGACGCTGGCCGACGAAGGCGAATCCGACGCCGACCGCGGCGCCGGCGAGCGCGAGCGCCAATGCCTCGATCAACAACTGGCGCGCAATGCGCATGCGGCTGGCACCGAGCGCGGTGCGCACCGAGAGTTCCTTCTGCCGCGCGGACAGCCGCGTCAGCAACAGGTTGGCGATGTTCGCGCAGGCGATCAGCAATACCAGTGCGACCGCGAGCTGCAACAGCAGCAACATCTGCGTGTGCTCGCCGGCGAGCAGGCTGCGGATCGGGCGCACGCTGACGGTGAAGCCGGCGTCGCGCATGAAGCGGCTGAAGCCCGCGCCATCGCCACCGCCGGCACCGATGCGATCGAAGTTGCGCTGGATGAGCAGATCGCATTGCGCCTTCACGTCGGCCAGCGTCGCGCCCGCGGCGAGACGGGCGATGCTGGTCGAGAATTCGGTACCGCGCTCGGTGTCGGCCTTCTGCGCCGGCGTGAACGCGAACGGCACATACAACGCGGTGTCGCGATCCGGGAACATGAAGCCGGCCGGCATCACGCCGACGATGCGATAGTTCTCGCCGTTCAGGCGCAGATTGCGTCCGACCGCGGACGGCTCGGCATTGAACTGGTTGCGCCAGATCGCATTGCCGAGCACGACGACTTTTTCGCGCCCGATCGTCGCCTCGTCGTCGGAGAACGTGCGACCGAGCATCGCGCTCACACCGAGCGTCGAGAACAGCGATGGCGTGGCGCGGATGCCAATCACGCGCTCGGGTGCGCCGTTCTCGGCGAGATTGAAACTCTGACCCGAGTACAGCGCGCTGTCGGCTAGCGCAGGCACTTGCTCGCGACGGTCGAGGTAGTCGGGGATCGACGCGCCGACCGCCGCGAGTCCCATCTTTGGATAGGCGTTCTCGATGTCGATCAACGTGGCGTCGTCGCGATACGGCAACGGCTTGAGATACATGCCACTGATCAGGCTGAAGACGAGCGTGTTGGCGCCGATGCCGAGCGCAAGGGTGAGCGTCGCGGCGGCGAAGAAGCCGGGGCGCGTGGCAAGCGAGCGCAGGCCGTAGCGCAGATCCTGGATCAAGGTGTCGAACATGATCGTCTCCTCAACTCAGCGCTTCGCGCGGCGCGACCGCGCAGGCACGTCGCGCCGGCAGCAGACAGGCGAGCAGCAGGGTGCCGAGCAGCAATGCGCTGACGCCGAGCAAGGTCGGCGGATCGCTGGCGGGCACGCCGTACAGTTGGCTGCGAGCGGCATGCGCACCGAACAGCGCAATGACGATGCCAAGTGCGATACCGGCCGTGCCGATGCGCAGGGCGTTGCCGAGCACGAGGTGGGCGATGCGCCGGCGCGACGAACCCAGCGCCTGGCGCAATGCGAATTCGTGTTCGCGCTGGCCGACCGCGAAGGCCATCAATCCATACAGGCCGCCGATCGCCAGCACGAACGCGATCGCCGCGAACGCGCCGAACAGCAGCAGGCTGAAGCGGCGGTCGGCGAGCGCGCCGGCGCGCACCTCGGTGAGCGGATGCAGGCTGTGCGGAATGCTGCCCGCGAGCTGATCCAGCGGCGCGCGCAGTTCCTGCATCAGCGTCGCGAGCGGCAAGCTCGAGCGCGCGACGATGTTGAATTCGTATGCGGACAGCGGGCGCTGGTCGAGATCGACGTAGACCGTGCCCATCGGTGCCTTGTCGAGGCGATGCTCGTGCACGTCGCCGACCACGCCGACGATCGTCAGCGGCCGCATGTCGCCGTCCATGTTGCCGTACTGGATACGCTGGCCGATCGGATCGCGATTGCCCCAGGCCGCGCGCGCAGCGGCGGCACTGATCACGGCGACGTGCTCGCCGTCGGCGCGGTCGCCGCTGTTGAAGGTGCGCCCGCCGAGCAGCGGGATGCCGGCCGCGCTGAAATAGTCCGCGCTGGCGACGCGGAACTCGGCATAGCCGATCGTCGGCGGCGCCGGATCGAAACTCGTCACGCTGCCGTCCCAGAAGCCGCCGTTCGCGCCGTCTGCGGTCAGCGGCAAGCTGCTGACGCCGCCGACTGCCTCGACGCCGGGCAACTGCGCGAATGCGCCGATGAGATCCCGGTAGCGGCGCGCGTTTGCCGCCGCCGCGTTGGCGTCGCGTGTGGCCGGTTGCGAGAGTTGCACGCTGAGCGCGCCTTCGGCATTGAAACCAGGATCGACATTGAGCAATGCGATGAAGCTGCGTCCGAGCAGGCCGGCGCCAATCAGCAGCACGGCGGTCAAGGCGGTCTGCCCGACCAGCAACAGGGCACGTGCGCGCAACTGGCTTCGACCCGGCGACTGGCCGCGGCCGCTCGCGCGCAATTCGCCGATCGGGTTCTGCTTGCGCGTGCTCCACAACACCGCGGCGCCGGCGACCAGCGCGATCAGCACGGCAGCGAGCAGGCTCAGCGCGACCATGCGCGCATCGAGTTGGATCTCGTCGACGCGCGGCAGGCGGCTGCCGGCCGCATGCACCAGCACGCGGATCGCCACTGCGGCAGCGAGCACTGCGAGGGCGGTCGCCGTGGCCGCGACCAGCAGGCTTTCCAGCAGCACCTGTCGCGCGAGGCGTGCGCGGCTCGCGCCGAGCGCGGCGCGCACAGCGAGTTCGCGGGCGCGCGAACCGTTCAGCGCGAGCAGCAGGTTGGTGGTGTTGGTGATCGCGATCAGCAGCAGGAACACGGTGCCGGCGGCGAGCAGCAGCAAAGCGCTGCGTACCGGTGCGGCGATCGCGTCGCCGAGCGGCGTGAGGTCGAACGCGACCGCATCCATCTGCTGGCCGTGCTCGGCTTTCAGTCGTGTCGCCAGCGCGTTTGCCGCGAGTCGCGCTTCGCCAAGCCCGCTGGCCGAGCGCAGGCGTCCGATCGCTTCGAAATTGTGTGCGCTGCGCGAGGTGCCTGGATCGTCCAGCATCGGCACCCAGACCGAGGTGTTCTCGGGGAATGCGAAGTTCGGTGGCATCACGCCGATGATCGTGTACGGCTCGCCGCCGACCTCGATCGTCTGGCCGAGCACGTCGCTGCGCCCGCGCAGCATGCTCTGCCACAGGCCATGGCCGATCAGCGCGACCTTGTCGTGTTCGCCTGCGCCGAACGTGCGACCGAGTTGCGGTGCGACGCCGAGCGTGCGGAAGAAATCGCCACCGCTGAAATCGACCGTCGCGCGCGCCGCATTGTTGTCGTTGCCGATCGTGTCGGCGCCGCTGTAGTGGAACGCGCTCGCGCCGAACGTATCCGTCGCGGCGAGGTCCGCGTAATTCGGATAGGCGAGCGCCATCGTGTGGCCGTCGTCGGCGAGTTCGCGGATCTGCACCAGCTGGTCCGATTGCGGATACGGCAATGCGCGCAGCAGCAGCGCGTCGATGACGCAGCAGATCGCGAGCGCGGCGGCCATGCCGGTCGCCAGAGTCAGCACCGCGAACGTGGTCATGCCGAGGCGGGCACGCAGGCTGCGCAGGGCGAAGCGGAGATCCTGCTGGATGTTCATGACGCGAACCTCGTTGAGGAGCAATGGGGCATATCGTTCATTCGTTGCGCAGGGCGACCATCGGATCCACGCGCAGCGCGCGCCGCGCCGGCACGATGACGGCGAACAATGCCGCCACGGTCATCACCAGCATGGCGAGGGCGACGACGGTCGGGTCGATCGCGGGGATGCTGGGCAGCGAACTCGTCAGCAGGTGCACCAGCGGGATGCCGATGACGAGTCCGAGGCCAAGCCCGATCTGCCAGCTGGTGCGTCCGAACACGTTGCGCAGCACCTGACGATCGGGTGCGCCGAGTGCGCGGCGGACGCCGATCTCGCGCGTGCGCTGGCCAACGCTGAACGCGACCACACCGTACAGGCCGGCGGCAGCGAGTGCCAGCGCAACGACGCCGAAGACGCTGAACAACTGCGCGACGACGCGTTCGCCCCAGGTGACGTCACGTACCACGGCGGCGTAGTCGCGCACCCAGTACAGCGGCGTGTCGGCGTCGATCCCGCGCATGAGCTCGTTCAGGCGTGGTGCGAACGCAGCCGCATCGCCGTGCGTGCGGACCGCGATGTTGACGAAGCGCGCCGGATCCTGGCGCAGCGAGGTCAACAGTGTCGGCTGCACCGGCGCGCCAGGATTGCTCAGGGTGAGCGGCGCGATGACGCCGATCACGGTCACCAGCGGACCGTTCGCACGCGGATCGGTGCGGAAGCGGCGACCGATCACGTCACCGTCGCTGGCGTAGCGCTCGGCGAAGGTGCGGTCGACCACGGCGACGCGTTGGCCATCGGCCGCGTCGCGCGCGTCGAAGAAGCGCCCGCGCAGCAACTGCACGCCATAGGCGGGCAGGAAGTGGTCGTCGACAGCTCCCTGGCGCACCTGCGGCAACGGGCCGCCATCGAACGGCGTGCCATCGGGAAGCACATCGAGGTTGCTGCTGAATCGCAACGGCAGCGCGGTCGAGGCGCTCGCGTCGACGACCCCGGCGTCCGCGCGCAGCTGGTCGGTCAGGCGCTCGTACAACTGCACCTGGCTGGCGCCGGTCGGGTAGGTGCTGGTGAACAGGCCGAGTCGCGCGGTCAGCAGATGCGTGGTATCGATGCCGGGCTGGATGCGATCGATCGCGGCGATGCCGCGCACCAGCGTGCCGACGCAGATCAGCAGCGCGCACGACAGCACGATCTCGCCGACGACGAGCGCGCGGCTGATGCGTGCGAACGAACCGCCGGTTGCGCCGCGCGTGCCGTCGCGCAGGCTTCCGCCCAATGCATCGCCGCCGGCGCGCCATGCCGGCAACAGCCCGGTAGCCAGCGCGCTCGACAATGCGATGCCGCATACCTGCGCGATCAGGCCGGCGTCCAGATCGAAGCGCAGCCAGTTCGGTGGCCCGTTGCTCGCGGCACGGAACAGGTCGCGTTGCCAGGCGATGCCGACCTTCGCCAGCAGCAGCGCCAATCCGGTTGCGATCAAGCAGAGCAGCAGGCTCTGCATCAGCAGGTGCAGCGTGATGCGCGCGCGGCTGGCGCCCAGCGCGACGCGGATGGCCAGTTCCTGGCCGCGCCCGAGTGTGCGCGCCAACAGCAGGTTGGCCGCGTTCGCGCAGGCGACCAGCAGCACGAGCGCGACCGCGGCGAGCAGGATGTCCAGCACCGCACGCGTGGTGCGGTTCACGGTGAGGTGGGCGAGCGGCTCGACCGCCATATTCAGGCCGCGGAAGCGGTCGGGTTCGGCCTTGGCGGCGTCGGTGAACCAGGTGTCGAGCGCGACCTTCACCGCCGCATCGTCGGCATCCGCATGGCGCCGCAGCACGACCGTATAGCTGCCGTCTTCATCGGCGGCGGTGTTCTCGCCGAGGCGAGCGGGTATCCATACGACCTCCTTGTACGGATAGCTGAACTGCGCCGGCATCACGCCGACGATCGTGGCGGGCCGGGTGTTGACGCGCACGGCGCGACCGATGATCGCGGGATCGCCGCCATAGCGGTGCTGCCACAGATCCCACGACAGCACGACCACGGCCGGCGCATCCGCCCGCTCGTCTTCCGGCGCGAAGTCGCGCCCGAGCATTGGCGCGACGCCGAGCACGCGCCACAGGTTCGCGCTGATCGCGGCGCCGTTGAAGCGTTCCGGGCGATCGAGGTCGCTCAGGTTGACGGTGGCCTGCTGGAAACCGGCGGCGTCGGCGCTGCCTTCGATCTGACGACGCAGACGGACGAGATCGCGCCCCGGGATCTCGTCGATGTTGCCGCTGCCGTGGTTGTCGGCGATGCCGGCGTGCAACAGTTGCTCGGGCGCGGGAAACGGCAATGGGCGCAGCACGAAGCCGTTCACCATCGCCAGCATGAAGATCACGCAGGCGAGCCCGGCGGTCAGCACGCCGACGATCAAGGCCGAGAACGCCGGGCGCGCCGCGATGCTGCGGGCGGCGTTCCTGAACTCGTGCAGCAGGACGATCATTGCGCGTTCTCCCGTTCGGTGCAGCGAATGTGTGGCCGATTCGGCCGCACGATCGAATCACTCATTGCGCAGCGCCTCCATCGGCGGCACGTGTGCGGCCTGCAGGGTCGGCATTGCGCAGGCGGCGAGCGCGACCAGCGCGAGCAGGGCGGCAACGCCGCCAAGCACCAATGGATCGGCAGCGTCAACGCCGTACAGCTGCGACGCAATGACCTGACCGAGCGCGAGCGCGCCGAGGATGCCGACAACGATGCCCGGCACGATCACGCGCAGCCCTGCGCCGAGCATCAGGCGATGGATGTCGCTGCTGCTCGCGCCGATCGCCTGGCGCAGGCCGATCTCGCGGCGTCGCTGGCCGACTGCGAATGCGATCACGCCGTACAGGCCGATCGCGGCAAGCAGCAGCGCAACGATCGCGAACGTGCTCATCAGGATCATGTTGAACTCGCGCAGGCGCTGGGTCGCGCCGGTGACTTCGTCCATCGTGCGGATCGAATACAGCGGCACATCCGGCGCGATTTCGCGCATCGCGCGGCGCAGCGGTTCTGCGTAGGCGAGCGCATCGCCCTGCACCTTGATCGCCAGCACGAGATCGCCGACGGCAGCTTTGGCGACCGGGAAATAGACCTCGGTGTTCGGTGGCCGGTCGAGCCCGGCCTGGCGTACGTTCGCGACTACGCCGACGATGCGCTTGGGCTCGTCGCCGAAGATCGTGATGGTCTGGCTGAGCGGATCGGAACCGGCGAGATAGCGATCGGCGAAGGCCTGGTTGACCAGTACCTCGGTCGGATACAGCGAACCTGCGCCATCGCTCGCCGTGAACGCGCGACCGGCATCGACCGGGATGCCGAAGGTGCGGAAATAGTCGGCGCTGACGAAGCGCCACTCGGCCGCTGCCTTGTCATCGACGGCATGGCCCGGAATCGTGAAGCGGCTGTTCCAGCCCCAGTCGCCGGACGCGGGCAGGCGATTGGCCAGCGCGACCGATTCGACGCCGGGCAGTGCACTTAGACGCTGCTCGATTGCATCGAGGCGCGGCTCGAGCTGGCCGATCGAGCGCGCCGCCCATTCGGCCAGCACATCGCCGGGTTGCTGCGCCGGCAACGACACCGAGAACGACGCGGTCAGCACCTGCGGCGAGCC
Source organism: Pseudomonadota bacterium (assembly GCA_023388255.1). Taxonomy (GTDB): domain Bacteria; phylum Pseudomonadota; class Gammaproteobacteria; order Xanthomonadales; family Rhodanobacteraceae; genus Dokdonella_A. Next base: position 117,999 of record JAEWGO010000008.1, on the reverse strand, counting down.
GATGCCCGAATCGACCTTGCCGAGCTGGCGCAGGCTGTCGATCAGCAGCGAGGCGCCGGCGAGCAAGGTCAGCGCCAACGCGATCTCGGCGGACACGAGGGTCGCCCGCGCCCGCATCTGTGCGCGTGTGCCGGTCTGGCTGCGCGATGCGCCCTGCAGCGCGTGCAACGGGTCCGATTGCGCGGCGCGCCATGCCGGCAGCAAACCGAACAACAGCAACGTGGCCAACGCGACGATGGCGGTCGTCGCGATCACGCGCAGGTCGATGGCCGGCGCGTTGTAGGTCGGCAGCAGGTCCGGCGCGAGCGCGGTGAGCGCGACGATCGCCGGCTTGGCGATCGCCAAGCCGGCTGCGGCGCCGACGGCCGCGACCAACAGCGATTCGGCCAATACCTGGCGCATGAGTCGCGATTTGCCCGCACCGAGTGCGCTGCGCAGCGCGAGTTCCTGCTCGCGCGCCTGGCCGCGCGCGAGCATCAGGTTGGCGAGGTTCGCGCAGGCGATCAGCAACACCAGCGCGGCGGCGAGCAGCAGCATGTGCAGCGGCTGGCGCACGTCGCTGCTGAGCAGGTCGCGCAGCGGCGTGACGCCAGCGCTCATGCCGGCGTGGTGGTCCGGATACGTGCGCGCCTGCCAATCGGTGATCGCGAGCATGGCTGCCTTCACCTGTTCCAGCGAAACGCCATCGCGCAGGCGCGCCACGGTGCGCAGGTAGTTCATGCCGCGCGTGCGCGTCGTGTTGCCGGGCAGGAAGGTCGGAATCCACACCTGCACGTCGTTCGGATAGCGGAACGACGGCGCGGCGACGCCGACGACGCGGAACGCCTCGCCGTTGAGTTCGACGTCGCGCCCGATCACCGCGGCATCGGCGCCGAACTGCGTGCGCCACAACGCATCGCCGAGCACGACGACGCGTTCGTTCTGCTTTTCCTCGACGTCGCCGAAAGCACGTCCGAGCGCGATCGGCTGGCCGAACACGTTCCAGAATCCGGGCGTGACCTTGTAGACCGTCAGGCGCTGCGCGTCGCCGGCGTGGGTGAGATTGCGCGTTTCGACGACGAAGGCGCCCATCGCATCGACGACGTCATGGCTGCGATCGCGCCATTCCTCGAATGCCTGCGCCGAGATCGTGCTCAAGGTCGCCGGCGGCTGCTCGCGCGTGATGCGCACGATGCGATCGGCGTTGGCGAACGGCAGGGGCTTCAGCAGCACCGCGTCGTAGACCGTGAAGATCGCCGCGACCGCGCCGATGCCGAGCGTCAACGTCAGCACGGCGGTCAGGAAGAAACTCGGCCGCGCAAGCAGCGTGCGTGCGGCGTGGCGAAGATCGCTGGCGAAGGCGTTCATGGCTGGCGCGTTTCCAGGCGAGATTGCGAGGTCGGCTCACTCATTGCGCAGCGCCTCCATCGGCGGCACGCGCAGCGCGCGCCACGACGGGATCAGGCAGGCGGTGAGGGCGACCAGGGTGAGCAGCAGCACGACGCCGGTGAGCACGCCTGGATCGGTGCTGCCGACGCCATAAAGCTGGCTGGCCAGCAGATGGCCGAGTGCAAACGCGCCGGCGAGGCCAGCGATTACGCCGGGGACGATCATGGCGAGGCCACTCTTCAGCATCATCGCGTGGATGTGCGCGCGGGTCGCGCCGAACGACTGGCGTACGCCGATCTCGCGGCGCCGCTGGGTGGCGATCCAGGCGATCACGCCGTACAGGCCGATGCCGGCGAGCGCCAGCGCGGTGCCGGCGAACGCGCTCATCAGGGTCATGTTGAAGCGGCGCAGGCGCGTCGTTTCGCTGGTGACCTCGTCCATCGTGCGCAGCGAATACAGCGGCACGTCGGGAAAGCTCTCCTGCATCGCGCGGCGCAGTGTGGGGATGAGCGCGAGCGCATCGCCGTCGGTCTTCAGCGCGAGCGCGAGATCGCCGACCGGCACGTTGCGCGCGGGGAACCACGCTTCGGCATCGGCATTCTGGTCGAGGCCGAATTGGCGCACGTCGCCGATGACGCCGATGATCGTCTTGGGCGTGTCGTCATAGATCGTCACCTGCTTGCCAAGCGCGTCGCCGCCGCCGAGATAGCGGTCGACGAAGGTCTGGTTGACGATGACCTCGGTCGGCATCAGCGAGCGCGTGCCGTCGGCGGCGTCGAACGAGCGGCCGGCCTTCATCGCGATGCCGAACGTGCGGAACATGTCGGGGCTGCCGAAGCGGAACTCGGCTTGCGCGTCTTCGGGTACCTCGCGGCCGGCGATTTTGAAACCCCCGTTCCAGCCGCCATCGCCCGAAGCGGGAAGGGCATTGGTGATCGCGGCCGAGGTCACGCCTGGCAACGTCTGCAGGCGCGCAAGCACGGCATCGAGCTTGGGTTCGAGCGCGATCTTGACGCGCGCGTACCACGCCGCGAAATCCTCGCCCGCCTGCATCGCCGGCACCGGCAGCGAAAACTTCGCGGCGAGCACGTGCTCTGAATCGCGCAGGCCGGAATCGACCTGCGACAGTTGGCGCAGGCTGTCGATAAGCAGTCCCGCGCCGGCGAGCAGGGTCATCGCCAACGCGATCTCGATCGCGACCAGCACGCCGCGCGCGCGCGCCTGGGCGTGGCTTCCAACTTGTCCGCGTGCACCGCTGCGCAGCGCCAGGGCGGGGTCGGCGCGGCCGGCGCGCCAGGCCGGCGCGAGGCCGAACAGCACCAGTGTCAGTGCCGCGACCAGCGTGGTGGCGAGCACGATGCGCAGGTCGATGGCGGGCGTGTTCCAGGTCGGCAGAAGGTCGGGCGCAAGGCGCAGCAAGGTCGGCACCGCGATCTGCGCGAAAGCGAGCGCCGCGATCGCGCCGGCGCCGGCGAGCAGCACGGCCTCGGCCAGCACGCTGCGCATCAGCTGCGCATGGCCGGCGCCGAGCGCGCTGCGCACGGCCAGTTCCTGCGCTCGGGTCTGGCCGCGCGTGAGCATGAGGCTGGCGAGATTGGCGCACGCGATCAGCAGCACCAGCAGCGCGGCGCCGAGCAGCACCGACAGCGAGCCGCGCAGGCGGCTGCCGACGAGTTCGTCGAGGCGTTCGACCTGTGCGGTCAGCTTGGCATTCTCGTTGGGGAAATTTTCCGCTTGCCACTGGGTAATGCCGCGCATGACCTCGCGCGCCTGCGCCGGCGTGACGCCGGGTGCGAGGCGTGCGACCGGCGCCAGCGAATTGCTGCCGCGGCCGGCGCGGCTCGCCGGCAGGAAGGTCGGTGTCCACAGCTGCGCGTTGGATGGATAGCGGAACGCCGCAGCGGCGACGCCGATCACGCGCCAGTGCTCGCCGTTGAGTTCGACGTCGCGGCCGACGATCGACGGATCGGCGGCGAAGCGGTTGCGCCAGAGCGAATCGCCGAGCACGACGACGCGCTCGTTCGCGTTCTCTTCCGCATCGCCGAAGCTGCGGCCTAGCGCGATGGGCTGGTTGAACACGTTCCAGAAACCCGGCGTGACCGTGTAGCCGGTCAGGCGCTCGGCGCTGCCGGCGCCGGTCAGGTTGACGGTCTGTTCGACGAACGCGCCGATCGCTTCGAACGCGGCGCCGCTGCGCGTGGTCCATTCGCGGAACATCGGCGGCGAGATCGGGCCGTACTTCACCGGCGCCTGCTCGCGCATCACGCGCACGATGCGCGCGGAGTCGGCGAACGGCAACGGCTTCAGCAGCACCGCGTCGTAGACGGTGAAGATCGCCGCGACTCCGCCGATGCCGAGCATCAGGGTCAGTACGGCGGTGAGCGCGAAGCCGGGGCGGCTGCGCAGGCTGCGCACGGCATGACGGAGGTCCTGGATCAGTGCGTCGAACATGTTGGGATTCCTGCCGCTCTTGTCGTGAAGTGGGAAGAACTTTAGGGAGGGCGGCTTCAGTCGGGATGCTTTCAAGCGCTGCCCTTCAAGAGGAGGGTTGGGTGCGGATGGTGTGAAAGACGCGAGCAGCTGCTCCCTCCTCGATGCTCGCCATCAAGCGCGCTCGCGCGCTGGCCGCATCAGGCGCTGGTCTTCCTCGTGGCGCAGGCGATGCATGGTTTCCTCGTCGACGACGCGGCCGTCGAACATGAAGATGCGGCGGTCGGCGAATTCCGCGTAGCGCGGGTCGTGGGTGACCATGCAGATCGTCGAGCCGGCCTTGTGGAGTTCGTCGAGCAGGGCCATCACCGCTTCGCCGTTCTTCGAATCGAGGTTGCCGGTCGGTTCGTCGGCGAGCAGGATCGAAGGCGCGCCGACCAGTGCGCGCGCGACCGCGACGCGCTGCTGCTGGCCGCCGGAAAGTTGCGCCGGATAGTGCTTCACGCGATGCGCCATGCCGACGCGCTCGAGCGCGCCGATCGCGCGGTCGCGGCGTTCGGCTTTCGACACGCCGTCGCGGTAGGTCAGCGGCAGCTCGACGTTCTCGAATACGGTCAGGTCGCCGATCAGGTTGAAGGCCTGGAACACGAAGCCGATTTCCTGGTTGCGGATCTGCGCGCGTTCGCTCGCGCCGATGCCGGCGACCTCGCGGCCGTTCAACGTGTAGGTGCCGCCGCTCGGCGTGTCGAGCAGGCCGAGGATCGCCAGCAGGGTCGACTTGCCGCAGCCGGATGGACCGGAGATCGACACGTATTCGCCGCGGCGGATGTCGAAATGCACGCCGGCGAGGGCATGCGTCTCGACCTCGTCGGTCAGGAATACCTTCTTGATCGCGTCGAGGTGGATCAGGCTGTCTTGGGTCATGGAAGTGGCCGTCGAGTGGGAGCGTCGAAATGAAGCGGCAGGACGCGAAAGGAGCGTGGATTGAATGGATGCGCTTGCGCGGCATCCGGTTTGGGCGCGTTGATGATCATTTCAGCCGGATGCGATCGTGCTGGTCGTATGCGCTGGTGTCGGACAGCACGACCTGGTCGCCGACATTCAGGCCGTGGCGTACTTCGATCAGGTTCACCGAAGCCTTGCCGAGCTGTACGGCTGCGCGCGTGGCGACGCCGTCGGCGGGATCGAGCTTGAACAGGCGCACATCGGAATCGGGCTGGCCGAACGCGGGGCGGCCTACATAGAGCACGTCCGGCAGGCGTTCGATCTCGATCGTGCCATCGACGGAAAGGTCCGGACGCGCGCCGGGCGGCAATGTGCCGGTGAGTTCCACATCGACCTGCACGCTGCCGTTCTGCACGGCCGGATCGACGCGCAGCACCTTGCCGTCGACGATGCCGTTGCGCGTGTCGACCTTGACCGGTTGGCCGAGCGTGATGTCCTTCGCCTGCGTTTCGGCGATGCGCAACTGCGCCATCAGTTCGCCCGGCTTGGCGACGCGCGCGAGATTGGTGCCGGCGGCGACTTGCTGGCCTTCCTCGACCGGCACCTGCTGCAGCACGCCATGGATGCCGGCGCGCAGGTGCAATGCATCGGCCTGGCGCTGGCGCAGTTCGCGCGTGGCGACGAGCTGGTCGAGGCGCGCTTGCTCGGCGGCGATCTGTGCGGCGATGTTGCGCTTGAACTCGACCACGCGCTGTTCCTCGATCGACACGCGGTTCTTCAGCTGTTCGAGCACGACCAGCGTCTTGCGGTACTGCACGCCGGGGATGATGCCTTTCTCGGCCAGCGGTTTCTCCGCCTCGGCCTGCATGCGGTTGGCTTCGTATTCGCTCTTCGCCTGCGCGTGCGCTGATTGTTCGTCGAGCAGCTTGCTGCTGAGATCGGTGCGGCGCGCGGCGAGATCGGATTGCGCAGCAGTGACCGCGGTTTTCGCGGCGAGCAACTGGTCGTCGACTTCGGGGTTGCTGAGTTCGAGGATCACGGTGTCCGGTTCGACGTTCGCGCCTGGCTTGACCACGATGTGCTCGACGCGCGCGGCGGTCTCGGCGGCGATCCAGCGGATTTCCTTCGGTACCAGGGTGCCGGGGCCACGCACTTCGCGCAGCAGTTCGCCGCGCTTGACGGTGCCGAGCAGGATGCTGGAGCGCTCGACCGACGGGATCGCCGGTCCAAGACGGGCGACGCCGATGCCGGTGGCGGCGAGCAGGGCGATGACGACGGCGCCGGCCAGGTACTGGCGGCGGCGCTTGCGGAGTTTGAGTTCGGGGCGGGCGATGTCCATGCCGTCGATATAGCACTCATCGTGCCAAGCGACGCGCGTTTCCCATCTTGTTGTTTTCGCGGGTTTCTTTCGGATGTGTCCGGCGCCACGACGGCGCTGCTGTCCGGAACCGAACAGTGCGCCGATCGGCGGCGAACACCGCTCCGCGAAGGTTGGCGGTGCTGTGGGAGGGACTTCAGTCCCGATGCTCTTGGTGTGGCAAAGCAAGAGCATCGCGGCCGAAGCCGCTCCCACAAAGGCCGCGCTACCGGTTCACTTGAATGCGATCGCGCGTTCGCGGCGTTCCTGCAGGCTCATGTCGGCCTGATTGACGAGACGCAGGTCGCGCACTTCCCACGGCGCGCCGAGCGACAGCGATGCGGCGTCGTAGTGCAGCTCGATGCGGCCGTGGCCGGCGTCGAGCCACGCGGCCGATTGCGCCATCGCGACCGGGCGCAACTGGCCGTCGTTGCCGGTGCCGTAGAGCACGCCGGCGATGCCGTAGCGGCTGGCCGCGCTGGCTTCGACGCCGACGGAAATCACCATGCCACTGTCCTTGAAGCGCAGCGCGATGCGCTCGGCACTGCCATCGAATCGCGCGACCGGTCGACTGACCGCGAACGCGGACTTCGCATCACGCGGGATCGCGCTGTTGCCGCCGGTGATGCCGAACGCATGGATTTCCCACAGGCCCGGTCCGCTGGCGTGGGCGATGTCGGGCTTCACGCTGGCGATGTAGCTGCCGTCCGGCTGGCGCGCGAAATCGACCGTCTGGCTGGCGCCGTCGGGTGCGCTGACGAGACCGCCGACACGATCGAGTGAAGCGCCCTGGATCGTGGCGCGGAAACGCAGATTGTCGCCACCGGCGATGCTGTCGCGTTCGGCGGCGAGGCCGAGCACGACCGTGCTCGCCGGTTCGAACACGTGTACGAGATACGCGCCGCGTGCGGTCGGCAAGGCGAGTCGCACATCGCCGCTGACGTTGTCGGCCAGACGCAGCGCGACGCTGCCTTGCGGCACATCCATTCCGGCGTTGCGCAGCGCGTCCTCGTCGGCGGCGGAGCGGATCGCGCTGGCATTGTCGAGGCGTCGTCCGGCGACGAGCAGCTGCACGTCTGCACTGGCGATCGCGGCGCCGGCGTTGCCGCCGTGCGGGCTGATGCGCACGACCGCGCCCGGGGCGCTGAGCGGAATGCGGATGCCGTTGTGCAGTTCGCTTTCGCTGGCGTCGATCCAGTATTCGCGGCTGGCGGCGGAATATGCCTGTGGCCGCGCATCGAGTGCCGCGGTTTGATCGAGCGGCCATGACAGCGACACCGGCGAGTGGTCGAGCGACGAGGCCGCAGATGGTTTCGCGCTGGACGCGAGCAACTGCATGGCGACGAGGTCCTGCGGCGTGCGCGCGAGCAGGGTCATCGCATCGCCGGCGGATACCGGAGACGCCGTGGCGCCGAACAACGCCAGCGCAGCGGCAAGAGGAAGCGAACGGTGCATGGTGATAGGCATGGTTGCGTTCCTCACAGATCGTTGCGCAGGATGGTTTCGAGACCGAAGCAGGCGCGCCGGCTCTGGTTGTGGTTGAGCACCTTGCCGCCCGTGCGTGCGGTGTCCTTGAACCACACGTTTCCAGCCGCCGTGGCACTGCGGCATTCGATGAAACCGTCCGAACAGCTGGCCAACCAGTTCTGGGTGATTTCGAGGCCGACGCTTTGCGTATAGCCGCCGCAGTACGCATCCGAGTTCCACGGTGCGCTGACCACGTCGCTGCCGGCCACGTTCCAGAAGCCTTTCGGCAGCGCCGGTCGCCCGGCCGTGCCGTACAGATTGTTCTGGTTGTAATAGGCCATCCAGCTGCTCTGCTGCTGGCGCACCGCGTCGCTCTTGTAGCCGAGCAGCCAGCCGAGCGCGCTTTCGAACACGTTGCCGGCGATGACCGCGTCGGCCAGCGGCGTGCCCGCACTCGACGGCGCCAGCGCATTGACCCAGCGGATCTTGCCGATGATCGCCGGATAGCGGCTGTCCCAGGTCGGGTTGGACAAAATCCAACGCATCACGTTGCCGCCGTTGGAATGCGTGATGACGACGAGGTCGGTGATGCCGCGGCTGTCGATGAAGTTCTTGAGCTGGCCGGCGAGGCAGCCGGCCGCGCGGCTGTCCCACATGTACTGGGTGAAATCGCAATTGATGACGACATAGTTGGCCTGGTTCACGAGGCCTTGGCGGACCGTATTGACCATCGTCGGCTGCCAGTAGTCGTTGTAGGCGTCGGTCTGGTTGCCGGTGCCGTGCACGAAGGCGACGCCGGTGGTCGCGGTGGCCGCATGCGCGGCGGACGACGCAACCGCGAGCAGCAGCGTCAGGACATGGCGATGCATGTTTCCTCCCCAGGCCCGCGCGACAGGGCGCGCATGGCCGATTCGGGCCCGCGAAGGATCGTGGCGTACCGCGTCCCTGCGATCGTCCTGCGATCGGTCGGAGCATTGAGTGGAATCCGCGCCGGCGGGATTTCCCCTTCTCCGTACGGTCGCGTATCGGCGAACGTAGTCGCGCTGGCGTGCCACGTCAATTTGCAGGCGCAGCATTGTGCTGCGGACATCGGCGAGAGGTCGGGGCATGGCGACCTTCATCCGCAGTGGTTTAGCTATTGGTAATTTATTTATGTAGTATTTATTGATAAGATACCGGCATGGGCAGTTTCGACACCACCGAAGAACGCATCCGGCATACGCGCGAGCGCTTTCCGGGATTTCCACGTGACGCCGCCGTACTGGTGCGGCTGGTCAAGCACATCCACGCGCAGGTGCATGACGCCGCGAACGTCGTGCTGCGCGACCATGGCCTCAACCACACCGACTACAACATCCTGATGATGCTGTACGGCAGTGCGGACAACGCGGTGAATCCGTCGTTGCTTGGCGGCGCGGCGGGCGAGAAATCGGCCAACATCACGCGCATCTGCAATGCATTGTGCGAAAAAGGCCTGATTCATCGCGTCGCCGATCCCGGCGGCGACCGGCGCAAGGTCGTGTTGTCGCTGACACCGCGCGGCGAGCACCTGATCGAAGGTTTGCTGCCGACGATGAAGCATCTGCTCGAAGACTATACGCGTGGCTTCCAACGCGCCGAGCTGGCGCAACTCGAACACTTCCTCAAACGCCTTCTCGACAACGCCGACGCGATCGGCTGAATCCGATGTCCCGCTCTGCCATTCCTGCATTGTCCGCCGATCAGCGCCACGAGGTTGCGGCATGGCTGCGTGGCACCGTGCTGGACTGGCTGTTCGTGGCCAAGGCCACGTTTGCCGTGCTGCTGGCCGGCTGGCTCGCCATGGTCTTCAGCCTCGAACAGCCGGGCACGGCGATGATGACCGTCGCGATCGTGATCCATCCGCAGAGCGGCATGGTCATCGCCAAGAGCTTCTACCGCACGCTCGGAACGCTGGTGGGTTGCACCGTCGCTTTCGCGATCGTCGGCACATTTCCGCAGCAGCGCGTGTCGTTCCTGCTCGCCATGGCACTGTGGATCGGGCTGTGTGCCGGCGGCGCTTCACTGCAGCGCAATTTCAGGTCCTATGGCTTCGTGCTGGCCGGCTATACCGCGGCGATCGTCGCGCTGCCTGTCGTCAATCATCCACAGAACGTGTTCGATTCGGCGGTGATGCGCGTGAGCGAGGTCATGCTCGGGATCTTCGTCGCCGGTGTCGTCAGCGATGCAATCTTCCCGCAGCGCCTCGGCGACGTGTTGCGCGAAGGCGTGCGCGGCCAGTTCGCGAATTTCATCGTGTTCGTGCGTGACAGCTTGCGTGGCGCGCTGCCGCGTGCGGAGCTGGAAAGGGCACATCTGCGCTTCGTTCGCGAAGTGGTGCAGATCGAAAGCCAGCGCAGCTCGGTCGTGTTCGAGGATGCCGGCGTGCGCCTGCGCAGTCCGCGCCTGCGCTTGCTCAACCATGCGTTCATGGCGGCATCGACGAGCTACCAGTCGTTGCATCACCTCCTGAATCGATTGCAGGACGCGGATCATGCCGCGGTACGCGAGCGCCTGATGTCGCTCGCCGGCGAACTGGCTGACGCGCTCGGACCGGCGGGCAGCGAACCGCGCATGGCTGCCGAGGCGCCGGTGCTCGCGCAGCGCCTGGTCGACTTGCGCGCACGATTGTCCGCTCGCGCGATCGATCTGCGAACAGGTCTGGATGCGCGCGGCGACCGGCTCGACTTCGACACCGGTGCGGAACTCGTCACACGCATCGCCGGCGAATTGCACGACTATGCGAATGCCTACGCGATGCTCGCATCGCCGCAGGCCGCGCGCGGGCTGGTCGAGCCGGCGGCGCGCTTCAGCCATGCCAACGACTGGGTGGGGGCGGCAATGGTGGTCGTGCGCACCACCCTGACGATGCTCGCAATGGGAATGTTCTGGCTGGCCAGCGCGTGGCCCGAAGGCGCCGGCGCAATGCTGATCGCGACGATCTTCAGTGGACTGATGGCGAGCATGCCGGATCCGCTGCGTGCGATCCGCAACATGCTCGTCGGCTACGCACTCGGCACCATCGCCGGAATCGTTTGCGTGTATGGCGTGCTGATCCGGATGGACGGCTTCATGCTGTTCTGCGCTGCGCTGGTGCCGTTCCTGTTGCCCGGTTTCTATCTCGGCACGCGACCGGCGTGGCCGGGCGTCGGTGCGGGGTATCTGCTCGCGCTTCTCTACACGGTCGCGGCGAAGAATCCGATGAACTACGACGCGCTGCATTCGATCAACGACGGCTTCTCGCAGTTGCTCGGTGTCGGCTGTGCCGGGGTCGCATTCATGCTGTTCGCCGGTACCTCGGACAATCCCTGGCTGCTGCGTCGTCTGTTGCGCAAGTTGCGCATGCAGCTCGTGCATGCCTGCGAATATCCGCTGCGCGGACTGCTGCCGCGCTTCGAGAGCGCCAGCCGCGATGTTGCCGCGCAGGTTGTCGCGCACACGCGCGCCGGCAGCGCGCCATCGCGCGAGGGAATGGCGTGGTCACTGGCGGTGCAGGAAACCGGTCGCGCGGTGATCGAATTGCGCATGGCGCTCGCGGGCGTCGATGCCGCGTCGGCGCTGTGCAGCCGCATCGAGGCGGCATTGGCCGCACTGGCTGCGCTCTATGCCGAGCCAGGTCATGAGCGCTATCGAAGCGCGCGCGACCTTGTCGCCGGTGCTATCGACGATGCCGAGAGGCATCCTTCGCTGATGGCGCCGCTGCACCTGATCCGCCTGGCGTTGCTCGATGCCGGTTCGGTGCTTGGCGCCTACATTCCGCCACCGGCACCGCTCGCCGAGGAGAGTCCGCATGCCGCTTGAAATTGCCTTCCTGGACGCTCTGGTGCCGGTTTTGCTGCCGATCTTTCTGCTCAGCCTGCTGCTGCAATGGGGGCTGGACTGGCTGGTCGGCCGCTTCGGTTTGTACCGATACGTATGGCACCCGCCGCTGTTCCGCCTCGCGCTGTTCGCCTGCGTTTTCGGCGGCCTCGGCCTGCTCGCGGCGCACTGAAATACCCATCGACAACGTCAACGGAACATTCCCATGAAACTCCAATCGATCTCGCGTTTCGTGCTGACGGCGCTGATCGTTCTCGTCGCCGCGCTGGTCGCGCACACCTTGTGGAAGCGGTACATGTATTCGCCATGGACGCGCGATGCACGTGTGCGCGCCGATGTCGTGCGCATCGCGCCGGACGTGTCCGGCATCGTCACCGCGGTCGCCGTGCGCGACAACCAGGGCGTACGCAAGGGCGATGTCTTGTTCGTCGTCGACCAGCAGCGCTTTCGTTACGCGGTCGCGCAGGCGGAAGCGAACCTGCAGGCGGCCGAAGCGAGCGCGCGCGCGGCCGGTGCGACGATCGATGCATCGCTGGCCGCGATCAATGCGCGAAAGGCCGACTACGAGAAGGCAGCCGAACAATCCGAGCGGCGCCAGAAGATCGAGGGCAACGTGATCTCGCAGGAAATGCGCACCGATGCACTCGCCACTGCCAGTTCGGCACGCGCGAGCCTCAACCAGGCACAGGCGACGCGCAACCAGGCGTCGGCCGGCCGTGAAGCGGCGCAGGCGGCGGTGCAGCAGGCATCGGTCGCGCTCGATCGCGCGCGCCTCGACCTGGAGCGCACGGAAGTGCGCGCGCCCGCCGATGGCTATGTGACCAACCTCGACGTCCACGTCGGCGACTACGCCACCGCCGGTACCGCGCGGCTGGCGCTGATCGACAGTCATTCGTTCTGGATCTACGGCTACTTCGAGGAAACCAAGCTTCCATATGTGCACGTCGGCGACGCGGTCGACATCCGCCTGATGGCTGGCGGCGTGCATCTGAGCGGGCGCGTGGACAGCATCGCGCGTGGCATTGGCGACGTCGACAATCCGACCGGATCGAACCTGCTGGCCAACGTCACGCCGACCTTCAGCTGGGTGCGCCTGGCACAGCGCGTGCCGGTGCGCATTGCGATCGATGCGGACCATCTTCCCGCTGGCGTGACCTTGGCCGCGGGCATGACAGCCACGGTGATGTTGCGCGAACCCGCGACCGCGCGCTGACAGGTGCGACCGGAGGCGGGAAAAGCGAAGCTGCGCTCTCCTACTGCGCAGGCGTGACGACAAGGTTGTCGATCATCAATCGCGGCGCGGACGGCTGGCCGTTGTAGGTTGCATGGATTTTCACCGAATCGAATACCGCACCGGAAACGCCCATCGTTGCCACGGTCGCGTTGTCGCGGCCGCCGAGGTCGCTGATCGTGAGCATGTCCGAGGCGACGATCGTGCCTTCGCGGTAGGCATCGACATGGAACTCGATGCCGCCCCACGGGCCATTCTCGTAGTAGGCGGCATCGAACTGGAGCGCACTCGCCGGCGCGTCGAGCGTGAGCGTCGCGCGCACGAAGCCCCCGAGCGATGCGCTCGGCCCTTCGGAGAACAGGAAGCCGAAGGTCAGCGTATTCGGTGAGCTGCCGTAGCCCGGGAAATCCGGGAAGAAGTTCGTCGCGTCTTCGATCACGAATTGCTCGCCGGGGTATGAGGCATCGAAGGTCGAGCCATCCGGGAACACGCCGGCAATGCCGTTGCAGTCGCTGTAGGTGATGCCGTTGTAGTGGAAGCTGGTGCCGAGGCGGCTTTCGACGAGATCGTCGTAGTTGCTGGTGATCGGCTCGACCGGAACGTACTCGAAGCCATTGCCGAAAATCAGGTCGTCGGCGCCATGTGGAATTGCAGCGCCGGAATGGCGGTATGCGGCCGCAAGATCGGCGTTCGCGTGCACGGACGGCAGGCCACCGTACGCAGCGGCGACAAACGCGCCTGTGGCCACGGCGTTCAGAATGCGGATCTTCGACATGATGGATTCCCTGGCAGCATGGGACGAAGCCGCCGCGCGACGCGTCATTGCCTGTCGTCGTGCATGCGGTGCGGCTGGGTCCGCCGCACGCAATTCTCGTCACGCCGATGGTTGTGCGTCATCACGTTTGAGGCAGACGGTTGGTTGCTTGCGTCGAGTCGATACGCGAGCAGCAGGCTTGTCTGGCGAGAATTGGGCGCAGGTGATCCCTGCATCGCGAAAGGCGAGATCGCGTGACGCATCGGCAATGCGCTGCCGCAACGATGAACTGCAAGCCGGCGAAGTGGCAGATGGCGGTTGCCTCCACGCGGGCTTGTTCGCTGGCTGGAATCAGAACTCGAGTTCTACCGCCGCGCAGAGGTAGTCGATCATCGGCGCGATGCGCTTGAACGTGTCGACGACGAACGGCAGCAATTCGTCCGAGCACGCCAGCGCGTCGGAAAAGCCTTGTCCTGCAGCGAAGTTCTTGCGTTTCAGATCCTCGATCAGCTCGTGCGCGGGATCGAAACCGCGCGGCGGCCGCGAGAGGTTCTCGCCCCAGAACTCGAAGCGCTCGCGGAACGCCTTGCTTTGCGTCGCCTTCTTCCACGCGGCCGGGTTGCCTTCGAGGAACTCGCGGATCTTCTTCAGCGTCGACGATTCCGGATGCCAGATGCCGCCGCCGGCGAAACAATCGCTGGGCTGCACGTGCAGGTAGAACGACGGCGCCTCGATTTCGCGGCGCCGTTCGTGCGCGAAGCGCGCTCCGGCCCAGGTCTTGTACGGCGTCTTGTCGTTGGCGAAGCGTGTGTCGCGATGGATGCGGAATAGCGAACCGCCCTGCGCGCGCGGATCGGCGCGGTAGTGCGCGCTGATCTTCGCGAGCGGTCCTTGCAGGTCGGTGATCAGGCGCAGGAACGGCTGGCGCAGCACCTCTTCGTAGCGCGGCTTGTTCGCGGCGAACCATTCGCGGTTGTTGTTCGCGGCGAGGTCGCGCTGGAACTTGAAGGTGGCGGGAGTGAAGTAGGAGGTGGCCACGGATGCGATTGGCGATGGGAAGATGGCGATTGTAGGGGCGGTGGGGTTGTGATGTGACTGCGCGTTGCGAACACGACTACGCGACTTCACGTCCCCAATGTTCCAATGCATCCAGCAACGGCACCTGAGCGTTCGGCAATGCGGAATCGGCCCGCAGCCGTGCGATCGTCGCGAAATAGTCGGTTCGCGTCAGCCCGGTCAGCGGCGTCTGTGTTTCCAGGCGATAGCGGCGGAATTCATCCCAGCGTGTCTGTTCATCCGCGTCGAGCGTTTCCGGCCAGTTGCGCGCGCGATAGCGGAACAGCAGTTCCGGATAGCGCGGGTCGCGGAACGGAAACGCGTGACGGCCGAGTTGCTCCGGCGGCGTCGTGCGCACTTCGCGCAACAGGCGCTTGTCCGCGTCCGGCAGGAAGCCGCCGTAGAGCGCAAGCTCCGGATCGATCGGCGCATCGCGCGCGTCGGCGCGCGCGAACACCGCATGCAGTTTGGCGACGAGGCCATCCGCGCCGCGCAGCCGTTCAAGATTCGCCAGCGCGCGCTCCGGGTCGAGCGCGATGCGCGTGAGATCGACGCCTTTCAGCGTGCCCATCGGCGCGAGCGCGGGCGACTTGTTGGCGTGGATCGTCTTCAGCGGAATGCGCTCGACTTCCTCGGGCAGATCCGCGCGCGCGGTGAATACGCGGTCGGCGATGTCATCCGCCTCGAGTTCGAGCAGCGGCGTCGGGTCGACGTCGAGGTCGTAGGCGATCACGCCGTTCGGCAGCGACGGATGCATTGTCAGCGGCGCGATCAGCGCGAGGCAGCCTCGACTGGCCGGATAGCGCGAGGACGCGTGCACGAGCGGCGTCATGCGTGCGATGTCGAGCAGTTCGAACACGGCCTGCTTGCGGCGCAGCTTGAAATAGAACTCCCACAGGCGCGGCTGGCGCAAGCGCAGCAGGCGCGCGAGGCCGATCAGCGCTTCGACGTCGGACACCGCATCGTGCGCGCGCGCCTGCGCGATGCGGTTCGCGCCGGCGAGGTGTTCGAGCTTGAAGCTCGGCGAGCCATCGTCGCGCAGCGGCCATTCGATGCCGTCCGGCCGCAGCGCGTAGCACATGCGCGCGAGGTCGATCAGGTCCCAGCGCGAATTGCCGTCCTTCCATTCGCGTTCGTAGGGATCGAAGAAGTTGCGATAGAGCAGGTGGCGCGTGACCTCGTCGTCGAAGCGCAGCGAGTTGTAGCCGACATTGCAGGTGCCAGGTTCGGCCATCTGCTCGTTGACGATCGCGGCGAACTCGGCTTCGATCACGCCGTCGCGCTGCATCTGTTGCGGCGTGATGCCGGTGATCAGGCAGGCTTCCGGATGCGGCAGAACGTCGGCTGCGGGTTTGCAGAACACCGATACCGGCTCGCCGACTGGTTCGAGATCGAGCGTGGTGCGGATTCCCGCGAACTGCGCCGGACGATCACGTCGCGTATCGGCGCCGGTGGTTTCGTAGTCGTGCCAGAGGAAGGTCTGCGTCATCGGGCCAGCATAGCGCAGGGTTTCCAAGCTGCGTCGCGTTGCCTAGACTCGCTGATCGAGAAAAATCAAGGAATGCATCGATGCGAGTACCCGGCGACGACAACCTGATCTGGATCGATCTGGAAATGACCGGACTCGATCCGGATCGCGATTCGATCATCGAGATCGCCACCATCGTCACCGACAAGGACCTGAACGTGCTCGCGGAAGGGCCGGAGTTCGCGATCGCGCACCCGGAAGCACGGCTGGAGGCGATGGACGACTGGAATCGCAACCAGCATCGCAAATCGGGCCTGTGGCAGCGCGTGGTCGAATCGGACATCGACATCGCGACCGCCGAAGCGCTGACGATGGAGTTCCTCAACCAATGGCTCGGATCCGGAAAGTCGCCGATGTGCGGCAACTCGATCTGCCAGGACCGGCGCTTCCTGTATCGCCTGATGCCGCGGTTGGAACGCTTCTTTCACTACCGCAACCTCGACGTCTCGACGATCAAGGAACTCGCGCGGCGGTGGGCGCCTGAAGTGAGCCGCGGTTTCAACAAGGATTCCGCGCACACCGCGCTCAGCGACGTGCGCGATTCGATCGCCGAACTGCGCTACTACCGGCCGTTCATGGGGCGCATCGGCAGTGGCGATAGCGCATCATGACGCGAGCCGTTTTTGCCTGGGGAGTAGCTCTCACGGAGTTGTGAGGCTGCTCGAATCGCGGCTTGTCCAGACGTCGCGCTCGCCAGACGTCAAACCGGGGCCATTCGACAACCGCTCCAGTTCCCGGTCGCTTACCAGATCAGGTCGTCCGGCACCTGGAATTTCCGGTAGTGCTCGTCGTCCGCGTCCGCGTCCGCGGCGGAAGGGCTCGCTGCACGTCCATGGTCGAGCACGATGGCCGCCGGATCGCGCGCTCGCACCTTGTCGGCTGCCGCACGCGGCAACAATTCGTAGCCCGGTTCATGGCGCGCGATCACGAGTGCGCCACTCGCCAGCTGAGCGCGCAGCGATGCGTTGACCAGCACGTTCCTGATGCGGTCGCCATCAGTGAAGCGATAGTCGATCTCGCCTTCACGCCGGACCTTGTGCGTCTCGACGATCTGCCGGATTTGCGCACGCTGTTCGGCGATGCGCGTCTGCGCATTGCGTTCGGCCGCGAGTGCACGGTCGCGCGCGGCACGTTCCGCTTGCGCCTGCTGTACATGCACCTGCTCGATGCTTGCCGGTGCCGGTCCCTTGCCGTGACGCTGACGGTTCTGTTCGCGGGCGACCTCGGCCACCTTGGATTTCTTGACCAGACCTGCCTTGAGCAGTTGGTCCTGCAGCGGATTGCGCATGGAGTGCATACCGGATGGATCGATCGGGGATTCTAGGGCAACGCTGAACAAGTCGTCATCCCGGCGAAGGCCGGGATCCATCTTGATTCCAGCGCGATGTTTCCAAAAGCAAAATGGATTCCGGCTTTCGCCGGAATGACGGCGAAGACAACTTGATCAGCGTTGCCCTAGCGCGGAGCGTTGATTGCGTTGGTGGGCGGGTTTCGCAGCCTGTCGTGCCGCGCGCGTTCTGCGTCTGTGCGTCGGGGCGACGGCTCGCGGCACATCCGGTTCAATCCAATCGCCGCCAGACGCCAGCGCCCGTGCGATCTAGCGGGGATTCGCGTGCGCCGTATCCATCGTTCGTGTGCAGCGTCCTGTTCCGCTCACGGGCTGCGCACCCGGCGCGTCAGGCCTTTGAGGAAATTGCGCAGCATCTGGTCGCCGCAGGCGCGGTAGTTCTTGTGGCCGTGCTGGCGGAACAATGCGGACAGTTCGGGCTTCGACACCGGGAAACCCGCTTCGGCGAATGCCTGGTGCATGTCGACGTCCTTGAGTTCGAACGCGACGCGCAGCTTCTTCAGCACCAGGTTGTTGTTGACGCGTTTCTCGATCGCGCGCGCAGGGCGCGTTTCGTCGCGTCCGCGCAGATACACGACCAATCCATCCAGGAAATGCGCGAGCACCGCGTCCGGACATTCGACATGGCCTTCCTCGCCCTCTTTGCGCAGGAAGTCGTGGATGGCGTCCTTGTCGGTCGCCAAGGAAGGGTCTGCCAGATGGATGATCTCGACCACGCGGGCGTCGCTGAGGTCGAGCATGTAGCGGATGCTGCGCAATACGTCGTTGTTGATCATGTCGGTCCGGCTGGTAGCGCTGTCCGACTGCGCGGTCGAGTCGGACTGTGATCGGCGATCGTACCTTGCGTCGGCAAACTTCGCGCTGCCGCATCCGGCGTGCAGTGGCATTCGATAGGCGTGTGCATGTCCGCTCTCAGCGTGGTTTGCGTGGCCCCGGCGCGGAATGCGTGCCCTGGCGCGCATCGATCTCGTCGATCCAGCCTGCGCGCGATGCGGGGAATGCGTCGGCGTAGGGAACATATGGTTTGATGTCGAGGATCGGCGTCGCATCGAGCAGATCGATGCCGCGTACGCGCAGCGACGATTCGTCCACGGCCACCAGTTCGACTGCCGACAGACCGATGGCATTGGGGCGGTGTGGCGAGCGCGTCGCCAGCACGCCGCGCTTGCCGCCGCCGCGCGGCGGCCGCACCAGAGCCTTCCAGCCGTCGCTGCGGTCGAAGACGAAGATCAGCCAGATGCGCTCGAAGCCGGCCAGATCGCGGAATGCCGCTGCCGGAACGGCCGGCACGAACTCGATGACTGCCTCGGCCATGCTCCCGCTCTCGGTGCCTTCGATGACGGTCGACTGATGTGGTGCGTCGATCCGTCTGGCATAGGGGGAACGGACGTAGGCAATCGGTTCGAACATCAGCGGCGAGGAGTCGGTCATTCGGCATGGTAAGCGCGGTGGCCGTCACGCCGGAAGCCGCGCGCCGACGGAGAGGTGAGAGACATGGAGGTTTCGGTATCGTCATCCCGGCGCAGGCCGGGGTCCTTTTTTGCTTGTGGACAAGAGCACGATGGGCCGCGGCCTGCGCCGGAATGACGAGCTGGTAGGCGTCTTGCGTCTCGCACTCAATGAAAATCCCGCGACGCGAACGCAAGCTCCGGCAACAACGCGCTGAAATCGTGCAGCCGTTTCGCGATGAGGTGATATACGCCGTCGCTGGCTTCGAGCACGCCATCGACCGCCAGCACGGTGGATTCGAGCAGCACGCGATGCTGTTTCTGCGCGAGCGCGCGCCAGACGACGACATTGACCTGGCCGGTTTCGTCCTCGAGGGTGACGAAGGTGACGCCTTTCGCGGTGCCCGGATGCTGGCGTACGGTAACGAGACCGGCGCAGCGCATCGGCCTGCCGCGGTTGGCGGCATCAGTGGTGGTGCGTGCGGTGGATACGCGGCGGCGCGCGAGTTCCGCGCGCACCAGCGACAGCGGATGTTGCGTCAGCGACAGGCCGAGCGTTGCGTAGTCGGTCATCACGTCCTCGCGCAACGACGGTTTTCGCAGTTCGACCGATGCCTCGATGATCGCCGCGTGTTCGAGCACCGGCAGTGGCAGTTCCGCACCGGCGCTTTCCCAGCGTGCGCGATAACGATCGCCGCTGAGGCTCCGCAACGCGCCCGCATCGGCGAGGCGCGCGCGTCCGGCCGCATTGACGCGCGCGCGACGAGTGAGGTCGGCGACATCACGGAATGGCGCATCGCGCCGCGCCGCGACGATGCGCGTGGCGAGTTCTTCAGACAATCCGCGGACCTGACGCAGGCCGAGGCGCAGTGCCATCGGCTCCGCTTCGAGCGCGGACGTTCGCGTCGACGGCTCGATTCGTTCCAGCGTGCAATCCCAATCGCTGACACCGACGTCCGCTGGCAGCACGCCCACACGATTGCGCCGCGCATCCTGGATCAGTTGCGATGGCTGGTAGAAACCCATCGGTTGCGAGTTCAGCAGCGCGCAGGTGAACGCGGCGGGGTGATGATGCTTGAGCCACGACGAGGCCCATGCCAGTACGGCGAAGCTGGCCGAGTGCGATTCGGGAAAGCCGTATTCGCCGAAGCCCTTGATCTGCTCGAAGATGCGTTCGAAGTAGTCGTCGGTATAGCCGTTAGCGCGCATCCCGGCCTGGATCTTGTCGCGGAACGGTTCGAGGCCGCCGCGACGTTTCCATGCGGCCATCGCGCGGCGCAGCTGGTCGGCTTCGCCGGGCGTGAAGCCGGCGACGACCTGGATCAGCTTCATCACCTGTTCCTGGAAGATCGGCACGCCGAGCGTGCGTTCGAGCACGCCGCGCACGCGCGAGTCGGTCGTGCCCGATTCGCGCTCGGATCGCGATTGCGGGTAGTCGATCGGTTCCAGTCCCTTGCGGCGGCGCAGGTAGGGATGAACCATGTTGCCCTGGATCGGCCCGGGCCGGACGATCGCGATCTGGATGACGAGGTCGTAGAAATTGCGCGGCTTGAGGCGCGGCAGCATCGACATCTGCGCGCGCGATTCGATCTGGAAAACGCCGACCGTGTCGGCGCGGCAGATCATGTCGTAGACGGCCTTGTCGTTGGTCTGCGGAATGTCGTGCAGGGAAGGCCGCGCGCCGCCGTATGCGTGCTGCCACAGGCCGTGTTCGTGCAGCAGGTCGAGGCATTTGCGCAGGCAGGTGAGCATGCCGAGCGCGAGCACGTCGACCTTGAGCAGTTTCATCGTTTCGAGGTCGTCCTTGTCCCACTGGATGATCGTGCGTTCCGGCATTGCCGCGTTCTCGACCGGCACGAGATGGTGCAGCGGATGCTCCGAGATCACGAAGCCGCCGACGTGCTGCGACAGATGGCGCGGAAAGCCGCGCAACTCGCCCGCGAGCTTGAACAAGCGGTGCAGCACGCGGCTGTGCGGGTCGAAGCCGCGTTCGCGCAGCCAGTCGCCAAGCAGCTGGTCACGGCGCACGCGCGAGAACATGCTGCCGAGTTGGTCGAGCTGGTCGTCCGGGATGCCGAGCGCACGACCGACGTCGCGCACCGAACTCTTGCCGCGATAGCTGATGACCGTGGCGGCGAGCGCGGCGCGTTCGCGGCCATATTTCGCGAACACGTACTGGATGACTTCCTCGCGGCGTTCGTGCTCGAAGTCGACGTCGATGTCGGGTGGTTCGTCGCGCTCCTTCGAGAGGAAGCGCTCGAACAGCAGGTTGCCGTTGGCAGGATTCACCGTGGTGATGCCGAGGCAATAGCAAACCGCCGAGTTCGCGGACGAACCGCGTCCCTGGCACAGGATCGGCGGTTGCTGCGCGCGTGCCCAGCGCACGATGTCCTCGACGGTGAGGAAGAAATGTTCGTATCCCAGTTCGGCGATCAGCGCGAGTTCCCGTTCGATCTGCGCATGTACTTCGGCGGGAACGCCATCGGGCCAACGCGTGGCAGCGCCAGCCCGGGTCAACTCGCGCAGATGGTCGATGGCGCTCAGGTTGTGCGGGACGAGTTCCTTCGGATAGAAGTAGTTGAGCTTGTGCAGGTCGAAATCGCACATCGAGGCGATGCGCAGTCCTTCCTCGATCAGCTCGGGTGGATACAGCGCGTGCAGGTCATCGATGCGGCGCAGATGGTGTTCACCGTTCGGGAACAACGCGGCGCCGGCTTCGGCGACCGTGCAGCCGAGCCGGATCGCGGTTATCACGTCCTGCAATGCGCGTCGCCTGCGCACGTGCATGTGCACGTCGCCGCTCGCCACCAGCGGCAGGCCGTGGCGCGCGCCGAGCGAACGCAATCGCGCGAGCTGCGCGGCATCGTCCGGACCGCGATGGAGTTCGACGGCGATCCACGCGCGGTCGCCGAAATGCCGCACGAGCCATGCTGCTGTTTCGTCGTCGGGCGGCGGGTTGGTGGCTTTCGCGTGTGCTTGCGCGGGCCACAGCACGAGCACGCCTTCACCCAGCTGTTCGGCATCCGTACGGGCGAGTTGGTATTCGCCTTTCGCGCTGCGTCGTCGGCCGGTGGTGATCAGCTTGCAGATGGCCGTATAGCCGTCCTGGCTGCGCACGAGCAGGACGAGCTTCGGGCCGTCGGCCAGCTGGACTTCGGTGCCGACGATCAGTCCGACGCCGGTGTCGTCGGATGCTTCGAGTGCGCGCACGATGCCGGCCAGCGAGCATTCGTCGGTGATCGCGAGTGCGGCATAGCCGAGTTTCTTGGCTCGCTCGAACAATTCGGGTGCGCTCGATGCGCCGCGCTGGAACGAGAAGTTCGACAAGCAGTGCAGTTCGGCGTAGGCCCTCTCCTTCGTGGACGGGCGAGGTTTCGAGAGCCTCGTGCCCGCGACGGGCGCGGTGCGGTTGTCGTCCCGGCTTTCGCGTGCATGGTTCCCGGCTCCTGCGGACGCTTCGCGTCGCAGCAGCTTGTGCACGCCGCTGCGCGGATCGTGATCGCTCTCGTTGGCGATGCCGGGTTCGATCGGGGCGCGCAGGCGTCGACGCTTCGGTGGCGGGACGGAATTCATGCGAACCAGCCATGCAAGGTCCAGTTCGCCAGCGTGCCGGCTTCGACATAGGCCCAGGCGCGCTGGCCGAGCCGCGTTTCGACGATGTAGTAATCGCGCCGGTAATCATGTCCGTCCCACCAGCCGTTTTCGATGCGTTCGGGTCCGGCGACGATGCGCGCCGGTGTGGAACGCAGTGCGATCGGATCGAGCAACAACCAGAACGGTCGCATCGCGGATGCTGCGATCGAGTCCGACGTGGTTTTCGTCGCGGCATTTCTTTTCGCTGCTGGTTGGCGCGGAGCCACGCCGGCAGCGTTGCCGGGGGGTGCCACGAAGCGCCAGGCACGCCCCGGTCGATGATCGGCGACGCAGGCGAGGCCGCGCAGCGAGGTATCGCCGAGGCGCGCGCGCAGGCGTTCGGCCAGCGCCGGCCAATCGAGCTGTTCGCGGCGATGCTCGTCGAACAGGTCGCGATGCAACGGAGCCAGTGGTGGCAGGTCGTCCGCGAGCAGGCTCAGCGCATGCGCCGGAGCGACGAGGTCGACGCGTTCGAGGCGCGCGCGAGCGAGTTCGAGCAGGGATGCCGCATCGCGCTGCGGTGCAAGCAGGCCGACCTCGATGCGCGTGCTGGCGCCGCGTTCATGGCCGAGGATGAGCGTGAAGCGCTGCGCGCCTCCATCGCGTGCGACCAGGAACAATGCGAACTCGCGGATCAGGCGTTGCAGCGGGAACGCGAGTGCGCTGTGCGATTCGATGCCGAACGAGAATTCGATACGCCGCTCGAAGCGTTCCGGTGGATGCCAGCGCGGCAGAGTTTCGGCGGCAGCACCGCGCATGCGATCGAGCGCGTCGAGTGCCTTCGCGCCGATGCGTCGCGCGAGCTCTGCACGCGGCAGGCGGAACAGGTCGCGCAGGTTGCGCAGACCCATGCCTTGCAACGCGACGATGGTGCGCGCGTCGAAGCTGCTGGCATTGAGCGGCACTGAGCCGAGCGCCGCTTCCAACGCTGCTGGAGCAGCAACCGCGATGCCGTCCGCATGCGTGGCGAGCACGTGGGCGCCGCTCGCCGTGGGTGCCGCGGCGAGCGAGTAGGCGAAGCCGAAGCGGTCGAGTTCCGCGCGCAGGCGCCGCTGCAATGCCGGCCAGCCATCGAACAGGGCGAGGCTGGCGCCGACTTCGATGAAGATCGTGTCAGGCGCGACGACGGCGATGTCGGCGCTGAAGCGATACGCCCAGCCGGCCAGCGATTCGAGCGCCTGACGTTCCGCCTCGGGTTCGCGCGGCGCGCTGGCAAGACGCGGACACAACATCCGCGCGGTCGCCAGCGGCTGGCCGCTGTGCACGCCGGCTGCGCAGGCGGCTGCGTTCGCAAAGGTGATCTGCCGGCGCTGCAGCGGGCCGTCGACGACCGCGAACGGCAAGCTGCGGGTACGTGCATCCGCATCGACGCGGACTGCGTCCAGCGCCAGCTGCGGAAAGCGGAGACAGGCCCACAGCACACATGCTCCGTGGCGCTCAGGCGCGCAGCCGGAACGCTTGCTGCTGCTGGCCGAGGCGACCGCGGCATTTGAGGACTTCGATTTGCGGGCCGTCATCCGAAGCTGTGACGCGCAGACGCAGCGCGGCCGGGCTCGCCTCGCTCGCCGCGCCGAGCGGGCGGAACACGAAGCCGATCGCACTGCCGGTTTCGGCCGCGAGCTGCAAGCGGCGCAACTGGCGGTAATCGGCTTGCGGCAGCCAGTTCAGCACGGCGCCGCAACAGCCGGCGCGCAGGCACTGCTCGGCGGTCCAGTGCGTGTCCGCGGCATTGGCATCGATGTGCACGATCTGGTCGAGGTCGACGCCGGCTGCCGCCAGCGCCGGGGCGTAGGGAATGTAGGGCGGCGCGATCAGCGCGACGCGCCGGCGCGCCTGCGTCAGCGCGGCAAGCGCGGGCAGCACCAGGCTGCATTCGCCGATGCCGTCCTGCCCGATCAGGATTTCACTGAGTGCGCCACGCGGCCAGCCGGCGCCGGGCAGCAATGCGTCGAGTTCGGCCAGACCGGTCGGCTGCGCATCGGTCACGAACGACGGAGTCGCACTGCGGCGCCAGATGCCGGGATGGCGCAGGACGTCCGTCAACGCGGCCTCGTCTCGTGGCTTCGGTGGCGCAGCGAGCGGGCGCGAACGCCAATCCTGCGCCGCACGGGTGGTGGATGCGCCAGACGGAATGTAGCCGGCGGAAGCGAAGGCGGATTCGTCGAGCGCAGGAGCGGAGGTGAGCATCGCGATCATCCTTTTCGAAGGGTTGTGCCGGCGGCTGTGCCGGGACGGATCAGGCCGACATAGAGGCCTTCGATGGCGAACGCGTGTCGACGCGGGTCGACCTCGATCGGCTCGAAATCCGGATTCGCCGGCAGCAGGCGCACGCGGCCGTTGCGGTGGTCGAGTTGCTTGACCGTGACTTCGTCGTCGAGGCGCGCGACAACGATGCGGCCATGCTCGGCCGTGGCGCTGCGGTGCACGGCGAGCAGATCGCCATCGAGGATGCCGGCGTCGCGCATGCTCAAGCCGACGACGCGCAGCAGGTAATCCGCGCGTGGACGGAACAGGTCGGGATCGACGCCATGCTCGGCCTCGATGTTTTCGGCGGCAAGGATCGGGCTGCCGGCGGCGACCCGGCCGACGAGGGGAAGCGAGGTCGCCGCCGGTGCCCGCGAGCGTTGCGGAAGGCGCAGGCCGCGATGATGCGGCAGGCGTTCCAGCGCACCTTTGCGCACCAGCGCCTCGATGTAGTCCTGCGCCGAGCTGTGGCTGCTGAGGCCGAGGTTTTCCGCGATTTCGCGCAAGGTGGGCGCGCGCTGGTGGCGTTCGAGGTAGGCGCCGATACAGTCGAGCACGCGCTGCTGGTTGGCGGTGAGGCGAGGTGTGTCCATACGTACAAATGTACGTATGTCGGATGAGCTGCGCAAGTCCCTTGACTGGCGACTTCCAGGCTGTGCGATTCAGCGAGAATGGGCGATGCGGAAACAAACCCTGGACATCGCGATCGTCGGCTACGGAACCGCGGGGCAGGCGGCGGCGATCCTGCTGAGTCGCGACGGTCATCGAGTGCATGTGTTCGAGCGCGCGCCGGAGTTGGGTCCGGTCGGTGCCGGTTTCCTGTTGCAACCAGTCGGCCTGCGCGTGTTGTGGGAAATGGGCCTGCTGGAAGCGGCCTTGCGGCATGGCCGGCGCATCGGGCGCCTGCATGGCGACACGCGCGAGGGCCGTGTCGTCATGGACATGCGCTACGCCGGCCTCGATGCGCGCCTGTTCGGACTCGGCATGCAGCGCGGCGCCTTGTTCGCGCTGCTGGCCGAGGCGTGGCCGGCGCGCGACACCGTGCAACGCGGCTGTCGCATCGTCGCTGCCAGCGAAGACGGGCGCCGCGTCCGTGGCGAGGACGGGCGCGAGCACGGTCCCTACGATCTGGTCATCGCCGCGGATGGTTCCGCGTCGTGCCTGCGCGCCGCACTCGGTAAGGCGCGGCTCGATCGGCCGTATCCGTGGGGCGCGCTGTGGTGCCTGCTGCCGCAGCAGGACTGGGATCATCCGCACGAGTTGCGCCAGCGTTATGTCGCCGCGCGAAAGATGATTGGCATGCTGCCGGTCGGCACGCGACCGGGCGACGCGACGCCGCACATCAGTTTCTTCTGGAGCCTGCCGACGGCCGACATGGACGCGTGGGCGCAGGCCGGCATTGCACCCTGGCGCGACGAGGTCGAAGGCTTGTGGCCGCAGTTGCATGGGCACCTCGCCGGCATTGGCGACGCCACACAGCTGGCGCGCGCCAGCTATCGCGATGCGGTGCTGGACCGCTGGCATCGCGGCCGGCTCGTGCTGCTCGGCGATGCGGCGCATGCGATGAGCCCGCAACTCGGGCAGGGCGTCAACATGGCCCTGCTCGATGCGCTCGCATTGCGCGATGCCTTGCGTGCGCAACCGCAAGTCGACGCGGCGCTCGCGCAGTACGAACGCGCGCGGCGCAATCATGCGCACACATATCAATTCTGGAGCCGCTGGCTGACGCCGCTGTTCCAATCGGAACGCGATCTCGCCGCGCGCCTTCGCGATCTCGCGTTTCTTCCGCTCGGACGCTTGCCTGGCAGTCGAGGCCAGATGCTGCGCGTGCTGGCTGGACTGCAGCATGGCGCGTTTGGTGTCATGCGCTTGCCGCCGGCGTTTCTCGCGGAGCTCGGCAACGTGGGCGATGCGGCGCAGGAAGGTGTGGCTGCAGCAGTGCTCGACTGAGCGAGCCAGCTACGGATCAGAGCGGCAGATCCGCCTGCAACGCTTTCGCCACGCGTTCGCGCAGGCGTCGCATGCCGTCATCGGTCAACCTGCGCAGCAGGGCGCGATCGGTCGGCGCGAACACGGAACGCTTGCCGCAGTGTTCGCGCAGCAGCGCAAAGTCCTGCGCTTCGCCGAGCAGCACCGCGAGGCGCTTGTGCAGATCGGTGGTCGCCGGCAGCAGTGCGGCCATGTCGCCGAGTGCGCGATGTTGTTGCGACAGCCGCCGTGCATGGCGTCGCCAGCGATGCCAGTCCTCGTCGCGGCCGCTTACCTGTGCGCGTGCGCCGGCCGCATCCATGCGGATCAGCGCGAGCCGCAGCGCGGTACGCACATCGGTTTCGCCGACCGCGTCCCAGCGCAGCGCAGGCAGTGCGGCGTGCAAGGTGGCGAGCAGTGCGCGCTTGTCCTGCAGTTGCGGATCGCCGGTCAGCGTCGATCGCGCGCGTGCCGCGCGAGCCTGTGCGGCGATCCGGCGTGTGCGCCGCAGCACCAGCGCGGATTCGGCGGCATCGACCTTGCCGAGCAGCAGGTCGAGCGTGCCGACCACGGCCTGCGCGTCGCGCAGTTTCGACAGGCGGCGATTCATGCGGCGCAGTTCGCGGTCGATCAGTTCCGCACCGGGTCCGAGTACCGGCATGCCGAGTGCGAGCGTGGCGCGCGTGCGGCGCAGGGATTTGCGCGCGAGGTGGACGCCGCTGTGGAAGCGTCCGCCGCGCCATGCGAGACAGGCGATCGCCTGCGCGAGTTCGGCACTGGCGTAATCGCGCAAACGCATGCCGGCTTGCGCGCCGGACGACGGCAGGACGAACGAACTGCTGCCGGGATGACCCATGGGGCAAGCCTAGTCGCAGGGGTCCGTCCAGCATAGCGCGCCGGCCGGGCATCGCGTCACCGTCCTTGCGTGTGCACACGCATTTCCCCGCGTTTCGGCAAGCGTCATCGTGCTAGCCTGCGCCGACTTTCTCGGGGGAGCGTTTCATGGACGGTTTGATGCGGCGAATCGGTTTTCTGGCGGCGCTGTTGGCGCTGGGGACGAGCGGCCTTGCGCAGGCGCAGGCGACGCGGACCTGGGTGTCCGGGGTCGGCGATGACGCCAATCCGTGCAGCCGCACGGCTCCGTGCAAGACTTTCGCAGGCGCCATCCCGAAAACGGCGGCCGGCGGCGTCATCGACGCGCTGGATCCGGGCGGATTCGGCGGAGTCACGATCACCAAGGCGATCACGCTCGAGGCCGATGGCGCAGTCGCCAGTGCGCTGGTGTCCGGCACGAACGGCATCATCGTCAACGCCGGGCCGAGCGATGTCGTGACATTGCGTGGCATCAAGATCGTCGGAATCGGCGCCGGACTGGACGGCGTCAAGTTCATTGGTGGCGGCGGCCTGATCGTCGAGGACGGCGTGATCGAGAACTTCACCAACAACGGAATCAACTTCGCGCCTTCGACGCCGGCCACGCTGACCGTGCGCGACACGGTGATCCGCGGCAGCGGCAGCGTCAGTGGTGGTGGCATCACGATCCAGCCCGGTGCAGCCGGGGCGGCGAATGCGATGATCGAGCGCGTGCAACTCGTCTCGAACGGTTACGGGCTGCAGGTGCAGGGTCCGGCGTCGGTCAACGTGCGCAACAGCGTGGCCAGCACCAACAGTGGCAACGGGTTTGCGGTGATCGGCGGCGCGAATCCCGTGCAGCTCATGCTCGACAACGTCATCTCCAGCGAGAACACGCTGGCCGGTGTGCTTGCGCAGGGCAGCGCGGCGGTGATCCGCATGTCCGGCAGCACTCTGAGCGGAAACGCGCAGGGCATCCAGACGACGACCGGCGGACAAGTGATCTCGTTCGGCAACAACCGCAACAGCGGCAACGTCAGCAATGGCGCTCCGACATCCGTGGCCGGGCTTCAGTAGGTCATGTCGCAACACGCAACGCGATGATGGGTGATCCCGGCGCACGCAGCGGCCGGGATCATCGTCAATCGAATCCGTTGCCGAAGATGCCGTCCGCATACAACGCAGTCAGCGCGCCGGACCAATTGGCCGGGCTGCCGATGGTGAGCTGTACGTTGGCGGTGCCGATCGCGTCGCCGGCGTACCAAGCATCGAGTATGCACAATGAATTGTCGGCCGAGCACACTGCCGGCAGCGCGGTCGCAGGCGGCGTCGTGTTGACGCCGCCGGGGTTCGCGTTCGTGGCGAAACTCGCCAGCACGAACTGCTGGCCCGCTGCGCTCGCAGCGGTAGCCGTCACCGCGGGTGTGGTGGATTGGCCCGTCGCCGCACCAAGCGCGTCCTGCACGATGGCGCCGGCTGGAATGCCTCGGTAGCCGAGCACGCTGACGCAACTCTGTACCGCGGTGCTGGCGTTGCCGTAGCTGAGGTTCAGCGCGCTGCCGGCGTTCAATGGACGTTGCAGGATGGCTCGGAAATGCACAAGTGTGCCGGCACTCCCGCCGTGGGTTCCGCCGAGCGCCTGATAGTGGCTGCCAGTCGCATCGCCGATCGTGAGATCGCTGACGAAATTCGACGAAGTGGCCACTGTCACGAACACGGTTGCCGCAGCGGGAATGGTGGTATCGATCGACACCTGTTGCTGGTTGTTCGCCGGCAAGGTGGTGCAACCCCCACCAACGCGACCGAGAAACTGCTGTCCCGCGGCTGGACCCGCGGCAACTCCCAACGCGACCGCGATGGCCACCGGGATGTGTCGTTGCACGGATGTTTCTCCCCCTGAGGATGCGGCGCAGTGTAGCCGATCGCAGGCGCTCGGCGAGGCCGGCCGCGCCGTTCGGACGCCGGCGTGCGCTGGTCGAAACGTGTGCCGGGCGTGTTTGTCCGCCGCGTGCTTTCCTACGTCGTGGTTGCTTCGCACGCCTCGCGGATCGAGGCCGGCAGCGGCACGGAGCGGCCGCTGGCGGGATCGATCCAGACCATGACGACGTCGCCGTCGGCGTAGACGCAATCGGTGTTGCTGGCGTCGACGATGCGATGCGCAATGGTCAGCGATGAGGTGCCGATGCGCGTCGCGGCGAGCTCGACCGCGATCCGCGCCGGCCACGCGAGCTGGCGGCGGAAATTCATCTGCGCGGCGGCGACGACCGGCATCATTGCCTCGTTGAACCAGCTGCCCTTGACGTTGGCGAGCCAGGCGAGACGTGCTTCCTGCGCGTAAACGAGGAAGGTCGCGTTGTTGACGTGGTTGAACGCGTCGAGGTCACCCCAGCGAACATCCATCGGCACGCGCGCGAACACGTGCGGAATCGCGGGCGCGGCAGCGGAGCCGCGCTCTTCCGGTTGCGCAGGTGTCTCCGGCACAGGCGCGCGCTTTGCGGCCTTCCGTTCACCCTTCGATACCTCGGGACCAACGGTGGCCGTGGACTCCGGACGCGCGGAGTTTGCGGACTTCGAGCGAGCGGAAGTTGCAGCAGGTTTGCGGGGACGATTCATGCAGCTTCCTTGCGGTTGCGTTTGCGGGTGCGCGCGACGCCGAGCGTGCGCGCAAGGAACTGGCCAGTGTAGGAGCCTGGCGTATTCGCGATCTGCTCCGGCGTGCCGGCCGCGACGATGGTGCCGCCGCCGCCGCCGCCTTCGGGGCCGAGGTCGACGATCCAGTCGGCGGTCTTGATCACGTCGAGGTTGTGCTCGATCACGACGACGGTATTGCCGTCGTCGGCGAGGCGGTGCAAGACGGCGAGCAGTTGCTCGATGTCGTGGAAGTGCAGGCCCGTGGTGGGTTCGTCGAGGATGTAGAGCGTGCGACCGGTATCGCGCTTGGAGAGTTCGCGCGACAGCTTCACGCGCTGCGCCTCACCGCCCGAAAGCGTCGTCGCGCTCTGCCCGAGCTTGATGTAGGTGAGGCCGACGTGCATGAGAGTTTCCAGCTTGCGCGCAAGCACCGGCACCGGCTCGAACAGCTTGAACGCGTCCTCGACCGTCATGTCGAGCACGTCGGCGATCGTGTGGCCCTTGTACGTGATTTCCAGGGTCTCGCGGTTGTAGCGCTTGCCGTGGCAGACATCGCATGGCACGTACACGTCGGGCAGGAAATGCATTTCGACCTTGATCAGGCCATCGCCCTCGCAGGCTTCGCAGCGGCCGCCCTTCACGTTGAAGCTGAAGCGACCCGGGCCGTAACCGCGCGAGCGCGATTCGGGCACCTGCGCGAACAGTTCACGCAGCGGCGTGAACAGGCCCGTGTAGGTCGCCGGATTGCTGCGTGGCGTGCGGCCGATCGGCGACTGGTCGATGTCGACGACCTTGTCGAACAGTTCGAGCCCTTCGATCTCGCGGAACGGCGCCGGCTGCTCGTTGGCGCCATTGAGTTCGGCCGCGGTGTGCTTGTGCAGGGTGTCGTTGATGAGCGTGGACTTGCCGGACCCCGACACGCCGGTGATGCAGGTGAACAATCCTGCCGGGATTTCCAGATCGACGTCTTTCAGGTTGTTGCCGCTCGCGCCGAGCACCTTCAGCATCTTTTCCGGGTCCGGCGCGCGACGTTGTTTCGGAATCTCGATGCGGCGCGCGCCGGACAGGTATTGGCCGGTCAGCGATCGCTTCGATTTCACGATCGTCTCGTAGTCGCCTTGCGCAACGACTTCGCCGCCGTGCACGCCGGCGCCGGGGCCGATGTCGACGACGTGATCGGCGAGACGGATCGCGTCCTCGTCGTGCTCGACCACGATCACCGTGTTGCCAAGGTCGCGCAGACGATTGAGTGTTCCGAGCAGACGCTCGTTGTCGCGCTGATGCAGGCCGATAGAAGGCTCGTCGAGCACGTACATCACGCCGACGAGACCGGCGCCGATCTGCGAGGCGAGGCGGATGCGCTGTGCCTCGCCGCCGGAGAGCGAATCGGCTTGGCGATCGAGGGTGAGGTAGTCGAGGCCGACGTCGACCAGGAAATGCAGTCGCTCGCGGATCTCCTTGACGATCTTCGCCGCGATCTCGCCACGCCAGCCTGCGAGCGCGAGGGTCTTGAAGAAATCGAGCGAGCGGTCGATCGCCAGTGCGGTCAAGGTCGGCAGGTTCGAGTCGCCGACGAACACGTTGCGCGCGCTGCGGTTCAGGCGCTGGCCGCCGCATTCGGGGCAGGGGCGGTTGCTGATGAACTTGGCCAGTTCCTCGCGCACGGCAGGCGATTCGGTTTCCTTGTAGCGCCGTTCCAGATTCGGAACGATGCCCTCGAACGCATGCTTGCGCGTGACTGCGCCGCCGGCGCCGGTCAAGTAGCGATAACTGATCTGTTCCTTGCCGGAGCCGTACAGCACATGGTCGCGTGTTGCCTTCGGCAGTTCGCTCCACGGTGTGTCGACATCGAACGCGTAGTGCTTGGCGAGCGCCTGGATCAGCTGGAAATAGTATGGATTGCGCCGATCCCAGCCGCGCACGGCGCCGGCCGCAAGACTGAGCTGAGGATTGACGACGACGCGCGCCGGGTCGAAGAACTGCGTCACGCCGAGGCCATCGCAATCCGGGCAGGCGCCGATCGGCGAGTTGAACGAGAACAGTCGCGGTTCGAGTTCCGGCAACGAGTAGTCGCAGACCGGACACGAGAAGCGTGACGAGAACGTGATCCCGGCGGCCTTCGGATCGTCATGGTCGACCAGCAGCGCGATGCCTTCGCCGAGGCGCAACGCGGTCTCGAACGATTCGGCCAGGCGCTGCTTGATGTCCTCGCGCGGGCGAAAGCGGTCGATCACGACCTCGATCGTGTGCTTGACGCGCAACGCCAGCGGCGGCACGGCGTCGAGTTCGTAGACGACGCCGTCGACGCGCGCGCGCACGAAACCCTGTGCGCGCAGCTGCTCGAATACCTGCACGTGCTCGCCCTTGCGTTCGCGCACGACCGGCGCGAGCAAGGCCCAGCGCTTTTCCGCATCGAGCGCGAGCGCGCCGTCGACCATCTGGCTGACGGTCTGTGCTTCGAGCGGAATGCCGTGATCCGGGCAGCGCGGCGTGCCGACGCGGGCGAACAACAGGCGCAGGTAGTCGTAGATCTCGGTGATCGTGCCGACCGTCGAGCGCGGGTTGTGCGAGGTCGCTTTCTGCTCGATCGCAATCGCCGGCGACAGGCCTTCGATGTGATCGACGTCGGGCTTCTCCATCACGCTCAGGAACTGCCGCGCGTAGGCCGACAGCGACTCGACATAGCGGCGCTGGCCTTCGGCATAGATCGTGTCGAACGCGAGCGAGGATTTGCCCGAGCCGGACAGGCCGGTGATCACGATCAACTTGTCGCGCGGCAGGTCGAGGTCGATGTTCTTGAGGTTGTGCGTGCGTGCGCCGCGGATGCTGATGGTGTCCATGACGCCGAAACATGGGGGAAACCCTAACTATAACAACCGCACGATCCTGCCGATGATGCCTGGGTCGCTTCATCAGGGTGGGACAGCATGCTCAGGGTTTCCCGGTTGACCTCTTTCGGCAGCGCATTCGTCGCCGCGCTGCTGCTGACCGCGCGCGGTGACGCGCTGGCGGCGTCCGCTGCGCAGTGTCCGTTGGCTGCGCCGCAGACGATCGCGGCCGGTCTCGCGGTGGCGGGCGCGAGCGCGGCGCTCGAACCGGGCGGCACAAGCGTTGGCTCGCAAAGCGCCGGCGCGTTCGATCCGCAGGCTGACATCGCGCGGCGCGAAGCCGAGCGTGGGCAGTTCGAGCGCCTGCTGGCAGCACGGCCGCTGCTGCCGGCGCAAACGGCATTGCAGCTTGCGATCACGCCGGAGCAGCGCGCCGGGATCGAGCAGGACGTGCCGGGCAATGGACGCGAGAAGGTCGGCGAGGCGCTCGATGTGGGGCAAACCGTCGATTTCTCCGCCGTCGACGCGCGCGCATTGGCATCCGGCACGATCGACGTCGCCAACGGCATCGCCGCGCGCAACGGCGCGGCAGGTGTGACGTGGGCGATCGAACTGTCCTCGCCGGACGCGACAGCCTTGCGCCTGCGCTTCGAGGATGTCGAGCTGGCGCCAGGCGTCAGTCTCCACGTCTACAACGAGCTCGGTCGTGTCGCAGGCCCGTACACCGGACGCGGGCCGGATGGCGACGGCGCGTTCTGGAGCGCCTCGGTATTCGGCAGCCGCGTCGTCGTGCAACTGCTCGCGGACGATGCCGATGCGCTGCGTGCCAGCCATTTCACGGTGTCCAAGGCGATGCACTTCGGCTCGCGCTTCCGCATCGCCGACTCGATCCGTCCGCGCTATGCGGTCGGACCGTCGCCGGACAGCGTCGATTTCTGCGGCACCCAGGTGCCGAACTGCACCGTCGACGGCATGTGTGCGCTGCAGTCCAATCAAGGCCTGGCGAACGCCATCAATGCGGTGGCGCATCTTCAATTCGTCGACGGGGCAAGCGCCTACATCTGTACCGGCACCTTGTTGAACACCTCATTGGCCGGCAGTGCCGCACCGAAGCCGTATCTGCTGACGGCCAACCACTGCATCCATTCGCAGCCGAGTGCGAGCAGCCTGGAAGCGTATTTCCGCTATCACACGGCGTTTTGCAATGGCGCCTGCACGTGGACGCTGACCCAGGTCAACGGCTCGAGCCTGATGGTTACCGGCGCGGCGCCGACGTATGCGGACTTCACGCTGTTGCGCCTCTCGCCGATTCCGTCTGGTTCCGGCCTGATGCTGGCGGGATGGGCGTCGGGCGCCCTCGTCGAGGGCGCCTACCTGCTGCGCCTGAGTCACCCGGAAGGCGCGCCGCTGGCCTACAGCCTGCGCCGCTTGCGCAAGAACAACGTGAACCTGACACACTGCGCCGGCGCCGCCGAGCCGATCTTCATGTATTCGGGTCTGGCGATGCAGTCGAGCGATGCGGCCGGTGCAGTCGCGGGTGGCAGCAGCGGCAGTGCGGCGATCGTGTTGAACGACAATGCTTCGGATGTCTACGTCGTCGGCCAGTTGACGGGCGACTGCCCGGCAGGTGGCGACACCTGCAATGCCAATACCGACGCGACCGTGGACGGCGCGTTCAGCGCGTCGTTCCCGTATCTCAGGCGATTCCTGGTCGACCGCATCTTCGCCAGTGGTTTCGAATAGTCCCGGGCCGGTGACGGTCGGCAAAGGCCGGAGGGACGCACACTTGCCCATGCTGCGATGAATGGCTAGAATCCGCGGTCCTTTCCTGGGCGAATGCCCGGAAAGTTGGCGGTTTTCAGAATAACTACAGAGGCATAGCCATGTACGCAGTCATTGTCACCGGCGGTCGTCAGTACCGCGTGGCGCAGGGTGAGACCCTGCGCGTGGAGAAGCTCGTCGCCGATGTCGGCGCCGAGGTCAAGCTGGACCAGGTCCTGTTGATCGGCGAAGGCGAGGGCGTCACCGTTGGTGCTCCGCTGGTCGCCGGCGCGCTGGTCACGGCCAAGATCGTTTCGCACGGTCGCGGCGAGAAGATCCGCATCGTCAAGTTCCGTCGCCGCAAGCATTTCCGCAAGGAGACGGGGCATCGTCAGCACTACACCGAAATCGAGATCGTCGGTATCACCGGCGCGGGCAAGAAGGAGTAAGTCATGGCACACAAGAAGGCAGGCGGCTCAACCCGCAACGGTCGCGACTCCAACCCGAAGTATCTCGGCGTCAAGGTCTATGGCGGCCAGGCTGTGGAAGCCGGCAACATCATCATTCGCCAGCGCGGCACCCGTTTTCATCCGGGCGTCGGCGTCGGTCTTGGTCGCGACCACACGATCTATGCCGTCGTCGATGGCACGGTCGAGTTCAAGACCAAGGGTCCGCTCGCGCGCAAGACGGTCAACGTCGTTCCGGCCTGATCCGGACGCGTTCACGGTTCGCGAAGGCCCCGCTGCGTGCGGGGCTTTTCGTTTGCGGAGCAGTGATCCGGGGGCTTCGGAATTCGCCACAGCAGAGGCAGAATTTCGCCCCGGGACGAACACTCCCCGCGTTCAACTTGCTCCAGGTTCGAAGTGTGCCGACGGCACGATGAGCGTC
The DNA here is from genome assembly GCA_023388255.1 of Pseudomonadota bacterium. Classification (GTDB taxonomy): domain Bacteria; phylum Pseudomonadota; class Gammaproteobacteria; order Xanthomonadales; family Rhodanobacteraceae; genus Dokdonella_A. The sequence goes on along the minus strand of JAEWGO010000008.1, from coordinate 82,425 downwards.
CAGGCGCTTTCCGAATCCCCCTCACGAATCCCCAGCCCGGCCCTTCAATGAAATTCGTCGACGAAGCCACCATCCAGGTCCACGCCGGAAACGGCGGCAACGGTTGCGTCAGTTTCCGGCGCGAGAAATTCATTCCATTCGGTGGTCCGGACGGCGGTGACGGCGGCAGCGGCGGCAGCGTCTGGCTGGTTGCCGACGAAGGCATCAACACGCTGATCGATTTCCGCCATCAGCGCGTTTATCGCGCGCAGCGCGGCGAAAACGGCATGGGCCGGCAGATGGCAGGCAAGGGCGGCGTGGACGAGGTCATTCGTGTGCCAGTCGGTACTGTCGTCATCAACGTCGACACCGACGAACAGATCGGCGATCTGACCACGCACGGCCAGCGTCTGCTGGTCGCGCAGGGTGGCCACGGCGGCCTCGGCAACATCCATTTCAAGAGTTCGGTCAACCGTTCGCCGCGCAAGTCGAGCCCGGGCAGTTCCGGCGAAGAGCGTGAGATCAAGCTCGAACTCAAGGTGCTGGCCGATGTCGGTCTGCTCGGTTTCCCGAATGCCGGCAAGTCGACCCTGATCCGCGCGGTGTCCGCGGCGACGCCGAAGGTGGCCGACTATCCGTTCACGACGATGCAGCCGCACCTCGGCGTGGTGCGCATCGAGACCGACCGCAGCTTCGTGATCGCCGACATTCCGGGCTTGATCGAGGGCGCTGCCGATGGCGCGGGCCTCGGCATCCAGTTCCTCAAGCATGTCGCGCGCACGCGCCTGCTGCTGCATGTCGTCGACATTGCGCCGCTGGACGGCATCACCGATCCGGTGGCCGAGATCCGCACGATCGAGAATGAGCTGAAGGGCTACGATCCTGAACTGCTCAAGCGCCCGCGCTGGCTGGTCTTCAACAAGATCGATCTGCTGGCGCCGGAGGAGCGCGAGAAGATCGCCAAGGCGATCGTGAAGAAACTCAAGTGGAAGCAGCCGTGGTACACGGTGTCGGCGATCGCGCGCGAAGGCACCTGGCCGTTGTGCCTGGATATCCAGCGTTTCTTCGACGAGCAGAAGCTGGCTGCGGCAGAAGCAGAACACGCGGCGGGCGAGGGCGCGTGAGGCGTGCGCGAGCGAACGTCTGACGCGCGGATTGCCTTGAAGTCCTCCCTTGAAGGGGAGGGCTTGAAAACCCGAATCGTCTTGCAGGGGAGAAGGCCGGTGTTCGTCGGCATTCGTGCTCTATTGGAAAAGGCGGCTTTCGCCGGCACCCATATCCCATTAAAAAAGCCGGCTTTCGCCGGCGTTCGTGCCCCACTAAAAAAGCCGGCTTTCGCCGGCGTTCGTGCCTCACTAAAAAAGCCGGCTTTCGCCGGCTTTTTCGGAACTACCTGCGAGCCTTGTTCAGGCGAGCGCCTTGATGTGCGCAGTCAGGCGGCTCTTGTGGCGCGAAGCCTTGTTCTTGTGGATCAGGCCACGCGTGGCGTAGCGGTCCATCACCGGCTCGGCGATCTTGTAGGCGGCTTCGGCGCGAGCCTTGTCCTTCGCTTCGATCGCTTTGACGACATTCTTGATCGCGGTGCGAACCATCGAACGCGCGCTGGCGTTGCGCTGGCGATGCTGCTCGGACTGGCGCGCACGCTTCTTCGCGGACTTGATGTTGGCCAAGGGAAAACTCCAGTGAACGGGTATGGAAAAAGACTGCGAATTATGCGGGCTGCCGGCCTTGTCGTCAATTGCGCAGTTTCCGCCTGCAGGGGGAGCGGAAGGCACGGGATCGCCACACGCTGCTTTTACTATTCCCCATTCCCCATTTCCCATTCCCGGTTTCAGGCATGACCCGTCCCAGCCTGCTCCGCTCGATGCTGACATTCAGCAGCGGCACATTCATCTCGCGCATCCTCGGTCTCGTGCGCGAGCAGGCGATCGCCTACGCGTTCGGCGCGAACGCGGCGACCGATGCGTTCTGGGTCGCGTTCCGCATTCCAAACTTTCTGCGCCGGTTGTTTGCCGAAGGCTCGTTCTCGGTCGCGTTCGTGCCGGTGTTCACCGAGGTCAAGGAGACGCGCAGCCATGAAGACCTGAAACAGCTCGTCGCACGCACCGCCGGCACGCTTGGCGGCGTGCTGCTGGTGGTGACCGCGCTTGGCATGCTCGGCGCTGCATGGGTTGCCGGCGGCTTCGCGCCAGGCTCGATCGACCAGCCGGAGAAGTTCGCGCTGACCACCGACCTGCTGCGCGTGATGTTCCCGTTCCTGTTGTTCGTTTCGCTGACCGCGCTGGCTGGCAGCGTGCTCAACAGCTTCCATCAGTTCATGTTGCCAGCGCTGACGCCGGTGGTGATGAACCTGTGCCTGATCGCCGGCGCGCTCTGGTGGGCGCCGCATTTCGACGTGCCGATCATGGCGCTCGGTTGGTCGATCCTCGCCGCCGGCATCCTGCAATTGCTGCTGCAGTTGCCGGCGCTGGCGCGGCTCGACCTGCTCTCGCTGCCGCGCTGGGGCTGGCGCCATCCGGACGTGCGCCGCATCCTGACCTTGATGGTGCCGACCTTGTTCGGCTCCTCGGTCGCGCAGATCAACCTGTTGCTGGACACGTTGATCGCCTCGTTCCTGATCACCGGCTCGCAGACCTGGCTGACGCAGACCGACCGACTGCTGGAATTCCCGCTCGGCATCTTCGGCGTCGCGCTCGGAACGGTGATCCTTCCATCGCTGTCGCGCCACCACGTGACGACCGACCACGACGGTTTCGCCAAGGCGCTCGACTGGGGCTTGCGCACCGCGTTGCTGATTTCGGTGCCGGCGATGCTCGCGCTGGTGCTGCTGGCCAAGCCGATGCTGGCGACCCTGCTGCAACATGGCCGCTTTACCGAACACGACGTCGCGATGGCCGCGCTGTCGCTGTCCGCGCTGTCGTTCGGCTTGCCAGCGTTTGCGCTGGTCAAGGTCGTCGCCCCGGCGTTCTATGCGCGCCAGGACACGAAGACGCCGGTGCGCGCCGGCATCGTCGCAATGGTCGCGAACATGCTGATGAACATCCTGTTCGTCGGCCTGTTGTTCCATCTGTGGCACGGGCCCGACGATCTCGGCGATGGCTGGCTCGCCGCGATCGCCAAGGTGCCGGGCCTGCACATGGGCCTCGCGCTGGCGAGCGCGCTGGCGAGCTATCTCAATCTCGCGCAATTGTGGCTGGCCTTGCGTCGCGACGGCGTCTACGTGAGCCAGCCGGGGTGGGGCCGGCATCTGTTGCGGCTCGCCGCGGCCTGCGTTGCGATGGTCGTGGTGCTTGGCGTCGGCCTGTGGCAATGGCCGGAGTGGGGCGGCTGGAGTCCGCTGACGCGTGTCGTGCGCTTGTCCATCTTGATCGCAGCGGGTGCCGGCAGCTTCATTGCGATGCTGTTCGCCTGCGGGTTCCGTTTGCGCGACCTGCGGGCGCAATGAACTGCCGCCCGCGTGTCGATGAGGCTTCCAGCCGTTCGCACTGAGGTATCGAAGGGTGGACGGTCCCGCGAGGCGTCTCGCGCGCTGCGGCTCAGCGGCTATACTTCTGCGATGAGCTTGCTTTTCCGGGATGCCGCGGGGCCGAGCCTGGCCCCGGGCGGCAGCGTGTTGTGCGTGGGAGCATTCGATGGCGTGCACCTCGGCCATCGCGCGCTGCTTGCGCGCGTGCGCGAGCGTGCCGACGAGCTTGATCTGACGCCGCTTGCCCTCAGTTTCGAACCGATTCCGCGCGAGTTCTTCGCGCGTTCGGCGCCGGTGCCGCGGCTGGCCAGCGTGCGCGAGAAGATCGAGTCACTGGCCGCGCATTCCACGCGAGTCCTGATGTTGCGTTTCAATGCAGCATTGGCAGCGATGCCGGCGGAGGCATTCATCGAGCACGTATTGGTCGGTCGCGCCGATGCCCGCGAGGTGTGGGTCGGTGCGGATTTCCGTTTCGGTCATGCGCGCCGCGGCGATGTCGCGATGCTGCGCGAGCACGGCCAACGGTTCGGTTTCTCGGTGTCGGTGTTGCCGGATGTCGAAGCCGGCGCCGAGCGGGTCAGCAGCAGTGCGATCCGCGCGCACCTGGCGGCCGGCGAGTTCGACGCAGCCGCGCGCCTGCTCGGGCGGCGTTTCGCGATCGGCGGCCATGTCGTGCGCGGGCAGCAGCTCGGTCGCACGCTCGGCTATCCGACCGCGAACATCCGACTGGGTCGGCGCACGTCGCCAGTCGCGGGCATTTTCGCGGTGCGCGTGCGTGGCATCGGTGCGCAGCCGTGGCCCGGCGTCGCCAGTCTCGGTGTGCGCCCGACCATCGACGGTGGCGGCGAGCCGTTGCTGGAGGCGCACCTTTTCGATTTCGATGGCGACCTGTATGGGCGCCGCATCGAGGTGGAATTCGTGCAAAAGTTGCGCGACGAGGAAAAGTTCGACGACCTTGCCGCGATGGTGCAGCAGATTGATCGCGATGCGGCGCAGGCGCGGGCGATTCTTGCCATGTGCGATCCGGATATCCCGGAAGACGCAACAGGAATCGTCATCCCGGCGCAGGCCGGGATCCCGTTGTTTTGATGCAGCACGAAAGACAAACGACTGGATGACCAGCTCCGCTGTTGTGAAGCGCTTCCGGCCTGCGCCGGGATGACGGCGTGGAGCAGGGCTGTTTTTTTCCGAATCCCCAATCACGAATCCCCAATCCCGGCTTCCCCATGTCCAAAGACTACAAAGACACGATCAACCTGCCGAAGACCGACTTCGCGATGAAGGCCGATCTCGGCAAACGCGAGCCGGGCATGCTGGCCGAGTGGGAAAAGGCCGACCGCTATGGCGAGATCCAGCGTCGCAGCGCGGACCGCGAGCACGCCTTCATCCTGCACGATGGCCCACCGTACGCGAACGGCGCGATCCATCTCGGCCATGCGGTCAACAAGATCCTGAAGGACGTAGTGGTCAAATCGGCCCTGCTCGCCGGCTTCCGTTCGCCCTACGTGCCGGGTTGGGATTGCCATGGGCTACCGATCGAGGTCGCGGTCGAGAAGAAGATCGGCAAGGTCGGCCAGAAGGTCGACGCCGCCACGTTCCGCGCGAAGTGCCGCGAATACGCCGCGCAGCAGATCGACCTGCAGCGCGCCGACTTCAAGCGTCTCGGTGTGCTCGGCGATTGGGACAATCCCTATCGCACGATGGATTTCAAGTACGAAGCCGACATGATCCGCGCGCTCGCGCGCATCCATGCGAACGGCCACATCATGCGCGGCTTCAAGCCGGTGCATTGGTGCTTCGATTGCGGCTCGGCGCTGGCCGAGGCCGAGATCGAATATCAGGACAAGCAGTCGACCGCGATCGACGTTGCCTACGACGCGCTCGATCCGAAGGCGCTCGCGGAGAAGTTCGGCGCGACGATCGCCGACGGCGACATCGTGTCGGTGCCGATCTGGACGACGACGCCGTGGTCGCTGCCGGGCAGTTTCGCGGTTGCGCTCGGTCCGGACCTGGACTACGTGCTGGTCGAAGGGCCGTCGCGCGATGGCCGGCGCGTGCTGCTGGTGGTGGCCGAGGCGCTCGCTGCGCGCTCACTGGCGCGCTACGGCATCGAGCACGCGCAGGTGCTCGCGCACGCGAAGGGCGCTGTGTTGGAAGGCCTCGTGTTGCGTCACCCGTTCTACGAACGCGACATCCCGGTCATTCTCGGCGGCCACGTGTCCGCGGACGACGGCACCGGTGCGGTGCATACCGCGCCGGCGCATGGCGTAGAGGATTTCCAGGTCGGCAAGAAGTATGGAATCGTGGACAGTGTTCCGGCCGGCGTGCTCAATCCGCTCGGCGGCAACGGCGTCTACCTGCCCGGCACGCCGATCTTCGAAGGCCAGTACATCTGGAAGGCGAACGACGCGATCGTCGCGTTGCTGCGCGAACGCAACGTGCTGCTGGCCGAAGCGAAGATCACGCACAGCTATCCGCACTGCTGGCGCCACAGGACACCGGTGGTGTTCCGTACCACGCCGCAATGGTTCATCGGCATGGAGCGCGCCGGCTTGCGCGCGGCCGCGCTGAAATCCGTGCGCGAAGACGTCCAGTGGTTTCCTGCCTGGGGCGAGGAGCGCATGGCCGGCATGGTGGCCGGGCGCCCCGACTGGTGCATCTCGCGCCAGCGCACCTGGGGCGTGCCGATCGCGCTGTTCATCGACAAGGTCGACCACCAACCGCATCCGCGCAGCGTCGAGCTGATGGAGCAGGTCGCGCAGCGCGTGGAGCAGGGCGGCGCCGATGTCTGGTACGACCTCGATGCGACCGACCTGCTCGGCGACGAGGCGGATCGCTACGAGAAGGTCACCGACATCCTCGATGTCTGGTTCGATTCCGGCGTCACCCATTGGTGCGTGCTCGACCAGCGCGCGGAACTTGCGCGCAAGCCGGGTGACAAGGTCATGTATCTGGAAGGCTCGGATCAACATCGCGGCTGGTTCCAGACTTCGCTGCTCACCTCGATCGCACTCCACGGCCGCGCGCCCTACGACGAAGTGCTCACGCACGGCTTCACCGTCGATGCGCAAGGCCGCAAGATGTCGAAATCGCTCGGCAACGGCATCGAGCCGCAGGACGTGATGAACAAGTACGGCGCGGACATCCTGCGCCTGTGGATCGCGTCGGCCGACTACCGCAACGAGATGGCGCTGTCGGAGGAAATCCTGAAGCGCGTCGCCGATGCATATCGGCGCATCCGCAACACCGCGCGCTTCCTGCTCGGCAACCTCGACGGCTTCGATCCGTCCACGCAGCTGTTGCCGGTCGCCGACACGCTGCTGCTCGATCAGTGGATCGTGCAGCAGGCGTACGACGTCCAGCAGGCGGTGGTCGCGGCGTACGCGCGCCACGATTTTCCCGAGGTCGTGCAGCGCGTGCAGAATTTCTGCACGAACGAATTGGGCTCGCTGTACCTCGATATCACCAAGGACCGGCTCTACACGATGCCGACCGACAGCCAAGGCCGCCGCAGCGCGCAAAGCGCGATGTATCGCGTACTCGAAGCGCTGGTGCGCTGGATCGCGCCGATCCTGTCGTTCACTGCCGAGGAGGTCTGGAAACTGGTGCCGGGCGAGCACAGCGAATCGGTGTTGTTCGAGACCTGGTACGACGGCCTCGCAGCGACGCAAGGAACGCCTGAGCAGCGCAAGTGGTGGGCGGATCTGCTGGCGATCCGGGGCGCCGCGTCGCGCCTGCTCGAAGGCATGCGTGCCGCCGGCTCGATCGGCGCCTCGCTGCAGGCCAACCTCGTCGTGCACGCGGACGCGGCGACGCGCGCTCGCTACGCGGAGGTCGCGGACGAGCTGCGGTTCCTGTTCATCACGTCGCAGCTCGAACTGGCCGATCTCGCCGTGACGCCGGACCCGGCCGAGCGCGGCGATGCGCAGGGCGTCGATCTCGAAGGCGCGGACGTCTGGGTTGCTGCCAGCCCGAGCGACGCGCCGAAATGCATCCGTTGCTGGCACTACCGTGCCGATGTCGGCACGCATGCCGAGCACCCGGAACTGTGTGGGCGTTGTGTCGAGAATGTGGACGGAGCGGGGGAGACGCGGCGGTGGTTCTAGTCTTCGGTGATGCCAATCCGACGTTGAAGCTGAAGTGGCTTCCGGCCCTCGCCGGGATCGCGAACACGAGTGGATGCCGGCAATGAGTTCCAGGCGCAATGCACTTCCGTGGTTGCTGCTCTCGCTGCTCGTCATCGCGCTCGACCAATGGACCAAGCACATTGCCTTGGCCGAGTTGCAGCCGTACGTGCCTCACGCGGTCATTCCCGGCTTCCTCAACTGGACGCTCGCGTTCAACCCGGGCGCGGCCTTCAGCTTTCTGGCCGGCGCCGATGGTTGGCAACGCTGGCTGTTCGCCGTGCTGGCGATCGGCGTGAGCGGCGTGCTTGCGTTCTGGCTCGCGCGCACGCCGCGCCGCGACTGGCGCAATGCCGCGCCGCTCGCGCTGATCATCGGCGGCGCGCTCGGCAACCTGATCGATCGCCTGCACCTGGGCCACGTCACCGATTTCATCCAGGTCTATTATCAGGACTGGGCATGGCCCGCGTTCAACATCGCCGATTCGGCCATCTGCGTCGGCGCCGCGCTGCTGATCCTGTTCGGGTTCGCCGGTAGGAAAGCGCATCCCAACGGCGGATAATCAAGCCCATGCAAGTCCTCCTCGCCAATCCCCGCGGATTCTGTGCCGGCGTCGACCGTGCGATCGAGATCGTCGAGCGCGCGCTTGAAACGTTCGGTGCGCCGATCTACGTGCGCCATGAAGTCGTGCACAACCGCTTCGTCGTCGACAAGTTGCGCGGACAGGGTGCCGTGTTCGTCGACGAGCTCAGCGAAGTGCCGGACGGCGCGACCGTGATCTTCAGCGCCCACGGTGTCTCGCAGGCCGTGCGCGGCGAGGCGGGCGAACGCGGCCTCACCGTGTTCGACGCGACTTGCCCGCTGGTCACCAAGGTGCACATGGAAGTCATGCGCCACGGCAAGGCCGGGCGCGACGTCGTGCTGATCGGCCACGCCGGCCACCCGGAAGTCGAAGGCACGATGGGGCAGTGGGATCGGGCCAATGCCGGTGCGATCCACCTGGTCGAAACGCCCGAATGCGTCGCACACCTCGTGCCGCGCAACCCCGAACACATCGCGTTCGCGACCCAGACCACGCTGTCGATCGACGACACCCGTGCCGTGATCGAAGCGCTGCAGGCGCGCTTCCCGGCCATCGTCGGCCCACGCCACGATGACATCTGCTACGCCACGCAAAACCGCCAGGACGCGGTACGCAAGCTCGGCCAGCAGTGCGACCTCGTGCTCGTCGTCGGCTCGCCGAACAGCTCCAACTCCAACCGCCTGCGCGAACTCGCCGAGAAGCAGGGCGTGCCCGCCTACCTGATCGACGGCGCCGCCGACATCCAGCCGCAATGGCTGCAAGGCCGCAACCGCATCGGCGTCACCGCCGGCGCCTCCGCCCCCGAAAGCCTCGTCCGCGAAGTCATCGAAGCCCTGCGCGAAGCCGGCGCCGCCGGTGTGCGCGAGCTGGACGGCGAGCCGGAGAACGTGACGTTTGCGCTGCCGAAGGAACTACGGCTGCGCGTGGTGGCATAGCCCCGGATTCCACTGGGCCATCGAGTTGGTCTGTGTGGAAGTGCGGCATTCTGGCGTTCCGTCCAATGCCTGACGGCTTCATCTGCCGCCTGTCCGTCAATTTCTACCGCAAGATGGGCTCTGGCTTGAGGTGCTGGCCGCATGCCATCTACGCTGCAGATTGATTCGGCAATTGGGGAAGCCATGTCGTTCATCGCGCCGACGCCCGCGTTCCGTCGCCATAGTCCGCGAATCGACGGTTTCGGACTGGTTGAGTTGATCGTCACGATCGCGATCGCGGCGATCCTGGCCGCGATCGCGCTGCCCAGCTTTCGTGAATTGATGGTCCGCATGAACACGACCGCGATCACCAATGATCTCGTGGGTGCGCTGAACACCGCTCGCGTCGAGGCTGTGAAGCGCGGTATTCCGGTCGCCGTGGTCAGCAACGGCAACTGGACCGACGGCTGGGAGATCAAGGCAGATACCGCGCGGGATGGCTCTTACGGCACCATGATCATGCAGCACCCTGCCGTTCCGAACACCTACTCGATTCTCGGGGTGGCCGGTACGGGCGGCGACGATGCGATGGCTGCATTCGGCCCGGGGGGCACCCTGCAGATCGGAACGCGATTCGATTTCAGCATCTGTCGCCCGGCATCCAGTGCCAACCAGACACAGTCGCGCTGGATCTTCGTTCGTGGCAGTGGCGAGGTCACTTCCCAGCGCGACGTAACCAATTCTCCCGCCGGCACCTGCAGTTGAGGAACAAGCATGGCTCGTTTGCGCCCTTTGCGTGGATTCACCCTTCTCGAAGTGCTGATCGCGCTCGTGGTGTTCAGTCTGGGGTTGCTGGGGTTGGCAGGCCTGATGGTCATGTCGGTCAAGACAAATCACAGTGCTTATCTGCGAACGCAGGCGACATTCCTCGCCCAATCTATGTCCGATCGCATGCGCGCGAATTCCATGTCGGTCTGGGCCGGTACCTACAGCGCGACCTATCCGATCAGCGGCAGCGATCCATGCGCGGCTGGTGCGGTATGCGGTTTCGCGGACATCGCAAAGCACGACATGGTGTTGTGGGGACAGCAGCTGACCGATCAATTGCCGAATGCTTCGGCGACCATCGCATGCACGCCGACAGCAGGTATCGCGACCCCGAATCCAGCGTCAAATCCACCGTACAACGGGCTGTGCTCCATGCAGATCCAATGGAATGAGGCGAGCACCGCTCGTGATGTATCGACCCCGAATCCTCAGGTGTTCGCGTGGGTGTTCCAGCCATGAAGAGGCGCCCGATGAATCACCTGCAAAATCGAGTTGTCGCGTCGTCGCGAATCCGCGTCGCTGGCTTCAGTCTCATCGAGATGATGGTCGCGATCGTGATAGGCATGTTGCTTACCGCGGGCATCATCACCTTGTTTGCCGGCACCAGCAGGACGAACAGGGTGCAGGATGCGCTGGCGCGCCTGCAGGAGAACGGTCGCTATGCGATGACTCGCATCGATTCGGACATCCGCATGCTGTCCGGCCAGTATTGCAGCAACTTTGCGGGGCAGTCGAATGACACGTCGAATGGTCCAACGCTGTCGCAGCGTGCACCCTGGATCTATGGCAGCCCTCTGAAGTTTCCCGATATGTCAGCGCCATTGACCTACGCGAGTGCCGCGGCCGTTAGTCCGCGGTTGTTCGTTCAAGGCTATGAATGCAGCAGCGGAACGTGCGTTCCCGCATTGCCGAGTGGCGTCGGTCAGATTCCGGATGTGGGAACGACCGATGGCAAACGCCTCAAGGGCACCGATGTTCTGACGATCCGTTACATCACCGGCACTGGATGGCCGGTCAGCGGTGACGTGGCTACGCCGCCAAGTTGTACGTCCGGAGGAACGATTACCCTCGATCCTCAGACGGGTGACGACAATCCGGAGGCCAATACGCCCGCCAGGCCCAAGTTCGCGGCGGGCGACATGGCGCTGTATACGGACTGCGAGAATCCGTCGATTCTTCCGGTCGCCGGCTACGGCTCCAATCTGCTCACGCTCGGCACCATTCTTCCGGGTGGCGCAGGCGGGGCACCGACGTGCAAGGCGGGAACAATCCGGGACGCACGGGTCTTCAATTTTTCGCGAGACTTCGTGACCGTCAGCTATTTCGTCAAGCTGGTCAAGGATACCAACCCCGACGCCACCGCCGGAAGGATGATCCCGGTGCTTGTTCGCCGCGTGAACGGTGGCGCCGCCAATGCGGCACTCGGTGGTGACGATCAGGAACTGGTACAAGGGGTCGAGCGCCTCGATTTCGTCTATGGCGTCCGCAAGAACGGCGGTGGAGTCGCCTATCTCGATGCGGGCACCATCAACGCATCCACCGATGGCGGTGGCACTTGCATTGCGCCTCCCGCTGGAGTTCCGGGCGAAGCGGGTTGCCTTTGGCGTTCGGTCAAGAGCATCGAGGTCCACGCGCTGTTCAATACGGTCAGCGATCTCGCGCTTTCAGCCACTGACATGGCATATCGCTATACCCCGGATTCCCCGACAACGATTGCACCTCCGGTTGGCTCCACCTCGCCTGTTACCGGGCAGAACTGGGGACGGATGATGCGTCGGGAATTCGTTTCGACAACCGCGATCCGAAATGCCAACTAGCGAATTCGCCAAGGTGGAAGTCATGGACTCTCGATTTCAAGCTCCGACCCGGCACGCACAAGCGGGAGCCGTGCTTTTCGTGGCGCTCATATTCCTGATTATCCTGACGTTACTGGGGCTCGCTGCAACCAGCACGTCGATTCTGCAGGAAAAGATGACCGGCAGCATGCGCAACCGGCAACTTGGTTTGATGGGAGCCGAGAGTGCGCTGCGTGGGGGCGAGTCGTATCTGTGGAACCTTGCCTACAATGCGACCACTGCGCGTCCGATGCCGCCCTGCATTTCGGGTGGCGGAACCGATTGTGTCTATACGGTGTTGAAGGGAAAGCTCGATGCGACCGCGCAGGCATTTCGCACATCCAAGACCTGGTTGCCAGTCGCCAGTGATGGCGGTCGCGCCTATCTCGGGGTCAGTGGTCTGTCCGGAACCGTCGCGACTGCATCGGTTGCAAGCCAGCCGAGATATCTGATCGAAGACCTGGGGCCCGATGTGCCCTCCGGTGCCGGGCGCCGCGGGGGGTCCATCCAGCAGGAAAAGGCCGGCGTTCCTGGCAGTCGCGACTTCTTCCGCATTACCGCTCGCAGCCAGGGCGGCAACGACACGGTCGTCCGCGCCACTGAAAGCGTGTTCTCGGCAACTACGCCGAATACCTATACACCACCCACGCCATGAGCCGGGAGCGCCTCGCCATGACCTCGACCTCGACCCTTCGCGCTTTGCGCCTGATCGGTTTTCTTGCGCTCACGACGGCACTCGCCGGGTGGGATTCCTCTGCACGCGCCGCAGTGGCCGGAACGGTAGATCTCGGCACCACGCCTCCCGACCTGACGTCATCGGTTGATCCGAACATTCTTGTCACGTTCGATGACTCGGGCTCCATGGCATCCGATTACATGGGGGACTATCGCCCATTCGATGGCGGTGGCTGGTCGGGCAAGAAGGCATATTGCGCGGGTGTCATCGGAGGCTCCGGCAAGTTCGCGGGCGAATCGATGAACGGGGTCTACTACAACCCCAATGTACTTTATCTGCCGCCCGTCAATGCGGATGGATCCAATTTCGGGAATGCCGACGCAACACTCAAGGCCGTCATCAATGATGGCGTTACTGCAAAGCGCCCTCTGAGCCCGTCGGGAAGTGGAACAACCACGAACTTCCTGAATACCGGAAGCAACCGTTGGAAGTGCCCGGCGGATAGTTCCAGCCCGATCGCAGGTGGTGGTCCGTACTATTACGTCTATAGCAAGAACGATCTCGGTACCGGGACAACGCCCAATACCGCAAATCTCTATACCGACGCCAACTGGACCGCGGTTGCGGTCACCAATGCGGCGATAACGATTGACGGCGTGGCAACGACGGGCTATCAGAACTGGGCCAATTGGTATTCGTACTACCGCACGCGCAACATGATGACGCGCACTGCGCTGTCGCGCGTATTCGGCAACCTTGGCAGCAATATCCGCGCTGCCTATCAGGCGATCAACAGCGGAACATACAATCTCCCCGCAAAAAGTATCATCACCAATCTGTTCGATACGAGCGCATACGCCACGTGCAAGACGCAAGATCCGTCCGTGACGTTCGGTACCGGCGGCCAACCCGCCTGCTATCGCAGCGCATTTTTCAACTGGATATTCCAGACTGGCGCAAGCGGCAGCACGCCGGACCGCGCGGCGACTATCCGGGCGGGAAAGTTTTTCATGCGGGGCAATGGCAATACGGCCGCGACCGGGAACCTGCTCGATCCGTATTGGCAGCCAGCGGACGCAAGCTCCGGAGCGCCCGCGCGCGAATTGTCGTGTCGCCAGAATTTCCACATGCTGGTAACGGATGGCTACTGGAACGAGGGCGATCCGACGTTGCCTAGTCCATTCCGGGACTCCCAGACCGATGTCACGTTGCCGGTGCCTGACGGGAAGTCGTCTGGCATGACATACAGCGCGACGGCGCCCGAGTCGCGTGTTTTCTGGGATGTTGTCGGTACCAAATACACCTCGTCGCTTGCGAATATCGCATTCAACTACTGGGCGACCGATCTTCGCCCGGATCTCAAGAACAACGTGGCGCCGTATGTTCCCGACAAGACAACGGGTATTACCGGATCGTCGGCTTTCGATCCGGGTGCGGCGCCGCCTGACAATGACCCGTTGAACAATACGGAAATCTATTTCAATCCGGCAAACGACCCGGCGTCCTGGCAGCATGTCGTCCAGTTCATGGTGACTTTGGGCATTGCCGGAAATCTCACCTATTCGGATGATGTCGATTGCGTCGATTCGAGCAATGACCTTTGCTTGCTGCGCAAGGGGATTAAGAACTCGACCGGGAGCAAGGGGTGGCCGAAGCCTGCCAACAACTCGGCGCCTGCGATCGACGATACGTGGCACGCGGCGATCAATGGGCGTGGTTCGTACTTCAGTGCGAGTGATCCGGGTAGTCTCGTTCGGTACCTGACTGCAATCCTCTCCAACGTACTGCTGCGCAGTACATCCTCCACCCAGCCGACGTTCAGCCTTCCATTCGCGTTCGCCGGCGCAGCGGCGTTCAGCGGCGGCTACGACAGCGGCGACTGGTCCGGCAACCTGAGTCGCGTCGTTTCGTTCGATGCCAACGGCAATCCGATGACGCCTATCAAGAAGTGGGAGGCCGGCTGCACCCTTACGGGCGGGAATTGCCCGAACGGAGCGAAGACGGCGCGCGATCAGGATTCACGCGTCATCCTCACTTCCACCGACGGAAGCACAGGAAGCGGTATTTCATTCCGCTGGGGGAGCCTCAGTGCCGCGCAGCAAAAATTGCTGAATACCAATCCGAATTCGATTGCGGCTTCCTCTAACCAGGCGAGCTGGACCCTCGACAACTATGGCGACAAGCGTGTCACCTATCTGCGTGGTGACCGCACGTATGAAGTGGGTGGTACTCCCCAGTTCCGCCGTCGCGGTTCGCTGTTGGGCGCGATAGTCAACGCGCAACCGATTTACAACGCGACCCCCGAAAGTGGCTGGTCCAATACGTTCCCTTCCGGTTCGCCCGAGGACGCGGTGGCTGGAACCAATGACGACTATGCGCATTTCGTGAACGACAACCTGAGCCGGCCGGCGACCGTTTATGCGGCATCCAATGATGGCATGCTGCATGCTTTCAACGCGGTCGACGGAACCGAGCGCTGGGCCTACATTCCGCGCACGCTGATTGCCAACGGCAACATGACGCGCATGACGGACAAGGCGCGCGGCCTTACGCCGGGCGTCGATTCCAAACCATCCGTGCAGGATGTTTTCATCAACGGCAAGTGGCGTACCGTGTTGGTGGGATCGTTGCGACTTGGCGGCCGCGCGGTTTATGCATTGGATGTCAGCGCGCCGGCCGCGGTGACCGAGGCAGCCGCCAGCACGACCGTGCTCTGGGAGTACAGCAATACCTCCAGCAATGGTGCTGACCTCGGCTATACCTACGGCAGTCCGCAGATTGTTCGTCTCAACAACGGCAAGTGGGCGGTGCTGGTTTCGAGCGGATATTTCCCGAATGGGCCCACCACCGACTCCTATGACGATCCCGCCAGTATTGACTCCGCGGCCGCCAAGACGTCCCTGCTGGTCATCGACCTCGAAACCGGGACGCTGGTCAGGGAAATCAAGACAGAGACAGCGCCGCAGTTCGGCAGCACCGTGACCTATGGGTTGTCGACGCCTGGCGTATACGACTTGAGCAGTGACCAGGTCGACGATGTGGCGGTTGCCGGCGATCTCGCCGGCAATGTCTGGCGCTTCGATTTGCAAAGCTCGGATCCAGCGCAGTGGAAGGTGGATCTGATGTTCAAGACCTATCCGTCCAACGCGACCAACGGCAGCGCGAGTGGGAAATGCACGGCGGTTGGGCAATGCCCGGTTTCGGTGATGCCCGTCGGCATGCGGAATCCGGATTCGCGCGGAATCGTCTGGATCTTCGGTACGGGCAAGTTCGTCGGCAAGACCGACCGCAGCAGCGCAATTCCCGCTCAGTCGTTCTATGGCATTTACGACCAAGGCTTGGCATCCCCAAGCTATCCGATCGCGCAAGCGAATCTGATGGTGCAAGGCATGAAGGAAGACACGTCGGTTCCCCCGAACCGATTCGTTACCACGACAGCGATTTCAACTCCCGGAGTCGTTCGGGGTTGGACTCTTCCTCTCGATATCGCCGCCGAGCAAGGTGAGCGCAACGTCGTCACGCCTTACGCAGTGGATGCGAACAACACGGTGATTTTGCCGACGTTGATTCCGACCAGCGACGATCCTTGCACGCCCGGACGGCGGGGCGCGCTCATCGTGCTGAACGCCGCGACGGGCTCGGCTGCTGGGGTATCGCCGGCGGGCGGGACGCCACCGAATGGCTATGTCACATCCGGCAAGGTGGACATCTCCGGTGCGATCCCGACAACAGGTGAGTTGTCCCCCTATATGCTGATCGGTGGTGGCGCGATCGGCATCGCAGGCATCAACAACCTCCAGATAAAAGACAACTATTGGTATCGCGCGGCATGGCGCGAGCTGCTGGATCTGTTCTAGTGCGGTGCGGAAATGGAGTGCCGGAGAGCTTCAGTCGGAATCAGGCAGGGGTGATGAGCATGTTCAAGCGGTCAACGCAATGGGTGTCGTCGCATGATGATGCATGGCGGGAGCGACACAGGGGCTTCACACTGATCGAATTGATGATCGTGGTGGCGATCATCGCGATCCTTGCGGCGATCGCCCTGCCGAGCTATACCCGGTATGTCTTCCGCGCTCATCGTTCGGAGGGCCATGCGTTAGCGATGCAACTTGCCAGTGCACAGGAGCGCTATTACACGAACTTCAATCGCTATGCGGATGTGCTTTCCGACCTCGGCTTCAACAGTGCGGCTTCGACTTCCGAGAATGGGTACTACACCGGGTCGCTGCAGGCGGGCCCCACGGGAGACACGCAAAGTTACTGGGTAAGGGTCACTCCTGCCGGGGCGCAAACCGGCGACAGCTGCGGGTATCTGGAAATCAACAACGCGGGAGCCAAGAGGTCGCCCGACGACACCGGAAAGAACGGGGCTTGCTGGTAGATTCCATCCGGAGCGATGAGGCGCGATGACAGTTGCGGTTGCGTGATGAGTGAAGAGGTTGCCGCGCTCTCATCGACTGTCTATACTCCGCGCCCCTGCCGGAGTAGCTCAGTTGGTAGAGCGGCGCATTCGTAATGCGTAGGTCGGGGGTTCGACTCCCTTCTCCGGCACCACTTTCCGTCACCGCGCCTCGTGCGCGGCGATCGGAGGGGCGGTTAGCTCAGCGGTAGAGCATTGCCTTCACACGGCAAGGGTCGCAGGTTCGATCCCTGCACCGCCCACCACGTAGTTCGCAAACGACGCCGTGCAATGTGTTCATTGCGCGGCGTTTTGCCGTGTGCGTTTCGTGCGCTGCTGGCGCCCGCATGCTGGCCGATCCGCATACGCGCTGGTACGCTGCGCGCCCGATGAATTCTTCGCCGCGTGCATCGCACGGCCGGCGCGACCGGCGGCGATTTCCGATGACCACGCAATCCATGACGAGCCACGATTCGATCCGCGCCGTGATCTGGCAGGGCGACCATCTGCGTCTGCTCGACCAGCGTCGTTTGCCGGCCGAGGAAACCTATATCGATTGCCGCGATGCGAACGCGGTCGCGATGGCGATCCGCAATCTGGTCGTGCGCGGTGCGCCGGCGATCGGCATCGCCGCGGCGTGGGGCGTGGTGCTGGCGGCGCAGGACGATCCGACGCGGGTCGGCGACGCGTTGGCGACCTTGCGTGCGGCGCGACCGACTGCGGTAAACCTGATGTGGGCGCTGGATCGCATGAAGGCGGCATGTGCGCGCGGCGCGGATGCAGCGACGCTTGCGCGCGAGGCGCAGGCGATCCAGGACGAGGATCTCGCTGCGAACCGTCACATGGGCGAACTCGGCGCAGCGCTGCTCGGCGACGGTGTCGGCGTGCTGACCCATTGCAACACCGGTTCGCTGGCGACGGCAGGTTTTGGCACCGCGCTCGGCGTGATCCGTGCCGGCGTCGGCGCAGGACGCATCGCGCGCGTGTTTGCTGGCGAGACGCGACCGTGGCTGCAGGGCGCGCGCCTGACGATCTGGGAGCTTCTGCGCGATGGCATTCCTGCGACGCTGGTCGCCGATTCGGCGGCGGCGCATCTGATGAACACCGGCGCGGTGGAGTGGGTGATCGTCGGAGCCGATCGCATCGCGGCGAACGGCGACACCGCAAACAAGATCGGCACGTATCAGCTCGCGATCGCCGCGCGTCATCACGGCGTGAAGTTCATGGTGGTGGCGCCGTCGTCGACGGTCGACATGTCGACCGCGAGCGGTGCCGACATCGAGATCGAATTGCGTTCGCCGGACGAACTGCTCGCCTATGCGGGGCAGCGCACGGTGGTCGGAGGCGCGCAGGCGTGGAACCCGGTATTCGACGTGACGCCGGCCGCGCTGATCGATGCGTTGGTAACCGAGCGTGGCGTCGTCGAGCGACCGGACGCACTGCGCA
Source organism: Pseudomonadota bacterium (assembly GCA_023388255.1). Taxonomy (GTDB): domain Bacteria; phylum Pseudomonadota; class Gammaproteobacteria; order Xanthomonadales; family Rhodanobacteraceae; genus Dokdonella_A. The sequence goes on along the minus strand of JAEWGO010000008.1, from coordinate 64,175 downwards.
TGGCCGCGCTGTTCGGCGCGGCGCGCTGATCGCAGGCGCCGAGGACGCGATTCGCACGATGGCGCTGCGGCGGCAACTTCTCCTGTTCGGGATCAGCGGTGCGATCGGCTTCGTCGTCGATGCCGGCATCGTGCAGTTCCTCGTGCGCGAGTTCGCGGTGAATCCGTATGGCGCGCGTGTCGTCTCGTTCCTCGCCGCCGCGACCACGACCTGGAGCTTCAACCGGCGTTATACGTTTGCCGGTCACAGCGGCGGCAGCCGTCGCCGCGAATTGCTGCGCTACCTGATCGCAATGGCCTGCGGCTTCGCGCTGAACTATGGCGCCTATGCCGCCTGCGTATTGTTCTGGCCGCTGGTGCGCGAATGGCCGGCGATCGGCGTCGCCGCTGGCTCGGTCGCCGGGGCGGCGGTGAACTTCCTGAGTTCCAAATACTGGATCTTCCGCGCGCCACGCAAGAACGCAGCCTGAAGCGTTGAAGTGGTGTCCGCCGGAATGTTCGTCGCCATCCTTGCGCGGACCGGGGTGCGCGTGCCCTGCTGCGCGGCTTACGCTAAGGCGTGGATGAGGTCGAGGTCACCGCGAGTGGACGAGGCCCGAGACACGGACCCCGGCGGCACGCACCAGGGATGGCTGCTGATGGACGGCGTCGTCCTCCGATTGTCCTCGCTCTCCCTCGACAGAGGCAGGACAGGCCAGGTTCTCCTGCGAACGGGAGGAGGGGGAAGAGCGGTCTCGTTGCCACAAGACGGCTGATGAACTCTCCCGCTTGTGGGAGAGTTCGTGGCGCAGGTACGGGTGAAGGATCGATTGAGATGCCCAGCCAGTGAAAGTCTGCGCGGATCGCCCTTCGATACCTCGGGGCTGCCGGGAGTTCGAAGTGAAGTCGTTGCGCGCTAAGTGCCGCTGAAATCAGGGAAAAACGGCTGCGTGAAGCGCCTGTTCGTGCTATGATTTCATGTTGCCTTCACGCATGTGGTTGGCGTTCGCGCAGGTTGTCCCGGGCACGCTGTTCCGGGCGGCGCGAAAAGCTCCTGTCCATCGCGTGATCGCCTCCCGAATCCCCGATTTTGCAGAGGTTCCCTGATGGCTGAGCTGGCCAAAGAAATCATTCGCGTCAACATCGAGGACGAAGTCCGCAAGAGTTATCTCGACTACGCGATGAGCGTGATCGTCGGGCGTGCGCTGCCCGACGTGCGCGATGGCCTGAAGCCGGTGCATCGGCGCACCCTGTACGCGATGCACGAATCCAGCACGGTGTGGAATCGCCCGTACGTGAAGTGCGCGCGCGTGGTCGGTGACGTGATGGGTAAATATCATCCGCACGGCGACTCGTCCATCTATGACGCGCTGGTGCGCATGGCGCAGGATTTCTCGATGCGCTACACGCTGATCGACGGCCAGGGCAACTTCGGCTCGGTCGATGGCGATGAAGCGGCGGCGATGCGCTATACCGAGTGCCGCCTCGAACGTCTTTCCTCGGAACTGCTGGCCGACATCGACAAGGAAACCGTCGACTATCAGCCGAACTACGACGAAAAGGAACTTGAACCAACCGTCCTGCCGACGCGCATCCCGAACCTGCTGGTCAACGGCTCGGCCGGCATCGCGGTCGGCATGGCGACGAACGTGCCGCCGCACAATCTCGCCGAAGTGCTGTCCGCCTGCATCGCGCTGATCGACGATCCGGAACTCGGCTTCGACGACCTGATGCAGATCATTCCCGGCCCGGACTTCCCGACCGCCGGCATCATCAACGGCGCTGCCGGCATCGTCGAGGCGTACAAGACCGGGCGCGGCCGCATCCTCGTGCGCGCCAAGGCCGAGATCGAGACCGAGGACAACGGCCGCGAGACGATCATCGTCACCGAACTGCCGTTCCAGGTGAACAAGGCGCGGTTGATCGAGAAGATCGCCGAGCTGGTCAAGGAAAAGCGCATCGAAGGCATCACCGAGCTGCGCGACGAATCGGACAAGGACGGCCTGCGCGTCGTCATCGAAGTGCGCCGCGACACCTCGGCCGACGTGCTGCTGAACAACCTGTTCCAGCAGACGCAGTTGCAGGTCACGTTCGGCATCAACATGGTGGCGTTGCTCGATGGCCAGCCGCGCACGCTTGGCCTGCGCGAGATCCTCGATGCGTTCATCCGCCATCGCCGCGAAGTGGTCACGCGGCGCACGATCTTCGATCTGCGCAAGGCGCGCGATCGCGCCCACATCCTCGAAGGCCTCACCGTCGCGTTGGCGAACATCGACGAGATGGTGGAGCTGATCAAGACCTCGCCGTCGCCGGACGAAGCGAAGCAGCGCATGATCGCGCGGCGTTGGGAGCCCGGCATGGTGCGCGCGCTGCTCGCCGCGGCCGGTGCTGATGCGTCGCGGCCGGAGAATCTCGATGCCGGCGTCGGCTTGGCGGACGGCGGCTACCAGCTTTCCGAGACGCAGGCGCAGCAGATCCTCGAAATGCGCCTGTCGCGCCTGACCGGCCTCGAGCAGGAAAAGCTCACCGACGAATACAAGGCGCTGCTGCACACGATCGCAGGCCTGATCGAGATCCTCGAAAACCCGGACGTGCTGCTGAAGGTGATCCGCGACGAACTGGTCGAGCTGAAGGAGCAGTACGGCGACGCGCGCCGCACGCTGATCCAGGCCAGCCAGGAAGACCTCGACATCCTCGATCTGATCGAACCGGAGGACGTCGTCGTCACGCTGTCGCACACCGGCTACGCCAAGCGCCAGCCGGTCAGCATCTATCGCGCGCAACGCCGCGGCGGCAAGGGCCGTTCGGCGACGAACATGAAGGAAGAGGATTTCGTCGAAAGGCTGTGGATCGCCAATACGCACGACACCTTGCTCGTGTTCACCAGCGCCGGTCGCGTGTACTGGCTCAAGGTCTACAAGATGCCGGACGCGGGGCCGAACGCGCGCGGCAAGCCGATCGTGAATCTGCTCCCGCTGGAAGCGGACGAGAAGGTGCAGGCGATCCTGCCGGTGCGCGAATACACCGAAGACCGCTTCGTATTCTTCGCCACGCGCAACGGCACGGTGAAGAAGACGCCGCTGACCGAGTTCGCGTTCCAGCTCCAGCGCGGCAAGATCGCGATCAATCTCGACGACGACGACGCGCTGGTCGATGTGCAGCTCACCGACGGCAGTCGCGACGTGATGCTGTTCGCCTCGAACGGCCGTGCCGTGCGTTTCTTCGAGGACGAAGTGCGCGCTATGGGCCGCACCGCAGGCGGCGTGCGCGGCATTCGTCTCGCCGACGATTCCCAGGTCGTCTCGCTGCTCGTGGTCGAGCATGCGTCGGAACAGGCTGACGACGAAGACGATTCGCACGAACCGGCCGAGGGCGATTCGCTGGCCGACGAGTCCGCATCGCCGTCGGAAACCTACGTGCTCACTGCGACCGAACGGGGCTATGGCAAGCGCACGCCGCTGTCGAAATATCCACGCAAGGGCCGCGGCATCCGTGGCGTCATCGGCATCCAGTGCTCCGAGCGCAACGGCAATCTGGTCGGCGCCGTGCAACTGGAAGAAACACACGAGGTCATGCTGATCTCGAACCAGGGCACGCTGGTGCGCACGCGCGCGGCCGAGATTGCGCGCGTCGGCCGCAACACGCAGGGCGTCACCCTGATTCGCCTGCCGGCGGACGAGGCCTTGGTCGGCGTGGTCAAGGTGGATGCGCTGGGCGAGGAAGACGGCGACGTCGATGCCGGCGAAACGGCTGTCACGACACCGGAGTCGTCATCCAGCGAGTGAGGATTGTGCAGCGGATCGGAACGCCCTCTTGCGTCTGCAAGAGGGCATTTCCTTTGGGCGTGCTCAAACCTGTGCCAGCATCGCCTCCGCGCTGGATACCTTGAACTCGCCCGGTGCCTCGATGGCGAGTTTCTTGACGATGCCATCCTCGGCATACAGCGCAAAGCGCTTGCCGCGCAGGCCCATGCCGAAACGCGTCGCGTCCATTTCGAGGCCGAGCGCCTGCATGAACGCACCGTTGCCGTCGGCGAGCATCATCAGGTCGTCCGGCACGTTCTGAGTCTTTGCCCAAGCATCCATCACGAACGCATCGTTGACAGCAATGCAGGCGACATCGATGCCGCGCTGCTTGAACGCGTCGAAATGCGCGACATAGCCCGGCAGGTGCTTGGCCGAACACGTTGGCGTGAATGCGCCCGGGACGGAGAACAGCACCATTTTGCGGCCGCTGAAGATGTCGCCGGTGGAAATGGTCTGCACGCCGTCCTTGAGGACGTTGAGGGTGGCCTCGGGAATGCGGTCGCCGATCTGGATGCTCATGGAATGCCTCGCTGGACGCCCGCGGCGCGGGCGAGTGGCGGATCATACGAGGTGCCGGCTGAGCGCTGCTCTTGAAACCCGATCCGCCGGACCTACCTTTCCGCCATCGCGGCGACCAAAGCCGCATCACCTTTGCGGAGAATCAGCATGATCGTCACCCACTACAACCCCTGGCATGGTCGCGGCAATGTCCACGCCGGCCCCGCGCTGCGGCGCTTCTTCAATGGCGATGCGTCGAACGCACCCGCACAGGCGTGGTCGCCGCGTGTCGACATCCGCGAGGAGGCTGCGCGCTTCGTCATCCTTGCCGACCTGCCGGGCATCGATCCGGCCGCCATCGAGATCCAGATGGACAAGGGCGTGCTGTCGCTGAAGGGCGAGCGCAAGGCCGAAGTGAAGGAAGAGACCGCCACGTTCACGCATAGCGAGCGCAAGCACGGCAGCTTCGATCGCCGCTTCGTGCTGCCGGACAGCGCCGATGCGGACGGAATTACCGCCAGCGGCCGCAACGGCGTGCTCGAGATATCGATCCCGAAGAAGCCGGAAACGACTCCGCGCCGCATCGCGATCGCGAGCTGACGCAAGCGCCGCATCAGGGCGCGCGGATACGTCTGCCGATACGCGGCGGCGTACCGATTGAGGCATGATGGCCCGCGGTGTCGAAACCGCGGGCCGTTTCGTTTGGGAGGTTCGGGAGAACGATGGAGTTCAAGGATTACTACGACACGCTGGGCGTGAAGTCCGGCGCGACCGATGCGGAGATCAAGTCCGCCTATCGTCGGCTCGCGCGCAAATATCACCCGGACGTCAGCAAGGAAGCCGGCGCCGAGGACAAGTTCAAGGCCGTCAACGAAGCCTATGAAGCGCTGAAGGAGCCGGATCGGCGCAAGGCCTACGACCAGATCCGCGCGGGCGGCTATCGCGGCGGCGACGAGTTCCGCGGACCGCCGCCGAACTGGCAGCGCGAAACGAATTTCGGCGGTGGTGGCGAGGACTTCAGCGAGTTCTTCGAATCGCTGTTCGGTAATCGCGGTGCGGGCGCCGGTCGCTCAGGTCCGCGCCGTGGGCGCGACTTGCACGCGCAAATCGCGGTCGACATCGCGACCGCGTACAAGGGTGGCCGCGAGCGCTTCAGTCTGCGCGATGGCAATGGCGAGCGTACGCTGGAAGTGAAGATCCCGGTCGGCATCGTTCCCGGCCAGCAGATCCGTTTGGCGGGCCAGGGTTATCCCGGCACGCATGGTGGCTCGGCCGGTGACCTGATCCTCGAAGTCGGTCTGCGTGACGACCCGCGTTTCCGGCTGGACGGCCATGACGTGCTGCTCGACCTGCCGCTCGCGCCGTGGGAAGCCGCGCTCGGCGCGAGCGTGACGGTGCCGACGCTTGGCGGCAACGTCGAACTGCGCATCCCGCCGGGTTCCGATGGCGGCCGCAAGATGCGCCTGCGCGGCCGCGGCTGGCCCGGCAAGACGCCGGGTGACCAGATCGTCACCTTGACCGTGCGCGTGCCGCCGGCCATGTCCGACGAGCAGCGCGTGCTCTACGAGGACATGTCGAAGGCATTCGACTTCGATCCGCGTGCGTCGTTGGCGTGAGCGATGGCGGTATTTCCTTCTCCCGTGTCGAGAAGGATTTCGTCGATGCCGGAGCTTTCATCGACTGACGCATCGCCGTCGCGTCCACTCATAATCTGCGCATGAGCCTGCGCACCCGGATCAACCTGCTTGTCGCCAGCCTGATCGCGCTGTTCACCGCGGTCGTGATCATGTTCCAGCTGCTCGATACGCGGCGCAGCGTGCGCGAGGAAACCGAAGCCGCGAATCGGGTCGCGACGCAGCTGCTCGCGTATTTCGTCGAGACCTACGCGCAGACCAGCCAACCGATCGTGTTGCAGTCGTTGGAGCGGCTCGGTCGCGTGCGGTCGACCGAGATCCGTTTGCGCGATGCGCAGGGCCGGCAGGTGTACGAGTCGCCTCCATCGCCGTACAAGGCTGGCCGCAACGCGCCGGCGTGGTATGCCGCGCTGGTTGCGCCGGAGCCGATGCACAGCACGTTGCGCTTCGCCGACAGCGTGCTCGATATCGAATCGAACGCGTCGCGAGCGGTGCTCGACGGTTGGGACGACAGCGTGCTCCTGCTCGAAGCCGGCGTGCTCGCGATGGTGTTCGGCAACCTGGTCGTGTTCTGGCTGGTGCGACGCGCGACGCGGCCGTTCCAGACCATCGTGCGTGGCTTGGAGGACATGCAGGACGGCGCCTACCACACGCGCCTACCGCAACTGGAAGGTGCCGAAGCCGGTGCGATCGCACGCGCATTCAACCGCGCTGCGCAGGCCGTCGAGGAAAATCTCGATGCCCGGCGCGAGGCGGTCGAGGCGACCCTGCGGCTGGAACAAAGCCGCGAACTCGCCGCGCTGGTGCAGAACCGCATCGAGGACGAACGCCGCCACATCGCGCTCGAACTGCACGACGAGACCGGCCAGCGCCTCACCGCGATCCGCAGCATGGCGATCGCGCTGACGCAACGCGAAGCCAGCGATGCGCCGACGCGCGACACCGCGCGACTGATCGCGACGACCGCAGCCGAGTTGTACGACGCGCTGCACGCGCTGATCCCGCGCCTGCGGCCACCGGCGCTCGACGATCTGGATCTCGCCGAAGCGATCGAGGATCGCGTCGCGACGTGGCGGCGCGAATATCCGCTCATCGCATTCGGACTGGCGATCGGCACGATGCCGGCGCTACTCGGCGAGAGCTACGCGCTGGCGGCGTTCCGCATCGTGCAGGAAGCGACCACGAACGCGTTGCGCCACGCGCAACCGCAACGCATCGACATCGCCATCGGCTGCGATGCGGCGGCGTTGGCGATCGAGGTGCGCGACGACGGACGCGGACTCGCGCCGGATTGGCAACGACCCGGCCACTATGGCATCCGTGGCATGCGCGAACGCGCGGACGCACTAGGAGGCACGTTGGCATTGGACAACCTCGACGGCGGCGGCACGCGTGTGCACGCGCGCCTGCCGCTGGAATGATCGTGATGGCGAAGATCCGCGTCATGCTGGTCGACGATCATGCGGTCGTGCGTTTCGGCTTTCGCATGCTGCTCGAAGCCGGCGGCGATATCGAAGTCGCGTCGGAGGCGGACAGCGGCGAGCTTGCCTACCAGCGCTACGCCGATGTGCGGCCGGACGTCGTCGTCATGGACCTCTCGATGCCCGGCATGGGCGGCATCGAAGCCGTGCGCCGACTGCTTGCGCGTGACAAGGACGCGCGCGTTCTGGTGCTGTCCGCGCACGAGGACAGTGCGCATCCGCGGCGCGTGCTGAAGGCCGGCGCGCTCGGCTATCTCTCCAAGCGCAGCGCGCCGGAAGAACTCATCGCGGCGGTGCGCGCGATCGCCGGCGGACGCGTTTATCTCGACGCCGACGTCGCAGCCAAGCTCGCCACGCATGCAGGCGAGGGCAGCGGCGGCCCGGTCGAGGCGCTGTCGGAACGCGAGTTCGCGGTTTTCATCCAGCTCGCGCGCGGGCAGTCGGTGAACCGCATTGCCGAGGTATTGAAACTCTCGCCGAACACGGTCGGTACGCATCTGTACAACATCAAGCAGAAACTCAGCGCCGGCAACCAGTCGGAGCTGACCTTGATTGCGGTGCGCAACGGGTTGATCGAGGCCTGATCTCTTTTGGTGCTCGCGATGGCTCGTTGTCGACTGAGTGGAAGCAAGGCCGCCAGGATGCACCTCGTTGGCATGAATCCCGACCTGCAGCCCGGCATTCCGTATCGCGGGATCGGTTGATCGTGTGCAGGCCGAGTTTCGCCCCGCTGCACACCGCGTTAGCGCAACACGCGCAACTGCACCTGCGCATAAGCGCCGCCGGCGCTCATCGCGGTGATGCGATGCAGGCCGGTTTCGGCAAACGCATGTTCGAAGCTTGCGTTTCCCATCGTCTCGCCTTCGAGCTTGCCGTCGACCAGCCACAACACGCCGTTGCTGGCGCCGAGCGCGCGCAGGCGCAGGCGCGCGGGTTCCGTGCTGTTCGGCGCGCGTGCGATCGAGGCGTTGTCGGCGATGCCGTCGATGCGCAGCGGTTGTGCCGCATCGAGACCGTCCGGTGCGCAACCCTTCGCCAGCGGCGGCAGGCTCGCGCGGCGGCGCAGGTCACGCGACAGCCACGGGTAGGCGAGCGCGGGCCAGCGCGCGATGTCGATTTCCTTGATTTGCGCGCTTTGTGGGAGCGGCTTGAGTCGCGATGCTTTTGTCCCGGCAGTCCGCATTTCCGCGTCGCTTTCGCAGCCCGCACTGAGGCGCGCGCCGCTGCGCGCATCCACGCGCAGATGCGTGATGTCAGCGCCCCAGCTGGCCGCGTCGCGCTCCGGCAAGGTCGGCGGAATCACGCCGTTCAAGACCCATGCGACGTGCTTCTGATGGCACAAGTCCGGTTGCGCAGGATCGAGCGCGAGGCCGAGCGGCCAGCAGATTTCCGTCTCGGTCACGCTGGCCGGCGGCGGTTGCGGTGCTGCCGAAAGCGCGCCGCGCGGCAGGCTGTCGACGACCTGGAACATCAGCGGCAACGCGGTGACCGCGCCGTACTGGCCTGGTAGCGGCGTGCCATCCGGGCGACCGATCCACACCGCAACCGTGAATCGCCGCGTCGCGCCCACGGCCCATGCGTCGCGAAAGCCGTAGCTGGTGCCGGTCTTCCAGGCAACGCGCGGCCGCGAACCCGGATCGAACGTGCCGGGCGAGTAGCCGGGGCGGGGATTCGCTTCGAGGATGTCGCGTACGATCCAGGCCGCGCCATCCGACAGTACGTGTCGTTCCGACAGCGCTTCGTCCTGCACATAGCGCACGCGTCCGCCGATGCCGCCGCGATTCAATGCGGTATACGCGCCGACCAGATCCTCCATCCGTACGCCGGCACCGCCGAGGATTACCGAAAGGTTCGGTTGCACGCCTCGCGGCAGGCGCAAGGCGAGGCCGGCGTTGGCGAGGCGTGCCGCGAAGCGTGTCGGTCCGACGCGGTCAAGCAGATCCACGGCCGGCACGTTGAGTGAAAGCCGCAACGCTTCAGCGGCGCCGATCGGACCGTTGTAGGCCATGTCGAAATTGCCGGGGCGATACGTGCCGAACGATTGCGGCGCGTCGATCAGCAGGCTTTCCGAATCGATCAGGCCGTCGTCCAGCGCGAGGCCGTAGAGGAACGGCTTCAAGGTGGAACCCGGCGAGCGCCAGGCACGCACCATGTCGACATGGCCGAGGCGCGCCTCGTCGCCGAATGCCGCCGAACCGACATAGGCACGCGCTTCGAGGCTCGCATTGTCGACCACCAGCAGCGCGGCGGAGGTGCGCTCGGGCAGGCGCGCAAGGTAGTCCGTCACGCGGGCTTCGAGCGCGCGCTGCAGCCCGGCGTCGATCGTGGTGGCGATGCGTCGCGCCTGCGGCATCTGCGCGTGCAGGCGTTCGGCCAGCAGCGCGGCCGACAGCGGCGGTTGCAATGAGCGGGCGGCGACCGATTCGACTTCGGCATCGTGCACTTCGGTGCGCGTCCACACGCCGAGTTCCGCCATGCGATCGAGCACCTTGTCGCGCGCGACGCGCGCCGCGTCGGCATTGCGATCCGGACGCAACCGGCTCGGCATCTGCGGCAACACCGTGAGCAGCGCGGCCTCCGCGTGCGACAGCCGCGAGGCCGGCTTGCCCAGATATGCCCACGACGCCGCTTCGACGCCTTCGATGGTGCCGCCGAACGGCGCGCGATCGAGATACAGGGTCAGTATCTCGCGCTTGGACAGGTGCGCTTCGAGTTGCAGCGCGCGCAGCATCTGGCGCAGCTTGCCGGCCGCGCTGTGCGGCGTGCCATCGAGGATGCGCGCGACCTGCATCGTCAGGGTCGAGCCGCCGGAAACGATGCGCCGATGCGTGAGCCACTGCGCGAACGCGCGCGCCATCGCGAGCGGGTTGACGCCGGGATGGCGCCAGAACCAGCGGTCCTCGTAGGTCAGCAGTGCCTCGACGTAGAGCGGCGAGACTTCATCGATCCTTGTCGGATAGCGCCAGACGCCGTCGCTGTCCGGGAATGCGCGCAGCGGCGTGCCATCACGGGCGAGCACGACCGTGCTGCCGCTGTTTCCGTCCGGCAATGGCAGCGGGAACATGCGGTCGAGCAGCACGGCGACCGCGAGGAGGAGCAGCAACGCGGCCACTGCCTTCTTCGCGATACGGCGGAATGGGAAGATCACGAATCGAATCCGACATGTTTGCGCAAAAACACCATCCCCCTCGGCCCGTCCCTGGAAGGGGAAGGTTGAGCGGGATGGGTTTCGCATTCCACCAGGTGATCGAACCTACGGCTCGACCACCTTTACCGACGCCGGCAGGCTCTTGCCGATGCCGCGCACTTGCGGTTTGTACATGTCCTCCACGAGCGGCGGCGGCACCTGGAACGTGCCGGGGGAAACTGCGCGGACGAGGTAGAACACGTGTGCCGTCTGGCCCTTGTCGAGCTTCAGCGCGGCGACGTAGCGGTCGTCGCGGAACTCTTCGTGACGCACCTCGGCGGCCTGCGCGCGGTCGGTGATCGTGATGCCGTCGACGACGACGTCGGCCCATTGCTTGGCGTCGGTCAGGTTGAAGTTCTCGATTTCGAGGCCGCCCGGCAGCAGGTCGACCAGCAAAGCGTCGGGCATCGCCTCGCGTGCATCGAGCTTGAGGCCGACGATCAAGCTGTCGCCTTCCTTCAGCGGCGCGGGCTCCCACGGCTTGCCGTCGAGCGTATAGAACTGGCGCTGGATCGCGACGTAGTGGTCATCCGGCGCGGGCGCGTTCTTCGGCACGCCGGCGATGTCGGTGCTGACGAACAACGGCAGGTCACCTTGTGGCGTGAAACGCACGCCGGAGGCGATCTCGCTGGCGCCGAACTCGCGGCTCCACATCCGGTCGGGGCTGATCTCGCTTGATGCCGCGCCGATCGCCAAGGTGCCGGAAACGACCTTGTCGCCATCCTTGATCAGGGTCTTGCCGAGACGCGCGATCGCGATCCGATCCTGCGTGCTGAAGTACGTCCAGCGCTGGTGTTGCTCGGTGGTGATCGAACGCGCGAGGTCGAACACGCGGCCGTCGTATTCCGGCTTCGACAGGCCGTAGCGATGCACCAGCGCGATCATCAGCGCGGTGTCGCGCAGGTTCGAGCCGTAGTCGCCGAGATACCACGGACGATCGACCTTCTTCGCGAACGCCTCCGCGATCGCCTTCTCCGCGCGCGGCGCATCGCCCATCAGCTTCAGTGCCACGCCGAGATGCACCAGCGGCAGCGCGGTGATCGACTTGCCGCGATCGTTGTCGTACAGCGCGCGCAGGGTGCCGAGCGGGGCGCGGTTCACGCGCGCGAGCACGTAGCCCGAATAGGCCTCGTCGGCGAAGCGCAGGTGGTCGCTGTGCTCGTAGTTGTAGTACGGATGGCCGCCCGAAAGCAGGTCGTCGTTGAGGCGCTTGAGCGCCTTCTGCAGCATCGCGTCCGGCACGAGGAAGCCGTCGTCGCGCGCGTCCTCGAGGAACTCGACCACGTAAGGTGTGATGATCTCGCTGACATAGCTGTCGCCGCCCCACATCGAGAAATGCCCGGACGGGATCTGCATCGAGGCGATGCGGCCGATCGCGCCGTCGACGCGCTCCTTGCGCTGCTCCGGCGACAGGCCGTCGACGTGCAGGTTCGCTGCGGTCTTGTCGTCGAGCAGCAGCGCGCCGAAACCCTTGCTGGTGGTCTGCTCGATGCAGCCGTACGGGTATTTGAGCAGATCCTTCAGCGCACTCGCGAAAGGCAGCGGCGGCAGGCTCGAAATCGTCAGGCGCGCGGTGACCGAATCGGCCAGCAGGCCGTCGATGCTGTCGGTGCCGAGCGTTACCGGATCGAATTTCTCCAGTGCGCGCGGCGTCGAGCGCAGCACGCTGGGCCATGCGGCGCGCACGACCATCTCGAAATGGCGGTCGATCTTGATGTCCCCACTCGATGCGACGACGTTGATCTTGCCGACGCCGTACCCGTCGAGCGCGTTGAGCGGAAAGTTCAGCGTGGTCTTGGCATTGTCCGCAAGTTTCACCCTGCGCTCGCCGCCAGTGATCGCCAGCGGCTTGTCCGCGGCGACCTTCACGACGAACTCGCGTTCGCCGCCGGAAAAGTTCTGCAGGTCGAGCGTGATCGCGCTCTTGTCACCTGGCGCGAGCACGCGTGGCGTGGAGATTTCGGCGACCAGCGGCGCGCGCACGACGGTTTCGGTATCGTTGCCGCCGTACTGGCTTTCGCCGAACACCAATGCGACCACGCGTACGGTGCCGTTGAAGTCCGGCATCTTCAGCGCGACCTTCGCCTCGCCCTTCGCGTCGAGCGCGACGACGCCGGAGAAGAGGTCGACGGTAAGCACCTTCGCGGTCGGCCGGCGTGCCTGCGGCAGCGCGTCGAGCGCCATGTCTCCGCCATAGCGCAACTTCGCGGTATTGCCGTCGAAGCTCTCGATGACGCGACCGTAGAGGTCATAGGCATCGATGCCGAGCGCACGTTGCGCGAAGAACCATGCATTTGCGTCCGGGCGCGCGAAGCGCGTGATGTTGAGGATGCCGACATCGACCGCGGACACCGTGACGTACGCCTTCTTTCCGGCCAGCGCGGGCGCCTTGACCGTGACCGGCAGGTCCGTTTCCGGCTTCATCAGCTTCGGCGCGTCGACCACCACCTCGATCTTGCGGTCGCTGCGATCGATCGGCACGAACGCCTCGCCGACTGCACGTGCTGGCGTGATCTTTTCGACCGCCGAGCCACCGCGGAACACCAACGCGGTGACATAGACGTCGTGACGTTCCCAGTCCTTGGTCACCGGAATGTCGAAGGTCGCTCCGGGCTTGGCGTCGATGTTCTTCGTGTAGAGCAGGTGGTCGGACTCGACGATCAGCAGGCCGGGACCGGCTTGCGGCGGCGTGACCGTGACCTTGAGCGTGTCGCCGGCACGATAGCTCGGCTTGTCGAGCGCGAGCTTGATCTTGTCGGGGCGCGCTTCCTTGCCGCGGTTGTCGTCGTTCCAGCTCCAGCCGGCGAAGAACGGCAGGCGCGTGGTCAGGCCGGTGGCCGGGTCGAGGATCTCGATGCGGTAGTTGCCCCATTCGACCGGCACGTCGAACTTCAGCACCTTGCCGGCTTCGACGTCGAGTTCGCGTGTCTCGGCGTTCTCGTAGCGCTGGTTGTAGTCGAAGTGCCAACCGCTCTGGTTGTCGAACACCCAGCGGTAGTCGCGGTTCTCGCGCACCAGGGTCAGCTTCAGGTGCTGTCCGGCGAGCAGGTCGCCGGCGGCGTTGCTGCGGATCACCTCGAAGCCGGCGCGTGCGCGCGCGTCGGAACCGCCCTTCAGGTCGAACAGCGGACGCACGCCGACCAGCGCATCGGCCGGCCACACCGTGCGCTTCAGCGTGCGCGTGACAGTGCGGCCGCCGCTTTCGTAGACACTGCCGGAGAGCATCGCCGCGATCGGCGCGGTCGGTTTCGCCGCGTCGGCGATCTCGATGTCCTGTTCGAGTTTGCCGTGCGCGTCGAGCGCCTCGTCGACGACATCCTTGGCTTCTTTCGTCAGTTCGATGGTCGGGTCGCCGAAGAAGAAATCCTTGTGTGCGTCGACCGGGTGCTGGTCAGGGGCAAGCGTCAGGCGCGCGGTGAAGCGGTTGCCGGCGGCGGGCGCACCATAGAGGTAGTCGCCCTGCACGGCGAGCTTGAGCGGTTCGCCGGGCTTGAGCACGGCCTGTTCGGTGGTCAGGTCGAGCTTCAGGCGTTCGGGCAGGAATTCCTCGATGCGGAACGTCAGGCCCTGCGTGGCTTCGCTTGATTTCGGATCAGTGCGAAACTCGACCTGCCAGCGCCCGGTCGGCGCGTCAGCCGGAATCTCGCGCGACCATTCGAAATAGTTGAGGTCTTTCGGATCGAGTTGCGCTTCCGCGTACGGGCGGCCGTCCGGCTGTTTCAAGGTCACGAACAGCGGCTGCGGCTTGATCGCATTGCCGTCGTAGTCGCGCAGCAGCGCGGACAGGCGGATCGTCTCGCCGGGACGATAGAGGTCGCGGTCGGACCAGGCGAACACGTCGAACCAGGCCTGCTTGCGGCCGGTGACAGCGAAGTCGGACAAATCCAGCGCCGGCTGGTTGAACGGCAGCAGGGATACGTCCTTGCCGCTCCTGGCGACAAGCACCTGGTCGGCCTTGAGTTCGTAGGCGAGCTGTGCGTTGCCGCTCGCGTCGGTGTTGCCGGCGACGACGGACTCGCCCTTGGCATCGAGCACGGACAATTCCACGCCATTGATCGGCTCGCCGCTCTTCAGCGAGGCGGCATGCACGAACAACGTCTTCTTGTAGGCGCGCGTGTGCAGGCCGACGTCACTGACGAAGAAGAAGCTGGTTTCGAACTCCTCGCTGAAACTGCCGGCGCGCTTCATCACCGCGAAGTACAGGCCCGGCTGCGCAAGTTCGTTGATGTTCTGGATCGGCAAATAGTTCAGCGTGCGCTCGTTTTCCTTGCCGGCGAGCACGAAGCGGTTCGCATAGACCGAATCGGAGATGTCGGCGACCGGCTTGCCGTCGCGGTTGTACCAGCCGTGGCGCGGATCGAGTTCCCAGCCGCTGCGCTTGCCGTTCTTCTGGTAGGCGGCGAAGAAGTTCGCAACTTCGCCGTCGCGAACGCGCAGGAATTCGACATCGACTTCCTTCACGTTGACCGACACCACCGGCAGGCCGCGCGTCTCCCGTGCCGGCAGCACGCTGCCTTGCGAGGCAAAACCCGCGGCGGGTTCCATCGGCCCGGTGTAGACCTCCTTGCTGGTTTCGCTGCCGAGTGTCTTGCCGTCCGCCGCGGCGAGTTCGCCCTTGATGCGCAACGTGTAGTTCTGGTCCGCCTGCACGTACGGGAAGCGCAGGGTCTTGCCGTCGTCGTCGAGTGCCCAGCTCCCCTGGACTGCCGCGCCCTTGCCATCGCTGACCGAGATCAGCGTATCGAACGCCTGTGTGCCGACCAGTGCCTGGGTGAACTCCAGCGCAATCGCGAGTTGGCCCTGGTATTGCTCTGGATGCGCAGACGCCAGCGCGAAGCCCTGCGGTTTTTCCCTCTTGGCGGCTTCGGCGGCAATGGGCGTTTTGCCTTGCACTTGCGGCAGCTGCTCGTGCGGACGGTTGCAGGCGAGCAGGGTGAGCGAAACGAGAACGAGCAGGATGGTGCCGGCATGACGCAGGCGCGCCGCGGGCGAACGCAGATCCATTGAGAACTCCCCAGGGTAGATGTAAGCGGGAGTATACCTGCGCGATTGTGGCGTCCCGCGGGCACTTGCGGCGCAAAGTGCGGCACGAATGCGGGCGATCCGCGGCGTTTGCGGAATCGCCCGCGCAGGCGCCTATTCGTCGCGGCGATGGCGGCTGGAGGGTCCATCGGACGACTTCATCTCGAAGGCCGTCACCTTGCGATCGCCGCCACGTTCGAACACGACGCGCGTGCCGGATTCCGCAGCCGCGGAGAACGTGTCGTTGCCTAGCGGCAGCAGCATCGTCGGCGGACGGCGTCCGCGCCGCATGAACAACTGGCCGTTGTCCTGGCCGATCTGCAATGCCCCGTACGAACCGAGGTAGTCCTCGATGCGGACGCCCGATGGCGGTGCGGCTTCGGCACGCAATGCCTCGAGTGCCCAGCGGGCGTCGGTTTTCTCCGATTCCGGGCGGTTCTGCTTCAGCACGTTTTCGAGCGCAAGTGCCTTGGCCGTATCGAACGCGGCAGCCGACGCGACAGTCACGTCGGGGATCACGCCGTCGCCTTCCCAGTTCTTCTTCGAGATCGGATTGATCGGCGAACCGGTCGAGACGAACACGCGGAATCCGTTGCCCGCATCGACGAAGTCGCCAGGATTGGCGGCGCCAGCGCTGGCTTCGCCGACCACGGTGGCGCGCCTGGCGTTTTTCATCGTGTAGGCGAACGCTTCGGCAGCCGAGCCGGTACGTGCATTGACCAGTATGTATAGCGGCGTGTCGAGCCGCGGTTTCGCATACCAGTCCGTCGGCGCTTCGCTGGCAGTGCCGTTGCGGTAGTGAAAGGTGTTGTAGATGTCGGCGCCCTTCGGCGTGAACGCGCTGGACAGATAACCGACCATCGCCGGCGAACCGCCGCCGTTGTTGCGCAGGTCGATGATCAGCGCATCGCTGGCGGACACCAATTGCAATGCGGCTTCCATGGCCTGGCGGCCAGGCTGGTCGGACTTGCCGAATTCGAAACCGGCGAACGAGCGAAGATCGATGTAGCCGATGTTGCCAGGCTGTACTTCGACGCGCCGGATGCCGTAGTTCGAGCGTCGCTGCGGATCGGTCTGCGGCCGCGGACTCTCCGGGCGTTCGCGCATGCGAGGGAGCGGCGCAGCATCCGCCGACCACGTGATCGTGAAATGGCGATCAAGCGGTTTCAACCGATCGCTCAGTGCGGTCGCCAGGTCGCGGTTGTCGGTCAACTTGTCGAACGCCCCACTGGTGGCCGCGGTGCGCAGGTCGGTCGCGATCTGTCTGCCCCGCGCGGCGTCGAAATAGTTGTCCTCGATGGCGCGCGCGATTTGGTCGACGTTGGACCGCACGGGCGTGTCGCCGATGGCCGCATTCGCTCCGAACCATGCGAGGCCGATGCAGGCCACGCGAAAAGCATTGAGCATTGAATTCTCCTGGAAGGTTCCATTGGCGCGCACCTGTTTGCGCGAGTGGCGCGCGCCGTGCTGGCATTCCAGCAAGCGGCGTGCCAGAAGAGTGGAACGAACGGAGTGGCCAAAGAGCGAGCCTGTGCACGCATGGCGATGCGATCGGAGTCGATGGAAGTGTCCGAGCGGACACGTCGCTTGTCCGCGCGGACAAGCCTGTATGGAGCGCGTCGCGATGCTTCCTCTCAGCTGCGTTTGAGCGTCGTCACGCGTTGTTCGCCGTAGCGGCTTTGCGCGAGCAGCTCGTGCAACGCGGGCAGCCAGTTTTCGACTTCCCGGTCGAACTGCCACGGCGGATTCACGATGGCCATGCCGCATCCGTTCAAACGCAACATCGAGTTGTCTGGATGCAGCAGCAGCTCGGCGACGAGCGCATCGGATACTTTTTCTTGTGCCGCCAGCCAACGATGGAACGGCGCGATCGTCTCGCGCAGTTTGATCGGATACCAGATCGCGTAGATTGCGTTCGGCCAGCGCGCGAAGGCATCCTCCAGCGCCGACTGGATTTGCGTGAATTCGCCGCCCTGCGCCTCGAACGGAGGGTCGATCAGCACCAGGCCGCGCTTCTGCGCGGGTGGCAGCAGTGCTTTCAGAGCGGCATAGCCGTCGCGCTGGTGGATCGCGAAGCGGGTATCACCGCGCAACGCCGACCGCAAGGCCGCGGCCTCATCCTCCTGCAGTTCGCACACGATCGCCCGATCCTGCTCGCGCATCATCCGGCTCGCGATCATCGGCGAGCCGGGGTAGTGGGCAAGTGCGCCGTCGGGCGATGCGTCGAATGCGCGTACGAGGTCGACGTAGGCAGCCAGCGGCGCCGGCAACGCATTGGAGCCGAGCAGGCGTTGCACGCCATCGACCGATTCACGCGTGCGCTCGGCGGCATCGCCGCGCAGGTCGTAGCGACCGCGGCCACCATGCGTGTCGACGTAGCAGAACGCGGCCGGCTTCGCCTTCAAGGCTTCGAGCAGGCCGATCTGGATCGTGTGTTTGAACACGTCGGCGAAATTGCCGGCGTGGAACGCATGGCGGTAGTTCATGGGGCCCACTGGTCGACGGTCAATGGTTGCGCGAGGCGCGCAAGTGCGTACCATTCTCGGCGGTGATGATCTTCTCCGCCAGCCGCCTGCACCGCATTCGCCGCCACCTGCGCTCGCGTGTTGCGTGCGCGCTTGCGTTCCTGCTCGCCTTGGCGATGATTACCAGTGGCGCTGCCGCCGCGGCGTCGCCGGTCGTGACGATGGTTTCCAATGGAAGCGGCAACACGGCTCACGCTATGGCTGGGGAGCACTGCGGGCATCACGCGGCGGCGGCGCCACGACACGATCAGGCGCCGCGCCATGGCAAGGATTGTCCGTGCTGCCTCGGCAAGCTCTGCGCTTGCGGACCGCTCATGGCGACTTCGCCGCTGGACTCGGAGCCGCTGACGGCGATCGTGCCGCGTCATTTCCCGCCGCTTGCATCGATCCCGAATCCGTATGCGACGCCTTCGTTGCCGATGCTGCGACCTCCGATAGGCTGATTCTCCACCCGCAGTCCGACATGAACGCCACGCGCGAATCCTAGTGTGTGGCTTCGTTTCCGATGCGCGCCTGCGCATCGTCGCACCCTGGAGATTCATCGCATGACCTTCTTCCGCATGCCCGAGCGCACGCCTGCATCGGTGCTGTTGCCGCGCCGGCGCTTCGTGCAGGGACTCGCACTCGGCGGTTTTGCCGCCAGCCTCGGCTGGATGCGCTCGCCCGCGTTAGCGCAAGGCGTCGCGCGCCGCGACGCGCTGTCCGGCACTTCGTTCGAACTCGAGATC
Organism: Pseudomonadota bacterium; assembly: GCA_023388255.1. Taxonomy (GTDB): domain Bacteria; phylum Pseudomonadota; class Gammaproteobacteria; order Xanthomonadales; family Rhodanobacteraceae; genus Dokdonella_A. Next base: position 45,316 of record JAEWGO010000008.1, on the reverse strand, counting down.
GGCGCGTTGCCGGTCAACTTCACCGGCCAGTCGCGCATGGCGGTCGTCGTCAACGGCACACTGCCGGCGCCGCTTCTGCGCTGGCGTCAGGGCGACACGGTCACCTTGCGCGTGCGCAATGCGCTCGCCGAGCGCAGCTCGATCCACTGGCACGGCATCGTGCTGCCGTCCGACATGGATGGCGTGCCGGGCCTCTCGTTCATGGGCATCGCGCCGGGCGAGAGCTACACGTATCGCTTTACCGTGAACCAGAGCGGCACCTACTGGTATCACAGCCACTCGCGCTTCCAGGAGCAGGTCGGACTGTACGGCCCGATCGTGGTCGAGCCACGCGGCGGCGAACGATTCGCGGCGGACCGCGAGCACGTGGTCCTTTTGTCGGACTGGACCGACACGGATCCCGAGCGCATCTACGCGATGCTGAAGAAGCAGAGCGACTACTACAACTTCGCCAAGCCGACCGCACTCGATTTCCTGCGCGATGCGAGCGGGCAGGGCGTACGGCAGGCGCTTTCGGAACGGCGCATGTGGAACCAGATGCGCATGAATCCGAGCGATCTCGCCGATGTTTCCGGGTACGCCTACACCTACCTCATGAACGGCAGCGCGCCCGCTACGAACTGGACGGGCCTGTTCGCGCGCGGCGAAAAAGTGCGCCTGCGTTTCATCAACGGCTCGTCGATGAGCTTCTTCGATGTGCGCATCCCGGGCCTCAAGTTGCGCGTGGTCGCGCACGACGGGCAGGACGTGGAGCCGGTCAGCGTCGACGAATTCCGCCTCGGTACTGCCGAGACCTGCGACGTCATCGTCGAGCCGGATGCGGATCGCGCCTACACGATCTTCGCGCAGTCGATGGACCGCAGCGGCTACGCGCGCGGCACGCTGGCGCCGCGTGAAGGCATGTCGGCCGAAGTGCCGGCCCCGGACGCACGCGTGCTGCTGACGATGGGCGACATGATGGGCTCGATGGACCATGGTGGCGGCCACGCGATGACGAAGGGGATGGAAGGCGGCTGCGGCGCAATGATGATGAGCGGCGGCATGCAGCACGGTTCGATGGCGGGCATGGACCACGGCGCGATGGCGGCGGGCGCTAGCCCGGTCCGCCATGCGCCGGACGAATCCGGTCCCGGTGTCGACATGCGCGTCGACACGCCGCGCACGAACCTCGACGATCCCGGCGTGGGCTTGCGCGACAACGGCCGCCGCGTGCTGACCTATGCGGACCTGCATTCGCTGACCGCGCCGATCTCGCCGGACACGCAGCGCGACATCGAGCTGCACCTGACCGGACACATGGAACGCTACATCTGGTCGTTCAACGGCCGCAAGTTTTCCGACGCCGAACCTCTGGTGTTGAAACACGGCGAGCGCGTGCGCATCACCCTCGTCAACGACACGATGATGTCGCATCCGATTCATCTGCACGGCATGTGGAGCGAACTGGAGGCGCCGGATGGATCGTTCCAGGCGCGCAAGCACACGGTCGTCGTGCAACCGGCGCAGAAGCTCAGCTACCGAGTCAGCGCGGATGCGCTCGGCCGCTGGGCGTATCACTGCCATCTGCTCTACCACATGGAAGCGGGCATGTTCCGCGAAGTGGTGGTGGCATGACGATCCATCGGAATCATCGATGCCTCGCGGCTGCAATCGCGTTGGCGTGGGGCACTTGCGCGGGTGCGCAGTCGCAAGATGCGCACGCCCACGAGACGACAGCGAAGAAGCCCGCGCCATCGGCGCACGGAGCCGACCATGCCGCGATGGATCACGGCGGCAAGGATCACGGCAGCATGGATCACGGTGGCATGCATCACGCGATGCCGCAGGAGGCCGGATCGTTGCCGCCATCCGATCATGTTCCGCCACCCGCTCCGGCTCGCGAAATGGGCGCGATGTCGTATGCGCAGATGGTTGAAGTGATGGGCATGGACGATCGCGCGACGTTCGGGATGTTCGCGCTCGATCGCCTCGAACACGTTGCCGGCGACGGCAACAGCGCGACCGCATGGAGTGCGCAGGGTTGGCTCGGCGGCGATTTCGACAAGTTCTGGTTGCGCAGCGAAGGCGTGCGTCAGAACGGCGCGTTCGAGCATGCAGACGCAGAATTGCTGTGGAGCCACGCAATCGCGCCGTTCTGGGACAGCCAGCTTGGTGTGCGCCGGGATTTCGGGCGCGGTCCTGATCGCACCTGGGCCGCGTTCGGCGTGCAGGGGCTTGCACCGTACTGGTTCGAGTTGGCGGCGACGGCATATGTCGGCGAACAGGGCCGCACGGCGCTGCGCTTCGAGGCCGAATACGAGGCGCTGCTGACGCAGCGATGGGTGCTGCAACCGCGTTTCGAACTCAACGCATACGGCAAGGACGATCCCGCTCTGCACATCGGATCGGGCTTGTCCGACGCCGCGTTCGGCTTGCGCCTGCGTTATGAGATCCGTCGCGAGTTCGCGCCGTATGTCGGTGTCGAATGGTCACGCCGCTTCGGCCGCAGCGCCGACTTCGCGCGTGCGGACGGCGGCGACGCGAGCGAGATGCAATGGGTTGCTGGCGTGCGCGTCTGGTTCTAGGAACGCGCCGCTGCCGATCCTCTCTTTCTTCCTCTTGTGTTGGAGCGCTCCGTGCTCCCTCTCCCGCTTGCGGGAGAGGGCCGGTGCGAGGGCGATCGGAGTGGTGCGCTCCGATGCCCTCACCCCGCCCTCGATGTCGCCTCTTCCGCAAGATAGAGCATGTGCGCTTCAGCGCTGCCGCGTGCCGGACCGTTGCAGCAATTCGAGCGCCTGCGCCGGCGATGCATCAGCGGGACGCGGCATCTGCAGTGGCGCATATCCTGGCGGCAGCTCGAACGTGTCGGTATCGACCGTTGCATCCACGCGGATCTGGAGGCGTGCGTGACCGCTGGCGGCGCCGTCGCGATAGCAGGTGCGTTCGAGGCTGATCGCCGGCGGGCCCACGCGTTCCGCATCGGCTTCCGGATGCAGGCTGGCGATGCCTTCACCCATGCCCTTGCCGACCTTGGCGATGCGCTTCAGTCGGCGCTCCGCGCGCGGTTCCAGTCCGAGCGAATCCACCGTCGCCATGCAGTCCTCGCGAAGCACCACGTGGCCGCGCATGATCCGCTCGCGCGTGCAGGCATGGGCATCGATCTTCTCTGGCACGTCGGCGCGTTCGGCCGTCGTCGTCGACCATTTCACCGGCGCTCCGGCGCCGGTCGCGGCGGGCGCGAGGGGGCGAGTTTCTCGTTGTTGCACCCGCTGCTCGATCGCCTTGCGACGATCCCCATCGGCAACCGGTGGCGCGCTCGCCATTTTCTGCGCGCAGCGCTGCGCCGCTTCGGCGTAGTCGGGATCGGAGAAGCCGAGTGCAGCCATCTCCGGGCACGCGGCGACTTGCATTTCGCGGAACGCGGCCATGCCTTGTGCGTTGTCCATGCCGGTGATCGCCTTCGTCTGCTTCTCGGCATGCAGCGACACGCTTCTGCCGACATCGCTGGTGAAATCGACGGCATCGTCGTCGGATTCCATCGTCATGTAAGTGCGCGTGTCGTGCATCAACTGATGCATGACCTGCTCGTCATCGTCGAACAGCGTCGACATCGACATCCCTTCCACTCGCATGTCGATGCGCGCATGCAGTCCGCTGATCGCCATGCGCTCGAACTCGGTCGCGCACTCGCCGTCGCGTGTGTATTCCAGCACCGTGGCCGCGTTGGCAACGCCCCAGCCGAGCAGGATGCCCGCGAGCAGCCGTGTCGTTGCCGCAGGCGTGCGACGGCGATGGATATCCGCGACCGTCATCGGATGCCCCCATCGAGCTTGATCGCCTTGCGCGTGCCTTCGATACGCCGTTGCTCCTTGTCCGCATAGGTTGCGACGCAGGCATCGCGCCTGACCATCGTGCATTCGAGATAGTCGATGACTTCGATGATCGCCGCGCGAACGACCTTGGCCAGCGCTTCGTTGTGCAGCGATTCGTAGCCGAATCCGGCGCCACCGGCGGCGAGGCTGACCGAGGAGGCGGTCTTGGTCGTGCGCCCTTCGATGGTTCGGGCCTGCGCGATTTCGCCGCTGCTGGTGTCGACCACGCGCAGGTCGATCGCCAGATATGCGGTGCTCGATTCGCGCGAACCGCCGATGCCGCCGAGGAAGCCGCGCGCGCTTTTCTTCTCGACGCCTTCCTCGAACGCGGTGACCGTGCCCATGACGAGGTATTGCGCGCCGCTCAACTCGCCGATGCGCGCGCCATCGCCGGGGCGCAGGCGGCCGGATGCGCCGAGATCCTGCTCTTCCAGGATCGCCTGCAGGCGCCGCCGCTCGACCACGGTGAAACTCGGGCGCGCCGCCATTTCATTGGTCAGGATATTGGTGAGCACGCGTCCGATGCCGCCCTGGAATGGCAGCGCGCCGGTCTCGTCCTGGAACTTCAGTACGCCGAATACGGGCTTGCCGCCGCTGTCCGCGGCGCGCGCCGTGGGCACGTGCAGCAGCGCTGGACCGGCCAGCATCAGGCAGGTGGCAACGAACAGCGCCGCGCGCCGGCGGTGCCGCGAGTGGGTGATGTTCATGGGGATTTGCACGCTGTGTCTCGTTCCGCGTTGGTCTCCTTGAGGGATACGGAACGGCGCGCGAAAAGCCATCACTGCGGCGCGAAGAAGTGCGCGATGGGTGCCGCTGAGTCCAACTCGCAGGGCTTTTTCGTATGATCCGCACATGGCTCGCCGCAAACCTTCACCCCATGCCAACGGATTGTTCGCCGAGCCGGAAGGCCTGAAGCCGCTGGCCGAGCGCATGCGCCCGCGCACGCTCGACGAGATCGTCGGCCAGCAGCGGTTGGTCGACGCGAGGACGCCGCTGCGCCGCGCGATCGAGGCGGGCCACGTGCATTCGATGATCCTGTGGGGGCCGCCCGGCTGCGGCAAGACCACGCTCGCGTTGTTGCTGGCGCGGTACGCCGACGCGGAGTTCCAGGCGATTTCGGCGGTGCTGTCCGGCCTGCCCGACGTGCGCGCCGCGTTGGCCGACGCGGAAGTGCGGTTCGCGCAGGGGCGGCGCACGGTGCTGTTCGTCGACGAGGTGCATCGTTTCAACAAGGTGCAGCAGGACGCGTTCCTGCCGCATATCGAGAAGGGCGTGATCGTGTTCGTCGGTGCGACCACCGAGAATCCGTCGTTCGAGTTGAACTCGGCGCTGCTGTCGCGCTGTCGCGTGCACGTGATGGAAGCCGTGCCGCCCGAGGCGATCGGCGCGGCGCTGCGGCGCGCGCTGGCCGATCGCGAACGCGGCCTCGGCGCACTCGATCTTCAGGTCGACGACACTTCGCTGGCGACGATGGCGCAGGCTGCCGACGGCGACGTGCGGCGAGCGCTGACCTTCCTCGAAATCGCTGCCGAGCTGGCCAGCGACGGCGTGGTCGACCAGGCCACGCTCGAACAGGTGCTGGCCGACCGCACGCGCCGCTTCGACAAGGGCGGCGAGCAGTTCTACGACCAGATTTCGGCGCTGCACAAGTCGGTGCGCTCGTCCGACCCGGATGCGGCGCTGTACTGGCTCACGCGCATGCTCGATGGCGGCTGCGACCGCAGCTATCTCGCGCGGCGGCTGACGCGCATGGCAGTCGAGGACATCGGCCTGGCCGATCCGCGAGCGTGGCGGATGGCGCTCGATGCGTGGGAAACCTACGACCGCCTCGGCAGCCCGGAAGGCGAACTCGGCCTTGCCGAACTCGCGATCTATCTGGCCGTTGCGCCGAAGAGCAATGCGGCCTATGCGGCGTTCAACACGGCGCGCGAGATCGTGCGAGCAACCGGCACGCTCGACGTGCCGATGCACCTGCGCAACGCACCGACGAAATTGATGAAAGGCTTGGGCTACGGCCAGGGCTACCAGTACGACCACGATGCCGAAGGCGGCATCGCGCTCGACCAGCAATGCCTGCCGGATGCGCTCGCCGACACCACGTTCTACGCGCCGACCGAGCGCGGGCTGGAAGGGCAGTTCCGCAGCAAGCTGGACGAGTTGCGCGCCGCACGCCGCAACGCGCGGCGCGGCAGTGGAGAATAGCGACGTAGGCTGGGCGCGCTCAGCGCGACCGGTTTGATTTCGACCTGCGACCGACGACCGCCTGCTCTGCCCGGACCGCGGCGCGCGCAGGTCACAATCACCGAATCCGGGGAGAGTGCACGCGATGCGCGGCGAGGAACGGTTCCGATGATCGGCGCTATCCGCGCGTTGCCGCGCACGGTCTGGCTGGTCGCAATCATCAGCTTGTTCAACGACGCCGCCAGCGACATGATCTATCCGCTGGTGCCGCTATATCTGGCGTCGGTATTGATGGCTGGCCCGAAGGCGCTCGGTTTGATCGAGGGTATCGCTGAAGCGGTGTCGAGCCTGCTCAAACTGTTTGCAGGCGTGCTCGCCGATCGCAGCGGCAAGGTGCGCGCGTGGGTCATCGCCGGCTATGGCATTGCCGGTTTCGCGCGGCCGCTGATCGGCATCGCGACGAGCTGGTTCGGCGTGCTCGCCTGCCGCTTCGCCGATCGCGTCGGCAAGGGTCTGCGCTCGGCGCCACGCGATGCGCTGATCAGCCTCAGCGTCGAGCCGGGCCAGCGTGGTCTCGCGTTCGGCTTCCATCGTGCGATGGACAACTTCGGCGCGGTGATCGGGCCGCTCGCCGCGGCGGCGCTGCTCGCGTTCGGCGTGGAGCTGCGCCATGTGTTCCTGCTCGCGGTCGTGCCGGCGCTGATCGTGCTGGCGCTGGCATTCGCAGTGCCGGAACCCGAGCATCCTGCCGCGCGCAGCAAGACGCCGGTGAGTTGGACCTTCAATGGACTGCCGCGACCGTTCCGTCGCTACCTGCTCGTGCTCGCGTTGTTCACGCTCGGCAATTCGTCGAACATGTTCCTGCTGCTGCGCGCAAACGAACTCGGCGCCAGTGCGACGCGCGTCACCCTGATGTGGGCGTTGTTCTCGCTGGTCGCGGCGATCCTGTCGACGCCGCTGTCGGCGCTGTCGGATGCTTTCGGCAGGGCGCGCACGCTCGGCATCGCATGGACCGCGTACGCGATCGCGTATCTGGTCATCGGCCTGTTGCCGGGAGCGGACTGGGCCTTGTGGCTCGCGTTCGCCGGCTACGGTGTGGTCACCGCGGCGCTCGAAGGCACCGAGAAGGCGCTGGTCGCGGACATGGTTCCGCGCGAGCGCATCGGCACCGCGTTCGGCTGGTACAACCTCGTCGCCGGCGTATTCCTGCTGCCGGCCTCGCTGTTGTTCGGCTGGCTGTGGGCGACCCTGTCGCCGTTCGCGGCGTTCGCGTTCGGCGCCGGCTGCGCGCTTTCGGCGGCACTGCTTCTGCGATTCTGGGTGCCACGTGACGATATCGACGAGCGCGCGGCATCGTAGTCATACGCGCTCATCGGTGGATCGGTTTGCGCGGGCCGAGGTCGAGCCACGATAATCGGCGACTGTCCAACTTGTGGAACGACCATGCTCGATCCGGCCCTGTTGCGCGGCCATCTCGCCGACACCGCCGCGCGCCTCGCCACGCGCGGCTACATCCTCGACACCGCCAGCCTCGAAGCGATCGAGTCGCAGCGCAAAAGCGCGCAGATCGAGACGCAGGAGCTGCAGAGCCGGCGCAACACGATCTCGAAGCAAGTCGGCATCGCCAAGGGCAAGGGCGAGGATGCTTCCGCGCTGCTGGCTGAGGTCGCCGGCATCGGTGACAAGCTGAAGGCGAACGAGCAGCAGCTCGCCGATGTCCAGGCAAAGCTCGCCGCCATCGCACTCGGCATGCCGAATCTGCCGCACGAATCGGTGCCGAACGGCGCGGACGAGTCCGGCAACGTCGAACAGCATCGCTGGGGCACGCCGCGCACGTTCGATTTCACCGTGAAGGATCATGTCGAGCTCGGCGCGCACAAGGGTTGGCTCGACGGCGACACCGGCGCGAAGTTGTCCGGCGCGCGCTTCACCGTGCTGCGCGGCGAACTTGCGCGGCTGCACCGCGCGCTCGCGCAGTTCATGCTGGATCTGCACACCGGCGAGCACGGCTATCTCGAATGCAACGTGCCGCTGATCGTCAACGCGGACTCGATGCAGGGCACCGGCCAGTTGCCGAAGTTCGAGGAAGACCTGTTCTCGACCGAAGTCGGCGAGACGAGGCGCTACCTGATCCCGACTGCCGAAGTCTCGCTGACCAACATCGTGCGCGACGACATCGTCGATGCCGACCGCCTGCCGCTGCGCATGGCCGCACATTCGCTGTGCTTCCGTGCCGAGGCGGGTTCGCACGGACGCGATACGCGCGGCATGATCCGGCAGCACCAGTTCGAGAAGGTCGAGCTGGTCAGCATCGCCAAGCCGGAGGAGAGCTTCGCCGAGCACGAGCGCATGACGCGCTGCGCCGAAGTCGTGCTGGAGAAGCTCGGCCTGCCGTATCGCCGCATGCTGCTGTGTACCGGCGACATGGGTTTCACCGCGACCAAGACGTTCGACCTCGAAGTCTGGCTGCCGTCGCAGAACACCTGGCGCGAGATTTCCTCGTGCTCGAACTGCACGGATTTCCAGGCGCGTCGCATGCAGGCGCGTTGGCGTAATCCGGAAACCGGCAAGCCCGAACTCGTGCACACCTTGAACGGCTCCGGCGTCGCTGTCGGCCGCGCACTGATTGCGGTGATGGAGAACTACCAGAACGCCGAGGGCTCGATCACGGTTCCGGAAGCGTTGCGCCGATATATGGGTGGAGCCGAGCGCATCGCTTAGTCGACTTTGATTCCTCTGCCGCCATCGCAGAGGAAGGATCAGTGCGTGCTGAAGAGGTAACGGCAGTCGGTGATTTTGCAACCGCTACGTCGCCGCTCCTCGCAAGGGATGTCACCGATTGGTTTTTTGTATTGTGCAATGATGTAGATTCGATGGATCGAGCGTCTGGGGAGACGGGATGATGAGTGGAGTTCGAGCGCGCGGACTGCTGCGTGAGATACTGATCCTGATCGGGGTTTTTCTCGGTACGTTCGGGTGGGCGCAAACGCCATCGATCTTGCCGAATCCGAATCTTCAGTTGGTGACCAACGGAACGGTTTACGCAATCGCGCGGCAGCCCGACGGCGGTGTGATCATCGGTGGCAGCTTCACCTCCGTGAATGGAATTGAACGGAAGAATCTCGCCCGCATGAAGCCGGATGGCGCGCTTGATGCCGTCTGGAACCCGGGAGCCGATGGCCTGGTTCAGGCACTCGCCATTGATGCGGATGGGACGGTGTACGCCACCGGAGGTTTCTCGGTTATCGGGAGTACGCAGAGGCGTCTCGCCAAGATTTCCGGCCAAGGGGTTGGTCAGGTCGATCCGCTATGGGATCCGGGTGCAGCTGGATCCGCATTGGCACTGGACTCCCATGGTGGCCTGTACGTGGGCGGCGGGTTTGCACAGATCGGTGGCCAGCCACGCGCCAACATCGCCAAGGTTTCCATCACTGGCGTAGGCGCCGCTGATCCGGCATGGAATCCAGACGCCAATGGAGCAGTTTCCGCGCTGGCGGTCTCAGCAAGTGGCGCCCTCTATGCCGGCGGCGATTTCACGACGATGGGCGGTCTGTCGCGCTCTTATGTTGCGAAGCTTGATGGCGGGAACGCGGGTGCCGTAGACACGAACTGGAATCCGGCGGCGGACGCACGCGTGCTCACGCTCCTGGTGGACGCGAGCGAGTCTGTATACGCCGGCGGAAATTTCATGAATATCGGCGGCCAGTCCCGCAGTCGCCTTGCGAAGTTGTCTGGAACGGGTTCTGGAAGCGCGGATGCCGCATGGAACCCTGGGCCGAATGGCGTGGTGCGGACTCTCGCTCTGGACAGCACCGGCTGGCTGGTTGTCGGTGGCGACTTCGGCAGCATCGGAGGCGCTTCGAACTACTACCTGGCGAAGGTGTCGAGGACGGGCGTGGGATATGCCAGCGGTAGCTGGCGCCCTTCGTTGAATGGGCCGGTACGCGCGCTGGGAGTTTCTCCGACAGGTCTCGTCTATGTTGGTGGAGAATTTGCCTACGTGGTAGACCAACCACGATTGGCATTTGCGACGTTTTCTGTAGATGGAACACAGGTGCCGCTTGCTTTCGATGTGGAAAGTCCGGGGCAAGTTCAGAAGCTGGCAACGCAGCCGAATGGCGGTGTGATCGTCGGTGGAACATTCTTCAAGGCCAACCAGCAGGCTCGTCGGAATCTCCTCCGCATCGACGCCAATGGGGAACTCGACCTTTTATGGAGTCCTCTAGAGAACTACCCGATCGGCGCGTTGGTTGCAGATGCTTCCGGTGCGGTCTTTGTTGGGGTAACTGGCCAGATCTACAAGCTGACCACTGACGCAACTGGTCAGGCCGTAGTTAAGTGGAGGACTATGACGAACGGTGGTGTGACCGGGCTCGTCATTGATGGCAGCGGCGCGCTTTATGCCGGCGGCGTATTCAATGCCATCGGCAATGAGTTTCGCAACTACGTGGCCAAGATTGATGGCAATACTGGAGTCGTGGATACGAGTTGGAATGCCCGCCTCAACAGCTTCGGCTACGTGCGCGGACTGGCGGTGGCGGCTGATGGAACGCTGTTCCTGGGCGGCGACTTCACGAGTGCCGGCGGCGTGACGCGAAGCCGGATTGCGAAACTCAATCCCTTGGGTTCCGTCGATCCGACCTGGAATCCAGGCGCGGACTTCTCCGTGTCCGCCCTTGCGCTGGATCCCGATGGAACTCTTTTCGCGAGTGGGTCTTTCGGAACCATTGGTGGTCAATTGCGGCGGCGATTGGCAAAGATCTCGGGCAGTGGCGTGCTTGCCCTTGACTGGGGGCCGACGGTCAATGATCTAGTCACTGGGCTTGCGCTTGACGGCCGGGGATCGGTATTCGTGCAAGGCTCCTTCACTACGGTCAATGGCGTGCCAAGACGCTCTATCGCGAAGCTGGCGACGAGCGGGCAGGCACTGCTCGATCCTGACTGGAGTCTGGAAGCAAATGGCTCGATCGACACGCTCGCCCTGGCGGGTGAGCGTGTCTACGTGGGCGGTGCGTTCACCAGCATTGGTGGCGCGCGGAGGGATGGCTTGGCTGCGTTGTCACGCGAAGTTCCCGCGGCGGCCAGCAGCCTGGAGCTGACGATCACGCCGACGACGACGGTGGTCGGACAGACGTACATGGTCGCGTTCATAGCGACCGCCGCGTCGCGCACACCGACCGGCAGCGTCACGGTCGGTGACGGCCAAGGATCGAGCTGCGGTCCTGTCGTGCTCTCCAACGGCACCGGCTCCTGTGCGCTGTCGTCCACGCAAGCCGGCGAATTCGTGCTGACCGCTACCTACACGCCCGATACCGGCGCGTTCGCGCCGAGTAGCGCGACCGCGCCGCATGCAGTCAATCGCGCGGCGACCACGCTCGCGATCGTCGAGCACGCACCCGAACGCACGACACCGACCCAGCCCGTCACTGTCACGACAGGGCTTGCCGTCGTCAGCCCGGGTGCGGGCACGCCAAGCGGTCCGGTCACGGTCGGCGATGGCGTCGACAGCTGCACGATCGCGCCGGGCGGTACGCAGTGCGCGCTCATGCTCACCACGCGCGGTCCGCGCACGCTGACGGCGAGCTATGCGGGTGACGGCAATTTCAACGGCAGTTCGGTGCAGGTCACGCACCACGTGAACCGCTTGCCGCTGGTCACCGCAGCGAGCTACGCGACCAACGCGGACGGCGCGCTGACCGTGCTGGCCGCGCAGGGCGTACTCGCGCAGGCGAGCGATCCCGATGGCGACCCGCTGACGGTTGCGAACGCCGGACCGATCACGGCATCCGGCATCGGCGGCAAGGTCGTACTGCAGGCCGACGGCAGCTTTGTCTATACGCCGCCGCCGTACGCGCACGGGGCCGCCACGTTCGGTTACACGGTCAGCGACGGGTTGGAAGCAGTGAGCGCGACCGCAACGATCACCGTGAACTTCGTCAACCACGCGCCGCATTTCGCGCTCGCGAGCGTACCGAAGTGGCCGGCCGGTTCCAGTGGTGTGCAGACGCAGGTGGGCTTTGCGACGGTCACCGATTTCGGCGCGCCGAACGAGACGGACCAGCATGTGCTGGCCTGGCACTTGCGGCCGCTCGGCGATCCGAACGGCATCGCGTCGAATGTCGCGCTCGCGCTCGACGGCACGCTGGTCTACACGCTGAGTGGTCGCGCCGGCAGCGCGACGTTCGGCGTACGCATGCAGGATGACGGCGGGACGGCCAACGGCGGTCAGGATACGTCGGACGAACAGACATTCACGATCACGGTTGCGGCAGGACTGGATTTGTCGATCAGCATCGGCAACGACAGCGAGTTCGTTGTCGGCGGCGCGCCAGTCGAGTACACGATCGTTGTGCACAACGCGGGACCGAACGATGCGATCGGTGCGAAGGTCAAGGATCTGTTGCCGCCGACTCTCGTCGATGCGGTGTGGTCGTGCACGGCCACCGCCGGGGCCTCGTGCACACCGGCCGGCAGCGGCGACATCGACGATACGGTGACGCTGCCGATGGGTGCGAGCCTGATCTATAGCTTGATTGCGACCGCCGTTGCCGACCCGGAAATGGCAGTCGAGCACTCGGTGTCGGTGATCGCGCCGGATGGCTTGCCGGATCTGAATCCGGCCAACAACAGCGCAACCCGGCGCAACACGGTCGGCATTTTCTTCGATGGCTTCGACCGTGAAACGACAGACGCGGAAGTCGGCGCACAGGGCGCGCAGGCGCAACATGCGAAAACGCAGCGCGAAATGGCAGGCTTCCTCAAGCGACGCCAGCCACACATGTGGCAACTCGTCGTGCCTGCGTACGGAGCGTGGCACGCAGGATCGCTCAGGTTGCCACATCACATACGATGATCGTCGGCAGCGGGTCGATCAGGGAGATTCCGGCGGGGCGCGTTCGAGGTGGCACAGACGGGACACGCTGCACGCGCTTGGAAGTACCGGGTCCGGCGAATCATGCAGGCACAAAAAAACCCGCACAAGGCGGGTTTCTTTGGTGCCGAAGGCGGGACTCGAACCCGCACGCTTTTAAGGGCGGTGGATTTTGAGTCCACTGCGTCTACCAATTCCGCCACTTCGGCGCGCACCGCGTGCGGTGTCCGGAGGACGGCCGGCGCGCGGGCCGCGCAGTATACGGCAATCGCGCGGACTTCTGTAAACAGGCCTTTCCGATCCGATCAATGCGTACTGTCCAGCGACAACGCGCACTGGTCGCAGGTGTACCAGCCGGCTTCTGCCAGACGGAACTTGGCGCAGGCGTCGAGCGGGCGGCGGTAGATGTGCAGCGAGACGGCGATCGCGTCGTCGCTCGGGTTCAGGATCGTGTGGTACTCGTGCGGCGGGATCAGGCTGCCGGCCGAGCCGGGCCCGGCATTCATCGTGCCGCGCGGTTCGAAGCGGAAGCGGCCGTCCCTCGATTCCATCAATTCGTACGGCGTGACTTCGAGGGAGCCCTGCCAGACGCCTTCGACACACCACTGACCCGCATGATCGTGGATCGGCGTACCTTGGCCGGGGCCCCAGGTCATCACGACGACGCTATAGCCGTGTTCCTCGCTGCGGTACAGCTCGCGGCGCGCGTAGTGGTCGTCCACGCGTTCGAACACGCAGTCAGGCAGGCGCACGTCGGAATCGCGGATCAGTCGGCACAGCGCGTTGCGCAGCGAGTCGGTGACGGCAGACTCGTCGGGCAGGATGACGGCCGCATCGATCGCATCGATCAATTGGCGCGCGCCGGGGAATTCAAGCGATAGCATGGGCACGATTCCGGATTGCAGCGCTCATGCCGGCGGCGGCATGAGCTTATGAGGCGATATTCTACAGCCCCGCCAGAAACCGCGCGATGGCGCCGCCGAATCGTTCGATGTCGACGAGGAATGCATCATGGCCTTGCGGGCTGTCCAGCGCGACGAAATTGACGTCGGCGCCGTTCGCACGCAGGCCGTCGGCGATCTGTTGTTGCTGCGGCAGCGGGAACAGAATGTCGGTCTCGACGCCGATCACCAGCGCGCGTTCCACATCGATGCGCTGCAGCGCCTGTTCGACATTGCCGCCGCCATGTTCGGCGATGTCGAACCAGTCGCTGGCGCGCGAAAGATAGAGGTAGCTGTTCGGATCGAAACTGCGCACGAAGCGGCGCGCATGGCCGGCGAGGTAGGACTCGACCTGGAACTCGAACGCGAACGGATCGTCCTCGCGCTGCTCGGAATCGAGACGGATGCGCGCGAAGCGGCCGACCCATTCCATCGCCGAGCGATAGGTGATGACGCCGAGCTTGCGCGCGATCGACATGCCGGCTTCGGGATAGTGCGCGTCGTCGTAGTGGCCGTTGTTCCAGTTCGGGTCGAGCCGGATCGCCTCGCGTTGCAGCGAGCGGATCGCGATCGCGAACGGCTGCGCCTGCGGCGCGGTCGAGATGCTGATGTGCGCGCGCGCGCTGCCGGGATGCAGCACGAGGTAAGCGAGTGCGGTCATGCCGCCCATCGAGTTGCCGAGCAGGCAGGCGAGCCGCCCGATGCCGAGGCTGCGCACCAGTTCGTGGCTCGCGTTGGCAGCGTCTTCGAGCGTGAGCTCGGGGAAGTCGAGGCGATACGGTTCACCGTTCACCGGATTCGTGTCGGCCGGCCCGGTCGAACCCTTGCAGCTCCCAAGCGTGTTCGCGCAGATCACGAACCAGCGGTCCGTGTCGATGTGCTTGCCGGGGCCGATCATGTCTTCCCACCAGCCCGGCGAAGGATCGTCCGCGTTCGACGCCGCGTGCGCACTCGGCGACAGGCCGGTGAGGATCAGGATCGCGTTGTCGCGCGTCGCGTCCAGTGTTCCCCAGGTCTCGTAGGCGAGCCGCGCGCCAACGAGTTCGCCGCCGCGCTTCATGCGGAACGGAGAGGGGAGGTCGAACCAGCGGCGGGCGTCGGACATGGTGGGATCGGCGGAGGCAAGAGCGGCAATGTAGCGAGCCGGGGCGGATACGCCAAGTCGATGGCATGCCGGCGACGTCTGCTAACGTGGCGCGCCGCTTCCGCAACGCGCATGTCGTTGTCGGCGAAATCGCGAGGGATCTTCAAGGGGAGTCCGTTGGCCAGCATCTATCAACTCAAACCCGCATTCCAGGGGCTGTTGCGACCGCTGGTGCGCAAGCTCGCGCGCGCCGGCGTGAGCGCGAACCAGGTGACGGTCGCAGCGGTCGTGCTCGCGTTCGCGGTCGGCGCGGCGTTGCTCGCCTGTGATGGCCGGCAGGTGTTGTTGCTGTTGCCGCTGGCATTCTTCGTGCGCATGGCGCTGAACGCGATCGACGGCATGCTGGCGCGCGAGCATGGCCAGATGTCGAAGTTCGGCGCGATCCTCAACGAACTCGGCGATGTCGTCGCCGATGCGGCGATGGTACTGCCGTTGGCGCTGCGGCCGGAGTTTCCCGCCATGCCGCTGGTGTCGCTGGTCGTGCTCGCGGTCATCGTCGAGATGACCGGCGTGATCGGCGTGCAGATCGGTGCGAGTCGCCGCTACGACGGGCCGCTCGGCAAGAGCGATCGCGCGTTCGTATTCGGTGCGCTTGGCCTCGCGTTCGGCCTCGGTGCGCCATCCGGCGCGTGGCTCGGCTGGCTGCTGTGGGCGCTGGTCGCGTTGTCGGCGTGGACGATCGCGAATCGCGCGTGCCACGCGCTGGATGAAGTCCGCGCGAAGGAGGGGAGCGCATGAGCGGCGTGCATCTGTGGATTCCGCCGAGCGTGGCGTGGACGCTCGGCGCGATCGTCGCGCTGCTGGTCGTGGCGACGATCGTCGTCGCGTTCCTGCGTCGTGGCGATGTTGCCAATCGGCATGTCGAACTCGCCGCGCGCGTGCGTTCGTGGTGGGTGCTGGTCGCGGTGTTCGCGGTCGCGATCGCATTCCGGCGCGGCATCGCGATCGCGTTCTTCGCGATCCTCTCGTTCCTCGCGCTGAAGGAATACCTGTCGCTGATCCCGACGCGCCGCGCCGATCGCCGCGTGCTGTTCTGGGCCTATCTGTGCGTGCCGCTGCAGTTCTGGTGGGTGTGGCGGCAGTGGTATCACATGTTCCTGATCTTCATTCCGGTGTGGGCGTTCCTGTTCATCGCGATGCGCATGGTGTTGCGCGGCGAGACCAAGGACTTCCTGCGCGCGGCCGGCACGATCCACTGGGGCCTGATGACGATGGTGTTCGGCCTCAGCCATCTGGCCTATCTGCTGGTGCTGCCGGACGGCAAGCCGGTGGCCGCGCATGGCGCCGCGCTGCTGCTGTTCGTCGTGCTGCTGACCGAACTCAACGATGTGCTGCAATACCTGTGGGGCCGCACGCTCGGCCGGCGCAAGGTGATCGAGAGCGTCAGCCCGAAGAAGACTGTCGAAGGCCTCGTCGGCGGCGCGCTGACGACGACCGTGATCGCGTTCTTCCTCGCGCCGGTGCTGACGCCATTGACGCCGGCGCATTCGATCGCGGTCGGCCTGATGATCGGCTTCGGCGGTTTCCTCGGTGATGTCACGATCTCGGCCGTCAAGCGCGACATCGGCGTGAAGGACAGCGGCACGCTGATTCCCGGCCACGGCGGCGTGCTCGACCGCATCGACAGCCTGTTGTTCACCGCGCCGCTGTTCTTTCACTTCATGGCGTATTTCTATTTCTGAGCGGCGCCTTCCGCAGCCAGATCGCCTTGGCGTTCGCGCAACGCTGCGCGCGCCTGATGCGTCGTCAGCGAACTGCCGTCCGCACTCCAGCCGGGCGGCTGGAACAGATGGCCGAGCATCGTGCGCCAGCCGCGTGCCTTGCGCAGGTCGCGGGCAATGTTGATCCATTCATGGAACACGATGCGCAGCGGGTTGTTCGATTCGATGTTGTGGGTCAGGCCGAATCGCGGCGCGAAGGTTTCCGGCACGAACGAGCCGAACAGCCGATCCCAGATGACCAAGGTGCCGGCGTAGTTGGCGTCGAGATAGTCGAAGTCGCTGCCGTGGTGGACGCGATGGTGCGAGGGCGTGTTGAAGATCGCTTCGAACCAGCGCGGCATCCGGCCGATCGTGCGGGTGTGGATCCAGAACTGGTAGATCAGGCTGAGCGACTGCATGAACAGCACCATTTTCGGATGGAAGCCGATCAACGGCAGCCACGCCCAGAACAGGAACGAGCCGGTTATGGTGCCGGTCCAGGTCTGGCGCACGGCGACCGAGAAGTTGTACTGCTCGGAGGAGTGGTGCACCGAGTGCGAGGCCCAGAACCAGCGCACTTCGTGGCTGAAACGGTGGAACCAGTAGTACGAAAAGTCTTCCGCGAAAAAGCACAACGCCCACGCCCACCACACCGTGGTCGGCACGGTCCACAGGCGGAAGGTGTAGAGCCAGCTCATGAATGCCAGTACCGCCGCGCCGGTCAGAGTAGCGACGACGAAGCTGCCGAACGCGAGCGTCACGTTCGCCCAGGCATCGCGGCCCTTGTAGAGCTCGGCGCCGCTGGCCATCGAATAGGCCAGCTCGGCGAGGATGAAGACGACGAATGCCGGCAACGCGGCCAGCATGATGTCGGGAAGTTCGGGCATCTCGTTGCTCCTCGAAAGGCGGGTCAAGTTGGCTTCGCGCAAGGGGGTACGCGCACCAAAGCGCGATCGAGGATCAACGACACTTTGCGCAGACGTCTTTTCGCCAGCCTTCGTGGATCACCGGACGCGAAGGATGCTTGTCGCGGACGCATCCAGCCGCTTCAATGGCGCCGGACGCATACGAGGTGACGATGGGGTATCTGCTCAGGCTGTTCTTCTACGGCGTGCTGGTGCGCCTCGTCGTGCTGTTCATGCTCGGCCTCAACGTGCGCCATCGCGAACGCCTGCCCTTGAGAGGGCCGGCGATCCTCGCGGCCAATCACAACAGCCATCTCGACGCGATGGCGATGATCAGCCTGCTGCCATTGCGCCTGTTGCCACGCGTGCGGCCGGTCGCCGCGGCGGATTATTTCCTGCGCAACCGTTTGCTCGCATGGTTCGCGCTGAACGTGGTCGGCATCGTGCCGCTGAATCGCCAGCGCCAGCACCTGCACGACGACCTGCTCGCGCCGGTGGCGGCGGCGCTCGATCGCGGCGACATCCTCGTGTTCTTTCCGGAAGGCTCGCGCGGCGAGCCGGAACAGCTGGCCGAGTTCAAGCCCGGCCTCGCCCGCATCGCCGAACGCCGACCCGACGTGCCGGTGATCCCGGTCCACACCTACGGTCTCGGCAAGGCGCTGCCGAAAGGCGAGTGGATGATCGTGCCGTTCTTCGTCGACATCTTCGTCGGCGAACCGTTGCATTTCTACGGCGATCGCGCTGCGTACATGGAGCGCTACCGCAGCGCGATGGCGGCGCTGGCGCTGGAGGAAAAGCGCGCGGACTGGACGTAAGCGTGCATGCCAAAAATCGCGTCAGGGCGCGATCTGATCGATCTTCAACTCGATCGGTTCGCTGCGATGCACATCGATCGGTGCCGACAGCACCTGCAGGTCGCCGCTCTGCGCCATCGCGTTGCCGGATTTGGACACGCGCGCGCCGACGACGACTTGCGGAAACAGCGACAGCTTCATCGTTGGCATCATCGCCATGCTGTCGTCGAGCGTGACCGTGAGTGGCAGCTGCGATGCTTTCAGGCGCTGGATCGCGAGCGGCATCGGCGGTCCGCTGGCAGCACGCGCGAACACGAACAAGGTCGCAGCGGGATCGAGCTTGTCCTTGAGTTTCGGATCGAGCGCGACCTGCACGGTGAGTTTCGGAGCATGGGCGGTCGAGGTCGCGTCGGTAGCTGTTCCTGTCGGTGCCGCGTCTCCCGATGCGTCCGGATTCGCCGCGGCCATTTCCGCTGATGGCGGTGTCTTGCCGTCGCGCAGCGCTTCCGCTTCTGCAATCTGTTTCCTGACGCTGGTCGCGACTTCGGAATCCTTCGCCAGCAGTGGCAGCAGCGTGTTCCAGCGCGCGATCGCTGCGTCGTACTGCTTGGCCTGGAAATCGCTGATGCCAAGCAGCCACAGTGCGCGCTGATTGTTGGGGTCGGCCTTGACGACTTCGTCGAGCAGGTCGCGCGCTTCGCCGTCGATACGATGGCCCGGCGCGGACAGAGCCAGCGCCTGCGCGTACTCGACCGTGATCGCGGGATTGTCCTTCGCCAGCTCGTGCGCGTGCCGGTATGCATCGAGCGCTTCGGCGACGCGGTTCATCGCCTGCTGCGCGCGGGCGAGCAAGGCCCACCCCTCGACGTCCTCGGGATGGTCCTTCAGGCGTTGGGCGAGTGTCGCGATCGCCTGCTCCATCTCGGGACCGCGGTCGGCGTGAGGGGTTTCGGACGGCGCTGCGAGGTTGGCTGGATCGAGTGCTTGCGGCGCGCCGACCAGTCGGTACAGCAGCAGTGCGGACGCGGGCAGCAACACTGCCGCGAGCAGCATCGCAGTGAAACCCGCACGCGACGGGTGCGTATCCGGCGCGATCTTCGCATGCGACCGCGATGTGCGCTTGGCCGCATATTCGTCGGCATCGATGACGCCCGCGGCGAGCGCCGCATCGAGCGCGCGGACGCGTCGCGTGCCGGCATCGCTGGCCGGGGCGCTGCGGGCGTGCCGCATCAGCGGTGCAATGACAAAGGCGAGGGCGATGGCGACCATCAAGGTCGCCAGCAACATGAAGATCATCATCGTTACCAATCGTCCTCGACGTCGCTGGCGGGGCGGATGGATGCGTTGCCGGCCGGGATCGCCTTCGCGCGACGGCGCACGGCGAAAAACACCGCGATACCGCCCGCGCCGAGCACGAGCAGCGGGCCAAACCAAAGCAACCAGGTGCCGCCGCGCAACGGCGGGTCGTACAGCACGAAATCGCTGTAGCGTGCGGTCAGCCAATCCTTGATTTGGGCATCGCTTTTGCCGGCCTGCATCTGTTCGAACACGTCGCGGCGCAGATCCGCGGCGAGCGGTGCGCTGGAATCGTTCAGGCTCTCGTTCTGGCAGACGAGGCAGCGCAGCTGTTTGGTCAAGGCCTGGAAGCGCAATTCTTCGGCGTGGTCCTTGAAAGGCAGCGGATCGACTGCTGCGAAGGCGGGCGTTGCCGATGCGAATATCACGCAGACGAAGATCAACGCCAGCAACGCGCGTGTTGCGCGCTTTCGCTCGTGATGCCGGAACAGTGGCGATGCAATGGCCAGGCGCATCATGGCGCTGCCTTCTTCATCGCTTCGATGCGCGGCAGCAGCTCGGTCGCAATGACCGCTGGCGTGATCGGACTGATGTATTTGTAGCGCACCACGCCCTGAGCATCGACGAGGAAAGTCTCCGGCGCGCCGGTCACACCGAAATCGATCGCGACATTGCCGGGATAGTCGGCGATGACGACATCGTACGGATCGCCGTACTGCGCGAGCCAGCGCTTCGCGTCGGCCGGTTCGTCCTTGTAGTTGAAACCGACCAGCTTGATGCCGAGGCGCTTGCCTTCGGCCATCAGGATCGGGTGCTCGTCGCGGCAGGCGAAGCACCAGCTGGCGAACACGTTGAGCAGGTAGGGTTGGCCGGCGAGGTCGCGGCTGCCCACGGTCTTCGCGGGGTCGTCGAGCAGCGGTAGCGTGAACGTCGGCGCGGCCTTGCCGATCAGCGGCGAAGGCACTTCCCGCAGGTCGTGCGTGCTGCTCCACCAGATACCGAAGCCGAGCAGGGCGAGCACCAGCACGAAGCCGGCGAAGGGCAGCAGGCGCGCGTTCATGCCCGACCGCCGGGATTCGCGATTGGGGATTGGGGATCGGCAAAAACAGGTGAGCCGGAGTCATTGCCGCTATTGCGATTTCCGATCCCCGAGTGCTTCACCACCGTCGAAAGCTGGTCTTCCCGATTCCCGGCGATCGCGCGAAAGCGCCGATCGCAAGCCGCGATGAATCCGCCGAGCATCATGAACAGAGCGCCGAGCCAGATCCAGCGCACGAACGGTTTCACGTAGACGCGCACGGCCCAGGCGCCGTCGTCGCCGACCGGTTCGCCGAGCGCGACATAGATGTCGCGGAACAATCCGGGGGCGATCGCCGATTCGGTCTGCGGCTGCTGGTTGCGCGCGTAGATGCGCTTTTGCGGATGCAAGGTGGCGACGACTGCGCCCTTCGTGAGCACGCTGATGACGCCTTGCTGCGCGGTGAAGTTCGGACCT
Source organism: Pseudomonadota bacterium (assembly GCA_023388255.1). Lineage (GTDB taxonomy): Bacteria > Pseudomonadota > Gammaproteobacteria > Xanthomonadales > Rhodanobacteraceae > Dokdonella_A. The sequence continues at coordinate 24,138 of JAEWGO010000008.1, read as the reverse complement.
TTCGCGTCGTGCACGCCATCGAAGCGGAAATCGAGCGAACCGATCGTGACGCTTTCGTTCGGTGCCAATCGGATGTCCTTTTCGACGCTGGTCGCCTCGACAATCAGCACGCCGGCAACGAACACCGCAACGCCGAAATGCGCGCAGATCATTCCGAGCATTTCAGGTGTGTAGCGTCGTCCGCGCGGCGCATTGCGCCAGCGTGAGATCGCATACAGCACGATGCCGATGCCGACCCACAGCGAGGCCGCGATGCCGAGCAGGGCCTTCGTGCTCGATGCATCCGGCATGATCAGCCATGTCGCGATGGCTGCGATCGCGGCGACGATCAGTGCCGGTCGCAGCGCGGCGGCTGCGCTGCGCAGGTTGCCGGCGCGCCATTTCAGGAACGGACCGAACGGCAGCAGCAGCACGACTGGTGTCATCAGCAGCACGAACATGAAACCGAAGTAAGGGGGGCCGACCGAGATGCGTCCGAGGTTCAGCGCGTCGCCGAGCATCGGGTACAAGGTGCCGAGCAGCACCATCGCCGCGGCGCAGGTGAACATCAGGTTGTTGATCAGCAGCGCCGTTTCGCGCGAGACCGCGGCGAACGGTTCGCCGCCGGAAACTTTCGGCGCGCGCACCGCGTACAGCAGCAGCGAGCCGCCGATCACGACGGCAAGGAAGGTCAGGATGAACAGGCCGCGTTTCGGATCGGCGGCAAACGAGTGCACGCTGGTCAGCACGCCCGAACGCACGAGGAAGGTGCCGAGCAGCGACAGCGAGAACGCGAAGATCGCCAGCAGCAAGGTCCACGCGCGGAACGAACCGCGTTTCTCGGTCACCGCCTGCGAATGGATCAGCGCAGTGCCGACCAGCCACGGCATGAACGAGGCGTTCTCGACCGGATCCCAGAACCACCAGCCGCCCCAGCCGAGTTCGTAGTAGGCCCACCACGAGCCGAGCGCGATGCCGAGGGTAAGGAAGCCCCACGCGACATTCGTCCACGGCCGTGCCCAGCGCACCCAGCGCACGTCGAGTTCGCCGCCGAGCAGTGCGGCGATCGCGAATGCGAACGCGACCGAGAAGCCGACGTAGCCGGTGTAGAGCATCGGCGGATGCATGATCAGGCCCGGGTCCTGCAGCACGGGATTGAGATCGTTGCCGTCCAGCGGCATCGGCAACTCGCGCAGGAACGGGTTCGAGGTCAGCACGGTGAACAGCAGGAAGCCGAAGCTGATGAAACCGAGTACGCCGAGCACGCGCGCGATGAAGTCATCCGGCAGGCGGCGCGAGAACGCCGCGACCGCGACGGTCCAGATATTGAGGATCAGCACCCACAGCAGCAACGAGCCTTCGTGCGCACCCCATACCGCCGAGAAGCGGTAGTACCAGGGCAGCAGCGTATTGGAGTTCTGCGCGACGTAGGCGACCGAGAAATCCTGCGTCATGAACGCGTAGGTGAGGATCGCGAACGCGAGCACGACGAACACGGCCTGGCCAGCAGCGGCAGGGCGCGCGACCGCGATCAGCGCGCGGTTGCCGAGGTGTGCGCCGAGGATCGGCAACACGCACTGCGCGAGCGACAGCAGCAGGGCGAGGATCAGCGCGAATTGACCGAGTTCGGGGATCATCAGATGGTACGGCGAGCGTATTCCAGTGGACTGCGTAGATTACGCGAGATATCGGCAAGACGGGATGGCTGCGGCGATATCACGCGGCTGGATGGAGTGGTTCAACGTGCGTGGCTTCCAGAACTTTGCCACCTGGCGATACGTGGCGCGGAAGCGCGCAAGGCACTGGATGCCCGCCAGGAGCATGCGGGCATGACGAGCGGGGAGCATGGCGCTGCATGATTCGTCGTTCCCGCATGCTCCTGGCGGAACCCGGCGCCTTCAGCCCATCCGCCACGACCGTTTGGGCGCTGGATACATCCGCTTTTTCGGCAGATTCCGGGACTCGTCAGTGCGCGCCAACGGGCGGCAGCGCTGCAAGCCACGCGGCGATTGCGTCGATCGAGGCATCGTCGAGCGTGGCGGCGACGCCATGCATCACGAAATCGTTGCTGGTGTTGGCCGGTTTGCCCTCGCGATACGCCTTCAACCGGGCGACGACGTAGTCGGCGTGCTGGCCGCGCAGCGCCGGCCAGGTCGTGAAGCGCGCATCCGTCGGGCCATTGGCGTCGACGCCGTGGCAGCCTTGGCACGGCGGTGCACCGTGTGTGGCATCGCCGTGCAGGAACAAGTTTTCGCCACGTTCGGGTGCGGTGTTCGCGGCAGCGACGCCTGCGGTCGGAACCTGTGCGGCGAAATATGCGGCGAGATCGCGCATATCGCTGTGGGAAAGGTTCGCCACCAGCGCGGCCATCGGCGATTGCGGGTCGCGCTTGAAGCCGACCAGCCTCCAGTACAGGTAGTCCGCGCGTTGGCCGGCGAGGCGCGGGAACATCGGCACGATCGCGTTGCCATTCGGACCGTGGCAGGCGGCGCAGACCGCCGCCTTGGTCACGCCGGCGCTGGCATCGCCGTGGATCGGCGCGGCGCCACGCAGGTCGACGTAGTCGGCCGCGCATGCGGTCGAGACTGCTCCGATGGCGAGGAGAAGGGCGGCAGCGATGCAAGCGATTGGGTGGTTCATCGGTTCGATTCCTGCCTCACAACTGCACGTTGACGAGCACGCCGACCAGGTTCGCGCTGTAGCTCTGCGGGCCGCCGTCGGTATAGACGCGGTTGCCGATGACCTGCAGCGCATCGAAGCCGAGGTAATGCCAGTCGCTGACGTGGCCGCGTTCGTAGTAGTCGAACACGCGCATGCTGATGTGGTCGGCGACCGGAATCGTCAGGCCGAGCGTGAGCGATTGCACGCGGTAGATCATCGCCGGGAACCCGCCGCTGCCGGGGCCGGGGCTGCCCACCGTGTCGGGATAGGCGAGTGCGGACGAACCGGCGTAGTTGTAGTTGTCGATGCCGCGCGAATACGTGTAGTTCCAGTTCGCATCGAAGCGCACGCGCCCGAAGCGGTGGTCGAGGGTCGCGCCGCCATACAGGTTGCGCTGCGTATCACGCATCCACCATTGGCCAGTGAGAGCGTAGTTGGCACCTCCGAGCCTCGGATCGACGCCGGCACCGCCCTGCTGGTCCTGCACGTTCGACAGGCGCAGGTGCGAGCGGTCCCACGCGCCGTACACGCTCAGGTTCGTGGTCGGCAACGGTTGCCATTCCCACTGCAGGGTCGCGCCGAACGTGTCGTAGGCCTGGCGGCCGATCTGCGCGTCGTAGGAGTTCCAGTCACCGCGCAAGGTCGCGCTGACCGTCATGTCCTCGCGCGGCATCACGGTCGCCATCAGGTCGATCTTGTTCTCGTCGCGGCTGGACATGTCGTATTTGCGCAGCGCCTCGACCGTGTGTGCCGGCGTGCCGCCGGCTGGCGGCACGTAGCCGGGCAGGCTGCTGGAATAGGTGAAGTCGTAGGGATCGTAGTTGTAGGCGTCGCCGGTCTGCTTCAGGTAGGTGTAGTTCGCGCGGAAGGTGAGCCAGTCGAACGTGCGGTTGACCCAGGTCAGCTTCAGGCTGTTGGCATCGATCTGCTGGCGTTCGCGGTTGCTCGGCTCGTAGCGGTTGAACGCCCAGGTTGCGCCGAGCGTGTTCTTGTCGGCGAACTTCCAGTCCGCGCCGAGGTTCGCGTCGATGGTCTGAAGGTCGAGCGGCAGGCTGCGCACGCGCGTCAGCGCGGATGGGTCGGTGAGCGGATTGAACAGGCCGACCTCGCCCGGAACGATGCTGCCCTGCGCGCCGTTTTCGCTGACGTAGCCGTAGTCGCCGGTCAACGGGTTGTACATCAGGTAACCGTTGCGATAGTCGTCGCGGTTGAAGCGCAGGCCGCCGCGGACCGAGACGTCAGAGGTCGGCTGCAAGGTGAGGCGCGCATCGACGAGGGTGGTGTCGATGCGCATGTCGGCGGTCCGGCGCGACAATGCCGCGGGCGTGTTCCAGTTCGCGCAGTCGTACAGGAACGGATTCTGCGGGCCGACCTGCAGGCTGCCGCCAAGCCCGATGCCGAACACTCCCTGGCAGTTGATCGGTGCGATCAGCGTGTCGTTCTGGCTCATGCGGCCGGCCGAGCCGGTCAGCGACAGCTCGCCGTTCATCGGCAGTTTGCGCGTGAACGTGGCCTTGAGGTTGTGATAGTCGTTGTCGGGTTCGGTCGACATCTGGCCCTGGTAGAGCGGCGCAGACACCGCGCCGGGGATCAGCGGCGTATTCAGCGCGAATGGCGACTGGAAGTAATACGCGGCGTTCGCATCGCGGTAGAACGACCCGCTGTAGCCGAAATCCATGCGCCACAGCGATCCTGCATAGCGCAGGCCGCCGTTGAGGCTGATCGTGCTGTCGTTGATCGGCTTGGTGGTCTCCAGCACGCCGCCGGTCTTGTCGAAGAACGGCGCACCTTCGAACGCGAACGCGAAGAAGAACGGGCCGCCGTACGGGCGCGCGCCTTTGCGTTCCTCGTCGGTCACGTTCGCATACGCGGTCCATTGCGGCGTCAGGTAGCCGCTGTAGCCGACTCCTTGCTTCGAGCGCTTCACCGAGAGCGTTCTTTCCGGCGTTGCGGCCGAGACGGCTGCGACCTGGTCGATCGTGCTGCCGCCTGGCGTGAGACTGCTGGGCAAGGTCAGGTTGTTGCTGCCGACGCCGTTCCAGATCGGCTTCGCGTTCGCGCTGAGCACGTTCGGCATGTCGCGCAGGAACGCTTGCACCTTGTAGCTGCCGGCGCGGCCGAACACGGCCTGGTAGTACTGGTCGTCGTCGCTGATGCGGCTCGCGCGCACATTCGCGTAGGTGCCATCCTCGGGGCGCTCGAACGTCATGTCGAGCAGGCCGAGGATCAGGCTGCTGTCCCAGTCGACGTAGCGGTTCCACAGCGCGTTGCGGTCGTCGCCGCCGGTGCCGAGGTAGCCGATCTGCAGCACGCCGTAGTAGCGCCAGTCGCCATGCTCGTCGGGTTTCGGCGATGCGGGCGGACAGGCATACAGGTTGCCGGTCGGCGAGCGGTGCTGGCCGCCGGCGAGCCAGGTGGTGCCGCGCGCGTCGCAGCCGTCGACGGTCGCGCCGGCGGTCGGGTCGAGTTTGTTGGCGCGCCAGGTATCGACGCCAACGCCGCTGTCGGCCCGGGCCGGCAAGGCGGCGACTACCGCGAGGGTCAACGGAAGCAGGCGGCAGATCGGTCGGGATGCACGCATGATCGTCCTCCTGTCCTACTCGTGGAACTTCGAACCCGACGGCGCGTTCGAGCCGTGGATGTTGGCGTGGCAGGTGATGCAGCCGCGACCCATGATGCGTTCGTCCGGATGCGCGCCGTTGCCCAGCGATTGACCTGTCTGCAGGTCGTTCGGATGACGCTGGTTGACGTGGCACTGCTGGCACAGGAACGGGATCGGCGCGACCAGCAAGGTGTTCTGGTTCGAGCCGTGGGGCGTGTGGCAGTTGAGGCAGCTCTCGCGCACCGGCGCGTGTTCGAACAGGAACGGTCCGCGTTTCTCGGCGTGGCACTGGTAGCAGGTTTCGTTGACCGTGTTGGTCTTCAGCAACGGACTCGTCAGCGAACCGTGCGGGTTGTGGCAGTCGTCGCAGCTCATCTGGCCTTCGGGCAGCGGCATGTGCGAACGACGGTTGAATTGCTGGCGGATGTCCTTGTGGCACTGCGCGCAGGTGTCGTTGATCGAGTTTTTCGCCATCAGGCCCTCGACGGAGAACTTCGCCATCGGGTTGTGGCAATCGCTGCAGGAAAGGTCGTTGCGCTGGTGCACCGAACCGGACCAGTGGTCGCGCGGGCCACCCTCGTGGCAGGTCAGGCAGGTCTTGGTCTGCACCGCGATCGGGGTGCCGCCGTTCTTCGTGAACGCGATGATCGAGCCCTTCACCAGCGGTGCCTGCGCATGCGTCGAACCGGGCCCGTGGCAGGTTTCGCAGACCGGGATCGAACTGTCGGCCTTGTTCGCCGCATGGAGGCCGAGCGCATGGAACGTATGCGTGAAATGGTCGCTTTCGAGCTGGTGGCAGGCGATGCAGGTCTTCTCGCCGACCGGCGTTGCATCGGGCGCGTTCGGATTCTCGGCGACCTTCGCATTCGCGAAGCCCGGAGCCGCGCTCAAGGCCGGGGCGGTCGCCTTGATGTCGTCGTTGGAGAGGTTGGTGGCAGGCAGGTCGCGCGCGAGTTCTTCGCGGCTCTGTTGCGCGCCGAGCAGCGGCGACGCGGACAGCAGCAACGCGCCGAGCAAGGCCATCACGCAAGAAATGCTTCCACGCACGTGCATCGTCGATCTCCCCGTAACGGTGGTGCGTTCGCAGCTCGGAATCTTCGGTTCCGTCGATGACCGGCCCCCGGTCGTCGCGTGCCATCGCTGGGTGACGCCATTCATTGCGCCCCTGCGCCGAAGTGTGTCGGCCACGCTTCGGGTTGGATAGGGCGCGTCCGAGAAAACATTGTTCTGGAATCCGAACGATCCTAAGCTGGCCGCAGCCAGCGCGCCGGGGAAAGCACCGCCAGCCAATGAACGACCTCAACAACATCCTGTATTTCGCGAAGATCGTCGAACACGGAAGCCTGAGTGCAGCCAGCGATGCGCTCGGCGTGGCCAAGTCGGTGCTCAGCCAGCATCTGGCGAGACTGGAATCCGAACTTGGCGTGCGCCTGATCCATCGCACCACGCGCAAACTGCAGATCAGCGATGTCGGTCTGCGTTACTACCAGCGTTGCCGCGCCGTGCTGGCCGAGGTCGCGCGTGCCGGCAGCGTCATCGACGATGCACGCGGAACGCCACGCGGCATCGTGCGGCTGACCAGTCCGGTGAACTTCGCGCAGACCATCCTCGCGCCGTTGCTGGCCGACTTCATGATCGAGTATCCGGAAATAGAGCTCGTGCTTGACATGACCAATCGCGAAGTCGACCTGATCGCCGACGGCTACGACGTTGCGTTGCGCATCGCTCCCGGCATCCGTGCGTCTTCGCTGGCGGTGCGTTCGTTCGTATTGCGTCGGCATGTGCTGGTGGCGAGTCCTTCTTGGATCGTGGCCCATGGCTTGCCGCAGACGCCGGAGGATCTTCGCGGTGCGGCAGGACTCGGTGGCCTGATGGATCTCGGGCGCGGCAACCGGCATGGCTGGCGTTTCAGCGGAGCCAAGGGCGACGTGCGCGAAATCGCTTTTTCCCCGCGACTGGTGACCGAAGACATCGTCGTCATCAAGCAGGCCGCCCTGGCCGGCTGCGGCGTGGCCGAGTTGCCGACGATGGTCTGCCGCGAAGAAATTGCCGACGGCCGTCTCGTGCTGTTGCTGCCGGGCTGGTCGCTGCCAGACATGACACTGTATGCGATGTTCACTTCGCGCAAGGGACTGGCGCCTGCGGTGCGCTGTTTCATCGACTATCTGTCATCGCATCTGCGCAACGCCTTGGAACACGCATTCGCAGGGACGCCAGGGGACGAGGCAGCGCGTTTGCGATCGGCCTAGTCTCCGGGCCAAGCAACGTGCAGGAGCCGTTCCGCTTGTCCCAGGCCGCCATCACCCGCATGCGCTCGCACAAGGCGAGCGGAGACGGCTACTCGTCGCGGTCCTTGCCGTCGCCGTCCTTGTCCGCATGCGCGGTCTTCGCCTTGGCGATCGCGTCGGCGACTTCCTTGGGCATGTAGGTTTCGTCGTGCTTGGCCAATACCTCGGTCGCAACGAAATGGCCGTTCTGCAGCATGCCGGTGGCGACGACGCTCTGGCCTTCGCGGAACAGGTCGGGAAGGATGCCGGTGTATTCGACCGGCAGTTCCTTGAAGCGATCGGTGACGATGAAGTCGACCTTGAGCGACTGGCTGGAGCGCTTGATCGATTGTTCGAGCACGACGCCGCCGAGGCGGAAACGTGCGCTGGCCGGTGCATGTCCGGCCTCGACTTCGCTCGGCGAGTACAGGTAGGTCATGTTCTGCTGCAGCGCGAGCACGGTCAGGCCGGCGGCGGCGATCACCGCCACGAGTATCAGCGAGATCACGATCAGGCGGCGCTTGCGGGTTGGAGTCATTGGGTCGTTCCGTTGCGGGTCTGGCGGCGTTTCAGGCGGCCGCGCAATTCGGCGAGGACGCGCTTGCGCTGCATGCGCGGCGCGAGTGCCTCGGTCGCCAGCACGATGAAGAACACGGCGTAGGCGGGCCAGACGTAGCTGCCGTAGCCGCCCATCGCGAAGAACTCAGCCATGCGTGTGCTCCGTCGGCGGAGAGGCCGCGGCATCGGCGAGCGCGATCGTGCGCACCCAGTCCTTGCCGCCATCGAGTTCGAGCAGGCCGACGCGCGTGCGCGCGAGCAGGCTGCCGAAGAACCACAGGTGCGTCGCGATCGCCATCAGCAGCAGCGGCCAGAGCATGCCGCTGTCGATTTTCGACGGACCCATCAGGCGCACCGTCGAACCCTGGTGCAAGGTGTTCCACCAGTTCACCGAGAAATGCACGATCGGCAGGTTGACGATGCCGATCAGCGCAAGGAATCCGGCCGCGCGCGCGGCCTGGCGCCGATCCTCGATCGCGGCGTACAGGCCGATCACTCCGAGATAGAGGAACAGCAGCACGAGTTCGGAAGTCAGGCGCGCGTCCCAGGTCCACCACGTGCCCCACATCGGCTTGCCCCAGAGCGAGCCCGTGACCAGGGTGATGAAGGTGAACGCAGCACCGACCGGTGCGCTCGCCATCGCCAGCACCTCGCTCAGCTTGATACGCCAGACCAGTGCGACGAATGCGTTCGCGGCCATGAAGAAATACGCGAACAGACCCATCCATGCGCATGGCACATGGATGAAGATGATCCGGTAGGCGTCACCCTGTTGATAGTCGCGCGGCGCGAGCACGAGACCCCCATACAGGCCGATCGCGCCAAGCACGAATGCGATGCCGTAGCACCAGGGCATGAGCGCGCCGGCGATGCGGTAGAAAGTCGGCGGCGAGCCGGTCTTGTGGAACCAGAGTGTCAGCGCATTCATGACAAGGAGATTCTGAGGGCCGCCGCGCATGCGAGCGGCGCGAGGACCAAAGTCAGCACCAGTGCAGCCGCGAGCCACAGCAGCGGCGCGAGGAACGGCAATCCGGCCTGAGCCGCGTTGCAGGCGCCCGCGCCGAAGATCAAAACCGGCACGTACAGCGGCAGCACGAGCAGCGCCAGCAGCATACCAGAGCGATGCATGCCGACCGTGAGCGCCACGCAGACCGCGCCGATCAGGCTGAGCAGCGGCGTCGCCAGCAGCAGCGCCGCAGGCAGCACGCTGCGCAGTGTCGGGTCGAGATGCAGCAACTCGCCGAGCAACGGCGCGACGGCGATCAGCGGCAACGCCGTCGTCAGCCAGTGCACCGTGATCTTGCACGCGAGCATCAGCGACAGCGGATGCGGCGACAGCACCAGTTGTTCGAGCGAACCGTCCTCGTAGTCGCTGCGGAACAAGGTATCGAGCGCGAGCAGACCGGCAAGCAGGATCGCGACGAAGACGACGCCGGCGGCGATGCGCTGCAACTGCAGCGGCTCCGGTCCGAGTGCAAGCGGAAACAGCGCGACGACGATCAGCGCGAACAGGATCGGATTCGCCGCGTCGCCACGGCGGCGCCAGACGAGCGTGAGGTCGCGGCGGATCAGCGCAGCGCAGGCAGCTGAAGTCGATCCTGGTTTCACGCTTTTGCCTCTCCTGCTTGCGGAGGAAACTCCCCGATGGCGTGGAAAGGGCGTTTTTCGCCCACGGGCTGCGTCGGATCGATCGGACTTGTCCCCCTCTGCCCTGCGGTCATCTCCCCCCGCTGCGCAGAGGCCGAGGAGGACAAGGCGATCCTGCGCGGCGTCCCCGACGTGTATGCATACGCGCCGTGCGACGTGATCAGCGCGGCGCCGCCACGATTGGCGTGATTCTCCAGCAGGCGATTGACCAGTTTGATGCCGTCGAGATCGAGGTTCGCGTATGGCTCGTCGAGCAGCCACAGGCCGACCGGCGCGAGCAGCACGCGCGCCAGCGCGACACGTTTCTTCTGGCCGGCGGAAAGCTGTCGCGTCGGCACGTCGGCGTAGCCGTCGAGACCGACCGCGGCGAGTGCCGTCGGCGGCGAGATGCCGGCGCGCTGTCCGAGCAGTCCGGCCGCGAAGCGCAGGTTCTCGAGTGCGGTCAGTTCATGCTTCAGGCCGGACTGATGGCTCAGCAGGGCGACCTGCGGCGACAGCCGCGCCAAGGTCAGTGGTTCGCCCTTCAAGCGGATCTCGCCCGATGTCGGCGCGAGCAGGCCGGACAGCACGCGCAGCAAGGTTGATTTGCCTGCACCGTTGTCGCCCTCGATCAGCACGACTTCGCCCGCGCTCAATGCGAAATCGAGCGGCCCGAAGATCGGCTCGTCGTTGCGCGCGAAGCCGAGGGCACGCGCTTCGAGCAGGGCGGGGCGGTCGTTGGGGTCGAGGGTTTGCATGCCGCGCGCATGCTAGCGGCATGTGCGCGGCAACACCATGCGCGAAACGTCGCGCATCGCGATTTCCGAGGGCGGCGGCGATCCTCGTTTGTCGGCTGCTTGCTCGCCTCATCGCGAGGGCATGCCGCCAGTCGTCATGGCCGTGCGTCGAGGCCGTCCGCGAAGATCGTGTCGGACAACAGGCGTGTTGCCACGCCATCGAAATCGACTACCGACGTCGCGTTGTCGACCGCGCTGCCAAACGCGACCGGGTTGGCGCCATCGAACACGACACTGCTGAATTCGGTATAGGCGCTTGCGTCGCCCGCCAATGTCGGTGCCGAGTATGGGCGCAGGCCGCCCGGGTATACGTAGTAGTCGAGGCGGCCATCGTGTTGCAGCTGCATCAGCATGCCTTGTGACAGGCTGCCGACGCTGCGCCTTCCGAGTATCAGCAGGCGTCCGTCGGGCCCGGTTGCGGTCGCCTTCGCTTCGGTGTCCGCGGGGCCGACGAAAATGTTCGGACGGCCGCTGATGCCGCTGCCGACAAAGTTCGCGTCAATGGCAAGATCGGTGTATTGGCCGATCCAGTTCGGTGGCCCGACGAGCACGCGCACGGCGGCGGCATGGCCGCTCGCATTGCCGGCGAGATACAACGTGGTCGGGTTGGCGAGCGTGGCGGTGGTGACAGTGTCGTAAAACGAGTTGCCTGGGCCGGGTTCGTCGATCGCGAAGGTCTGCGAGCCCGTGTCGCCGGACCATGGCGAGCCGGACGGTGTCAGGATGCGCGCGGCAAAATCGGTGTCGGTTCCCGAGTAAACCGACGTGCCGGCAACGACGAAATGGTCGCCGGCGATATGCGCGATCTTCGCCGCGTACGCGGACTTGCTCTCGACGAACGTGAACTGCGTGCCGCGGCGTCCGCCACTGCCGTCGTCGATGTTGCCAAAGCTGCTGTCGAGGCTGCCATCGACATTGAGGCGGACCACGCCGATGCGCGTCGTCGTGCTGACGCTGGTGTACTGGACGCCGCCGGCGATCACGATCCTGCCGTCGACTTCGGTCAGCACCGAAGTGGGCGCGTCGTTGGCGTAGATCGCGCTGGCGACATTGTCGAAGCCGAACGAGGTGCCGCCGTCACCGGCGAAACTGCTGTCGTCGCTGCCGTCCGCGTTGAAACGCACGATGCCGAAATCGGTTGGACTGCCCGGTCCCGGACCTGGTGTTGCGCCGACGACGACGATGCGGCCCTGCGCGTCGATTGTCATGTCGGTGACGCTGCTGAGGAAGGCGTCCTTCAGCACGTAGCCGCCGTTGCCGAAGCCAGCCGTGACGAGGACACCTTGCGCGGTGAGTTTCATCAGGCCGATCTGCGCACCGGCAGCGCCTCCAGGCACGCTCATGCAGACGACGTAGCCACCGCCCGGCGCCTTCGCGATCGCAACCGCCTTTTCATCCTGCGGCCCGAAATACAGCCGCCGCCAACCCGGTGTTGACTGGCTGGCCGCGAAGCTTGCGTCGACGTCGTAGATCGGAAGCGCGCTGAAGCCGTTCGAGAGAACGCCAGCGAGCAAGGCGGGAAGCAGGGGGAGGGACATGCGGGTCCTGGTTTCGTGGCGATGCAGGAGGAGTACGCAAGTTCGCGACGAATCGGGACATCGGGCGATGGCGGTCCGGCAGAACGAGCCTTCCCGTCGGTCAGCGAAACCCGATCTGCCGCAGCAGATCCGGGTCCGGAGCAGCCATGCCGGCGACCAGTACGCGCGCAGCGTCGCGTTCACGCTTCGCCTCGATCGGCTTGCGCCGTGCATCCGCAATGCGCGCGAGCAGGGCGTGCGTGGCAGCCATGCCGCTGACGTCGCCGGGCAGGTGCTCGCTGCGTTCGGCCAACACGGCGCCGGCGAGTTCGTGTGCTTCGTCGACATGGCCGAGGCGGAGCAGGGCATCCGCGCGCACCGCACGCGCGACCGGCAAACGGGCATCGTCTGCCGCACTCAGGCGTTCGAGCGCGGCGATCGCGCCGTCGACCTCGGTCAGCGCTTCGTCCGGTCGGCCCGCGCGGTTCAGCACGATGGCAAACGCGAGGTGCGCGTAGGCTCCTTCGCGTGCCGGGCTCGATGCGGAGTCGGCAATGCGCACCGCGCGCCGCGCGTGCCCGATCGCGCTGTCGAAGCGGTCGCGGCGCATTTCCAGCTGCGCGATCGTGTTGAGGTCGCTCATCACCAGCGGATGCTGCTCGCCGACCAGTTTCAGATGCACTTCTAGCGAGTGGCGCATCAACGGCTCGGCCTCGTCGTAGCGGCCGAGCAGGATCAGCGCGCTTGCCAGGTTGTTCGCCGCGGTGGTGGCAGGTGCGCTGTCGCTTTCGCCGCGTTCGCGATAGATCGCGAGCGCTTCGCTGAAACGCCGCGCGGCGTCGGCCGGCCGGCGCCGCGTGAAGTCGAGCATGCCGAGCGAATTGAGGGTGTTGGCAATGAGTACGTGATGATCGCCGAAGGCCGCGCGCTGGATCTTCAAGGCTTCCTCCAGCGCAGCCTGGCATTCGTCGAGGCGGCCCAGCGAGCGCAGTGTGGCACCAAGCACCTGCAAGGTCTCGGCAACTGCGGGATGTGCGTCGCCGAGCCGCTCGCGGCGGATCGCGAGTGCCTTGCGCAATTCGGTTTCCGCTTCCTTCGAACGGCCCTTCTCGATCAGGGCGACGCCGTAGTCGTTGAGCATCTGTGCGATGCGCGTGTCCTGCTCTCCGTACAGCGTGCGCGCGCCTGCGATCGCCTGCTCGAACAGGCGTGCGGCATCGTCGTACTGGCCACGTCGTGCCAGCATCAACGCTTCGACCTGCTGGTCGCGCGACTGGTCGTCGCGCGCTTCGGCGCCGCGTTTCAGATCGATCGCGTAGGCGGACCGCGCATCGTCGACGGCGTCGTTGAAACGTCCCTGCTTTTCGCGCAGCAGGCTGCGCTCGGCGAGCGCCTGCGAATGCAGCTTCGCGCGCGGATCGGATGCGAACGCGGTCGCCAGCGCGCGATCGGACTCGTCAAGCTTGCCCAGCTCGCGCTCGGTCACCGCGAATTCGATCTGCGCGCGGATCGCGCTGTCGGATGCGGAATCGATTCCGGCGAGCGTGGTGCGGGCGCCATCGAGCAGGTGTTCGGCCTGCGCAAACTGGCCAAGCTGCCGGTATAGCGAACCGAGCGTCAGCTGCATCTCGCCGCGCAGGCGCGGCTGATCAGCGAGTTCGCGTTCGATGCGCTCGCTGCCCCGATCGAGCAGTTCGCGCGCTGTCACGTGCTCGCCGGCGGAGGCATCGGGTGCGGAAGCCTCGAACACGCTGGCGAGAAACGCCTGCGCGGAGCGCGCCAGGCGCGCCTCGGTGGCCGCCTTGCGCGCTTGCCAGAGCGCGAGCGTGGAACCTGCGAGCACGGCTCCGATTGCGAGCACGGCCAGTGCGCTGGCGAGCCGGTGGCGCCCGACGAAGCGGCGCAGGCGATAGGTCGTGCTGTCCGCGCGCGCGTTGATCGGGCGTCCGGCGCGCCACGCGCGCACGTCATCGGCGAACGCCTCGACCGTGGCATAGCGGCGCAACGGATCGGCGTCAGTGGCGCGTGCGACGACGATGGCGGCATCGCCGTGCAAGGCCTGCGGCGGGATCGCGGCACGCAAGGGCTCGTCCACTTCGGCGTGCGCGCGTGCGAGCCAGGCGGAAACCGAGCCGGCAGGACGCGCGCCGAAACGAGCGCCGGTCAGCAATTCGAACAGCAGTACACCGAGCTGGTAGACGTCCGTCATCGTCGTAGCTGCGGCGCCGGCAATCTGTTCCGGCGCCGCGTAGGCGCGCGAGACGAAACGCCGCGAAGTCATCGTGCGTTCGGTCGTCGCGTCCGTTTCGAGCAGTTTGGCGATGCCAAAATCGAGCAGCCGTGCATGTCCGGTCTGGTCAACCAGCACGTTCTCGGGCTTGATGTCGCGATGCACGATCAGGCGCTGGTGCGCATGCGCGACCGCTTCGCACAGTTGCAGGAACACCGCGATGCGCGCGTCGAGGCCGGCGCGCGTGCGCGTGGCCCATTGGCGCAAGGTTTCGCCAGCGACGTACTCCATGACGAAATACGGTCGCCCGTCTTCGCTGACGCCACCATCGAGCAGGCGCGCGGTATGCGGATGGGCGAGGCTGGCCAGGATGCGGCGTTCGGCGCGGAAGCGCGCGAGCAAGTCATCGGAATCCATGCCTCGACGGATCAGTTTCAACGCGCCCTGTTGAACGTAACCGTCGCCGCTTCGTTCGGCCAGAAATACCGTGCCCATGCCGCCGCGGCCGAGCTCGCGTTCGATGCGCCAGCCGCCGATCGATGCGCCGCCGGCGGGTAGCGCCGGCTCGTTGGCCTCGATCAGGCGGCTGGCGATGTCGACCGGATTCGAGTCGAACAGGTCGGATGCCTGCTTGCGCATCAACTCGCGCACTTCGATGGCGAGCGCATCGTCGCCGTCGCAGAGCGCGTGCAGCCGGTCATCGGATCGAGGCTCGGTCGAGTCGAGCAGTTCGCGCAGGATCGCGAAGACGCGGCGTCGGTGTTCGATCGTCATGCGGGACTCGCAGTGTGTGGCGTATGGAAGGAGTTACGCAGTTCCGTCGTGATCGGTGACACGCAGGTAGCGGCAACGGGCGGATCAATCCTCGTCGTGGTTCGCCATCGTCGCTGCGAGAAGTTGCCGTGCGGCCTGCCAGTCGCGCTTGATCGTGCGTTCGTTCAAGCCTTCGAGTTCGGCGATCGCGGCGAAGCTGAGGCCGGCGAAGAAGTGCAGTTGCACGACGCGTGCGGCGCGCTGGTCGATCTGTTCGAGTTCGCCCAGTGCCTGATCGAGGGCGAGCACTTCGATCGCCTGCGTGGGCGCGTCGGGAATGCGCTCGTCGAGCGTTGCGAACTGCGCGTTGCCGCCGCGCTTGTCGGCGGTCGCGCGGCGCGCCTGGTCGACCAGCACCTGGCGCATCGCGCGCGCGGCGAGCGCCATGAAGTGCTGACGGCTCTCGAGCCGCAGCGTCTGCGCCGCAGTCAGCTTCACGTAGGTTTCGTGCACCAGCGCCGTCGTCGACAAGGTGCGATCGGCGCTGCCGCCGAGCTGGCGGTGCGCGCAGCGGCGCAGTTCGTCGTAGAGCAGGCAGAACAGTCGGTCCTGCGCGGACTCGTCGCCGTTGCCGGCCGCTTCCAGCAGGACAGTCATTGCATCGGCCACGTCTATCCCGTTTTCAGCGACTGCGCGCAGCATGGCGAGGGCGGTGCTGCGCGTCAATGCGTGAAATTCGGGGAAGAAAACCATGACCGTTCAGGCCATGGCGGGGGTAAAAGCAACCTGTCTTGCGCACCTGTCCGTCTATCCGGAGAGCGCGAGGTTGCTCCACTCGAGGTCCGCTGCGGGGGCGAGATGTCCGCGCCAATCATCGCGGTACAGGCGCAAGACGACCGGCTTCGCAATCGCGACGTGCAGGCAGGCGTCCTGTTCGCAGTCACGGGCGAACCGGTCGACCGCAGCAAGGGCGAGGCCGGCGACCAGCAGGCTGGGTTCGCGCCATCGGCCGCCCGGAAGATGGCCGCAGCCTTCGAGCCAGCGCGCGCCGGCGCCATGGAGATCGTGCCGTAGCCGGATCATGCGTTCCGCATTCTCGGCATCGGGAAGCGATCGTGAGCGCGGGTTGCTCGCGGTCAGGTAAGCCGCAGCACTATCCGCGCCGATCCAGTCCGCCACCTCGCGGGGCGGCGGCGCGCCGACATGCAGCGTCAACGTGCGTCCGTCGGGTAGTGCAACGTCATAGTGCGTGCGTCGATACAGCGCGACCAGTTCGCGGATGTGTCGGCGCAAATCGCACGGCGCGCTCATGCCAACGGCGACAGGCGTCCGTGCACCAGCGCGTCGGCATGGGCCAGATCGATGTCTTCGAGGCGCGACTTGCCGTCGGCGAGTTCGCGCAGGAGCGCATCCTGCACCGCGCCGCGCGCGAATGCCTGCGCGTACGGCATGCGCGTGAACGTGACCATCCCATAGCGTGGCATGAAGCGATCCGGATGGCGCTCGGACAGAACGCGGCCGAGTTCGCGGCGCAGCAGGAAACCGGCATCGGCGACCGAATCGCGCATCTCGACGTAGTTTTCCAGCGCCATCGCGGCGATCGCCTCGGCGTTCGGGCGGCGTCGGCGTTCGAATTCGGCGAACGTCCAGGCGAGATCGTCGTGGTGCGCGGCGAGCAGGTCGGCCAGTTCCACCGCGTCCTCGAAACCGCAATTCATGCCCTGGCCATGGAACGGCACGATCGCGTGTGCGGCGTCGCCGAGCAGCAGCGCGCTCCCCCCCAGATGCCAGCGGTCGAGGTAAAGCGTCGACAACACGCCGACCGGGTTCGCCGCAAAATCGTGTTCCAGTTCCGGAATCAGCGGCAGCGCATCGGCGAAGTCGCGCGCAAACAACACGCGCGCCGCGGCCGGCGTCGTTACTGTCGAGAAGCCCGGATCGCCTGCGTTGGGCATGAACAGCGTGACCGTGAAACTGCCTTCCGCGTTCGGCAGCGCGATGCACATGTAGTGGCCGCGCGGCCAGATATGCAGCGCGTTCGGCTCGATCGCAAAGTGATCGCCGCGCGCAAGAGCTTCCGCTGCGGCGCCTGGCAAGGTCGCGGCGGGAAAACCGGACAACGGCGGAATCTCCAGTTCCTTGTAGCCGTGGCCGAGTTCCTCGATGCGCTCGCCGAGCGGCGTGCGCGCGTTCATCGCAGCGCGCAGCGCAGAACCGGCGCCGTCCGCGCCGAGCACGAACGCGGCATCGTGTTCATGCACGGCGCCGTTCGCGTCATCGTGGAAACGCAGGTGCACACTGGCATCGAACGTGGCGGATTCGAGGCGGCGGTCGAAATGGAAGCGTGTGCCGGCTTTCTCTGCGGCGTCGATCAGCGCGATGTTCAGCCGGCCGCGGCTGATCGACCAGATCACCTCGCTGTCGTCGCGGCCGTAGCGCAACAGCTCGGCGTGGCCATCGCGGTGATGCACCATGCGCCCGCGCATCATCACGGCGAGGCGCATGACTTCGTCGGTCAGTCCGGCGAGGCGCAGGCCATGCAGACCGCGCTCGGCCAACGCGAGATTGATCGAGCGGCCGCCGGCATAGCCGGCCTTGCGCGGATCGGGGCGGCGCTCGAACACGTCGACCTCGAAGCCGCGCTGTGCAAGCAGCGTTGCCAGCAGCGCGCCGACGAGGCCGCCACCGACGATGGGGATTGCGGGTTTTTGCGCGGTCATGCGGATCGGTGCCGGAGGCGAAAGCGCAAACTTGCGCGATCCGGCGGGTCAAATGCAATCCCCGATGACGGCATGGTCGACATCGCTGCTCGAGAACTCGCGACGTGTTCAGTGCGCGGCTTTCCACTCGCACACGGAGCGCACGAAGCGCAGACAATCGATGTGACGGTTGTACAGTGGCGTCGGTGCGGCGCGGATCACGTCGGGTTCGCGCCAGTCGACGACGACGCCGCCCGCGTGCAGATGGTCGTACAGGGAGCGGCCGGCATCGCGTGATCCCTTCACGCGCAGCGAGAGCTGGCATCCGCGGCGCGCGGGTTCGCTCGGTGTCGCGATGTCGAGCACGTCGCCGGCGTGTTCACGGATGAGCGATTCCAGATGCGCGGTCAGCGCCTCGGATTTCGCGCGCAAGGCCGCCATGCCGGCGCGACGGAACATCGCCAGCGACACGCGCACCGGTGCGAGTGCGAGGATCGGCGGATTGCTCAGCTGCCAGCCGTCCGCCCCCGCACTTGGCACGAACTCCGGCGCCATGCGGAAGCGCGAGTCCTGCTCGTGGCCCCACCAGCCGGCGAAGCGCGGTAGTTGCGCGCGTGCGTGGCGTTCGTGCACGAAGCAGCCGGCGACCGCGCCCGGTCCCGAGTTGAGGTATTTGTAGTGGCACCACGCGGCGAAATCGCAGCCGACGTCGTGCAGTCGCAAGTGCAGGTTGCCGGCCGCGTGGGCGAGGTCGAAGCCGACGAGGCAACCCTTTCGATGCGCTGCCTGGGTGATCGCGGCTAGATCGAAGGCCTGGCCGGTCAGATATTGCACGCCGGGGAGCAATACCAGCGCGATGCGCTCGCCGTGCCGTTCGATCGCGCGCAGGATCGCAGCTTCCGAAATCGCACCGCCGGGTTCGTCGCCGTCGATCTCGATCAGCGCCTGCGCCGGATCGAAGCCGTGGAAGCGGATCTGCGATTCGACCGCATGATGGTCGGACGGGAATGCGTTGCGTTCGATCAGGATCGCCGCGCGCTCGCTCGTTGGCCGGTAAAAGCTGACCATCATCAGGTGCAGGTTGACGGTCAGCGAGTTCATTGCGACGACTTCGTGCGGCAGCGCGCCGACGACCGCGGCGAGGTCTTCGCGCACGAGTTCATGGTACGGCATCCACGGATGCTTGCCGCGGAAATGCGCCTCGACCGCGAGATCGCTCCAGTCATCGAGTTCGCCGATCAGTGCATCGCGCGTCGCACGCGGCTGCAGGCCGAGCGAATTGCCGCACAGATATACCTGTTCGGAGCCGTCGGCATGGCGCGGGATCAGGAACTCGTCGCGGAACGGGGCGAGCGGGTCATGCGCGTCGAGCGCGAGCGCTTGTATTTCGGCGGTGGCGAACGGAGATGAGGTCATGGGTATGGTCTTTTGTTTCTCGTCGTTCCAGCGGGCTTCCGGCGGGAACTCGGCGACTTTGCCTTGCTGTGGAAAATCAAAGACGAAAGGCAATGGGCTCCCGCCAGATGCTTGCGGGAACGGCGGCGGGTGGATATCGGCGGATGGGAAAGGCAGGGCTGGCAGATGCTCGATGCGGGTGGCGCATCACCGCTTCAGCGACGCGACGACGTTGTCGCACGCGGCGTCGAATTCCTTGCTCCAAGCCGCCGGCGTGGAGGCGAGCAACGGGCGCTGGCAACGCACTTCGACCGCGATGTCGCCGGTCAGGTAGAAACTGTCGCGCACGAGGTATTTCGTCTTGCCGCGCACGACGAAGTACTGATGGACCGAGGGGTCGGCATTGGATGCGTCCTTCTCGTAGCCGCCCTGCGACTTCGCGCGCTCCAGTTCGTCCTGCACGACGCCGGCGAATTCCGCCGAACCCTTGAGCTGGCGCGTCTTCACGGTCGCGTCGGCGGCGTCATCGCTGCCTTGCGCGCTGGCATCCGGCACCTGGAACGCGACCGCCTGCGGATTGCCGTCGGTCTTCTCCATCATCGCGGTCCACGAGGCCGGCACGTGGAAATGCACCTGCCCGTTGTTCAAGGTGTAGTCGGTCTTGCCCTGCGCGAACGCGCCCGTCGAAAACGCGCTCGATGCGATGAGGACCAGCAGGCATGGGATCAGCTTCACGATTCACTCCGTGTCGTCGGCAAAACGGGCATAGGGCAGGCCGAGCCATTCCAGGGCGGTGCCATGGAACAGCCGGGCCTGCTGCGATGGCGGCAGGCCGAGCGCAGCGATGCCGCTACCGGGTTCCTGCTCGCCGAGGGGAAATGGGTAGTCGGTGCCGAGCATCACCGTGTCGACACCGGCGACGTCGAGCAGATAGCGCAGTGCCGCGTTGTCGTGCACGCAGGAATCGAAATAGATGCGGCCGAGATAGTCGCGCGGACTGCGCGCATTGTCGGTCGCGACCAGGTCGGGGCGCATGCGGAAGCCATGCTCGATGCGGCCGATCGTGTACGGGAACGAGCCGCCGCCGTGCGCGAAGCAGACCTTGAGTTTCGGCAGGCGTTCGAGCACGCCGCCGAAGATCAGGCTGCAGGCAGCGCGCGATTGTTCCGCCGGCATGCCGACCAGCCATGGCAGCCAGTATTTCGGCATCGTCGAGGTTCCCATCATGTCCCACGGATGCACGAGGATCGCCGCGCCCAGTTCGGCGGCGGCCTCGAAGAACGGGAACAGCTCCGGTGCATCGAGGTTCCAGTTCTCGCAATGCGAACCGACCTGGATGCCGGACAGGCCCAACTGGTCGATGCAGCGCTCCATCTCCTGGATCGCCAGGGTCGGCGCCTGCAGCGGCACCGTGCCGATACCGGCAAAGTGGCGTGGGTACTTGCGGCAGAGTTCGGCGGTGTGGTCGTTGAGATGGCGATGCAGTTCCAGCGCCTGGCTCGGTTTCGCCCAGTACGAGAACAACACCGGCACGGTCGACACGACCTGCACGTCGACGCCGAACTTCGCGTAGTCGGCGATGCGTACCTCGGGATCGAACGCGTTCGCCCACACCTCGCGGAAGAACTTGCCGTCCTTGTAGATGCGATGGCGCCCGTCGGCTTGCACCATGACGGGAAAGCGGTCGTCGCCGTATTTCTCGGCCAGGTTCGGCCAGGTCGGCGGAAGGATGTGTGCGTGCGTGTCGATCTTGAGCATGGACGCGAGTTTAACAGGCTGGCGCAATACGCCCGCATCGCGATTCGTGCGCGTGCGCACGACGCGTCGAAAACTGCGTGTCCGGTCGCGTCGCCCTGGAACGGCCGCTTCCGAATGGCGCCCGGTTTCGGACCCCGGCTTCATCTCTCCGCAACATCACGCACCTCGACGGGGGCGGGACAGATACGCGCCGACTGCGTCGATGCATGCGCCGGCTTCCCTGCCCGCGTGCGTTTATGATGCGACGCCACTCCATCCGGGATCGTTCATGCGCCTGCTGCGCCTCGTCACCGCACTCCTCGTTTTGTCGATCACCCTTGTCGTGGCTGGTGGCTGGCTTGCATTGCGCGCCAGCCTGCCGCGGTACGAGGGCGAAGTGCACGCGGCGGCCTTGTCGAATCCGGTGGTGGTCGAACGCGATGCGCTCGGCAGCGCCACCTTGCGCGGCGAAAACCGGCGCGACATCGATTGGGCGCTCGGTTACGTGCACTCGCAGGAGCGCTTCTTCGAGATGGACCTGCTGCGCCGACGCGCCGCGGGTGAGCTGGCGGAGCTGTTCGGCGCCGCGGCACTGCCGGCCGATCGCGCCGCGCGCGCGCATCGCATGCGCGTACGGATGCAGGCCGAAGTCGCCGCATTGCCGGCGGACCAGCGTGCCGCGCTCGCGGCGTATCGCGATGGCGTGAATGCCGGCATCGCGGCGTTGTCGGTGCGGCCGTTCACCTATCTGCTCACGCGCACCACGCCCGCGCTGTGGCGCGACGAAGACAGTCTGCTCGTCATCGCCGCGATGGCATTCACCTTGAACGATGCCGAGAACAAGCGCGAGCTGGCGTTCGCGCGCATGCACGCGGCATTGCCGGAATCCGCCTTCCGCTTCCTCACCGCCAGCGGCGGCGCATGGGATGCGCCATTGGCCGGTGCCGCGCTGGCGTGGCCCGATCCGCCGGCGCCGTCCGAGCTGGATCTGCATGCGCTCGATCCGAGCCTGCTGCGCTCCGCGGTCGCCGCGGCCACCCATTCCGCGGCAGGCGACGATGACCGCGTCGTCGGCAGCAACAGCTTCGCGGTGGACGGAGCGCTCGCCGGCGGTGCCGCGCTGGTCGCCAATGACATGCATCTGGACCTGCGCGTGCCGAGCCTGTGGTTCCGCGCGCGACTGGTCTATCCCGATCCGCGTCGCGCCGGACACAGCATCGACGTCAGCGGCGCCAGCTTGCCGGGCACTCCGGCGATCGTCGCCGGCAGCAACGGCCATGTCGCCTGGGGATTCACCAACAGCTACATCGACACCACCGACTGGGTGCGCGTACTGCGCGATCCGCAGGACGCCAGCCGCTATCGGACGATGGACGGCTGGACGTCCATCTCAAAGTACGCCGAAACCATCCATGTGCACGGCGGCGCTGACGAAACGATCGACGTCGAGGAAACGCGCTGGGGACCGATCCTCGCCACGGACACCGATGGCACCTCGCTCGCGCTGGCCTGGACCGCGCAGCAACCGGGCGCGATCAATCTCGAAGCGACGCGCATCGAACTGGCGGAAAGCGCCGACCAAGCGGTCGCGATCGCGCAGGTCAGCGGACTGCCGCCGCAGAACTTCGTCGTCGGCGATCGCCACGGCAGTATTGCGTGGACGATCGCAGGGCGTATCCCCAGGCGTGTCGGCGAGTTCAATCCGGCGCTGCCGGCAGACTGGTCGCAGCCCGGCACCGGTTGGAATGGCTGGCTCGACGCCAGCGCGTATCCGCTGATTGCCAACCCGCCGTGGCAACGCCTTTGGACCGCGAATCAGCGCATCGTCGAAGGTGCGGCGTTGCGCACGCTCGGCGACGGCGGCTACGACCTCGGCGCCCGTGCCGGACAGATCCGCGACGATCTGCGCGCACGCGAGCATTTCGCGCCGGACGATCTGCTGGCGATCCAGCTCGATGATCGCGCGCTGTTCCTCGAACGCTGGAAGGATCTGCTCGCGCTCGAACTCAACCGGATGCCGGCGACTGCACTGAACGCGGCGATGAAACAGGCGCTCGCCGACTGGAACGGCCATGCGGCGGTCGATTCGGTCGCCTATCGCCTTGTGCGCGCGTGGCGCAACGAAGTCGTCGACCGCGTGCTCGACGGTTTCGCCGCCGCGGTTCGTCGCAGCTATCCGGATTTCGCACTGCCGAAACTGGCGCAGTCCGAACACGCGGTGTGGCGGCTCGTCAGCTGGCGCCCTGCGCACCTGCTGCCGCCGGGCGATGCGGACTGGGATGCATTGCTGATCGCCTGCGCCGAACGCGCCGCGAAGAATCTCGACGCGCAAACCGGCGGACTCGCCGCGCGCACCTGGGGCGAACGCAATACGACACATATCGCGCATCCGCTTTCGCGCGCGCTGCCCGCCTTCGTCGCACGCTGGCTCGACATGCCGGCACAGGCTTTGCCGGGCGACGCCAACATGCCGCGCGTGCAGGCGCCGGACTTCGGTGCATCGGAACGCTTCGCGGTCGCACCTGGTGATGAAGCGCACGGCTATTTCATGATGCCAGGCGGCCAGAGCGGCCACCCACTGTCGCCTTATTATGGTGCCGGCCACGCGGACTGGGCCGACGGCAAGCCGACCCCGTTCCTGCCCGGACCGGCGCAAGCAGTGTTGCGCCTGTTGCCATAGGTGCCTCTTCCGCAAGCGGAAGGTAAGCGGCGCGACTTTTGACGATGGCGGTGTTGACCATGCTTTCGACCAAAGTCTGCCGCGACCAAAGCGTGCTGCCGGGGCGTAGCCCGAATGGGTCCGACGCCGCGCAATATCACGCAATTGCCGAACCGGGTGTGCTGAAGAAATCGTCCGGCGTCTGGCGCAATAGCGGCTGCGAGTTGAAATGACATCCTATAAAAAGGGCCGGTCCCGCAGGGCCGGCCCTTGATGAAACCGCTGTCGTATCGTTGATGGCGACTACGGGGTGATTTCGAATCCGTTCTTGAAGATGCGGTCATCGATGATCGTCGAGCAGGCCACATCGACGTTCGTGACATTGCTGGCGCCGATCGTGCCGCTGCCATTGGCGACGGTGCAGGTCTGGCCGCTTGGCTGCGTGCCGATCGTGACCGCATACGCCGTGCCGCTCGGCAGGCCGGCGGCGAACGTGAACGGACCGTCGGCGCTGACCGCCAGGTTGGTCGAGCCGTTCAACGTCAGCACCAAACCCGTTCCGCCAAGACCGCCGACCGCGCCGCCGACGGTGTAGGTCGGTGGCGGGTTGTTGGCACAGGTGACCGCGACATTGGTGACATTGCTGGCGCCGATCGTG